>NZ_JYON01000015.1 GCF_000952155.1 Aliterella atlantica CENA595 | reverse complement strand
AGCATCCGTCAGGTCGCTCGGATAAGACTTAAGCATCTTCTCAATCCGCAAGAACTACATTTCTATCCTCGTACCAGCATTCAGCAACAAACCTTCAACTCAATATTTATTTAGAAACAAGCTCTAAGCCCTAACAAATCTTATTTTAAAGGGGCGATAGAATGTCAAGCATGTGGAGTGTCTATTTTTAGGTCGATAGATGATGTGCGTAGAGCGCCTAAAAGGATTCCTGCTTTCAAAAACATGAAGCTTGCTCTGGGTAATTTAACTCCTGATTTGGGATTAATACAAAATACGCCTTCAACAAGAACGGGCAAATCTCACCATACTTGGTGGCTATATAAAGATACTAGCCCTTGGGCTATCTTTCAAATTATCAGTATTCCAGACGAGACATTGCCATGAGTAATTCTCTACAATTGAATATTTTAGGAAATATTGAAATTATTGAGGTTTATGAGTATTACGATGAACCTTGTCTTTTCGCGTGCAAAAATGGTTCAGGGCAAATTTTTCTTGTAGTTTGGATAGACCAAACTAAAAATAACAAAACATAGAAAACTTCTGTTATTGACTATTAAATTATTCTTTTATAGAGACGGATTAGTTGATATAAGGCTACTTTATCTAAAATTTATTTAACAGATTTTTAAAGTAAGTTTTAATATCAATATACTAAAACAAATGACTCATACTTCTATATCTAAACTGTCAGAGATCGCAACTGCAATGATTATCTACCTTCAAACCCCTAAGTTTCACCGACAGGTAAAATCACAGTAGTTTTTGGCACGATTACTTTAAGCATATCCTTAACGGCTTTGAGAGTTACGGGTAATTCTCCAATCGGATGACCGTCAATATGCACGGGAATTTTAGCATCAGAGGTAAATTTTACTTCACCAACTCGATAAGTTTCAATTTTGGGGCTATATTGACGCTGACCTTTGCTAATTGACCAAAAGTGACGCATTAATTGCCATTTGCTAAAGTTGCGGAAAATACTAATTGTGAGCAAGCCATCATCGATCGCAGCATCGGGAGCAACAGTAAAACCAGTACCGTAATACGATCCATTAGCAATTACAACGAGCAAAGCAGAAAGCCGCAATTCGTGCCTAGTAAGGGGCTTTTTCCGCACAAACCGCCGTTTCAAAAGGGGTACGCGGGCTTCCGCTATGGGGCGGTCGAACTCCATTCTTAGCCGTTGCGGTTTGTAATTTAGGGCGAGTCGAACCGCTTGCAGCATTTGTCCCCATCGACCGCCTTTAATTTCTTCGCCAATGGGAAAAAGCGCCGCATCTAACCCAACTCCCGCCGCTTCAAAGAAATAATGTTCGTTATTAGCTTGACCCACATCAATACTTTTGATTTGACCGTTGGCGATTACCTGACAAGCTGTCACGATATCAGTGGGAATGCTCAAACTACGCGCAATATTGTTGTAAGTACCAACAGGGATAATTCCTAAAGTCACAGGGGATCGCAATAACCCTTTAGCAACTTCGCCTACTGTACCATCTCCCCCCGCCACTACCACTAATTCGTAATTTTCCTCAATCGCTTTAAGGGCAATCAAAGCTGGGGAATTATTGGGGTCTGTAAAAGCAATATCGGCTCTAATTCCTTCAGCTTCCATCGCCGCAATAATTTCTGGCAATTTCAGCAAATTAGGCTCGTCGTCGCCAGAAACCGGATTGATAATTAGCCGTATGCGTTTGAGAGTTTTTGTTCGCAAAGCTTTTAACTCACTCGGAAAAAGAACTCGCGCCTATTTATTCTAACTTGTTCGTTTTTAAGCTTGAATTAACGGATATCTTCGTAGAACTTTTTTAAATAAGTCGGCGAAACGCCCAAACCCCGCAACAAACCAATATTAAAGATATATACCCGTAGCTTTGAATGTACCCCAATGTGCCACGCGGCGATCGCTAGAAGTAACGATTCGATTCACTTGGCGAATCTTTCCCCAGCGTACCAGATTTAAACACAAATCTGCTTTTTCTAAAATCGGCAAAGCCTCATTAAAGCCGCCACAGTCCCAAAAATCTCCGTGACGGCAAAACATCACCCGATCTCCAAACAACAAGCGCAGACCTTTAAAAAACAAGTGTGGACGCAAGATTAACGGCACATAGAGCAATCGCCACTCAGCAAGAGTTCGATCCCAGCGATACTTCTTGCTGGGGCTTTTATTTATTATAGTACGATATCGTACTATATAATAACAAAAAGACGATCTAGAAGTTTTGTTGGCGATCGTTTTTCGATCGCAATGCATCAGATGCGCTCGGTCGCTGAACAAAATCCATACGAATTCCTAAGCGATGGGCAGCTTGCCGCTGCACTTATAGAGCGTTTGGAGTTCCCCAAATATGCTTAGTACGTCTGTGTAGAGACTAGCGGTTTCAACTACTAGGCTCCATGTTGTATCGCGCTACACAATCTTGCTTGAGAAAAGTGTATACAGTATTCAAATCTTACAAGACTATATTTAGCCCTGAACAGATGTATGGGTTACTCTTTTGACTTCTCTATTATTGGGGATAATCTTGGCTTATTCATTAATGGAGCGCTTGTAACTATTAGATTGTCGCTAATTGCGATCGCTTTTGGTTTAGTTATCGGTATTGTTGGCGCTGTATGTAGAACTTCTGGAAACCGCTTGCTCAATTGGCTAGCAATTTCTTATGTAGAAGCAATTAGGAATACTCCGTTTTTAATTCAACTGTTTTTTATCTTTTTTGGCTTGCCGAATTTGGGACTAAAACTAACAGCAGAGCAAGCCGCTACTTTGGCTTTGGCAGTTAACTTTGGGGCTTATTCTACAGAAATCGTGCGAGCAGGAGTAGAAAGCATCCATAAAGGACAAGTTGAAGCAGGTTTAGCACTAGGATTTAAGTCGATATCAGTTTTCCGTCATATTGTCTTGACTCCAGCTTTAGCAAATATTTATCCAGCTTTAGTAGGGCAAATTATTCTGGCGGTACTATTTACTAGCGTTGTATCCCAGATAGCTGCCGAAGATTTGACATTTGCTGGTGACTACTTAAATGCGCGGACTTTTCGCAGCTTTGAAATTTACTTTACGATCGCTTTAATTTATTTGGCGATCGTTTGGTTAATCAAAGGACTGGCTTACGCTGTTGAAAAAAAATACTTTGAGTTTGCCAAGTATAGAAGATAGTCAAAATGGACGAATTTACTGTATCAATTATTTTTACAAATTTACTGATAGCAACCAAATGGACGCTGATCTTATCTGCGATCGCTTTTATTGGCGGTGGTATTATTGGCTTTTTAGTCATGTTGATGCGAATTTCCCCAATTGGTTGGCTCAAAACTATTAGCTGGCTGTATGTGGAATTTTTTGAAGGAACGCCGTTGTTATTGCAATTATTCCTTGCCTTTTTTGGGCTTTCGATTTTGCTCGGAGTAAATTTATCGCCCTTGCAAGCAGCAACATTAGCTTTAACAGCTTTTACCAGTGCTTTTTTAGCAGATATCTGGCGCGGTTCGATTGCAGCTATCCCGCAAGGACAATGGGAAGCAGCTTCGGCGTTAGGTTTTGGGTATTTTAAAAAGCTGAGATTAGTGATTTTGCCTCAAGCTCTTAAGCTTTCAATAGCGCCTACTGTGGGCTTCGCAGTGCAAGTAATTAAAGGAACTTCTTTGGCTTCTGTAATAGGTTTTACTGAACTATCACGGGCGGCAGCGCAGATTAATAATGTAACCTTGCGAAGTCTTTTAGTATTTTCTATTGCTGGATTAATTTATTTTTGCTTGTGTTATCCTCTTTCGCTCCTGAGCCAAAGATTAGAAGGAAGCATGACATACAAAAGTTAAAAGTATGAGTTGTGTTGGGCATTATTTAGCTATAAAGAAGAAAGTATGAGGAAAGGTCGAGATTGGAACAAAGGGATCTCTAGAAGAGCGCAAAAACTACTGAAAGCTTTGGCTCTTTTTGTGGCAAGTTTTGCGGTGACAGTAAGTATTGCTGCTTGTTCTGCGCCCGAATCTTCCTCAGTGAAAACGTTGGCGGTGACATCTGCTGTTGCGCCTGCTATTAGCTTACCTGGCGTACCAAATCCAGGCACAACATTAAAGCAAATTATGAGTGAGGGAAAAGTAAAAATCGCTGTCCCTGATGACTTTCCGCCGTTTGGTTCTGTAGGGACAAATATGCAACTTCACGGTTACGACATTGATGTTGCTGGTGAAATTGCTAAAGGGTTAGGAGTCAAGTTAGAGCTAGTACCTGTAGTTGGTAACTACCGAATTCCTTTTTTGCAAACAAATCGAGTAGAAATGGTAATTTCTAGCTTGGGTAAAAATAAGGAACGAGCCAAAATCATTGACTTTTCCGCGCCTTATGCTCCGTTCTTTTCAGGTGTCTATGGGGGACCTGGTATTAAAGTTTCGTCTCTAGCAGACTTAAAAGGACACACAGTTGGAGTTGCTCAAGGTTCGCTGGAAGACTTGGAACTATCAAAAATTCCGGCTGGAACTTTCCCAGTAAAACGATTTGCTAGCAATAGTTTGACAGCTTCAGCACTGGTATCAGGACAAGTTCAACTCATAGCTACTGGTAACGTAGTTGCAGCTAAGTTGATGCGGGACAATCCAGAAAAACAGATTGATAACAAGTTCGTGATGAAAAACTCTCCCTGTCACATTGGCGTGCGACGCGGTGATGACGATTTATTGCAGCGGGTAAATGCGATCGTTGCTGACTTAAGAGAATCGGGAAAACTCAATCAACTTTCCCAAAAATGGTTTGGAGAAACAATAACTGACTTGCCTATTTCTTAATAGTTAAAAGGAAGCTCCCCGTAAATACACAGATTTATAGAGACAAGGGGGACTACAGGGGGATAGGATTGCCAATTTACAGAGCGTTGCCTACTTTTGCAAGAAGTCTACTATATACCTCATTTTTATTTCTACTTTTTGACTTTTAACTTTTGACTTTCAATCGGGAGCATAAATTATGACTTATTCTCAACCTAAAGCAGATAGAGGCAATACTATAACAGCCTCAGAGTCTATCATTGTTGCTAAAGATGTAGAAAAGTGGTACAGCAATAACTTCCACGTACTCAAGGGAGTTAGCCTGACAGTTAATAAAGGCGAAGTAGTTGTATTAATGGGACCTTCTGGTTCGGGAAAATCGACATTTATCCGCACCTTCAACGGGCTAGAACCCTATCAAAAAGGCAGCATTGAAATTGACGGGATGCACATTTCTCACAACCTAAAAAATATTGAAATGGTGCGGCGAGAGGTGGGAATGGTGTTTCAACAATTTAACTTGTTTCCCCATCTCACCGTGTTGAAAAATGTCACCCTAGCACCGATTCATTTGCGCGGGATGTCCAAAGCCAAAGCTGAAGATATGTCAATGCAACTATTAGAACGAGTTGGTATTGCTCATCAAGCTAATAAGTATCCAGGACAGTTGTCAGGAGGTCAACAGCAGCGAGTTGCGATCGCTCGTGCTTTGGCTATGCAACCAAAAGTAATGTTATTTGACGAACCCACATCAGCACTCGATCCAGAAATGGTACGGGAAGTATTAGATGTAATGCGAAGTCTGGCTAGATCGGGTATGACAATGGTTTGCGTGACTCACGAAGTTGGTTTTGCCCGTGAAGTTGCCGATCGCGTCATCTTTTTAGCAGATGGGCTGTTGGTAGAAGATACAACACCAGCTAACTTTTTTAACAATCCTAAAGAAGAACGAACCAAAAAGTTTTTGTCGCAAATTTTACATTGATTTTTAAGTAGTTTGAACGCGGTATGACTGCAACAACATCGATAAATTTGGTAAACAGCGATCGCCTCAATCGCAGTATTGCTCAACTAGCGGAAATTGGCAAGTTAGCCAACGGTGGCGTAAGTAGAGTAGCTTTTACGCCGGAAGACTTGCTAGCACGTCAACTGGTGCAGTCATGGATGATTGATGCTGGGATGACTGTCCGGATTGATGCAGCGGGAAATATTATCGGTACATACGCCGGATTGCAAGAGGATTTAGGCGCATTAGCAACCGGATCTCATATCGATACTGTGCCTGTTGCTGGTCATTTTGACGGCGTGTTAGGAGTATTAGCAGGTATAGAAGTAGTGCGAGTATTGCACGAAAACTCTCTAAGGCTAATCCACCCGATTGAAGTAATAGTATTTACAGATGAAGAATGCAGTGTAATTGGCTGCAAGGCGATGGCTGGTAACGTCATCGCCAATCCAGAATATTATCGCCGTAATGATGGTAGGGCGATAGAGACTTGTTTGCAACAAATTGGCGGCGATTGGGTAAGAATCTCCACAGCTAAACGTAGAGTAGGAGAAATTGCGGCTTTTGTAGAATTGCACGTCGAACAAGGAGGCGTGTTAGAAAGTACAGGCGATCGCATTGGTGTCGTTAAAGGTATTGTCGGACAGTATAGATTTGCCGTCACTGTCACTGGAAGAATGAATCATGCAGGAACAACCCCCATGAACATGAGAAAAGATGCGCTAGTTGCAGCATCTCAAATAGTATTAGCTGTAAATAAACTAGGAAATACCCCAGGCGAACAAGTAGCAACAGTGGGGTATTTCGCCGTTTCACCCAATGCAGTAAACGTTGTTCCTGGCAAAGTCGAACTCAAAATAGACTTGCGCGATTTATCGCAAACTCATTTAGATAATTTAGTTGCACAGATGCAACAGCAGTTTGCCGAAATTGCTACAGCAACTCAAACAGAAATTACGATGACTCAAGCTTTGCACGTATTACCAACGCTAGCAGAGCCAAAAATTCAATCTGGCATCGCTCAAGTTTGTCAAGAATTAGAATTAAGCTACAGCTACCTACCTAGTCGCGCCGGACACGATGCTCAAGAAATTGGACGTTTTACTGATATGGGGATGATTTTTGTCCCTAGTTTTGCTGGATTAAGCCATTCTGAAGATGAATACACTTCTCCGCAGCAGTGTACTGAGGGCGCTAACGTACTGCTGCAGACGTTTTTGAAGTTGGATCTTCTATATAGCTAATTCTTTAGTTCGCCAAGGAAATCTTGATAAAACTCTTGATGTGAAGAAGCAAAGTTACTCATTCCTTGTTTAGTTAAATAACCCTTAAGTTTTCCAGTATGAGGATTGTTCACATAGCTATAAATATATTTTGGATAATGAGGATTTTCATGCCAGCTAATATTAAAAGCAGCATATTTCGGAAAAAAGGTCATATCAGCATAGGCAGGAATAAAGTCGTGAATCCACCAAGCTAAAGCCGTCCAATCTCCTGTCCGTTCGTAATAAGGAACAAACGAAGTAACAATAATGCAGGCTGTAGCCCCCATGTAGCCGTTTGCATCTTTGACATCCCAGATATGTTTGGCATAATTGTCTTCATTTTTAGCACAGTTATATTTATTATTTTCTGCGCCTATTTCATTTACTTGGCAAGAACGATAACCAGAACGGATGCTGATTCTGCCTAAAGCAGCAGAAATTGGTTCAAGTACATTCTCACAAAGATTTGTTCCAGATGCGATCGCAAGTTCTGGGTCGTCAGGAATATTCTTAACGCCCTCAATTTGAGAAATTTCCGAGTAAAGGAATTCGCGCATGAAAAAGCTTTTAGATAATCGAACGCGCCCTAGTTCTTCTAAAGTTTTGACAGATTGAGGCTTTTTCATGGCAAGTTGCAAGCGTATCCTAATAAAGCATAAAAGCTAGCTAAACTAAATACGCTCTTTTGACTCCAAACGTTTGAGCTTGCTATGCAGTTCCAATTCTTGGCTGCTACAAATCGTTTCTAAATTTGCTATTCGCTGCTCCATTTCTTGAATAGTCCTAGCTGAAGAAGATTTCATCAGGCGATCGCTAAAACCACCCCAAACGCCGACTGTACTAATAGCCGCACCAGCAATCACCACTAAAGGAATAATTGCTCCACCACTATGTGCAACTGCAACAAGTGGAATGCAAATTGCCAGCATAGCCGTAGCACACAACCATATTCTTGAAGTAGCAGTAACGCGGATATCTTTCGTGGTTTTACTTGCCATAAGCTAATTTAAGAGATTTCCAAACAGTTAACATTATTATTTGTGCATATCGTAGCCGAATAAGTTGGGGTCAACTTCTCCTAACTGCAAATCTGCCAAACCATACTCTTGCCAACGTCTTTCTACCATTGCTGCAACATCAGGGTCAGATTCTAATACTGCACCCCAATCATGCTCGGTTTCCGGTGGGATTTTAGTTGTCGCATCGATTCCCATGCGTCCGCCTAAGCCAATCTTTTCACTAGCAAAATCTAGAGTGTCAAACGGCGTATTGGGGAGAATAAATACATCGCGCGTAGGGTCTACTTTGGAGCTTATCGCCCACACAACCTGACGCGGATCGCGGATATTAATGTCTTTATCTACCACAATCACAAACTTAGTATAAGTAAATTGCGGCAAAGCACTCCAAAATGCTAAAGCAGCGCGTCTAGCTTGACCAGGATAAGCTTTGTCAATAGAAATAATCGCCGCTTTGTAGCTAAGGGCTTCCATTGGCAAGAAGAAATCGACAATTTCCGATACTTGCTGGCGCAATATAGGAGTATATATGCGGTTAAGAGCGATCGCCATCATTGCTTCTTCTTTAGGCGGACGACCGCTAAATGTCGTCAAATAGATTGGGTTTTGGCGATGCGTCATACAGTGAAAGCGAATCAAAGGCGAATCTTCCACGCCTCCGTAATAACCCATGTGATCGCCAAAAGGACCATCAGGTAAAACTTCCCCTGGCGTAATCGTCCCTTCTAAGACAAATTCCGAGTCCGCTGGCACTTCCAAATCCACAGTCTTACATTTTGCCAAATTCACCCCAGAACCGCCGTACAGCCCTGCAAACAGCCACTCAGAGAGGTCTACAGGTATAGGTGTAGCTGCTGCCATGATAATTAACGGATCTACACCTAATGCGATCGCAATTTCTAATTTTTTGCCTCTTTCTGCGGCTTTACGTAAATGTCTAGCACCACCGCGCACTGAGAGCCAATGAACGGTCATTGTGTTATGCGATTGCAATTGCAAGCGATATACGCCAACATTAGGCGTACCTGTTTCGCAATCTTTGGTAATTACCAATCCCAAGGTGATAATCTTACCTGCATCGCCAGGATAAGGACGAATTAAAGGTAGTCGATTTAAGTCTACATCGTCGCCTTGAATTACTACTTGCTGACAAGCAGGGAAAAAGTCTCGCCCAGGTTTAGCTTTGATTACGTCAAATAATACTTTGCCAAACTCTACCGCTTGCCCAATTTTCTTGGGTGGCTTGGGTTGTTGCAGCATTCCTAGTTTTTTGCCTAAGTCTTCTAGTTCCTCTGGCTGCTGCATATTCATCGCCCAGCAAATTCGCTCTACAGTCCCCATCAAGTTGACTGCTATGGGAAAATCTGCACCTTTAACGTTTTCAAACAGCAAACCTGGACCGCCTTTTTGCAACATCCGGTTAGAAATTTCGGCAATTTCTAGGTCTGGATCGACTAAGGCGTTAATTCGCTTTAGCTGTCCTCTTGCTTCTAGCTGTTTGATGAATCCCCGTAAATCTCTTGCCATATTAGAATTATTTATAACTATTAAGTGTTTTTTCTATTGTCAGGTGGAATCAGCTTCAAGAAAAATCCACACTTTTAAATTATCGTAATAAATAGCTCGTGTCTGCTATCAGCGCTAGATATTGGGCATAGCTAATATTTTCTAAATTATGTCTAGAGTGTACGATCTATTTGTAGCAGGCGGTCCGGTAATGTATCCGCTCTTAGGATTATCGATCGCTACTTTTGCTTGTGCTTTTGAGCGAGGTTGGTTTTGGTTTCAGCTAACAAGTCAAGAAGATCGCGTTGTGCATGACGTTCTAGAAGCTGCTAATCAAGATTTAACTAAAGCCGCGGCGATCGCCAAGCAAGCGCAAAATTTGGCTATAGGTAGGTTTTTGTTAGCACCTCTCAAGCTCAATCAACCTAGTCCCGAAACGTTTCATTTAGCGATGGAAGCCGCCGCAGATAAAGAGTTCGTGCAAATGCGAAAAGGCGATAAGCTGCTGGAAACAGTAATTGCGATCGCTCCTTTATTGGGACTGTTAGGAACGGTGACAGGTTTAATAGTTACTTTCGGCAGCCTAAAAATCGGCGGTGGTAGTAGTAATGATGTAAATACAGCGGCGGCGGGTATTGGCGAAGCGCTGACAACTACGGCGGCGGGAATGATTGTGGCGATTGTTGCTTTATTTTTCTTTCGGATCTTTGTGAGTTTGCAGTCGCAGCAAATGGACTATTTTTCTAGTGTAGGTAGCGAACTAGAACTTATTTACCGCCAAGTGTGGTACGAACCTGTTAACAGTGACCAGTGACCAGTGACCAGTTGCCAGTTAATCCTCATACTTGAAAGTAGGGGATTTAAATAATCAATTTCTTGATTTTCCCAAATTTCTTTGGGGGCTTGTACCTACTACTAACTGGTCAAGCGGTAAGTATGTCTCAGCGATCTTTAAAGCAAGATGGGAAGTAGCAATATGCCTTTAAATTCTAGATTCCGCACTGCTAAGTCGCAGATGCCAGAAATCAATTTAGTACCGATGATGGACGTGTTGATGACGATTTTAACTTTCTTCATCATCATTTCTATGACGTTGACAGTGCAGCAGCGCTCGGTAAATATCGATTTGCCAAGTACAAATGCTGGCGCAAATGATGTTAAAACGCCCGATCCTTTGATTGTGGGCTTAACAAGAGAAGGAACACTTGCGATCGCCGACAAGCCAGTTACAGACGCGCAGCTAAGTCAACAAATGCAAGTTTACTTACAAACAAATCCCAATGGTGCAATAGTTTTAAAAGCCGATAAAAAATTAGCTTACGAGCAAGTAATACAAGTATTAGGTCAGATGCGCGATATAGGAGGCGATCGCGTTTCTTTGGCGCTCGACCAAACTTAACTTGACTTTCAACAGCAGAACTATTTTTCGATTGGCAAGTAGCAGACTTGAGCTATCTAATTGAGCAGCCATCATCAAGTTACTTTGCGGCTGGCAAGTTCCCGAACGTACTGCTGTAGCGATCGCGGCGATCGTTCGAGAATGGTTCGCAGCACAAGTGCATTCCCACCTGGAAAACCATGAAGATTGTAGTCTTCGTACATCACCCGCAGATTCTCGTGCAATCTGTCTGGAATACGTGCGGCTTGCGCCCACTCATCAAATAGAGGTTCGCCAGCTTCAATACTGCGCTCGCTTACCTCGCTCATCATCGCTGCTAGTTCTACGCGGTTGACAGTCAGTCTATTTTCTGCTGCGCGATCGCACTGCGATCGGACTAAATTCAGAACAGTTTGCGCTTGAGCCGTCAGGTACAAAATGTAAGTACAATTGCAGCGATGGTAGTGAAAAAGAGTGAATATAACTTCACAATCGTTAACTATTAATAAAATTAAGCTTTAGCAGTACAGTTTATCAACTTTTAATAAGTAGTACGGCTTCAAGTTGTGGGCGAAGTGAAAACACGCCACTCCTGAATACCCCAACGACTAAGAATCGTCTCAGCCTGATGAATATCGTCCTCTGTACCTTCTAATGCTACTAAGTAATCGCCCTGAGATACTCGATCGTTATATAGTGCTGCTTGCTTTTCGGGAATATACCAACCTTCTAGTGCGCCAATAAGACCACCAATTCCAGCAACGGTTGCACTCCCTAAAAGTACGGTTAAAACCGACTCGGCTGCTAGTGCAAGCCCAATCCCAGGAATCAGCAATGCGGCTATGCCTCCTGCTAAAGTAAGTAAACCGCCTGTCGCGGCTCCTGCTTTTGCACCAAATTTCATACCTTCAGAGTGAGTAGGAGTAAGCTGGCTTAATTTCTCGCTGCTAAGTTCTTTACCCTCACCGGAGTCTTTGGTAAATACAGAAATTTTATTCATGGGGAAACCAGTATCTTTGAGTTCCTTGAGCGCCTGTTCTGCTGTATTGCGGCTGGAAAATACACCAATAGCGTGTTTGTCTTGGGTAGAGGTCATTTTTCTTAAAAAATTAGCTATAGATAACTGAGAGCAGCGAACGAAGATTTATAAAAATGAGACGGTACTTTGAACTGAGTTAGCTTATAAGTTCAACTTTGCAACAAGCCTTGCCAACAAAACTTTAGTGTTTCCATTAACAATGTCATAGTTAAAAAATTACTTGTTGAGCCATAATTCTAAATCCACCCTTTGAGAGACATCTGTTGTCCAAGGATCATAAGTCGTCATTGCGATCGCTCCTATATGCTTGGAGCTATTCAACACCTTGGCAGTTCACTACTCAAAATGCTTGGCTTGATGCACTGGGGAAGCTTTATTCTCAATCTTGCCCGAACAATATATTGCAAGGATGATGCTTGAAATGTCTGTCCCTCAAACATAGATGATTCAGTTCGATTGCTCAATATTGGTTTCACGGCGATCGCTATTATCTGTACGATGAATATTGTCAGTAAGTTGAATAACTTTAATTTGCGGTATAGCGATGAATTTAATTTCTGCTTGCTGCAATGATTCTTTGATTGCCTGTGTTACTTCAGAAGTCATTTCTATAAATGGTAGCCGTTGAGAATTAGCCCAAAATAGCACTTCAAGATTAACTGTACCTGTACCCAATTCGCGGACTAAAGTTATCGGCTTTGGTTCTGGTTCGACTCCTGTAACTTTCAAGACAGTATCAATTATAATTTTTTTGGCAGTGTTAATATCTGTGTCATAAGTAATGCCCACTGTCACAGAAGTACGACGCTTGCCAGAGACAGTATTATTAGTAATAACAGCACTAAAAACTTCTTGATTGGGAATATAAACAACACGTCCGTCGTAGGTGACAAGGGTTGTTGCTCGCAGTTCAATTTGTCTAACTGTGCCTTCAAACTCTTTGATGACAATTTGATCGCCCAGCCGGAATGGACGAGAAGCAAGCAAAATAACCCCAGAAAAGTAATTGCTTAAAACGTCCCGCAGGCTAAATCCAATTACCACACTCGTCAAGCCTAGCGTTCCCAATAAAGTAGTAAACTCTAGTCCTAAAACTCCCAAGGTAATAATAGTCCCTACCACCCACACGCCACCATATACGACGCGGCTTACCAAAATTTTAGCGTTGTCATCCCCTTGCCAATGTCGCGTCCCTACCAAAGTGAGGCGGCGCAAACTCCTTGCTACCAACCAAGTTAGCAGTAGTGCTAACAACGCTCCTATCAAGGAAGGTAGATTACTAATAGTGTCTCTTTGAAAGGAGCGCAACGTACTCCAGAGCCGTTGCCCAACATCAATGACAAACGGTTGCTGTTCAAACGCAGAGTTTAATGCATCCGCCCACTGCCTAGCTAGAGCTTCTACACTCGTGTTAAAGTCTTGGGCATCCTGCCCAGTCACAGTCATCAACACCCGGTTGTTGACTTGCAAAAGAGCTATGCCTCTTGTAGTGTCGGGTTCGACGGTGACTGCTTCTCCAGATTCCGACTGTGCTAAAACGCTAGCAATCCGCCGATTTATAATAGCAGCGCGACTTCTAGCGCTCAAATTTGATAAACTACCAACTTGAAACACGGGCTGTCCTCTGACAAGAATATCGGCGAAGTAAAACCCATCAGAGGGAATCGAGTCAGGGTTAGTGCTTTGAGGAGAAGCAGTTGTAGTTTGAGCTATAGCTGGCGTAAGGGAAGTATCCTGAGTTAGCCCAATACGAGCAACTACTATCGTTAGGCTCGTCACCAAGAATACACTTAGAAATGGACGGAAGCTAAATTTTCCCTGGTTTTTTGCTATCCAATTAGGCATAATTTTTGAGGTAATGCAACAATTCTATTAAAAAACCTCTCTACAAAGTTTTCTGGCTTTACTTGAAGTGAGTAGGTAACATTCGAGATAAAAAGGTATAGCGATCGCATCTCAATCTTAGTGCTATGCGATTTCATTGTTTATCTACTGATAAAAGTGATTTTATAACCTCCTAGCATCAGCAGTTGGTGGAATTTTACTTTAGGCTATCTCGGAAGTTGTCAAGAAAGGTAGGTATAGAAGCTATATACAATTAAACACGAAGCTCTTGTAAAGTAGGCGCTAGTAAACCGCATATTCACCTTCTTTGGATACGTGGAATTTATTAACAGCTATGCTAACTGCTAACCAACCTAGCCAAAATCTGTATGAATACGGGCGTTGTAGCAACTTTAACCCTAAATCAACTCCAGCTTTAAGAAGAATCGATCGCTCGTAAATACAGATCGACGCTTCACCATAATTTTTCAATTTATCCAAATTTAAGCAAGCAGGCGAGGATATAATGACCAATCTCCAACGGCGACTAAATAATTCCTTTATAGTTCGCTGTTTACTATTATTTGCCTTTGGTTGGGCTGCTCTACAGCTTTTGAGTTATTTTGAAACAGTAATTGTAGTTTTCACATTCGCTGCAATTTTAGCTGCTTTATTAAATTATCCCGTTCGTTGGTTGCAACATTTTTTACCCCGCACATTTGCAGTTATCTTAGTTTTCTTGTTAAGCCTTCTAATCACTATTGTTTTAGCGATCGCTCTTGGTTTAGCAATACTGTCTCAAGGTCAACAACTAATTGATAGATTTTTTGAAATTGCTAACTCTATCGGTTTTTTTGTAGCACAAATAGAAGCTTTTTTTCAAACTCGCAATCTGCAACTAGATTTGGATGCGATCGCCGAGCGAATCCGCAACCTTGCTTTATTAGGCATTAATTATCTTATTGTTTTTCTAGGAGCTTCTCTAGCTAATTTTGTCAATCTAATTTTTATTGCAGTTGTTACTCTTTTTATGTTGCTAAATGGCAGAAATGTTTGGCGTTTTGTCTTGAAAATTGTACCTGAAAGATCGCGCAGGCACTTTGCTAATACAGTTGAACAGAAGCTTTTGGGCTTTTTTCGAGGGCAATTACTTTTAATGCTGTTTTTGTCAACTTCTAGTTTTTTGGTTTTCGTGTTACTCCGAGTTCCTTACCCCCTAGTTTTGTCCTTAGTAATTGGAGTTATTGATGCAGTTCCAGGAATTGGAGCAACTTTGGGAATCGGTAGTGTATTTTTATTTCTGCTAACTCAAGATGTCTTGCTTGCTGTCAAAGTTTTAGCAGCATCAATTATCCTTCAGCAAATTCAAGATAACTTAATCTCGCCACGAGTTATGCAAAATTCAGTCGATGTTAATCCTGTAGCTACATTTTTCGCTTTATTAGTTGGAGCAAGAATTGCTGGATTGCTAGGAATTTTTCTGGCTGTTCCCATTGCGGGCTTGATTGTTAGTTTATTAGAAATTGACGAATTAAAAGGAGAATAATCAAAAGTTATAGTTAATTTTTAACTGCTTATACCAACAATGTTGTCCAATTCTACTATTAAATTTAAAATTATTACGAGCGAAGATTGAAATTAAAACACAAAAATCTCAGTTTTAATAATTTGATAAATTACTATTTTTGTACTTACAAATGAGTTAGTAATAAACAAGAAAAAGGCATTTTGAGTATAGGACAGTGGAGCGGTTTGGTTATTTTTGTTGTCTGTCAATACATTTCCTGGTAAGTTCGGCAAGTTCTCGTGCTGGTTTTAATACGAGCGTCGTTGCGATCGCATTGAATCGATTGCTACAAGTCCTGCAATCATGTAAACTTTAATCAAATTAGCAATTTAGCAATTGAATAATGCATAATTGAAGATCCCTGTGTTTCGGCTTGGAAATGATTTCTACGAAGCGATCGAAACTGTGGTGGAAAAATAACTGCTCTCAATCGAGCGTAAGCTGAGGCAGATGTTCTGTTTTCATAGGCAGGTATTTTAATAAGACTAGGTAGGGAACAATAAATCCACATCTTTCTAATTGAGGATTGCTAGCTCCTCTTGTTTCAATCTGTTATTTCGACTCCGTCCCATAGCTCACTTAGGGTTACAGTGCGATAATTGCGTTGCTTCAATTCATTCAGAATCAATGGCAAGGCTTGTGCAGTTTGTTTCGAGCGTTCAGGATTACCCCCATGTAGCACCAAAATTGCTCCTGGAAAAATATGTTGAGCGACATACCAAGCCGTAAATACACTATCATCAGTTGGTTTAAAGGTATCTACTGGCAACATCGATGCCAGCGCAAATCGGGGAACATATCCAGGCAGTTGTTGTAGGCATCGCAGCATAGTTTTATTGTATAGTCCTCGTCCTGGACGATACCACCGTAGGGGCTGATGGAGCTTTGCTGAAATATAGCGATGGGCAGCACTTAATTGGGCGGCAAAAACCTCTGGATGCAGCAATGCTGTTGTTTCATCTGCCAGTCCATGATTGCCAATTTCGTGCCCTTGCTCAACCATGCGATCGAGTAGAATAGTTCCGTCAAACAAATGGTTGCTGATGATAAAAAACGTCGCCCGAACGCGATCGCTCAAAGACGCAATACTTTGATTGTGGACGGCGATCGCCTCTAGAATTAGTTGAGTCGATTCATCGTTCGCCTCGTTCGGAGTTGGCACATCATCAATCGTCAAAGCAACAACCTTATTAGATGTTTCCTTATAGAACAATGCTTCTGGAAACAATCGGGCAAGACGGATAACGAGTTGTTGCTGAGGAGTTCGCTTGATACTCTTCATGAAGGAATATCTATTGATGTAATAACAATTCGATTTACTCTTAGTGCATTTAAAGAATTCTCAAATCTTCTCAGTTGCTAAGATGCTTGACTACATGAAAAGTTGCTGCAAATTGTCGTTTAGTGGGTGTTGGTAAGGAAACACCAAACAGATTTGACATATTCGCTCCTCCATATAGTTTTAGCTAGGATAATCGAACGCAGCAGGCGATCGCAACAGCATAGCAAGCTGATACTAATGGATGTGTTGATACACAGTCTACTACTGAAGGTAGACTATGGCGATTTTATAAGTCAGATGAATCTGCGATCGCAAGTCCAGTAAAATGAATGCTTCTATGACGCTAATGATGCTGGAATCAGCACCGTTAGTCCATTCGGAACGCATTTCACCTCGATTGGAGTTGTGCCAATGATTTCGCCATCCACTACGACTTTCTGAGGCGGATTGGTCGTCACCTTCAAACGACGAGTTCGACCGTGAATCACATTCTGTTGATTCAGTTGAGTTTTCGTAATTCCAGCCCCTAATAATCTGAGCATCGTGGTCACGGCTTGCAGCTTGCTTTGAGCAGTAACGACCGTCACATCTAGCAATCCATCATCGATCGACACTTCTCCTGCACCCTGGGCAAGAACGGATGTCGGTGGGGCAGCATTCGCGATCGTTATCGCACCCGCTTCAAATCGATGCACTTTTTCCTCTGCCTCAATCTCAATTTCAAACTCTTCCTGCCGATCGATCGTCTGCCATCCTGCCATCAGATATGCAAGCGTACCCCACCGATCTTTTAAGGCTCGATCGGCAGTTTCTACCACATTTGCTTCATAACCGATGCCTGCTAACAAGATCATCGGGATATTGTTACAGTAGGCAGCATCGACAGTTTGAGTACAATTGGCAAGAATGACTTGGCAGGCACTTCGCACAGGTAGTAATGCTGGAATACCCAATGCTACCGCAAAGGCGTTTGCTGTGCCCCTGGGAATAATCCCTAATGGAATACTTTTGCCAATTAGCGCACCCGCTACCGCCGACACCGTTCCATCCCCACCCGCAGCAATAATGAGATCGGCATTGGCAGCAATGGCGACTTTGACCAGTTGCTCTGGCTCAACCTCTGGTGTTGTTGAATGAATCTTCAAGCTAAGATGCGGTTCCAATAATTCTCGAATTAATAATAAATCTTGCCCTGCGTCTCTTTGACCCGCAACAGGATTAAAGATTAGGTGAGCCACTCGCGTTTTAGCAAGTTGCTTAACGATCGCTTCTGCTGTCGCCAGATTCGTAGCAAGCGCCACATTATGCACATTACAAAACTGCAATAAAACATCTAAAGAGGGTTCCCACGGCACTGCGATCGCATCAGCGAGAAAGATGACCGCTAGAACATTGCCACTAGCGACCTCAGCTGCAATCTCACCAAGCGAACCGGACAGTTTTGGCTCTAGATTCAGTCCGGTTGCAGCTTGAATCCGATCTGCGGTTTCAGCAGTTGTCATGAGATGATAGCGCGATAATGTGGGTGCATGAGCCGATGCAAAGCGCGTAAGATCGACGGTGCGACTGGTATGAGCAATCAGGGCGATAGTGTTTGGCATAACAAATTATTGAAGGGTGCTTAGAGCTTTAAATCAACGAGACTAAACTAAATTAGCGGAGGCGGTCGAAGCGTTCTAGTAACAGTACAGATGACAATAATGGGTAGACTTGTACCAATACTAATCGCTTCTTGAGTAGTGGTAACAGGAACCGTTTGAAATAATTGATTCATTACGCTCCACTGACTAAATAGTGTTTGTAGGATCGCGATCGCGATAACTCCAAGCGCAGGCGCGTAAGCAGCTTGGCAATCACTGAAAGAATAAACTGGCTAATGCTCAACAGGTAGAACGTCTCTACTGAAATTGATGTATCCACTGCCATTGTCCGTGCTAAATCAATATTACCTGTCGTTTCTCGTGCCCATAGAAATGTTCCGACTGCAATTAAATTAAACAGTGAAATAATAGACTTCTTGCAAAAGTGCTGAATGATATGAGACAAGTAGGTGAGAGATGGTAGTATCGATGACCTACGAACAGGTAAAAAACCTTAAACCAGAATACTTTAAGCACTTATGTGGTGTACGACCAGAGACTTTTAATCAAATGGTAGAGGTAGTGACATTATTTCTGGCTGTCAAAAAAGAAAACAGGACGACCTGGGAAATTAAGTTGGGAAGACCAAGTGTTAATGACTTTAGAATACTTAAGAGGTACCGAACTCCTGTTCATATTGGGCAATCGTGGGGCATAAATGAATCAACAGCATATAGAATCATCCGAAAAATTGAAGATATTCTTGTAAATTCAAGAACCTTCACCCTACCCGGTAAGAAAAAACTACAAAAGTCTGATTGCCAGGTAGAAGTAGTGGTGGTAGATGTCACGGAAACAGCAATAGAGCGTCCCAAAAAAAGCAAAAACGATTCTACAGCGGTAAAAAGAAACGGCATACGTTCAAATCACAGGTAGTAGACTAAAATACCAGAGAAATCATCTGTACTGCTCACGCTAAAGGAAGAGAACACGATGCATCGCATCTTTTGTTAATTTTCTTGTGTGGGAGCGCATGAACTATCAAATCGTTGATAGAACCCACCTAGTAGCGAACATTACAAAAAAAGGCATCCAGGTATAGACCATTACCGAAGTGTCTAAAGTGTCATGGGTGCAATCGGTTCAATATCGAGATCGTTTCCCCCCACCTGATTTGTTCGCAAGACCCACGCCGAGCCGCCCTGCTTTAGAAACGCTTGAGTCACATCATCGCTGGTGAGGCGAGGTAAAATCGTGCGCCAACTCAATAAACTTCGGCGGATTTTACTAAGAGGACGATCTTCTAGAGTGCTGCCCAGCACTTCAGCTTGATTCTTCCAGTCAGCGCGGGCGATTCCCCAGGGCAAAAGGAGCCGCTTTAGCTCTTTGCTCAACTGTTCTAGCTGCTCTAATCGGTGCAGTTGGTCGGGATGTTCTTGTTTCCACTGCTGGACATTGGGGTGAGAGCGCAGCGATCGCACAATTTGCCGCATTGCTGCATACAGTGCTTGATTAGAATCTTGAGTGCAATTGTATGCAGGTCCAACAAATGTTCCGCCCGTTCCATCGCCGATCCGGTAGCGAGCCGCCATAATTTGTAGTTGATAAATTAACCGATCGAGCGGCGACTTCTTCTCACCGTCATCCGTTTCGTAATCACCTGTAAAGGCATCAAGTTCGAGTATTGTATCGGACACCGGGCGCAATCCTAACCAGCCGAATTGGCGATCGCCCATGTAGCGCGACCAATGCAGACTTCCAGCAATCAATCCATCATGGTTATGGGTATAAATTTGGTGATAAACAATCTCAAACCGCAATTCATCAGCTAGAGGGTCTCGCACCACCTTGGCAATTCCGTAAGCAAAGTGACCGAAGTAAAGAGGACTTTTCGCAGCAGGTTCGGTTTTTTTTCCGCCAATTCCACCATAGATGTGAACCAGTAATGCTCGTTTTCCTTCTTGCCAAGAGATTGTGTTTTCGGTAATGGTGTTGTAACTCAGGATTACTTTACTGATTTGACCTTTCTGAGCAGCAAGATTGTCCCAAGCCTCTTTTTTGAGATAGTGTTTGACTGCCGATCCACCCACAATTTGTCTATTGGGTTCAACCTGCAACAAACTTCGGGGAGCAAGTGCCTGTACGATAAACCGTCCTGACTCGTCTGGCGCGCCGTAGATATACCATCCAGCATCGTTGAGGGGAGACTGTTCGATGTTTTGACTGGTGGACGAGTAGGTATCATTTTGATTCGCAACTACTTGAGGCAAATAAACTGTTTCTTTTGCGCCAGTGAATTGCCCTGAAGTTCGATCGAAGTGGATTGCCACAAACAAATCGCCTGGCTGAATCGGTTGCACAAATTTCACTAAGCCATAGTAGCGACCTGTAATTTGAACAGGGTCAAGATCGATCGTCAGGACAAAAGTCGATCGGTCTACCACGACTGGATCTTGCAACATCACGATCGCATCGTCATTGGGGTGCGCTCCTGCCAGGGATTCTAACGGATTGACCTGTCTCCAGTGATTTAGTCGAGTGGGATGAACTCTACCCTGTTGGATGCTGTGTTCAGCTTGAGGACTAAAATGAACGTCTTTTGTGACTGCCTGAACGTATGCTTGCACCTGGGGATCGTCGCTAAAACGCAGCGTTACGATTTGTCCAACTAAATCCTGAAAATCAATAGGTGCGTGATGAACTTCAAACAGTACACCTGCAATCGTTTGTCGCCGATCTTTTGGCGGAAGAATCAATCGTCCCATCCATTGCGCGATCGGTCGGTAATGTTCGGATGCTACCGATCGCGCAATCGGGTAGAACTGGGGTTGATTGAAAGCAGCTTGCTGATAGCGATCGTAGTTACTCAATTGCTGAGAAGTGGCGCGGTCGGAACTATCAGCCGTACTAAGTAAGATTTCTCTAACTCTATCGAGTGTTTGCTGTAGATGACTCTGACCGTCCGGTAAAAATTGTTCCGCGTCCATTAATCCACCCGGAAGTTGATGCCCAATCGGACCTAGAGAAATCCGGCTCACTTTTCCCATGCGAAGAGCGCGATTCCAGTATGACAGAAAAACGAGTTTCCAGCGTCCAGGAAACATGATAGGACCGATTCGTTCTACTCCATCTTTGTCCCCGACCAAATGATAGAGATGCTCTAGCGTGAGAATGTTGATATTGCCACTAATCACGCCGCCAAGGGAAATGATATCGATCGGAGCAGTTAACACTTGCCGCAGATATTGCGCGGCTCCAGCTGCCATTTGTCCGCCACCACTAAACCCAATCAGCGTAATCGGCACATTCTGCTCGATCGAGTAACCGTGTTGAATTAGCGATCGATAGATAATCCGAGCAATGCCCAAGTTGTAGAATAGACCATACCGTTTATCTGCCGAAACCGCAACCGCCAGAACATTGCGAAGATTGACGAAGTAGCCAAATACGCTCGTTGGATCTTTTAGCCGAAACCGATCTGCTAGCCGCCAAAGGAAAGCAAGAGGACGATTTTCAGTCAAGGGGTTATTGCGAACCGAATAAGGCATAATGCCTTTGATTACTTTTATGTCCTGCGGCAGGTTATGTTCTAATGCGTCTACAAAGGCTTGACTGTCCGATAAGTAATCAAGCGTAGATTGCCCGATGCCATCGAGATACACCACGTAGCGAGTGACTGGGGTTTGAGCGCTAGTCGCTTGAGGTTGCGTGGAATCAGAAGATGGGTCTAAGCTATCGCCTAACCAACCTGCCCACCAGCCCAGAGTTTCCCAAGGGGCAAGCAGCGCAGCCGCGACGAGCGCGATCGCACCAATCCAAACTAAACTAACAACAAATTGAGAAATCCGACTAGATTGCTCAAACTCAGCAAACCACCAGGCGCGAATCGGCGAAAGTAGCACGATCGCGATCGACGTTACCCCGATCGAAATCAGATAATCCCGTGCTTGAACGGCAATCGTCCATAACCGACTTGGGGCTTTAGAAGATACTGAGGTGGCAATGGCAGCGTTGTTTTGAAAAATCGCCGCAGGTTCTAATACGCTAAGTGCAGGCTCGACCTGGTTTTCTGGCTCCCTAACTGGAGACACCACAGAATTTCCAGTTGCTACAATCTGCGCGGGGGACTGCTCTGGGAGCGGAAAAGCGCGGAGATTTTGCTGCAATCGCATCAAAAAAGACTGCCGTTTAATTACTAGCTCAACGCCTGCTACCTTACAAACGAGCCAGTACCCCAAATTAGCGATCGGTTGCCCAATCGTGTGCTGCAATACCCATAGCATCAGCCACCCTAATCCCACAGTTCCAAACGCTTGCCATAAGCTGGCATGAGTAGCAGCCGCGAACCCAACGACGATCGCCAGCAAGTGCCAAAACGACAACACAGAGAGAATCGGTTCGCCGAAGTAAGGCATTGCTCCAAATAGACTAAAAATTAGCGGGGCATAGCTTGCGCCGAGCGTGCGTTCTACAACCGTAAACGGAGCTTCAACCGTAAAGGGAGCAAAGCTAATAATCCAGGTACTAAGAACCAGAAATAGATAACCAAATGCAAAGATAATCGCTCCAATCAGCAGCGTCAAAACAAAGCGGAGCGGTTTCACTCGATTGGCAAACAAAACTACACTCTGAGCCACAGCTTGAGACAGACACGCCGTTAAGACAACGATCGCTGCTGTAGAACCACCAGGCTGCGTGTTAATTTGCTCAAACGCTTCAGGATGCAGCGCCAGAATTTCTCCTAACTGCTGCCAAAACTGGCTGAAAGTTTCATCGCTCATTTATCGCTTGCTCTAGATTGTCTCGCGTTGTCTGCGATTGATTGTGCGGATTTTACTTGCTGAGAGATCGACACCGTCTCTATCGAGCGATAGATAACAACTTTTTCATTGCTTGCAGATTGATTAATTTCTGAACTGTTGTGACATGACCTGAATCGCAGTTGACACAATCTGAATCACAGGAAAACTTACGAAACTAATGATGGCAGCCTGAAGAATCGCGATCCTCATGACTCGATGAACTGCGATCGTAACGGCTAAAAGCGTCCACGCTGCTAAGATTAGTTCAATTGGTCTACCAAATAGCGGAATTATAGTCACAACATCCAGAATTTGCGGCGAGTAAGCAAATCCAACTGGAATAAGTAACTCTCGATACGTCGGTGGATTGAACTTCAACGAAGTCAACGCAGTTCCCGGAGGTTCCCTCCGGGAGAACGTTGACCACTGCCCAAGTTTCCAGATTGTGAACGTCCAGAAGTAGTAACCAATAATGACAGTGAAGATTCCCAACACCAAAGTGACTAAAAGTATCGGTAATGTGGCTCGGTTCAATAGAGAAATCACTGTACTTCCAAGCGAACGGGAAAGCGCTGCTAGAAGCACGATCGCGAAGGCGGTGCGACGAGTTTTTTGATTGCCCTGTACGGATTTAGATAAACGAGGATTGAGGGTAAGAGCATCCCGAATCGTTTGCCACACGCCCATATCTCTAGCAGCATCGTGCTTCATATCAAGTACCTTACTGACAGCAACAATAACTCTATCTCGAACGATCTATTATTCTGTATGCTTCTTTACAATATCCTATTCCGAGGGTAGACGTAAATTTCTGGGCAACTTGGTAGTTTAACTATGGCGTTCAAGCTTCAACAACTCAGGTTTACGTCCTCAGTAACAAACGGAAAAATTCTAGAATGCGTAGATAGATTAACCGTGCAGTTCATCATTGGCGATCGAGAACACTCTAAGATCTCAAGGATATTTCCAAGCAGCAATTGCATTTAACCAGACTTCTTATCTAAAACACACCTTAAATCGGGTTAATCAATTGCCAATTTAGTCGAGCGCTTGACCTCTAACCGCTGACTGTCCTGCTCGTAGAGGTTACCGACAGCGCGACTTGAATAGGAAGAAAAATTATGGGAATAGGACAAGCGATCGCTTCAGTTGTTTTTATTGTCTGTCTCTACATTTCCTGGCAAATCCGGCAAGTCCTCTTACTGGTATTTACAGCGATTGCGATCGCTGTAGCATTGAACCAACTTGTACGCGTCTTTCAGCGATTTCGCATCAAGCGACCAATTGCGATCTTATTATCAGTGAGTATTGTACTACTTCTTTTGGCTGGCTTTTTTATTTTAGTAGTTCCACCTTTTCTAGACCAATTGACAGAGCTAGCCAAACTAGCCCCTGAAGGATTAGAAAGGTTACGCAGTTTGACAAGCTGGCTACAGGAGTTGATTCCAGAGCAAGTGGTACAAGACCTCCGTAACTGGGGAGGATTGACTCAACAATTGCGAGCGTTGATGTTTAGCCTATTTGGCAACTTCTTGACTTTGTTTTCTAATTCACTGGGGATTATTCTCAACGTTTTAGTCGTGCTGGTTTTAACGCTCATGCTACTTGCAAGTCCTGCTCCCTATCTTCGGGGTTTTATCCTACTGTTTCCAGCTTCATACCGCCGCCGCGCTGCGGAGATCTTGCAGCAGTGTGAAGTAAGCTTAGGCGGCTGGGTCACAGGCACGCTCTTTAACATGGGTATAATTGCCGTTTTGAATGCGATCGCCTTGTTGATTTTGCAAGTACCATTGGCATTAGCCAATGGCGTTCTATCGGGTATATTAACGTTTATTCCCAATATTGGACCTACTCTAAGTACCATTCCACCGATCTTACTGGCTCTGCTTGATTCTCCCGGAAAAGCAGTGGCAGTGCTAGTGGTTTATATTATCATTCAGCAAGTTGAAAGCAACGTCCTCACACCACTGATTATGAAAAAACAGGTATCTCTGCTACCAGCAGTCACCTTGGCATCTCAACTAATTTTTGCTAGCTTCTTTGGATTTTTAGGTTTGTTCCTAGCTCTACCGCTGCTGGTTATAACTCAAGTTTGGATTAAGGAACTATTAGTAAAGGATGTCCTCAATCAGCGGTAGGTTTCATTTTTTAAAGGAAAATAGTGCTGTCTGGCACTGCCCTTTACAATAATGGCTGGTAAAATTTCGTCAATTGCTCTAATTTGAATCGCCGCGCTCAAGCTTCACATAAACAACTAAGTAGAAATCCTAAGATGCCAAGGTGGATCGACCGCACAGTTCATGCATTGAGTGGAACAACGTTTAGGCTCATTCTCTTAATAGCTGGATTCTTCGTGCTTTGGGGAATGCTAGCACCAGTCACTACGATTATCTGGTGGCTTAACCAAACTGCCGAGAGTTTAGGTTTGGAGAACAACGAAGAGGAAAAGCCTGATGTGTTGCTTCAGCCTTCTACCAATGCTCCAACCACAAAGATTGATTGCTACATTGTGTTTCTAGCAGGTGTCGGGAACTTTTCACCCGATGAGATTACGTCAGGAGAAAAGTATTTTATCGATCGCCTTGCAGAACGCCATCCTAACTGTGTTGTCGTGCGAGATGTGTTTCCTTACTCTGTAGTTAACCGAGATCTCAGTCAAGATCTATTAGCTCCGTTGTGGCAAGCTTCAAAAGAAACTAATGGCATACTCAGCAATGTTTTGGTTCAAGTGCGTAATCTGTGGCGGTTTGCGATTTCAGCCGACGATCGCTATGGTCCAGTTTACAACTTAAGCATTGCTTATACAATCGTCGATCGCATGAATGCCGCGTATCCGATCGCTCAAGCTGATAAACCAATTAACTTGATTTTAATAAGTACAAGTGGTGGAACTCAAGTTGCCTTGGGTACAACGGAGCATCTGCGGGACTGGATTCCCAAAGCTCGGATCGTGAATGTGTCGATCGGGGGCACGTTCGAGGGCAGAGCAGGCTTTAATCATGCAAATCATGTGTATCACTTGTATGGCAATCAAGACTGGGTACAAACGCTGCCGCGTGTAGTCTTTCCAGCACGATGGAGATTTGTGGTCGGGTCTCCGGTGAATCAAGCCCGAAGGCAAGGGCGCTACACCGTTTGCAATGTGGGCGATCGAGAACATACCGGATCTAAAGGGTATTTTGGCGATGCGATACCTTCGGTAAGCTTCGCTAACGCACCCAATGGCATACCTTACGTAAAGCAAACTATTGAGCAAGTCGATCGACTGCCAATTTGGTCAATTGACCAACCACTTACTTCCCGATGCCCCGTTCAGAAAACACCTGAGCAACAGTAATAGAAAATTCATACTTTCAACTGCAACATAGTAGCTTTTAGCAGATGGTACTCTTGGTTCCGATCGGTATGCAGTTCGCATCTGGGAACAAGAGCAATATTCAGGGCAAACTTAAATAAACTACGATTGTCTCCTGCTTGACCGAGACTGCAACCAAGCCAAGCTGGCGCAAAATGAAAAAGAGAATCGAGTTGACAATGCTAAGAGCGTTAGCGAAGCTTACCGAAGGTATCGCTCCTAAAATTGCACTGCCAATTCCCCATCGCAAGCGAAATCCCTCAACCAAACAAGCTGCCAGACCAAACACAATTATCCTGCCGATTAGGGGAATCAACCCCAAACTTAAAATGGCATTGGTAGCTCTAAACCAACCAGGAAACAAACTCCAGATGCCATTGAACGCACCGATAATTGCCCCAGCAATCAGCGCAATCCAAGGATTATCAACTTCAACACCTGTGGGTAGTTTTGAGATGATTAGTAAACTAATTGCAATGACGACAACAGAAACAAGAAAGCCAATCATTTATGCACTCCTGGGATTCAACTGGGAAGGTTTTTCCAAGCAAAGCATTTGCGATCGCTCACTCAAGGCTGAGTAATGTTGAAAATCAAACCGCATCCGCACTTTCGGCGCAAAACCTATGCACTCAAGCGCCATGAAAGCTTTTTATTCCAACGCCGCAGACATTGCCCTCGATCTTCCGAAGATAGAAGTAATACTCCAGACTCCCGCTCCTCGTGCAGCGATGTAGAGGAAGAGGAAACAGTAAAGAACCGCTAACTCACCTTGATTTACGATTGGCAGAAATCCGTGTGAAGCGTGCATCATGAAGTAGGCGACTGCCATTTCGCCACTGGCAACAAAAGCTGCATAACTTGCTAGAAATCCTAGAGCAATCAGCAATCCGCAAACGAGTTCGAGAATTCCGCCCACTCCTAAAAGTGAAGCTAAAGGGACTGGAGATTTGCCCCCTGGTATACCAAACACCTTCTGGCTACCATGCATGGCAAACATAAGACCAGAAATTATTCGCAAAATTGCATAAATGTAGGGTGAATATTTTTCCAAAAATTGATTCATTGTTAAATGCTCCCTCAGCAATTAAAGTGTGATGAGAATTATTAGTTTTTTACAGCACTCGATGCTCCGTCCAGTTTTGCACGCCCCGATCTTTGAGAATAGATTGGGCTTGTTTCAATTTTGCCTCACTACCTTCAATCACCAATAAGTAATGCCCTTGAGCGAGTTGCTCATCGTAAAAACGAGCTTGTTTGGTAGAGATGCCTTGTCCGAATGCAGCCCCAAGAATCATCCCTGCAATACCTGCATAGAATGTTCCAACCAAAGCCCCAACGACAGCGGCTTTGGCTCCCAAAAATGAGATGCCCCAACACCTAGAACCAATAGCATTGTCAGACCAATAAGTATTCCAGTCATCCCACCCAAGACACCACCATCAATTACGTCATGTTCTAGCTCTTGGATGGTTTCATGTCGCTTGAATTTGTTTTCAGCCTGAATCTCAGAGTTTTGAGGATCGCTTTGTTTGGCAACAACAGAGACTTTGTGCATGGGGAATTCAGCCTGTTCAAGTTGCTAGAGTGCAGATTCGATCGCACGCGCGATCGACAAACACGCCGACTGCATGATGATGAATTGTTGGACTACACTCTTTTAGCTTGACTGCTTAACCTAAACTTAATTGTTTTTCTTAAGCATTGCGTTAGCTGCGATCGCTCACTCAAGGCTGGTTATAACGCGGTAATGAACCTAGGGTAATCATCCTAATGCCATCAAACAAAAGGACAATTCCTACCCAAGTCCCGATCAGCCAAGGTGCATTGAAGGGCCATTGCGACCAAAGGAGAATCCCCAAAATAATTGCTAAAATTCCACCGAATAACACCCAACCCCAACTACGAGCAGGACGTATCTGGAAAGCTAAAATCGTTTGCAGCACGCCTTGAGCAAAGATGGTAATTCCTAATATTAACGTGAGTGCGATCGCTCCCCCAAGGACGTTGGATAAGACAATAATGCCAGCGCCAAGATAGAGAACACCTAACAGCACTTTCCAAATAACCTGACCTGCTCCCTTTGACCCAAAAGCATAGACTATTTGAGCAATGCCCGCAAAAATGAACAGCCAACCAAACACCATAGTCGAAGCAATCGTTGCGTATAAGGGTCGAGCAATAGCGATTAGTCCTAAAATCACTAACAAGACACCAACTACAATCTCTGTTCCCGATCCACCAGTTCGTTCTCTATCTCTAACTTCAGGATCTTCAACTCTCATATAGAGCTCCTTTTTTTTATACAGTGTAGTGGTAGATTTTTCGTTACCTTACCGCAACCCACAAACTGGACTTTCAGCTTCCTCATCGAAACTGAATAACTCGATATGTTTTGGGTTATTCATTATCTCTTTTGCAGCTAGCAATCCGGCAATCGTCCAAGTGTGATAAATTCTGGCTTCTTTACCTATCAATCGTCCTTGCTTGCCGTCATAATACTCAGGAAATCTATCTTCAACTAAACGAGATTCGGCAAGAGCGATCGCTTTTTGTGCCAGTGCTTGCCGCCCTGTTTTTTGCGCGGCAGCAGCAAATAGCCATAGTATTACGGGCCAGTTGCCACCATTGTGATAAGACCAAGGGATGTTTTTGGGATCGGAGCCAGTCACAATCCGCCACTCTACTCCTTCTACCGCCGGAAAGCAAATTTTCAAGGGCATAAATCCCATCAAATCTGAAGTGCGCTCGTCATATAAATTCATAATGCTTTGCGATTCCTCGCTGCTGGCTGGAGAAACTAAAATCGCCATTAAGTTGCCCAAGGCGAAAAAGCGAAAATCCATGTGTCCTGGTCCCAAATTTCCTGCTAAGTAGCCTGCTGTTTCGGGCAACCACTGGGTTAACCATGCGGGGATTGATTCGGGATGAATGTTGAATTTGTTAGCTACTTCTTTACCAAACTCGTCATTTTTAAAACGATAAATTTCATTGACTCGCTGCAAATTTAACCAGTAGTATTCGCGAATGTGGTATCTTAAAGCACCCAACCTTTGGGAAACAGATTGAAGATAGAAGTCGCCACCATTTTCAGGCAATAACAGTTCTTTTGCTGTCCGCAAAGCAGCATAGAACAATACTTGAATTTCCAAGGGATGCCCGCCAACTCCCATCCGACGGTCGATCATAAACGCACCATCGAGAACTGGCAAGGTAGGATACATGGAAAACCGATGCGCTAGACACAAATCTAGAATCAGTTTGATTCCCGTTTGTACATCCTCTTGATGAGCAAGCGCAATATCTCCTGTGGCTTTAACGTAAGCTCGTAATAGCAGCATCCACCACAAACAAGAATCAACCGGAGGAACGCGAGCGATCGCGCTTTCGCCAAAATCAGCTACGATAAATTCCTGCGTGCCATCGTGTTGTACTTTAAAGCTAGCGGGCATCAAACCTGGTCCTGGCGCAAAGCAATCCATTTCGCGATCGTGGTTTTGTTGCATTGCTAGCGTTTCGATTAAGAAGTTTCGCACGATTTGGGTTCTGCCATGCATGAGAAATAGCAAAGCACAGGGGACGAAATCGCGAACAAAACACTGGTCGTAATTAAGTGCTTGCAGTTGAGGGTCTTGAGCCGCAAGCGTACCAATTGGTCGCCCTTGATAGTAAATAATGGACTTTTCCAACAGTTGCCAGGCTTCTTCCCACATAGATATTTACGCTAGAGTACCCCTAAAAAAGCTTAACGACAGCATTACATTCACTAAAATTAGTTATAGTGAATAATCTATAGTTAATCTCTCGCTCGACCTTTCAATATGGTGCAGTCATTCTAAGCTCGAAAAACCGCATTCCATTAAAAGCATCTCTATTTGCTCAAAAGCCAGTCGGAGATAAACATGACTTGCAGTAGCAAATATTTGCATCAGCTATTAATAACATCTGAAGATACCCATATTAAAAGAGGGCATCTCAGATGTCGCCATACCTAAAGATTATTAAATGAAAAATCCTTAGATTCTTCTATCTACATCTGAAGGATTTTGGGTATTAATATCTAGCTTTTCGCGGCGGACTGTTTCTTGGGCTTCAACAGTATCTTGCTCTACCTCTTTCCTGATTCTTACTTCCTCACCCACAACGGTTTCTTTGCGAATATCAGGAGTTTCTTCGTAGAGTTGCACGTGTGCTACTTCCCCTTCCTGGAAAGCACCAGTAGTAGGCGAAACTGGCGTACCAGCATTAGTTGGAGTCACTCGCTCAATCACAACTTGCTCTCTTTCGATGGGAACTGAAACTTGTGCTGTTTCGGTTTCGACACGTTTGCCAATTGCTACTTCTCCTGCACTGCGGCGCTGTTTGGATGCAACTAGCCTCTCTTCGTACAATTTGAGCGTTTGTTGATCTTGATGGTTGATATCGTACAGATGTGGCTCTTGCTCGTAAGTGTAGGTACTTCGGTCATAATTTGCAGCAGGAGCCGGAGCGGGGATAGCTTCTGTTGTAGGAGCTTGATATGCCTTCGGTGTGTCTAAAGGTGCTGATGATTCCAAAGCTGCTGACCTTTCTATGGGCGCAGTGCGATAAACTCCTCTTACTTGCTCTTCATAATCGTTATCGATTCTTAAGTCATCATTAAACTCAGGCAGATTCTGTGCTTGCTCTTTAGTGAAACCTAAAGCATACACCCGTTTGCTACTAGGAAAAATCCGAGTACGCCCAACAGGCAGTAATACTTGCTTGCCAAAAATCCAAAATCCCGTATCAACAACTAAATACCGGAAACGACCTGCTTCATCAACTAAAATGTTTTTGACGCTACCAACCTTTTCATCATCTTGGTCTGTGTAAACATCAAGCCCGACAATATCATCACGACCAGCAGCGTCTTGGTAATCTGAATCGAAATCTTTGAGTTTGTAAAGAACCATATCAATCCTATTCAAGTTGTTTTAAAACACTTAATTAATAAAAATCAAATTATGGTCATTTACTATATCTACCCAAAGTATGAATATGCATTTTATTTAAAAACTTAAGTATTATTAGTAGTAATTGTATCTTTAATTAATTGACTACTTACCACTTAAAGATGATTTTGAAAATAAACTACTTAATACTTAAAGATGATTTTGAAAATAAATTATTTTTATAAGCTAATTATGTAAAAAATATAGGGTAATCAGTGAAAAATGTATGAATAATTCACTTGCTACCAAATATACTGATACAGGTGAGTTTTATAACTATGAAGTGTTTCAAGAGAGAACCTAAGCTCTATCTAGCAATGTTGATTATTGGCAGCAGTATAGGATGTACTGATATTAGAAATAGGCAAGCTACACAAACACAACCTGATGCCAGCAATACTCAACAAAATTCGCCTAATCAAGTTGCCACCCAGCCGAATAATATCAATTTTGTTGCCGAGGTTGCTCAAAAGGCAGGTCCAGCAGTGGTGCGTATCGATGCCACCCGCACCCTCGCTGCGCCGGAAAATAGAGATTCTTTATTGGAGCGTTTTTTTGGTAGCGAAGTACCTCAGCAGCGAATCGTACGCGGCAGTGGTTCTGGATTTATTATTAGTGCCGATGGTCGCCTTTTGACTAATGCCCATGTTGTGGAAAATGCCGATGAAGTTACAGTTACTCTCAGGGAAGGCAGAAGTTATGCTGGTAAAGTTATCGGTGCAGATCCAGTCACAGATGTAGCTGTAGTCAAAATTGAAGCAAATAATTTACCCACAGTTCAACTAGCAAATTCTGATAATATAGTTGCCGGACAATGGGCGATCGCCATTGGTAATCCTTTAGGTTTAAATAACACAGTTACTCAAGGTATTGTTAGTGCTACTGGACGCAGTGGCTCTGATATCGGTATTCGAGACAAGCGCCTTGATTTTATCCAAACCGATACGGCAATTAATCCGGGTAACTCTGGCGGACCATTACTAAATGAGCAAGGAGCGGTAATTGGTGTGAATACAGCAATTATTGGCGGCGCGCAAGGATTGGGCTTTGCAATACCAATTGACACAGCACAGCGGGTTGCCAACCAATTAATCGCCACTGGTCAAGTTTATCATCCCTACATAGGCATTCGTTTGATTGAATTGACACCTGCTATTGCTCAAGAAATCAACCAAAGCAATCTTGGTTTTAAAGTAGATCGCGAGCAAGGAGTTTTAATCGTAGATGTAGCTGCTAATTCTCCAGCAGCGCGTGGTGGTTTACGACCTGGCGATGTGATTACCCAAGTCAAAGGAGCAACAGTTCAAAACGCCGACCAAGTGCAAGATCAAATAGAAGCAACGCCAAGAGGAAGCACTTTGCAATTTGAAGTTAGCCGCAATAATTTACCTCAAACTATTACAGTTAGACCAGAACAATTACCAGCAGCTTCATCTAGCTAAAAGTAGAAGTTATTAGCAACTTTTGGCGCTATCCTTCAAGCGTAGAACTGTTGAATGAAAACTTTGATTGCAGACAAAAAACATTTTATCATTCTTAAGAAAAACAAATATGACAAGTGAATTAAACTCCTACTTACCTGCACCGACTAAACAACGATTTGCCGCAACTTTTCATGTAGTCAGGCGGATTAGCTTCTGGGTACAGTTAGCACTCGGTGCTGTATCTTTTTTAGCTTTACTGTTGGCTGTATTTAGCCGCAATGTTACTGTCCAAACAACGACAAATCCCGTCATGGGGTTTGGCGTTTTTTTAGGGATTTGTGGAATTTTAGTGCTGTGCTTCAGGCTGTATTTGTCTTTTCGTTACAGGCGTTTGGACAAGCTTTTACAGTCACCTAGTCGTGAATTACACCCCACAAAACAAGATGTAATTCGAGTATTAAATACAGGATTAATTGTGAGTTCGATCGGTCTTGGCTTGGCTTTTTTAGCATCGGAACTAACTATTGCTGTGGTCGCAGCAAAGGCTATAGCAATACCTCAAGGCGTTGCAGTTTATACATCCAAGAATTTTATTCGTCCGTTGGATATTTTTGTAGTATTAGCAAACGTCAATCTGATTGGCGCTCATTTTGTTGGGAGCGTGACTGCACTAGGGCTATTTAGCTGGTTAGATCAGTAGTAAATAGCACTCTTGTAATTGCAGATATAAAGTTGCAGCAACCAGAGAATGCCCTAAAAGAGCGCAAACCTTTAATAGAGTTTGTTTTCTCTGGTAGTTGGAATCAAACACCTGTAGTTACAAGGTAAAAAGAACAGCGCGATCGCGCTGTCATGTTGTACATTGCACATTTGGGACGTAGAGCGCGATCGCGCAAGGTATTAAAAGTTACGGGAATAAGGTGTTAGCAGCAGTTGGCATTGGCGGTAAAGTATCGCGTACCTCGCTAACCAAAGATCGAGAAGCCCAGTTACAGCAAGTTCTTTCAAACAGAGGTGTTACAGTTTAAGTCACTACAAGTTTGAAATGTCAATTTAATACTAAAACAACAGATTTCTCGACCCCTCTTAGGCACGAACAAGCATACAGACGTTGATAGCAGGAGCAATGTATGCGGATTAGTATTGAAAAACCGATTTTAAGAATTAATCATAGCAGTACCTTTATGGTAACTGACCTGGCGGGACAAATTCAGCCCAACAGTTATTTTGGCATCTTCTCCGACGACACTCGCTTTTTGAGCTACTATGCCTGCTATATAGACGGTCATGCCTGGGAGCGTCTGACCTCGACAACACCCACCTACTACGCTGCTCGAATTGAGCTAACCAATCCAGAGTTTACGTCTAGAGATGGCAAGATTCCTGCTGGAACGCTGTCATTGGCGATTAGTCGCACGGTGCAAGAGGGAGTTCACGAAGACCTTGACCTGATTAATTATGGACTTGCATCCGTCCAGTTTAATTTAGAAATTGCGCTGCGATCGGACTTTGCCGATATTTTTGAAGTGGAGTCGCGTCAATTCGTGCGACGAGGACGGCTTGAAACTCGTTGGGATGAAGAAAATAACGAGCTATCTACAACTTACACCAACGGAGATTTCTTTCGTCGCCTGACCTACAAAATCAGTAATTGCTCCTGCCCACCGCACTTTGCCAACGGACGCATTACCTTTGAAATAAAGCTGCAACCTAGTGAAACCTGGCACGCCTGCTGTGGCTATACCTTAGCAGGCAACGATCGCGTTCGCAAGCCAGTCAATTTTTGCTACGAGGCAATGGTGGACAACCAGATTATCAACACCGAAGTAGAAAGACTATACCACGATTGGCTGAACAGTGTTACGGCTGTCAACTCGTGTAACGAGGCAGTTAATCGCCTTTACCGCCAATCTGTTGAGGATATAGGGGCGCTGCGCTTATTCGATTATGATGTTGAACCTGATATTTGGCTACCAGCGGCAGGTGTACCCAAGTTTGTCACTTTATTTGGGCGAGACAGTTTGATTGTTAGCCTGCAAACCACGATCGCCCATGCCAATTTTGCGCGGGGAACGCTGAAAAAACTGGCACAGTTGCAGGCAACCGAGGACGATGATTGGCGCGATGCCGAACCTGGGAAAATTTTGCACGAAATTCGTCGGGGGGAACTTGCGTACTTAAGACAAGTGCCGCACACGCCCTACTACGGTACTGCCGATGCTACGCCGCTATTTTTAATCTTGCTGCATGAAGCGTGGAAATGGCTAGGGGATGAGTCGCTGCTACAAGAACACAGAGAAGCGGCATTACGTTGCCTAGAATGGATCGATCGCTATGGCGATCGCGACGGTGACGGGTTTCAAGAGTATCAAACCCGCTCTGCACGCGGCATAGAAAACCAAGGCTGGAAAGATTCGGGAGACTCTATCGTCTACCCGGATGGTAGCCAGGTCAAAGCACCTATAGCTCTGTGCGAACTCCAGGGTTATGCGTTTGATGCTCAAATGCGGATGGCGGAAGTTTTTGAGGCGTTGGGAGAAAGCGATCGCGCTGCCACACTCAGAACCAAAGCCGCCGCTCTGCAAAACCGCTTTGAAGAAAAATTCTGGTGCGAGGAGTTGGACTGCTATGCCTTTGCCCTCGACCCTGATAAGCAACCAGTGCGCTCTGTAGCTTCCAATACAGGACACTGCCTCTGGAGCGGTATTGCTAGACCCGATCGTGCCGCAAGGGTGGTACAGCGACTCCTGCAACCTGATATGTGGACTGGTTGGGGCATTCGCACTCTATCAACTCAAAACCCTGCTTGCAATCCCTTTTCCTATCACCGGGGTTCTGTGTGGCCTCACGACAATAGTATCATTGCCCTAGGCTTTAAACGTTATGGCTTCGCCCTAGAAGCGGCACAGGTGGCACAGGGCATTTTCAATGCTGGCACCTATTTCGCTAGCGATCGCTTGCCAGAATTGTATGCGGGTATTGAGTGCCGACCAGGAACGTTCCCAGTTCCGTATCTAGACGCGAACGTCCCACATGGCTGGGCAGCCGCGTCTGTGTTTCAATTGCTTCAGTCAATGCTCGGTATCCAAGCCGACGCACCTGGTGGCTACCTTTATGTCGATCCTTATCTTCCAGACTGGCTGTCTGATATAACGCTTTCTGGACTAGAGGTTGGCAATGCGATCGTTGACTTAAAATTTTGGCGGGAAGGCGATCGTACCTGTTGGGATGCTCTTGTGCGATCGGGCAAAATTGAGGTGAAAGCAAAACCTTGGCAACCCCGATCGGCTTAACTGAAAAGGTAGAAGGTTTGCATTGCATCAAGCACGGGCTGTTTTGAAAGATGGATGACAGCAGAAGAAAGACTGGGAGAATTGACCGACAGCATATTTGGTAACACCTCCAACTGCTGGGAATTGGTTTGGTTCCCTGTAAATTACTTGTATAAAATAGGGTAACTATCCATGACTTTAATCCAATCATCGGTTCAAAATGTTCTTTCTGCTCGCGCCCGTTTAGGGGAATGTCCTCTTTGGGATGAGACTAATCAACGGCTCTACTGGGTGGACGTTTACAACCAGCGAGTGCATGAGTTTGACCCCACTAGCGGACGCGATCGCTACTTCGACCTAGACAGCGTAGTTAGCGCGATCGCTTGCTCTGGCAAAGATCGATTACTGGTGGCTCTGCGCGATCGCCTCGTATTCCTAGATCTCCAGATAGGAAGCATAGAACACTTGTACCAAATTGAATTTCCCCATCCCGATACCCGCTTCAATGATGGCAAATGCGATCCTCAAGGACGCTTTTGGATTGGCTCCGTCAGCGAAATACCAGGACAAGCAGCCCTCTACCGCTACGATCCAGATGGTTCCCTGCACCTAATGGAAACAGGGTTAACTATTTCTAACGGGCTAGGTTGGAGTCCAGATGGAGCAACTTTTTACCTAACTGACTCGGCTCAACACAAAATTTTTGCCTATCGCTTCGATCCGCAAAGCGGTTCAATTAGCGATCGCCGTATAGTGGTTGACCTAAGTAATGAAGCAGTAGAACCTGATGGGCTAGCGATCGATCGGCAAGGGAATCTCTGGTCTGCACTCTGGGATGGTTGGTGTATTGTCTGCTTCAATTCAATAGGGCAAGAAATACTCCAGGTGAAAATGCCAGTGCAGCGTCCTACCTGTCCCACTTTTGGAGGCACCGATCTAACCGATCTTTATATCACCTCTGCATCAGTTGGGCTAAGTCAAAAAGAAATTCAACAAGGATTCTTTGCAGGTGATTTGTTTCGCCTCTCAACAGTTTTCCCCGGAATGCCAGCTCATCGGTTTGATGATTCGATATGAACATAACCATTGGCAGACATTTTTAATCTTTAAAGAGTTCAAGATAAATCTATGAATCATCAAAATTGCATTTCTATCAGTGTTTAATACACTTCGTAAGGTATCAACTATCGTCGAGTTACTTAGTCATCGTTGAAAGCGTTCCTGTCGTGTTTTTAGGAGAAGACTTGTAATGCAAGGATTAGCAGGGAAAAATGCACTAATTACCGGAGCTAGTTCCGGCATTGGGCAAGCGATCGCAATTCGACTAGCTACTGAAGGTTGCAATATTGCCATCAACTACCGCAAGAGTCCTGAAGGTGCCGAAGAAACAGAAGAAATAGCAATGCAAAAAGCTTGCGGACAAGTTGAAGAATGCGGCGTGAAATCGCTACTCGTTCAAGGTGATGTTTCTCAAGAAGCAGATATTATCGAGATGGTGAATGCGGTTGTCGAGCAATTTGGCAGCTTGGATATTCTCATCAACAATGCCGGAATTCAGCTAGAGTGTCCATCGCATGAAATTCCTACCCTCGATTTTGATAACGTGTTGTCTGTAAATCTTCGCGGTGCTTTCTTATGTGCGCGTGAAGCCATTAAGCATTTCCTGTCTCGAAATCGTGGCATTATTATCAATGTCTCTAGCGTTCACGAAAAGATTCCTCGACCTTTTTATGCTAGCTATTCAATCAGCAAAGGGGGAGTGGAAAATCTGACGAAAACACTGGCGCTAGAGTATGCCGAGCGTGGAATTCGCGTCAATGCGATCGCGCCTGGAGCCACCATTACGCCAATTAACGAAGCTTGGGTAAACGACCCACAACAGAAAGCAGTTGTAGAAAGTCATATTCCTATGGGTCGTGCTGGAACGGCAGAGGAGATGGCTGCTGCGGTTGCTTTTCTGGCATCTGAGGAGGCTGCTTACATCACAGGACAAACTTTATTTATTGACGGAGGGCTGACTCTCTATGCCGATTTCCGAGAAGCGTGGTCAGCATAATTTGACTTTGGATGCAGGTATTTTCGATTTTGGATTGAATACACAATTATATTTTTCGAGGTGTCCATAGGTCGAGCTATAGGTTCTTTCCAAAGATGTTGAAGATATGAATTTATCCCTTGTGCTAGAGTTGCCACCGTAGTAGGAGGAAGGATTGACCTATCAATTTTTGCCACCAGGGTCGTTTTTGCCAGGTTGACCGCTCAATACGATTGCTCTTTTCAAAAGCGCCCTGAAGCAATTTTTCAACGGTTGGTGCAAAGTCTGGATCGAACCACGCCAGATTTAATTCATCGTTGTGATAAAAGCTGCGAGGATCGAAATTTGCACTACCCAAGCTAATCCAATCGCGATCGACTAACATCAGTTTGGCGTGGATCATGCTGGGTTGGTATTCGTAAATTGCAATTTCAGCAGATAGAAGATGCCGATAGCGTTCGCGAGCAGCATAGTAAACGGGCGGCTTGTCGTTGCGGGCGCTAGTTGTCACGATCCGCACATCCACACCGCGCTTTTTAGCTTGAATCAGGGCAGTACGAGTATTGCGATCCAAAATGAAGTAAGGGCTAGCAATCCAAATTCGCTGCTGTGCAGCTTGCAGGCTGAACCAAAATAGGGCGTTAATCGACGAAATCTTACTCTCGGCATCGTGAGGAATAACCAGCATTGACTTTGCCTCAACAGAAGATTGCTGCGGGGGAAAATATCCTCCACTCGCCTTGCCATCCTCATAAAGCCAGTGCCGCAGAAAGATGCCTACAAGAACAGGCACAATAGCGTTTTCTAACTCGATTTCGCAATCCAGCCAAGGCGCTGTGTCTCCGATTTTGGGATCGCCGTCCCAGTTATCTGACACACCCATTCCACCAATGAAGGCGACTGTTCCATCAACGATCAATAGTTTGCGATGGCTGCGGCTGAGATATTGCAAGGGGGCTTTCAATTTAAAGGGATGAAAGAAGCGCACCTCAACGCCAGCCGCCCTAAGCCGTTTCCAGTAGGAAAACGACATTTTATGCGTGCCAATGCGATCGACTAGAACTTGGACGCGAACGCCACTTTGCGATCGCTCGATTAATGCGTCCGCAAACTCATTGGCACGCGCTCCCGGTGTCATGAAAAAGGTTTCAAACTGAATGATGTGTTGTGCTTTTCGGATCGCCGCTAACCGTGCTGCATAAATTTGATGCGGCTGCGACCAGAATCCACAGATGTGGGCTTGAGTCGCAAGCGATTGCGAGAAGCCCATTAACAGTGGCAGAAAATTTGCATCGCTCAACACTAAGCGACGATCGGAGCGGTACTGTACTTTAGGTTCAAATACCCCTCGTAGATACAAAATTAACCACGCGATAATTAGGACTGCAACGAAAAGAATAATATCTGTCCAAGCCATAGCTTCCCGCACAAATTGCCAGGTATCGTTAGACTGTATCAGGTTAACTTGATGGCTGAGGTCTTTCAGGGGATAGACCTTTTCTTGAGTATGACGATTAGCATCGTAATAACTACAGCGACTCCATAGAGCCAGATGATATGACGAGCCGCTAAATACCATCTCAACAAAATATGAGCAAGTCAGAATAGTCTTGACGATAATTAAGGCAACCTGTTAAAAGAGACACTATTTACAAGATATTTAGCGCGATGCAGATCTCATTCTACAGTTAGATGTTTAGTTAATTATTACACAGTTAGCTAAGAATATTCTGTTGGCTATTTACCTGAAAATCCGAGCAGACAAAATCCCTGTTTATTGTTGTCGGATTGCACATTTATCAGGAGACACTTAATGGTAGATTCCACAAATCGCTCCGATCGACTGCCGCTACCGCCTCACAAGTTTCAGGGACAGATTGGCATTACTTACACTGATTCTCAACCTGACGTTCTCGCAATGCCCTCTGCACCAGAGGATGCACCGAATGTTCTCGTGATTTTGCTCGATGATGTCGGCTTTGGACACGCTAGCACCTTTGGCGGTCCTATCAATATGCCGACCTTACAAAAATTAGCAGATACAGGATTACGCTACAACTGCTTCCACACAACTGCCCTGTGTTCTCCGACTCGTGCAGCGCTATTGACTGGACGCAACCACCATTCTGCTCATACCGGAGTCGTGATGGAAATGGCAACCGGATATCCAGGGTATGACGGTAGAATCCCAAAGGACTGCGCCTGCATTGCTGAGATTCTCAAACAGAATGGCTACAACACGGCTGCTTTTGGCAAGTGGCACCTGACACCCACTTATGAAACGAGTGTTGCGGGACCGTTCGATCGCTGGGCAACGGGCTTAGGCTTCGAGCATTGGTGGGGCTTCCACGGCGGGGAGACAGATAATTGGAATCCTCCCTTGTACGAAAACACAACGCCAACCCAAAAGCCGCAGGATGACCCAAACTGGCATCTCTCAGAAGGCATGGCGGAAAAATGTATTAGTTGGATTGCTCAACAGAAAGCTGCCGCACCCGATAAACCCTTTTTTGCTTACTGGGCACCGGGTGCGGGTCATTCTCCTCACCATGTTCCGAAAGAATGGGCAGATCGCTACAAAGGCAAATTCGATCGCGGGTGGGATCGGCAGCGTGAAGTCACTTTTGAGCGTCAAAAGCAACTCGGTGTGATTCCACCGGATACCCAACTCACGCCGCGACCTGATTCTATTCCTGCTTGGGAGGACTGTTCTGCGGATGAAAAGCGTCTCTATGCTCGAATGCAAGAAGTATTTGCTGGATTCGTGGAACACGTAGACGCGCAGATTGGCAAGGTCGTCGATACGCTGGAAGCGATGAATCTGCGCGAGAATACCCTGATTGTCTATATAGTGGGTGATAACGGTCCCAGTCCTGAAGGCTCCCTCACCGGAACCCTAAACGGGATGAAGTCGATGCAGGGATTCCCGGATGATGTCAGTACCATGCTGAAGCACATTGATGAGATCGGTAGTTCTCGTTTTGAAAACAACTATCCGGTTGCTTGGGGCTGGGCAGGTTCGTCACCGTTCCAGTGGATGAAGCAAATTGCGTCTCACTTTGGGGGAACCCGCAATCCGATGGTGATATCTTACCCAGCAAGGATCGAGGACAAAGGGGGCTTGCGATCGCAATTTCATCATGCGATCGACCTTGCTCCGACGATCTTAGAAGTGGCGGGTATTCCCGAACCGCGCGAGGTAAATGGCGTGCCGCAAAGACCGATCGAGGGCACATCAATGGTTTACACCTGGGATAATAAAACTGCACCAAGTCGCCGCACCACTCAATACTTCGAGATTCTAAGCAATCGGGCACTCTATCACAACGGATGGGTGGCAGGCTGTCGCAGGGGTAAACTCCCCTGGCAGTCTTCTGGCGGTACTTCTTTCGAGAATGACATCTGGGAGCTATACAACATCGAGCGGGATTTCTCTCAAGCAAATGACCTCGCAAGTCAAAATCCTGGGAAACTGCGGGAGTTACAAGATCTGTTCATGGTAGAAGCGGCAAAGTACAATGTGCTACCGCTCGACGATCGCTTTGCCAATCGCGCCGATGCTAACCTTCGCCCTAGCTATATCAAAGGCAAACAGCAATTTGTTTATCTCCCGAATACCATTCGATTGCCTGAAGCCTCTTCCCCGAACACCAAAAATGTTCACCACACTTTAGCAGCGGAAATTGTGATTCCCGAAGGGGGAGCAGAGGGCGTACTGGTTGCCTGTGGAGGGTTAGCTGCTGGTTATACCTTGTTTATCAAAGACAACAAGCTGCACTGGGAGCATAACTGGTTCACGAGCGATCGCTATCGCGTTTCTTCAACAGAATCGCTTTCTCCAGGACAGTACAGGGTCTCTGCTGAAGTCACTGTAGATGAGGAAGGCAAACCTGGTACAGGTGGCAATGTCAAGCTCCGAATCGGTGAGAAGATTGTGGGCGAAGGTCGATTTGAGAAGCAGGTTCCCTATTGGTTTACCTTCAACGAAACCTTCGATGTGGGTTGCGATACAATTAGTCCTGTTTCGGATGCGTATGAATCTCCCTTTACCTTCACAGGGACGATCGAGCGAGTGCTAGTAAACTTAAGTGGTGCAACGGTTGACGATCGCGCTGCAAAGACAGAAATTGCAATGGCTATTCAGTAACCGATTACCCCTTTCCGTACCAGATTTTAGACAATCTCCAGTCTCAATTCACACGAAGCCATGTTGCCTACCCTTTCTCAGCAGGTTCCTTCTGCATTTCACCTCCTGGCAAAACCGACGGGTGCAATCTGCAATCTAGACTGCCAATACTGTTTCTTCTTAGCCAAAGAACAGCTATATCCTGGCAGTAAGTTTCGGATGACGGACGACCTGCTAGAAACTTACATCCAACAGCTTCTAGAAGCTCATTGCACCCCTGAAGTTACCGTAGCTTGGCAAGGAGGTGAACCCACGTTGATGGGACTGGAGTTCTTCCGTCATGCGGTTAACCTGGTTGAAAAATATAAAAAACCAGGGCAAACCGCGATCCATACACTGCAAACGAACGGCACTCGCCTAGACGATCAATGGGGGCGTTTCTTCAAGCAGCACAACTTCCTAATCGGGTTGAGCATCGATGGATCTCAACACCTTCATGATGCTTATCGCGTTGATAAACAAGGACGGGGTAGCTTTGCTCGCGTGATGCAGGGCTGGAAAATTCTCAAGCAGCACAATGTTGATTTCAACATTCTCTGTACGGTGAATGCAGCCAATGGCGATTGTCCGTTGGAGGTCTACCGCTTTTTCCGGGACAAGTTAAAAGCCAGACATATTCAATTTATTCCAATCGTGGAGCGCATGAATGAGGACGGCTCTACTCTAGTTCAGGCGGGAAATCGGGTGACAGAGCGATCGGTAAAACCAGAGCAGTTTGGGCAGTTCTTGATTACCGTATTCGATGAATGGGTGCGTCGAGATGTCGGAACAGTCTTTATCCAGCACTTCGATGCAGCGTTAGCAAACTGGGTTGGGGTCACACCAGGAGTTTGCATTTTTGCTAAAACTTGTGGTCAAGCCCTCGCTTTGGAACACAATGGCGATCTCTATTGCTGCGATCACTTTGTAGAACCAGACTATAAGTTAGGCAATATTCAAGAAACATCGATGCTGGAACTGGTAGCATCCGAGCAGCAACGTCAGTTTGGACAAGCTAAACATGACTCATTACCGCAATACTGTCGCCAGTGTGAAGTTCGTTTTGCTTGCAATGGCGGTTGCCCAAAAAATCGCTTTATCACCACTCCCGATGGAGAATCTGGGCTGAACTATCTGTGCGCTGGCTATCGAGCATTTTTTAACCATATTACCCAACCGATGCAGATGATGGCGGATTTGCTGCGTCAGGGTCGCTATGCCGATGAAGTCATGGGATTGCTACCAGGGCAAGAACAAAAAGTGAAGCGCAAACCTGTTGGATTTGGTACTTAGAACAGGGGCAAAACCTAGGTACCAAACAAAGCTTGCAAAGGCAGATCGCTCAAGAATTCATTGGATAGAAAAAGACAATATGACATTGCGGAGCATAGGCAAAAGAAGATGCTATTTACAAGAATTTACGAAATTTGCAGTAAAGACATAACTATCAGGAGAAGCTTAAGATGAGTATTAACGGTAAATTCGCTCTTATCACGGGTGCCGGACAAGGAATCGGGCGCGCGATCGCTCTAAGGCTGGCGAAGGACGGCGTATGTAGATTGAGAGCGATCGGCGTATGGCTGAAATCACGGGAGCCAAAATCGGCGAGAGCTACGACAAGTTTGTGGGTGGCATCGCGCTGGGGCGGGCACAAACGCCTGAAGATGTCGCCGCCTTCGTTTCCTACCTAGCAGGACCGGATTCAGATTACATGACGGGTCAGGCTCCGCTGATTGACGGCGGACTTGTCTATCGTTAAGCGATCGCAACCGTTTTAATTGCCACATCATTAAACTAACAATTACCAATTCCCCTGACTATGAGCGATTCTCCTCGAATTTTGGCGTTTGCAGGCAGTGCCCGGAAAGACTCTTTCAATAAGCGCATTGTGCAAATTGCAGCAAATGGAGCAAGAGCGGCAGGAGCCGATGTCACTTACCTCGATCTTCGAGATCTGCCACTTCCTCTGTATGACGAAGACCTAGAATCTGAGCAGGGTATTCCTGAAAATGCGATGAAGCTGAAGGAACTGATGAAATCTCATCAAGGCTTTCTCATTGCTTCGCCGGAATACAATAGCTCGATTACACCCTTGCTCAAAAATGCGATCGACTGGGCATCGCGCCCGTGCGGAGATGAGCCAATATTAGCTGCTTTTCTCGATAAGGTAGCAGGCATTATGAGTGCGTCACCAGGCGGCTTAGGCGGATTAAGAGGTTTGGTGCATTTGCGATCGCTGCTCGGCAATATTCAAGTTTTGGTATTGCCCGATCAGTTTGCAGTGATGGGAGCGCATGAGGCATTTAATCCAGATGGAACGCTGAAAAACTCACAGCAGCAAGAAGCGATCGAAAAAATCGGAGCAAAGGTTGCAGCAGTTGTGACAAAGCTGAATGGATAGCTGTCACGTTCATCAAATCAGTTCGTCGCTGCCAAGAAAGATAGCTTTCCAGTCTCTATTTAAAGCTGTCTTATTGAAAACGTAGAGGTATTTAACAATGGAACGGTTTCTCAAGCAGTATTCACCGTATCTTTATGCAACTTTACGACGAATCTTCGCAGGTCTGATGTTCGCCATGCATGGCAGCCAGAAAGTATTTGGCATACCGGGTGACAAATCTCCTGTTCCCTTAGCTTCACTGCTGGGAGTGGGCGCAACTCTCGAACTCGTTTGCGGATTGCTGATTGCGCTAGGACTTGTAGCAAGCTATGCAGCGTTCATTGCCAGTGGTGGAATGGCGGTTTGCTACTTCGTGATGCACTTTCCGCAAGGTTTTCTACCGATCCTCAATCAAGGGGAATTAGCCGTCCTTTACTGTTTTCTCTTTCTCTACATTGCCGCCCAAGGATCGGGAGTCTGGAGCATTGAGGCACTCCTTGGAGGGAGAGAGAAGCCTGCTGTTCTCACTTAAAATAGACGGGCAAATTCCGAATACTGAAATTTTGGTTGCTGTTCAGCAAGGTAGAGGGAGTTAAAGATTCATTAATAAGGGAGATTGTATGGGCTGCTTATTTGCCATTTTCGCTGGTTTGTTCCCACGCCTGGGTGTGCTGCTGATTTGGCTGGCGCGTCCGGTCTTATTCACTGCTGCTTTTGGTGGCTTCTTCTTGTGGCCGCTCCTGGGCATCATCTTCCTGCCGTTCACCACGCTGATGTATGTGCTCATCTGGACACCGGTCGTCGGCATCGGTGGGTTGGGATGGTTGTGGATCCTCCTAGCCTTGTTGATCGACCTCGGTGGCTGGGGCAGCACCGGCTACGCCAACCGCAACCGCTACCCCCGTAGACGAGTTTAATCATGTCCCGACATCGTCTGCAAAGATTATTCATTGATGAAGCACGTTGTTGCTCTCATCCGTTCGCCCAAACTGTCATCGAGTGAGTTTTATCATAAGGAGGATTAATGAGTACAGAAACACAAACTGGGAAACCGACACAAGGTCATTACCCCTATGAAGCGTGGGAAGATGTTACCCGGAACGAACCGCACCTGTCCAGCATTGATGAGCCGCTAACATTGTCGGAACTAACATCACCATTCAAGGCGCTCGATCCCGTCAAACCCGAAGAAAGCGACCTCACAACCAATGCTGGCACTGGCGGCGAAGCTATCGGTCAGCGCGTCATCATTACGGGTCGCGTGCTTGACGAAAACGGCGAACCAATCCCCAACGTAGCGATCGAAATCTGGCAAGCGAATGCGGCAGGACGCTACAACCACGAACTCGACTCGTGGCGGGGACCACTAGACCCCAACTTCGTGGGGCGGGGGCGCTGCACGAGCAATGAGCAGGGCGTGTACCGCTTTCTCACGATTCGCCCCGGTGCCTACCCGTGGAGAGATGACACGAACGAGTGGCGACCAGGACATATTCATTTGTCGGTGATGGGACCGTCGATCGTTTCCCGAATGGTGACTCAGCTTTACTTTCCCGGCGATCCATTGTTTGCGCTTGACCAGATCTTTCAGTCGATTCCAGAAGCCGATCGAGAGCGTGTCGTGTGCCGCTACGACCACGAACTCACCGAACCAGGTTGGGCGATGGGCTTTCGTTTCGACATCGTTCTGCGCGGCTCACAAGCGACACCTTTTGAAACCAATCTCGATCGCAACGGAGGTCAAAAATGACGCTCGCTCTGACACCAACACAAACGGTTGGTCCATACTTTAGCCTGGGCATGATGCCGGAAGACTCTAATGTTCTCGTGCAGTCGAACACCGAGGGCGAACACATCCGCATCGAGGGAAATATCTTTGACAGCGACGGCGATCCGTTATTCAACGTGCTGCTCGAAATTTGGCAAGCTAATGCTCATGGGCGCTACAATCACCCGCTGGATCGGCGATCGTTGCCGCTCGATCCGACCTTTAGCGGTTTTGGTCGCACAAGCACCGATGCTAACGGACACTACTGGTTTCAAACGCTCAAGCCCGGTCCGGTGCCGTACCCAGAGGACGGGATGCAAGCGCCGCACATCGTCGTGTTGGTCCATGCCAGCGGGGTGTCCCATCCCCTGATTACGCGCATATACTTTGCAGATGACCCGCGCACCGAAACCGATCCGATTCTCCAGGGTGTCCCCCCCAACCGTCGATCGACCATGCTTGCCAAGCGAGAGGAGCGTGATGGGGAAACCGTGTACCGATTTGATATTGTGCTGCGCGGCGAAGCCGAAGATCTGGTCTTAGAAGGCAAGCTCGTCGATGAAGCTACAGACGATGCGGTGCGTGGCACAGGCAAGGCTGAAACAGTGTTTTTGGCGCTGCGTTAGGGAAGCGCACAAACATTAGCAGAAGTGTGTTTCAAAGATGCGATGTGCAGTCTGCCGCATTTCCGGTGCATGGACCCAAGAAAAAAGCAGTCCGCGATGTCTATGAGCAGGAGGCAACGTTTGATAAATGAACAGAGGCTGAAAATGGCGGACACCAGGTATGTTGCTTTGCGATCGCAGGTGTGGACGAACAACTCGATCGAGCGATCGCTACATTTCCTCATCAGCAGGAAAAACCAATGACCAAAAGACCACGCTCCAGCGGCAGAAAACCGATCGCTGCTTCCAGAGTCCGCCAACGCAATCGGGCGGAGCGCGCTCCAACGGCGGACGGTCGCGATTCCACTTTGAGCAAGGTGGGGGTTATCCTTGGACCCGTGCTGTTCCTTGCGATCTTGTTCTTGCCGATTCCCGGTTTAGCAACTCCCGCGCGTGGCGTGCTGGGTCTAGCAGCGTGGATGGGCGCTTGGTGGGTAACTGACGCGATTCCAACTGCGGCTACAGGCTTGTTACCGCTGGTTGTGTACCCGCTGCTGGGTCCGCCTGAACTCAATGATGTTGGGCAAACTTATGCCGATAACACCATCCTTTTGTTTTTGGGTGCGCTGCTGCTGGCGCGCGGCATTTCCCGTGCCCAGATCGACGAGCGGGTTGCCCTGCACATTTTAAAAATCTTTGGGGGCAGCCCGCGCCGACTGGTGGCTGGCTTCATGGTGGCTTGCGCGGCTATCAGCGCTTGGATTAGTGCTGCCGCCACTACGGTGATTATGCTGCCCGTCGCCCTTTCTGTGGTTGCCACCGTGGGCGACGAGGGGCAGCGCCGTCGACTGGGCAAGTGCTTGGTGTTAGCCGTAGTGTACGCATCAACTCTGGGTGTCTTGTCCACCATTATTGCGACACCGCCCAATGCAGTGTTTGCGTCGCTTGCACCCCAGACCCTCGGCTTCGAGGTTGGTTTCGGGCAGTGGATGCTGATCGGCGTACCCATGAGCATCTTTTCGGTGGCGGTTGCCTGGGTCTACCTAGTTTACGTAGTTGCGCCCATCAATGATGTTTCGCTGGCTGAGGGAAACCGGGTCGTCGAGGAGCGTTTGCGCGCTCGTGGTCCGTTGAGCCGCGACGAAAAAGTGGTCGGCGCTGTGTTCCTGTTAACGGTCGTGGCGTGGGTGTCACGCAGCTTGGTGTGGGGGGATCTTTTACCGAACGCGAACAACGTGACGATTGCGATGGCAGGTGCTTTGACACTCTTCATGCTGCCCTCGGCTAAGGGTGGACGGCTCCTAGACTGGAAAACTGCGGTGAAGCTGCCGTGGGGTGTGCTGCTATTGATCGGGGGTGGGCTGGCTTTAGCCTTCGGATTTACCACCCTTGGCATCGATGTATGGATCGCGAACCGCTTGGGGTTTCTCGAAGCGTTGCCTGCTGTGGTTGCTGTAGCCATTATGACGACCCTGGCTATCTTTGTCGGTGAGATCATGAGCAACGCCGCGACCGCCGCGCTGCTGATTCCGATCGCTGCTCCATTAGCGGTGAAGATTGGGCTGAGTCCACTGCAACTGACGATGGCGGTGACATTAGCAGCGAGCTTCGGCTTCACATTGCCAGTCGGCTCGCCCTCGAACGCGATTGCACTTAATACCGGGCAGATTAACACAGTGCAGTTGGCACGATCTGGTCTGCCGATGAACTTGTTGGGAGTCATACTCGTTACCATTGCCTGCTACACACTGGTGCCACTGGTGTTTCGATAATCTTCTGTCAGGCAACAATGCAGGCTTGATGTCCAGTTTTGGTGAAGCAGGTCAACACAATCAGTCAGTGAATTTTTGTCATGCACCTTTGGGCAAACAGTCTCCAAGATTACCGAATCAATAATTTTTTTACTTTGGGAAAGTAACCATCGCTTATGAGTGTCACCGATGAACTTGCTAAAGAGCGCAACCGAGCCGCCGCCGAGCGAACACTCATGGCTTGGATTCGCACGAGTCTGTCGTTGATTAGCTTTGGATTTGGGATCGACCGCATTGTGACTGCGCTCCGGGGTCTAGGCAGTGCTAGTGAGGCGGTAGGGCTCTCGCGTAACATCGGGCTGAGTTTCATTGCGATCGGGGTCTTAGCGCTGTTACTTGCTACCATCGGTCATCGTCAAGACCTCCGCCGAATTAACCGAGGAGATTTCACCTACAATCCGCGCATATCTCTCGGTTTGGTCGTCGCCATTGCCCTCATGATAGTTGGGCTATTTGCATTTATTGGGATTTTGTTATGAGCTTGTACAACTACTGATATCAATTCACGAACAAACTGTTTGCAAAAGGTCTTCTGAAGCTGCATCAAGAAGTGAGTCTAACACAATGACTATTGAAGAATTTTTTCAAACACTAGCTAAACTCAGCACGCTGATCTTTGTTATCACGAGTATGGCTGGGTTAGGGCTGAGTCTAACCGTATCGGAAATTCTGACTCCATTGAAAGATGGTAAACTGGTGTTTCGAGTGCTGCTGGCAAACTTTGTGCTGGTTCCGTTCCTGGGGTTCCTGCTGACGCGGATCGTTTCCCTAGAGCAGTCCCTTAGCGCTGGATTGCTTTTGCTTGCTTGTGCTTCAGGCGCACCCTTTTTGACCAAACTCGTGCAGCTTGCAAAAGGCGATGCCGGATTAGGGTTGGGAATGATGGTGCTATTAATGGTGACAACAATTGTGTATGTTCCCATCGTGTTACCGTGGCTGCTGCCAGGGATATCTGTCAATGCTTTCGCGATCGCCAAGTCTCTAGTTCTTTTGATGTTGATTCCTCTTGCGATCGCATTATTTATCAAATCCCGTTATCCAGACGCGGCTGAGTCTCTGCAAGGTGTGATGTCACAAGCCTCTAATACCAGTTTGATTGCTCTATTTGTGCTGATGTTAGTGTTGAATTTTCAAACTATCCTTGCCACGATCGGTACTGGCGCGATCGCGACTATGCTTGTATTTATTGTGGGTACTTTTGCGATCGGCTACCTACTTGCACCGTATTCAACGGCTCGATCCGTCATGGGATTGGGGACGGCTCAACGTAATATTTCTGCTGCGCTGGTAGTTGCTACAGAGAACTTCAGCGATAATCCCAATGTGCTGACCATGATTGTCGTGGGGAGCTTGCTCATGCTGGGGATTCTTTTACCTACTGCTGGAGAGTTAGGTAAGCGTAAATCTACAACAGAATCTTCTCAGACAGCAGGTGTCACTTCTCGCAGGTAGGGCTACAAATCGAAACGTGCTAAGTGCTGAGAAAAAAGGTTGTGTGGTGTGACGCTCGCTTTGCCCTTAAACATACCTGCTTTGCTAGGTTATTGCATATAGAGATGAGTGTAAGTAAATTCATAATACTAAGGGGTTCAATTGATGTTAACTGGCAAAAATCGGTTCACTTCCTCTGGTTTAACTGCTAAAAATAAGCGTCGAAAAACTGCTATAGTTATAAAAACAGGTTTAGGCAATCGAATTAGCGATCGCAAATTTACTAGCTAACAAGACTCCAAGCCAATCAACTGAAATAGCTGTTTCAATACATACTTTTGCTTGTTGTTTAGGTTGTGTAGTTAAACATGAAATATTTGTAATAACTGCTCAAATTCCCTACAATACTAACAAAAAAAGGTTTTAACTATGAATGATTTGAAATTGTCTGAAATTATCAGTATTAGTATTCTTGTATTAAGTACAGCACTTTTAGTTTTCACTTTGTCTGCTTGCACAACAACACCAGTAACAACTATTCCACCAACTACAGTTGCGCCCAGGGTTGTTTATACTGCTGGCAGTTTTTATTGGGGCTTGTTGGGCTTACTTGGTTTACTGGAGTTAGGAGGATTAAGTGGCGTAATAAAGCGGAGAAATAGGGATACTGATATTTGTTATTAGAGATATTTGAGCAGACATAATTTTATTTCTATTGAAGCGATCGCTACTAGCTACTGTGTCAATGCCATGAGTTATACACGAGTTTTCCACTATTCGGGCTTATCTTCAAAATATAATCAGTTCAATCCTCGATTCTACTCTACTTTCACTGCCTCTTTAAATTTATTTTTGAATAAATTTAAGTCATTAATAAAATATTATTTATGGAGAAGAATAGATGTTGTACTAACCAAACTTGTCAAAACTTGAATTATTAATTGATATACTAAAGGTTGTGCGACTGCCTAGAAACTGATGCATAAGTTCTACTGGCGAGTGCCACTTTTACAACTAGCTCAATATGGATTACGCCTATGTGTAAAACATAGGTTTTACAAACGCCGTCGCATTTCCACTTACAAAACTCTTGAGGTAATTTTTCATGTCTAATTCTTTTTGTTTGAATAGAGGAAGCGCAGCATTGCTAGCCATAGGAATGTCAGCAAGTGCAGTTGTTTCCTTCAGCATTTCTGCTCCAGCCCTAGCGCAAAATAACTTTCCTGATGTTGATGCTAATTATTGGGCGCAACCGTTCATTGAGCGTTTAGCTGCACAACATATTATCTCTGGCTATCCAGATGGGACATTTCGACCTGAACAGGCTTTAGATCGCGATGAATTTGCCGCACTGATCCGAGACGCATTTAACCAGAACCAAGTGCGGCAGATACCAAGTGGCAGTGTATTTAAAGATGTTCCTAGTGGTTATTGGGCGGCTTCTGCCATTGAGGAAGCCTATGAAACAGGATTTATGAGAGGCTTTCCTGGTGGCTTATTTCAGCCACGTGAGGAAGTTTCTCGCGTTCAAGCATTAGTTTCACTAGCCAATGGTCTGAATTTATCATCAGGTAGTCCACAAGCAACTACAAGCACTACTACATCAGGTAGTCCACAAGCAACTACAAGCACTACTACATCAGGCAGTCCACAAGCAACTGCAAGCACTACTACAAATCAAGCAGTTACTCCAGCAACCACACCTAGAGTAGCTAGAAAACAAAAATTTATTCCCCTAGCAATTGTTTCTTTGATGGAGCCACTACTACTAGCTTCCGCGAACGCTCAAGCTGCGATTCCTAGTGGTTCGAGCGCACCATTAGCTGGTAACCAAGCTGTGTCTCCAAGTTCAAACTCATCTACACCAAGCGAACAAAATGTAGCTGCTAAAAGTTCTCTAGCATCTGTTGTCAGCAAATATTATACAGATGTAGAGCAAATTCCTCAGTATGCAATTGATGATGTAGCCGCAGCAACTAAGGCAAACATTGTCGTCAACTATCCAAATGTGAAAGTGCTTAATCCTAATGAGCCACTTAGTCGTGGCGCTGCTGCTGCTATTATCCATCAAACCTTAGTTCATCAGGGTAAATTGCCACCCCTTCCTAGCACTGTTGAATCCTCTAACTATATTGTTGGTCTTCCTACTAAATAAATTAATGCTTATGAATCAAACTAATGAAGTTTTCCGTCCTATAGATCCAAAGGTGCGAATCGGTCATGTGCATCTGAAAGTGGCTGATATTGAACGCGCGCTCGATTTCTACTGCGGCGTTCTCGGCTTTGAGCTAACGCAGCGTTTGGGCGATAGTGCAGCGTTTATTGCGGCGGGCGGGTATCATCATCACATTGCGTTGAACACTTGGGAAAGTCTCGGCGGCGAGCCTCCGCCATTTGGCACGACAGGGCTTTATCATCTCGCAATTCTTTATCCAAATCGTGCTACGCTCGCCGACGCATTGTGCCGTTTAATTCGGGCAAACATTCCGCTCGAAGGCGCGAGCGACCATGGCGTAAGTGAATCGCTTTATCTGCGCGATCCAGATGATAACGGAGTGGAATTGTATTGTGACCGTCCGCAAGATGAATGGACGTACACGGAGGATGGAAAGTTGGCAATGTACACGCGGCAACTTAACTTGAGAAATTTACTTAATGAAACTGCGACGGGAAGCCAGATAGAATCTCCGTCACAACCGGAGAGCGAGTTGAGAGACCCATAGCATATCCGAGAGCGCAACACAACAAGCTATTGGAGTGGAGGGTAGTGCATCAATCGAGTTTATGAGAGAGTTGATGGCTGCATTGAAGCAAGCTGATATTGTAGATCGATCTTGAAAGTTTGTCTTTACCGACATCTATGAGCTAAACATCTGTGCGTAGTCGCGGGCAAATGTCTCAAAACTACGCGGCGCTTTTCCAGTCACATCCTGCACGCTGGGGGCGATCGCTGATGCTTCACCACGCCGATAATGAGCATAGTCTTCAATCAGCCCCTCTGCTTGCCAAGCTGGGAGAACGCTCAATAATGTATCTAGCATAGTTTCAGGCGTAATATCGACAAAGGTTATCTGACGACCTGTTGCATGGGAAATGTATTGTGCCATTTCAGTATGCGAAAGCGCCTGCGGACCTGTAAGATCGTAGGTCTTCCCCTCATGCCCAGATGCAGTTAAGGTAGCTACGGCGACCTCTGCAATGTCACGTACGTCAACGGCGCTCACCTTAGCATCGCCAATAGCAGCATAAAAAGCGTTTTTAGTTGCGATCGCCCTGCGAAAGTTTAACAAGCTTTGCATAAACAAATTCGGGCGCAAAAAAGTATATGCCATCCCCGACGCTCGAATCGCCGCTTCGACTGCTGCATGGTAGCGCAAAAAGCGCACTGGTGAATTGGTATTAGCAGCATACTGAGATAGTTTGACAATGTGGGCAACGCCGCTTTGCTTTGCTAGCTCTACGAAAGCCATTTGTTGCGCCTGGGCGCGTTCTGATGAGTTGGTGACTAAAAAGGCTCGTTCTACACCATTTAAGGCAGCAAGCAGCGTTTCGGGGCGATCGAAGTCAGCCTCGACAACTGCAACGTTTGGGGCGGCGATCGCACTAGCCTGTTGGCGATCGCGCACCATTGCCCGCACCGGAATGTTTTGTGCTGCAAGTAGTTTGACAATTTCTGAGCCATTATTGCCTGTTGCACCAGTTACTAAAATCATTCACTGTTTCCCCTAATGCGAGCTATAACTCGTATAATATGAGCTATTAATCGCATTTTCAACTCGCATTTGAGAACGCCAAGATCGTGCCATCAACAGTCCCAACAAACCCCCGTAAACTACCGCAGCAAGACCGCTCCAAAGTCACAGTAGAGGCAATTTTAATCGCCACCGCTCGCATTTTGATTGAGGAAGGCTATGACAAGGCAAGTACAAATCGCATTGCCGAACGTGCAGGTATTAGTATTGGCTCGTTGTATCAGTATTTTCCCAATAAAGAATCGCTAATTGCCGCACTGCGCGATCGCCATGTCAGCAGTATGATGGAAACGATTGAATCTAAGCTCACAGACTTAGATAATGCTCCCATTGAAGTAGTTTTGCCTGAATTAGTTCGAGCTAATATTGCGGCTCATGCAATCGAGCCAGTATTACACAAAGTTCTGCACGAGCAAGTACCTAGACTCAATGAGACAGAGAGTGAAAACCGCATGACTAAGTTGTTGCAAAATTACTTAGCCAAGCAGTGCGATCGCATCCAACTAAAAAACCTGGACTGTATAGTATTTGTTATCGAGAGAACGATCGAAGCGCTGACTCACGCTGCAGTAATTGAACGTCCTAAATTACTGCAAGATAGACAAATCGAGCAGGAAATTAGCCAAATGTTACTACATTATCTCGAACAGAAACTTGCTCCTTTACCCTGAGATTTGCCATCACCAAGCGCTGAAATTGGAAAAGTTGAGAGTGCTGATTAATACTAGACCTTTATTGCATCTACGCGATCGATGGATAATTTACATCTTACTCTTTTCTTGGGCTTTGCTACCTCCTCCAAGTTGAAAAGTAAAGTTACAGGAAGTTATCTCGCGCAACACGTAGTAGATAAATTGTAAATTCGTTATTAGGTAGCGTTTCCCAAGTCTTTGGGGTTCCTGGAGTAGTCGAAAGAGCCACTCTAACCCAACTTTTTGCATCCATAGCGACGCTCGTCGTTTCTTGCCTGTAATCACATCAAAACCACCACCAACCCCAATAGCCAAGTTCACACCCAAGTCTGACCAATGTTCTGCTAGAAAAAACTCTTGCTGAGGTACTCCCATCCCGACAAGAAGAATCTGAGCGCCGCTTTGGCGGATAGTCCGTACGCGCTCCAGGGCTTCAGCATAGCCTGATGTTTCGCGGTAGGACGATCGCCATCCGCCCTTAAGCGAATAGCCCCAACTCACACCGTTGTCAGGGCTAACAGTGTGAGCTAGCTTGAGCCAGTTAATAGCTGCCGCTAAATGCTCTTGGAGATTGCTAACAACTTGAGGTCTAAAAAACACGTCTTTAGCAATCCTCTTGGCAAAACAATTTAGCAAGCCAGCTTGCATGGTGTCTGCAGATCCATCAGAGCTTATGGTTCTGCCATTGGTTATATCAACTTTACGTGCAAACACTTCATATTTAACTTGAGTTAATTTTTAACACCAAATTATACATTAATTTGGTTATTTAAATAACAATTAAAACTGTGCAATTGACCAAAATAATTTGTAATTGAAGTTTGTAATTACGAATTACGAATTAGTAATTACGAATTGCCGCCTTGCGGCAAGACATTCCCCCGACTCCACGATGTGTTAAGTCGGGGTAAAATGTCACGCACTAAAATACTTAGCTACTGGGTGATAAGCGATAATTGCTGTAGTCGATTGTTCGGGATAGAGTTGTTCGCTTTCATCCATCTGTAGACCAATGCGATCGCTTGCCAATAACTCCAACAACTTATACTGATCTTGAATATTCGGACAAGCTGGATAGCCAAAGCTGTAACGACTCCCGCGATAGCGTTGCGCTAATATATCGCGGATATTATTTGGATCTTCGTTGCCAAAACCTAGTTCCTGGCGAATCCGTGCGTGTAGCCATTCAGCTAAAGCTTCTGCTACCGATACCGCTAACCCGTGAAAGTAGAGATAATCTGTATATTGATGTGCTTCAAACAAGGATTTTGCAAACGTAGTTGCAACTTCTCCTACTGTCACCGCTTGCATGGGGAATACATCAATTACACCCGATTCTACAGGCGCAAAGAAATCAGCAATACATAGGCGGCGCAGCGACTTTTGGCGGGGAAACTCAAATGTTGCTATCTTTCGCTCGTGGTTATTTGGCTCGTATATATACAGCGAATTGCCTTCAGATTGACAAGGGAAATAGCCATAAATTACTTGCGGCTGTAATAGGTTTTCGGCAACTACGCGCTGCTTCCACTGCTCCAAAACTGGGTAAACCTTAGCATCTAAAAACGCTTTATAATCTTCAGCAGATTGGTCTTTAGGCTTGCGGAACTGCCATTGTCCAGCTATTAAAGCTTGCAAGTCTAGATAGCTAAATACCTCTTCTAAAGAGATATCATCGTCTTGTAATAGCTTAGTTCCCCAAAATGGCGGCGTAGGGCGTGCAATATTTAAGGCTACTGCTTCCGAACGGCGCGTGTCTACTGGTTCTGCTGCAGTGACAACTTCTACTACCTCTTGGGGCTGTCTATGTCCGTTTTCTATTACTTCAACACTATCATCTGCTAAACCATCTAAAAAGCCAGTGCGATCGCTCCATTTATTTTCCGACTTAGCAGGCATCAATTTATCCATGAAATGCAAGTCAGAAAAGGCATCTTTACCGTAAATTACCTGACCGTTGTATGTATTTTGACAATCATCGCTGACAAACTTAGGAGTTAGCGCCGCACCGCCTAATATAACTGGTACTGTAATACCGCGATCGTTAAATACCTGCAAGTTTTCTTTCATAAATGCAGTAGATTTAACTAACAAGCCGCTCATGGCAATACAATCAGCTTTGTGCTGTTCGTAAGCCTCAATGATGTTATCTACTGGCTGCTTGATGCCCAAATTAACTACTTTGTAGCCGTTATTTGACAAGATAATATCTACTAGGTTCTTGCCAATATCGTGAACGTCGCCTTTGACAGTTGCAATTACTACTGTTCCTTTAGCACTATTATCGCTGTCGCTCTTCTCCATAAACGGTTCTAAATAGGCTACAGCAGCCTTCATCGTTTCGGCTGATTGCAGTACAAAAGGTAGTTGCATTTGCCCCGAACCAAATAATTCACCGACAACTTTCATGCCATCCAGCAAGAAGACGTTGATAATTTCTAACGGCGGGTACTTCTCTAAAGCTACTTTTAGCTGTTCTTCTAGCCCAATCCTTTCCCCATCGATGATGTGACGCTTTAGGCGTTCTTCTACAGGTAAAGATTCATCTTCTGTGCGATCGCGTTTTGTTGTCGCTCCCTCAAATAATGTAGTCAATTCTGCCAAAGGATCGTATACGCAGATATCCCCTTCAAACTTGCGTTCGTCAAAAATCAACTGACGGCAAACTTCTTGCTGCTTGTCTTCAATCCGCGCTAAGGGCAATATTTTACTGGCACTGACAATAGCTGCATCCATTCCCGCTTCCATCGCATAGTGCAGAAACATAGAATTTAGCACTACTCGCGCCGCCGGATTCAAACCAAAGGAAACGTTAGAAACACCTAAAATAACGTGACATCCAGGCAATTCTTGCCTAATGCGCTTAATAGCTGCAATCGTGGCGCTACCATTTGCTCTATCTTCTTCAATCCCTGTAGAAATCGGTAAAGCTAAAGTATCAAAGAATATTTCGTTAGGAGATATGCCATATTCTACAGCTTGACGATAGGCACGTTGGGCGATCGCAAACTTTTTATCGGCAGTTCGCGCCATTCCATCCTCGTCAATCGTCCCAATTACAACACCTGCACCATACTTTTTCGCCAATTCCAACACTTGCAAAAATCGCGGTTCGCCATCTTCGTAGTTAGTCGAGTTTAAAAGACACTTTCCGCCAGCAACTTTTAACCCCGCTTCCATCTTTTCCCATTCGGTGGAATCTAGCATTAGGGGTAAGGTGACGTTAGTTACTAGCCGCGATACCAATTGGTGCATATCGCGCACGCCATCGCGCCCGACATAATCGACGTTGACATCTAATATATGCGCTCCTTCTTTTACTTGTGCCTTACCCATTGCCACAAGTCCATCCCAATCTTCAGCATTGAGTAAATCGCGGCACTTTTTAGAACCAGAGGCATTTAACCTTTCGCCGACAATCAAAAATGAATTATCTTGCTCGTATGGTTGGGCGCTATATATAGATGCTGCTGCTGGTTCGTACTCAAACGCACGTTGTTTGGGCTGTAAAGTTGTGCCTATTTCTGCTAATTGTTGAATGTGATCTGGTCTTGTACCGCAACAACCACCAATTACCTGCACGCCCAAATCTTCAATAAAGTGCATCAACGCCATTTTTAGTTCTATGGGCGTGAGTTTGTAATGTGCGTGACCGCCAATGTTTTCGGGTAAACCAGCATTGGGGATGCAAGATACTACAAAAGGCGAGTGCTGCGATAAATACTTGATATGTTCAGCCATGCGATCGGGTCCGGTCGCACAGTTTAGCCCTAAAATGTCGATGGGATAAGGTTCTAAAATTGTCAGTACAGCGCTTATTTCTGTACCTACAAGCATCGTCCCCATTACTTCCATCGTTACCGACACCATTAAGGGTTTTCTTTCGCCCTTGCGCTGGAAAACTTGCTCGATCCCATTTAACGCTGCTTTAATTTGCAGCACATCTTGACAAGTCTCGACGATAAATAAATCTACACCGCCGTCATATAGTCCTTCTGCTTGTTCGGCAAAAGCTGCTTCCAATGTATCAAAATCAATATGCCCTAAAGTGGGCAATTTAGTTCCAGGTCCCATCGAACCCGCTACAAATCGGGGTTTTTCGGTTGTAGAAAATTCCGCAGCGACGCTTTTTGCAAGTTCTGCTGCTGTTTTATTTAGTTCGTATGCTCGCTCGGCAAGGTCGTACTCTGCAAGTACAATCGATGTACCGCCAAATGTATCAGTTTCAATGACATCTGCACCCGCAGCCAAAAAGTCATGATGCACCTTTTTAACTGCTTCTGGCTTAGTATAGACCAAATATTCGTTACAGCCCTCATACTCCGCCCCGCCGAAGTCTGCGGCAGTTAAGTTCTGCGTTTGCAAAGATGTACCCATCGCCCCATCAAATACAATAACTGGGCAACTTTTACTATGCAGGCGAGAAAGAAAGGGACTATTCATATAATTGGCGAGTGTATAAGGATTTAAGCTAGGCTTTGGATAATTAACTTATTATATTCTGCAAAATTTATAGTTTTTTACTGCACATAAGATAATGAATGCAATTAGCGCGATCGCACCTACCCCTAACCCCCAAATTGCTGTAGAACGATTAGTAGTGTTGGAGGGTGTTAGCTGGCAGACTTTTAAAGCATTACTTGCAGATATTGGCGGTAGTCGTGTTTCTAGAGTTGCTTATGACCGAGGAGTGTTAGAGATAAGAATGCCGCTGACAGAACATGAAGAATCTAAAAGGCTGATAGAAAGCTTTATTGAGGTAATAGTTGATGAGCTAGAAATTGAGGCAAGAAGCCTTGGTGCTTTGTTACTAAAACGAGAAGATTTAACTCGCGCTATCGAGCCTGATAGTTGCTTTTACATTCAAAATGAATCTAGAGTTAGGGGAAAAAAAATTCAACTGCCAGACGATCCGCCACCGGATTTAGCTATAGAGGCAGACTATACCAGTTCTTCGCTAGATAAATTTAACATTTATGCATCTATTGGCGTTCCCGAACTATGGCGCTACCGCCAGCAAACTTTAGAAGTGTATCAACTTGTGGGTGAGAACTACGAGCGATCGCAAACAAGTATAGCTTTTCCCTTTCTCCCCATCGCTGAAGTTCCAACATTTATCGAGCAAAGCAAGACAACTGGACAAAGAGCAGCAGTACGTTTATTTCGCCAACGCATTCAAGGAATTCTCCAAAATGCTAGTTAATTTTGACTGCGATCGCTAAAAGAATAAGTATATGTCTGTATATGACTCAATTGGTCAAAGTTACTCCAATTCTCGAATTCCCGATCCTCGGATAGTTAAGCAGATACTAAATTTATTACAACTAAAACCAGGTAGTACGATCGCGGATATCGGTGCTGGTACTGGTGGCTATAGTAAGAGTCTTGCTAATTGTGGCTATCAGATTTACGCTATTGAGCCATCTTTAGTAATGCGATCGCAATCTCAACCCCATGCACAAGTACAATGGTTTACTGGATGTGCAGAAGACATACCTTTACCAACTGCATCGGTAGATGCTGCAATCAGTGTTTTAGCTACTCATCATTTTTCTAATCTGGAGCAGGCATTTAGAGAAATGCATAGAATTACTAGGAAGGGTGCAATTGTTATTTTTACCATCGACCCTAGATTTGCTAACAAATTCTGGTTCGCTGATTATTTCCCCTCTCTTTGGCAAGATACATTTCGCTTTTTTCCACCATTGAGCAATATTTCAGAACTTATCGGTGCAACTACTCAAAGAAGCGTTGAGGTGTCTACCTTAATGTTGCCTCCTAACTTATCAGATTTATTTGTTGCTGCGCTCTGGCGACGACCAGAAATGTATCTAAGTTCTGTAGTTCGTGCAGGTATGTCAGCTTTTGCTTTAGCAGAGCCTTCTGTAGTTGAGTTGGGAGTTAGACAACTTGCTGAAGACTTAACTAGCGGTCAATGGCAAGCTAAATATGGAGATATAAAAAACCTTACAGAATTTGATGCTGGCTACCGTTTTTTGCGTGCAAAGAGCGATCGCTAACTGCACTAGCCAGCACCATATTACCTGCAACTAACCGCAATCGCAACCTGCATGACCGCAGCCTTTACCGTCTGGGTGTCCTTGGGCGCAAGCTTCGCTACAGTATGTTTTACCATCTTTTTGTACTGCTTCTGTTTCGGAAACTGGGCAGTGGCAAGATTCACAAGCACATTGAGTTTGGGTTGCAGTAGTCATTAGTTTGTTCCTTACAAGAATAAAAAGAATGCGATGTATGAACAGGCATTCATGCATATATAGATATAGTTTAACCTATTTGCCGATAAAACTTCTGAGCCTAGCCGATAAAATATAGCTGGAGTGAGGAGGTTATTTAGAGATGTTTTTAGTTACAGGCGCAACTGGGGATATAGGCAAAAGAGTTGTCCGCAAATTACGCAAAGAAGAAACACCTGTGCGCTCTTTTGTGCGCCTAAGTTCTCGCTACGGCGAATTAGAACACCGAGGTAGTGAAATATTCATTGGCGATTTAAGAGAGCAAAGGGATATTGATAAAGCGTGTCAAGGCGTGAAATACATAATTAGCGCTCATGGTAGCGGTGGTGATGCTTTAGCTTTAGACTACCGCGCTAACATCGAACTAATAGATCGCGCCAAAGATGTTGGAGTTGAGCATTTTGTGTTTATTTCCGTACTGGGAGCCGATCGCGGTTATGAAGATGCACCAGTATTTAAGGCAAAACGAGAAGTCGAAAAATACTTGCAATCTAGTGGTTTAAACTATACTATTTTGCGTCCGGCAGGTCTTGCTTCTAATTTGTTGCCTTTGGCAGAAAGGTTTGAGCAAACAGGGATTTATTTATTGGTAGGCGATCGCCAAAGTCGCACTTCTATTATTAGTACAGACGATTTAGCATTAATGGCTGTAGATGCTGTTAGTAATGCTGATGCTCGCAACCAGATTTTTGCAGTTGGCGGACCTGAAGTTTTGAAACGAGAGGATATTCCGCAGATTTTTAGTCGCGTGTATAAACGAGAACCTGTTATTATTAACCCGCCTTTAGCTGTAGTTGATGGCTTACGTACGGCGATTGGTTTATTTAACGCCGATGCACAAAAAGCTATAGGAACTTTTCGCACTTTGCTAGATAACGAGTTTTTCTGTACGCCAGCAGAGATCGAACGCTTAGAGTCAGTATATAAAATTAAGTTAGAGACACTAGAAAGTTTTATCAAGCGTTACGTGGGAAGCGCAGATTAAGTTAACGTGCAGCAGCCTTTCAACTCAAAACTCAAAACTCAAAACTCAAAACCTTTAAATGGCATCGTCTTGGCGGGGGGTAAAAGTTCGCGGATGGGACAAGACAAGGCTTTGCTTCCAATTGGGGGCGTACCTCTGCTGCGCTTGGTATGCGATCGCGCGATCGCACTTTGCAATCTAGTCTATGTAGTTACACCTTGGCAAGAACGCTATCAGCACGTATTACCAACAGGTTGCCAATTCGTGCGGGAAATATCTATAGTAGACGAACCGAATGCACCAATTATCGGCTTTGCTCAGGGACTTGTGCAAGCTCAAACTGATTGGGTATTGCTGCTAGCTTGCGATTTACCCAGGTTGCAAGTTGAGGTACTGCAACAATGGGCAAGTCAACTAGATAAAGTTAGTGAAGATGCGATCGCCTTTTTGCCGCGCCATGCTAAAGGTTGGGAGCCTTTATGCGGTTTTTATCGTCGCGATTGTTTACCAGGGCTTACAGACTTTATCAGCCAAGGCGGACGCTCTTTTCAGCGCTGGTTGGAGCAACATTTTGTCCAAGAAGTGTCTGCGAGCGATCGTCAGATGCAAATGCTTTTTAATTGCAATACACCTGCTGATGTAGCTAGTTTAGAATCTAAGGTAATCTCTAAGGGAGATGGTCTTGCAATACCATAACCTTGAGCGTAATCAATGCCTAATTCCTGAATTTTGGCGATAATTTCCTTATTTTCCACAAATTCGGCAACTGTCTGAATTTCCATTACACCAGCAAGCCGCACAATTGCTTCTACCATTGCTGAGGCGATTTCATCGTTGACAACTTCTTTGATAAAAATACCGTCAACTTTGACATAATCTACAGGCAAGTTTTTGAGATAAGCAAAAGATGACATCCCACTACCAAAGTCATCTAAGGAAAATTGACAGCCTAGAGCTTTCAATTCTTGAATAAACTGCGCTGCTTTTGTTAAGTTGGTAATTGCTACAGTCTCAGTAACTTCAAAGCAGATTATTGCTGGCGAAATATTGTATTTTACAAATTGCTCTTGCACAAAGCTAATAAAGTTATGGTCGTTGATACTAGCACCAGAAAGATTAATCGAGTATAACCTATGATGAATATCTAAGTTATTTTGTCGCTGTAAATAAGCAAAAAGTGTAGAAATTACCCAGCGATCGATTAGGTGCATCAAATTGTAACGTTCTGCGGCTGGAATAAACGCCATCGGCGAGATAATTTTTCCTGTCTCATCTTCCAATCGCAATAAAATTTCCCAATGTTCTATCGCATCTTTGCTTTGAATTGGCATTATTTTTTGACAATAAAGCTTAAATTTATTTTCGGCTATTGCTTGAGGAATTATAGATACCCATTGCATTTCTCCTTGTTGTTTTGCTAGTTGGCTATCGTCTATTTGGTAAATGTGTATTTGATTTCTACCTTGATTTTTGGCTGCATAGCAAGCTGCATCTGCTGCACCTAGTAAACTAATTAGATTTTGAGTAGTGCTATTAATAGCAACTATACCAATACTGACACCCAAAGCAAAAGTTTTGTCTTGCCAAACAAAGCGAAAATCTTCAATGCGCGATCGCAAATTTTCAGCAATCTTGTATGCTTCTTCTAGCGAGCATTGATAAAGTATAATGCCAAACTCATCCCCACCCAACCGCGCCAATACATCAGTTTTGCGTAGTTCTTTTTGAAATATCTCGCTGATTTGACATAATAAGCGATCGCCTGCTAAATGTCCGCAGGTATCGTTGACAATTTTGAACCGATCTAAATCTAAATAACACAAAGTATGTTCTTGAAGCTGAGTTTGAGTGCTAGCTACTGCTGCTTGCAAAAATTGCTCGAATTGACTGCGATTGTATAATTGAGTTAAAGGATCGTGACTAGCTTGCCATGATAGTTGATGCGATAAACGGCGCGATTGAGTCACATCGCGGAAAATTAAAACATTGCCGATAAAAGAGCGATCGCTATTATAAATTGGTGCAGCGCAATAATCAATTGCAAACTCAGTGCCATTATTAGCAATTAAAAGGATATGATGAGAATAATTACTAGCTCGCTCTCCGCATAGAGATTGTTCGATAAAGTTTGTTACAGGTGCGCCTGTAGTTTCATCGACAATCTTAAAAACCTCTTGTAAAGGCAACCCAATTGCTTCTTCAAAACGCCAATTGGTTATTTTCTCTGCTACTGGATTTATAGATTTGATAATATTATCAGCATTAGTAGTAATAACTGCATCGCCAATTGATTGTAATGTTATTTGAGCGAGTTCTTTTTCTTGAAACAATGCTTGCTCGACACGTTTGCGTTGTTCTATTTCATTAGTGAGTTGTAAATTAACTACTTCAGTAACTTGGGTTTTAATTAATGCTTCTTGAGCTATTATCAAATCGGTAATATCGCGTTGGATTCCCCAAACTCTTACCAAACAATCGTTTTCAATAATTCCCACTATGTTTTTAAAAAATACTTTTTTGTTGCCATGCTTATCAATAAAGTAAGATTCTGCGTTGTCAAGCCTGTACCCAGATTCAATAAAATTTTGGATTAGTTGCTGTAAAGGTAGTTTTGGATACAAATTAGTAATTTTTATTCCAACTATATCTTGAGCGCAACTGTAGCCCATCATTTGGGCGTATATATCATTACATTCAGCTAAATAGGTATGATTATTTAAGTAATAAATTTGCTCTTTTTTTGAGCTATTAATAGCAATAGGACATTCTAATTCGCAGCGCCAGATACCTTCTGAACTTTGAGCCAAAAATACGCGATAGCGTTCTTCACTGCTTTGCAAATTCTGTTGAGACTTCTGCAACTGACGCAGCATTGAATTAATATTATCAGCTAAATGTGCTAGTTCGTCTTTTCCAGATGCTATTACCCGCGCCGAAAGGTTGCCACTAGCACCAACAATACTTACACCATTGCTAAGACGCGCTAAACGAGATAGCACTAATTTTTCTAAAAGTAGTAAAGTTACAGTGCTAAATACTAACCCTACTGCAAATAATAAAGTGCCAACGTAACGCATACTGACTTTGCCTTGCTTGTATACTGCTCTCGGCATCTGTACGCGCAATAGTATGGCAGGTTTACCGTCAACATCTTTGAGTAGAGTGTAACCCGCGATCGCATTTTCATTTAGCGGCTGTACGAAAGGTGTAGAATCGCTAGCTAGTGCTTGATGGGCTAGCTGAAAGTCAGGAGGTATTTGCGAGGAATCGTATCCGTATAAACTAATGTGAAAGTGAGTTTGCTGTGCTAATTGGGCGATATTCAAGTAGCGTCCCATAATCAACGTACCGCGACGCGGTCCTATTCCCGCACTGGTAAGAATATCTCGCCGACTAATTAACATAGGACCATGTGGTAGGAGAATGATTCCCCCTTGCTGTTGGTTTTTTTGTAACAATACGTCATTGTTAGTGATGTATGACTGCAAAACCTGGGGAATTAACCTACTATGCTGGTTATCATCTGACAAGCTGCCGAAAACTAGCTGACGTTCGTTACTTACATAAGCTATCAAGTTTACATTGATGCGTTGGAGTGCTGCATCGATCAGATTTTCTTGAATATAGGTAGAATTGCGATTTTCTATAAATCGATAGGTACTATCCCACTCTGCCCAATCTTCATTCATCAAAGATAGTTTGGTAAGCTTCTCATTGTAGGCATCGACAACTCGCTGGACGTTTTCACGGGTGCTTTGGACTTCTACACGCTCAAATCCCTTCATCAGCAGCGTTGTAGACGTAACGTACATTACTGCGATCAGACACGATAGAGTAATGCTGATTAGTAAAAGTGTCTTTTTGCGTAGCGTCATAGTAGCACCTGCCTTTGGCAAGTGCCAGTTTTAGGTTCTAGCGCCGACTTTACCTTGCTTGTGATGCTAGCAATTTCTGACGGCATATTTGTGATGCAGCTATGCTGTTGTTTTGGGGTTGTGCTGGTGTTATCCAGTAACGAGGAAGAAAGCAAATTTCGCCTCCTATCAATCCAACTTGAATGTAAATAGTTGTTGCTTTACTTATAGTTCCCCGCAAACAGGCGAATTTATCTATCGCCACATAAAATTTTGCCTCCTCTTCTTGGTTTGGCGACAGAATAATCTTTCCAGAAGCTTAATATAAGTTTACGCACAGGTGTGCATAAAGGTGATGAGAAAGTCTATGATGGTTATGCACAGGTGTGCATGAATTAAAAATCTCCTATTTAAAAACATTGAAAAGTAGGAAAATATGGTTTCAGAAGCAAACAATGAGATTCAACAATTTTTAGCAAAATGATGTACTCAATCGGGAAGCTAACGGGCAATTGATAGACTTTGAGCAAGCGAATATAAATGTCAATTGAGGTAGATGTTACAGATAGCCTTAACAATAAGTGGCTGAGATTGTAGCTATTAGCGATCGCTTAAAAATAGAAATATTAAGATAAATGAGCGATTCGTCGATAACCATCCCTAAGATTGATGTTGTGTTTGCTACCAACTATCAAAGTGAGTTAGGGGCAGATTTAGCAACTAGGCAAGCAAGATAAAAGAATTTTTATCCTTCTTAGTGTTGGCGGTAAATCCGACGCACTTTAGTCTATTTGCAACAATTGGTAGTTGCCAAAAAATAGCTAAAAAAGCGGTTTGTTGGTAATATCTTTTGCCAGGAAAAAAGCTCCCACTATGTCAAGATTTCAGCCTAGTTAGTTATGAAAGATTGCATTAATAGCGACAAAGGCTAGTAAATCGGAAGCAATCCAAAATTTTGCTTGTAAACCTCTGCCATTAGGTGTGGGGTGGTAATGACTTGGAGATAAATATGAAAAAAATAGCGATCGCATTTAGTCTACTCGCCCTGACGCTAGTAGGCTGCAATAATACTGCCGAAAATAACGCCTCTCAACCTAGCCCTAATGCTACAGAAGTAGCGAGTAGCGGCAATAAAGATGGAAAATTACGCTCAGTTGGCGTGACTGTAGGCGATTTGAGCAATCCTTTCTTCGTCGTCATGGGCAAAGGTGCAGAAGCCGAAGCCAAGAAACTAGGCGGTGATGATGTCAAAGTTACAGTAGTTTCTAGTGGCTACGACGTTAACCAACAGACTAATCAACTAGAAAACTTTGTTGCCGCCAATACCGACTTAATTATTCTCAATGCTGCTGACAGTCAAGGGATTAAGCCAGCAGTAGACAACGCCAGACGTGCAGGCAAAGTTGTCATTGCAGTAGATACAGCAGTAGATGCAGATGTAGATGCTACCGTTACTACCAACAACGTGCAAGCAGGAGAAGTAAGTTGTCAGTACATTGCCGATCGCCTCAAAGGGCAAGGTAATATAGTGATTGTCAACGGTCCTCCAGTTGCCTCAGTTATCCAGCGAGTCGAAGGTTGCGACAAAGTATTAGCCAAGTATCCTAATATCAAAGTCCTTTCTAGAGATCAAAACGCCGAAGGTAGTAGAGAAGGCGGATTAAGGGTAATGACAGACTTGCTAACTACCTTCCCAAAGATAGATGCAGTATTTGCGATCAACGATCCTAGCGGTACGGGAGTAGACTTAGCGGCTAGCCAAGCCCAACGCAAAGAGTTTTTTATTGTGGGTGTAGATGGTGCGCCCGAAGCGATCAAAGCGATCGCCTCTGAAAATAGCCTCTATGCAGCAACCGCGACGCAAAATCCACGCGGGATGACAGAAACAGCAGTTAGAGTCGGCAATGACATCTTAAATGGCAAAAAGCCGGAAACATCAACTATTCTGCTGCCTGTAACCCTAATTACGCGAGAAAATGTCAGTACCGCTAAAGGTTGGTAAGCAAATGTGTGATTTACAACACAATCAATTTTGAATTAAGAATTGCAAAGTTGAGTTTAATGTGTATCTAGCGGTACATTCGCTCTGTCATTGCTCATATTTACGATTAATGCAGAGCATTTTAGAGTTTTGAGGTGATAAAAGCCTCAAAACTCTCTTCAAGGCGCGATCGCTTTTAAAAACGAAATTTAACGGCGGCAGGTAATAGGTGACAAATACTTATTACCAACTGCTAACTTTCTGCTGGAAATAGTTATGACTACAAACACAGAAACCTTATTTTCCGATGCATCAACTGCTATCCCTGTATTAGAAATGCAAGGAATTAGCAAGCAATTTCATGGCGTACCTGCACTACAAAATGTCAACCTATCTATCTATGGCGGAGAAGTTCACGCCCTAATGGGTGAAAACGGTGCAGGCAAAAGCACCTTAATGAAAATTTTGGCTGGGGCTTATATTGCTGATGGTGGAGAAATTCGCATCAACGGTCAACCCCTGAAAATTACCAATCCAGCGATCGCCAGGCAAGCCGGAATCAACCTGATTTATCAAGAACTCAACGTCGCGCCTAACTTAACTGTTACCGAAAATATTTTTATGGGTAGCGAGTTGCAGCGCGGGCAGTTTTTAGACCGTCAAGGCATGGAAGCAGAAGCCAAGCAGGTACTAGCTAGTTTGGGAGCCACTTTCAAAGCCAGCGATATAGTTGGAACTTTATCAATCGCCGAACAACAGCAAGTAGAAATTGCCAGGGCGCTGAAGGACAAAAGCCGCGTATTGGTCATGGATGAACCAACAGCAGCCTTATCTGACCGCGAAACCGAGCGTTTGTTTGAAGTAATTCGCAAACTGCGCCGTGACGGGATTGCAATTATTTACATCAGCCATCGCATGGAAGAAATCTATGCCTTAGCAGATCGAGTTAGCGTCCTGCGCGACGGTCAATATATCGGCAGTCTATTGCGGGAAGAAATTTCGCCGCAAAGATTGGTGCAGATGATGGTCGGTCGGTCGATGCAAGATTTTTACGAACATCAACGCCAACTGCATCCAAGTTCGGTAGTGTTGGAAGTGAGAAATATCGGCGACGGACGCAAAGTAGATGGTGTTAGTTTTGAACTGCGTGCTGGCGAGATTCTGGGACTGGCGGGGTTAGTAGGCGCAGGACGAACAGAAGTATCGCGGCTAATTTTTGGCGCAGATCCAAAAGTTAGCGGTGAAATCTTGCTTAATGGCAAAAAAGTAGAGATTAATTCTCCTAGCGATGCTATCAATGCCGGAATTGGTTACGTGCCAGAAGATCGCAAAGATCAAGGCTTGTTTTTAGAAATGAGTTGCCGCAAGAATATTGCCCTTAATACCCTCAAGCGAGAAGCCAAGGGGGGAATAGTTAATTGGGGTGCAGTCAATCAGTTAGCCAAAGGTGCGGTAGAAAACTTCAATATTCGCCTTGCCAATTTGGAACTGAGGGCATTGGATCTTTCTGGTGGCAATCAGCAAAAGCTACTACTAGCAAGGTGGCTGGCAATTAAACCCCAAATCCTGATGTTAGACGAACCAACACGGGGCGTAGATATCGGCGCTAAGAGCGAAATTTACAAAATTATCAGCGAACTTGCCGCCCAAGGAGTCGCTATTTTGATGGTTTCTAGCGAATTACCAGAAATTGTCGGCATGAGCGATCGCGTTTTAGTCATGCGCGAAGGGCGTTTAGTTGGCGAACTCGACGATAGCCCTGAGCAAAAGATTACTCAAGAAAATATTATGCAATATGCCACAGGAGCGGCGGAGGTACAAGCAGTATGAGCCAAGTTGCCGATAAGCGAGTTAGTCAGCAAGAAAAATCGCGCAAGCGCAAATCAGTTAATACTCTGCTCCAAGTTGCAGGTATTTTGCCGATATTGATCTTAATTTGCGTCCTGTTTTCTTTTCTCAGTCCTAATTTCCTTACACCCAACAACCTTGTCAATATATTTCGCCAAGCATCAATCAATATTGTGCTGGCAACTGGAATGACATTTGTTATTCTCACTGGCGGGATTGACTTGTCGGTAGGTTCAATTTTGGCTGTCTCGGCGGTAGTTTCTGTACTGGTATCGTTAATTCCTGGTTTGGGATGGGCGGCGGTATTAGCAGGCTTGCTGGTAGGGTTAGCTTTGGGCTTACTCAACGGCGCTTTGATTACCTTTTTGGATGTGCCACCGTTTATCGTTACGTTGGGTTCGTTGACTGCTTTGCGCGGTGCTGCCTTTTTGATTGCTAATGGCACAACAGTTTTTAACCGCGATTTGAATTTTGCTTGGGTGGGTAATACTTATTTAGGTCCCTTACCTTGGCTAGCTGTCATTGCTTTATTGACTGTAGCTATTAGTTGGTTTGTGCTGAGGCAAACTGTACTAGGCGTACAAATTTATGCTGTAGGTGGTAACGAAAGGGCAGCGCGACTTACAGGGATTAAAGTCAATCGCGTGTTGCTGTTTGTCTATGGCGTAAGTGGCGCTCTTGCAGGTTTGGGCGGCATTATGAGTTCTAGCCGTCTATTTAGCGCTACTGGGACTTTGGGACAAGGTTATGAATTAGATGCGATCGCTGCTGTAATTTTGGGTGGAACTAGCTTTACAGGCGGTGTTGGCACTATTGTCGGCACGCTTTTGGGTGCGTTAATTATTGCGGTGCTTAATAATGGTTTGACGCTTTTAAATCTGTCTTATTTCTGGCAGTTAGTTGTCAAAGGTTTAGTAATTATTGTGGCGGTAATTATTGATAGACTCCGCCGACGTTCGCGCCGCTAAAACAATGCTTGCATTCATCCCAAGTCTTTATTTCTGCCATACAGATGAAAACTATTAACACGGCTCTTTGTGCGTACGGTTTATCGGGAAAGATATTTCATGCACCTTTCCTCGATTTACATCCTGGATTTCAAATAGCTGGGGCTTGGGAAAGAAGCAAAAAGCTAATTGGGCAAGATTATCCTACTGCAAAAAGCTACCCCGATCTGCAAGCGCTGCTAGCTGATGAGGAAGTAGAGCTAGTTGTAGTAAATACACCAACTTATACCCATTACGACTATGCTAAAGCCGCCTTAAAAGCAGGCAAACACGTAGTAGTAGAAAAAGCTTTTACTACTACAGTGGCTCAAGCCGTAGAACTCCAACAATTAGCTCTAAAACAAGGCAAAAAATTATCTGTATATCAAAATCGGCGCTGGGATAGCGACTTTCAAACAGTAAAAGCGATCGTTCAAAAAGGTGTACTTGGAGATATTATTGAAGCAGAATTTAGTTTTGAAAGATACAAACCAAATCTCAATTCCAAACAACATTTAGAAACTCCAAATCCAGGCGCAGGAATACTCAAAGACTTAGGTCCGCACATTATAGACCAAGCTTTATATTTATTTGGAATGCCTGATGGTGTTTATGCTGACTTGCGGATAACAAGAAAAGAATCGCAGGTAGAAGATTATTTTGCAGCAATTTTATATTACGAAAAACTGCGCGTAAGACTAAAAGCAAGTTTTTTAGTGTGCGAACCTGCACCTGCTTACATATTACACGGTACAAAGGGTTCTTTTTTAAAAAATAGGACTGATAAGCAAGAAGAAAAGTTGCGTGCAGGGATAAAGCCAAATACTGATGATTGGTATACTGAACCGGAAAGCAATTATGGATTATTACATACAGAAAAAAGAGAAAAAATTAAAAGTTCAAAAGGTAGCTATTTGGAGTATTACGACGCGATGTATAAAGCAATTGTAGAAAATTGTCCAGTTGCCGTTACTGCCGAAGATGGAGTTAATGTGATGCGAATTATTGAAACAGCTATCCAAAGTAGTAAAGAACAAAAGCTAATTAGAGCAGATTAACTTTTGTTATTTTGACTTGACAAGATAAGTAGATTATTAATGTTTAGTGGAGGCGTGATGAAAGGACATTTACTAACAACAACAGCCCTTGTTTATACAGGATTGATTTGCAACTTAGGTAATTTTAGTCCAGCGATCGCGACAGAAGCAGGAGAACAAAGCGAGCGACGCAATACCGAATTAATTAAATCATTGCGATCGCCAGATCGAGTTGCATCCAACAACTATTTAGCCCAAGCAGAAGTACCAACAACTACCCCACCTAGCAGTAACGAAAATTCTATGGGGCAAGTTACATCTGTTTCTCAGCTATCAGACGTACAACCGACTGATTGGGCATTTCAAGCATTGCAATCTCTAGTCGAACGTTACGGCTGTATTGCTGGTTATCCAGATGGTACGTATCGCGGCAATCGGGCTTTGACTCGCTACGAATTTGCCGCTGGCTTGAACGCTTGTTTAGACCGAGTAAACGAGCTAATTGGTACAGCTACAAGTAATTTAGCAACCAGAGAAGACTTAGCAACATTGCAGCGCTTGCAAGAGGAATTTGCTACCGAACTTGCAACTATACGCGGGCGCGTTGATAATCTTGAAGTCGCTACAGCCGAACTAGAAGCCAATCAATTTTCTACTACGACAAGACTCAATGGTGAAATTGTAGTTGGTGTAGTCAGCGTCCTTGGTGGGGAAAATGCCAACGGCGAGTCAATTGACAGAGTTCCTACCTTAAGCCAACGAACGCGACTCAATTTAGATACCAGCTTTAGCGGTAGAGACTTACTCACAACTCGCTTGCAAGCCAACAACGTTACGCCTTTAGGCGGGACAAATAGCGGTCCATTACTTACAAACGAAGGTCGCGTAGAGTTTGACGGCGATAGCGACAATGAATTTGGTTTAGGACTGTTGCGGTATCGTTTTCCTATAGGCTCTCGAACTAATTTCTACCTGGCGGCTACAGGCAACGGTTTTGTTGACTTAGATGCTTCCGCGCAATTAAACCCTTACTTTGATGGCGGTGCAGTTTCGCTATTTGCCTTGCGTAACCCTATCTACAACTACTCTGGAGGTTCTGGAGTTGGATTGAGACACTTTTTTAGCGACAGCATAGAACTCAATTTAGGCTATTTAGTCCCTAGCAACACAGCAGCAACACCTACAGAAAAAAATGGCTTATTTGACGGCGTGTATGCAGGTTTGGCGCAAGTAATTATTAGTCCTAGCGATCGCTCTAAAATCGGTCTAACTTATATCAACAGCTATAGCCCTTCTTTCTTTACTACAGGCGGTGGCATAGATCCTGAGTTAAATCCTGACTTTATACCTTTTGGTACGAGTACGGGCAGCAATTTATCAAATACTAACTTTGGCAGAGCAGTATCTACCAATGCCTACGGTGTGTCGGGAACTTTCGCCCTCAGCCCTAATTTTTCTATTGGTGGTTGGGTAGGCTACGCCAACCAGCGCTACATAGGTAGAGGCGATGCAGAAGTTTGGAACTGGGCAGTTACCTTAGCTTTTCCTAATTTGGGCAAAGAAGGCAATCTCGGCGGTATTTTAGTCGGCATGGAACCCAAGGTGACAAATATTGACAGTACCTTAAACAACGGTCAAGCAGACCCCGATACATCTTTGCATTTGGAGGCTTTCTATAGATATCAGATATCTGACAACATTCAAATTACCCCAGGAGTAATCTGGCTAACTGCGCCCAATCACAATGCCAACAACGAAGATGTTGTAATTGGCGTACTCAGAACAGTATTTAGGTTCTAGGTGCAATTTTAGCAATATTTAGAGAGCAATAAAAATGACCATTCTACTTGCAGGAGACATTGGCGCTACTAAAACAATTTTACGGTTAGTGGAGTCGCAAGCAACTTCAGGCGATCGCCAATTACCCAACCAAACTACTTTGCACGAGCAAACCTACCCCAGTCAAGAATTTGCCGATCTAGTACCGATGGTAGGCAAATTCTTAGGCGAGGCACAACAACAAGGCAGCCAAATAACTCCCGAAAAAGCTTGTTTTGGCATTGCAGGTCCCGTTGTCAACAATACCTCCAAGCTAACTAACTTAAATTGGAACTTAGAGGCAAGTCGCTTAGAACGGGAGTTGCAAGTCGCCCAAGTTGCGCTGATCAATGATTTTGTCGCCGTAGGCTATGGAGTTTTAGGTTTATCCGAGGAAGATTTGCATACATTACAGCCAGGTACACCTAATACTGATGCCCCAATTGCCGTAATTGGTGCAGGTACGGGGTTAGGGCAAGGTTTTGTTATTCCCCAATCGGGAAGCTACCGCGTGTTTGCCACCGAAGGCGGACATAGCAGCTTTGCCCCGCGAACCCAATTGGAATTTGATTTGTTGCAATACATCTTAGAGAAAAACAACATCAATCGAGTTTCAGTCGAGCGAGTAGTTTCTGGGATAGGGATTGTGGCGATTTACCAATTTTTGCGCGATCGCAAAATCTACCCAGAATCTTCCTCCTTAGCCGAAGTCTACAAAACTTGGGAACGCGAGATTGGGCAAGCAGAGAAATCTGTCAATCTTGCAGGGGAAATCTCCAAGGCTGCTATCAATAAGCAAGATGCCCTCGCCCAAAAAACGATGGAAATATTCATCGAAGCTTATGGCGCAGAAGCCGGAGACGTAGCGCTGAAATTTCTGCCCTACGGCGGACTTTACATCGCTGGAGGCATTGCCGCCAAAAACTTGCCCCTAATGCAACAAGGCAATTTTCTCCAAGCATTCTTAAGCAAAGGACGGATGCATTCTCTATTAGAGCAAGTTCCCATTCACATAGTTTTAAACCCGCAAGTGGGATTAATTGGTAGCGCATTACGCGCCGCCCAGTAGAGACGTAGCACTGCTACGTCTAAAAAAATGGGGCGCATCCAAATTGCGCCCACACAGTTCAAAAAACACATTTACAACTCTACTATGTCTACAGTTACCGAACGTCGCAAAACAAACACTTTTTACGTCATTTTAATCGCTGGTGCTGCCGCCCTCGGTGGCTTCTTATTCGGCTTTGACACTGCCGTCATTAACGGCGCAGTCACAGCCTTAGCCAACACCTTCAACGCCAACAGCGTGCAAACAGGGCTTGCCGTATCCCTAGCCTTACTAGGTTCTGCAGTTGGAGCCTTTTTCGCTGGGAAAATTGCCGATCGCTACGGTAGAGTCAAAGCTATGGTAGTAGCTTCGGTCTTGTTTACCATTAGTGCTATTGGTTCCGGTTTACCCTTTACAATTTGGGATTTTATCTTTTGGCGGGTACTAGGCGGGCTAGCAGTTGGCGCAGCTAGTGTAATTGCCCCTGCTTATATTGCTGAATGCTCTCCAGCAAATTTGCGGGGTAGGCTAGGCTCGTTGCAGCAATTAGCAATTGTTGTGGGCATTTTTATTGCTTTACTATGCAACTACTTTATCGCCGTCTCCGCAGGTTCGGCGGAAGCTCCATTTTTATTTGGCATAGCTGCTTGGCGCTGGATGTTTTGGACAGAAATTCCTCCTGCTATTTTGTACGGAATGGCTGCTTTAATGATTCCCGAATCTCCCCGCTACCTAGTTGCTCAAAATCGGGAGCAAGAAGCTGCTAAGGTGCTGCATAAAATTATTGGCGGTAATGTCTTAGAAAAAATCAATGAAATTAGGCATACAGTATTGCAAGAGCGCGAGCCAAGATTTTCTGACCTTTTAAGCAGAAGAGGCGGACTGTTACCGATTGTTTGGTTGGGAATTGGCTTATCTGTATTTCAGCAATTTGTCGGTATTAACGTCATCTTCTACTACAGCAGCGTTTTGTGGCGAGCGGTAGGTTTTTCCGAGCGAGATTCTTTGTGGATTACGGTAATTACTGGAGCAGTAAATATCATTACTACTTTAGTTGCGATCGCTTTTGTCGATAAATTTGGTCGCAAGCCTCTGTTGCTGCTAGGTTCCTTGGGCATGACGCTAACGTTAGGAACCCTAACGTCTATCTTCGCCAACGCCGCCCTCGATGCTGCTGGCAACCCTACACTCACAGGTTCGGCAGGGATTACAGCCCTAATAGCTGCTAACCTCTACGTGTTCTGCTTTGGTTTTTCCTGGGGTCCTGTAGTTTGGGTGATGTTAGGCGAAATGTTTAATAATCAAATTAGAGCCGCAGCACTAGCGATCGCAGCTTCAGTACAATGGATCGCAAACTTTATCATCTCCACAAGTTTTCCGCCTTTACTCCAATACTTTGGGCTAGGTTCTGCCTATGGTTTATACACAACTTCAGCAGCTATCTCGTTCTTTTTCGTCCTCTTTTTGCTCAAGGAAACCAAAGGAATTGAGCTAGAAGATATGTAAATGACAGTGACCAGTGACCAGTAAACAGTGACCAGTTAATATTAGCTAGTGCTTTTTATCTGGTCGCTGCCAAGTTTCCTGATTTGCTTGAATATAGTTGTGAGGATGAAACTTAGTCGGTTTATTTAAAAATCTTGAGTTTTAATAGGCTTGGAGGCGAAAAGTATGTTTCAAAAGATTTTGGTTGCAATCGATACCTCAGAAATTGGCAAGCAAGTATTTGAGAGCGCTATTACTTTAGCAAAGGCAACAAATGCCAGCCTCATGCTCTTACACGTCCTTTCCAGCGAGGAAGAAGGTAGTCCTTATATGCCGATTATATTTTCCGGTATGGGCTACGCGGGTGGTGACAAAATTATCGAAAACTATCGCCAAGAATGGGAAGCATTTGCCCAGCAGGGTTTGGAGTTACTCAAGTCGCGTCAACAAGCAGCAACCCAAGCAGGAGTACAAGCAGAATATACTCAACGCCCTGGTACTCCTGGTAAAACTATTTGCGACTTTGCCCAATCTTGGGAAGCTGATACCATTGTTATCGGACGCAGGGGGCATTCGGGCATGAGCGAACTATTTCTTGGTAGCGTTAGTAATTACGTCCTTCATCATGCCACTTGTTTTGTCTTAGTTGTGCAGTAAAAATAAAGGGTAAAGGGATTTTACCTTTACCCTGAGTATTAATAAGGGCGATCGCTCAACTATTAGATCGGCATTAAATATAACTTGTTTATGCACACGTGTGCATTTACGCAAATGAGTAAGCGGCGAATTTCAATCCAAGACATTGCTCGTAGAGCAGGCGTTGCTCATACTACAGTTTCCCGCGCTTTGCGAGATAACCCCTCAATTAGCCCTAAAGTGCGTGAAGAAATCAAGCAATTGGCGCAGGAGATGGGCTACGTACCTAATGGAATTGCCCAAAGCTTGCAAAATCAACGAACTAATACAATCGGGGTAGTAGTAACATCCATTGCCGATCCTTTTTTTGCTGAGGTAGTAGAGGGCATCGAAAAGATTGCTCAAGCAGCAGGGTTAAGTGTACTGTTAAGTGCATCTCATCAAGATGTCGAGCGGGAAATCGCAGCTATAAATAATTTCCATCGCCGCAGAGTAGATGGAATTATAGTAGCCGACTCGCATATTAGCAAACAGCATTTACAACAAATAGCTGAAATTGCCGTACCAACAGTTTTGCTCAACAGCCAAACTGAGGAATTAGCTCAATTTCAGTTTGTTAGCATAGACAATCTGCTAGGAGCGCAATTAGCAGTAGAGCATTTAATTCAACTCAAACACACTGCAATAGGATATATCGGTGTCAGCAATCGCACCAGATCGAACCAGCAGCGCCTTGAAGGATATCGCACAGCCTTAATAGCAGCTAATTTGCCTCAAAATAGCGATTGGGTGGCAATTAGCAAAGCAGAATACACCACAACCAGCGATGTCGATACTGGTTTGCAGATGCTATCTGGGCTAATTAATGCCGGAGTAACTAGCATCTTTTGTTATAACGACATGGTAGCAATTGGCGCTCTATTAGCCTGCCAAAAATTAAGTATTAGCGTACCGCAAGAATTGAGTTTAGTCGGGTTTGATGACATTGCTTTAGCCCGATACGTTACGCCGTCACTAACAACCGTCCGTCAGCCAATGCTAGAAATGGGTTGCTGTGCGGCACAAATGTTGCTCGACTTATTACAGGAAAAAAGTGTTGAAAATCGCGTTTTATCTCCATTTCTAGTTGCGGGGGGTAGTAGCAGACAAATCTAGAAACGTAGCGATGTTATGTAGAAACGTAGCGATGCCATGTAGAGACGTAGCACTGCTACGTCTCTACCGCTAGGTAATATGGTTTATTAACCAACATATTTTTCCTAAAAATGATTGTTATCGTCATGGGCGTTTCTGGATCGGGAAAAACCACAATAGGCAAACAACTAGCCGCCTCTTTACAGTGGGAATTTAGAGATGCAGACACCTTCCACTCGCCAGAGAACGTAGAAAAGATGCGACGCGGTATTCCTTTAAGCGAAACCGATCGCCTACCTTGGTTAAAATCTCTGCAAACAGCGATCGCCGAATGGTTGCAAGCAGATAAAAATGTCGTGCTAGCGTGTTCGGCTTTAAAACAAAGTTACCGCCAATATCTAATGCTAGATAGCGATCGCGTTAAGCTAGTTTACCTCAAAGGCTCGTATCAACTAATCTACAAGCGCCTACAAATGCGGCAGAATCATTATATGTCTGCAGAACTGCTTAACAGCCAATTCGATTTACTTGAAGAACCAGCCGATGCTATTAGCGTAGATATTTCCGCACCGACTCAAGTTATATTGCAAACAATTGAATCTGCTTTAAAACTTTAGTTGATATTGAAAAAGCTAGGTTGTGAAATTGCATAACCTTGAGCGTAATTAATGCCCAAATCCTGAATTTTAGCTAAAATTTCCTGATTTTCTACAAATTCAGCAATAGTTTCAATACCCATAACTGCAGCAATGCGGCTAATTGCTTCTACCATTTCCAAAGCGAGTTTATCGTCAACAATTTCTTTAATAAAAGAACCATCAATTTTGACGTAATCGACAGGCAAAGTTTTGAGATAAGCAAAAGATGACATTCCACTACCAAAATCATCTAAAGCAAACTGACAACCTAAAGATTTAAGCTTATGAATAAATTCAGCAGCTTTAGCTAAGTTAGTAATAGCGACAGTTTCAGTAATTTCAAAACAGATAATTCCTGGCGGGATACGAGTAGTTGCAAATTGTTCTTCAACAAAGTGAAAAAATTGCTCGTCATTGATGCTAGCACCAGAAAGATTTACAGCATATAAGCTAGGTAAACTTTCAATTTGACACGTCTCCCAAGTAGTTTGATATTGCTGTTTTAGATGAGCAAATAGTGTAGCAATCACCCAGCGATCGATCTGCTGCATCAGATTGTAGCGTTCTGCGGCAGGAATAAACGCCATCGGTAAGACTAAATTACCACTTTCATCTTCAAAGCGTATAAGCACTTCGTAATGTTCTTGCTTAATCCCGCTTTGCTCGACTGGGATAATCTTTTGATAGTATAAACGGAATTTATTATTGGCGATCGCTTGGGGAATAAGCGCTCCCCAATGCATTTCGCCTAGTCTTTGCGCTAATTCGCGATCGTTATTTTGGTATATATGAACTTGATTTCTGCCTTTATTTTTAGCAGCATAACAAGCAGCATCAGCAGCACTTAATAAACTATCTAAGTCTTGAGTATCAGCATTAATAGTAACTAAGCCAATACTGACACCAATAGCAAAGGATCTATTATCCCAAGTAAAAGTAAATTGATAAATATGTTCTCTTAACTTCTCCGCAATTTTTATTGCTCTTTCAATTGGGCAGTGATAGAGTAAAATGCCAAATTCATCGCCACCTAAACGTGCTAATGCATCAGTTTTACGCAACCCTGCTTGGAATAAACTGCTAACTTGACGTAATAATTCATCCCCAGCTACATGACCGCAAGTATCATTAACAATTTTAAAATGATCGAGGTCTAAATAACATAAAGTATGCTGGTGTCCGCTCTCTTGAGCAGAACTTAAAGCTTGAACTAACTTTCGTTCAAACGATCGCCTATTAGGTAATTCAGTGAGCGGATCGTGACTCGCTTGCCAAGATAAAAGTTTTTCACTTTCCCGCAATGCAGCTTCGGCAACTTTGCGATCGCTAATATCGCGCACTACAATACATAATGCATCTTTCTCTTCATAAGCAATCGCATTAGCACTAAATTCTACATCAATTGTCCGCTCTTCTTTGCAGCGAAATTGCCATTCACCTGTTAACGGCTCGTTCGTACCAGCAATATTATTAATAGCATCTTCGATATTATGGCGCTCGTCAATTACAACATCGTAAAGCGTCATATTTCTCAACTCTCGAAAAGAGTAGCCGAGCAAATTTTCAAAGGCGGCATTAGTTTCAATAAATGTTTTGACTTCGCTATCAACTAATACAATTCCTTCGGAAGCTTGCGTTACTACAGCCCGATAGCGTTGCTCTCTTTCTTGACGCTCGTAATAAAATAATAGCAATCTTTCCAAAAGCGGCAGCATAATGCCACTAAATACAAGTCCTACTCCTAAAACAGACAAGGAAAGATAGCGCAAGCTCCTTTGGCGTTGGTTATAAATATTTCTGGGAATATCGACTCTTAATATTGCTGCAGGTCGGTTATATATATCATTTAATAAAGTATATCCGGCAATAATATTATCGTTCAAGGGGTTAATTAACAGCGAATTCTGCGGCGATAAATTTCTGCTAGCGGCTGCAAAATCAGCAGGTAGTTGTTTCTGGTTTGCTTTATAAATTGTCAAAGATAAACGAGTTGACCTAGCTAACTTTTTGATAATTGTTTCATCTATATACCGCCCAAAAATCAAACTACCGCGTACTGGTCCTGTACTACTACTGGTTAAAATTGGGCGTGAAGAAACTAGCATCAAACCTTCAGGTAATACTACTATACCTGCCAAACTATTTTTAGGATTAGAGCGGCGCAAAAGAATGTCATTTTCGGCAATCTGTTCTGTAATAGCTGTAGGTATTGCAGTTTTGCGTTTAGTTTGACGGTTGAACCCAGTACCGTAAACAATTTTGCCAGCAGAGTTGACGTACAACGCTATATTCACCCCTAACAAGTCAAGTTGCTCGGCTGTCATATTTGACTTGATATACTGCTGGTTGCCATCAGCAATAAAGGTATAAGTATCGTCCCAGGAAGACCAATCACCGTATCCGGCAGTAAAATCCTCTTGATATTGAGTAAAAAGACTTAAAACTCCAGTAACTACTTGACGAGTATCCTCTTCTTCTACCTTTTCTAAGCTGCCTGATAATACAGTTGAAGATGCAACGTACAATACACCAATCAAAGCCGTCAAAGTTAAACCAAATATCAACCGCGTTTGTCTACGCAGGTGTTTAGACTTAGCTTTTGCTTTTCTGGCAGTATTTGCGAGACTCACACTATTATTGGTATTGGTTTGTACGGGTCGCGTCTTAAGTTTATTCACACTTGTAGCGGCTGAATATCCATAAGTGTATCTAGCTTATGTTATAGCAGGCGCGAAAAGAACATACTTTACTTTGTACCTCAAGTTGAGAGTTAGTTGCTGCTCAAGCTCGTTAGCAAAAATAAAGGAAATTACTTTAAATTTTTCCTGCTTTGGTCAGTATCGAGCAAAAACCGAAATTTGTTAAGCAGCTTTAGCAAATTTAACCTGAGCAAGCAAGCTTAACAATATCTGCAACAGATACAGTACCGCTACTAAGGACTTGTGCTAGTACGCCAGTTTGTTGATGGGCAAAGTGTTGTTTGAGTAAAGCAAATAGCGGTATATCCCGATCGCCTGTATCGGGATTAACATCAATATTCAAGCAGCGATTGATCGGCGCTGCGATCGCAATTTGGGTTTCCCCTAATTGAAACTGTTTCCCTACCCAGTCAAATTCTGCCCAAGCTGGTACGCCTTGCAAGACCACATTCGGGCGAAACCTCCGCACATCTACAGTTTGTCCAACAGCAGTGCTAATAGCATCTAAAGTTGCTTGACTGACTAAAGATATATGTACTGGTTCCCTGTCTGGATAGCGGCTACTTGCACCATCGCCTACTAAGCGCAGCGATCCCCGTTTTGGATAATCGGCGGCTATATAAGTGCTAAAAAACTCACTAATGCGATCGCGTCCTTGGCTAGTATTAGTTGCAGCGCTTAATAATTCTGCTTCTTGACGCTTAATAGTTAAAACCGCAGTATCTTCATCGTAATAGCAATCTAAAGCTGCAAGTTGCGGCAAATCGCACTGCATGGCAAAGTTTTTCTTTTTCATCCAGGGTACAGCAGTGCGGGGAATATCTGGGGCGATCGCCTCGTACATTAAGGCAAAAGCGCGATCGCCTTTAATTCCGTGTCCTGCTTGCAAAAATACGCGATCGCACTTTTGCGGTGTCAAACCTTTAACTGGATGGGTAAATAATTCTCGAACTTGAGCAGTTATACTCATTCCTTATTTAGGCTGCAATTGAGATGATGGCTGAGATTTTACCCCAATACCGCCTAAACTACGGAAGTAAATACCACCTATACTCACCAAAAAGACAACATAAGCTACAGCTTGCACCAAAAAGATATTTTCCCTGTAGCCAAATAAAGCCTTAAGCACAACTCCAGGAAACTTATCGTCAGGCAAAACCTTGGATGTATCCCATACCCTAGGTCCTAAAATACAAGAGGGATTTTTAGTAAACCGTTCGTAGTAGAAACACAAAGATTGAGAAGAACGATCCATTTGCGCCAAAGTATGAGTCGCCACATCAAAATGTTCTAGTGCCGACACTACTAAGCCAGAGACAATCAAAAGCAATAACACGCCCATAATTTTAAAAAACAAGCGAATATTAATTTTGACTCCCCACTGAAATAGCAAAACGCCTATAGCCACCGCCGCCAAAATCCCAGCTACAGCCCCAAAAGCAGGCACTAAGCCCTGTTGAAAGTTGGCGGCGATAAATAAGACAGTTTCAAAGCCTTCACGCACTACAGCAATCAAAATCAAGGTAAAAACGCCCCAACCAGCATTTTTAGCTTGCAAAGCACTAGAAATCGTACCTTCAACCTCGGCTTTCATAAACCGCGCTTGCTTAGTCATCCACACCAGCATCCAACTGAGCATAGCGATCGCTAAAACGCTAAATACACCTTCCAACAGCGGTTCGACTACAGTTGTATATTTGGGATTAACAGCGCTGATAGCAGGAATCGCCAGGCTAAATAGTACGCCTACTATGGCGCTAACGACGATCCCCACCCCTACACCAGCATAAACCCAAGCATTTAGCGACTTTTGTCCAGCTTTTTTCAAGCAAGCCAAAACAATGCCTACCACTAAGGCAGCCTCTACGCCTTCGCGCAGAGTTATTACAAACGTAGGTAAAGCAGCACTAAAATTCATTTAATTTCCCTAAGCAGCAGTGCCACTAAAATCGCGCAACATTTTTTTGATTTCGATGTTGTGCAGTTCTTCTGTGCCGATCATAGTTCGGGCAAACTCTTCTAAGTACACGCTGGCATCGCTCACGGTGTCTAGTAAGGTTTTATACAAATCCAACGCTTTCTTTTCGTGGTTGAGGCTTTCTTCCAAAATATCTTTAACAGAGTGGTTGAAAGTTTCCTCCATTGGCGCGATTCGCAGGCTGGGATGCCCTTCTAGTCCGGTAAGAATTTCGCCTACTTGTTGGGCGTGAGTCAAAGACTCAGTAGCTTGCAACTTGAAAAATTCGACAATAGGAATTCGATTTGGTCCTGTAACCATTAGGGAGTAGTGAGTATAACGGACTACTCCCGCCAGTTCAAATTCCATGATGGAGTTCAGCAGTTCGATAGCTTTAGCTTGGTCGAGGTCGCGCATGATGTCTATTGTTTAGCAGTGGTGTTACTGTTTACCACTTTTTGCGATTCTTGTTCAATGTTTTTAACTAACTGCGTAACTTGGTCAGGAGTCTTCACAGGAGTCTGTGGAGGAACAACTGCGGGCCAAGTGGTCGCTAGTTCTTTCATGCTAGTTGATAGGGCTTTATCTGCGTCAGGGTTAGCTGCAGCAATTTGCGTAGATACCCCTTGATACAAGTCGTTGGCGTAGTTGACAAAGCCGCGCGAGTCTTGATATTCAATTGCTGCGGCGATTTTGCCATTGGCGATCGCTGCTGTATATTCTGAGTTAGCAGTATCGAGTAAGCCGTAAATTACTTGCAACACAAATTCTGGCGAGGAACGCTGATTTTCTGGCAATACGGCGATCGCTCCATCTACAGATTCTACTGCTGCTGCGAAGTTCGTGCCGACTTCCGGTGATTTGGATTTAGATTTTACTAAGTCTTGCAAACCGATCAAGCTTGATTTAAATTCTTTGACGTTGCGTTCGCCCAGTTGATCTTCTACATCTACATAAATTTCTTCAACTGGATGACCGATATGGGGTTCTGCTTGGGCTGGTTTTTGTAAATCCAGTAGTTCTTTAGCAACTAATAAATGCCCCTTCATCAAGCCTAGTTTGGTCATGTAGTCTACATCTTTGGCAACGCCTGTTAGCACTACGTCCTCAATTGTCACCATGTCTTTGATTTGGTCGTATTGGGCTTGATTGATGACTTTTTTGGCTACCAATTCTTCGGTGCTGGCGTAGGGTCTTTGTGCCTGAATTTGGTTTGATAGCGCCGGAATTGCGAGTTTTGCTTCTAATTTGTCTAATTCTGACAAAATGGCGCTGTTAATGTTGATTTTGTTTTTGCTATTTGCTGCTACTACTGTTGTTGCTGGGCTAGCAACGGTGTTCGGTGCTACGTTGGCGCTATCTGTTGGTGTTGGCGATTGGTTGCAGCTAAATAGAACAGATAGCATTGCTGCAGCTAGTGTTAGGAATAAAAAGCGGATTATGGACATAACGATAAATTGGTAGTTTTTAAGAATTTTTGGCAATTTTCTAACAGGTTTGTTGCTAATTAGTGGCAATTGGGCGATATGTTTTGAGCCTGCGATTATGTAGCTATGACGTTGAATATACCCATGCAGCCAGATTGAGCGATCGCATCTTGGTGGGGATGAAACATATATTTGCCTGGGTATTTGTAGGCAAATTCTAAGATATGTCTTTCGGTTGTCCCCATCGTAATTACGTCTGAGTCTTCGCTAGGTACTAAAGTCCGCCCTGTTCTGTAAACTTGAAAAAAGTTAGCGTGGAGGTGAAACGTAGCTGCAACATCAAATTCAATCATGTTGAGTACGTACAATCGCACTAACTGATTTTGATAAATGGGAATCGGATGATTGCGGTAATAATCCGGTTGCCCGTTGAAGGCGTAAAACTCATTTTTGTTGTCATCGTTGGTATCGTAACCAGCCATAACTAGCACCATTTCGTCGGCTGGCGGGCGAGGTTTGGGCGGATCGACGATCAACATCCCATACAATCCTTTACCAATATGACGAGTTATAGGCTCGGTATGGCAGTGATAAAGATGAACGCCAAATGGTTCGGCATCAAATTCATAAATTGCTGCATTTCCGTGACGGATAGGGCGAACGCCATCAACTTCCGCCGGATGAACGCCGTGAAAGTGCATGGAATGCGAGTGTCCCCCCTGGTTGAGAAATACAACTCGAATGCGATCGCCTTGTGTTGCCCTTAATGTCGGTCCAGGAACGCGATTATTAAAGTTCCAGGTGTTGAAATCTACCGCGCTATTGAGCTTGATTGTGGAATTGCTAGCAACTACGCGAAATTCTCTAATCGTGCGTCCTTTTTCGCTTTTTACTGTCCCATAGTCGAAGTCTCGCAGTATTGTCATCGGGCTAATATTCCCATCAGTCGGCTCGATAGAATCAACTGTGGGAATTCTTACTGGCAGCGACTTTTGCGGTTTTAGGGTTTGGTAGGCAATACCCGCACCCGTTATTCCCAATCCAGCTATACCCAACTTCAAGAACTGACGGCGGTTCCAAGACGATTGGGTTTTGCCCTCTAAAAAATCGTTTTCCATGCGGTGCGATCGCGCTTGCTGCGAACAGCCTTATTGCTAATCGTTGGCAAATAATACAATCGATCAGTATAGAGGATTACTGAGTTACTGTCAATTATTCTCAATAAGCTCAAGGAATTATTTAACGGTCACTGGTCACTGGTCACTGGTCACTGGTCACTGTCATGGGTGCATCTTCAAGCTGACAATAAGGGCGGCTGTAACTTAGAGGCGATTCTAAAGCGTGCTGGAGCAAAAATTCAGAATTGCTCATAACTTGCTCGGTTTTGCCATCAAAGACAACTTCACCTTGACTTAAAACTACAGTGCGATCGCATAGTTCTAAGGCTAAATCTAAGTCATGAGTAGCAATTAATTGAGTTAAAGGTAAAGTTTGCAACAGTTCAATTAACTGGCGGCGCGAACGGGGATCTAACTGTGCTGAAGGTTCGTCAAATACTAAAATTTGCGGTTTCATTGCCATCACACCAGCGATCGCAATTCTTTTCTTTTCTCCACCTGACAAGTTTTCCGTACTGCGATCGCTATACCATTGGGGATCGATATCTACTGCCGCCATTGCCTCTAATACTCGCTGCCTGACTTCTGTTGGCGATAGACCTAGATTGATTGGACCGAAAGCAATATCTTCCCACACTGTAGGCATAAACAATTGATTGTCAGGATTTTGAAACACTAACCCGACAAAGTTACGAATTTTTTGTAAATGCTGGGGACAAACTTGCCACTCGCCAATAATTACTTCGCCAGATTGGGGCAAAATAATCCCATTTAAGTGTAGTTGTAGGGTAGATTTACCAGAACCATTAGCACCAATTAAGGCAACACGCTCGGTTGCTTGAATAGATAAATTAATATTGTTTAGAGCTAGAGTCCCGTCAGGATATACATAGCTCAGATTTTGAATAAAGATCGGATTGTGGTGCATTGAAACGTAAATAAATTTTATCGGGCTAAGTAAACGCTTTGCCCTAGCAGTGCCAAAACAAAAGTTAACGTCAAAGCCAACAAATCGCGTTTTCCTCCAAGGGGTGTTTTTTGTACAGGCGATACACCCTGATAGCCGCGTGACAGCATAGCTTGATAAATGCGATCGCCTCGTTCGTAAGTGCGGATAAACAGCGCCCCGATAATATTGCCAATGACTAAGCGTTGCCAGCGTTTGTTACCCATCAAGTTGCGTGAAACTGCTGCCCGACGCATAGCATTAAATTCTCCCACTAAGACGCTGATATAGCGGTACATAGAGGCAAGAGTTGCAACTAATAGAGGCGGCATTCGCAATTCAAGCAAACCATTTAGTAGCGCCGGAACTGACGTAGTTAAAGTCAATAAATTCATCATCAATAGAGATAGCAGGGCTTTGAGAGAGACGCTACCTAATACAGTCAACCCGCCTGTAGTAATTTGCAATATTCCCCAACTCCACAGCACCTCACCTCCACCGTGAAACAAAGTACCGAGGAGAACAGCACCAATAAATACAAATTCAACTGCCAAGCGTTTGAGCAAAACTGACAGGGTAATTTTGCTAATTAAAAGCAGATGTACGATTGCTAATCCATAGATCGCCCAAGTCAGCCATCGCCCGTTCGGTGTGAGGACGATGGCAAATACCATTAATACAGCACAAAGGATTCTAGTGCGCGGCGCTAGTTTATGCCAAACAGTAGTATTTTTACTATCTATATCTAGATGAAAAGCTCCAACGTGCAGCATTAACTCAAATACCTATGTAATTTCATTGGCGATCGCTATTATCTGGATAATTAGAGTTATCAGCACGACGAACTAATAATTTACCTGCTCCCCAAGCCAAGCCAAATGTCGCCAAAGTACCAACTAAACCAGCTATAGGAGTAGCTACCGATTCAGGTACGCCTCTTAGGGCATACTCTTCAAATACAGCATAAAAGGGAAGTTTACGGGCGGGCGCATCTTCAATAGCTTTATCGTCAAATTTGAGATCTTGCGAGACTCGATCTAAACCATCGGGGTTTTGGCTGGCGAAAGGAGAAAGGAAAATGGCAATTAATAAGGCAACTCCGACACCAGCAATGACAAAAGCGCTGTTGCGCGATCGCTTTAGGTTGTTACTCATAATTTTTTCGGGTGTGAGAAATTTTTAATATCTAGACAGGGGGCGACTTTTGTCTAACGTAGCCTTACGCGGCGGATCGTAAAATAGATCGGGGCGAGTCCGCCAGACAAACATCAGGGCAACTACAGTAATGAGCGCTTCGCCAATGCCAATAATTACGTGCCACGAAACCATTGCTGTTAAAGCTAATTGCAATGGTACAGTTCCAGATAGGGCAAGTTGAATTGCCGTAACAATTGCTGCAACTACTACGCTTGTCCAAGCGGCTATACTGGCAGCGATCGCCAGTCCTCGGATACTATCGCGTCCTACAGCAAACCGAATAGCCCGATAGAGGTAATAACCGCCAAATGTACCAATTAGCCCCATATTAGCGATATTTGCGCCTAGTGCTGTCAACCCGCCATCTTGAAACAAAACAGCCTGCACGATAAACACTGCTACCATGACGAGCGTGCCTGCCCAAGGTCCTAACAAAGCTCCAGCTAAGGTTCCACCCAAAAGATGCCCAGAACTACCGCCTGGGATGGGAAAATTAATCATCTGGGCAGCAAAAATAAATGCTCCGCATACTCCCATTAGGGGTACAGCCCGTTCTTGATAATCTGCTTGGACTTTATTTAAAGCCAGGGCAATTAAACCTATAGATACCAACCAACTTACAGCAATTACAGGTAAATTCAAAAAGCCATCAGGAATATGTAAGGCTAATTGCGGCTGTATCATCCATTGCAGCCAGCTTAAGTAGAAACTACTAGAAAACCCCACTATAGCCATAAGTAAAAACTGTCCTCTACGGTCGGATCGTTTAAGCAAGTGTAATCTTCTTATCAAACCTACGTTAGATAAAAATTACAATCCACTAGGGGGGCATATTAGTTTTGAGTTTTAAGTTGTAAGTTTTGAATTATTTTAAGTAGTTTTAAGTTTTGCGTCGAAAAGGTAGATCCTCTTTTAATTACGAATTACGAATTATCAATGGTGAATCTCCAGAGTCAACACATACTTACCCATTCTCACTTTCTGCGACCACAGTTCGTATTCCAGGCGTAAATTGTTGGGTAAGGGATGACCGACTAAACTGAGATCGCAGGTAAAGTTACGCAGGCGGATTTGCTCGTGCGGTTGGAAGGAGTTGCTTTGCAACCAATAATAGCTAAAGCCATACAAACCCCGTTGCCAAGAATGACGGTAGCTTAATTGACCGCTTGCTTGCATACTCATAGTCACGCGGTAGGGAGAAATATCTAACCACAGCAAGCGATTATTTGGCGACTTCTCCTGCAAGGGCGGCTCATTTAGCACTAAATGAAACTGTTCGCGGTCTTTCTGGTACAGTGTTGCTGACGTTTCCACAACTGACCAAATCGGTAAGTCTGTAGAAACTAATGACAGACATACAGGCTTGCGGTGATGAGTCAGCATGATGGTAAAAAAACTACATAAATATAGTGTAGTACGGAGACAATTTATTTTGATGTGAACTAACTGTAGGGGTTAAGCGCAAACTATAAAGATTGTGCAAAATTTCCTCTCTAGCGCCAGAAATTATCAATAATTAAGTAAAGCCAAGATGGCGGGAAAAAGGTACGATAGAACCGCTCAGTCACACGCTGGTTTATCCCCATGTCGGCATCAATAGTTACGGTCGAAACTACTCAACAGCTTACGGATAACTTAATTATCCAATTACCTAGTGCTGGAGTGGCGTTGCAAGGACGAATTCAAGTTCCAGGAGATAAATCAATTTCTCATCGCGCTTTGATGTTAGGGGCGATCGCTCAGGGTGAAACGCAAATTCAAGGACTACTTTTAGGCGAAGATCCCCGCAGTACGGCTGAATGTTTCCGAGCTATGGGTGCAGAAATTTCTGACTTGAACACGCAAATGGTGCGCGTTAAAGGTATTGGCTTAGGACAACTACAAGAACCAGTTGATGTCCTCAATGCTGGCAATTCTGGCACAACGTTGAGGCTGATGCTGGGGTTATTAGCCTCGCATCCTGGGCGGCTATTTACAGTTACAGGCGATAGCTCCTTGCGATCGCGTCCGATGTCTCGCGTTGTCAAACCGTTGCAGCAAATGGGCGCACATATTTGGGGACGAAAGGACGCAACTTTAGCACCTTTGGCAGTACAAGGACAAAGCTTGCAACCTATACACTATCAATCGCCAATTGCTTCGGCTCAAGTTAAGTCTTGTATTCTTTTAGCGGGATTGATGAGCGAGGGACAAACTACTGTAACTGAACCATCCTTATCGCGGGATCACAGCGAACGAATGTTAAAAGCATTTGGAGCGCAAATTAGCACCGATCCTGACAGCAACAGCGTCACAATTACTGGCGGCGCGACTTTGCAAGGGCAAACGGTAATTGTCCCTGGAGATATTAGTTCGGCAGCTTTTTGGCTAGTAGCAGCAGCGATCGTACCAGGCTCAGAATTGTTAATCGAAAATGTGGGTGTAAATCCGACGCGCACAGGGGTTTTAGATGCTTTAGAAATGATGGGGGCAGATATTACCTTAGAAGATCAGCACGTTGTTGCTGGCGAACCTGTAGCCGATTTGCGCGTGCGTTATGGTAAGTTGCATAGCTGTACAATCGCTGGCGATATCATTCCCCGCCTGATCGATGAAATTCCCGTCCTCGCAGTCGCCGCCGCTTTTGCATCAGGGACGACTGTAATTAAAGATGCGGAAGAATTGCGGGTAAAAGAAAGCGATCGCATTACCGCAATTGCCACAGAACTCAATAAAATGGGGGCAAAAGTAACAGAATTACCCGATGGCTTAGAAATTACTGGCAATAGTTCTTTAACAGGTACAGAAGTTGATAGTTACAGCGATCATCGTATTGCTATGAGTTTAGCGATCGCATCTCTCAATGCCAAAGGCAAAACTACCGTACGTGGTGCTGAAGCTGCTTCAATTTCTTACCCTACTTTTGTTTCTACACTCAAACACGCCTGCGGCGAAGTCTAAATTTATTACTCATAACTGAAAAATGGATGTAATCCCAGCAATTGATTTACTAAATGGTCTATGCGTCAGGTTGTATCAAGGAGATTACGCCCAGTCGCAAGTATTTAACGACAATCCCGTAGAAGTAGCGATGCAGTGGGTAGAACAAGGCGCTACTAGGCTGCACATTGTCGATTTAGATGGCGCTAAAACAGGGCAAGTAGTCAACCATAAAGTAATTGAGGCGATCGCATCTGCTGTACCAGTACCAATTCAAGTAGGTGGCGGATTGCGCGACTTTGCCAGCGTCGAACAATTACTAAATTTGGGCGTACAACGGGCAATTTTAGGCACTATTGCTGTAGAACAGCCGCAACTTGTCGCCGATTTATGCCAAGCATTTCCCCATCAAATTGCGATCGGAATCGACGCTCGTAACGGTAAAGTTGCAACTCGTGGCTGGCTGGAAACTTCGGAAGTTTTAGCAACCGATTTAGCTAGGCAAATGCAAGACTTAGGAGCAGCAACTATTATTTACACAGACATTCACCGCGACGGTACGCTGCAAGGACCAAACCTAGAAGCATTGCGAGAACTAGCCCAAGCAATCTCCATTCCCATTATTGCCTCTGGTGGAGTAAGTTCCGTAACCGACCTATTAAGCTTACTAGCACTAGAACCATCAGGAGTAAATGGGGCGATCGTCGGACGAGTTTTATATACAGGCGACATCTCTCTCAAACAAGCAATTCAAGCAGTTGGACAAGGACGTTGGCAAGATGTACCGCCAGATTTAGGCTCATCAGCCTTTGCCTAAATAGGAAAATTGCCTTACTGCCAGAGCGATCTAACGTTTCTTTCCACTGGCTGAATGTGGTAACATTTAACCCGCCAATGTGCGGGTTTTGTCTCATGTAGACATAATTTACAACTATGACCGTAACCAAACGCAAACCACCTAAATTCCTGCAACTTAATACTCGCCCTAGCGTCTCAGGGCGATTAATGCAAATAGGCATCGTCATCAGCCTATTTTTTCTTGTAATAGCCGTTTTGGGTGGTGCATTCCAAGCTTGGGGTTTACTGCAAGATCCGACAGCATCATTAGTTAACCCAATTCACGAACCACCTTCAGCAAGTCACTGGTTCGGTACGAGTCGCCAAGGTTATGATGTGTTTTCGCGGACGTTATTTGGCGCTCAAGCAGCGCTGCAAGTTGTAATTCTCGCCACTGCCCTAAGTCTTGTGATTGGCGTACCATTAGGCTTAGTTAGCGGCTATATCGGCGGCAGAGTCGATCGCATATTGCTGTTTTTGATGGATACTATCTATACATTGCCAGGTTTGCTGCTATCGGTGACACTGGCTTTTGTTGTAGGTAGAGGGATATTAAATGCAGCGATCGCTATTAGTATTGCTTACATCCCTCAATACTATCGCGTTGTCCGCAACCACACTGTCAGCGTCAAAACTGAGCTATTTGTAGAAGCCGCCCAAGCAATGGGTGCGTCTACATGGCGCATTTTATCTCGCTACCTATTTTTTAATGTGATTGCTAGCGTTCCGGTATTATTTACCCTCAATGCGGCTGATGCCATATTAACTCTAGGCGGTTTGGGCTTTTTGGGGTTGGGATTGCCAGAACAAGTACCAGAATGGGGTCACGATTTACGCCAAGCTTTAGAAGCATTACCGACAGGTATTTGGTGGACGGCGCTTTTTCCTGGTTTGGCGATGACTTTGATGGTTGTGGGGTTGTCTCTGGTTGGTGAAGGCTTGAATGACTTTATCAATCCGCGATTGCGGCGAGAAAATAGCGATTTTGTGCCGTAAAGTTGGAGCTTATAGAAATAATTTTGGCGATCGCAAAGTAAGATTATGGGTAAAGAAGACGATCGAGTAATCGGCATTGACTTGGGGGGAACGGCAATTAAGTTAGGGCGATTTACCCAGGATGGTAATTGCTTGCAGTCTCTAACTGTAGATACTCCCCAACCAGCAACACCAGAGGCGGTTGTAGGTGCTATGGTAGATGCGATCGCTCAAATCGATCCCCATAGTGAATGTAGTGCTATTGGCGTTGGTACTCCAGGTCCTACTGATGCTAGCAGGCGGATTGCTAAAGTTGCGATTAATCTAACTAATTGGCACGATATACCTCTAGCTGACTGGCTAGAAGATAAAACAGGGCGCAAAGTAATTCTTGCTAATGATGCCAATTGTGCGGGTTTGGGAGAATCTTGGCTAGGAGCAGGTCGTCGATTCAAAAACTTGCTCGTACTGACGCTTGGTACTGGTGTAGGTGGGGCGATTATTCTTGATGGTAAATTGTTCACCGGACATCAAGGCGCAGCCGGAGAATTAGGCTTAATTACTCTAAATCCAGATGGTCCGCCTTGCAATAGTGGCAATCAAGGCTCTTTGGAACAGTATGTTTCTGTTCCCGCTATTCGCCGTCGCACTGGAATGGAACCCTCTCAATTAGGTGCTATGGCTGAAGCTGGAGATATAGAGGCGTTGACATTTTGGCAGGACTATGGTAAAGATTTGGCTGCTGGGTTAGCAAGCTTAATTTACGTAATGTCACCAGAAGCGATCGCCATAGGTGGTGGCGTATGTGCTAGTTTTAAGTTTTTCTTGCCTACTATGCAAGCTGAAATTGAACGGCGAGTTTTGCCTAGTTCCCGCGTTGGTTTGCAGTTACTAAAGGCTGAATTAGGCAATCAGGCGGGAATAATTGGTGCAGCAAAATTGGCGCAAACATTATTGTAGAGACGTAGCAGTGCTACGTCTCTACGCGGTGGTGGGTAATTCACAGGCGTGCGATCGCATAATTTGGTGTGGCTAAATTGGCACAGACATTAATTGTAGATTTATGGGGGTAGAGAGACGTAGCTACGTCTCTACATGGTGGCGGATTTATACAGGGGTGGGTATTTCAGACGCAGCGTGCGATCGTGTCATTACTGCTTGCATAAACCCATTAAACAACGGATGAGGCTCGCTAGGGCGCGATTGAAATTCTGGGTGAAATTGAGTAGCAATAAAGAATGGATGATTAGGCAACTCGATAATTTCCACCAACCGCCCATCAGGAGAAGTACCGCTAACTTTGTAGCCTGACTCTAAAAATAAATTGCGGTAGGCATTGTTAAATTCGTAGCGATGGCGATGGCGTTCGTAAATTACTTCTTTTTGGTACAGCTTGTGAGCTAAAGTATTTGGCTCAATGCGACAAGGATACAACCCCAAGCGCATCGTACCGCCCAAATCTACTACATCTTGCTGTTCTGGCAACAAATTAATTACTGGATGCTTACCTGTAGGATCGAATTCAGCACTATTAGCATCATCCAATCCTGCTACATTTCGCGCCCAGTCAATTACCGAGCATTGCATCCCCAAGCATAAACCTAGAAAGGGAATTTGGCGATCGCGCGCATACTTAACAGCGCCAATTTTGCCGTCTACGCCGCGAATACCAAAGCCGCCAGGTACAACTAAACCATTTACGCCTTCTAGATATTTTTCGACTTCCTCAGTTTCCAAATCTTCAGAATTAATCCAGCGCAGGTGCAAATCTCCCCCCGTTGCGATCGCCGAATGCCGCAATGCCTCTATAACTGAAAGATAGGCATCATTTAACTGCACGTACTTACCGACAATCCCTACTTCTATTTTATGGGTGGGGCGATACAAGCGATCGACAATTGTTTGCCATTGGCTGAGATCCGGCTGACGGTGTTCTAATTGCAGTATATTTAAGGCTTGCTGGGCTAATCCTTCCCGCTCTAAAATTAACGGCACTTCATAGATACTGCTAGCATCTTGAGCGGTAATTACGCACTCTACAGGTACGTCGCAAAACTCAGACATTTTTAGCTTCAAGCCTGGAGGTAGCGGGCGATCGCAACGACAGACTAAAATATCTGGTTGAATGCCAATCGAGCGCAATTCCTTGACTGAATGCTGCGTCGGCTTAGTTTTCATTTCCCCAGCCGAAGGAATCCAAGGTACTAAGGTAACGTGCATATACAGCACATTTTGCCGCCCGACATCTTTGCGAAACTGGCGAATTGCTTCTAAAAAGGGCAGCGATTCGATATCGCCTACCGTACCGCCAATTTCAGTTATGACTACATCAGGGTTAGTATTATTGGCAACTCTTTGGATGCGGTCTTTAATTTCATTAGTAATATGGGGAATAACTTGAACAGTTCCACCCATATATTCGCCGCGTCGCTCTTTATTGAGTACCGCTTGGTAAATTGAGCCTGTAGTCACGCTGTTAAGACGAGACATAGAAGTATCGGTAAACCGCTCGTAATGTCCCAAATCTAAGTCTGTTTCCGCACCATCTTCAGTTACAAATACTTCCCCATGTTGGAAAGGACTCATAGTACCAGGATCGACGTTGATATAAGGATCGAGTTTGAGGATCGATACAGAATAGTCCCGCGATTTTAATAATCTACCCAAGCTAGAGGCTACAATGCCTTTACCAATACTGGAGACTACGCCACCAGTAACAAACACAAATTTAGTCATAAAAGTTAGTAGTCTTTAGCAGCAGACTTATAGCAATATACCCCGTCAATTGTGCCACAGTATTACCTGTTAGCTTTAGTGTAAAAAGTATTGCCAGAACTAGGGCATCCTCAACAACCAAAGCTGACAATTAATCGTTCTTATACTATTGTGGCGTGAGAAAACTTTTAGGATTAGTAGCAACGGGAACTGTAATAGTATCATCCTCAGCTAGAGCAGAACAACCTTTATCAGTTGTGTATCCTCCAGCAGAGCATCAAACTACAGCTAACCAAATATTTTTAATCGGTACAGCACCGCCGCAAGGCAACGTTTTAGTCAATGGTAAAGCAATCGTTCGCAGTCAAGCAGGGCATTTTGCGCCTAGTTTTCCGTTAAAGGTAGGGGAAAATCTATTTACTTTGTACTATCAAAACCAGCAGGTGCAAATTAAAGTCAAGCGACTACCAACAACTGAAGCACCACCAGTAGGATTAGCTTTTGGCAAAGACTCTTTAATTCCAGCCGTTGATATTGCTAGAGTTCCTGGAGAAGTAATTTGTTTTGGAGCAACTGCGCCTGCTAAAGCTACTGTTAATGTTAGGTTAGGCGATCGCACAATTCCCTTACTCCCCCAATCTCAAAACGTACAATTACCGCCCAATTCTGCGGCGCTGACTGGGCAAGACAAGCCTGCAACGGAGTCAATAGCAGGAAAGTATCAAGGTTGCGCTACGGCTTTGCAACCAGCAGATTTAGGACAACCAGAATTTCAGCTAACTTTAAATGGTCAAACTACAAAGCAGTTAGGCACAGGTAAAGTTACTATTCTTTCTCCCCTACAGTTAGAAATTGCTGAAGTTACCGCAGATTCAGGAGTAGCCAGAACTGGTGCTAGTACAGATAATTCTCGGCTGACACCACTGCCTAAAGGTACGCAAGCAGCAATTACAGGTAGGGAAGGAGAATGGTTGCGTTTAGATTACGGTGGTTGGATTAATAGCAATGAAACGCGCGTATTTAAGGGCGTAGTACCCCCTACGTCCATTATCCGCAGCATCCGCGCCAGACAAGTTCCTGGTGCAACAGAAGTAGTATTTCCTTTGCAAGTACCCGTACCCGTAAGCGTACAACAAGGCAACAGCACTCTCACACTAACTCTCTACAATACTACAGCCCAAACTGACATTATCCGCTTAGATGATGACCCGTTAATTTCGCGTTTAGATTGGCAGCAGGTGGTTCCCAACCGCGTGCAATACACTTTTAACCTCAAATCTGCCCAACAATGGGGCTATAAGCTCAGATATGACGGCACAAGCCTGGTTTTGTCTTTGCGACATCCGCCAAAGGGAGATAGGGGGAGATCTAAACCCCTAAGTGGAATGAAAATTCTCCTAGATCCTGGACATGGGGGTAAAGAATTGGGTTCTAAAGGACCGACTGGGTATCCTGAAAAAGATATTAATTTGTTGGTATCTAAGTTAGTACGCGCACAATTGGTAGCCAAGGGAGCCATTGTCTATATGACGCGGGAGGAAGATAAAGATGTATCATTAAGCGATCGCGTCGCAATTATCGATAAACTAGAACCTGCGATCGCTGTTTCTATCCACTACAACGCTTTACCCGATGGCGGCGATGCCATGAAAACTAAAGGAATAGCAGCTTTTTGGTACAATTCCCAAGCACACAGTTTAGCGCTGTTTATGCACAATTATTTGGTCAAAGAACTGAATCGTCCTTCTTATGGAGTGTACTGGAATAACTTAGCCCTAACTCGCCCCACTACCGCGCCATCAGTCCTATTGGAGTTGGGTTTCATGATTAATCCCACAGAGTTTGAATGGATTACCAACCAAAAAGAACAGCAAAAATTAGCAAATGCGATCGCCGATGGGATAAATTTATGGTTTAGCCAATCTCAACAAACACAATAGCTCGCTTGCAGATGTTACTTTCGCTCGTAGTTGGGAAAAGGTTAAAATTCTTTCCCCTTTTCCCTTTAAATTCCCTACTAAACGTTCTTGCAAAAGTAGACAACGCTCTGTAAATTGGCAATCCTATCCCCCTGTAGTCCTCCTTGTCTGTCAAATTATGGACTTATGCAAGAGGTCTATTACCTCCTCCAAGGACCCCAGATTGCAAATGTAATTCCAGGACTTTGAATATTCAAGAACATAGTTCGACCATCTGGAGAAAAGCAAACTCCGCAAAACTCAGAGTCGTTGAGTGCATTGCGCGCAAATTGGTAAAGTTCGCCTTGCAAATTAACGCCGACAACGTAATTTGTGCCGTCTCCATCCTCGCACAAGAATACATCGCCAAAAGCAGACACGATCGCGTTATCAGGGCTTTCTAATACCGTTCCATCGTTTGGTTCGACAAATAGTTCGAGACTACCGCCATCATTTGAATTTTTACCAGGAATGTAGCGCCATACCTGACCTTTACTTGCAGCGCCGCCATCAGTACAGGCAAAATAAAATTCTCCTTTACCGTAAGCGATACCTTCCCCGCGCGAAAATTGTGCTGCTCCTTTGGCAAATCCTTCTACCCTAACTGTATCGAGAACAGGATTAACTTCTGCAATTTTTACCCACTCTACTGCCATTGTTTGACCGACAGTAAAGCCTGTTTTGGTAATAGCTTGAGGTTTACCTTTAATTTTTAAAGCTTCGAGAACGCCTCCTGCTTGCAAAAATCCTGGCTGCTTGGGAATAAAGCGATAGAATAAGCCATCACCTCTATCCTCTGTCTGGTAGACGATACCAGTTTTTGGGTCTACAGCGATCGCTTCATGGTTAAAACGCCCCATTCCTACCAACGGAATCGGGTCTACAAGTCCAGTGGCTCTAGCCGGGACTTCAAAGTTATAGCCATGCATCTTAGAGACGTTGTTAGCGTTACCAGGCGTATTAGTATCTGGGGTAGCGGTACTTTCTTCGCAACTAATCCAAGAACCCCAAGGAGTAGAGCCGCCAGCACAATTACGATAAGTTCCTGCTAGAGAAGCGTAGTCTTTAATAAGTTCTCGATTTGCGCCGACAATCAAAGTCGTTGTCCCACCGCGACCGAGAGCATCGTATTTCTTATTTTCTGGGGCTACAACTGTTGTCCTAGAACCAGGACTAAGTTCGTGATTGCGAACCAAAATAGTAGTTTTTCTAGGTCCAGCAAAAGCCGCCATCCCGTCATGATTACCTGGAACGGGATTGCCATCTTTCATTATTTCCCCAGTTTTAGAAAAGGCTTTGTATCTAAATCCTTGAGGCAAATCTAATAATCCTTGAGGATCGGCTTGCAATGCACCGTAGCCTTGCCCAAATACCGATTTACCTCCAGACTCTCTAGAATATAAAGCTCTTAAGGGAGCCGCAAGCACAACGCTAGCAGTTCCGGCTCCTGCTAGAGTAAAGAATTGCCGCCGTGAAAAACTCATGTGTTCTCTAGACTTTTGTAGTACAAACAAATAGCCTAGTGGAGCTTCATCATGGTGAGGCAAAGGTTAGATTAATCGTAGATTAATTAATCTTAGGTTAAGGCAGTAAAAAAGAGTTGGCGATCGCACTATTACCTAAAACCAGCCTATCACTGCTGGGAAAGGCGTTTTATGCCTTGTCCGCCCAACATTTTGTCAGTTTCAGCAAGTAATCTAGGAATTTGCTGGGCGTGGGGACTTGCAGCCAAACACGAACGCAAGTCTAGTTTGTCTATTTTATCGGCTTTAGCACCAGGGAACCAATGACCGCCCGAACCTAGCAAGTTGTAGCGCATTTTGGCATATTCTGTGAGATCGTAAGCGATCGCCAAATTTCTCAGCCACAAAATGACGGGAATATTTACCCCGCCTGGTGTCTCTTCTGGTTTGGGCAAACCAGTACGCCAAGTTTTTACCCAGTTTTCTCCTAAAGTTGCGATCGCTTGTTGCTCTAATCTTGCCAAAATTGGCGGCAAAATTTCGTCGGCACGCTCTAATAACTCTAAGGTTTTGAGATGTTCGTCAAAATCTTGCGGTGAGCTAGCGCCAATACTTAAGGTATGTACTTGCGAGTGACTCAGGCAAAATAGATCGTTAAATACCATCGGACTTAGAGGCTGGCACAAATCTACTAACTTTTGCGGAGGTTTGTACAACAAGCCGCCTTTATGGGAGGGACTGATAATAAAAACTCCCATGTCATGACGACGAGCAGCGGCGATCGCTTCCCAGTTAATCTGATTGATGTAGTACCAGTGCAGATTTACATAATCAAATTGATTAGTTGCAATTGTCTGCACAATCGTCTCGGTTGCGCCATGCGTCGAAAAGCCAATAAATCTAACTTTGCCTTGAGCTTGCAATTTTTGGGCAATTTCTAAACAACCGCCAGGACGCATACTTTGGTGGAAAGTCTCAGCATCATTAATGCCATGCAAACTCAATAAATCGACATAATCTAGCTTGAGATTTGCTAAGGATTTCTCAAACTTGCGTCGAAATTCCTTCGCATTTTCCTGGGGAGTGACTTTCGTTTGGACAATCAGGCGATCGCGATCGTAAGTTGGTAAGATTTTGCCTAACTGTAATTCGGAAGTACCGTAGCCACGAGCCGTTTCAATATGATTAATCCCTACTTCTATTGCTCGGTTAATTGTTGCTTCTAAATTGCGTTGACTATCTTGAGAAATTTGCCACGCTGGGACATCTTGCCATTTGTACTGATATCTCATCCCGCCGCAGGAAAATAGCGGCATTTGTAACTCTGTGCGTCCAAATCTTCGGTACTGCATCATATAACAAAAGTCAAAAGCCAAAAATTATAGAGAATTTTATTTTTTTGATACTGGTTCTTCAACTAAAGAGGTAATATTAGCTGGCAATTGTGTATTCAAACGCAAAGCAAGTTCTCTAGTAGAGAGAGATTGCGCGTAAGCTGATGTCAAAAAAGGCGCGTAGATTTTTGCTTGTGGTGTTAGCTGTTGGATAAATGCCAAACTCACTCCAGAAGTTAACTGACGCAATGGCTGCACCTCTGCACCTCGACGTTCTCGAACAGATTCATTTAATTGGCTCGAACTACCAGGACTACCTACACTCAAATGCGTAGCGCCAACTGCTGTAAGTAAATACTTAGGATTTGGCAGTTGCGCGAAAGGTCGCAGTTGATGGTTAACAATAGGAGTAACCGCATCATCTGTGCTAGCGAGGATTAAAGTCGGCGTTGCTACTTGTGCTAAACCGTTGTCACCGAATAAATTACCAATTAAGGGATTAAGAGCGATCGCATTTTTGACTCGGCGATCGCGCAATCGATTTTTTTTATCTGGTAAACTTGCGGCGGCGCACTGCAACCAATCTGCGGGTGCTTGTGCTATGGCGTTTGAGTTTTTACAAGCCTGACGCAAACTATCTATATTCAACTCTCCTCCAGCTACCGCTAAAGCTGTGTAACCTCCCAAGGAGTGACCAATTACACTTACTTGTTCGGTGTTGAGTTTGCCTTGTAAAGTACCCGATTGCCGATTAATTTTTGCCAGTTCGTCTAAAACAAAGCTAATATCTTTGGGTCGATTGATAAATTCATTGGCTCCTAGGAGCTTGCTAGGGTCGTTTACCTCGGATGCGGTTAATTTGCTTCTTCTGCTATCGGGGTGTTCTAAGGCGGCTACAGTTAGCCCGTAACTAGCTAAATGACGTGCTAAGTAGCTAAAAAATTTCCTGTCTGCACCAAAACCAGGAGAAATAACGACTAAAGGCGCAGGTGATTTTGCTGCTGAATTAGCAAATAAGGCTGGAACTGGTGCAGAAAAATAGATATCTACGGGGATGCTGCGAAAACGCTGCTTGTCTTGCAGAAATAACGTTTCTGTTTTTACAGTTGCTTTTCCTGGCGCTGCGGGGTCAAAACTAGCTTGAAAAGGAGTATTGCTAGTAACTAATAATTCTTCCGCTAAAGAAGGACTAAGAGCGCGACTTTGTAAGACATTGGGGTTAAATTCCAGCGCTAAAGCGATCGCGCTACTCGCATCGATTGTAATATTTTCTTCTGGATAGGCTTTTAATACTCCCACCAAATTGATGCCGTTAGCTTGCTGTGCGGCGAGTGCTACCGCAGCTTGCAGTTGCGGTAATGTAATATCGGGGATAGCTGCGCCTAAAGACCTTAAAAATTGTCTGCCTGATGGCGAACTCGATACATCAGCAATAAATTTGTCTGCGGCTTCTGGATCTAGTTGCAAGCGACGGTTGAGGATTTCTCTAATTTGTGGCGTTAATACAGAACTATAAGCTTGTAAAGTAGGTGGCAGGTCGCCTGTTTTGGCAAATTGTTCTAATTCAGATACAGCGATCGCTTGTTCAAATGGTCCTAAACGCAGAGTAACTTTTTCTGCAGCGATCGTTATGGGTGTTGCTATTACTTGCCAACCTAACGCCACACCCAAACTCCAGCCCAATCGACGTAAAGTGACAAAATCGCTTTTTTTTTGGTTCTTGCCACTTTTCGCAGATAATAACTTACTTAACCTAAACTTCATAAATAACCGCTGAATTTTAAATTACCTTCTTCGTTCCATTATGTACGCCTGCTCTTTTGCTAGTATTTTTATTCTCGAACTAACCACAGTAGTCGAGCGTTAATTGTCTAAATAACCAAGTAATATTGGGTACATTTATATTTTCAGCAATTAATGGTATTACTAGACAATGCTAACAACTTAAGCTAGCAATAGGAGTTATTAGGAGTAATAAGTAGCACTCAAATACTTAAATTCCCAATTGTGGGAAACAAAACATAAAATAGTTAAGACTAAAAACTTAGAGAATTTACTACATCGCCAACATGGGATCTAAAGGTTTGCCTTTTGCAGTCAGTCAGCCAGTAGTTGCACTATTTACTATCTTGGCGACGATCGCCGTTGCTTGTCCATTACCTAGCAAGGCTCAAGCGCCGCTCAATCCAACTCCGCCTGCAAGTAATCCAAAGCCAAACGTCGTCCAACCACCTGCAGGACAGCCTGTACAACCACCATTAGACTATACCTTGGGCGGAGGCGATCGCATTCAAATCAACGTGTTTGAAGTTCCAGAATACAGCGGCGCTTACCAAATTCCCCCAGGAGGAGCATTATATTTGCCGTTAATTGGTGGTGTAAGTGTTTTAGGACTGACACAAGAGCAAGCAGCCGAAGAAATCGCTGCTAGATATTCTCGTTACCTGCGCCGACCTTTAGTAACTGTAAGTTTGATATCGCCGCGTCCGATTAACGTTGTCGTCGCTGGAGAAGTAAACCGTCCTGGTTCTTACACTGTAGGCTTGCAAGGTGGTGCGGGGGATAATCCTGGAGTACAGTATCCGACTATTGTTGGCGCTCTTACCCTAGCAGAAGGTACGACTTTAGCAGCAGACTTGCGCCAAGTGCAACTGCGAAGAAGGAATGGACTAGGACCTGAAGTAGTAACCAATCTTGACTTAACGCAATTAGTGCAAACAGGTAATTTACCTCAAGATATTACCTTGCGCGATGGAGACACAATTTATATTCCCCCAGCTACAGAAGTCAACTTAGCCGAAATTCGCCAATTTGCTACAGCTAGCTTTGCGCCAGCGACAAATAGACCGCGAACAGTAACAATTGTCGGCGAAGTTACCCGCCCTGGAACGTATGTTGTCGTGGGCGGTTCTGCTACAGGTATTGCGACCGAACAAGGTGGTGGTAGTGCAGGCGCAGGCTTACCGACAGTCTCTAGAGCAATTCAGCTAGCAGGTGGGGTAACATCTTTAGCCGATGTCCGCAACGTGCAATTACGCAGACAAACAAAGTCAGGGACAGAACAAAATCTCACTCTCAATTTTTGGCAACTACTTACAGGCGATACCAATCAAGATACGTTAGTTCAAGATGGAGATACTGTGGTTGTTGCTACTGCTCCCGAACAAAATGCGGCTGAAGCAACTACAGTAGCTACTGCTAACTTCTCGCCAGCAACGATTCGAGTGAGCGTCATCGGCGAATTAAAACGTCCTACAGGCGGTAGTGGCGGCGAAACGCTGCAACTTCCAGCTAATACTTCATTAAATCAGGCGATATTAGCAGCGGGAGGGTTTAACGATTCTAGAGCTAGGAGAAGTACCATAGACCTAATTCGCCTCAATCCCAACGGCTCGATTACCAAGCGTCAAGTAAGAGTCAATTTGTCTCAAGGTATCAACGAGGAAACTAACCCAATCTTGCGCAATAACGATGTAGTAGTGGTCAACCGCTCTTCGTTGGCAAAAATCGGCGATACTATCGGCGCAGTTGGCAATCCTATCCTGAATATCTTTAGTATTTTCAGATTGTTTAGCAACTAATAATCTCCAAACTAGAGGGGAAGGCAGAAATAAGCACTTATTTCTGCCTTCCCCTTGTTTATAGCAGCGCTGCGATCGCTTTAAGCAAGTCCGCAGGTTGGAAAGGCTTGGTAAAGTAATCGGTTGCGCCTAATTGGCTAGCTTTTTGACGGTGCTGGTCGTTTTCCCGCGATGTCAGCATCGCGACAGGTAAATTATGCCAGCGATTGTGAGAGCGGATTTCTCTTAATAAGGTAAATCCGTCCATCCTCGGCATTTCGATATCAGAAATTACTAAATTGTAGGAGTCTCCCGAACGGTTCAAAGTCTCTAAAGCTTCTTTACCATCTCGACATTGTACGACCTGATAGCCCGATTGATTGAGAACTCGGTCTAACAACCGCCGTACAGCAACAGAATCGTCAACAATTAAAATTGTGGCGGTTTCCTGCTTGGTTTCAGGTAAAGAGTGACTAAATGTTGGTAGTTGTTTGCGATTGGTCAGTTCGCCTAAGTAATTGGGCGACAATACAGCAACTACTTCACCCGTTCCTAACACAGTACAACCAGCGATATAAGCAGGAACGTTAATTGTGCTATCAAAGGGCTTAAGTACCAGTTCTCTTTCTCCGAGCAAAGAGTTGACAGCAACAATTGCAGGCTCACCGCCTACATCTAGGACAATACCTAAATGCTGGTTAAATTGGCTAGCAGCAGGGACGCTATCAGCACGAGTATAAGGAAGTAACTGAGTTAGACAAAATAAGGGTGCTGGCTTGTTTTGCCAAATAATAGTTTCTGGTCTTGAGGCATAATCGCAATACTCCGATAAGGCAATAATTTCTAAAATATTTACCGAGGGAATCGCCAAAGTTCTCTGCTGACAGCGACAAAGTAGCAACGGTAAAATACTTAAAGTCAAAGGAATAGTAATTTTAAACTTTGTCCCTTGTTGCAACATGGTTTCTACCTGGACTTTGCCTCGCAATCGCTCTATTTGCAGGCGAACGACATCTAACCCCACGCCTCTACCAGAAAGGTCTGTTACTGTCTCTGCGGTTGAAAACCCTGGCATAAATAGAAAGTCGAGAATTTCTGCGCTGCTAAGGGTAACATTAGAGTCGCATAAGCCCATCTTTACGGCTTTAGCTTGCACCTTTTTGAGATCGATACCGCGACCGTCATCAGCGATCGCAATTACGACCTGATTGCCCTGAACGCTAGCTGTGAGGTTAATTGTGGCAGTTTTAGACTTCTTTGCTTGGGCGCGTTCTGGGGGCATTTCAATCCCGTGATCGAAAGCATTACGCAGCAAATGAGTTAAGGGTGTTTGCAATTGTTCGAGAATTACTTGGTCAATGAGGGTTTCTTTACCAACAATTACCAGTTCTACAGGCTTTTTATAGCGCTGACTGAGATTTTGTAAGGGTGCAGTAAACCTTTGCGCCAGAAATTTAAACGGCACTAGGCGAGATTGAGTTAAGTCACCGCGCAAACCATCTAGTTGCTGGCGCAATTGGTCTAATGCTGCTTGAACATCGCGGGTAACGAGTTCAATATCTGATTTAGTTTCTTGCACGCGCACCATAACTTCTTGTAAGTCTTGTAAAGTCGAGTGAAAGCCCGTGTATTGGTCAAATTGCAACGAGTCAAATTCGCTACCAGTAGTTTCTAATTCAGCAATTGCACTTCCAGCAGCTAATGGAGTTGCTAATTGATCGTAAAAAATCCTGACTTGTTCGTTGATGGGGTTAAGCTTTTGGGCTTCTTTGTTGAGAGTGACATTAGCTTGGTGGAGTTGGGAATGATATAGAGACAAGCGCTCGTGACCGATCAGTAATTCGCCTAGTGTATTGTTCATCCTGTCTAATCTGCTGACAGGAATCCGCAAGTTTAAAGTAGGCGTAGCCGGGGTTTGAGGTTCAACAGGCGTTGTTTCTACGACAGGGGTTGGAGATGGGGGGTTGAGAGTTTGCGATCGCAATTGGCGCATTTGGGCGATCGTTTCAGTAGCGATGCTGGCTAAGTCATTTTGACCCAACTTTGGCTTGAGCGCTTCTGCTGCATCTAACAGCCAATCGAGGCTCAATGTCTGCCCTAACAAAGTACATTCTTCGACAAAGCTTGCTAGTCCTTGTAGCAGCACTTGCTTTTGTACGGGTGGCTGCAACAATTGCTCGACTCTTTGCAGGCATTCTTCTAAGTCCACCTCAAGTATAGTTTTGAGGATGATTGGGTTAATAGCGATCGCCTCGTCATTAATCTCAGTTTCTACTTGAGGTGCTATTTCTTGCAAAAATCCCTCAAGGGCAAGAACTAGAGGTAAAGAATTAGCTACTTCTGCGTCTGTAACTACCTGACTATTAGGGTTATTGGTCGCTTCTGCAACTAAATCTTTGATTTGCTCTATACCCAAAAACAGCAACTCGTAAGCCGTTTCTGTTTGCGCTTCTACCCTACCTGCATCTAAAGCTTGCAGCAAATCTTCTAATTTATGCGCGAGTTTATTTAAAGATGGGAGTTGAGCTATACCCGCTCCACCTTTAATTGAGTGCGCTGCTCGCATTAAAACTGTATATTCGTGCTTGAGATCGCTTGGGTTAGTTGCAGAGGGATTGGCAGCAAAAGTAACTATGCGCTGCATTCCCTGCTCTAACATCGTCAAGTAGTCGGGCGCATCTTCGTACAGAAAGCAAGAACGGGCTTCTTGCAAAATGGCATCTAAACTAACTGCATCTAGTACCATTTATTTTGCTACCTGGAAACGAGATACTGAGTTTTGTAATTCTTCAGCAACGCCAACTAATTGCTTCAAGGAAACAGATACAACTTCTGACTCGTTAGACGTATTTTGAGCGATCGCTGCTACTTCTTGCATGGTTTTGTTTACCATCTGCGAGGCTTGCGTCTGAGAAACGGTACTTGCAGAGATTGATTGCAATAGTTCGTCAATTTTGTTGCTGATAGTGGCAAGTCCTTGTAAAGTCTGCTTGGTTTTACCGACTAATTGAGTACCTGTAACTACCTGGGTTGTGCTAGCTTCCATTGTTTGCAACACTTCCGCTGTTTCTACTTGAATGGTGCTAACAAGTTGCTCGATTTCTTTGGTTGAGTCGGTGACTCGTTCTGCTAGGCGGCGGACTTCATCCGCTACTACGCGGAAGCCTTGACCGTTTTCACCCGCGCGGGCGGCTTCTATTGAGGCGTTAAAAGCTAGCAAGTTGGTTTTTTCGGAAATCCCGGAAATAATACTGACGATTTTGGAGATTTCTTGCGATGATTCTGCCAAGCGCTTCACTTTTTTAGATGTTTCTGCTACGCTAGCGCGGATATTTTGAATGCTGCCTACAGTTTTATCCATAGTCTCGCCGCCATCTTTAGCTGCTAATACAGCTTCGCGGGCGATCGCTGCTGCTTTTTGAGCAGAATCGGCTACCAATTGAATTGATAGTCCGATTTCTTCTACAGAGCTAAGAGCTTGATTGACAGCTTGTGCCTGAGTTGTTGCTTCCTCGGATAGTTTGCCTACAGTTGCTTCGCTACTAAATGTTGATGCTTGTACTTGGCTGCTGGCTACTTTTACTTGGGTAACAATTTCCCGCAGACTGCGAATTGTAGCATTGAAAGCATCGGCAATCGAACCCATCGCGTCCTCATTTACTTTGGCTTGAACGGTTAAATCGCCTCGTTGTGCGCCTTCAATTTCTAGCAACAGTCCAATTACACCTTGCTGCAAGTTTTCTTTTTCTTTGCGCTGTTTTTCTGCCTCTTGTCGGCTTTGCTCTTGCTGCTCTCGCACTTTATTAAGGTTTGCCTCAATGCTTACCGCCATTTGATTGAGTTCTTTTGCCAACACGCCAATTTCATCTTGGCGATCGGTATTTTCTAGTCTGACTCCTTGTTCTCCTTGGGCTACTTGTTGAGCAAAACTCGATAACTGCCTCAAAGGACGGACAAAATAACTAGCGAGCCAAGTAGCGACTAGAGCAAGTAACACCAAGCTGCCTAGTCCTATGCCGTATGCAAGTAATTGTTGGCTGCGGAGATTGCCTTCGATCGCATCTAGAGACTCGCCCACATAAGCCATGCCTACAGGTTTAGCTTGGGGGTTGAGTTGCTTTTGATGGTCGTATATGGGGCTGTAGAATGTGAGGTATTCCTGCCCGATAATATTTGTTTTGCCGTTAAAATCTTCACCCTGGTTAAGCACTTTATCGGCTACTTCTCTTGCTACCCGCGTGCCTACTGCTCTAGTTGTGCGATCGCTATACGGTACGTTTGTCGCTACTCGCCAGTCACGGGCAAATACTGTCGCTGTATCTATGGCGTAATTTTGGCTAAATTTATCGACTAAATCGTAGTTGCGGTTTTGCAATGCGCCAACTATGACTGTTCCTACTACTTTGTTGCCGATTTTGACTGGACGCACAGCCATACTTACTAAGCCGATTTTTCCTTCTTCGATGTCGTAAGTTCCGGCGGGAAATGGTGTTTTAGCTTCAGGTAAGTTATTAGTAGGCTGCGCCCTTAGTCCAATATCTGCTTGTTTTTCCAGTCCTAGACTTTGCAGCGATGCTTGTTTGAGCAACTCCATTCCCGATAATGGCTGTCCTGTTTTTAAGACAGCTTGTACGATGGGAATATTTTTTAAATTCGTTCCTATGGGCAAAGACTGGACTACGCGATATTTTTGAGTGCTGGCGTTTTTTGTTGGTAGTAAGTTGTTTGTAAAATCGCCATCAATAATTTGCACTTCTTGTCCAACTACCCTACCTTGGTTGTCGGTGAAGATTTGAAAGCTTTTGTTAGATTCAGGATTCTCGCCATTTTGAATCTTGAGGGAATTTTGGATAAAAGTGCTAGAACTTGCTACCTGGCTGGGATTGCTCAAATCCAGCTTAGTTGCTTCTACTAAAGCGGCTAAGTTTTCTGCCTTTGTTTCGCTTTCTACTTGCGTCCACAAAACGTACTCGTCCCTGAAAGATGAGCCATCTTTTTGCAGAGAGGCTTTAAGGTCTTGCAGAGCGCGGTTGTGGTTGAGGGTGACAAGTCCCTGGGTTACAGCAATTACAGGTAGCGCTCCGCTAGCGACTAGAAAGATTGCTAGTTTGGTGCGGAGGCTTAAGTTGTCCCAAGTTTGACGCAGTGACTTGGTAGGAGCAAATTGCTTTTTTTGAGGTTGAATCGGTTGCGCTTGGGGCGAAGCTTGTGGCTCTATGCTGGGCGCGGGTAAAATGCTACTCTCCGGTAAATCTAAAGCTTCTAAAGCTTTGAGGGCAATAGCTCCCATCGAGCCTGCGGGGTCGGCATCAACTACTTCTTGGTATACAGCTTTTGCTGCGCTAATTCTGCCTGATTGCTCTAGAGCAGTAGCTAAACTAATTTTACTGACTAAATCTGTTGAATCAAGTTCGACTTCAGCTTGTAGCGAGGCAATAAGCGACTCTATATCCTGGGAAGTTGTGCCATAAGAATTATTATTTGTAGTTGTCATAAACTATTTACCAAGTTAGAAAAAATTTCAGAGTGAATATTATTTAAAATTGCTTGAGTATCGATTACAGAAATCGCTTCTTGTTCGATAAGTGCGATCGCTGAGGAAAATGCTTTTAAAGTAGGGAAAATATGAGAATTCGTAGATCGAAATTCTGCTGAATCTAAACCAATAACTCCTTTTAATGTTGATACTACACAACCAAGCTGACGGTTTTGGTTTTCGCTTAAATTGTGAGAATCGTTTAATACTAATAAAGTTAGATTATCTTGAGGTCTGATAGTTTTTTCCGATGGTGGAATTTTAAGTAAATCGCCAAGCTCCAAAACCCATAAAAGTTTGCCGCGCTGATTTGCTACTCCCAGTAAAGCTGGAGAAACTCCTGGAACCGGGCAAATTTCTCCATAAGTTAGGGAAATTACTTCTCTGGTACTGTCCAATGGCAAGGCAACTTTGAGCGATTGGCGCAGTTGCACAAAAAAATAGTCGTTCAGCATGAAACTTGAAACCTAAAGGCACGAATTAATTGAGATGTTTGCAGACAGTTTGCACTAAATTGTTAGGGACAAAAGGTTTTGTAATATAGTCATTTCCGCCTTGGCGCAATGCCCAAAATTGATCGAATTCTTGGTCTTTGGAAGAACAAAAAACGATCGGTACGTTTTTGAGTTGAGCATTGGCTCTAATTTGCCGACATAAGTCTAAGCCACTTAGTCCAGGCATAATAATGTCTAAAACTATGACATCGGGCTGTTGGTTTTCGGCTAACCAAGTTAAAGCGAGTTCCGCTGATTCTGCCAGGGCAACTTTTAAGCCTGACTGTTGCAATAAAGATACAATTAAACGTTGTTCGGCGCGGGAATCTTCGACAACTAATACAGTTTTCATTAACTTGCCTCTATTTGAGAAGAATTGACTAATTCATTCACGACACTAAGCAGTTGTTGAGGCTGAAATGGTTTTGTGACATAGCTTGTTGCCCCTACCATGCGAGCGCGAATTCTGTCTACTAATCCATCTCTTCCGGTCAACATTACAATCGGAACTTCTTTTAGGGCGCTAGATAAGCGCAACATCCGGCAAAGTTCGTAGCCGTCTATTTCTGGCATAGAAATATCCATTAGCACTAAGCTAGGCTTATCTCTGACTAGCGTTGTTAATGCTCTTGCTGGTTCCATTATTTCTATGACTCGATAGCCAGAAGACTCTAGAATCAGCTTGACGTTGCGCTGTACGGTTTTACTATCATCAATACAAGCAACAATCGGTCTGTTATCGTTTTGAGAACTGCGGTAAGGATTCATGCCGATGATGTCAGCACGAATCAATGGTTGTAGGAAAATAGCTAGTTTCAAAATATCCATTTTTAACTTGGTAGCTACTTCATACAAACAGTAGTTTTGACTGAGCGTTTGAGTTAAAAAGTCAATTTGTTGCGGCTTACCAGTCTTTCTTTGATATACAGCTTGAGCGAATTTTTCTAATTCTTTAATAAAAGGGCGGTGAAAAGGAGATGGAATATCTACTTGCAGTTGCTTCCATTGATTGATTGAGTTTTGCAAGGGAGCAACAGTTTGTTGCAGCGAAGCTGAGAGTAATAAGGGATCTAAACCAATTTTTTTATCAAAGCCAAGCTGGACTTCAGGCAAGGTGAGTGTATGTAAAATAGCTTCTTGAGATAGCAAAAAAAGTAATTGTCTAACTTGTTGCAAGGATAGTCTTCCCGATTGCCAACATTGACAAAGGTACTGGTAGTCTGATTGCGGCTTTTCTAACTGCGAAAATTCTAGCTGAGGGCAATTTTGCTGTAGTAAATATCTAAAACGTTCCTGCTGCCCGCCAATACTGCCCGCATAAAGAACTTGTCCATTGCCTACATAAATGCGCCAATATATAGAATCTACGTTGGGATCGCGAATTGTCAGTTGCCCAGAAAGCTTTTTTTTGGCAATCTCGTGTAAGGCTTTGGCAGCCGATACGTTTGATTTGGTAGAGGTCGTAGATTGTGTTTGGGCTTCAATAGGATCGACCATTGCGGAAACTCCTACAGCAGGATGCATAAAATACATTTAATAGGTACAAGTACAACTCAAAATTCATATAATTGGCATTGACAAGGACTTGCCCGGTCAATAGTCGCACTCAAGTGAGTTCCTCTTAAAATTAACGCTACCTACGTTGTCCGCGTAACCGAGATTTTACTGATAACTTGGCTGATGCATAGACGGTATAGGGGAAATTACGGCATAAAAACTTGATTTATTTCTTGATAATATAAGTAGAAAAATAAGGACAATTACTTAAAATTAGCTCAACTGGCTTTAGAAATATTTAGGCATGAACTATCAGGAAACAATCCTAGCTATATGTACGTACGTAGATATGTACTGATTATTACTTAGTCATGTATTGAGGGCTTGTCTGGAAAAAGAAGCCGCAAGAGAGTTAATGCCCAGTAGATTTGTACAACTAAGGTATCTAGATCGAGTTAACAAATAAGTCTTATACTTAAACTTAAGTATTTTACGTAGATCGAAAGTGACAGACTTACTGGCGATGAAAATTGAAAAGAGCGATCGCTTGCCATAACTGCAAGTTATAAAGATGGCGATGTATGAGGAAAAATAATAATTGCAGATGCAAGGATTAGGCGTTTTAGCGATCGCTCTAATACCTTGGCACAAGGTAACAGTAAAAGATGCATAAACTAGATTGCCATCAGTATATATACGGTTAAAAGTTAAGGAACTAAAAACCTTTGGCAAATTAGCTCTCAAAGATTCATCAAAAAATTGCATTAATAAGTATCAAGACGATAGCTATAATTCGGCATATTTATGAGCGATCGCTACCTGACGCGTTTAAGTTAATCCCGTTAGCTTGGAGTTGGTGCAAAAAGAACTCTTCTAGAGACGGGCGAGACAAGTTTAGAGATAAGATTTGCGTGTCAATCTGTTGACGATGAGCGAGAAAATCATCAAGCTGGTGAGGGAGAATTTCACCATACCAAGTGCGATCGCGTTCGCAAGTTAGCGATGATATCCATTTATTGAGTAACTCTAAGTTACCGCCCTTACCTTTGATGTGGTAGGCGTTAGCTGTACCGAGTAGTTCGTCAAGAGAACCAGCGCAGATCAATTGTCCTTGCGCCAAAATAGCCACGCGATCGCATATTTGCTCGACTTCAGACAAAATATGGCTATTGAAGAAAATCGTCTTACCTTGTTGTTTGAGCGAAAGAATAATATTTCGCATTTGATAGCGCCCAATCGGATCGAGTCCTGACATTGGTTCGTCTAAAAATACCAATTCAGGATCGTTAATTAATGCTTGCGCCATCCCTATGCGCTGTAGCATCCCTTTAGAATACTGACGCATTTGCTTTTTTCTCGCGGCGCTTTGGGGCAATCCGACTAATTCCAATAGTTGAGGAATCCGATGGCGTTGCACTACGCTAGGAATTTGAAACAACCCTGCTGTCATTTGCAAGCATTCCCAGCCTGTTAAATAGTCGTAGAAATAAGCATTTTCTGGTAAGTACCCTATGCGCTGCTTGACAGAGCGATCGCCTAATGGTTCATTTAATAGCAACCCGCGTCCAGATGTAGGGCGAATAATGCCTAATAGCAGCTTGAGTAAGGTAGTTTTACCTGCGCCATTTGGTCCTAAAAGCCCAAAAGTTTCGCCCTGATAGACGCTAAGAGAGCAGTTTTTTAAAGAAGTAATTTTTTGATTGAGCCAAAAGCCAGTAAGATAAGTTTTGCCTAGCTCAAACGTCTGCACTACTAACGGGCGCGATTGCATATTAGGTTCATCTGGCTGCATCTGGCTTCACCAAGTTCTGCGGAAAATATCTAATATATAGTTAAACATTGACAAAAAATTAAATGGAACGTTCAAAAATTGTTGCTGTAGTTACTGGTGCGATCGCGCTATTTTTGGGCATCGCTTATTTAGTTATCGTCCAGTTTCTCGACTTTCGCGGCGAGATGTTACCTGCACCCCAAAGTCAGCTAGTCCAACCGAGCGTAACAATTGCCCAAAGTTGGGACAATAGCGATTTATAGTGTAGCCGATCTATATAGATCGGCAATAGCGAACCAAGAGATATTGATTCGCTATTTTTAGACCTGATAATCTTGCTATCTAACAGCGACCAGTATTTACGCCAAGCAAACGTCTTAAACCTGGTAACTGGTCACTGACAAACTGGTCACTGTTTTAACGCGCCTCCAATACTAGCGGCGAAAATAACCGCGTCTCTGGATCGTATGCCCAAGCAATGCCTTCAGGATCGCGGGTTTTAGTCCATTCGGAAAAATCAGCATCGTCTCTACGTTTGTAAATTGTGCTGGAGTGGACATCGAGCCTTTTGGCAAGATCCGATTGAATCAAAGCAGATGAGTCAGAGGCAGCTTCATCTGATGCTTCCAGGTTTTCGGGTGCTTCAGAGTCAGGAGCGCTTGGAGTAGCTATTGATTCTTCTGAAAGTGCCAATTGCTCGGTATGTTGGCTTTGGGGTAACGATCGCACAGGTTCGCTGTCATCTAGGATGCTGCCCAGAATACTTGCGGTCATAAAGTAGTAAATTGGATCTTGGCTTTCGTAGTTGCGGCATTGTGCGCCGAACTCGTGGGCTTTGCTTTCTAGGTAGCGTTTGGCTGTTGCTGCACTAAAGTTTGCTTTCATTGCCAAGTCTAGAGGCGTAATCGAGCCTTGGTTGTGCTGAATCAAATTGTAAAAGAGCGGATCTACCTGTTGGCTCCATTTTTGCCATTGGTATTGCTGCCAAAGGTTCAAGCCTACGCTAAACAAAAGTAAAGCCAAAATTATTCGCCAGGTGGCAAATAGGAAAACAATCAAAATTGCGATGGGCAAAATAAGAATGAGTATTCCGCTACTGCTGTTGTTATCTATTGCTTTTTCATTCATGCCTATTTTTGCAAGTTGACGCTGCGGCAAAATCATCTTAATTTTTGCTTAAATTGGAGTCAATTGATTATTGCCTTGGCAAAAATTGACAAATCTATTTTTGCTTGATGTTAATTAGTGGGCAAAAGCTCCATCAGCGTCACTTCCCAAACTAAGCGCGGTTGGGCGTAGCTAAGTAATGATTTGCGGGCTGATTCTAGTTGCAAATGCGGGGATACAGCAATTTTGCCAGCGAGAAATTGTTGCCAATAATTATGCTGGAGATAGTCTAATAACCAAAGTTGCTGCTCGGTATCTAAAGCTTTATCGACTTGACGGGCAATTTCTAGGGCTGCACGTAAAGATTTGGGCAAATCAGATATTTTGCTGAGTAATTCACTGGGAATTTTTTCAATTTGCTGGGCTGAGGCGATCGCTTGCCCTGGGCTTCCTTGAGCGGTATCTATTAAAGATGGATATTGCTGCAAAATTGCTTCGTTACCTGTTTGGCGCAACACTTGAGCGATTTGTACTGGGTTAAGGCGATAAAAGGGGATTTTTTGACAGCGGGATACTAAGGTAGGCAATAATGATTCAACGCTAGGGGCAATTAAAATTATTGTTGCTTGTCCTGGTTCTTCTAAGGTTTTTAATAAAGCATTTGCCGCTGCTTCTGCCATTGTTTCGGCTTGTTCTATAACTACTACTAGGCGAGGTGCGACGCTGCTGCGGCGGCTGAGAAACTGCGCGATTTCCCGAATTTGCTCTGTACGTATTGTGGGCGGGGCTTTGCGCTTTAGACCTTTTTCTGCTGCTTCTGCACTACTAAGGCGCTGTCCTTGATGAAGATATGTAGGCTCTACCCACAATACATCGGGGTGGTTGCCTTGACGCAAGAGATTTTGAGTTTGGCTTTGCTGCGCGGAGGGTAAGTTCGAGCAAAATAGTTGCTCTATAAAACATCGCGCAGCTAAAGCTCGTCCTATGCCATCTATACCTGCAAATAAGTATGCAGGGGCGAGGCGATTTTGGCTTATTGCTTGAGTTAGTAGTTCGACAGCTTGAGATTGCCCGACGAGGGGAGTAAAATAATTCATAAAAAATTATAGATCGTCGTAGTTTTTGGCGATCGCTCTTTAATTTAAAAAACATCGAACTACAGAGATAAACAAAACGGTTCGAGATGTAACTAAATTATTAATCCTACTATGTTATTAGAGCGATCGTTCCTGCTTCGTTAGCTTGCTATTGACATATATATTGCTAGTATGCCGCTATGCTATGAAACTATTGGAGGCGACAACTTAGCTACGACTATTATATTATGGGAGGGAAACTAACTAATTGAAGTTAGGCTATTAACTTGTTTTAAAAAATATGATTTTATACATTCACCTATGAGAATAAAACACAAATCTTTATTAACTGTAAGTTTATTGCTAATTTTAGCTGCTTTTTGTTACCTACCTTTTACTTACAAAAATATAGCAGGCGAACGAGACAGCTTCCGCATGGTTATGGGAATAATCGACTCAGTTAAGTCTGAAAAACCTTTAGGTAGTCCGTTACTTTATGGTCGAAATATTTCTTTTGTTTACTATGCATTAATAGATATTTTTAAACCGATATTTAAGGATGATTTTGCCTTGATACTTCCTATAATGAACTACATAAGTTCGTTGAGTGCTGTATTAATGGTTATTCCAGTTTTTTTTATTGTAAGAAAATACTGGGGAATAACTACAGCTATATTAGCAAATATTTTTCTAATACTTATTCCTGTTTGGTGGAGTACAAGCCTCTATGGACATCCAATGCTTCAAGCAATATTATTGATGTTTGTAGGTTTAGCATTAATTGGGTATAGAGCAAAATTAGCTTATGTAGAAGCCAGATCGAGCAAATTAATACTGTTAGATATCTCTATTGTTACAGCTTTTGCTTTATGTCTAATGTTTAGGCTTGATGCATTATTAATGTTTTTACTTATTCCAGGTTGCTTAATTCTCGAACGATACCCTCTACCAAAAATTGTTTCTCAATCTATTTTATATTGTTTTTTGCCAATAGTTATATTTTTAGTGGCAAAGTCGCAGCTTCCAGAAATTACTACTAAAAATAGTGATATAGTTACGGATTTGCTTTTTTATCACGGTCCGGATCGAATAATTGATAATTTAATAATAGGCACAAAAAGCTTTATTAAAGCCTGTAACCCATTGTTAATTTTTGGCACTGCATTGTCTTTTATTTATTTAAATTTCAGGCGCAATTATGCAACTTCATTATTCATTTTTCCGACAATAATTGTTAATTATGTTTTTTGGTTGCCCAACCCTTATCCGGCTCGACATATTATTTATATAGCTCCACTTTTAGCAATTGCTAATGCAGTATTTATCCAAGCAAATTTGAATAAACTAATTGCCTTATTTTCTAATAAGAAAATTTTGGCAATACTTTGTTCCTTAATTTTATTTTTTGTAGTAAAGATTAGTTATACAAATTCTTATACGCCTCCTTATCCTTATTGGAACAATCAAATTGTTACTACCAAACAATTAGCGAATATTTTACAGCAATTGCCGCCAAAAGATCGGAGAATTTTTGTAGTTTATGATTCAATTCCTTTGGTAGTAGAAATGCAGCTTTTAGATGAAAAAGTGGAGGTTGCTCCTATAAATACATCAGTATTAACAGACACTCAACTTAAATATTATAAAGATGATAAATTTCTAAAACTAGATAGTAAAAAATCTATAGGACTACTCAATGTTCGGAATGAAAATAATAATTTTGTATTTTATAATCAAGGTTGGAATAGAAATGAAGTTACTAGGTTTTTTGCAGAAAACGATGATTACAATGATGTTTATTTATTAATACAAAAGTTAAATCCAGAATTTGCTATCAATCCTGCTAATTTGTCTAAAAAGTTATTGCTTTTAAATGTAGACTAGCTTAAGTAGAGAGATGTAAATAAATCTACATCATTTTAGCTCTAGACTTCGCCACAAGTACCATGAAGCAATGCTGCGATAGGGTTGCCAGTTTTGCCCTAAGTTTACAATTGTCTGCCGATTGGGAAGCTCTGGCAAACTGTATATTTTCCTAATTGCTGCGCGTACGCCCAAGTCGTCAACGGGCAAAACATCTTGGCGCTGGAGACGAAAAATTAGTAACATCTGTACCGTCCAACGTCCTATTCCTTTAACTTGAGTTAGAGTTTGCACGATCGCTTCGTCATCCATTGTTTCTAATTCAAGCAAAGTTGGCAATCCATCTATTACCTTTTGAGCTAAATCTTTGAGATAAGTGACTTTGGGACGCGATAAACCTGCTTTTAACAACAATTCATCAGGAGTATCGAGGATATCTAGGGCAGTTGGCGAAGGCTGATGAGGGTAAAGTAGTAAAAACCGACGATAAATAGCCCCAGCAGCTTTAGTAGAAATTTGTTGGTGGATAATTGCTCTTGATAGGGCAGCAAATAAGTCGCCTTGCTGGATAACTTCATCTAGCCTACAGCGACCAATTTGGTCTATTACTTGCCCTAAAATTGGATCGGATTGCTGGAGAAATTTGACAGCTTCTTCGTATTGCATAGATTCAGTTGAGAAATGCCAGCATATTAGAGCGGTGCTAAAAATCATCTAATTCGCTAGCTGAATCCGCATCGAGAAACAAAGTTGCTTGAGCTTGCGATCGCAATACAGAAGCAGGAAGATCGCAATTAATAGGCGATCGCAACATTTTTTTGACAATTGCTGCTTTATGCTTATGGGTAGCAAGACAAATTATCTTTTTCGCTGCACAAATGGGTGGAATTGTCAAAGTATAAGCGTATTGCGGCACAGCTTCAACGTTAGGAAAATGCCCTTCACCTACTTGCTGTTGGCGCGTGGCTAATTCCAATTTAACCAACTTTACCTGCCGAGCATCGTTAAAATCTGCTACTGAAGGCTCGTTAAACGCCAAATGTCCGTTTTCTCCGATACCCAAACAACATAGATCGATTGGTTGAGCTTGCAAAAGTTGCGTGTAGCGATCGCATTCTGCTAGTGGTTGCATAGCATCGCCTTCTAAATAGTGAAAAGCGGCTGGATTGACTCGCTTTTCTACTCGCTGCTGTAAGTAACGCCGGAAACTAGCGCTATGATTAGCATCAATGCCTAAATACTCATCAAGGTGAAAAAAGACAATCCGCGCCCAATCTAGATCGCCTAAGGCAATTAAAGCATCCAAAAACTTAATTTGCGAGTTGCCCGTAGCGAGAATTACCCTAGCCTGACTTTGGTGCGCCAGAATATTTTGCAAATAGTTGTGGGCGATCGCTGCGACATCAGAAGTTAGTTCAGTTTCTTGGTGATAAAGGCGCACCGATAACTTATCGACTTGAAAGCATTTGACAGCAGGAGGCAGTTGTTCGGACATTATTTGCATCTCACATAGGAACTGTTGGCGGCATACCGTTATCTCGGGGGCGAAGTTGCAGCAAAAAGGGAACAGCTTTTTTTACCCAACTTTGAATTGATGTGTAACTAGCAGCTTCTTCACCAAAGCATATATCCAACATATCAGTATGATTGACCCTCCCCTGACTGAAGTTTAGGGGATGCTAAAAGGATGCTACCTGGCAGGCTAAAGCCGTGTTGCGCCGCGTTTTCCTTTCTAATTTAAGAAGATTAATCCTTCTTGGGGCAGTCAAAGACCCTCTAGACACTCCGGTAAACCCATTGTGCTTACTTTTTCTACCGATATTCAGTGAACCATTCAAATCACTATTAACCAAATGTCCATCTTTTGTTTTGTACAATCCGCGTTTAATTCGTAACCCAGAAAACTGATATTCCTTGGGATTGTCGGCGTTGTAAACAGGTATTTCGTCACCATCAATCGCACTTGCAATGCTGGTGTAACTCTCTTCCTGTTCAATATATTTCAACCCGTATCTTGCACACATTGCCTTCAATTTAGAGCGCAACGAGTGAAACGGGATTTGGACAAAGTTTTGGTTATTGCACTTACCGATGTTGATTTCCTGTTTAATTCCAGGATTGTAGCCAACAACCATCTGTGCAATCTGGTTGCCCTTGCAGTGATTTACTATAAACCGTGCCGTCTTGTTCAGATAATCTCTGACTTGGTTATTGCGTTTTGCCGTGAGCTTCACTTGTTGGTTAGTGATGCCTTTAATTCCTTGCTTGTCCTTAAGGGATTGCAGTTTGGCATTGCGCTTGTTGAACCACTGGTTAATAGATTTGATTGGTTTACCATCCACAAGAAAGGATGCCCCATTGGTATCAACACAAGCTGCGAGATTATTAACTCCCAAATCAATACTAATAGCACTATCGCTTTTAGCTTCTATCGGTTCCGGTTCTACTGCACTGATAAATTCAACCTCAAAATATCTAGCATTATATTTTGGGTGAATTCTAACTTCCTTGATTTGATTGATGTTAAGTCTTTTTGGAAATGGAATCCAAACTTCTCCAAATTGCTTTCTAAAAGCATTGGACATTGGCACCCTGAATTTTCCCTCCTTAATCACAATCCTCGGAATTATCAGCAAGAAATGTCCTTCTTTTGGCAGATAATTAGGCAGCTTCACTTTTTGGTGATAACTTCCATTTTTAACTGCACTTATCAATCCGTAGAAGCTTTTAAAAGTTCTGTCCACTACCTTCAATGTTTGCTGTGCAATATCTGTGTTGAGACCTTTGTAATTCTCATTTGTCTTGCACAGATGGTAAGCAGACTCATAACGCAAGTGTTTATGTTCCTGAAAAAAGTATTGCCGCACAGTGTACAACCCCACATTGTAGAGGTTCTTACTCAATCGACACAACTCACGCAAACTAGCAAATTCAGACTTACTGAGTTCTCTAATTTGATTCTTTTGCGTTAGGTACATAAACAATTTTTCGCTATAGTTAATAGTGTACAGCGAAAGACTGCTTAAATCAATCCTGCGACACAGCAGACTTTAGTCTGCCGCTCGCTTTTCCTCCCAGGGTTAAAAACCACTGGGTTTCTAAGCTCCCGTAAGGTTTTTATGATTCCAGGATTGAGCGGAATAGCAGCCATCCCAGTCGGTAATTCTTGGGCGAGAGAACGAGTTAGCCCTTCAATTGCCCACTTAGAAGCGCAGTAGGGCGCTACATGGGGAGAAGTAAAACGTCCCCAACCCAAGAATATTGGTTGTTCAAAAAAATATTCCCAGTTATCGCTAGTTGATTTTTTGTCAACTTAGCATATATTTGAGCATATTAATAACTATTTCAGCCATGCTATTTTTAGAGTCAACTAAAGGATTTATTTCTGTTATCTCAAGTCCGCAGAGATTGGGGAGTTGCCACAGCTTTCTCAACAAAAATGTTGCTTCTTCTAGTGATAATCCATTTTGAGCAGGGGTACCAGTGCCTTTTGAAATTGAAGGATCGAGGCTGTCGACATCGAAGCTTACAAAAATTAGATCGCACTGTTTCAAGCGATTGGTAATTTCATTTGCATTGAATTCTATTCCATGTTGCTTTATATTTTCTGGAGTTATACATTTAATGCCTAACTCTTGAATGATATTTCGCTCTGCTGGATCTATATCTCTTACTCCCACAATTACTACGTCGCTAGCATCCACATTGTCTCCAAGTTTTTTAAATTTCTCCCAATATTGACATTCGCGTTGGCTTGGATTCCTAGTTTGGTTTTGCCTATTGTCAATGCCTGTTACAATTGCAAGCGGCATCCCGTGCATATTTCCCGATCGGGAAGTAAATGGAGTATTAATGTCCGGATGTGCGTCAATCCAAACTATGCCTAGTTTTTTACCTGGGTAAGCTTCTCTAAAGCCAGCAATGATATAGCTCTACGCAAGAACATTAGGACAGTCTTTGAAGGCGGCATCAACACAATCACGAAAGTTATCAAATTCATCCCATCGCTGCCGCATCCAATTGTTCAGGACAAACCGCGAAAGCTTTGCG
>NZ_JYON01000002.1 GCF_000952155.1 Aliterella atlantica CENA595 | reverse complement strand
AAATCAACGAAGCTAACTTATTTGAAGCTCCCGAAATGATGGCAATGGGAGAGGATATGGCTCTCAACCAATCTCCCGAAATGATGGCAATGGGAGATGAGACAGATATGTTCAATACTCCCGAAATTCCAGAAATGATGGCAATGGGAGATGAGAATACAGAACTATTTAACACTCCTGAGCTAAGTGGAGAAATCAACGAAGCTAACTTATTTGATGCTCCAGAAATGATGGCAATGGGAGAGGATATGGCTCTCAACCAATCTCCTGAAATGGTAGGAGAAACAAGCGAAAATAACTTGTTTGAAACTCCTGAAATAATGGCAATAGTCGATGACATAGACTCAACTCAAACTCTAGAGACGATCGCCCAAGTAGAAGAAAATCAACTAGAATCATTTGATGCTCCAGAAGTATTAGCAGAAATTGACAACGAAAACCTGAGCCAAACTGTAGAGGAAATACCAGAAGCAGGTGACATAGACTTAAACCAAACTCCCGAAACAACAGGAGGCATAAATGCAATGGAATTAGATCTAGGTGTAGGAGCAATAGCCGCTGCTGCTGCAAGCATTCCACTACTAGAAGAAAGGCTAATAGTTGACCGCAACAAAGAAAAAGTAGGCGAAGTAGTCGTCCGCAAAGAAATCGAAACGGAAATTGTAGAAGTTCCTATCCGACGCGAAAAACTAATTGTCGAACAAGTTGGCGCAGAAACCAAACAACTAGCATCAATCGATCTAGGACAAACTGAAATCCCTGGAGTTGAATTAGTTACAAGCAACACAGCAACCGCTCAAACTCAGAAAATTGTTAGTAGAGGTAATGAGATAGTTGTAGAAGGCGAATTTAGTTCCGCTAAGATCGCAAGTCTACTGCTAAATGCGATCGCTCTAGAACGCCGTCAAGGATGCAAGAAAATCCGCCTAGAAATCATCGTTGATGATAACGAACGTCAACAAACTTACCAAGAGTGGGTTGACCGCTGTTCGGTTAAACCATCACGATAAAACACCAGACTCAAATAAAAAAAGCGGGGTAGTCTAGTTCAATAGCTACCCCGCTTTTAAGTATTTAGAGATCGCCTTTTAAGCTAACGCTGCTGTCTTCACATCATTACTTGCTAACAAATCCTGCAACTCGTCAGCATCGACAGTCTCTTTTTCAACTAGCATATTAGCTAACAGATCGAGAATATGACGGTTACTTACTAGCACTTCCTTAGCGCGACGGTAAGCTACTTCTACAAGCTGACGAACTTCTTCATCAATTGCTGCAGCAGTTTCTTCAGAGAAATCGCGTTCGGCAACAATATCTCTACCCAAGAACATATTACCTTGCTGACGACCCAAAGCCACTTGCCCTAAGCGATCGCTCATGCCAAAGCGAGTCACCATTTGCCGAGCAACACGCGCTACTTGTTGCAAGTCGTTAGAAGCACCAGTTGTTACTTCTTCCTCACCAAAGATTAATTCTTCAGCAATCCGACCGCCTAAAGCTACCGCCATCTGATTTTCTAGATACGAACGGCTATACAAACCTGTATCCATCCGGTCTTCACTTGGAGTAAACCAAGTTAAACCACCAGCACGACCGCGTGGGATAATACTAATTTTCTGTACGGGGTCGTAGTCTGGCATCAAAGCACCAACCAAAGCGTGACCAGCTTCGTGGTAAGCTACCAAAGTTTTACGCTTTTCGCTCATTACTCGGTCTTTCTTCTCAGGACCAGCTAACACGCGATCGATCGCATCATTGACTTCATCCATCGAAATTTCTGTCAAGCTGCGTCTTGCAGCTAAAATTGCCGCCTCGTTCAACAAGTTAGACAAATCTGCACCTGTAAAACCAGGAGTCCGACGAGCAATTCTATCTAGGTCTACATCCTTAGCAAGAGTCTTACCACGGGAGTGAACCTTGAGAATTTCCGAACGTCCGGCATAATCTGGGCGATCTACGACCACTTGGCGATCGAAACGACCTGGACGTAACAAAGCTGCATCTAGTACGTCTGGACGGTTTGTAGCTGCAATCAAAATGATTCCTGTATTGCCTTCAAAACCATCCATTTCAGTTAGCAACTGGTTGAGAGTCTGTTCGCGCTCGTCATTACCACCGCCTAAACCTGCACCTCTTTGTCTACCAACAGCATCAATTTCATCGATGAAGACGATACAAGGAGCATTAGCTTTAGCTTGCTCGAACAAGTCGCGGACGCGGGATGCACCCACACCAACAAACATTTCTACAAACTCAGAACCAGAGATAGAAAAGAAGGGAACTCCTGCTTCTCCAGCTACCGCACGAGCTAGAAGGGTTTTACCCGTTCCTGGCGGTCCAACTAATAACACGCCTTTAGGAATTTTGGCTCCTACAGCGGTGAAGCGATCGGCATTTTTCAGGAAGTCTACAACTTCGTTTAATTCCAGCTTGGCTTGATCGATACCAGCAACATCATTGAAGGTAATTTGGGTTTGTGGCTCCATTTGCACTCTGGCTTTTGATTTACCAAAGTTCATGGCTTGGCTACCAGGACCGCTTTGAGCGCGGCGCAGTAGGAAAAATAAGCCCACCAATAGCAGCACTGGAACGAATATACTGCTTAAAACCCGAACCCAAGCACTATCATCAGCTTGAGGGGAAACTACTATATCAACTTTGTTTTTACTCAAGATGTCGATTAATTCGGCATCATTAGGTAAATTTACAATTCTCTTTTCGCCATCTTGAGGTGTTACCTGCGCTATAGACCGATCTGCACTCAGACTGACTCGCTCAACTTTGCCTTGGCGAACTTCTTGAATAAATTGGCTGTAAGACCAAGTTTCTCTGCTTTGAGGTTGTTTCTCAAAGAAAGCTGTACCCAAAGCTAGAACTACAATTCCTAGCAAAACATACAGCCCCGCATTTCTCCACCGTTTATTCACCGGGGTCTATCCTCCTAAACTTATACGTGCGAGGTATTTTTATTCTAATGTTAACTATTCTTAATTTACCTTAGAATTTTGCCATCTGCCATGTTAATGAGCAAAGGAGACAATGAAAACAAGGGGAATTTAAATAATTCGTAATTCGTAATTCGTAATTCGTAATTGAAGAGGAGACAAGGGAGAGTAGAGATGCAGCACTGCTACGTATGGTAGGGGACAGGGAAGAATAATTATTGCTTGGGTGGTGAAAATAGGTCTTTTAATTGTCGTAAGGCTGGATGATGCGGGTTGTAGTGCCTTTGGGTTTGTTGCTCGTTGATGGTGTGAAATGGAATAACTTCAACAACGCTGTTAGTGTAGGCGATCGCTTCAAACCCCCTTAATAACTCATTATGCCAATTTTCTTCCTTAACTTGCAGCCAATTAATTAGTTGCGATCGCACTGTTCCTGCTAAAATTCCTGCAGCTATTGGCGGTGTCCACCAATAACCATCTCGCCATCCCCACAAATTTCCGGTGCTAGTTTCCAACCAATTACCACTACTTGCATCTACCAAAATCGCCTCTTGAGCCAACTGTTGCTGGGCTAATTTTTGCGCTAGCCAAGCACTCAAATAATTTCCTGTTTTATGAGAAACAAGACTTCGACTTAACTGCGATCCAGATATAACGCTAGCTATAACACCATTTTTTTGTTTATTGGCTAAATCTGCTGGTAAAGCCCGCCCAATAATCCATTCGCGCCCATCAGGAAACAAAGTAATTCTCAGTACCGGAGAATGCTGCATCAATAATTCCGCGCCTTGACGCAATCGTACCCAATCAGGCTGCAACCAGCCAAAAGCTGTAACGCTATTGTAGAGGCGATCGCAATGCCCTTGCCAATTTGTCAAACCACTATCTAAAGACTGCTCGTAAACCCGCAGCGTAGTAAACACAGTAGCTCCATACAACAGCCCAGGATCGTCAATTGCGATCGCTAAACTATCGCCCTCAACCAAGCCACCGTCATACCAATAGATCCCCCTAATCCCCCTTATCCCCTCTTAATTACGAATTACGAATTACTTACTAAAGTCTGCCATTCCCTTGAACGATATGCTTAACCGTTGTCAGCGTCTCTAAGCTAATTAAGCCGCGTCTATGCCCTTTCTGGTTAGACATCCCTAAAAATACTGAATCCCCTCGCGATGGGTTGCGCGAAAAACGTGAGGAAGCATTGATATATGTAGAAGCGCTATTTACTCCCAAAGCAAAGTAGCGACTTTCTTGATAAGATTCAGTCACAATACAATCGGCGTGACCGCTACTGTGTTGGTTGATCCAATTAATCGCTGCTTCTAAGCTATCGACAATTTTAAAAGCTACTACCTTCTTTAAATAAGATTGATTCCATTCCGAGTCCGCAGCTAGCTTCAAATCTGTAAAGGCTTGAGCAAGTTCTGCATCTCCCCGAATTTCAAAGCCTTTTTCTTTTAGGCTATTCCACAAAGTTACTAACGCTGATGGTTGACTAGAGCGGTGAATTAATACTTTTTCGATTGCATTAACGGGATCGGGCTGACTTTGATGGCTATCTAAAATCATCGATCGCACCATTTCCAATCCCCCAGAAACCGACCAGTATAAATAACAATTGCCCATTGCTGTTTTTAAAACTGGCGCAGTTGATTGCCGCATAATCTGCTGTACCATACTAGGACGACCGTAGGGTATGACGAGATTTATGTATCGATCTTGAGTAACTAAATCTCGGACTATTGTACCCCCGCTATCCGCCGCTAGAAGTTGCAAGCTATCTGCTGGAATTTCCACTTCTTCTAGAGCCGATTGTAAAGCGTAGGCGATCGCGGCGTTAGAATTACTCGCCTCGCTACTGCCTCTTAAAATCAAACTATTACCAGTTTTAATGCACAATCCGGCTGCGATCGCTCCTAGTTGCGGGAATGCTTCGTAAATTAATGCTATTACCCCCAAAGGCATCAACTGACAGTAAGTTTGCGAGTCTTGCAGTTGATAGTCAGCGTTTCTTACTCGGCGCAAGGGGTCGGGCAACTCCCCCAGCCGTTCTAAAATTTCTATAGTTGCTTGCAATCTCTCTGGAGTAAGCTTGAGCCAGTCTAAAATTAGGTCTGGTACTGCCATTTCTCGACTAGCTTCCAAATCCAATGTGTTGGCTTCTAAGATATCGTTTACCGAATTTTGCAACGCCTGCGCCATTGCTAAAACAGCGCGACTGCGATCTACTCCCTTAGTAATACCTAGTTTTAGGGAAGCTCTATAGGCTCTTTCTACGGTGGCTATAGGCTCCATATTTACACCAAAAGCATTATCTGTCATTGCATCAATGTCTATTAGTAAGCCAGACCATGAATGCTGGTAATATAGCCACAATTACCGCCACTATCGTCCAAATCAAGATATTAGCACTATTGGGCGATCGCAGTGCTGATGGTAGCCAGCCAAATAGTAATACTAATATTGCTGCCAAAGCTATATATAAGTAACTCTGTTTTAGCTTAGATTGAGCCACTATCCAACGATTGCCTACCCATCGCCAAGCGGGTTTTTGCGGGTAGCTAGTTGCAACTTGTTCTAGTACGTAACCATTTTCTTCTACCACAAATAGCTTCTGACAGCGATCGCATCCCATAGCATCTGTCAGCACAATCGGAATCAAGCGCCCGCGTCGGCGACACGGACACGGGTATTCTGCATTTAAGTCGATTTTTTGTGGCTTTTGAGAATGCACGAGCGATCGTTTACCCAAATAAGTGTATTCAAAACTTATTTATTTATAATAACCAAGCCTTCCTAGAGGGTAAAGCATAGGGGTGTCACCTACCTTCTTTCCTTAGTTTATCCAACTCTAAATTTAAGCTACTTTTGATTTTTTCTAAGCGGGTAACGCGATTCGAACGCGCGACATTCACCTTGGCAAGGTGACGCTCTACCACTGAGCTATACCCGCGATTTCTAGTAAATCTTATATTCTCATAATCAAAGTAATTTGTCAAGTCTTTTTGACTGCATATCTTTAGCCTAGCTGTTCGGTTACGGGGGATTCGCTAGGATTTGCTTCATTAAGTTGGGCTGAGGCGCTTTTCAACTGTGGTGGTAATTGGGGATTACTGCTGTAGTCTAGATTATTCGCACTCGATCGCAATTTCCGCATCAAACTCGCCATTTCCAGAGCATTCATGGCATAATCCCAGCCTTTGTTGCTCTTAATCCCTGCTCTTTCCAAAGCTTGCTGCATCGTATCAGTTGTCAAAATACCAAAAATTACTGGCACTCCCGTCTGAAACCCAGCATTAGCTATGCCTTTAGCAACTTCCCCAGCTACGTAGTCAAAATGTGGTGTTTGCCCTTTAATAACAGCGCCCAAGCAAATTACCGCATCGTAGCGCCGAGTCAATGCTACTTGATTTGCGACCAGTGGCACTTCAAAACTACCAGGAACCCAATAATAATCTACGCGATCGCCATGCGGATCGGGATCTATGCCGTGACGTTTGAGGCAATCTTGACAACCTTCTAACAACTTGCTCGTAATTAAGTCATTAAACCTGCCAATCACAATCGCTATCCGCAACGGTTCTAATTGAGTAAAAGTACCCTCAAAAACTGCCATCAATATTTTCCACTTAATTTAGCTAAAACCGCTATCCGGCTAGTATTTAGCCTGTACATACATTTAAGTAGAGGCAATTAACTTATTACCTCTACATCCATCTATATCAAATACCCGAAGGCTCGATGTTTTTGACTGGAGCAAATTGCTTATGTAACTAAAAAGTTTAAAGCGCCTACCAAAAATACTAAGCCAATCCACGCAAAAGAGCCAAGCCATAACAGCCTTTTCGACTCATTCCAGCTTTGCGGAGTAGCATAAGCAACAGGAACGCCAACAATCATCACAAACGATAGAGCAACTAAAGCGACCAAAGCCAGTTGAAATAAGATTGTCATTATTAATTCTCCAAGACAGCAAAAATTTTGACTATTTTTCTAACATTACCTATTTGTTAAGCTATCAGAAATTGCACCCCTAGAGAAAGTAGGCAGTAAAGAAAGAATTTTGTCTCTATTGTCTATAGATACCAATTAATGGATTTAATTTTGTGCCACACGACAGCCGACTTTGACACGCTAGGAGCGGCTGTAGGATTAACTCGCCTGCTACCAGGAAGCCGGATTGTCATACCTGGAGGTTGTCACCCCGCAGTTAGGGAGTTTTTGGCATTGCACAAAGATGAGTATGCGACTATTGAGCGCCGAGCAGTCAACCCAGAGCAACTAAGAACAATAGTAATAGTAGATACGCAAAAACGCGATCGCTTAGGTGCTGCTGCCCAATGGCTGGATTTACCGCAAATTAAGCAAATTATCGTCTACGACCATCATTTAGGCAGTCAATCAGATATTAACGCCACTCAAACCCAAATCGACAACGTAGGCGCAACTACTACCATTATTGTGGAGCAACTGCAAAAGGCGGACATTAACCTCACAGTTGCCGAAGCAACAGTTATGGCGCTAGGCATCCATGTAGATACAGGTTCTTTGACATTTACGCAAGCAACAGCCAGAGATGCCCAAGCTTTAGCATGGTTAATGCAGCAAGGAGCAAGCCTACCTATAGTTAGCGACTACCTCGAACCAGGCTTATCTAGCGAACTGCAAGAATTATTAACTCAAGCAATTGAAAGCTTGCAAACAGCAACTATTAACGGCTATACGGTTGGATGGGTAATGCTGGAGTCATCTAATTATTTGCCAGGATTATCAGGTTTTGCATCGCAACTGATGCAATTAACCCAAAACGATGCTCTATTACTAGGTTCGCGCTATTTAGCCAACGAAGCAGAGGAAAGATTAACTATAATTGGGCGATCGCAAATTCCAGGTACAAATTTAAATATATTATTCCAACCTTTAGGTGGTGGCGGTCACGCTCAAGCTGCCTCAATATCGCTGCGGGGAGTAGATCCAGATGCAACATTACAACAACTGGTAGAAAATCTTACTCACCAAATTCCCCAACCACCCACAGCGCGGGATTTGATGTCATCCCCAGTACGTACCATCTTGCCAGAAACTACCATCGACGAAGCGCAACGAATTTTATTGCGATACGGACATTCTGGCTTATCAGTAGTTGACCAAGCAGGGCAATTAGTAGGTATTGTTTCGCGGCGCGACCTTGATATTGCCCTGCATCACGGATTTAGTCACGCGCCTGTCAAGGGCTACATGACAACCAATTTAAAAATAATTAGCCCAGAGACAACGCTGCCAAAAATTCAAGAATTGATGGTAACTTATGACATCGGGCGGTTGCCAGTTCTAGCAGCAGGGCAATTAGTAGGAATAGTAACGCGCACCGATATTCTGCGCGAAATGCATCAGGAGCAAGCAAGAGGCAATCGAGAAGCAAACGACACATCGCCAGCATCGCCCGTACAATACCCTGCATTAATAACATTATTACGCGATCGCCTAGCACCACCATTACAGCAATTACTAAATCGCGCCTCCCAAGCAGCCGAAAAACGCGGCTGGCATTTATATCTAGTAGGCGGAGCAGTCAGAGATTTATTATTAGCCCAAGCAGATACCCCATGTAGAGACGTAGCAGTGCTACGTCTCCCACACCCAGAGCATCCCACAGTATCCACCAACAAATTATTAATTCAAGACATTGACCTAGTCGTAGACGGTTTTCATCGCGCCACCGACGTAGGCGCAGGCGTAGAACTAGCAAAAGCCCTACAGCAAACCTACAACGAGGCAAGACTAGAAATTCACGGTTCCTTCCAAACAGCCGCCCTTTTGTGGCACAACGACCCCAACCTAGACTCATTATGGGTAGATATAGCCACCGCTCGTACAGAATTTTATCCTTACCCTGCGGCGAACCCTGAAGTTGAAGCAAGTTCAATTCGTCAAGACTTGTATCGACGCGACTTTACAATTAACGCCCTCGCAATGCGGCTGACATCTCCTCGCGCTGGAGAATTACTAGACTTTTTTGGCGGCTTGCTAGACTTACAAGCTAAAACAATTCGCGTTTTACACGCCAATAGCTTTATCGAAGATCCGACCCGAATATATCGCGCCGTACGCTTTGCAGTGCGTTTAGGCTTCGTTATCGACGATCGCTCCCAAGATTATATTCGTTATGCGATCGCCTCCGGTATCTACGAACTTCAAGGCGAAAATAAAGTTAGACCCGCACTTTCAACTAGACTTAAAAGCGAACTAAAATACATCCTCCAAGCCCCTTATTGGCAAGCTGCACTACGCTTGCTCTCTGACTTGGGCGCTTTGCGATGCATCCACCCCACTTTAAAATTAGACCGCGATTTGTGGCGACAATTGCGACGTGTAGAAATAGCAATTAAATGGCACGCTCCTACTCTAACTAATTGGCTGCTACGGTTAGAAACTATTCTTGCTTATCTCGCACCACCAGAACGCCGTAAAGTTGCGGAAAATTTGCAACTACCAGATGAAAGCATTAAAAGGCTGCAAGCATTAGCCGATACTGAAGCTAAAGTAAAAGAAATATTGCCCCAATGTCAGCTAAAAAGCCAAGTAGTAAAGTTATTGCATTGCTACGACTTAGCAACATTAATTTTGCTTGCAGTTCGCAGTCCCAAAATCGTTCGCCGCCAGATTTGGTTATATATTACTTGTCTATCTCAAGTTCAACCACCGCTAAATGGCAACGATCTAAAAGCATTAGGCTATAAACCAGGTCCCCAGTATCGGCAAATATTAGAAGATTTGTTAGCAGCAACCTTAGATGGCGAAATAAACGACAGATCCAGCGCAGAAAAATTTTTATTGAGCCACTATCCCCTGTAAAGTAAAGAAGTTTGTATAGTTTTTTAAAGCTTTGCTTTCTACTATTGGTGGAGGCAGCGAATTGACCAAGCAAGCTATAATCTTCGCGTATGGAGTGCAGAAAATTGAGCTATGACTAATCCTTTAATTCATGCTTTCTTTATGGGTAGGGCTGTAGCTGAAATCGTCAACGAACAGCTAGAAAATGCTTTAACCGATGCCCTAAGCGAACTTGGCAAATTTGATGCAGAACAGCGCGAACGCCTGCGCCACTTTACCCAAGAAGTCATAGACCGAGCAAATCACGCCGCAGAAACTTATTCAGGTAGCAGTAGTCCAACAGCTACTTCTCCAAGTTCCCCGCCTAGTGATGTTCAAGCAACGATCGATGACCTTAGAGCCGAAATTGCGCTTTTACGAGCCGAAATCCAACGCCATCGTAGTAGTTCAACATAACACTCTAAGTAGACTAAAAACTAGATTTAATGTAGGTATGAGTTATTTTATAACTCTTAACTACTTCCACCTGCTTGCCCCTGCACCCCTTGCAGTTTGCTCTCAACCCAAGCCCAAACACAAAGATTAGGAATTCGAGTGTCTGTCTCTCCTGCCCAAGGTTCTGTTACCCCTAAGCTGTATCGCAAGCGTAGGTCAACAGCTTATAAAGACAATGCTTACCGCTGGAATCGAGAAAATTACTCTCGAACTCGGCGATTTTTTGACATTTGGTTTTTTGTTTTCAGCTTGATGGCTGGTTTCTGGCTCAATAAAAAATCTTGGAGCTATCCTGGTGGAGTAACGGAAGAAAAACGGATTGCTAGACGCAAAGAGCAAGCCGTTTGGATTCGCAATACTTTGCTGGAGTTAGGACCAACATTTATTAAAGTCGGACAACTATTTTCTACCCGCGCCGATTTATTTCCGAGTGAATACGTTGACGAGCTTGCCAAGCTTCAAGATAAAGTCCCAGCCTTTAGCTACGAGCAGGTAGAACGTATTATCGAACAAGAGCTTGGTAAAACAACTCCTGAGCTTTTCCATAGTTTCGATCCTATTCCCATTGCCGCAGCTAGTTTAGGTCAAGTTCATAAGGCTACACTGCATTCAGGTGAAACTGTTGCAGTCAAAGTGCAACGCCCTGGTTTAAAAAAACTATTTGAAATCGATTTAGCAATCCTAAAAGGAATTACCCGCTACTTTCAGAGCCATCCTGAAATAGGTAGAGGACGCGATTGGCTAGGTATATACGATGAGTGTTGTCGCATTCTGTGGGAGGAAATTGAATACCTCACCGAAGGACGCAACGCCGATACTTTTCGCCGTAACTTTCGCGCTCAAGATTGGGTAAAAGTACCACGCGTTAACTGGCGTTATACTTCGCCGCGTGTTTTGACACTTGAGTACGTTCCTGGGATCAAAATTAGTCACTACGAAGCTCTAGAGGCGGCTGGTTTAGACCGTCGGGCTTTAGCGCGTCAAGGTGCTGAAGCTTACTTGCGCCAGTTGCTTAACGATGGCTTTTTTCATGCAGACCCCCATCCTGGAAATATTGCTGTAACTCCAGATGGTGCTTTAATTTTCTATGATTTTGGCATGATGGGACAGATCAAAACTGGCGTGCGCGAACAATTGATGAAAACGCTGTTTGGTATTGCTCAAAAAGATGCAGGTCAAGTAGTTACGTCATTAATTGAACTAGGAGCGATCGCACCTACAGATGATATGGGTCCTGTACGCCGCTCGATCCAGTATATGCTGGATCATTTTATGGACAAACCGTTTGAAAATCAATCGGTCAGTGCCATTAGCGACGACCTTTATGAAATTGCTTACAATCAACCTTTTCGCTTTCCAGCTACCTTTACTTTCGTGATGCGAGCTTTTTCTACTTTAGAAGGAGTAGGCAAAGGTTTAGATCCAGAATTTAATTTTATGGAGGTTGCAAAACCTTTTGCAATGGAAATTATGACTAATGGTAATGGTTCCCAAGGCAACACTTTTCTCAATGAATTAGGTCGTCAAGCAGCGCAAGTCAGCAGTACAGCGTTAGGTTTACCCAGGCGGCTAGAAGATACTCTAGAAAAACTCGAACGCGGCGATATGCGCGTCCGCACTCGTTCGATAGAAACAGAGCGCTTACTGCGCCGTCAAAGTAGCATTCAACTAGGCACTATCTACGCGCTGATTATCAGTGCTTTCACTTTGTCGGCTACTTTACTACTAATCAATCATTATCTGTGGTTGGCTGTAATCAGTTTGCTAGTTGCAGGGGGAATGGGTGTAGTCCTAACTCGGTTAATACTGCAACTAGATCGCTACGACAAAATGTTTTAACAATTTTTTCGACTATTGCGTATAAATTGCGATCTAAGCAGTAGGAAAACTCCTACTGCTTACTTTTTGCAGATCCCCATGTAGTCCCCTTATCCTTTTTTCAACATTTTTGAGTAAATATACTTACATTTTGTTCGCTTTGAGCATTTTTATCTAGTTCAACTTGCTAAAAATAGCCTAGTTTTCCGTATTAACCCGATTGTCAAGTTTATTTCTTTCGGTTTATATGGAATTACCTACTTAGAGGGACGGTCACTTTGTCAAATGTTTGTTATATTTTGTAATATAAACAAGAAACGAATTTGATTTCAGTCCGTTCGCCTAGGTTGCAAACAAATCTGCTAACAACAAACGTTCTCTTTATTTTTGTCGGAGTCAATTATGAACCAGCCAATTCAACTGTCTCTCGAACAGCAATTTAGCATCCGCTCCTTTGAAACCCAAGTACAGCAGATGAGCCACGAACAAGCTCAAGATTTTTTAGTCAAGCTGTACCAGCAAATGGTTATGCGCGAAGCAACTTATAAAGAACTACTCAAGCACCAATGGGGATTTGAAGGCGGAGCTTGAGCTTAGATGTATGTAATCCCAAACCGCCATTAAGGACTACCTCCTTCTCTTGCTAGGTTCTTCGAGCAGAAAAGAGCTAGGGATGTTGGGGCGATACCTTAACAGGCTTTTAAAATTGGTGATTATTCAGTAGTCATGACAAAATTAAACTAGCAATGAATTAAGGATGTGGAAGTATAGCTAGTTGGAAGTAACTGGACTTGAAAAATAAAAGTTTACTAATATAACCCAAGCTATACGGTAAAAAGGCTAATGCTTGGTAGTTTAAACAAAGACTTTAGCAGCAGAATTGTGCTGAGGTACTTGTAACTTTGCTAAAATCTGCGGTTTAAGCTTTTCAAACTCTTGCTTTAACAGACCTTTGCTGACTTGAGGCTCGGCAACAGAAACTATGCTTTGACTGTTCATCACCCATTTTTGCAGTTGATGGCGTTGCGGTGGAGCGATCGCAATTAACAACGAAGCACAAGCGCATTCTGGAGATTCTCTAGCAAATAATAATAAGCGGTAGCTGCCAGATTCACCAAGTAAACGGGTGATTTCTTGCCCTTGGCGAGTTTTGAGATCCATGTAGTACGCCAACCACTTAGCACCGTGTTGGGCGTTGTGCAAAACTGTAATCCACAACATCATCGGGTGAGGCGTACTAATAAATAAAAATTGGTTGTAGCGAGTAGCCCGCAAACGTTTTTGAATCTCTTGTTGGGGCAGCATTACCCACAAAGCGGAAATAATTTCTCCTCTAGTGCGGATTGGTTGAGGAAAAACAATATCAGCGATCGGTTTATCTTTGGGCCAAGCGGTAGGCTGGAAAATAGGATCGTCGCCAAAAGATTGGTCTAAAAATGGCACACCCAAAGTTAACGCCTGGTTAACTTCTGCTTTCTCTTTTTCTTTAGCAGGCTGAGGGGGCGGCGGTGGCGGTGGTGCAATTACAGGTAAGGCAATATTCTGGCTCTGCTCTAGAGATAGAATAGTTTTCACAATCTCGCTAGCTGTTTGAGGGCGATCGTCTGGCGATTTTGCCAGACAACTCATAATCAAATCTTCGAGTTCTTTCGGGACTATTAACTTAGAATTGGTAGAACTAAAAGAGCGTGGTAATTGGAAGTGATGGGCTTTGTACCAGCCGCCAAAAGAGTCAGTATTAGCTTGAAAAGGCATACTTCCTGTGAGCATTTCAAACATCATCACGCCTAGACTGTAGATGTCAGAACGCGCATCAATGTCATTGCCCTCCATTTGTTCGGGAGAAGAATAAGCTAGCGTCCCTAAATAATACTTAGTTTGATTGCTATCGCCTTGGATGAGTTTAGCGATTCCAAAATCTAGCACCTTGACTAATTCACCCAAGCTGGAATCTTGAACTACAAGGATGTTGCTGGGTTTGACATCACGGTGAATAATCGGACAAATTACGCCATCAACTAAAATGCCCTGATGAGCGCACTGCAAGCCCAAGCTAATTTGCCGCGCTAAACTATAGAATCTTGGTAAAGTCAGTGGTTGGAGGTGGATAGCATCGTTGAGGTTTTCCCCTGGCAAATATTCCATGACATAAAAGGGAGTCCCAAATTCGTCTACACCATAGTCCATGACTCGGACAATGTGAATGCTCTTTTGCCCCAATTGAGCGCAAGTTTTAGCTTCAGTTTCAAAGCGTTCCTTGACGCGAATTTTCTTATTTTGAATAGACAGAGCAAGAAATTTGACAGCTACAGGTACGCCACCCAACAAGATGTCATTTGCACAATAAACTTGCCCCATTGCTCCAGTACCAATTAATTTCTGAAGCTGATAGCGCTTGGCTAATAATCTACCAATGTTGGGATCTGTCATAGGAAGCTAAATTCAATCGGGAAAGAGCGTTTATAGTAGCAACCCGCAAGCGCAGGACTGATATTGGGGTGACGAACTTAGGATACCCAGATTTTTGCCACTACTACCGCGATCGCTAAAAATATACTGGATGAATATGTCCTAGTAATACCTGCTGCTTTGCCCCTGTAACTTGAGGTAAATTGCCAGGAATTTCTAGATTGCGCCAGTATGCCAGTACAGCAAAAGCGATCGCTTCTTTAAAGTCAGCACTTAATCCTACGTCGTCGGTAGTTGACACCACTGTTGGTTGTAATCGAGCTTGCAGTCGCTCTTTTAAGTATATATTTTTACTACCGCCGCCGCAAAGTAGCACTTGTTCGGGTAGCTGGGGTAAAAAAGTTTGGTAGCTATGTACGATGGAGGCAACAGTTAATTCTGTAAGAGTCGCCAACATATCAGCAGGACTAAGGCGATAAGCTTCTGCTGCTAACAGACATCGAGCCAGATATTGGGAGCCAAACAACTCACGACCTGTAGATTTTGGCGGCGCTTGGTGAAAAAAGTCTTGTCGCAACCACTCATCTACCAGATTTTGGCAGGGCGTACCGCTAGCTGCCCACTCCCCGCCCTCGTCGTAACTTTGAGCGCCGTTAGAGTAGTGCTGTACGGCTAAATCGATTAATGTATTAGCAGGTCCAGTATCCCAGCCGCGAATCTCCTCAAGCCAGTGGGGGTTACTGCGGGCGGGTAAATAAGCTACATTGCCAATACCGCCCAAATTCTGAACGCAGCGAGATTTTTCCAGGTGACTGAGCAGATACGCATCCACCTTGGGAACCAAAGGCGCACCTTGACCTCCAGCAGCTACATCAGCAACGCGGAAGTTGCTAATAGTAGGAATACCAGTCAATCGAGCAATTAAATCGCCCCGACCAATTTGCAAAGTATACCCCCCTTGTCCCTCCATCTCTCCTGCTGGGCGGTGGTAAATATTTTGACCGTGAGAGCCGATTAATTGAGCGCTAGGGTAGCTAGCTTGAATATTTAAGGCAGCTTGAGCGAAAACTTGAGCGATCGCATCATCTAGCCTAGCAAGTTCTGCCATCGATATTGCAGCACCTTGGCATACAGCCATAATTTGCTCGGACAATGCTTCGGAGTAAGGGTAAGTTGCTCCTTTTAATAGTTCAATTTGTAAATCTAGCTCTGTACCACTGATATTTACTAATACTGCATCAATTCCATCGACGGAAGTGCCACTAATTAAACCAATTACACGAGTCATACGCCAAAAAATAGCTTTCCTATCAGGGTATAACTGAGCGCGTCCAATTAGCTAATAGGGTGCGTTGACTTGCAACGCACCCTACCTTTACAGCTTTAGATTGACGATTTGAAGTAAGCGATCGAGGCTGCGATCGCGCACTATAGTACAGTTTTGAGTCTCTGAGCGGCTTCGTTGAGTTGCTGAGTGCTAATTTTTACTTGACTGATACCAGTAGCCGATTCTCTTGCACCTAAGTTAAGCGAATTCATGGCTGCTACTACTTGTTGTACTGCTACAGCTTGTTGTTGAGCGCTTAAAGCAATTTGTTGGCTGTTGAGGAAAACGTTATTAATTGAATCGGCAAAACCTGTAAACGTTTCGGCTGTTGAGTTCGTCAAACTCATGCTTCTATCTACTGTTTTTGTGCCTTCATCTGTAACCATTACGGTAGTATTGATTGCTGCTTGGATATCGACAACTAAGCCGTTAATTTTCTCGGCAGATTTCTTGCTTTGATCGGCAAGTTTGCGAATTTCACTAGCAACTACACCGAAACCTTTGCCATGTTCGCCAGCACGAGCGGCTTCTACAGCGGCGTTTAAGGCTAGCATATTTGTTTGGTTGGCTAAATCGGCAACTAAGCCGGAAATACCGCCAATTTGCCCTGTTTGCTCGGAAAGATGGATGATTTGCTCGGCGATCGCTCCTACTTTTTCCCGTAATGTACCCATCCCTTGCATAGTTTCATGCACTGCTTTTGTGCCTTCTTCAGCTAAATTTAGTGCCTGACGCGCTCCGGCTGCTGAAGCTTGTGCTTGTTCGGCTGATTGGCGCGATGATGCGCCTAATTCATCCATTGTGGTTGTAGTTTCGTTTACAGATCCGGCTTGCTCGGCGATCGCTCGTTCTTGTTGTTGTACTGTCGCCGCAATTTCTTGAGAAGTTGTGGAAATTGCCGTACCAGCATCACTGAGCGCCCAATAATAGTTTTGCATCGTCCGCCATACAGCTAGCCAAGCAAATAAGAGAATAATCATCGATATAATCGCGATCGCTATGGCTGTAAATGCTTGCTGAGATTTGGCTTGAACGCTTGACTCTACATACTTTTGCAAGCCTGCTATAGCTTCTTCTAATCCTTGGGAATAAATTTCTTTTTGCTGTTCGTAATCTGCACTTAGAAGCAAGTTAGTAGCAGCTTTAGGATTGCCTTGATTCACCAAATTAAATGCTCGTGTTTCCATTGCGATTAATCTTTCATTAGCGGCGTTGGTTTTCACGAATGCTTCACTCTTAAAGACATCTGGCAATAATTTCTGCGCTTCGGCTAGTGCTGCATCCAATTTTGGCACGTAGGTGTTATAACGGTCTTCCCAACGCTTATTCCCTGTTGTCGCAGATAGACGGGCGCTAGAAGTCAAAACTTCATCTAAATAGGTAATGTCGTTACTCAACTGTTGAATGCGGATATCTTGGGTTTGAATCTTCTTAAAAGAGTTATAAAAATCCCATACATACCATGTCATTCCGGTACATAAGGCGATGGTAAGGGCTAAGGGAACTGAGAGAATCTTCAGGCGCGAAGAGCCACCTGCAACAGCTTGGTCTTTAAAAATAGATGTCGGACTTGAGAAAATATTTAGTTTTTTAATTACTTGTGTCATAACTTACTCAGATTGCTTTTAGCTAGCTTCTAGTAGTCTTTAGATTGCCCAAAAAATCCTATAAACTAACTATTTTTTTATCTGTTTACATAAGTTATGATTTTTGTATAAGTTCAAACAAAAATATGTACTTTTCCTTTATGGGAGCTAGCTTATAATCTTTATGCTCTCAAATATAAGTATATAAGTTAGCTTTATGTATATTTTGAACTCGCATTCAAGACGCATGGCTCTAAACTTATTTGATTTTGCGCTATTTTACAGCCAATAGCTATTTACTCAACTGCATAAAAATTAATACATTTCTATCAGTTATGCGATCGCTCCTCACAATGTTATTGCCCTTGTTGGCGAGACAAGGAAAGCAAATCGAGTTCGCGGTTTAAGTTCAAGACATTAACTCCCTGTTCGCCAAAAATACCTAAAAATCTGCCTTGAGTGTGTTTGGCAATTAAAGGAGCAATATCTTGAGTAGATAAATTGCGGGCTGTGGCTACTCGTTCTATTTGAGCGATCGCAGCGTCTATTGTAATATGCGGATCTAAGCTCGACCCCGAAGTATAAATTAAATCTCCTGTAGGTTGAATATCATTTTCCTCTAAGCGTTGGATCTCAGCCTCAATGCGTTCAACTAATTTAGGGTTGCTAGGAGCAAAATTGCTAGCACCAGATACGCCTGTAGGAGCAGCGTTTTTACCTTGACTGTACTCTACGGTACTAGGACGAGGATGGAAATATACTTCAGAAGTAAAAGATTGTCCAATTAAAGCCGAACCGATAATTTTGCCTTCTAAGTTTGGCACTAAACTACCATTGGCTGGAAAGGGAAAGACAAGTTGACCGATTATCAGCATGAATGCAGGATAAATCAGTGCTGTTAGCAACCAAAGGACTAGAGTCATACGAATAGCTCTAGAAGTCTCGCGGATGATAGACATGACAGATAACTCCAACTACAGGCGATATTATAACTATGCACAGGTTTAGCTAGCGTGTTTGCCAGTCGTCTTTAACCTACGTGTAAAAATACTGTAAGTAAGCTGCTGGGAATTTCTAGGCTGGTGATTTGTCAATCTTGCAGTGCTTAGGCAATCGCTAGTATTAGAAAATTCGCTCTTCTGACTGCAAATATTAACCACCTCTTAATTAGGATTTTAATTGCTCAATATTGCTCGTTTACCTGCCAAATATGGTTTAATTGCAAGTTATCCACTACAATTGATGTGTTTTGTAGGTTTACGATTATAAATGCCTGCAATTGCCTAGATATTGTATGTTTTATTATCTACATTTAAAAATATCTGCTGGCAAATTAGTATTCGACGTTACTACAAGTCAGACTTTAGACTTAGATCGATTAACTGTTTGTACTTGTGCAATAGTAAAAAAAAGTCTATTATTTTTTTAGGTAAAACATATTAGAATATATCTTTTATGTAAGTGCAAGGCGATACTATTGATACTTGTAGCTAATTTTAATAAATGGAATTTAATGTATAAATGCTTGATGGGAATATAAACAACACGATTATTGTCTGAAGGCAGATAAAATAAGGATTTCTGAGCAGTAATCTAAACTAAGCATCTAGCTCACCGCAGCAAAAACTATTGATTTGTAAGTAAAATAAGCAATCTAAATTACAAGTGTCTTTAACAAGCATGACAGAAAGGGCGAGGCGAAGTCTAAAAGCATCTCCTGACGGCATCAAGCGTGCTAAAAAAGCTGTACTAGCCTTTCATACCAAAATAGACTTAGCAGCGGAGTTAGAGATATCTCGCGCTACAGTGCAAAAATTTTTTGCAGGCAAACCTGTGGGTAGAGAAAACTTTCATCATATTTGTGAAAAGTTAGAACTACCTTGGCAAGAAGTTGCTGATATAAGTGACGATAATACAGCTAAATTACAGTTACATCGACAGTATAGCGATATCAATGTAGCAGTACAAGAGGTAAGAGACAAGCAACACGCTAGCATTCAACAAAAATGCGGGATGATTCGCGTTTTAGATATGTCTCAACCAATTAGTTTGGATGGGATATATACCAAGGTCAATATTTTAGAAAAAATTATTGGTAGGCGGCGCTTAGGAGTTGAAGAGTTACTAAAAGTATGCGCTGCTGACGATTTTGAGCGCCCTGGGTTAGGCAAGATTATTCAAAACAGAATATCCGGTTTAGAAGCTGTTAACAAATATCCAAAACTAATTGTTTTAGGTAAACCAGGTGCAGGCAAAACTACCTTTTTAAAGTATTTAGCTATGCAGTGTAGTTTGGGCAAGCTAGAAAACAATAAAATACCAATTTTTATCACACTTAAAGATTTTGCGGAAAATGATAAAACTAAGTTGTTACTCGAATATATCAAAGAGCAATTCGTAAGTTATGGTATCGAAGATTCAGAAATAGCAGAACAGATATTAAGTCAAGGTAAAGCATTAATTTTGCTAGATGGACTTGATGAAATTCGCGAGGTAGACTGCTATCGCGTCTTGCAAGAAGTTCGTAGTTTTAGCAGCAAATTTCATCGCAATTATTTTGCGATCGCGTGTAGGATAGCTACGCATGAATATACGCTTGAAGAATTTACTGAAGTAGAAATAGCTGATTTTGATAGCGAACAAATTACTACTTTTACTAAAAACTGGTTTAGCGACAAACAGGAAGTTAAAAGTCAAAAGTTTATCCATAAAATCAATCAAACTCCACCAATCAAAGAATTAGCAACAAACCCACTATTGCTAACAATGCTATGTTTAGTATTTGAAGAAATGGAGGATTTTCCAGCTAATACTTCAGAACTATACAAAGAAGGCTTAAATTTATTATTAAGAAAGTGGGATGCCAAGCGCAATATTGAAAGAGAACAAATATATAAAAAATTATCGGTACAGCATAAGGAAGATTTACTTAGCCAAATTGCCTTAAAAACATTTCAAAGAGGAGACTATTTTTTCAAACAAAATGAATTAGAAAGGCAAATAGCTGATTACATTTGTAATTTACCTAGTGTTAGTACCAGCGCCGAAATTCTTCAGCTAGACAGTGAAGCGGTACTTAAATCAATTGAGGCTCAACATGGTTTATTAGTAGAGAGAGCTAGAGGAATATACTCATTTTCTCATTTAACATTTCACGAGTATTTCGCTGCTAAAGAAATTATTGCTAGCTCCGATCCACAAGTATTAGAACAAGGCTTGCAAGACTTAGTTAGTCATATTACTGAAAGACGTTGGCGCGAAATCTTTTTACTGACAGTGGGTATGCTGAGAAATGCAGATTATATCTTAATGTTGATGAAGCAAAAAATCGATCGTTTGTTAGCCGATGACGAACAACTACAAGCTTTTTTAAATTGGGTAAAAAGGAAGTCTAGTCAAATATCTTCAGAGCATAAACTAGCAACAATAAGAGCTTTTTACTTTGACCTCGATTTGGCAAGAATACTTAATTCAATCGGCGGTACGCTAGATTTATCAAGGGCGCTAGACGAGTGTTTTACACATAAACTTACTCCAAACTTAGCGTTAGATTTAGCACTAGATCGCACTTTAGCACTAGATCGCATTATTGATTGTGCCGTACAACCTAGTCGAGTAGTTAATAGTGTTATCACCAGAACCTTAGAGCGATCGCAAATTATAGATTGTGAGTTAGAACAACAGCTTCAACAAATTTACCAACAACTACCTAGGGAAAATAGTAATAAATCTGAGTTTAGTATATGGTGGAAAAATAATAGTAAAGATTGGCTAGAGAAAATAAGAAGTATTGTCATCTCTAGCCGTGATATTGGCTACGCTTGGCAATTCAATTCACAGCAGGTAGAGAAGTTAAAACAATATTATGAAGCCAACCAGTTATTAGTAAGTTGTCTGATATCTAATAGTTACATGAGCCGCGCAGTCAGACAAAAAATTGAAGATAGCTTACTATTACCAATAGCCGAACAAAACTAAAACTCTTGCATAAGTCCATAATTCAACAGGCAAGGGGGACTCCAGGGGGATCGGATTGCCAATTTACAGAGCGTTACCTACTTTGGCAAGAAGTTTACTCATAATCATGAGGTTACAAGCATGAATGAAGACTCAAAAATTATAAATTATGGCGCTCTGATTACTTTATTTACGATCGTTTATGCAACATTTGCTTGAGAGTTTGCAGCAACTCATGTTCGTTATAAGGTTTAGCAAAATAAGCTGTTGCGCCTAACTGCATCGCTGTTTGACGATCTTTTTGCCCGCTGCGAGAAGTTAGCATCGCTATAGGTAGCCTAGCAAAAGCAGGATTAGATTTGACACGCGCTAATAAGCCAAAACCATCCAGATTAGGCATATCCAAATCGCAAATTACAGCTTTAATTGGTAGTTCAGCAGACAGCTTTTCTAGTGCAGATAACCCATCTTGCGCTTGTTCGACGCGATAGCCAGCTTTTTCTAGAGTCAAAGACAAAAAGCGCCGAACATTAATTGAGTCATCTACTACCAAAATTGTATCTTTAGCTTCGCCTTCTGTTTCGCGTGTAGGAGTCTCCAGTGGGCGATCGCCCGATTGTCCGAAATTATTAATCCAATCTAGCAGTTGAGGTACATCAACTAGCGGCGCAACTCTACCATCACCTAAAATCGCACAGCTACTAAAGCCAGTTGGCATCTCAATTCCTGGTTCAACTTGGCGAATAGCAACTTCTTGTTCTTTCCAAGAACGCTCGACTAGCAATCCTACCCACTCGTTTTCGCGTTCGATTGTTAATACTGTTGGTTCTGGCGCTAGCAGCTTACTCTCAGCAGCTTTTTGAGGAAGATGGCGAACTTTCAACCACTCCTCCAGCCGAATTAACGGAGCGATCCGTCCTTCCCAACTAATCGCTTCATTACCAGCAATTTCACAAAACTGTGACGCACTAAATAATAGTACCTCACGAATAGCTTCAGAAGGAAAAGCCAGCAGCAGAGAGTTAATTTCGATCGCAATTACGCGCATGACGGACAGCGTAAACGGAACGCTTAAAGTAAAGGTTGTCCCCACTCCCAACTGCGTATCAACCTTAATATCGCCGCGAATTTGTCTGAGGTTAGTCCGCACGATATCCATCCCTACACCTCTACCAGATAAGGCTGTAACTTGGTTTGCGGTGCTAAAACCCGGCTCAAAAATTAAACTTAACAACTTTTCATCGCTGATATTGGAGTCAATACCCAATTGTTGCGCTTTAGTGCGAATTTGCTCTAAATTAATACCTCCACCATCATCTTTAACCGTAATTAAAGTTTGATTGCCTTGGTAAACAGCTTTAATTTCAATTAACCCTACTTCTGGTTTGCCACTAGCCTGGCGAATTTCCACTGGTTCAATGCCATGATCGAAAGCATTACGCAGTAAGTGCATCAAAGGGTTATTTAAAGCTTCTAAAATAGTTCGCTCGATTAAAGTTTGTTCGCCAATAACTTTTAATTGAGCGTTTTTGCCATACTCTAAACACAGTTCGCGAATAAAGCGGGGGAACCTAGCTACCAAGTCGGCAAAAGGTCGCATTCTCACTTGAGTTAAGCTAGTTTGCAATTGTTTAGCGACGCGGTTTAAGTCGCTAACTGCGCGATCGCTTTCTTCTAAGGTAAGTTCGATATCGTCTTTAACTTCTTGCAATTGAACTAAAGCTTGCAGCATAGCTTCAGATGCTTCTACGCTCTGGGTAGTTGGCAATTCGCCCACAGGCATAATCCGCTCTTTTTCGACTGCTTGGACTCTGCGCTCTAGCAATTTATTTAGGCTATGCAGGCGTTCTACATAGATGTTGATGCCATTACGAGCAATAGTTAGTTCGCCAAACCAATCGTTTAACCGCTCTAGTAGTTTTGTCGGTACTCGTACGGTACTTTCTTGATATTCTTGAGCTTCTGCTGAGTTATTTGCGCCAGGTAAGCTAAGTGTCTTAGCTGAAGATGCTAGTTGTTCGACTTCAGCATCTAGATTTGTCAGATCGAAATCTGCTAAAAACAGTTCTGAATCTGGTTCTTGGGCTTCTGCATCTAAATTGAGCGAAGTAGGTAGAGCTTGGATTTCGCCAACTAAAATTATCGCTTGCGATCGCCGCCATGCTTGCAAGGCTTGCTCTGCAATACTTACTACTTGCTCTGGAGTATCTGCTAATTGCTGCGAAATAGACGCGCACAGCTTGGCAAAGGCATTTAACTGTAGCATTTCGCCAAAACTGCCCAAATCCTGCGCCATTGAGGAAATTTCTGGTAGTAAATCATTTTCTTGGGGATTCACCAGCAATGATTCTAAGCGCTGCAAATAATCTTCAACTTCTGTTTCAAAGATCAGCGCCGCCATGTCTTGCCCATCTTCCCCGCCGATGTTGCGCTCGTCTTCGGCTTGAGGCGAACCAATTAGTCGATCTAGTTGGTCAAAAAGTGGATAAGCTTGACTTGCTAACCATTGTTCGTCAACTATCATCCCCTGCAAATTGTAGCTAATAACTTGCTGCAAGCAATCGACAGCAGCGAGCAATAATTGTTCTAGATCGCGATCGATTAAGTCTGGCTGGATTTTTAATACCTTAAAAAAGTCTTCTAGACGGTGAGCCAAATCGCTCAACTTTTGGAAACCCATCATCGCCGCGCCACCTTTGATAGAATGGGCAGCCCGTAATATGGCATCAATGCGATCGCTTTTGTTGCTAGCTAATTCTATTAACTTCGCTTCAATTGTCTTGGCATACTCTTGAGCTTCTTCTAAAAACTGCAATCTAATCTCATTTTCTGTGTCGTCAGACATAGCATTATCAATTTGCTGTAAAAATGCTCGAATATCGATCGGATATTTATAGGCTAGACAATTGTGCAGCTACTGCTAGTCTTACATAGGTAGCACTGCCTCAAATATGTACCTTTAAATTAATAATTCTTAACTTTTATTGGGCGATCGCGGCGGTGTGTCTAATTTAGGTGGCTTGTCTGCAGAATTTTTGATCAACGAATGACAGTTAGTTTCTACTGCCACGCAGATGTTACCGAGATTATCCAGAGCTTGTTGGTATTGTTCCATATCTTTACGCTCTAAAAATATCTTGGCGGCTGTTTGAATATCTGCCATTGCCTCCCAGTATTTTTTGTCTTGTTGTCCCGTTAGCTTTGCTAATTCATAAAGAATGTTTCCTCTCTCTACATAAGCCTCAGCTTCTTGGGGGTTAATTTTTAAGGCTTGATTGAAGTCTTTGAGTGCTTCTTGATAGCCAAAACCGAAGTCCCCTCGTTGTTGGGCTTGCTTGTGGTAAACAATCCCGCGTTTGACATAAGCCTTGGCGCTATTAGGGTTTCTTAAAATTGCTTGGTTAAAATCATCGATCGCAGCTTTATAATCGCTACTGGCATTTTTGCTATATTCTGCCATGTTGTAGCGGACAATCCCTCGGCTGATATAAGCTTCTGCTTCATCGGGTTTGAGCCTTAAAGCTCGGTCGAAGTCTTTGAGGGCGATTTTGTACTCGTTATCAGGATTGCCGCTGTGTTGGGCATTCTCATAGAGGGCATTACCGCGTCCGATGTAAGCTTGAGCATCATTAGGGTTGATGTTCAAAGCTTGGTTAAAGTTTTCAATCGCGCCTTCGTAGTCGCCATATTTGGAATAAATTTTGCCTTGGTAATAGTAGTTACTAGAATCTTTGTTGAGGTCTACTGCGCGATCGCTTACTAATACGCGATCGTCACCAGAGAACAGCACGTTACTAATTTTCGTTGACAATTTAAAGTCTTTAATTAGTAGCGTTACTCCCAACATTCCCACTGCCCCAGCCCCTACCAAACCATAGATAGAAGCGTGTTTGTATTTGCGTCTTGTCGTCGTTCTGTGCAGTTGCCCCATTGCCGCGATCGGCACTAATTTGTTTGGGCTATGACTATAGTAGGCAAGTGCTGGTTTGACTGTTTGCGGAATGTACCTTTTTGGTTTTTTCAAAGGTTGGAGGTGCTTACCCTGTTTGACTGCTTGCACTGAGGGGAAAGGATCGCGTCCTCCTAGTTTGATCGTGCGTTCGCACCAAGGACAAGCGCTTAAATGTTTGCCATAACGATGATGGTGGTTGGTGCTGCAAGCAATTAAATCTTGTTCTGCTTCGCTAATGGCACTTTGCCATGTTTGCGCGTTGGGGCGCATATGGGGATTTTTGTGTCCGTCCTCAAAACAGCGCACGAATAATTGCTGCAACGTCGGGTGCAGCATTTCAAATTTGGGCGCGATGGGGGTAGGTAAGTAAGGCACGCGCCGCCTGCTGTAGATGAAGTGTCCAGCAGCAATTCGGGCTTCGTAAGGTGGCGGTTCGCCCCCGCCTTGATAGATGCCAGCAAAAGGATGGGTTCCTTCCATCAATAGTTGAAATAGCAGTACAGCTAGCCCAAATAAATCGTGTTCTGGTTTGCGGTCTAGTTGGGCAAAACTTAATCCTTGGAGTTCTGGAGGTGTAAACTCTGGTTTGCCCACGCCGCAGCGGTAAATTTTGCCGCTGCGCTCGTTTCTGACTTGAAACGAGTCGGTGTCAACTAATGTAATTAATGCTGTATTGCTAACTAAAATGTTTGATTCGTTGACATCGCCAATGCAATAGCCGCGTGCGTGCAAAGCACCAAAAGCTGCTGCTAAATTACGGGCTGTACGATGCAAATACAAATAGTCAAAAAAGGGACACTTTTGCCGCCGAGTTTTCGGGTTGTAAAAGTCCAGCAGCGAGTGCATTTCTTTGACTCGCGTCATCAAAAACCCAACTACCTGTTTTTTGCTATCTACCGTTCGCAGTACGTCTACGGGCCAAGCTATTGATATATGGTCTTTGCTACCTGCAGGATTGTCGGGAGGATTAGCCAGCATGGTTAAAAGTTTATCGGCGTGAGCCTCTGTAGGCTTGTGATAAACTTTTGCCACCAAAGACTCATCTTGCGGCACTGCATACACCCTCGCCTCGCCCCCATGTCCTAAAGTCGAGGTAGGGTCGATGGTAATAATCTGTGTCTCGAATTGACGTTGCAACCTCATGGCATTAGTTTACGATAGTCGCCAGTAAAAGGGTTAAATCATCATCCGTCCTAGTGGAGATGCGTTCTGAGCGCAGAAACGCTACTAGCTGCTCTTTAGCTTCGCTTTCATCAGTTACGCCCGCCACAAATTGAAACATCGGGAAAAAAAAAGGCGCATAGGGTTTACCTCCGTTCATTTCTAGAGCTAGCATTTGCAACCCATCTGAGAGAATAGCAATATTAGCTACAGTCCCGCGCCAGATATTTACATGAATATTGTCTAAAACGTCAGGCGAAACTAAGAAAATTGTCTCGTTGACGTATTCTCCGCGCTGAGGTGCTGTCAAAGCCACGATGTTTCCAGCTTTGTCTCCAGCTACTGCTACGCCATCACCTATTTGAACTGCGGCAATTAATTCTGGTGTTGCTACTACGATAATTAATGTTGTTGCCAAATCTCTGGATCTAACTTGGCAGGCGATCGCTTCTTCTTCTACTGCTGTTTTGGCGTTCTCTACGGCACTTGCGAGCAATGATTGCCAGGTGTTTTCATCTATTGCTGCTTGTCCTCGCGCAGTTATCGCTCCATACTTGGCGCGGATTGTTTCGACTGCTGTTTGCGAGGCAACTATTGCCCCTACTTTACCCAAACTTGCCGATCCCGCTCCATCTGCTACAGCTGCTACTAATATACCTTCTGGCAATATCTCCCAATGATGAGCATCTTGGCACAGTTGTTTGACTTTCTGGTGACTTGTGCCTAACACTGAGGCTCCTACTACCCGCCAATGACCTAATTCTTTAGAGATATTGTCTTCTATCTGCATTTATCTTTTTTGGCGATCGCTACATCTCGATCTAAACTACCTTTGGCTCAATTTACATCCATATATTTGTTTTGACTGTTGGCTTCCTCCTCAATCTCGCTTGGCGATCGAGCGGTCTTTATTTTAGCCTTTTCTCCAGCTACGATGAGGAACACTTAGTGCTGGCGCAGTTTTTTCATTCTATATCATATTTAATAAATCTATATTTACCTTGATTGTTTATAATTTAACGCTTATTGCCAATTTATGTTAAAATTATAACTAAATGTTGGTGCATTTTACTGAGGATGAGCGAAATTTTTCGGCAAGTATATAGTTAACATCTGTAAAGAAATCAGGCGAATTACCGACTGGCAAGCTTTAAAGCTACAACTGTTGGTATCTGCTGAACCATAGTAAGGCAGCAATATTTAAGTGTAAAGTAATACTAATGCCTTAAGTACAGGCAGAAAGCGCAGTAAAAAATATCGAAAATTTTGTGCATTTTAAAAATAGAAAAGACTTGATATAGAATTATATGTACTAAATTACTGCCAACGTCCAGCATTTTTGCCCAACTTAAAGCTCAAACTTGGCAAATTAATTTAATGATTGAAGTCCTCACATCTGCTCAAAGGGATGAGTGCTAAATGACTAGCTGTGGAACATTCCAAAAACTACGCCCGCTCAGTTTGTTAGCGCATTTGTCTAATTGCTACGATAGCGCTCATCTGAAAGTGTTGAGCAAATCAGTTTCGTGGTCTATATATTTAGAGAACGGAAAAATTATTTACGCATCTCATTCTGTAGATCCCTTCGATCGCTTAGACTGTCACTTACGCCGCCTAGCTCAGAAAATTCCCACGTTAGGTAGCGAAACCCGCTCTAAACTGCGATTGATGTTTGAGAACGAAACAGAAGATAGCGCGGCGATCGCACCTGATTATCAAGCTATTTGTTGGTTAATCGAACGCAAATATTTAGCGATCGAGCAAGCAGAAAACTTAATTGAAGGCTTAGTAAGAGAAGTAATTGAGTCATTTTTATTAGTTAAAGAAGGCAGTTACGAGTTAGCAGGCGATCGCGGAGCAACGCCAAAGTTTTGTCAACTCGATTTATCTGTGCTGCTCAACCACGCTCAAAAACAACTGCATTCCTGGCAAGCATTAGCACCAGAAATTACTTCTCCATACCAACGCCCTTACTTAGCCAATTCTTACAGTAAAACGCAATACCTATCGCCAGAATTAAGGCAAAAACTAACAGCAATTTTAAAAGGATTTAGTTTTCGGCACTTAGCGATTTTACTCAACCAAGACGAGTTGAGATTAGCCCAAAGCTTGCATCCATACATAGCCAACGGCAACATACTATTACACGAACCTCAACCGCCCTTTGATAGCTTGCCAAAAATTGGGGAAGCATTGTCAGCAGAGAGAAATGTTGCCCCAGCAGCCAATAGCAAGCTGATGCCGCCATTGCCAAGCGATCGCCCGCAGAGAGACGTTTCTTTGACACCAGTACCAGGAGTAGGGCAATTTGCCAGCAATTCCTCGCGCAACCTAGAGCCAATCAACAAGCATAGCTTAGAACGCGATCGCCCAACCCCGCCTTTAAGCAGCATCTCAGAGCCAGATAAGAAAACTTACAAAATTGTCTGCGTGGACGATAGTCCAGCGATGTTAAGAGAACTGAGCTATTTTCTTGATGATGAAAGTTTTTCTGTTTCAACTATTAGCGATTCAATTAAAGCCTTAATGCAAATAGTCAGACTAAAACCCGATCTAATTTTACTAGATGTAAAAATGGCTGGAATCGATGGTTATGAGCTATGTCGTTTATTGAGGAACCATTCTTTTTTCAAAAATACACCAATTATTATGGTGACAGGAAATACAGGCATCATTGATAGAGTAAAAGCAAGAGTTGTAGGGGCATCAGGGTATTTAACTAAGCCTTTTACTCAATCAGAATTACTAAAAATGGTATTTAGACACTTATCTTAAATTGCTTAAACTGCTGTAAGGAAAGTTAAATTGTGAGTACAGTTTTATTAGTTGAGGATACAGTATCGCTGCTAGATTTGGTGGGCGGGTATTTACGCGATAGCGGTTATACAGTAATTCTGGCAACTAATGCTAAAGATGCTTTGATTCAAGCAGTGCAAAAACAACCAGATGCGATCGTCACCGATGTCGTGATGCCTGGAATGAGCGGCTTTGAGTTATGCCGTCATCTGAAAAAAAATCCAGCAACCGAGCAAGTGCCAATTATTATTTGTAGCTCGAAAGACAAAGAAATCGATCGCGTGTGGGGCATGAAACAAGGTGCAGCAGCTTATGTCACTAAGCCATTTACCAAAGAACAAATACTTCATGCTGTTAAATCTGTAGTGGGTTAGCGATGGATACTTTTAAAATAGAACCCCAGTCAGATCGAACAGATAAACCTGCGGGAGACAGTTATTTAAACTTTTATTTAAACAATGATACTCCTGCGGTACTATCAATGGCACACGCTCAAGAAGTGCTAGTAGTGCCAAGTAGCCGCTTAACTTTAATGCCTAATATGCCTGAATGCGTGCTAGGACTATTAAATCGGCGCAACCGTGTCATCTGGGTAGTAAGTCTTGCTGGGTTGCTAAATTTACCAAAGCCCGATCCCATTGCTGGACAGTATCACATAGTAATTGTTCGTGTCGGGCAAATTAGTATAGGATTTGTTGTTGCTGAAGTTAAAGGCGTGACGAGATTTCTCCCAGATAGCATTCAATCGCCCTCAAACAACGTCGAGTCAGAACTAGCTGCTTATTTGCATGGATGTATTTCACAACCAAATCAAACATTACTGGTTTTGAACGCTGAGGCGATTGTCCGTTCGCCTCATCTGAAAAACTAATGAAAATTAGCTGAAGCTAAAAAAATAATTTGCCAGAGCAATATTACTTTGAGGCATGGGTATGACTACAAAATTTGAGCCAGAATCGCCAGCAGATAAAGATCAAAACATTCAAAGTCCAATCCTTGAAGATGCAGACGAAATAATCGCTCCAACTAGCTACTCAGTACCTCAAACACAGTTTATATCGAAGCGGGGAATGAGTTTGAGAGCCAAAGCGACATTTATCGCGATCGCTCTTAGCGCCATCCCAATTATTTTAGTCGGTCTGGCAACTTCTTATCTAACTAGCCGCAGGATTGTTGACAATATAGAACAACAACAAAAAGTCCGCACGCTGGCATTAGCTAGCCAAATAGATGCATTCACCCTGCAACGCTATCGCGATATTCAATCGTTAGCTCAACTTAGCATTCTCAACAATCCCAACACCCGCGCAACTACTTCAGATCCGACCAAGCAAGCAATATTAGAGCGATATATTAAAGAAAATCCAGGATATGACAGTATTGCAGTCATCGACTTGACAGGGAATACGACCCTGCAATCAGGTGGTGGTAAACTGCCTAACTATAGCGAAATCAATTATTTTCAAGAAGTTCTCAGAACCAACCGTCCGGTAATTACCCCGCCGAGAAAGTCATCGGGAACCGGAGAATATTCAATTTTTGCCGCCGCACCAGTAGTCGATACAGATACAGGAGAAACAGTTGCCATCGTGCGATCGCGCACGCCCTTAAAATACTTCAATAACATTCTCCAAACTGAAGAAAAAAAGCTAGCGCAAAATATTCGCGGCTACGTTTCCGAAGAATATTTTGCTGTTAATGACATCGGTAAAGTTGTAATTGCGCCCCCAGAGCATACCGATTATATAGGTAAAGACATTCAAGATATTTTTCCCACAGTAGCAACGAGATTAAAAACCACAAAAACCGTTGCTAGTACCATTGCCAACGATTTATTAGAGCGAGAGTCCTATTTAGTATCTTACGCGCCTGTTGGCGGCGTGCCAGGCTTGCCAGAACTCAACTGGAATGCAATGGTAACTCAATCTACAGACGAAGTATTTGCCGCCCGCAGAGAGCCGTTATTGACTTTAGCATTGGTGACACTAGCGATCGCCGCAGTCGTAGCAGCGATCGCCGCGATTTTGGTAAATAGAGCGCTGCGCCCAGTAATGGCAGCATCAAAAGCGGTACGCCAATTAGGAGCAGGTAACTTAGATGCACGCTTGCAGGTCAAAGGCGAAGACGAATTAGCAGCTTTGGGAACCAATATCAATTCAATGGCAGACCAACTGCAAACCCTAATTAGAAGACAAGAATCTGCCACCGAAACAGCCCAGATATTTACAGACATTACTTTACGCATCCGCCGTTCGCTCAACTTAGAAGATATCCTCAAAACATCAGTAAGAGAAGTTCGCAAAGTTCTACATACCGAGCGAGTAGTTATCTATAGTTTCAACCCAGATTTGAGTGGTACTGTGATCGCTGAATCAGTAGTACCTGGTTGGACGCAAGCTTTAGCATCCACTATTGACGACCCTTGTTTTAAAGATAAGCACATTAAAAGTTATAAAAATGGGCGAGTACGGGCAATCAACGACATTTATCAAGCAGGGTTGACAGAATGCCACATTCAAACTTTAGAAAGATTTGAAGTCAAAGCCAACTTAGTTGCGCCAATATTAAAAGACAATCAGTTGCTCGGCTTATTGATCGCTCATCATTGCTCGGAACCGCGTACTTGGCAAAATACAGAAATCAATTTATTTACGCAATTAGCCGCACAAATCGGTTTTGCCTTAGACCAAGCCAATTTGTTAGAGCAAGTAGAAAAATCGCGGCAATCGGCAGAAGCCATGTCCGAGGAGCAACGCCAGCAAAAAGAGCTATTGCAAAATCAATTAGTAGAGTTGCTTAGTGAAGTAGAAGGCGCAGCCAGCGGAGACTTGACAGTTCGCGCTGAAATCACTACAGGAGAAATCGGTACAGTTGCAGACTTTTTTAATGCGATCGTCGAAAGCTTGCGCGAAATTGTTACCTCAGTAAAACAAGCTACTGACAAGGTAAATATATCTATTAATGAAAACGAAGGCGCAATTCGGCAGTTAGCTGAGGAAGCTACCAAGCAAAGCGAAGAAATTATTCAGACTCTAGATTCAGTAGAGCAAATGACGCTATCAATCCAATCTGTAGCAGATAGCGCCCAGTCCGCCGCCCAAATAGCGCGGAATGCTTCTAGTAGCGCTCAAGCTGGAGAAGCAGCAATGGATCGCACTGTATTTAGCATCTTAAATTTGCGCGACACAGTTTCACAAACAGCGCACAAAGTCAAGCGTTTGGGCGAAGCTTCGCAACAAGTATCTAAAGTTGTGGCTTTGATCGATCAAATCGCCCTGCAGACGAACGTACTAGCAATTAACGCCAGCATTGAAGCTTCTCGTGCTGGAGAAGAGGGCAGAGGTTTTGCTGTAGTAGCAGAAGAAGTTGGGGAACTAGCAACTAAAGCAGCAGCAGCTACCAAGGAAATAGAATACGTGCTAGAAAATATTCAGCAACAAACTAGCGAAGTTGTCAAAGCAATGGAACTAGGCAGCACGCAGGTAATAGAAGGAACGTATTTAGTTGAAGATACCAAGAAGAATTTAGGCGAAATTCTTGAGGTATCGCGCACGATTGACGAATTAGTGCAATCAATTTCTCAAGCGACAGTATCGCAAGTAGAGACATCGCAAGCAGTAACGCAGTTAATGAGTGCGATCGCCCAAACATCAGAAGAAACAGCAATTTCCTCTCGCCAAGTTTCTAAATCCCTAAAACGCACCGTAGAAGTAGCCCAACAATTGCAATCCTCGGTAGGCACATTTAAAGTCCGCAAGGATTTTGATAATTCGTAATTCGCGCATTCGCGCATTCGTAATTATCAGAGGGATTAGGGGGTAAATACTGCTGCCACGATCTGGTTTACCTCACTGCTAAACCCTTATAGAGTCGGCATCATAGAGAAGTGTGAAGCAAATGAATTGAACTAATAAGGTTTGGAGATAGGTTAAGTTATGGTACTAATTCGTTGGCAACCGATGCAAGAAATGGAAGCTCTACGCCGTCAGATGGATCGTGTTTTTGATGAAGTAGCACAAGCCAAGCATGAGGCGCAAGTAACTTGGCGACCTGCTGTAGAATTGCAAGACACTGAAGAAAATATTATCCTCCGCGCCCAAATTCCAGGTGTTGCAGCCCAAGATTTAGATATTAACGTCACTAAAGGCGCAGTGGCGATCGCTGGCGAACGTCGTTACGACAAAGACTCTAAGAATGGTTACTTCCGCTCTGAGTTCCGTTATGGTAAGTTCCAGCGCGTTATTGCTTTACCTGTTGCGGTGCAAAATGACCAAGTAAAAGCTCAATTCCAAGATGGAATTTTGACTTTAACTTTACCTAAAGTTACTGAAGCACGTCGTCAGGTAGTAAAAGTTAATTTAGCAGATACAAATACTGCAACTGCAGCTACAACTCATGCAAGCGATGCAGTTAACCAAGCTGAAAATACTACCGCAACTGTATAATTCTCATAACAAGCTGCGATCGCGGCTTGTTATGTTACTTAGATAATTATTGCCGCCAGATAGTATAAGAGTAAACCTTAAACTATTTAGCGGTTATTTTATATATTCGTGCAGTGGCTACGAACATATTACGCTTATAAATCTATTTCCTTAACATGATGCTGATATATATGTCGTAAAAGTGCAGCTAAAGCTGCACTTTTAGTTTTTTTACTTTTTGCGATTGTTTGGGCAATTAGCTTTGCTTCATTAATGTTGATCCGAGGCAAAGATGCATGATAATTTGTTAATTCTTGGTTTGCTGCAACTAAATCTTGATGGACTAAATCTATTTCTTCGCGGTAACTTTGGGCAATTTGAATTTCTTCATGCAATTGTTGTGTGATGCTGTATAACTGTTCGCGTAATATTTCGATTTCATCCTCAAAGTCTATTATCAACTGTTGTAATGTATCATTTGTAACTCCAATATCAGTTGTTTTGTTGCAGTTACAATCGCAGTAGGAACAATTTACTCGCATAAATTTATATTCAGTAAATTTAGTAACTTTCACCTACTCTAATGTAGCGATTTGCTACTATCTCCGAGCCACAATATAGCTAGAACAATACAAATACTTGGGCATATGCTATAGTGCGGCGTTCCTATCTCTTAGACTAGAGACTTATCTTTAAGATAAACTGAAGAACTCATAACAAGCGATCGCGATATTATCAAGAGATATTAAGGATCTTTATTTAGGCTAATTTATGGAGCAAAATTCGCTACCAACGGAGATTGTTTTGACGCATCCGCGTCAGTGTTTGGGAACTATCCAACTTGATTGGACACCCCAACCAGGCAATTATTTAGATATTGAAGGCAAAACGTACGCTGTCTTAGAGCGCCGTCACCGCTACCATTTAAAGTCAGGGCGCTATCGATTGCATAAAGTAGCAATCTACGTCCAAGCAGCACAAAGACCAAGTGAAAAGAGCTTGATCGAAGGGCGTTGGGTAATTGGCGATGCTAGCTGTCGTTTCAACGCCCGTTCCGAAATTATCCGCTGTGCTGTCAACCCTCCAGGACCATGCGAATCCTGCCATTATTACGAAAAGTGTGAAGGATAATTAACTTTCAGCTTGAATGCTATTGACTGCTAATACTTCACCTACAGTTAACCGATTACCATTAGCAAAGTCCCAACCTGATTGCGATCGCGCTCCTGCCATTTGCACTTGTTGTAAGAGCAACATTCCCGCACCAGTCCCAATTACAGGTCCTATGCCCTTAACAATACTGATAACTGTACCTGGCGTTGATAAAGTTAAATCCAATTGCTGGTAAAGAGCTTGAATATTTTGGGGCAATTGATTTAAATAGTCTTCAGCTAAGGGAATTGTCGAGATAATTTTCAAAGGTTGACCGCGAAAAGTTGTCGTACAGTTGGGGAAAAAACCTCTTACTTTGTTATGCAGTGCGATCGCGCTTTGCTGCCAATCTAGGACATAATCTGACTTTTGAATTAACGGTGCGGAGGTTGCTTGAGTATCATCTTGCGGTATTGGGCTAATTTCCTCCCACTTTGTCAGCGTCTCAATCAGTAAATCTGCTCCCAAAGGGGCTAAATTGTCTGCTAAATCTTGGGCATTATCTAATAGAGCAATGGGCGTATAAGCTTTTAGCAGCATTGCACCTGTATCCATACCTGCATCCATTAGCATAGTTGTAATCCCCGTTTGCGTCTCGCCCAAGCAAATACACCATTGAATTGGCGCTGCACCTCGGTACTTAGGCAAAATAGAGCCGTGAACGTTAATACAGCCCAAAGCGGGAATATCGAGAATTTCTTGAGACAGAATTTGTCCGTAAGCAACAACTACAAATGCATCAGCACCAAGCTGTTTTAGTGCTGTCAGCGTGTCAGCATCTTTTTTGACCCGTTGCGGTGAAAAAATAGGTAGATCGTGCGCCAAGGCTACAGTTTTCACAGGTGAAGGCGTAGTTTGATTGCCCCTACCTCGACGTTTATCAGGTTGACTAACAACAGCTAAAACTTCAAACTCTGAATGTTCTAGCAAGCGCTCTAAGGTAGGTACTGCAAACTGAGGAGTACCGAAAAATACGACTTTCATTAACTAAAAAATTATGGAATTAGAGTCAATAGACCCTAGATTTATTGATAACCTATCTGCCAAGATGACGGCTAGCTAACTGCATCGCTTGACACTCCCACGCCGTTCTACGGCGTGGATTCTTCTTTCACGGACACTTACCTAGATTAGTATTGCTACTAACCCCCAGCAGTACGTCTCCAGAAGCAATTTGACTGACGGGCTGCCCGACCGCCAGAATCCCACGTTGCAAAATTACTTGGGCTGCGGCAACATCCCTATTGGTTGTATAGCCGCAGTTAGAGCAGTAATGCGTTCTTTGCCTCAAGTCTTTTTTGCCTGTATGCGTTTGACAATTAGGGCAGATTTGACTTGTGTAGTTCTTATCTACTTTGAGAAAAAACACATCTCGTTTCCAGCAGACGTAAGACAAAATATTAAAAAACTGTCCGTATGCTGCATCAAGTGTATGCTTCCCAAACAGTCCCTTAGCCCAAGCAATAAAGTTAATATCTTCAACAAATATTGCTCCGACACTGTCGCATAACTGATGGGCTAACTTGAAATGCCAATCCTTGCGGGTATCGTTGATTTTTTGATGGATTCTAGCTATTTTGCCAGTCAGTTTTAGCCAATTACTAGAACCTTTTTTCTTATGCTTTAATCTTCGTTGCAGTAATTTCAACTTGCCTTGAAGTGCATTAAAAAAACGAGGTCTAGAAACTAATTCCCCATCACTGGTAGCTAAGTATTTGTCTAAGCCGATATCTACCCCTAGAAAATGACCATGAGCGGGAACGTCTGGCACTTGTACGCCTAATTGATAAGTTAGCATGACAAAGTAACCAGTTACCCGTCTCGCTACCCTCATCTGCTTCAAAATAAAGCCTTCAGGTAGTGGTCTAGACATCCTCATTCTTACCCAGCCTATCTTTGGCAACTTGACTCGACCCACTTCAACTGCGTTTTGCTTTACGTCTGGATAGACAAAAGAACGCATTTTCTTTTTGAATCTGGGAAAGCCGTGACCGCGCTCCCACATACTTACAAACGCTGCCTCTAACTGCCTGAGAGTTTGCTGTAATACATGAATATGTGGTTCAGTAAGTTCGACAAAGTTCTTCTTTGCTGATGTGAGCGACTTGCACTGACTGTAGTAAGTTGGACGAGCTAAGTCTGGAGGTAGTATGTATTCAGAAGTTAGACTACAAGCATTAACAGCACACCTACGAGAGTTAACCCAATCCTTGCGTTCGCCCAGTGCATAGTTGTAGACTTTCTTGCAGGTAAGTAACCATGCCTCAAATGTCTGCATTTGCTGCTGTGAAGGTTTCAGCTTGTACTCGTAGTTTACTGTTATACTCATAGCGGTATTATAACGTACTGAATAAATTACACTTAACTTATTCACGTTAGAGGGAGACAAATGAAAATCCGCCCTCCACTACGTTCAAGGGCGGGGATTGAAACCCATTGACAGCGCCGATTGCATGGTGGAAGGATCTGCGCCATAGCTATTACTAAGTTGCTGCATAGTATTGAGGTTGCTATCTAGCTGACTTGTACTACCTTGCTGGTCTTGGCTATCTATGGCATTAATAATTTGGTCGAAAAGTCCCATCTTGTTTACGGTGTTACAGAATCTTTTTTAGATTACAGCGATCGCCAACCTTTAGCCAAGCGCAGAAAAGTATGTTCTGCGTTGAGAAAGATTAGAATTAGCATTATCCGCCGTACTTATTATTGATTGCTGTCAATGCCCCTATCGCGCCTACTGACGCTGATTATTGGTATAACCCTGATTTTGGGGTTAATGCTGTGGCTAGTTAATTCTTTGTACTGGCTCTACAGTTATATTGCTTTTACTCAGCCTTTTTTAGCTAATTTGCTGCTGTTGCTGCTAGTTGTCCTGATGGCAGCTTTAGTTACAGCATTTGTTTATTATGCTCTGCTATTTCGTGCTGGCGAACAAAAATCGCGCCGGAAACAGCGCCCAGCGCCGCAAATTCCGGCAGCTAAAACTGAAGCCGCAGGAGAGACTCTCAAAGCGATTAGGCAGCAAGTAGGACAAATTCAAGATGAAGTAGCAAGACAAGCCTTGCTGAGTCGTTCGCGGGAAATTGAAGCGACATTATCGCGCGGAGAATTGCAAGTTGTAGTTTTTGGTACTGGTTCTGCGGGCAAAACATCGCTAGTTAATGCCATTATTGGGCGGATGATTGGCAAAGTTGATGCACCGATGGGGACGACAGAAGTAGGAGAAACTTATAGCCTCAAGCTCAAAGGCATGAATCGGGAGATTTTAATTACCGACACGCCAGGAATTTTAGAGGCGGGTGTAGCTGGAACCGAACGCGAACAATTAGCGCGTCAGCTAGCAACGGAAGCAGATTTGCTTTTATTTGTAGTTGATAATGACCTGCGCCGCTCGGAATACCAACCATTAAGGACGCTAGCAGAAATTGGTAAGCGATCGCTAATTGTCCTCAATAAGACAGATCTATACACTGAAACAGACAAAGAAACTATCTTGGCGCGTTTGCGCGAACGAGTGCGTGCCTTTATTGGTACAAATGATGTAGTGGCAATTTCTGCCAATCCCCAAAGCGCTACTTTAGAAAACGGCGAAATTTTTCAGCCAGAACCGGAAATTATGCCTTTACTGCGACGTATGGCGGCGGTACTGCGGGCTGAGGGAGAAGACTTAGTTGCAGATAATATTCTCTTACAATCGCAAAGGCTAGGAGATGAAGCCCGAAAAATTATCGATTCCCAACGCCGCCGTCAAGCGGAAAAGGTGGTAGAGCGCTTTCAGTGGATTGGTGCTGGTGTAGTTTCTGTGACTCCTTTACCTGTTGTCGATTTGCTAGCAACGGCGGCGGTAAATGCTCAAATGGTTGTAGAAATTGGCAAAATTTACGGCTGCGAGCTAAATTTGGAGCGAGGCAGAGAATTAGCCCTATCTCTAGCCAAAACTTTGGCAAGTTTGGGCATTGTTAAAGGTGCAATTCAACTGTTATCAACAGCCTTGCAATTTAATGTGGCGACTATTGTCGTGGGCAAGGCAATTCAAGGAGTTACAGCCGCTTATTTGACGCGCATTGCTGGCAGAAGTTTTATTGAGTATTTTCGCCACAATCAAGATTGGGGCGATGGGGGGATTACAGAAGTAGTGCAAAGGCAATTTCAGTTAAATCGCCGCGACGAATTTATGCAAGAATTTGTCCAACAAGCGATCGCGCGGGTAATTAAACCTTTAACAGCAAAATCGCCTGCAGAAGTTGAAATCGAGCGGAGCGATCGATGATTATTAAACCTAGATATTTGCGTCTATTTTACTAGCTCTAATCGTCAGTACCATAAAGGTTTTGATAGTATTGCAAAATCGTTTCTATTTTGTCTCTACTACTTTGTAAGTTAGCTGCGGACAAATATTGAATTTGCAAACTTTCAACTTGGCTGTAGCTGTAATTAAACTCAGTAGAAGAAGCAGGCAGCAAATTTATTTTTACTCCCTCTACTTGAGATAAATGAGCCACAATTTCCCTATAGACTGCTAAAGATAAATTAGGAAAGCGAATTTCGTCTTGGGCTTGATTGGTTTGATGCTTTATCATTAATTAGCTTCTACGGCAGGCGTGTTAGGTGGTGGCGGTACAGAAAGGGCATCTGTAGTAATATTTTGCGGTACAAGCGAAGGATTTACTGCTTGCGTAGTAATAATATTTTGCGGTATAAGCGAAGGATTTACTGCTTGCGTAACAGGATTTTCTGGTACTGACGAGGGTAGAGCCGCTGTTGGCGAGGTTTGCCCGTTGTTTTGGTTTGCAGGTTGTTCGCCTACTGCTTTAGCAACTTCGACACCGAACTGCTCTAAAACAACCAAAGGTTCAGCACCTTCATTCATTTCTATTCTTTTTACCAGCACTTGCCCATTAGATAGTCTTTGTCCTACTTGAACGTAGCGGCTGGTTGGCTCATTAGGAACTTGAACAATCGCTTGAGTTGACTCGCCGATTTGAATTACACCCATTACTGTGACATTTTGGGCTAACTCTGGCGCTAATTGTACGGGTGGGGCTGGCGGTAGATTATTGCCTGGCAAACTTGAAGGCGGTGGAGGATTAAGTGGGCTGGTTGTATCTGAAGGGGTAGTTTGATTTGGTCTAGATTGAGTGCCTACACTAACTCTATTAGGATTTGAGCTTCGCGGATTATTAGCAGAACCTGAATTACGGGCTGCAACTGTTGAATTGGGTTGTCTGCGGCTAGAACCTGAACTTCTATTGGTAGAAGTATTAGAGGAAGCTTGCTGGCTATTATTGTTTGACGATGAGTTTGTGGGTGCTGCGCCTGTCTGGGAATTTGGAGGAGCGACACTAACTGGTATAGGTGTTGTTACTGGTGCAAACAGCGCTGCAAAAGGATCTCTTCGTCCTTTTGCTACTTGCTTTACTCGCTGATTGGCATTAGTCGGTTGAATTAAGCTTGGAGCTAAGTACGCAGTACCGCTAGGATTTTGAGCAATTATAGGCGGTTGCGGCTTTACGGGAGATGGACTTACTGCTACTGGCGGTGGAGATGATACTGGGCTAGCGCTTTGGGGATTGTCTGATGACCCACACCCAGTTATCGATAAAGCTATAATGCCGATTAGTGTAGTTGTTGAGGTTTTGAGCATATATTTACTAAGAGTTTCAAAATAATTTGACAAATTTAGATAACCGTTACTTACGCATACTTTATTTCAACCAAGAACTAGCTTTATTTCTACTTCATAAGATTAGTATTATAACTGTTACAGCTATCACAACGATTGTAAACTGTCTGCTATTTTACGACTAACTTAGTAACTTAATTACAACTGCCTAAATTTTAGTTATTGCCGTACCTTTAAACTATAAACTTGTTGACAATCTTGCAACTACTGAAGTTATAAACTTTCATTTGAACTAATCTAACGTCACTGAATATTTTAGTTACTTAATCTTTGTTAAGATCCTCAAAATTCAAGTTAATTGTTAGCTAAAATTATCTAAGCGATCGCACTACTTACTATTAATAACTACCCAGATCGCTGCGAGAAACATTACTCTTCAGGAACTAGCATCAACTGTTTGAGCGAAGCTAATCCTTGTTTGAGGCGACGAGAAACGGTAACAACACTAATACCCAAATGTTCTGCTACTTCTTTTTGGGTCAAATCGTAAAAGAAGACAAACTTCAATACTTCATGAGTCCGCTGTTCTAACTGTACTAAAGCATCTTGCAAGCGGATGCGATCTTCTTGCGCTAGTTGGAAACTAGAATACTGCCGATCGGGTACTGTATCCGCTAACGAACCAGAATCATCATCGCCTTCTTGATTGGGAGTATCCAAACTTAAGGGAGAGCGATTTGTCCAGGCTAATTTTATTTCTTGCCATTCAACAGCGCTAATATCTAAAGCCGCAGCGACTTCAGCATCGGTAGGTTGGCGGTTGTACTTTTCTCGTAAATTGCGGGAAACTCCTACTGCTTGCTGCTGCAAAGCTAACCACCGCCGAGGTATCCGTACCATTACCCCTTTGTCGCGCAGATAGTGTTGAATTTCGCCGCGAATATAAGGAATAGCAAAGGAACTAAAAGCAATTCCTTTAGACAGTTCAAACCTTTCAATCGCTCGAATTAAGCCAATACAGCCTACTTGTAATAAATCGTCGTAGCTTTCGGTGCATTGATTCGTCCAATAATGAGCCTCTTTCCTAACTAACCCGTAGTTGAGTTCGACAATTTCATTACGGATGCGTGCCGAGGGCGATCGCTGATACTCTCTAAGCAGTGTTGCGCTCTCTTGTTTGACTTCAACTTTAGTTTCGGTATAACTTAGCACCATATTGTTTCTTGTTACGTAAATATTGCAGCGTTACTACGGAGATCGGCACAAAGGCATACCGCATAATTTATACGGCAGCTAGTAAAAATTAAATTTTTCTAAAAGTATTGATAAACAGTTGTTTTTCGTGTTAGCTAGTTTCAGTTAATTGAAGTATTTCCTTCGCGGGTGCAACTGTTTCATGCTTAAGGGTATGAAATTCTCTATAGTCTTTACTACCGAAATTCCACTGAACTTTATTAAAGCTGACCTTTGTACTAGCGCAAAACTACTAGGATCGTCACAGTAGAACCTACGTACATAAAATATTTTAATACAAATAAAAAAAGGGCATTTCGCCCTCTTTGTCTAGCATTTATTGGATTGAATGGATGTCTCACATAACTAACTAAGACAGCTTTATGCTTGCGTTGGTTCGACGCGAGCGTAAAATAGACCGCGAATCTTGACTTCTTTAGCCTCGCTTGCTCCCAAATCTGTATCGGAAGGCTGTTCGCTCAGGAAAGTTCCAGCAATTTCACCAGTGTTGCTATCTACTTTGGCAATTTGCAGTGAAATAGTGCCTTGACCGACATCAGCTTGTTTAATATTGGCGCGGGCAAGTTCCTTATCATCAGCTTGACCAGGAAGAGCTACCGCATTATCGTAGCCCGCTGTTACGCCGCGACCTTTAGGATCGAGGAAAGCAGAACCTCGGTAAGAAGGAACTTTGAACGTGCCTTCAAAATCTGTCGAAGTATTAATGCTTGTTAAACCTGGTTGAGATTGGGCAACTAAGCCTTTGATTGTAAATAAGAAAGGTACTCGTTCGCCACCAGGTAATTGCACTGTAATAGCTTGGAAATCTAAACCATCTTCCTCAACAAAAGTTAAACTGCGATCTTCGTTAAGTTTGAGCGGTCCTTGTACTTGGTCGATGGTAGAAGTGTAGCGTGTCAACAATTTTCCGGCAATAAATTCCGCAGTTTGGCGTTTATTGACAGGTTCTTCTTTAACGAAGAAAGTAGTAGGTTCTAAGCACAGTTCAGCGATCCTATAATTTTGACTGCTGTCAAGGGCAATTGAACCGCGAGTTGTTTCTGCCATTTGCGGGCATTTGTTAGCAAGCCCTGTGCCGCGAATTTGATCGTAGGTAAGTACGTCTCTAGTCTCAGATGCCACACTAGCATCACTACAAGCAGTTAATATTCCTAAGCAAATAGCCAGGAATGCAGTAATTAAAGCGCGATACCTCATGGTCAACCTCAATGTTTAAACTCAATATCTAACCTAAAAACAGCCCTAATAATACAATTGAAAAATTCGGGCAAATATTGGATGCCTCGTTACCAATGGATATAGCAGTGCTTGCTGATGTTACCCGTCTTTGAATGTAAGGACGTGCGCCTAGCTAGCAGATGAAACTACATCCTCTGCAACCACTTTTACCTCTCCGTTGAACCTGTGTAATTTAGCTCAAGCGTTGTAGTTAGCAGCATGGTTTGCTTCAGACCCCAATACAAAATTTTACACGGCGATGTTACCTTTACCTTGAACGGCGTTTAGATTAATCTATTGGTTTAACCAAATAATTCGCGCATTCGCGCATTCGTAATTAAATTGGGTGCAAGCCCCCACTAAAATTAAAGATTTTAGTGGTCTGCAGTTAGTGGCGCTTTCTTGCCCCTACTGACTGCAATTACGAATTGGTAATTACGAATTGCCGCTTTGCGGCTTGACTTGCTAGTTTTTGATTTTATTGAGGTCAAGTAGTGACAGGAGAGCGAATAAGGAAACTCAATGGCTAAAAACACCGATCTTGAATCAAAACTAGCCGCTATTGCTACAGATGTAGAAGCTTTGGCACAAAGCTACCAGGGAGATAGTTTAGCTCTTTTGGCTGTGCTGCGACGCTTGGAGGCACTTCACAGAGAGATTCGTGAAGGGCTATTTCATGCCTCTTTGCCAGATAACCGTCATGGACTAGACTCACTACTTAAAGATATTGAGACTGAGGGCGGGTGGCCCTATATTGAGCGGATGAGGCTGCAAGCATTGTTGGTCAATCTGTCACGGACAGACGACCAAAATTCAGATGTAACGCCTGAAGCCATTGCACCCGATCGCAATATGGAAGCCGACTCAGATGGAACTACTAGCTACTAATCGTTACGCCATTCCTCACAGGTTAATAAATCGCCGATGCGATCGCGTAGTAAATATTCGCTCTTTTCTAGCTCGGTGGCAAAGTAAATCCAATCTCGCGGGGGAATGTACTGGCATAATACGCTAATTGGCTGCTGCCTGCTAATGATGCCTTTATGCACTAACTGACTTGCTTCTTCTTGGACTACTCTTAGAGAATATTGAGTTTGAAGACATGGCACTGCATTCAATAACATAGTTTTCATCCCCTAACTACTATGAATTTTGGAAATTAAGTTCGGTGATTTTGAGCCTTTGATTTTTGCTAATGCTGGTAAGTATTCCGGTTTGGGCGTTTTTATTCCCCATATTGTTGCTGGATGTCCAAGGCAACGTTGTCCCATAGCCCATAAATAAACATTAGGGTGAGTTTTCTGCAACCACTCGATCGCCTCTATGTATTGATGTTCGCTTAAGTGACCTGCCATCGCTTCTTCTGAAGTAATACAACCTGCGAGCAGGGCAATTTCGCATAGCGCTAAGTTTGCTCGTCGGTCTACCTCAGAACTCCATTGCTTAACTAATTGATATATCTTCTGGGTTGCGTCCACAAATTTTCCCGTTGCTGCACGCATTTGTTTGCTACAGCAACACATTATTGTTTGTTACGTAGCAACAAACACTATCAAATGGATAGATAAAGATATATGAAGGCGCGTTTGCGGATAGTTTAAATTAGCCAGTTGACTATCCACTCGGTTGTAGTTCTGGGAATATTTAAGCTTTATGCTGGATAGGTTGACTGAATATAAGTATTTGATGCCCTTTGGCAAATAAATCCTATCCGCTTGAATACAGTATGCCAAGGTATCGAATTGTAGTTATTGGCGAGAGCGTGCTTGAGGTGCAGCGCGTCAGTCGTTGCTGCTTGGCGCAAGGAATTGAAGTTTTTCCTTACTATGGAGTGCCGTCGCCAGAGGAAATTAGTTTGTTTTCTCCTCACTTAACTATCTTATGTTCGCTGCCTAATAGTAACTATCCCCAGATAGACAGTGCTTGCGTTGTATGGTCAGAACAACCAATCAATAGCCATCTCCATGTTATTTCTAACATGACAGAACTCTACAATATGTTACAAAGTTTACAAAATTAGATCAAGCCTTCACGGATTGCTTTAGCGGCGGCTTGAACGCGATCGTCAACGCTCAGTTTATTGAGAATCATTCGGACGTAGGACTTGACAGTGCCGAGCGAAAGATAGAGTTTTTGGGCAATTTCTTGATTGGAGTGTCCAGCAGCAATTAATGTGAGCAATTCGCGTTCGCGATCGCTTAATTCTGGCACTGAGTTATGAGCGGACAACTGGCTAGAAGTAACTGCAGGATTGAGCATACGGGAGACTTTGCGGGCAACTTGAGGAGCCAAATAAGCACCGCCATCTTGAATTAGTTGAATTACAGCAATCAACTGTTCCCATTCAATGCTTTTGAGGCAGTAGCCATCAGCACCAGCAGCTAGCATCCCCATGACCTGGGTATCGTTGTCAAACGCACTCAAAGCCAAAACTCTAGTTACCGAGCGATCGCTTTTGATTTGCCAAGTAGCAGTAATCCCATCCATCACTGGCAAATCGATATCCATCAAAATCACATCTGGTTGGAGTTGCACCGCCAGGTTGACAGCAGTAGCACCATCAGCAGCCTCCCCTACCACGTCAAAACCAGGTTCTAGGGCAAATTGACCTTTAATCCCTCGGCGCATCAAAGGGTGATCTTCAACTAACAATAGCCGCACGAGGCGATCGCCCCCGATCTCAGACATGGCTTATTTGTACTCCTGCACATTTCTAGTTGTGCTGCAACTTAAGCTTTGCGCCACAGGGAGAGTAAACCAAAAAGTGCTACCTCGACCAAAATTATTTTCCCCATCAATTACGCCCCCATGAGCCTCGACAATCTGACGGCATAAATACAGTCCCAAGCCTGCCCTGCCGCGCCGTCCGCGCCCCTGCATAAAGCGGTAAAAGAGCCTTTCTTTGTCTTTGGGTGCAATTCCCGAACCGCGATCGCATACGGAAACTTTGATGCGATCGTGCCAAGGAACAACCGCAAGCGTAATTTCTGTGTTGGGCGGGCTTACTCGAACGGCATTATCGAGTAGATTTTGGATTACTCTTTGAATTTCTAAGCGATCGCCGTACACAATCGGCAAAGATGGGGCAATGGCGCTAGCGAGCGCACAATTTTGCTGGTAAATAGCATTAATGCGAGCGATCGCTTGGGCAAAAATCTGTTCCCAGTCCAAAGCTTCCCAATGCAGGTTTTCGCTCCCAGTAGCTTCATAACGCGATACATCTACAAGGGCTTCTACAAGCTCGATTAAGTCTTCATTCGCTTGACGGTATTCTTCGAGAATTTCTTGCCAAGTGTCAGTAACAGTGCCAAAAGCACCGTTTAGCATTGGTTTTAGCGTATTACGAGTAGCAAGTAGGGGAGTACGCAGATCGTGGGAAAGAGCAGAAATTAAATCCTCAAGCTGTTTGGTACGCATTAAACTTGCTACTTGGCGTTTGCGGATTTCAGTTGCCATTGAGTTAAGATTGCGAGCTAATTGCCCAATTTCGTCAGTAGATGAGTATTTAAGTGGGGTTTCCATTTTACCAGCTTGCCAAGCTCCGCCTACCTCAATTAGATGACGCAAGGGAACTTCTACTTTTTTACGCAATAGCCACAGGTTAAAACATATTCCTAATAAGATTGCTAGTATGCTTAAGCCATCAATAACATTATCAATATGGTTAAGTTGGCTCAATCTCTGCTTGTGTCTTGTGAGAATGATGTCTTCATGTAGCAACATATTGCTGACGATCTTCCGCATGGGATCGAACAAAGTTTTCCCTGGTAGAGTAGTTTTGCTAGCATCACCATTGAGAACTTTTTGAATAAACTCGCTGTTCCAGATGTCATGAATGCTCTGGAGTTCTTCAAGCTGCTGAAGTTGAGTAGGATTATCTTGAACGAGCGTGCGTAAGCGGTAGAAAGTTTGCTGAAAGTCAATTTTCGCCCTTTTAAAAGCTACTAAAAATTCTCTGTCCCTAGTAAATAAATAACCGCGTATGGTTGTTTGTTCGTCTAGGGCAGTGCTAAGTAAATGTTCGGTTTCGCGTTCTACTAGCAAAGAATGCGCGATCGCATCAAATACCTGCCTATGCTGAACTTTGAGCAAAATACTCAAGCATTCTTGTCCAATTACCAGCAGCACTAGCAGCAAAAAGCTAGTGTATAAAGGTGCTAATAAACGATTTTTTAGTGGCGATCGCTCTAAAACCCGCAGCAATTAATGTTCTCTGTCTTGAGGAGGAGGTATTAGTTGCATTATCTCTTGCTGTGGTTGTTTATCAAATATGTAATGTTTTACTGTGTAGAAGATTACAGCTATATTTACTGCAAAAATAAAATAATTAAGAGAAATTGGCATCAGCCATTAAGGTTTTCTTAGGGTCGATTCACTTGCCTAGAGCCAAATTTATGAATTTTTTTGATAAGTTAAATGCAGCGATCGCCCGCAATCAAAGTTTGCTATTTGTCGGACTCGATCCTAATCTGGAAATGATGCCAAGTAGAGGAAATACAGTAAGCATTATTACTGATTTATCTGATTGGCTGCAATTTTTAATTGCTCAAACCAGCGATTTAGTCTGCGCCTATAAACCGACATTTGGATTTTACAAGGCTTTGGGCGCTCCAGGATTAGAGTTACTAGATCAGACTTTAAAAGCTATTCCTGCTCATATTCCAGTTATTTTAGATGCCAAACACAGCGACCTCAATACCAGCAGTATTTTTGCCCAGACTATATTTACACAATGGCGGGTAGATGCAGTCACTCTCAACCCTTATGCTGGGCAAGATGGGGTAGCACCGTTTTTAGTTTATCCAGATAAAGCTGTATTTATACTGTGTTGTACTTCTAATCCAGGTGCAATTGCTTTGCAGCAGTATCCTAGTAACGAGTCACCGCTTTATGTGCAAGTAGTCAAAGAAGCACGAACTTGGGGTACTCTAGAACAGCTTGGGTTGGAGGTGGGGACGACTACGCCTGATGTTATGGAGAGGATACGAGCGATCGCCCCAGAAAGAGTTATTCTTGCTCGTAGTATATGGGCAGAAGGCGGAGACTTAGGCAAAATTTTAGCAGCAGGCTTAAATAATAACGGCGACGGCTTACTAATTCCCGTTCCTCAAGATATGCTAGCTAGCACGCAACCAGCTAGCGAAATTACATCTTTGCGCGAGGAAATCAATGCAGCTAGAAATAAAGTTATTGAGTCAGCTTCTAGTTGTTCTATTTGGCTACCAGATGTTTGTCTGCTCAACCAGCACCCTTATCTAGACTTGATTTTGCAACTATACGATCTAGGTTGCATTATGTTTGGTGAGTTTGTGCAAGCATCGGGAGCAACTTTTCCTTATTATGTCGATTTACGCAAGATTATCTCTAACCCGCAAGTTTTTTCGACAATTTTGACTGCTTATGCAGACATTTTAAATACTTTGCAATTCGATCGCATTGCTGGTATTCCTTACGGTTCTTTACCTACGGCTACTGGTTTAGCGCTACGCCTCAATTATCCGATGATTTTTCCGCGCAAAGAAGTCAAAGCGCATGGAACTAGACGCGTAATTGAAGGTAATTTTCAACCAGGCGAAACAGTTGTAGTAGTTGATGATATTTTGATTAGCGGCAAAAGTGCGATCGAAGGTGCAGAAAAAATTGAATCTGTAGGCTTAAATGTACGCGATATTGTAGTGTTTATGGATCACGAACAAGGCGTTAAAGATCGGTTGAAAGAAAAAGGTTATCGCGCTCACTCAGTTTTAACTATTTCAGAAATTACTGAAACGCTGTATGCAGCAGGACGGATTGATGAGGAGCAATTTAGGAGTTTTGAACAAAATTAAAGTTTTTGTACCAACTTTGAGCGCGAACGCAGATACACGCAGATGCACGCAGATGAAAACCCACGCGGCGGGCGTTGCAGATGTTATATACCAAGGTACTAAAAAACCCTGGCATTGCTACCAGGGTTGAAATCTATTATGCGACGGTTGAAAGTACCAAATCTGGTTTCTCAGATTTCATTACTTTAACTTCACCATCTTCAACATCGACGATCGCATTATCGCCAGCTTTGAGTTGACCTGATAGCATAGCTTCAGCTAATGAGTCTTCTAGTAAGCTCATAATTGCTCTACGCAATGGTCTAGCGCCGTAGCTAGGATTGTAGCCTTGCTCGACTACAAGCTCTTTGAATAAGTCGCTTACCTCCAAAGTAATTCCTTGTTCTGCTAACCGATGAGAAACTTCTTGCAGCATAATGTCGGCAATTTGCTTGACTTCTGCCTTCTTGAGTTGAGTGAAGACAATAATTTCATCTAAACGGTTGAGAAATTCAGGACGGAAGTGATTTTTCAGTTCTTCATTAACTAGAGTGCGAATGCGATTGTATTGAGTCTCGGCTGCATTGTCCGAAAACTCGAAGCCAATTCCTCCACCGCCTTTCTCGATTACTTTGGAGCCGATATTAGAGGTCATAATTAACAGTGTATTTTTGAAGTCCACTGTTCGACCTTGAGAATCTGTCAGCCTACCATCCTCTAATAGTTGCAGCAGCAGATTAAATACATCTGGGTGCGCTTTTTCGATTTCGTCGAATAATAGCACTGTGTAAGGTCTGCGTCGTACTGCTTCTGTTAGCTGTCCGCCTTCGTCGTAGCCGACATATCCTGGAGGCGAACCAATCAGCTTAGATACTGTATGACGCTCCATATATTCAGACATATCTAGACGAATCATGGCATCTTCCGAACCAAAGAAGTAAGCCGCAAGTGCTTTGGTCAGTTCGGTTTTGCCGACTCCTGTAGGACCTGAGAAGATGAAACTAGCAATCGGTCTGTTGGGATTTTTTAAGCCTACTCTAGCTCTACGAATCGCCCGCGAAACCGCTGTTACAGCTTCTTCTTGACCGATTAAGCGCTGGTGCAAAGTATCTTCTAAGTGCAATAGTAGTTGCGACTCAGATTCAGTTAACTTGTTGACTGGTACGCCTGTCCAAGAAGAGACGATATGAGCTATTGCTTCTTCATCAACAATTACTGCTGCTTCTTGAGCGTTGTCAGTCTTGAGCGCTTTGAGTTGCTCGTTTATTTCGATTTCGCGATCGCGCAACTTGCCAGCTTTGTCGTAGTCTTGGGCTTGAACTGCGGTTTCCTTATCTTTGACAACTTGATGCAGTTCGGCATTTAATGTTTTAACTTCCGATGGCTGGTGAGAATTGGCTAAACGAGCGCGAGAACCTGCTTCGTCAATAAGATCGATGGCTTTATCGGGTAAAAAGCGATCGCTAATATAACGGTCAGAGAGTTTAGCAGCAGCAAATATTGCCGCATCAGAAATCTTGACTCTGTGGTGCTGTTCGTAAACAGAACGCAAGCCATACAAAATTTCGATAGCTTCTTCTACTGATGGTTCGCCGACCATAATTGGCTGAAAGCGCCGCTCTAATGCTGCATCTTGCTCGATGTGCTGGCGGTACTCATTTAAGGTAGTTGCACCCAAACACTGCAACTCGCCCCTAGCTAGTGCTGGTTTAAGGATATTTGCTGCATCCATACCACCTTGAATTGAACCTGCACCAACTAAGTTATGCACTTCGTCAATGACTAAGATGATATTTCCGGCGGCGCGAATCTCATCCATAATCGCCTTAATGCGTTCTTCAAAGTCCCCGCGATGGCGAGTACCTGCGACTAACGAACCTACATCAAGGCTAATTACCTGCTTGTCTTGTAAAATATCAGGGATATTGTTATCGACAATGCGCTGGGCTAATCCTTCAGCGATCGCAGTTTTACCAACTCCTGGTTCGCCAATCAATACAGGATTATTCTTCGTTCTACGACCTAATATCTGTACGGCGCGTTCGATTTCTTTTTCCCTACCAACTACAGGATCGAGCTTGCCTTCGGCTGCAAGTTTGGTTAAATTTGTGCCAAACTCGTCTAAAGTAGTTGTTTTACCTGTAAAACCCTTGCTTGGGGAGCTTTGCGAGTTTCTGCTAGCGGAGACTGGTTGTTTTTCCAATTCCCGGATCACAGCAGTGCCAACTTCGTCTGAGTCTACGCCTAGATTTTCTATGACTTTTACAGCTACACCTTCGCCGTCATCAATTAGTCCTAATAATAAGTGTTCGGGACCGATGTAGTTGTCACCTAGTTCGCGTGCGGCGGCAAAAGACTTGTCAAATACGCGCTTCATTTTGGGGGTAAATGGTATCTCAGCGGAGACGAAGCGAGATCCGCGACCAATGATTTTTTCTACCTCTACTCGTGCATTTTTAATGTTAATGCCCAAGTCATTTAATACTTTGGCGGCAATGCTAGTACCTTCGCCAATCAACCCCAGAAGCACTTGCTCGCTCCCCACGAGATTGTGTCCCAAGCGACGTGCTTCTTCTTGGGCTAGCATAATGACTTTTACGGCTTCTCTGTTGAAGTGTTCAAACATCGTGGGTTGCCCTCTTGTGGCTGGATAAAAGCAGATGAGTTTTAACTCATCTATAAATAAACTTTTATGTACTTTCTTGCTCTAATGTATCTACCTGTAGCTTAGTTCAGCAGTGGTGAGAGCCGTATGCGGGGGGGAGGGTTTGCCGTCTGGGGAGAAGGCGGGGGGAGCAGGGGAGGCAGGGAAGGTGAGGAGATTTAACCTACTCTATCTTCCTTGTCCCCTTGTAATTACGAATTACGAATTACGAATTACGAATTACGAATTATTTTGCTCATGCCAGGTCGAATAGTAGAATCTCCGCGCCTTTGTCTGTGCTGATGTCTAGTAGTTTAACTTGGCTTGCTGCTACTGCGTCTCCTGCTTGCAGGTGGTAGTCGTTTAACTTGGCTTCGCCTTGCGCTACTTGCAACCAAGCGTAACGGTTGGGGTTGAGCTTGTGGACAATGCGATCGCCTGCTGCTAATACGGAGGTGTATAAATCCACATCTTGATGAATTTTTACTGCGCCTTCACGTCCATCTTTGGCTGCAATTAACCGCAGCTTGCCTAGCTTTTCTTCTAAGGGAAAGGCTTTTTGCTCGTAACTCGGTGTTATGCCTTGCGTGTCGGGTATTATCCAAATTTGCAGCAAGTGAACTGGATCGGTTGCCGAATGGTTGAACTCGCTATGTGTAATTCCTGTACCCGCACTCATGCGTTGGGCTTCTCCAGGCTTGATTACTGCTCCTGTTCCTAAGCTATCTTTGTGTTCTAGCGCTCCTTCCAAGACATAGGTAATAATTTCCATGTCGCGATGACTGTGTGCGCCAAACCCTGCGCTGGGCTGTATCCAGTCTTCGTTAATTACGCGCAAAGCCCGAAAGTTTATGTGCTTGGGATCGTAATAGTTGGCAAATGAAAATGTATGGTAACTGTCTAGCCAGCCATGATTAGCATGACCCCGCTCTTTGCCTGGTCTTAATGTAATCATTTGTTTTTGCCTTTGCTAATTTTGTTTAGATAGCTATTTCTATATTTAGTTTAACATTAAATCATTTAAGTATTAGTTAAATATGTCTTTCTGTATGGTGGGATTTCACTACTAAATAGGTACAGTTACTACTATTCCTGTTTTCCTAAACGCCGACACAAACGCCCTAGTTCTGCTTGTTCGGTGAGGGTAAGAATGCTCATTTCTTTGACTACCGCAGCTACATGAGTAGGGAAAACTTCAGTTATTAGCTGCTTGCCTGTATCTGTGAGCGATACAGAAATGCACCTGCGATCGCCTACTTCACGATCGCGTTTTACTAACTGCCGCTTTTCTAAGTTGTCAATTACTAAAGTAATATTTCCACCGCTTTTAAGCAGTTTTTCCGCTAGTTCGCGTTGGTACATTGAGCCTAAGTGATACAAAGCTTCCAGTACGCCAAATTGAGTAACAGTCAATTTATGAGCGTCTAAGTGGCGGTGCAGACGAGTTGAGACTGATTCTGCTGCTCTAACTAATTTTATATAAGCGTCTAAAGCTGATATTTCTTCTTTTGTCCCTAGATATCGAGTTCCCATTAAATGATTTTATATTTAATTATTCAATGCTAATTTATCTATTAGCTTATCAAGTCTAGAGGCATTTACTCCTCTGAACTAGGGTATTTTTTCCAAATAGTCACTATTGTGCCTGTACCTTGCTTATCTGGAGCTAAAGTTAGGTATAGGGGCGTAGTGTTACTACCTTTTGGAGTTAGTTTATAAAGTCCGCCACCAGGCGCATAAGTACCAAAAGGCTCAACTTGGAAATTAGCGCTTGCTAACTGAAGGCGAAAGAACTCTTCAAAGACAACATCAGGGTTTTTATTCGGGACTTGAGCAATTTGCCCGACAATATCAGGGTAGGGCTTACCGTCAGCTTGAACAAACATTTCTGCAGCAGCGATCGCTTGGTTTGGTTGTTCTACAGCTTGCCAAGTTGGATCGATAGGTATGCCTTGAATATCTGCAATAGCAATTGGTTTACTGTTTGGACTAGGACTTACAGCTACGTCAAGGCTAGGAGTTGGATCGGCTATTTCTTCAGGAGGTGGAAGTAGTTCTTGCTTTTGCGGATCTATTTCTATTGCGCTTGGCGGTGAAAATGGCGCGATCGCTACTGGTTGCTGTTGAGGAGAGACAACTGCTGGAGTTGGCTTGCTAGCTGCGGGTTTTGCGGGCAAAGGAGTGGGTTGTGTGCTTGCTACAGGAGGTTTGCGTGGCGATCGCCTAGAAATTCGAGGTGCTAGTCGCTCTTTCTCGGCTTCGGGCGCAACTGTAACTGGACCAGGTGAAGTTTCAATTTGAGTTAGACGCACTAACTCTTCTGGCTTTTCTTCTACGACAGGCTTGGACTTTTGCTCGGTAGGGAGAGGAATTGCTAACAGCATTCCATGTACGCCTAACGACACTAACCACATTGGTTTCCATACCTGACGTAATGGCGCAGGTAAGTTTTTGCTCTCAATCATGCGGTTAATTTATCCTCCTACCTAGTCTACATACATTACTTCGACCTCAAATATATCGCTTGTCTAGGCTATATTTACACTTCTGTTGACCTATTGCCCACAGTAACGCTATATACTCCTAATAGCGATCGCTCTATATCCTTAATTGTTCTGGCGCTCTTAAACAGCCTAACTATAATTATTTTCAATTAACTTGAGGTATGGTCCAGGTAGAATTTATCTATCGCAACTAATACACTGTACTTATGCGCTCCGAACAATGTATAAAATTTGCAAACTTTTCTTAAATACGCAATAGCTTTAATGGTATTTATTTTAAAAGAAAAGCTTTCATCTTGACAAAGAGTTTTATTTACAAATGAAAAATAAGGGCTTGGTGTCGATAAAATTGAGGAAATTATCAGCAGCACTTACGGCTGTACTTTTAAGTTGGGGAGTAGGGCTAAGTAGCGAAGCGGCGGCAAAGACGCTGACTATCTATTCAGGAAGAGAAGAAAAACTAATTGGTCCCCTGATTGCCAAAGCTGAGAAAGATTTGGGCATGGATATTGAGGTACGCTATGGCGATACAGCAGAACTTGCGATCGCTCTATTAGAAGAAGGTAAAAATAGCCGCGCCGATCTATTTTTTGCTCAAGATGCAGGCGCTTTAGGAGCAGTAGCCAAAGAAAAGCGGACTTTACCAATTCCTGCTGCGTTGCTGGGTAAAGTAGATCCGCAATATCGCTCATCTACAGGGCAGTGGGTAGGAATTTCTGGACGGGCGCGGGTAATTGACTACAATACCAAGCTAGTCAAGCCTAGCGAACTACCGACATCAGTTGCTCAATTAACCGATCCTAAATGGCGCGGTAAAGTAGGTTGGGCGCCTTCTAACGGTTCTTTCCAATCATTTATTACCGCAATGCGCTTGCTCCAAGGCGACCAAAAAACACTCGCTTGGTTGAAAGCAATGAAAGCTAACGGAGCTAAGGATTATGCCAAAAATGCCGCGATCGTAGAGGCTTTGGGTAGAGGCGAAATTTCTTTAGGGCTATTGAATAACTACTACCTGTATCGGTTTAATAAAGATAATCCCAATTTTCCTGTAGCGCACCACTATACTCGTAGAGATGCTGGGGGTATGGTAAATGTCGCAGGTTTAGCAGTGCTAAATACTACCGACCAAAAAAGCGATGCTGAGAAGTTTGTTGCTTATATGCTCGGTACACCCGCGCAAACTTACTTTGTCAAAGAAACTAACGAATATCCATTAGTTAGAGGCATTCAACCATCGCAAAAACAAATTCCTCTCAATCAGCTTCAGCCACCGAAAATTAACTTGAGTAATTTGTCTGACTTGCAGGGAACTATAAATCTACTCCAGGAAGCAGGCGTATTGTGACGTTTAGGGCTGCTTCTCGACCGCCTTTATTTTTGATCGCTATTGCTGCAATTACAGCGATCGCGATCGCTGTACCTTTGACTTATTTAATAATTAGAACTGCGGGTGCAGGCACAGAAGAACTAATAAAGTTGGTGTCTCGCCCGCGTACCTTAACAGTATTGTTCAATAGTATAGGTATGGCAACCGCTGTAACTCTGTTGAGTGCGTTGATTGCCGTACCGATCGCCTTTTTGACAGCCAAAACAGATTTACCCTGGCGGCGGTTTTGGCTAATCGCCACAACTTTGCCCTTGGCAGTTCCGAGTTATGTTGGTAGTTTTGCCCTAATTGCTGCTTTTGGTCCGCGTGGTAGCTTGTTACAACAATTATTAGCTCCTCTGGGCGTGGAAGAACTACCAGAGATTTACGGCTGGTTTGGGACAATATTGGCGATTACGCTGTTTACTTATCCGTACCTGTTGCTAAGTGTGCGATCGGGGTTATTGTTAATCGATCCGGCAACTATAGAAGCAGCGAGAAGTTTGGGCTATAGCCAAGTTTCGACGTTTTTTCGAGTAGTGTTGCCGCAATTGCGTCCTTCGGTAGTAGCTGGTGGGTTGTTAGTTGCTTTGTACGCATTGAGGGATTTTGGCACGCCTTCTTTGATGCGGTTTGATGTGTTTACAAGGGTGATTTTTCAGCAATATCGATCGAGTTTTAATCGCAATCAGGCGGCGGCTTTGGCTTTGATATTGGTGGCTTTGGTGCTGGTAATTTTGTGGCTAGAGTACAAAGTGCGATCGCGCGGGGCTTATTACAGTCGGACTTCGGCGGCATTGCGTCCTCAATCGGCAATCAAGCTTGGAAATTGGAAGTATGTAGCACTGCTGTTTTGCGCGATTATAGTGGGCTTGAGTCTGGTTTTGCCTGTGGGAGTGACTCTGTATTGGCTGTGGCGGGGAGTTACAAGTGATAGTGCTGCTTATGGAACGGCTTCTTGGAGTGCGATCGCCCAGCCTGCTATAAATTCGATTGTAGGGGCGGGATTGGCGGCGATTTTGGCGACGATTTGCGCTTTGCCTGTGGCGATTTTGGCGGTGCGGTTTCCCAGTCGCTTGACTACGGCTATTGAGCGGTGTAGTTATATTGGGTTTGGGTTGCCAGGAATTGCGATCGCTTTGTCGTTGGTGTTTTTTGGCTCTCGCTATTTGCCTTGGTTGTATCAAACTTTGCCGATGTTGGTGTTTGCCTATTTGGTGTTGTTTTTACCTCAGTCGGTGGGTACGGTACGCAGTTCTCTGTTGCAGTTGCATCCACAGTTGGAGGAGTCGGCGCGGTGTTTGGGGCGAAATTCTTGGCAGACTTTAAGGGAAGTTACTTTGCCTTTGATTAGTCCTGGGGTTCTGGGTGGGGCGGTTTTGGTATTTTTGACGGCGATTAAGGAATTACCAGCGACGCTGCTACTAGCTCCGATTGGGTTTGATACTCTGGCGACGGAGATTTGGAAGGCTACGGAGAATGTTTCGTTTAGCGATGCGGCTGTGGGATCTTTGGCTATGTTGGTAGTTTCGATGGGGTCTAGTTTATTAGTGTTGGCGCAAGAAAGACGAGGAAAAAACCGCACAGGCACAGAGAGGGAGAAAGTTTATGGGTGAGGTAATTTTACGATTGGAGGGTGTGTGTAAGCGGTTTGCAGAAATGGGACCTAGGGCTGTTGATGGCGTGAGTTTGGAGTTGCAGCGAGGGGAAGTATTGGCGCTTTTAGGTCCTTCTGGTTGCGGAAAAACCACTTTGCTGCGGTTAATTGCTGGGTTTGAGGGACTAGAAGCAGGCTCGATTGAAATTGGCGATCGCCAAGTTGCGGGTGGTGGTTGTTCGGTTGCTCCTGAGTTGCGCTGTTTGGGCATGGTTTTTCAAGATTATGCTCTGTTTCCTCATTTGACGGTGGCGGAAAATGTTGGTTTTGGGTTGAAGAAGAAGGCTGCAGGGGAGACGGTTGCAGGGCTGTTGCAGTTGGTGGGGTTGGTGGGGTTGGACGAGCGCTATCCTCACGAGTTATCTGGCGGACAGCAGCAACGGGTGGCTTTGGCTCGTGCTTTGGCTCCTCAACCTCAGTTGATTTTGCTGGATGAGCCTTTGAGTAATTTGGATGTGCAGGTAAGGTTAAGGCTGCGGGAGGAGGTGCGCGATATTTTGCAGGCGGCGGGAACTGCGGCGATTTTTGTGACTCACGACCAAGAAGAGGCTTTGGCGATCGCCGATCGGGTCGCTGTGATGCGCTATGGTAAGTTGGAGCAGTTGGGTACGCCGCAGGAGGTTTATACTCACCCTGCTTCTCGTTTTGTGGCTGAGTTTGTGACTGGTGCTAATTTTGTGCCTGCACAGCGTCAAGGCAATTTGTGGGCTACTGAAGTAGGGTGTTTTGCTGTTTCTAATCAAATGGATGATAGCGATAAGGGCGATTTGATGCTCCGCGAGGAAGATTTGATTTTGGAACTGGAGGAAAATAATGCGGCGGCTACAATCCGCACTCGCCGTTTTTTGGGTAGAGAGTATCGTTACTGTCTGGTAACTCCATCGGGTAAGGAATTACACGCCCGTACTACTGCTCAAACTGCTCTACCTGTAGGCGCTAAGGTAAAGTTGAATGTCGATAGCGATGCTGTTAAGGTGTTTCCTGCTCGCGAGATGCATTGATATGTAGCTAGGATATTGATAATTAACTGCAAATTTGTCTGATGACTGTGCATGAGTAAATTATTAGATGTAAACCTTTCATGTGAAATATCCGAGCGCATTCATAGTAAAGCTACTAAATGTTTTGATAATGCTTACCAGGCTGCTCTACTAAGCGAAGAATATACTTATGTACAAGGCTTTTTAGTTCTGGGAAAAGGAGCTTGTACGATTGTTGAGTACAGTTGGCTGGAGTTGGAAGATAAAATTATCGATCCTACTTTGCCTCATCTCAACTTTGATACTCAGGAACTTTACTATTTCCCCGCTCAAAGCTTGAGTGTAAAGCAGCTTAAAGCAGTTATAGAAGAGTCTCAAGAAGATTACCCTGAAGATGACCCTTTACCTATTTATGGTGCTGCTCCTTATGAGTATTATGGCGATTTGATGTTGGGTGGTGTTGATTATTTAAGGGCTTATCAAGCAGCAGAAGCTAAGTGTCAGGAACTCGCAGGTACAGATCCGCATAGTCTAAACTAATAGAGCGATCGCTTTGCACCAAAATTTACCTAAAATACTGTGCAGATGACTCATGTTGTTGCCACATTTTATAAATTTGTTTCTCTGCCTGACTTTGATAAGAAGCAGCAACCTCTGCTGGCTTACTGCCAAATGCAAGGTATTAAAGGGACAATTCTGTTGGCAGCAGAAGGTATCAATGGCACAATTGCAGGTGCTAGCCAAGAAAGTATTGATGCTGTCTTAACTTTTCTTGCCGCTGATGCCCGTTTGGCAGATTTAGAATATAAATTGTCTTATGCTGAATCGCCCCCTTTTGAACGGATGAAGGTGCGATTGAAGCGAGAAATTGTCACGCTAGGATTACCGGAAGTCGATCCTAACGAGCAAGTGGGTACTTATGTTAGTCCTCAAGAATGGAATGCGCTAATTAGCGATCCTGAAGTCACTATTATTGATACTCGCAACGATTACGAAGTAAATATTGGTACTTTTACAGGAGCGCAAAACCCTCAAACTCAATCGTTTAACCAATTTCCTGACTATATTAACCAGAATTTAGATCCTACCAAACATAGAAAAGTTGCTTTGTTTTGTACTGGGGGAATTCGCTGTGAAAAGGCTTCGTCTTTAATGCTGTCTCAAGGTTTTGCTGAAGTCTATCACCTCAAAGGCGGTATCTTAAAGTATTTGGAGGAAGTCCCCGCTGATGAAAGTTTGTGGCAAGGAGAATGTTTTGTTTTTGATGAGCGAGTAGCCGTACAACACGGCTTAGAACCAGGAACTTATGAACTTTGTCGCAGTTGTGGTTATCCTATTTCTCAGGAAGATAAAGCATCTAGTAAGTACGAAGCAGGAATTTCTTGCCCTCATTGTTACGATCGCTTGACTGAAGAAAAAAGATTGCGCCAACAAGCAAAAATCCAACAGTTCAGGCAGAATAAGGACGTTTCCTAGCTAAAGTCAACCCATCTCCAATTGGGACTAAACTTAAGTCTACACGCGAATCTTGATGCAATTTCTGATTCAAGGAGCGCATTTTCTTAGTTCTATTATCTTGCACTTGAGGATCGGCAACTCGCCCCGACCATAAGACATTATCGATCGCAATTACACCACCAGGACAAATTAATTGCAGACATTGTTCGTAGTAGTGTTGGTAGTTGCTTTTATCAGCGTCAATAAAGGCAAAATCAAATGTATCTGTTTCCCCTGCTGCAATTAACCGATTGAGTGTTTCTCGTGCTGGCGCAACGTGCAAGGTAATCTTATCAACCATACCTGCTTTTTGCCACCAAGAACGAGCGATCGCTGCATATTCTGCATTAGCTTCACAAGCTACTACTTTTCCACCTGCTGGCAGGGCTAAAGCAATTACTAGAGAACTATAACCTGTAAATACGCCAATATCTAATGTTTTCTGCGCTCTGATTAACTGCACCAGCAATGCCATAAATTGACCTTGTTCGGGTGCAATCTGCATTTGTGCCATCGCTTGCAATGCTGTTTCTTGACGTAGTTGAGTTAATATCTCTGCTTCGCGCAAAGACACTGACAGCAAATATTCATACAAATGTTTTTCTAGTCCAATCGTTTGAACGGTCATAAGATTTTGTGTCAGATATTACTTACATTCTTTACTTTGTCCGAAAATAGCGAGTTTTAAGTCTTTCTAAAGCCAGTGGTACGCAGCAAGCCCAATTTTGAAAATGGTAGTTATTCTATTTGCGGCAAGCGCAAGGCATAACTTATATGCACCAAATGTATAGTTGCCCTGCGATCGCTCGTATATTTACTATCAAGGATTGCACTTTATGGAGCCAACACAACTAAGTCAAGAACTCAGGGAAGGAAAAGATCCTCACATGAGCCGCAGACGAGCAATTATTGGCTTGTCAATGTTAGGCGGTTCGATGGGACAAGTAGTTACTCTCTACCAAACTGGGATTGTCAAACACCTACCCGATCCTCCAGTACCAATATTTGACGCAGATAAAGTAGATGCATCCAATTATGCTTACAGTAGATTTAACTCACCTGATGGACCAATTATGGTGCTAAATTATGCTCTAACTGCCTGGATAGCTTCGGCTGGTGGTTTAGACAGAGCGCGACGCAATCCAATACTCCCGATCGCAATGGGTGTCAAAATTCTGATAGATGGAGTTGTCTCCGCCGAGTTAGCGCGTGAGGAATGGAGCGAAAACAAAGCGTTCTGCGAGTATTGCCAAGTTGCTACAGTCTGCTCCTTTGCATCTTTAGTGCTGGCTGCACCCGAATTTTTTACTGCTGCTCGGACTCTACTCGGACGTGAGGACAAAAATGCTGCAACTAATAGTACGCACTCATCATAAGTAATTATTTGTACTTGACTTTTAATGTCGCTATCGCCTACCAACAATAATTGGTGGGTTTTCTATATCACTATTAATATATTACCGAGGTGGATTAGTTAGGCAATCTCAACTAAATCCTAAATATATGTATGCTACGCGAGAAAAATTTCCGCGATAATGTGTCTTTGATACAGCACTTCATCTAATGGACACTATCAAGTACATCCTGTCTGAAGATCAAATGCCCTTAGCTTGGTACAACATCCAAGCCGATTTACCTACCCCCATGCCGCCAGTATTACATCCAGGAACAAAAAAGGCGATCGCACCTCATGACTTGGAACCTCTTTTTCCTCCAGAGTTGATTAGGCAGGAAGTAAGTCAGGAGCGCTGGATCGAAATCCCAGATGAAGTGCAAAGTATCTACCGTCAATGGCGACCAACTCCACTTTACCGCGCTAGACGATTAGAAAAAGCTCTCGATACTCCTGCCAAAATTTACTACAAATACGAAGGTGTTAGCCCTGCTGGTAGTCATAAGCCGAATACAGCTATCCCCCAAGCGTACTACAACAAGCAAGCAGGCGTAAAACGCCTAACTACAGAGACAGGTGCAGGACAATGGGGTTCATCGCTTGCTATAGCTGGTGCTTTCTTCGACTTAGAAGTAGTAGTGTATATGGTTAAGGTTAGCTATCAGCAAAAACCATATCGTCGCGCTTTTATGGAAGGTTACGGGGCGCGGGTTGTAGCTAGTCCTAGCGATGAAACTGAGGCTGGGCGGGCAATTTTACAAATGCATCCTGATAGCACTGGTAGTTTGGGTATTGCTATTAGCGAAGCTGTGGAAGTTGCAGCACAATGCGATCGCACTAAATATGCTTTAGGTAGCGTCCTCAATCATGTTTTGCTGCATCAAACTGTAATCGGTTTAGAAACTTTAGCACAACTAGAACAAGCAGGCGATTACCCAGACATTATAGTAGGTTGCACAGGTGGCGGTAGTAATTTTGCTGGAATTACTTTTCCCTTTATGGGGGCAAAACTGCGTGGCGAACAGCAACTTAAATTTGTTGCTATAGAACCCGCTGCGTGTCCAACTTTGACTAAGGGTAAATATACATACGATTTTGGCGATATAGCCCATCTCACGCCCCTGGTGAAGATGCATACATTGGGTAACTCGTTTGTGCCTCAAGGCTTTCATGCTGGCGGATTGCGGTATCATGGCATGGCTCCGTTGCTTAGTCATATTGTGGAACTAGGGTTGATTGAAACTCGCGCGGAACCACAACTTGGCTGTTTTGCTGCTGGTTTAACTTTTGCTCGTGCAGAAGGGATCTTACCTGCACCCGAAGCTAATCATGCTGTCAAAGGTGCGATCGATGAAGCACTGCGCTGTAAGGAATCAGGAAATAGCAAGACGATTTTGTTTAATTTGTGCGGTCACGGGCATTTTGATATGCAAGCATATATGGATTATCAAGCTGGCTTGCTGCGCGATACCGAATACAGCGCCGAGGAAGTAGCTTTAGCGCTTGCAGGTTTACCAGTAATGTAAAAAAAGCGATCTTCCTTATTAGGATCGATTTGAGTTTGATTAGAAAACAAGAGCTATTCTTGTCTTTATATTTTTATGCTTACCCAACATCTGACTTACTTTTGAATTTGTTGAGTAGTTATCTCATTCAATCTTTCAGTATAAATAGTCAAAGCAGTATCGTGGTGCAAGTTTGGAGAATAAAAGGAAGTACCAAATATTACATACCGCTTTTGCCTCGATTTCATCAATTGCTTGGAAACCCCACAAATTATTGATAATAATTTTTAATTGCAAAGATAGTATCTATTATGCTAGCCATTTCTCAAACAAGTTGTAGTTGTGAAAGATCGAGTTCAGTCAAGCAATTCACTTAAATGTATTGCTCAAGTTACTAGCATAGACTTTTTACTATAAACTTGGCGATCGCAGAAAGCTGGGCAATTAGTAAAAGCTAGTATCTGTAAATGCTTCAAGTCCATACTGGACAGTGAGGCGATGTCTAAAGTGGTTTCCTCAGTATTTTTCTTCGAGAACTACATAATTTTATACAATTTTAATATATCTTTAGTATAATTTTTAGATAAATTAGGTATAAAATAAATCTTTAAGATTGAAGAACAGTTGTATAAACTATGACTGCTATCATCATGGTTCATTGCAAGGCTAGCTAAACCAAAGCGATTGGCGAGCTATTTTTTGTCACTTTGCTAATACATTTTTAATATCTTTATATTAGTGAAGATTTAGTGTAGTTAAGATGAACTTATTGAATTTTTTAAATAATTGAAGTATTTATAATGTAATATTCAATTGCAAAGGTTTTAATTTAAAACTTAATTTAAGTGGAGGTCTGGGACTTTTATAAAAGTAAACAATATTTGTATATAGTGTTACAAGCACTCTAAACAGATTGTCAATAAAATTGTTAAACACAGCCTAAAGTAGGTGCTAGAAGTTAAGAAGTAATGCCTGTTTCGAGAAGAGTTACCATGTTTTACTAATTGCTTAGTACAGCAAGCTCTTTATAAATCAGCTTCTTAGCTAGAGTTGATGTTTTTATGATATGTCATCTACCTAAAGATAGAAAAATAGTTGCAACATTATAATTTTTGGTATATACTTGCACGTAGGGTAATAAATGCATCTTTGTTAAGCCTACGCATATTAGCAAATATAACTTTTGCAATGTGAAGCGACATACCTAATTTGGTGTAAAGCTAGATATTTTTCTCTAACGCTTTTCCAATTTTAGTCAAAGTTGGGTAAAGGCTACAAATTAATAATTCATTGCTAAACATAGAATAAAAAACTTGTCCAAAGGAGATTGCAGGTAACTAAGCATTAACTAAAAAATTATTTAGCGCTTTTTTACAGCAGTCTAAGATCGGGGAAATTTATTCTAGCCTTAGCGAGCCAATGCCAAGTGTTGCCATTAATTGGTGATGCTTTTTACAACACGCGCAAGTATAAAATTTGCTATTAAATTGCCAATAATAATTTAGTTATTAGAGGGGCTTCGACGGTCAGTTCGATCTCAGCCTCTCAAACGTAACCTTATTTACTTGTAAATGTGAAAGAGGTCGAAATTGCAGAAAAGGTGTGACAAAAATCGTAAGCGTTCTAAGCGCAGAGGTATCTACTGTCCTTTACATAATTGTTATTTATATAGCGTCAGTCAAAAGTATCCACTTTATGCTAATAAAGTAGAGCATTTGCAGCAACAAGGAGTAGGAAAACGTAGTGCTTTAATGCTGGTAGCAAATCAGTCAGCAGTCACTTTAAGTAACGCATGGTTAGAAGCATTTTGGTGCGAATCTTGCCAAGAAACGAACTGGTATCACATTCGTAAAGTCGATTCCACATATTATGTTTCAGCAGTTCCTCCAGAACTTTGGCAACGAGCGATCGGTGCAATAGATGCAGAAGGCAATCCTTCCGTAGGAGAGTTTACTCGGCGGCAGGCAAGAGCAGCAAGTTACAAGGCTGTGCAAGACATCAAGTTTATCAGCTAGTTTGCTTTTAATTAAAACTAATACATCTTAATTATTTGGCAATAGTCGATCTGGAGCTACTGCCAAATTTCTATAGCTTAAAAATTTTGAGACATAAATAGTAAAAAAATTCAGTTGCAGCCGTAAGCAAGGTGTAAATTAATGTCAGTTAATGATGACGTAGAATTAGGCGATCGCGTGAAAATATTTCATCCTGATTTAGTCAACCTTTATGGTTGCACGATTGGAGATGATACCAAGATTGGGACTTTTGTAGAGATTCAGAAAAATGCCACGATTGGTGCAAGGTGCAAAGTATCCTCTCATACTTTCATCTGTGAGGGTGTCATCATCGAAGACGAAGTATTTGTAGGTCATGGAGTGATGTTTACCAATGACCTTTATCCACGCGCAACTAATGAAAATGGCAGCTTACAGACAGAAGCTAACTGGTCAGTAATTAAAACATTAGTCAAGCACCGTGCCTCTATAGGCAGCAATGCAACTATTTTAGCAGGAATCACAATTGGAGAAAATGCTATTGTCGGGGCTGGGGCTGTGGTAACTCGTGACGTTCCTGACAACACCACAGTAGTAGGAGTACCTGCTCGAATTATCGGTAAGAGCGATCGTCCAAGCATTGAAAATCGCAGCTTGTTAAGTTCGGGCAATGCCTTAGATTAATTCAAAAAACATTTAAGTGTAATTCAAACACATTAAATCGAACATTCTTTTAGTGGAAAAGTGAGTATTTAAACATCATGACAGGGCTAATTGACAGTAATGAGGTACTTATAGCTCAAGCTCAAATCGAGCAGACATTATTTACAACCCAAGTACCACAAATATCAGACAAGACTGACAACGTTCCCTACGAATTGGGAATGAAGTTCCAAAGTACCAAAGCAGGTCAGATTAACGCAATTCGTTATTGGAAAGCACCTAGTGAGACTGGTACTCATGTAGGTAGAATCTGGTCGTCAACAGGTTCGCTGTTGGCAAGCGTTACTTTTACAAGTGAGACGGCATCGGGTTGGCAGCAGCAAGTTCTCAGCACGCCCTTAAATATTCAAGCCAACACAATTTATGTAGTTAGTGTCAATGTCAATCGCTACTACCCCTTAACGCAGAATGGATTAACAAGTTCAATAGTCAATGGCGACCTCAGTTCAGTTGCAGACACTAGAAATGGAGTCTACAATACCAGTGCTGGTTCCTTCCCCAGTAGTTCTTGGCAAAACGCTAACTACTTTCGCGATGTAGCCTTCGTTGCTAGCAATAATCCACCACCACCTTCTCCTACTGGCAACCAGACCATCTTCACAACTCAAGTGCCGCAAATTTCAAATGGCACTGATGGGGTTCCCTACGAACTGGGCATGAAATTTCGGAGTGTAAGGGCTGGTCAGATTACTGCTATCCGTTATTGGAAAGCGCCTAGCGATACTGGCGCCCATGTAGGCAAAATCTGGTCGTCAACAGGTTCTCTTTTAGCAAGCGTGACTTTCGCAAACGAGACAGCTTCAGGCTGGCAACAGCAAGTTCTCAGCACGCCCTTAAACATTCAAGCGAATACAACTTATGTAGTGAGTGTCAATATTAGCAGCCATTACGTTACTACAAGTAGTGGACTGGCAGCTTCAATCGCTAATGGAGACCTCAGTTCAGTTGCAGACGGTAGTAATGGTGTCTATGGTAATGTAGGTTCCCTGCCAACAAATTCTTGGCAAAACAGCAACTATTTCCGCGATGTAGTCTTCGCCGCTGGCAATTTTGCTACCCTAACTAAGGTAAGTGGAGACAATCAAACTGGTACAGCAGGGGCAGCCTTAGCTAACCCATTTGTAGTTCAAGTTAGAGATGGTGCTGGTAATCCCCAATCGGGAGTTACAGTCAACTTTGCAGTTACTAATGGCGGTGGTACAGTTACACCTGCTAGTGCAGTAACTAATGCCAGCGGGCAGGCAAGCACAACGCTGACTTTGGGAACTACAGCTAATGTAGCAAACACTGTAGATGCAACAGCTTCTAGTATTGGCAGCGTCACTTTTACTGCTAGAGGTACTGTAGCAAACCCCAACCCTATCTATTTAGAAAACCAAAATACTGGTACGACTAATTGGAAGCTTGTTAACCGCGCCAACGGTGAAATCGCTGGCTATGCCTCCGCAACCAGTGTCAACAAGGGAGGGACGCTAGATATTAAAGTGTCTCTGGGACAAGCTGGACAGTTTACTGTTGACGTATATCGGTTGGGCTATTACAGTGGCACAGGTGGAAGACTAATGGCAAGCAGCGGTCCACTTAGTGGCAGGACCCAACCCGCCGCCACCCTCGCTCCCAATACCCGCTTAGTCGAATGCAACTGGTCAACTTCCTACGTCGTGCAAGTAAGCACTAACTGGACTAGCGGGCTGTATGTTGCCAAGCTGACCGACCAGGCTACTGGCAAAGTGGCACACGTGTGGTTTGTCGTCCGCGATGATAGCAGCACCGCCAATATCCTATTTCAGAGCAGCGTTTCAACTGTTCTGGCATATAGTAATTGGGGAGGTTACAGTTTGTACGGCTTTAATAGCGTTGGCGGTCAGCGAGCTTTCAAGGTTTCTTACGACCGACCCTTTTCCCAAGCATCCTCTCAACAATCCTACGAAGCGGACACTCCCCTACGCTGGGAATACAATATGATTCGTTGGCTGGAATCTCAAGGATACGATGTCACCTACACCGACAATATGCAGGTACACGCCAACGGACAATTGCTGCTCAATCACAAAGTGTTCCTGTCTGTAGGTCACGACGAGTATTGGTCTAAAGAGATGCGCGACAACGTCGAGGCTGCTCGCAGTGCCAGAGTCAATTTGGGATTGTTCTCAGCAAATAGTTGTTATTGGCGAGTGAGGTTTGAAAATTCCACATCCGCATCCGGTCAAGTGAAACCCAACCGAGTGATGGCGTGCTACAAACAAGATTGGTCATTAGATCCAGTCGCCCAGCAACAGGGACCATCAGCAGCCACCAATAAATTCCGCAGCACCCAGAACCAGCGCCCAGAAAACGCCTTGTTCGGCGTGATGTACGGTAGCGATACATCTAATATTTACGGTGGTTACAATTACGTTGTCACTAACAGTACCGATCCTTACTATGCCAATACCGGACTCAAGAATGGGGATCAACTGTCTCTATTAGTGGGTTATGAATGGGATTTCATTGTGAATAATGGGTCTACTCCTGCGGGGCTAGTCACCTTATCTCAATCAACCGTCCAACCTGCTAGCGTGTTGCCCACCTTCGATGAACCGGCTGGAGAAAAAGGTCTGCCTGCTAACCAAGATTTCACTAAATCCCACTCAGTCCGCTACACAGCTAGTAGTGGAGCTAAGGTCTTTGCCTCTGGAACCATTCAATGGGCATGGGGGTTAGACAGCGATGATGTCATCCCTGCGCGGGCAGATACTCGCGTTAAGCAAATAACTGTCAATATCCTGGCAGACATGGGAGCTAGACCCCAATCTCCAGATGCCAACATAATTGTGCCTTAAGGAATATCTATATGCATATCAGACTAAAACGCAGGAGATTTGGTCAGCTAGCGCTAGCAAGCGCTGCTACAAGTGTACTTGCCAACCTATCGACTAAAACAGTTGCCCAATCGCAACTAAATATTTATGGCTTGCGTCTTACCCCAGCTAGCAGCAGTATAACCGCAGACTTAGCTGATGCAACATCCGCCAACACAACTCCTGGAATCATCTTGCAATCTGTAAATTTGGTCAGCAATCAGGAATTATCAACTACTGAAATTTCTGGACAAACTGTTCAAAATCAACAGGACGCTACTGAAACTGCGAGTCAAGCTTTTGTCATTAGCAAGCCATCCGAACGGGTAACTGGTTTTACTGCGCTATCAGATGGCACATTTATTGCTGCTGTTTCAGCTGCAACTAAAAAGGGTGAGTTTAGTCGCTTCATATTTTTCAGTGAAGATACAAAGAACTACAGACCAAAAGGCTTAAAAGCTAAAAAAATCAAAAAGCACAATACAGTTGAAAGCTTGCTAGCAATCCAAAATGACCAGCTTATTAGTGTTGTTAGTCTCAACCAAGGTCAACCCCCCTTTGAGCTAGCAGTTATCAATCTTAAATCAGGTCAAGTAGATTCTGGTGCTGCTTTGGCTTTACCAAACGTACCGTTGAATCATCGGTTTAGCAATCTTGCTCAATCTACAGATGGCACAATTTACGCTACCACTATGGACGCTGAAGGAGTGCCGATCCTTGTGAATTTAGATTTGCAAAACAGATCGCCACTCACTGGTAGAGGCAAGATTAACAAACTGGTGCGATTGAGCTTCAACAACACCTCTTTAAAAAGTGACGTGATGAGTCTAGCCTTCTCTCCATCAAATCAATTGTTTGCACTTGCCAATCCCCAGTATGAAAGTACAAATTCTCTATTTACCGTCGATTTGCAGACTGGCGAGCTGAAGTTCATTAGAAAGTTTGCAGTGGATAAAATTGCCTTTAAGAAAGCGTAAAAATTGATACCTGTTTGCATTTAATTGCGTAACACTATTTATGTAGTCGTGTTCTAATGACAAATACTTACAACAATACAAAGCAAAGCCTTGCTACTCCTAACCCGATCGCGGTAAGTACATCCAGATCTCAGCAAGAGCGCTCAATTAACACCATCAATATAGGCGTAGTAGGTTATGGCTATTGGGGACCTAATTTAGTCCGCAGTTTTGCTGAAGTGCCAGGATCGCAAGTGGTAGCTGTTAGTGACTTTAGCATCGAAAGGCTAGCTAAGGTGCAATCTCGGTATCCAGCCATCAAAGTCACGACAAATGCTCAAGACCTATTTGCCGATCCCGAAATTGATGCGATCGCGATCGCCACACCAGTCTCTACTCATTTCGATTTAGCTTTATCAGCGCTGCAAGCTGGTAAACACGTATTAGTAGAAAAACCAATGACCGTCTCTTCGGAGCAAGCAAAAATCTTGATCGAAGAGGCTAAACAGCGCAATCTGGTGTTAATGGTAGACCACACCTTTGTTTATACAGGCGCAGTGCGGAAGATGCACGAACTCGTTGCCACAAAAGCAGTAGGTGATATTTATTACTATGACTCTGTTCGCGTCAATCTCGGCTTATTCCAGCACGATGTCAACGTGATTTGGGATTTGGCAGTACACGATCTCTCAATTATGGACTACGTGTTGCCATCAAAGCCTTATGCTGTCTCCGCTACGGGTATGAGCCACGTTCCTGGCGAACCAGAAAACATTGCCTACCTGACATTGTTTTTTGAAAATAACTTGATTGCTCACCTGCACGTTAATTGGCTAGCACCAGTAAAAGTCCGGCGGACACTGCTCGGCGGTAGTCAAAAAATGATCAGCTATGACGACTTAGAGCCAAGTGAAAAGATCAAGGTGTACGACAAGGGAATTACAGTCAATGGCAGTCCTGAGAACGTGTACCAAATGCTAGTCGGTTATCGCACAGGTGATATGTGGTCGCCAAAGTTGGAGCTGACTGAAGCACTGCAAACTGAAGCAGTACACTTTATTCAATGCATCCAGCAAGGCGATCGCCCGATTACCGATGGCGAAGCAGGATTAAGAGTAGTCAGAATTTTGGAAGCTGCTACCGAGTCGATGAAAAAACAAGGTGCCTTAATAGAACTAGACAAAGCAAAGGTAGCAGCATGATTCCATTTGTAGATTTAAAGGCTCAGTACATCAGTGTCAAAGATGAAGTCGATGCTGCTGTGGCTCAAGTATTAGAAACAACCCAATTCGTCTTAGGAAAAGAGGTAGCAGCTTTTGAAAGGGAGTTTGCTAACTACTGCAACGCTGACTATGGTATTGCTGTTAACACTGGTACTAGCGCCCTACACCTATCTTTACTAGCAGCGGGTATTGGTCTTGGCGATGAAGTCATTACCGTACCTTTTACATTTGTCGCCACCGCAGCAGCAATTTGTTATACAGGTGCTACACCTGTATTTGTAGATATCGATCCCGTTTCATACACCATAGATGTAAAGCAGATTGAATCAGCCATTACCGAGCGCACCAAAGCAATTTTGCCCGTACACCTATACGGACAACCTGCTGACATGGAGCCGATTATGGCAATTGCTCGCCGTCACAATTTAACCGTAATTGAGGATGCCGCGCAAGCGCACAGGTCCGAGTACAAAGGACAAAGAGTTGGTAGTATCGGTGACTTAGGATGTTTCAGTTTTTACCCTGGGAAGAATTTGGGTGCTTATGGTGAAGGCGGCATGGTTGTCACCAATAATCCTGAATATGCTCGGACTATCCAAATGTACCGCGACTGGGGACAAGAGCAAAGATACCACCACGTTCTTAAAGGCTACAACTACCGCATGGAAGGTATGCAGGGTGCTATTTTGCGCGTGAAGTTGCGTTACCTAGATCGGTGGACAGAGGCACGTAGGGCAAATGCAGCACTATACGACGAACTATTGGCAAACTTGGATGTGAAAACCCCTGTTGTGATGCCTTACAGCCATCATGTTTATCATATTTATGCATTGCGATCGCCCAAGCGAGATTGGCTGCAACAGCAACTCAACGAACAAGGCATTCAAACAGGCATCCATTACCCAATTCCCGTCCACCTCCAACCAGCTTACTCAGATTTAGGCTATAAGAGCGGTGATTTTCCTCACTCCGAACAAGCAGCCAAAGAAGTCTTCTCTTTGCCAATGTATGCCGAACTCCAATCATCACAGATAGATACAGTTGTAAACACTCTTACTAGCTTGTTAGACGGAGTAAAAGTAGCATGAGCGATCGCCGTCCTGGCTTGAACTCCTACCGTCTTGTAACTTTAATGCGGCAAGCGATCGAGCGCTGCGACCTGCAACTGCATAATACCACCGTATTAACAGAAGCAGCAACCGGAGCCTATGCTGTTACACCTGTAATTGCGGCAATGGCAGGAGCCAAAAAGGTAATTGCTCTAACTCAGAACAGTCGTTACGGGACGATTGAGGATGTTATAGTCCAAACTCAGCAACTAGCGCAAATTGCCGGAGTTGAGGGGCAAATCGAATTTGCCACTAGCAAAACAGCAAACCTTGTTGCTCAAGCAGACATTATTACCAACAGCGGTCACGTCCGCCCCTTGGATGCAGAAACTATCGCACAGATGCAGCCAACAGCCGCGATTGGGTTGATGTACGAAGCATGGGAATTTAGAACGGAAGATTTGGATCTTGCTGCTTGTCAGCAGCGAGGGATTGCAGTAGCAGGCGTAAACGAACGACATCCTAGTGTAGATGTCTTTTCTTTTCTAGGCATCATGGCGGTCAAGCTACTACTAAATGCAGGGATCTCTGTTTATACAAGCAAAATTTTATTGTTGTGCGACAATCCTTTCAGTTTATTCATCGAGCGCGGTCTGGTCAATGCTGGTGCAGATGTCAATACTGTGACAACTTTGGCAGCAGCGCCTACAGACAAACAATTCGATGCGATTGTAGTGGCGCTGCAACCGCAAAACAAACCTGTACTCTCTGCCCAAGATGCACAAGCGATCGCCAAGTATTGGCAAGGGGCGGTAGTAGCTCAGTATTGGGGAGATATTGAGCGTTCTGCCTTAGCGTCTTATCATATACCTGTATGCCCAGAAATAGAACCGAAACCCGGACACATGGGCATTTTACCCTCAGCAGTAGGAGCAGAACCAATTATCCGCTTGCAAACAGGGGGACTTAAAGCCGCAGAAGTAATTTGGCGACAATCTTTGTTACAGTGCGATCGCGAATTCGTGCAACTGCTGTCCCAGGAGTTGGTATATGGTTAGCGTACTGCTGATCGGTCTAGGTTCGACTACCTTGAGCGCTTTAGAGTCTTTGCTAGCTAAATGCAACGTGCAAGGACTTGTAAGAAATGTCGATCTCGAATCTGATGCAGATGCTCCTATAGTTAGTCTAGCTAATGAAGTAGGAATTCCAATTTTCTCGGATGTCTCCCAGCAAAATATTAAATCGCTCGTACTAAAATTCAATCCAGATTGTGTTGTAGTTTCTTCCTACAACCAAATTCTGCCGCCGGAAATAACAGCACTGTCGACATTTATCAACGTCCATTATTCTCCTTTGCCTCATTATCGCGGTCGTGCTAATGTCAACTGGGCGATCATTAATGATGAATCTTGTGTAGGGATAACTATTCATCAAATTGTCCCCGACCTAGATGCGGGAAATATCCTGTTTCAGCAACTTATCCCATTGCACTCTGACGATAACGTAGCCGATCTATATGACAGATTAAATGAAATTCAACGCCAGTATTTAGCAGATACAGTTATTAAAGCTTGTCATGGTTACAAAGGAGTACCGCAAAACAATGCTGAAGCAACTTATTGCTGTACTCGCTTACCAGAAGATGGTGAAATTGATTGGTCAGCTTCTACTAGAAGTATCGACTGTTTGATTCGAGCTTTAGCTACTCCTTTTCCAGGTGCATACACCTACTTTCAGGGGCAAAAACTGCTGATCTGGTCAGCCAAAACAGTTAAGAAGCCTTCAAATTATGTAGGGCGAATTCCTGGGCGAATTATTGGTAGAGCTAAAACAGAAGGTTATGTTGATGTCCTTACAGGAGATGGAGTGCTGAGAATTTTTCAGGTGCAACTTGAAGGGAAAGAAAGGACAACAGCAGCAAATATAGTTAAGTCCGTTAAAAGCACTTTAGGCTTACGAGTATCCGATTTGCTTAATCGTATTCAAACTCTCGAACAGGAAAATTTAAGGTTAAAAGCAAATGCAAAATAAAAGAGTATTAATTACAGGTGGTGCAGGCTTAGTTGGTTCCCACATTGCCGATTTGTTAGTCGCAGAAGGAGCCGCTGAGATTATTGTTTTAGACAATTTTACACGCGGACAAAGGTCAAACTTAGCTCAAGCCCAAGAACGCGGACCCTTAGTAACTGTAGAAGGTGACATTCGCGATCGCCAACTGCTTGCCGATATCATGCAAGGTGTAGATATCGTTTTTCACCAAGCAGCAATCCGCATCACTCAGTGCGCTCAAGAACCGCGTCTAGCAATGGAAGTTTTGGCAGATGGTACTTTCAACGTCTTGGAAGCAGCAGTAAACGCCAAAGTTAAAAAAGTAGTTGCTGCCTCCTCCGCCTCAGTCTACGGCATGGCAGAAGATTTCCCCACCACAGAATCGCACCATCCCTACAACAATCGCACGCTCTACGGTGCAGCCAAAGTTTTTAATGAAGGCTTACTACGCAGCTTTTACGATATGTACGGCTTAGACTATGTAGCACTGCGCTACTTCAACGTCTACGGTCCTCGCATGGATATTTACGGCGTTTACACCGAAGTTTTGATCCGCTGGATGGAGCGAATTGTTGCTGGCGAACCACCATTGATTTTCGGTGATGGTAAGCAGACAATGGATTTTGTTTACATCAAAGACATTGCTAGAGCCAACATCTTAGCTGCTAAAGCTGATGTGACTGATGAAGTATTCAACATTGCTAGCGGTGTAGAAAGCAGTTTAAACGACCTTGCTTATAGTTTGGCTAAGGTGATGGGATCGGATCTACAGCCGCAATACGGAGCAGAGCGCAAAGTTAACGCCGTACAGCGTCGGCTGGCAGATATTCGCAAAGCAAAAGATTTGTTAGGTTTTGAGGCACAGGTATCTCTAGAAGAGGGATTGAATCAGTTGGTTATATGGTGGCGCGAACAAAAACAGGCGAAGGAAACGAGTAATGTCTGAGCAAATGCAAAATATCCCGATCGCCAAACCTTGGATAGGTGAATCAGAAGCAGCAGCAGCAGGAAGGGCGATTATGTCCGGCTGGGTAACGCAAGGACCAGAAGTTGCCGCTTTCGAGCAGGAATTTGCAACTTATGTCGGAGCAAAGCACGCTTGTGCTGTCTCTAATTGCACCACTGCTTTACATCTAGCTCTGTTAACCGTAGGCGTAGAACCTGGCGATGAAGTAATTACTGTCAGTCATTCTTATATCGCTACTGCTAATAGTATTCGCTATTGCGGTGCAATTCCTATATTTGTCGATGTTGAGCCGCACACTTACAACATCAATCCGACTCTAATTGAAGCGGCAATCAGCGATCGCACTCGTGCCATTCTCGTTGTCCACCAGATGGGGATGCCTTGCGACCTTAAAGCTATCTTAGCAGTTGCTCGTCGCTACAATTTGCCAGTCATAGAAGATGCAGCTTGTGCCATTGGCAGTGAAATTCTTTGGGATGGTCAGTGGGAGAAAATTGGCAAACCACACGGTGACATTGCTTGCTTTTCTTTCCATCCCCGTAAAGTTATCACGACAGGCGATGGCGGGATGCTTACGACTAATAATCTCGAATGGGACAAGCAGTTCCGTCTTTGGCGACAACACGGCATGAGCGTCCCCGATACTGTTCGTCACGGAGCCAAACAAGTCATTGTTGAGTCTTATCCGATGTTAGGCTACAACTACCGGATGACCGACATTCAAGCAGCGGTTGGACGGGAACAGCTAAAACGCCTGCCAGAAATAGTAGAGCGCCGCCGCTACTTGCAAGAGCGCTACCACGAGCAACTGTCAGATGTGCCAGGATTGAAATTACCTACCGAGCCAAATTGGGCAAAAAGTAACTGGCAGAGCTATTGCGTTCGCTTACCAGATGGGTGCGACCAACTGCCAGTTATGCAGGCGATGCTCGATGCTGGCATTTCGACCCGACGCGGGATCATGTGCGCTCACCGCGAAGAGGCATATCAAATTGAAGCTTGGTCTTGCGGTAGCGATCGCTTGTTAGAAAGTGAAGGCGCTACCGACCGCGCCATTATTTTACCGCTTTTCCATCAAATGACCGAGGCGGAACAAGATAGGGCGATCGCAGTGTTGAAAACTGCCACTCAAGTTTGAGTGGATTTAAACAGCAAAAGAAGATTGTATGGAGACATTAGCTAACAATACACTTAGAGTTTGGCAAGAACAAGGTCGCCAGCTAATTCCCCAAAATTTTGCGGAGTTTCGCCGCCTGCTGTTGCAAGCAAAAGACTTACAAGAGCGCGGAAACTACGAAGCGGCAGCCGTGTACGCACAGATCGCCGCCAACTACGCTCAATTGAATCATTGTGGTTTTTTCGTCAGCCAAGAGCTTGAGCAACTCTTGGTAAAGATCGGACGCGAGGCTATAACCAGCGATGTTTCGCGCAAAAATACCTCGTCCCATCAAACAGCAAGAAACATCCTCCATGTCTCTACTCATCTTGCTAATATTGGTGGCATATCTAGATTGATGTGGCGTTGGATTAAACAAGATAGTTCGCGATCGCACTGTGTTGCTTTAACTAGGCAAGCACTAAACCAAGTACCTGAGAACTTAAAAGAAGCCGTATGCAACAGCCAAGGTAATATTTATGCATTGGGCGATCGCAGTGGCGGTATTATCTCTCGCGCCAAAAGGCTGCGTGAATGTGCCGCAGCAGCAGATATTGTCGTGCTACATACCTGGGAGTACGATGTTGTACCCACAATTGCCTTTGCCAACAAAGAACAATTTCCCCCAATTATTTATACGAATCATGGCGACCATTGGTTTTGGGTAGGAGCTACTATTAGCGATGCAGTTGCTAATCTCCGCGAGTCTGGAAGGCTGCTTTCTGGGCAGCGCCGAGGTATAGAGGCAAAGCGTAACTTGGTGCTACCAACTATTTTAGAGCCAGCTTATCGCAAGTTGACGCGATCGCAAGCCAAGCAGCAACTAGGAATTGATTCCAACAGCGTCATGCTGCTGTCTATCGCCAGATCGGTGAAGTATAAAACAGTTGATGGCGTTAATTTTGCTGATGCTCATGTTGAATTATTGCAGCAATATAAACAAGCAATTTTAATTGTTATCGGTGCAGGTAGTAGTAACGAAGATTGGTCAGCAGCAATTGAGCAGACACAAGGAAGGATTATGGTTTTAAAAGAAACAAAAGATACTGCTGTCTATTATCAGGCTGCCGATATCTATGTAGACTCGTTTCCTTTTATTTCCATTACATCCATATTGGAAGCAGGTAGCTACGGCGTACCTGCAGTGAGCCGCTACCCGTACTCCTCTCTAGCGTGTGGAGTTCTTGGCTCTGATATGCCTGGTTTGGACGGGAATTTGATTCGGGTGCGCGATATCCAAGAATATACGGCAGCACTATCTGGCTTAATTGAAGATGAACAGTTCCGTCTATCTCTGGGGGAAGCTACCAAAATAAAAATTGCCCAAACTCATTGGGGAGATAATTGGCAAAGTGCTTTGAACGAGCTTTATGCTCATGTTGCGGCTTTACCCAGAAAGACTGCGACTTTAGATATAATTGATGAGACATCTGTAGGTGAGCCGGATGTCTTCTTACCAAGTGTTAATCAAACTAATGTAAAAACAGTTATGCATTGGCATATGCCGTTGCTGCCATTGCCACAGCGGTTAAGCTTATGGCTGAGTTTAGTCAAAAAATACGGTTTTCGTAATAATCCACTCAATACCTTAATGTCCGAAAAATGGCGATCGCACTATTACCAGTGGCGATCGCGCTATTAATTGCCTATACTCTCTTTACTAAAACGCTAAATTTTTAGTTGCACAAATCCTATGTGGAAAAACCTACCACCAATTTATTTTTATATTCCTCATAGCAAACTGCCTAGTGATGACTTACCGCAAAATGCTGATTCCTACTGGCAGTGGCAATGTTCTCAACACGCAATATCCCCCATGCAAAGTGGTGGCTGTTTTTGGACATTGCAAACATATCTTTATCTCAAAGATTATGGTTTTCCCTGTCAATTAGTAAAAACAATGCCAGATGAGGGAATTGTTTTAGCCCATCGCGATTTTCTTGATGACGCTATCCAGCCAGGTCCAAAATCACTAATTGTTTGTTTGCGGGCAGATGTAGATCGGCATCCTTACGCACAACTTCATGTCGTGCAAAATCCCTACCAAGCAATACCCAAGCGTTTCCTGGAACTGTGGGAAAGTCATTTTATTCCTCATTGGGCGCAATCTTCGCTAATTCCTCGCGACCCTCAACGTGGCGACACTTTTGAAAATGTCACTTTTATTGGCAATGAAGTCAATTTAGTTTCTGAATTTCGCGGGGATTTTTGGTACGAGCAACTCGATGCTTTAGGCTTAAAATTTCAGAAAAAACTCACTCATGATAGTTGGCACGATTACAGCGATGTTGATGTCATTTTAGCTATAAGAGAGTTTGGTCGAAAAAATTCCTTTAGTGGTAAACCTGCATCAAAGCTATATAATGCTTGGCACGCTGGTATTCCAGCAATTTTAGGCTATGAATCTGCCTTTCTAGCTGAGAAAAAAAGCGATTTGGATTATTTAGAAGCAGCTTCTTTAACAGAGGTAATTTCGGCTCTCAAACGGCTTCAAGACGATAAAGAATTACGTCGGGCAGTAATTGAAAATGGTTGGATGCGAGCTAAGGAAACCCAACCAGAGAAAATGATTAAAAAATGGCAGTATTTGTTAACAGACATTGCCTTCCCTGCCTATAAAAACTGGTGTTCGATGTCTCATTGGCAACAGCAGATGTTCTTCAAAGCTCGCCACTCATTCTTTTCTGTTCGCCCACTTTATTATAATTTGAAATCACAAATCTCCCAAATGATGACATAAGAAATATTATCATTGCGATATGATTTTTTTTTAGATTAATTGGATTGCTAAATGCTTTAATAACTTACCCAACAAAGATAGTTCTATAGTTAATATATTGCGGTTAGCTTATAAGCTTACATTTTGACATAAATTTATATATAAATCATAAATTATGTAAAAGCTATACTTAAGTATAAGTGACTAAAATATTCATCTTTGTTGATGATAGATTTATTAACAGCAACGTATGTTTGAATATTACCACTAATTTAGTTTCACCTTTCAGACAGCAAGTTACTTATTATTAAATGTAGCAGCACCAGAATATAAAAACTGGTGTTTGATGCCTAGCTGACAGCATCTATTCCATTGATGCGCGCAGCTCGTTTATAAAAGGTCGTCCAGCTTATTACAACTTGAAATCAACAGTATCTAGATTATTAAAGTAGAAAATCAGATATTAATGTATATTCGCTCGGATGAACATACTAAGTTATTCAAGTTAAATGTAGTTTAAAATTTTACTAGATCGCCTTAGCATTAAATCATAACTATATAAATGTAGTATTAATAATGAGTCAATTTTTATCTAAATTTTTATATATTACAAAAGGGCATCATAAATCATTTATAGGAATGATTTTTCTCTTTCTCTTTATCTCTGGTTTTGAAGTTTTCGGAACTGGGATGGTTGGATCGTTTATAGCGATCGCTACCAGTCCAAATTCAATCAAAAATAGTTATTGGTTAAATTTAGCGTATCAACAGTTAAAATTTAGCTCTGAGCAGCAGTTTTTACTTGTAATAGGCTTAGTAGTTATCATTGCCTTTTACGCAAAAGCATTTTTTAGTTTCAATGCTCAAAAAGTAGTTTTTGAATTTGGCTATAAGCTAAAAGGCGAACTATCTTACAAGCTTATGAAAGCCTATATTGAAGCTCCTTATTCCTTTCACTTACGTATTAACTCAGCAACACTGATTCAAAACGTTGTCACCTCAACAGATCAATTTTGCATCGGTTTAGTAATGCCACTATTAACATCTATCTCCAATAGTGTAATTATATTGGCATTGGTACTTCTTTTGGTTGCGACTGATATAACAGCGTTGATTTTCATTGCCATGATTTTGCTGGTTGCATTTGGTTTATTGCATCCAATGAAAGATCGTTTAGCACGTTGGGGTAAGGAAGGGTGGCAAGCTTCTCGCGAGATGATTCGTATTATGAATCATGGCATAGGTGGATTAAAAGAAACTCGCGTACTTGGTTGTGAATCCTACTTTGAGCAACAGATGGAGGAACAAACCAAGAAGTATGCTTTAAATCAAACTTTAGCTGCGGGTTATGGTAATCTGCCACGCTATGTAGTTGAAGCGTTTATGATTAGCTTCTTAATTGGATTTACGCTTTTCTTTATCAACTTTAGTCAGCAAGATAAGCAAAGTCTGACGGCAATTTTAGGAATTTTCGCACTTGCATCAATTCGTTTGCTTCCAGCTACAGGCAATCTAATTTCTGGAGTTAATGTAATTAGAACCAACATTCATGCTCTCGATCGCCTGTTTTTCGATTTTAAAGAATTAGAAAACAATAATCTAGCAGCAGATTTAAGTTGTCGTAAATGCTCTCCCGTTTCTTCATTAACTCGAAATGAACAAACAACTTATTTTAACAAACAAATTATTATAGACAGTATTGTATTTCAATATCCAGAAACTACAAAAAATGCACTAGATGAAATTTTCTTAACGATTAACAAAGGCGAGTCAATCGGACTAATTGGTAAATCAGGTTCGGGAAAAACAACTTTAGTCGATGTATTTTTAGGTCTTTTTAGTCCTCAATCAGGGGATATTACAGTCGATGGGATTTCTATATATGAAAATCTACGAAGCTGGCAAAATATGATTGGTTACGTCCCTCAGTCTATATTTTTGATTGACGATACCCTCGAACGAAATATTGCTTTTGGAGTTCCCGATCGCATAATTGACCGAGATAAATTAAAAAGAGCAATTGAAATGGCTCAACTAAGTGAAGTAGTAGAACAACTACCAAACGGAATCGAAACAATAGTTGGCGAACGTGGCGTGCTTTTATCTGGAGGACAACGCCAAAGAGTGGGGATCGCTCGCGTACTTTATCACGAGAGAGAAATTTTAGTTTTTGATGAGGCGACAGCAGCGTTAGACAACGAAACAGAACATCTTGTTACTGAAGCAACGAAGGCTTTGAGTGGAACAAGAACTATTATTATTATTGCCCATCGCCTTTCGACTATCGAGCATTGCGATCGCATTTACCAAATCGACCGAGGTCAAGTTTTAAGATCGGGTAGCTACCAGGAAGTTGTTCTAGGTCAATAACTAGATAGCATTAATTCATCATTCCCAAAAAATTGTGAAAAGCAATAATATGCACTCTGCCTTAAAGGCAGCAAGTGGTGAAGACTTCATTGATACAAACCTGATTTCGCCCTACAGCATTATTGCAAATTAATATCCTAAAATTTAAAATTCAAAAAGTATGAAGATAGCCTATGTAACTACCTATAATGCACGTAGTTTAAGAGGATCTAATGAGTGGTCAGGGACTGGGTATTATATTGCCCAGTCTCTTGAAAAACAGTCTCTTTCTGTAGAATACATAGGTCCTTTGAAAGAGCCTGTCACTTTGCATGGTGTTCCTAAAATCAAACGCCGCTACTACGAGCTATTTCATAAAAAGAATTATCAGCAAGATGCCGATCCTATAATCCTTAAAAGTTATGCAAGGCAGGTTGCAAAAAAACTGAATAACACAAAATCAGATATTGTTTTCAGCGCCACAGTCAATCCAATTGCTTACCTTGAATGCGATCGGCCAATTGTATTTTGGGCAGATGGAACGTTTGCAAATATCCAGAATTTTTACCCTCTATACACTCATCTGCCTCAACAGGTTATTAAAGACTGGCATCTGATGGAAGAACTGGCTTTACAAAGATGTAAGCTTGCTATCTATTCGTCCGATTGGGCAGCCAAGTCCGCAATCCATGATTACGGAGCCGATCCTTCTAAAGTCAAGGTTGTTCCCTTTGGTGCCAACATTGAAAGCGCACTGACTTTTGAGACTGTTAAGGACGCAATAGAGTCTAGACCTACCAATCGCTGTAAGTTATTGTTTATTGCGGTGGATTGGATCAGAAAAGGGGGAGACGTTGCTTACCAAGTGGCAAAAAAGCTGAATCAGTCTGGTTTGAAAACAGAGCTAACTGTTGTAGGTTGCCAACCGTTGCTAGAAGAAAGTTTGCCAGATTTTGTGAAGGCGCTAGGCTTTATCAGTAAGTCTACCAGTGAAGGGAAAACGCAGATTCAGAAATTATTTCTGGAGTCTCACTTTCTGATTCTACCAACGATAGCCGATTGTACCCCGATTGTATTTTGTGAGGCAAATTCTCTAGGGGTTCCCTGTTTATCAACTACGGTTGGTGGTGTTCCGACAATAATTCACAATGACGTGAATGGTCGGCTATTTGATAAAGATGCCAATATTTCTGATTACTGTAATTATATTACGGATTTATTTGCAGATTATTCAAAGTATAAAAACCTTGCTATGTCTGCGTTTCACGAATATGATTCGCGTCTCAATTGGAGAGTATGCGGTCAGAAAGTTAAAGATTTACTCAGAACGAGCGTACAAAACTAAACCAATTGTTAAAGTATTTTCAGTTGATTTTGAAGCAATTATTAGCGAACTTATTATGAAAAAAATTCTCTTAAACATATTGTCGCGTAATAGCCTATATTCTTTAAGCATAGATTGGCATTTTATTTGCTTAAGACTCCAGAATTATCTGTTCTTGAAAACTCCTAAAAAGATTAAAACAAAAGCTTCTTTTCTTAATATAGGATGTGGCGCACAAGGTCTTGACAGTGCAGAATGGTTCAACTTAGATGGATGGCCAGCAGAAGGAGTTGATTACGAATGCGATCTAAGGAGAAATTTACCTTTTGACGAGCATCGATTTTGGGGAATTTTCTCAGAGCATTTTTTTGAACATCTTGACCCAGCGGATGGAAGAAAATTCCTTGAAGAGTGTTTTCGGATTCTGCGCCCTGGTGGTATTATTCGTCTTTCTGTCCCCGATGGAGAGCTGTATTTAAAAAATTATTTGGAAAATCGAGAATGGATGCTCGAACTAATTAAATATCGAGGATGGATGCTTGAACCAGGAAAGAAATATCACACTCCTATGGAATTAGTAAATGACGTATTTAGACAAAATTTGCAACATCAGTATTGTTACGATTTTGAAACTATTTCCTTGCTACTTTCTGAAGTAGGGTTTAAAAACATTTCTCGAGTTGGCTTTTCTATTGGCTCCTGTAAACAATTGCAAATAGATCGAGAAGAAAGGCAAATGGATTCACTTTATGTTGAAGCAACTAAACATTAAAAAGAGGCTTGACAGTATTCATTCAGCTTTGTTTAATCAAGTCTTTTTCTGCCGCTCGCATTTGCTAAAACGTTAACTTGAGAACGATAGGATGAATGAGAATATAAGTGTTAGTGTAATCGTTAACAACTACAACTACGCTTGCTTTTTGAATGAGGCGATAGACAGTGCATTAAATCAGACTTATCCGCACGTTGAAGTCATTGTAGTTGATGATGCTTCTACAGATAACTCTCGCGAGGCGATCGCTAGTTACGGAGATAGAATTGTTAAAGTGCTACGCCCAGTAAATGGAAAGCAAGCTGCGGCTTTAAATGATGGTTTGGCGATTAGTCAAGGTGAAATTATCATCTTTCTGGATGCAGATGATTACTTATTTCCTCAAGCAATAGAACGCATCCTAGAAGTTTGGCGAGCAGAAACAGCTAAAGTACATTATCGCCTGCAAGTAGTAGATGCAGCGAACCAACCCCTAGGTTACTTCTATCCTCCAAGTACCGTACCTCTGGCGGAGGGAGAAGTATGGCCGCAGCTGATAGAAACAGGAGGCTACAGTAGCGTACCGATGAGTGGTAACGCTTACAGTCGAAATATATTGACCAAAGTATTTCCCATTCCAGAAGAATACAAATTAACAGCCGATGACTATTTAAATATTTCCATTCCCTTTTATGGAAAAGTCGAAAAGATCGAACAGCCTATAGGAGCTTATCGGATTCATAACAGCAATCAGTGGGCGCTAACTGAAGTTTCAGATAGTCGTTTTCGCCGCTTTGTTCGTCACGATATACAAAGCTACGCGCTGTTAGTGAAAAAGACAAATGAATTTAACGTCAAAATTCCTCAAGACTTAGAAAGACGTTCTGTAGGTCGTTTGTGGTCTCGTTTAGCATCTTTACGTCTAAACTCGGAAAAACACCCTGTTCCTGGGGATAATTCTTTGATTCTGATGTCTTGGGGAATTCATGCTTTGTGGAAATACTCCGATCACAATTTACCTAAGCGATTGATTTATAGTATTTGGTTTATTTGTGTAGGAGTGATGCCTTTACAAATAGCAAAGCTAGCTATTACCTGGCTGTACGCTCCTCATCTACGTCCCCAACCAATCGATCTTGTTCTCAAAAAAATTCGGATATTAGTAAGTTAATTTTGTCTACCTCTACTTAACAGGCTGAAAATGAAACTCAAAATCTTCTCCGATCGCAGTTATCTACCCACAATCCCCCTTCCCCGTACTCTAAAGTATGTACCAATCCTTGCTCCTTTTTGGGGTGAAATACCAGAAGACTCTAAACATTTTAAAACTGGACGGTTTGACAAGCTTGTAGAAACAGGTCATTCTTTCCTAGAAATGACTTCTTTAGAAGAAGCCGATATAGCTATTTTTCCTGCCCACTGGCATCTATTTAGCTCGGATGACACGTCCTATAACTTGGCTATTGAGTTTATAGAAAAGGCAAAAGAACTAGGAAAGCCAGTAGCTATCTTTTCACAAGGAGATTGGGATAGCGAACAAATCTTAGAAAATACCATCGTTTTTTATACATCATCTTTTCAATCTAGAAGGAAGCCTAATGAATTTGCAATGCCGGAATGGACTTCAGATTTTATTGGTCAAACCTTTAACGATCAAATTCCCATACGTGAAAAAATGGCAAAGCCTACAGTAGGTTTTTGTGGTTATGCACCGCCCCTGGGAGTCCCATTCGGTCTTGATAAACTCAAGAGATATTTACGCTTTTATGGAGATATATTAGGACTAACAAAAAAGTTTTTTCACACAACAGGTCATACTAATCGCGTGAAAGCTTTAACAAATTTATCTAGGAGCGATTTAGTAGAAACTAACTTTATTTTCAGGCAACACTTTGCATTTTCTAGTAAATTAGAGCTGGAAGATCCCGCTGAACTTGAAAGGCAGACTCAGAAACTAAGGTTAGAATATTGCCATAACCTAATTGATAGTGATTATGTTATTTGTTGTAGCGGGTATGAAAACTATTGTATCCGTTTGTACGAAACTTTAAGTTTTGGACGGATTCCAGTTTTTATCAATACAGATTGTGTTATGCCCTATGATTTTGCTATTGACTGGAAGAAATACTGTGTTTGGGTAGATGAAAGTGAGCTCTCTTCGATTGCAGAAAAGGTAGCTGATTTTCACAATAAACTCTCAGCAAAAGAATTTAGAGATTTACAGTACGAGTGTCGAAAACTGTGGGAAGACTGGATATCTCCTGAAGGTTTCTTTCGTCATTTATATCAACACTTAAACGAGATAGAAACACCTAAAACACCAATTCATTTTTAACAAGACAAAAATTTTGATATTTCAGCAAGGTTAGCGAAATACAATTAGCAAATTCCTTAAAAACTCACCTATCAAGTACAGCATTAACGTAGCATCATCATGTTTAAAACATCCCATAAATCGAGTGCTGTAAATTCTACTAGACTTCCAGATGCTTCGAGTAAACAAAACTCGACATTGCGCGTTCTGTTTGTCAGTCATGCCTACGTAGTTGGTGTAAATCAGGGAAAGCTAAATGCGATCGCCCAAACTGGTAACGTTGAAGTCGGTCTTTTGGCTCCGAGCAACTGGAAAGCATTGGAATGGAATCGACTCATCCCACTAGAAACCCCCTACTTCAATATCCGCACCTACTCGGCTCCTGTCTTGTTTAGCGGGCGTGGAGGAGCGCACATCTACGCTCCCTGGGCGCTGTGGCAAGTGCTAAATGATTTTCGTCCCGACATCGTTCAGGTAGAAGAAGAAGCATTCTCTTTGTGTGCATTTGAATTAGCTATTTGGAGTCGATTCACTGGCAAACCCCTAGCTATCTTTGGCTGGGAAAATATGGAGCGGCAACTGCCCCTTTTGCGTCGCTTGACTTGTCAGTTAGTTCTCAATACTGCTCGCTTGATGCTTTGCGGTAATCAGGATGGAGCAGAAATCGTGCGTCGTTGGGGTTACGCTGGCTTGCTAGAAGTCATGCCACAGATGGGCGTTGACCCTGAATTCTTTGCACCCCGCCAACACAAAACAGGTTCTAGCGATCGCCCATTCCAAATTGGGTTCTTCGGACGGTTAGCTCGCGGTAAGGGGATCGACTTGATTTTCGCTGCTGCTCGCCAGCTATGCGAACAGGGCTGCAACTTTCGCATTCTCATTTGTGGCGCTGGTTCCAGCGAAGCAGAACTGAAGCAGATAGCCCAAGAGCAAGCAATAGCAGATCGAGTCATCTGGCAGGGTGCTGTCTGTCACGAGCAAGCCCCAGAGGTCATTAGCGAATTTGACGTGCTGGTGTTGCCCTCCCGCACCACTCCTGAATGGAAAGAGCAATTCGGTCACGTCCTGATCGAAGCAATGGCGATGGGAATTCCGGTGATTGGCTCGTCGAGCGGTGAAATTCCTCATGCGATTGGGCGAGAAGACTTGATATTTGAGGAAGAAAATATTAGCGGATTGGCAGCAATCTTGAAGCGCATGATGCACGATCCAGACTGGAGACAAGAGGTAGGAAACTACGGCTTGGAGCGGGTAAATCAGATGTATACCCATCAACGCATTGCCGAAAGGTCGATCGCTTTGTGGCAAAAGCTGACTCCCCCGATTGAAAATCATGCTGCATTCACCACTTCGATGAAGGAACCAATACAGAATGAAGCAACAGGGGGATTGAACTGATGCGGATCGCGATCGCGCGCACAATGCCTGAATTCAGCATGGATGTCTATGCCGAAGGCTTGGTGTCAGGACTAAGGGCTATACGTCCTGAATGGGAGATTGTCGAACTATTTCCGCAACCGATAGATCGAAAAAGCCGTTCGTCATTAGTCAGAGTCAGAAAATACTACGAGCGGTTCTGGAATTTTCCCCGCCACGTCACGCAACAGGATACAGATATCGTTCATATTGTAGAAGCAGCAGAGGCACATATGGTCTATTGGCTGCGGAAAACAGCTAAACGAACTGTTGTGACGTGCCATGACTTGATTAACTATTTCTACTCAGACAACCGTGTTGCTTCAGTCCAATTGCCGATGGTCAGCCATCAGATGTGGCTTCATGCCATTCAAGGAATGCGCTATGCCGATCGCGTTGTTGCTGTCTCTGCTGCAACGGCTAAAGATACCGTTCAAATTCTCAATCTCGAACCGGATCGCATTCGTGTGGTTCCAAATGCAGTTGAGGCAGTATTTCAGCCTTTGCCAGATCGGGTGCAGTCAATTCGCCAGCAGTATGCTCTACAACCCAATACATTCTGTTTGCTGAATGTTGGGTCTGACCATCGCCGGAAAAATCTCCTAAACATTCTGCAATCCCTAGCAATTTTAAACCAGGTAGGCTTATCGTTTGTCTTCTGGAAGGTAGGTTCGGACTTTACAGCCGAGCAGAAAGACCTAATTCAACACCTGCAACTGGAACAAGTCGTGCGCTACTTAGGCAAACCAGACAGAGCTACCTTGGTTGATTTCTACAACGCAGCGGATGTATTAGTTTCTCCTTCCCTATTTGAAGGATTTGGCATGACATTGTTAGAAGCGATGGCGTGCGGTACTCCAGCGATTACATCCAATGTTTCATCAATGCCAGAAGTCGTGGGAGACAGCGGGCTTTTGGTCGATCCCAATTCTGTGCAAGCGATCGCGGATGCGGTGCTTCGTCTTTACAAAGATCGTACTCTCTATACCGATTTAGTAAACAAAGGATTCGCCAGAGTCAAGCCTTTTACCTGGCAAAACACGGCAGAGCAGGTCGCTACAATTTACGAAAAACTTTTGCAGCCTGGCTAGAGAAAGGAGGAAGTACCGATGAAAATTTTGTTATCTGCTTATTCGTGTGAACCAGGAAAGGGGTCAGAGCGTGGTGTTGGCTGGAATGTTGCCAAGGCAGTTGCTAAATATCACGAGGTTTGGGTGCTAACCCGACCGGATGAAGGCAAGGAAACCATTGAAACAGAACTGGCTCGTAACCCCGAACCGAATTTGCACTTTGTCTACTTCAACCTACCCATCTTTGACAGTATGTGGAAATGGGGGTTTGGTTTGATGCAACTACATTATTACCTCTGGCAAATTCAAGCCTATTTTGTTGCCCGTCACCTTCACCAGCAAATCGACTTCGACCTTGCCCACCACGTCACCTTTGTCAAATACTCGCGTCCCAGCTTTCTCGCATTCCTTCCCATTCCCCTACTTTGGGGTCCTGTGGGTGGTGGCGAATTTGCCCCGAAAGCATTTTGGCAAGATTTCAATCTCCGCAATAAGATTCATGAAATTGTTCGCTTGCTTGCTTGCTGGGTGTTTGAGTCCGATCCCTTTGTCCGTTTTACTGCTCGACGCAGTGCCTTTGTCAGAGCAACAACTCAAGACACGGCATCTCGAATCTGGAAGTTGGGAGCAAAGCAAGTGCAGGTTGAATCAGAGTCTGGTTTAGCTGGCGAGGATATTGCCCGTCTTGCTCAATTTCCCAGATCGGCTGCATCAGCTAGATTTATCAGCAGTGGCAGACTCTTGCACTGGAAAGGTTTCCATCTTGGTTTACGGGCGTTTGCTCAGGCTCAGATCCCAGATGCGGAGTACTGGATTCTGGGAGATGGTCCTGAAAGGAAACGACTGCAAAAGCTGGCTGATGATTTAGGAATCTCCAAACAAGTCAAGTTCTGGCAAAATCTGCCACGAGAAGAAGTTCTACAAAAGCTGCGTATGGGGACAGCACTCATTCATCCTAGCTTACATGACTCTGGTGGCTGGGTTTGTCTAGAAGCAATGGCAGCAGGGCTTCCCGTCATTTGTTTAAACTTGGGAGGACCCGCAGTTCAAGTTACCAATGATACTGGCTTTAAAGTAGCTGCTTCCACACCTGAGCAAGCTGTTCGAGAGCTATCGAAAGCAATTACTTGGTTAGCAGGCGATCGCGATCTGCAACAGCGCATGGGGGAAGCAGGACGCAAAAGAGTCAGAGAAAGTTTTAATTGGGAAGCTAAGGGGCGTGACTTGGCAAATCTTTACCAGGAAATTGTCACTCAATCTCAGCTTGAAGACCTACCGTTACAGTCGGCAGCAAGAACTACTTTTCTGAGCGATCGCTCCTCTTCTCACCCATAATTGCGATCGCTCTAATTCTTATACATAGCACATCTGAAACAGCGAAAGGAGATAATTTTATGGAACCAAAAAACTACTATCAAGAAAATGGCTATATTGTTTTCCGCAACTTGATTCCTATCGATCTAATCGATCGATTACTAGAGTTGTATACGAAAAAAATTGTTCTCTCCCGCTATCCATTCTTTCGACAAAGTACAAACCAGTATGAAGTTAATCGTTTAAATGAATTTGGTTATGTCGAACAGTCTTTCCTAGATATTCACGACTACGAAAAGTTTCCTGAGTTTAGCAATATTGCCAAGGAAATATATTGTGGCGATTCGATTCAAGATGCTCTACGACAAATTACGGGTTCGCATAGTTTTAATCTAATGCAAACCATGCTATTTGATGCAAATACTGAAACTCAGCCTCACCAAGACTGGTGGTATCTGGATACCGTTCCGAACGGGCATCTTGTTGGTTCTTGGATTGCTTTGGAAGATATCGACGAGCGAGCAGGAAGATTCTATGTAGTACCGAAGTCAGTTGAGAATCCTGACTTTCATAGCGATACTCCGAATTTATCCCATAGTGAGTGGTTGCAACGTATTAAAGCTTACGTTGATTCTAATCGGGACGATATTAAAGCACCTGAATTAAAAAAAGGAGATGTTCTATTTTGGAGTTCTAAAACCGTTCATGGCGCTTTACCAACTCAAGATACCCGTTGCTCTAGAAAGTCATTGACTGGACACTATATTCCATCAGAGTATAAATTTGGCAACCTTTTTACCACTAAAGACTACATTGCTTATCAAACTTATAAAGGCGTAAGTTTTTATCGCAATCAGCCAGACTATTCCTTAACTAATGTCGTTAAGACAAAGATTAAGAACTTTGCTTATGACTCTCCCGCTCTGTTAAAAATCATGCGACAAGTACAAGCAGGGTTGGGAAATATCAATGCCAAAGAAGTGAGTAAGTGACGGTTTAACTCATAAGCTACATCACAGTTAGAATTCTAGAAAATGAGAGCATATGATTATAAAACAAGTCACTAACCAGTACTTCGTCTGTTTGAAAGAATCTCCTCTCAGCCCAATTCCTTTGATAGATATTCAAGTAGAACGGCATCTGCCCTGCGACTGCGTGTACTTTGGTAAAGTCTTTGAGGCAATGGAGCAAAGGCTGAAAGTTGAGGGCTTAACAGTATATCTAACATGGGATGTCGAGCGATTACCATCCTACGGAGACAATGTAGTTGCTATTGTACTGGGAGATGAATTTAGCCGTATCCCCCGCTATATTCATCAGGTGCGGGCTGTTTTCAAAACTCTAAGTATGCAACCGATAATTGGTAGCAATTCCTTGCTTAAACCTTCTTACCTAAATCTGATGTCTTTCATGCAGTTTTTGCGGGTTTGGGTTGTTCGCACTCCAAGTTTACTAAACGCTTGGTTCCATCGCATAAAAAGCAACAAAGTTGCACCAATTTATGATGTTCCACTTGGCTACTACAATCAAGCAAGTTTACCAATTAAGCCGATTCTAGAACGCCAGTACGATTTTTTCTTTGCAGGTAGTTTGGTTACCGAATCTTATCCAATTTGGTCGCGGCGGCGGTGGTTGCGAAACCCAAAAGATCTTGCTCGCGCAGAAATGCTATCGGCTTTAGAAAAACTTCAAGCCAAGTACCCAGAATTCAAAATTGCTATAGGCACAACTGATAATTTTGGAGTAGAAGCTAAGTTTCCAAAAGATACGCGAAGCTACTCTGAAAAGCTAATGGATGCAAAAATTTGCCTTGCTCCGCGCGGCAGTTTGTTTGAAACGTTTCGTTTTTTTGAAGGGTTAAGATACGGTTGCATCATTATTACAGAAGCCTTACCTCATCGCTGGTTTTATCAAGGTTCTCCAGCCATCCAGCTATCAACATGGAGCGAGTTAGAACAGAAAATTACAAAAATAATGCAAAGCCCAGAACTGAAAGAATCCAAGCATGAAGCATCTATACAGTGGTGGCAAGCCAAGTGTTCGGAAGTAGTTGTAGGCTATTATATGGCAGAGCAAATTAATAAAAGTAATAGTAGTTTTGAAAAAGAGAAATAAGATAATACAAAACTCATTGATGCTTATGAACTAAATAAGAAATCATCATTTTTTATATTTTAATAATTTAATAAAAACAGTAAATACATCGCTTTTCAAGGACAACAGCAAGGGTTGAGCGACGTGAAAAATATTAGCGATTGACACAGTTATTTATGTGAGGATTTAGGCGAACTTCCAAATTTTACCTTGTTGCTTCAAACATTCATAATGGAGATCCCTGTTATGCATCCGCACTCACCTATAGCTAGGAAATCGAAGACAAAGGGATGGATAGGGAACTCAACCTTAATTATCATTGCCTTTTCTGTAGTTTTTTACTCCAGAATTTTTTGTTCAATTACTGGTGCTCCTTCAATTCTTAACCTCGCGCACTTCGCAATTGTGCCATTTGTTCTAGGGATTGTGTTATTTACAAGTCGGGCAAAGGATCGCAATCAGATTGCGATCGCATATTCTTTCATATTCGGACTTTTCACTCTTTTGGTTGTAGTATTTGCTAGTGCTTTGTGGAACAGTACGGGCTTAATCAATGCCATAGTTTCTTATATGATGCTGGGCGAACCATTCATGTTCCTGCTGGCGATCGTTTGCATTCCTATGTCCTATCAATCAATTACACGCATCAAGAAGTGGTTGCTGTGGTCAGCTTTAATTAACTTCGGACTTGCTGCTGCCCAAAAACCCCTAATTGATGCTGGAAAACTTTATGCAGAAGGATTTAATGGGACGGACGGATGCGGTGGAGTCTTTTTCGTGAGTGGAGCTGGGAACTATATATCTGCCTCGGTATCAGTTGCTTTTGCCCTATACTTTTTTACTGATAAAAAGACTTTTCCGCTCTGGATTCGTATAGCTGCTCTTGTAGCAGCCTTTTGGCATGTTTTATTTTCTGATTCCAAACAACTTCTACTTGCCTATGCTGTCGCCTGGGTTTTATTGATCGTGCTTAACACGAAGAATCTAGCTAAAACTATAAAACTTCTCAGTACGATTATTGTCGTCGGCTACGCCTTTCTTTGGTGCGTCCAAAACTTAGAAGCCTTTGCTAGTTTTACAGCTTGGGCAAGACCAGAACTTTACGGACCTGATGGCGAGGCTTGGTATGCCAAATTCTACTCGGTGCGATCAATTTTAGCCTATTATCAATCGCCGCTAAATTCGTTGTTTGGTCTAGGTCCTGGACATACAGTTAGTCGTCTGGGAGCATGGTTTTTGAGGGATTATTGGTCAATACTTGGTCCTCTAGGCGCTACTACTAGCCTAATTGGCGAGCAAGCAATTGAGTTTGTCAACAGTTTCTGGCTTTGTTATAGTTCTAGTCTATTTAGTCCTATATTTGGTTGGGCGGGACTTTGGGGAGATTTAGGACTTTTGGGTTTAGGAGCATATCTGTTTTTAACTTATTTAGCTTGGCAACACTTTGGTCTAAATGATTTTTTGCGAGTTACTTTACTAGCTGTTTTAGTCCTTGGTTGTATTTTCACTCAGATGGAAGAACCAGGGTTCATGCTTTCGATCGCATTTATGCTAGGACTGCCCTGGCAAGAACGGCGCTTGTTGAAACAAACACAAAGGGCTACTAAATCATCAAACCAAAAATGGGTAGCGACATAACACGAAAATTATCGAATATATGTTGCCAATCGCCAACGCTGTTTAGCTAGCAATAGAAGTTGATTATTGACTTGGTTAATTATGCCTACACAGAAATTGTGAATTAGGTAGAGCTTGGCAATGCCCAAATAAATGCAAATCCAGCCAGTCTATTAAAATTCGACTTTTCTTTAACTCAATCCTACTTCACTATCTCCGAAGACGCTCAAAATAATTCCTCAGCATATTGGTTAATTTAATACAAGTATGAATATTTTAATATCTGCTTACTCATGCGAACCAGGAATCAGTTCAAAATTGGGTATAAATTGGCATATTATTCGTGAGATTGCTAATTATCATCAGGTTTGGGTACTTACCCGACTGGGTAAAAGTTGGGAAGCAATTGAGACAGAGCTGGCACGCAACCCTATACCAAATCTTCACTTTGTTAGCGTCACTCTGCCCTTTTGGCAAGATATCCAGAGGCAACAGACTAAGGAAATGCAACTCCACTATTACCTTTGGCAAATTCAAGTGTATTTTGTTGCCCGTCGCTTACATCAGAAAATTGGTTTCGATCTGATTCACGATGTCAGCTTTGGGAATTACTTCAATCCTAGTTTTCTATCGCTGATGCCACTGCCTTTAGTTTGGGGTCCAATAGGTAGTGGAGAATCTGCACCAGCATCCTTTTGGCAGGATTTTAGCTTGAGAGCCAAAATCTACGAAATTGTCCGTAGCACTAAAGGCTGGCTAAAAGAGCGAGATCCATTCCTACATCTGACAACTAAAAGGAGTGCAGTAATTAGAGCAACAACTAAAAATATAGCTGAACGGCTCTACAAACTAGGTGCAAGTCAAGTGCAAGTCATACCAGAATCAGGGTTATCTGAGGAAGATATAGCACGTCTAGCTAAATATGAAATACCCGATGGGCAAACAATTAAGTTTATCAGTATAGGTAGACTCCAGCATTGGCAAGGCTTCCATCTGGGTTTACGCGCCTTCGCTCAGGCAAATCTACCAAATGCAGAGTATTGGATTGTAGGAGAAGGAGAAGAATTAAAGCGGTTGCAAATCCTAGCACAAGACTTGCAAGTTGCTCATAAAGTCAAATTTTGGGGTAAATTATCACGTGAAAAAACTTTGGATCTATTGAGAGATTGCCATGTGCTAGTTCATCCCAGGTTACATAGTTCTGGAGGATGGGAGTGTATAGAAGCAATGGCAGCAGGTCGTCCTGTTCTCTGTCTAAATTTGGGAGAACCTGCGATTCAAGTGACAAATGAAACAGGTATTAAAATTCCTGCAAATGAGCCTTATCAAGCTGTACGCGACCTAGCAGCAGCAATGCTTCAGTTAGCTAAAGAACCAGAACTGAAAATAAAGATGGGTCAGGCAGGGCAAGCGCGAGTAAGCCAACATTATAGCTGGAAGGTTATGGGCAAACAGTTGAACCAACTTTACACAGGGATTGTCCATCAGGCAAATACTCAAAAATCACTATAACTGTGCAAAGTTTGCAAGTTTTGTCGCATTAAAGATATCCTAATTTTTCAGCTAAATTACATCATGTAAATAATATTTTTTGTTTTAAAGAATGTTGTAAAACTCTTGTCCTCTTACCAGCCTTCCAATACTAAATATAATTCTCTGTAGCTGATATCAGACAAACTTTTGATAGCGAAAACATACATTTGTCAGAGCTACAAGCTGCAAGAGCTAAGTCTAATTTTGACAACCAATTTGATACATATAAACTTAATATGCATATTATAATTGTTGCTTTACACAGACCTTCAAAACCAACTGGTGTTTGCAGACATGCAGCAAATCTTGCTCAATGTTTAGCTGATACTAACGAAGTTGCACAAGTTACATTAATTATAGGAGCCTGGCAGCAGGACTATTTTGAAACATTATTTAGTTCTAAAAAAATCAAGTTGATTGGTGTAGATATTAAAAATAATTCGTTGATAAGAAATCTATGGTTTCTATTCGGTTTACCCGTCTTAGTCAACAGTCTGCACGCAGATATAGTTTATATGTCATTTCCATTTCCGTTTTTACGTCCGTTGTTCTCATTACCTGTTGTCTCTACAATTCATGATTTATATCCTTATGAAAATCCAGAGGTTTTTGGATATCCAAATGTCATATTTAACCGTTTATTTTTGCAGCAGTGTATAGCAAACAGTGATGGGCTTGCTTGTGTATCTAAATCAACACTTAGTAGTTTAAATAAGTATTTTCTTAATACTTGTTTAAGCAAGCATATCACTGTAATTTATAATTATGTTAATTTTAATTTAATTAGTTGCGAACAACCTAATAAAACAAATCTTAAGGAAGACGAGCCTTTCTTGCTATGCGTAGCTCAACATCGTAAAAACAAAAATATCGCTCTGTTAATTGAAACATTTTCTCTATTAAATAAACAGCAATATTTGTCAGATTCAACTAAATTAGTTATTGTTGGTAGCACTGGACCTGAAACTGACAGTTTGTATGCCCAAATTTCTGCTCTTTCTCTTCAAGAACGAGTGTTGCTAGTTAACTCAATACAAGATAAGGAATTATGTTGGCTGTATCAAAATTGTAAAATTTTTGTAGCTCCTTCTTCTCAAGAAGGTTTTTGTTTACCTCTAGCAGAAGCTATGTATTTTTCATGTAAAATAGTTTGTTCTGATATTCCTATATTTAAGGAAATTGGCTCTCATAGCTGTTCTTATTTCGATCTCAGAGGCGATGCTGTCAGTAATCTTTCGCAAGCTATTGTTTGGACTTTAAAACTACCATTAAATCAAACTAATGACGATTTTCGTTTCTCGAAATCCACTGTAGCTAGTCAATATCTTAAGTTTTTCTCTTCAATAACTAACAATGACACATTACCTCCATATTTTATGCAGCCAGAATAAAATAGCGTTCGTAACTTATAAATTTGAGCTTGCAATACTCAAATACGTCCAATCAAGATACAAAATATATATTTATACATAACATGGAGAAGAAAAGCAGGCTATTAGGTATTGACTTATGCCGAGGTTTAGCTGCTTTTGTAGTTGTTGTCGTCCATTCAGGTGATGAAACTTGGGGAGTTCCTGTAAGATACTGGGCATTACAATTTAGACTATTGTTTTATTTTGCTGTTCCATTTTTTCTAACTGTATCTTTCTTTTTTACAACTCAAAACTTCAGTAAAAATGTTTTTTGTCAATTTTAGAAAACGAAATTTCAACGCATCCTTATTCCCTATGCAGTTCGGAGTATATTTTATATAGTTTTTGGGGCAATTTTTTATCTACTTACTAATCGAAGCGATTGCCTTAATCAGTTGTGGCAAGCTCCAATTGCAGTTATCTTCTTTGGCAGTGCATTATATCATCTCTACTTCTTACCACTTTTGTTTTCAGGAGCATTATTAGTTTTCTTAACAAATAAATTACTAACACGCGAAAATGGAACTATAGCTATAGCTTTTCTAGCTGTTTTTAGTATCATTACTAATGAGATAATTGCCCAATCGGGTAATTTGTTTCAATTAAATTCTCCACTTGCATTTCCTAGCTTATTAAATTTACTTGAATACAATTCTATAAATTATCAGATAGCTAGATTCATATTAATGAAGGTTGCTTGGATGCTAAATTTTCTGTTGTACATATGTGTAGACCTAATTTTAAATTATTCGCTCGGACAGATTAACTAATCATTTAAAAAAAAAGCAGCATTTTGTGCTTTTTTACAATAGTTACAATTAAAATATATTTAGATAAGAGTTCATCATAGGTGAGTTAAGTCAACTTATTATAGCTTTTTTCTTGCTTACTTTTGGCATTTATCTGTTTCCTCATTTAACAGAAACTAAGATAATAAAAAGTATAGGTAACTGCTCCTTCGGCATCTATTTAATTCATCCGGTCTTGAAAAGAGTAATTGCAATCACTGTAGATTTTATACTTCCTCAAATTACTGTTAAAGTAACTGTTGTATCTATGCTGTGCTTTTCTATTTCCACGTTTTTGCTAAGTTGGCTAGTTGTACTACTACTGATGCAGAACAAACAAATGTCTAAGTATATGTTTGGAACCTAAATATACTTAATTGGCAGACATTGAAAACGCAGTAGGCGATTTCTACTTGTTATGTCATTAGTGAAACTCAATGCCGACAGGACCTTATATACTTGCGCGATCGCACAAGATCGAGGTAATAGTTAAGTTGCATGGCTGAAGTTATACCTCGACAAAGAAATCTTACCAAGCAAACACTCAATTAAATAGACAGTTTACTAAACCCAAACATTTATGATGCGCGTTCAATTACTACAAGCGCTGATCCCTGCAATCAGTCTGTCTGTAATAACTACCCAATGTATGAATCAAAAAGCACAGGTACAAAACTACTTCCCAGGAGCCTGTGCTACTGATATTGGAGTTGGCGATCGCGGTCTTCCTTGGGTATTGGGTTGCGGTCCACCAGTGGGAAAAGGCGACTATTACATATTCTCGTGGAACGGTTCAAAATGGGATATGATTCCAGGCGTTGCCGTGAGGATAGCAGTTGAACCAGACGGCACTCCCTGGATTGTAAATGGAGGAAACCAAATTTATAAAGGCAATGCCGATGGCGACTGGCAACAAGTTCCTGGATGTGCCAAAGATATTGCAGTCGGACAAGATAGCGCTGTTTGGATACTAGGTTGCAAATCAACTGGAACTGATGGCTTAGAAGTATATGCTCGCAGCGGTTCGGCATGGAATCTTGTTAGTGGTGCTGCTACTAAAATAGCTGTCACTCCCGATGGTACTCCTTGGATAATTAATGCCCAGGGACAAATCTATAAACGCAGCGCCAATAGTTGGCGACAGATTCCTGGATGTGCCAAAGATATTGGAGTAGGAGAAAATGACTCTGCTTGGATATTAGGTTGTACTTCTGCTGGTGCTGGTGGCTTTGAAATTCAATCTTGGGACGGTTCCAAGTGGCAGACGATTCCTGGTTCTGCAACTGGCATAGCAGTCGAAGCAGATGGCACTGCTTGGGTGATCAATGTAGAGGGAAAAACTTTTCGCCTATAGTATTTGTTCCCTGTCCCTAGTATGTTTATTTAACAACATTACTAACTTCAGCACCTCGAACACCTTGCTAGAAGCGATTTACCTTTGGTGCTATATCAAGCTTAAAGCTGGGTCGTACTATACCTCGATTGCGGATGCTCGAACGTTCAATCCATTTTGGGCAACGTGCGATACTTCTTGAGACAAAGCAAGCTATAACTATATTATACACTAGCAAGTGGTATCAAACATTACTGGAGGTAAAGCAGAGTTTTCATGTAGTTGCTAGCAGCCAGCGAGGCTATAATCAAGTTTTCAACCATACTTTCCTTATTCCTGTATTTAGCGATCGCGCTTGTTGAATCTGGCAATAACATTTTTGCAATAGCTTCAAGTATAAGGAATCTACAATTCCATAGCTTATTTTACAGATGTTGAGGCTGTAGCAGGTAAACCTAAATGCTCAGACTTCAATTTGCAGCTTAATTGGGCTATCGACACAAATAGAGAAATTCCTGGAATTATAGTAGGATTTGCAGGCAGCACTGCAGATATAGAGGCATACGAGCAGGGTGGGGTGATTTAGCAAACTAAGTCTAAGCTCAAGCTGTAATGCGATCGCCTCAGGTACGTCAAGAGCAGTAATCAAGTACAGTTGAACAAGTAGCCTCAATTTTAAAATGAGAAAAAAATACTCTCGGCAGTTATCAATTCAGCCCCATAGCAAGCAATCTCTACTCTCTGCTACAAACCAGTTTACAGAGGAAAATGAAGGTGGCTTAAACTTAGGCGAGTTGGTAGTAATAGTCCGCCGGAGGATAATGTTAATTATCGTTGGGACAAGTGCAATTGCTGCTGTAGCTGCGATCAAGGCTTTGGATAGTCCTCCCATTTATGTATCTAAGCTGGAATTGTTAACTGAGCCTGTCACTGCTGAAGACAAGGTAGTATCAGGAGTACAAGACGACGAAGATAAAGAGTCACAAGATAGTTCTGATAACAAGTTGGATGAAACCAAGCTCAAGGTTTTGCAAAGTGCAAAACTGATGTATCCGATCGAGCAGAAAGTTCAGATGTACTACCCAGGAAGCAGTACGCTGCAACTAGATGTCAAACTGCTGCCAAATACTCAAATTTTAGAAGTTAGTTATCAAGATCCCAACCCAGAAAAAGTTCGGTTTGTGCTTAGTACAGCAGCGGAAGCTTACTTAATCTATAGCTTGAAGGAGCGCCAAACAGATACTGATTTAGGGATTAAATTTGTTGAAGAGCAACTACCACAACTCCAGCGCAAAGTTACAGTCCTCCAAGAGAGATTAGAACTTTTCCGCCAGCGTTACAATATGGTTAACTCTGAAGCTCAAAGTCAACAGCTCTCCGAGCAACTCGATCAAATTGCTCAAAAACAGCAAGATTACCAAGCAAGATTAGTAGAAACTACAGCTTTCTACAATAGCTTGCAAAGTCAATTGCAACTGCAACCAGATATAGCAGAAGCAGTCTCAGCTTTAAGCGAATCTCCTCGCTATCAAAAGTTACTTAACCAACTCCAAGACGTAGAAACTGCAATTGCTGCAAAATCAGCTCAGTACAGAAGTGATAGCCCAAATGTCCAAGCCTTAACAACTCAAAAACAAAATTTACTGAGTTTAATAGAGCAAGAAGAACGCCGCATTGTTGGGGCTAAATTAGCTAATACAACCGGAGAGTCTCTAAATTTGGCTTCTCCAAATTCGGCTCGCCTGCGAGAAATTCAAAAATTGCTTGATGCTTACAAGCAAGTTCAGGTACTACAGTCCCAAAATCAAGCTATTAATATTGCTGAGAGTTCTTTAAGACAAAGGGTTAAACAGTTTCCAGGCATTGTTCGCCAAGAAGACGATCTAGAGCGACAATTGAAAATCGCCAATGATAATCTCAACCAGTTTTTATCCAAACGCGAAGAGTTGAGGATAGAAGCTGCTCAAAAGCAAGTGCCTTGGCAAATACTTACTCCGCCTACAGAACCTCAAAATGCCACGCCTAGTGTTAAACGCAATCTAATTTTGGGTATAGGTTTAGGCTTGTTATTGAGCATTGGTATTGCACTGGCAATCGACAAGCTCAACCACGTGTTTTACAACTCTAAGGAAGTCAAAGACCAAACTAAGCTGCCTATATTAGGAAAAATTCCTTTTGTTAAGTTTAATAAAAACGGCAAGCCTTTGCCTAAGTCTAATTTGGCTAATTTTTGGGAATCTTTTCGCTCTTGCTATGCAAATATTTACTTCCTGAGTTGCAATACGTCTATTCGCTCTTTGGCAATTGTTTCCGCAACGGCTGGAGATGGTAAAACAACAATCAGTTTACACTTGGCTCAAACAGCGGCAGCAATGGGTAAACAAGTGCTATTAGTAGATGCGAACTTGCGTACTCCTTGCGTTCATACAATGTTAGGTTTGCAAAATACACAGGGGTTAAGCAATTTGCTTGTTGAGGAACTTGATTTTCAAAAGGTTGTTAAGCAATTTCCTTCTAGTCTTAGTCCAGAAGATATTGCCGAGTCTGAAGCTGCAAAGACCAGATTGCTATTCGAGCAAAACTTATTTGTCTTGACTGCTGGTACCACTCCTCCAGATCCTTCAATTTTACTAGGATCTCCTAGAATGCAGAGTTTAACCGCACAATTTCATCAAGCATTCGATTTAGTTATCTATGACACTTCCCATTTACTTGATTTTGCGGACAGCAGCCTCTTAACTAAATATGTAGATGCAAGTATCTTGGCAGTAAGAATAGGTAAGACTAATCGTGCTGATTTGACGAAAGCAGTAGAACAACTAAGTTTCTCCTTTACACCAATTTTAGGTGCGATCGCTAACGCCACGCAATCATAAGCCGCTAAGTTTTACCTACTTAATAACAAATTGATATTTGCCAAAAGCTGTTGTAATTAAGCTTTAAACATGATATTGTTTAAACATTTGTTTTCGGCAACAAGTAAGGAAATTTTTGAGTAGATAATGTATTGAGAAAAATAATCAATAAAAATGAAAAACTTGCATTGTTAATTTTAATGATTGATGTTGATTGTCATCCTTCAAAAGATATATAGTTAATAATGAAGTTGAAGTTTAAAAGATCGGCTTTAGTTAAATAAATATTGTATGCATCTCCTAAGAGGTCAGCCTATACATTCGTGGGCGATCGCAACAAAATATTTATTGAATTTGATAATTGCATTTGTACGCTTCAAGCCTACTTGCAAATTATCCAAACTACATTAAGCTGAAGATGGCTGACTATTATTTAGTCAGATATCGTACATCAGTTTTTTAACAACTAAAAACTGTCTAAGTTCTTAACTATTTATTTATTTAATTAGTGCTAATTTGGCGTTTTTGTTTGTCATATAAAGAACATATTAAACTCAAAACTTTACGAAAACTTTATTTTCAAGTTTGAGAATAAAAATATAATGTCATATTAATAAAGACAAAGTATAAAAACATGAATAATATAAATGAAGTTACGATAGAGCGACAATTATTAGATCGAATAATTGACGAACAAAATAAAAATCAACACTTAGATACTTCAACCAATCTAGAATTAGAACCTGAGAATTTTTTTACACATCTAAATGTAATTGGCTCACCTGTCACCGCTTTACATTTTGAGTCCCAAATAAACTTAATATTTGAATGGGCGATGAGTAAGGTTAGCAAATTTGTGTGTGTTGCCAACACTCATATGCTCATAGAAGCTTATAAGAATCCTAAGTTTGCTGCTGTGTTGAACAATGCAGATATCGTCACTCCTGACGGTATGCCTTTAGTTTGGATGTTGAGACTAATGGGATCGCGTACGCAAAACCGCGCTGCTGGGATGGATATTCTTTTATCTATATGTAAATTAGCTCCGTTGCGGGATGTTAGTGTTTTTTTCTTAGGTTCTGAGGAAAAAACCTTAGAGCAAATGAGAAAGAAACTAGAACAAGAGTTTCCGGCTTTGCGGATCGCTGGTATGGAGCCTTTACCATTTCGTCCCCTTACACCCGCTGAGGATGAAGCGATCGTCCAGCAAATCAACGATAGCGGTGCGGGAATAGTATTGGTGGCGCTTGGGTGTCCAAAACAAGAATACTGGATGGATTTACACAAAGATAAAATCAAAGCTGTGATGATTGGTTTGGGTGGCGCGTTTCCTGTATTTGCTGACCTGCAAAAAAGAGCGCCTTGTTGGATGCGTAATTTAGGTAGTGAGTGGTTGTATCGATTAATTCAAGAACCAATCAGGTTATGGCATCGATATTTTTCCACTATTCCTATGTTTGTATGGCTAGCTTTGAAGCAACTAATAATACTTGTTTATGAAGATCTAACGAAAAGCACCAAATTAACAGTGACCAGTGACCAGTGACCAGTTAATCCCCATGCTTGAAAGAGCGGGGATTTAAATAATGAATCAATTCTTGATTTTCTACTTCTCTTAATTTGGGGCGCGAGCGAATGTGATAGAATACTCTATCCCAAAAGTCGCTTGGCTTGTACCTACTAACTGGTTAGTGTAGTGGTATAGAGCAGCGATCGCATTTGCTACGATAATGTAAAAGCAGTGCGAAAATTCTTTCCCCCGATCGCAAGTCAAAATGGCTGAACCACTCGAAGCTATTACTCTGCCCCCATCTCAAAACCCATTGCAAGAAGGCGAATGGTTGCAAGATGTTTTGCTCAAGTGGCTAGATGCAGAATTTTTGCCGGAGCAAGTCAACCAACAAATTGCCCAGCGGGCAGCGCAAATTTTTGTGCGCCAAAGAATGGAAGGAGAAAACGATTTAGGCTCTCTGGTACTGGCAATCGTCACTGAAATGCAAGCTTTTGACTTTTCTAAGAGCTTTTACGGCGAATTTGCGATCGCAAATGCTGTCAGCGATCTTTTGCTCGAAAGTTTAGGGATCGATCGCTGCTGCGGTCAATAATATACAGTAACCAGTGAGCGGTTAAGAAACAGTAACTAGCCTGTGTTAATTATCTGAAAGATTAACTATCTTATCATCAGCAGTTATTAGTTATCAGCTACTTAGATAAGAGTATTTTCCTCTTGCTCTTTTACCTGGTCACTGGTTACTGGTCACTGGTTAGTGGTCGCTGTTTAACCCTACCAGCTAGACTTAACTACACCTGGTAGCAAACCTTGGTGCGCCCACTCGCGAAAAACGTTACGAGATAGCCCGAAATCGCTGTAAACACCTCTAGGACGACCTGTAACCCAACAACGGTTGCGCAAGCGAGTGCGAGAACTGCTACGGGGTAGCTGTTGGATTTGTCTGTGTAACTCTAGCTTTTCCCGTTGAGTAGTAGCGCTTTCAAACTGTTCGATCAATGCTTGGCGCTTGTCAGCGTACTTGGCAACTATCTTTTCGCGCTTCTTCTCGCGCTCGATCATGCTCTTTTTAGCCATAAATCCTGCAATTATTTTTTGCTTCAAACATACAATTGTACATCTTTTCCAATCAAAAAAAAATGAAGACGCGATCGCACCAGAACGATAGCATTTATGTAGGCAAACAAAGGAAATAAGATTTCATGGGCAGCGAAACAGTAGTTCTTTTATCCCAAAGAGAATTAGCAAAAATGCGTCAAGCAGGAAAATTGGCAGCAGAACTCCTCCAGCACCTCGAACCGATGGTAAAACCAGGGGTAAGCACTCTAGAACTAAATGATGAAGCAGAGCGGTGGACGCAGGAACGCGGGGCAAAAAGTGCGCCTTTAGGCTATCATGGCTTTCCTAAGTCAATTTGTACTAGCGTTAATGAAGTCATCTGTCACGGCATCCCTAACGCCAATCAAATCCTCAAAGATGGCGATATTATTAATATCGATGTTACGCCGATTTTAGACGGCTATTATGGCGACACATCAAAAACATTTTTTGTCGGTACACCTTCACATACAGCTAAAAAATTAGTTGAAGTAACGCAAGAGTGTCTAAACAGAGGCATTGCCGAAGTTAAACCCAATGCGCGGATTGGCGATATTGGTGCAGCGATTCAAGAGTACGCTGAGGCACAAGGCTTTTCTGTAGTGCGCGACTTTGTAGGACATGGAATTAGTAATATTTTCCACACCGCACCTCAAATTCCTCATTACGGTACGCGCGGCAAAGGTAAGCGTTTGCGGGCGGGGATGGTATTTACAATCGAGCCGATGATCAACGAAGGGACTTGGGAAGCTGAGGTGCAAAGCGACAAATGGACGGCGCTGACACGCGATCGCAAACTTTCGGCTCAGTTCGAGCATACTGTAGCTGTAACTGATGAGGGTGTAGAAATTCTTACTTTGCTTGCCAGCCAATCTTTGTAGTTTAGTGGCGATCGCCTAAATTTTCAGTGCGATCGCGGTTGACTTTTAAGGTTTAGTAAGATGTACATCAGCAATTTACTTTATAGCTCAAACAAAGTTCCGCAAAAGTACCAATTACTATTTCTGTATATGCGAATTAAACTAGATATCGATTAACTACATAACAGTTAATTTTGACTCTAACGCTAATAAGCATTAATTAACGCTTTACAAACACCAGGGATGCATCTACCCAGGATTTAAAGCAGCTTATTAGCGCCCTATTTTTACAATTTAAAGCAATTTTTGCTAATGTGCGATCGCTACCTAAATAGCTAGATAATAACTAGAAGAGCTAATGAATCGCTGACTCTTCGTTGCTGCTAGAGACAGCACTATCGCAAGCTGGAATCAATTACGAACAATATGTTGTAAATAGACTTTGATTGCTAGCTCATTGGTGCAAGTAGCTTTTGTTAATTTCGCTATGATTAACAATAAAATCTTCGCGATCATGAGTACAGCAGAATTAATAGTTCTAGCCACTGGTGGATTAGTTTCCGGAATAATGGCTGGATTATTGGGGATTGGGGGCGGCGTTATTTTAGTTCCTATATTAGTAACTTTAAGCTATACACCTATTCAAGCTACAGCCACTAGCAATTTGGCAATTATTATTACCTCTGTTTCTGGTAGCATCCAAAATTGGCGCATGGGATATCTTGACTGGAAGCGAGTAATATACCTTGGCATTCCAGCCGCAATATTTGCTCAGTTAGGAGTATATTTAGCAACCAAAAGCCCGCCTTATATCTTACTGATTTTGTTTGGAATTTTATTACTAATTAATATCTACTTAGTGCAATGGCGCAATCGTTTAAAAACAAGCGATCGCGCTACCCAAACTACATTCAACCCGTTTATTGCCAAAATTACAACTGGAGGAGCGGGAGGATTATTAGCAGGCTTATTTGGTGTCGGTGGCGGTGTAATTATGGTTCCTTTGCAAATGTTGTTGCTCAAAGAAGAAATCAAGCTAGCCATTCAAACTAGCTTAGGCGTTATTGTCATTACTGCCATATCTGCTACCGTCAGACAAGCCTATGAAGGTAATCTACTGCTAATGCAAGGCATAGTTTTAGGCTGCGGCGGATTGATAGGAGCGCAGATTAGCACTCGCGCTTTACCCAAGCTACCAGATCGAGTTGTAAGCGTTATCTTCCGTAGCTTTTTAGGCATATTGTCACTTTATATTTTTTATCGCGCTTGGCTTAGTTATCAAGGCAGCTAGCACTTGAAACTACCGTCTTGCTGTTACCTGCTGATTAACAAAGCCGCCTACTTCCCCGACTGTATAAAGAGGTCTGCCTTTGACTTCTTCATAAATACGTCCTACATATTCGCCCAAAATTCCAACACAAACTAACTGCACCGCACCTAAAAAGAAAATTGCCATCAAAATAATTGTATATCCAGCCAAAGGCGAAGAAGGAGTAAAGATGCGCCAATATAGCACTAATAAAGCCATGATAATAGCTGCGATCGCACTAAACAATCCTACATAAGTAGAAAGCCGTAAAGGCACTTTAGAGAAAGATACTAAACCATTTATCGCCAACGCTAGAGATTTGCGGAAAGTATATTTAACATCTCCAGCAAACCGAGGATCGCGCTCAAACCTAATTGCAGTTTGCCTAAAACCAATCCACGATCTTAGCCCGCGAATATAGCGGTTGCGCTCTGGCATAGAATTAAGCACATCGACAACTTGGCGATCTAACAAACAAAAATCACCTGTATCAGTGGGAATATCGACATCTGCAAGTTTCTTGAGCAAGCGATAGAAACTGTAAGCAGTAAACTTTTTAAACCACCCTTCTTGGCGGCGTTGGCTGCGTTGAGCGTAAACTACTTGAAAGCCTTGTCGCCACATTTCTACCATATCGGGAATCAGTTCGGGCGGATCTTGCAAGTCAGCATCGAGAATAACAATAACTTGACCTCTAGCAAAATTCAAACCAGCAGTTACAGCAATTTGATGTCCGAAATTGCGAGCCAAACTGAGGTAACAAACGCGGGAATCGCGATCGTGCAAATCTCGCATCAATTTTAAAGAGCGATCGCGACTACCATCATTAATTAAAATCAGTTCTACCGCACCATCCATACGATCCATAACTGCACTTACACGGCGATACATTTCTGCGATCGTCTCTTCTTCGTTGTAGATCGGGATAATAAAAGAATATTTAGGGGACATATTTAGCGCTCCTTCAAGTCTTGACGATTAAGTTTTTCTGCTTCCAACTGTTCAATAGCTTTGGCAGGAAAAGTGCGACGGCGGCGATACCAAGTAGAAACTGCAACCAATACCCCTGTCAGTGCTAAAGCTCCTACCAAAGGCAAAACATCCCCTGTAGTAAACGCTTTTAAACCCGAACTGCCAATCAATACGAATGGTAAAACGCTAGGAATTGTACCAATAGTTGTACCCAAAACGTAATCTTTAAAGCTAATCGATGTTAGCCCGGCTGCAAAATTGACTAAACCATAAGGCATAATTGGCACTAAGCGAATGGCGAACATATAAAACAACCCGCCTCGACGCACTTCTGCATCCATCGCTTGCCAGCGTCCAGCAAGCCGTCTGGCTACTGTTTCCCGCCCTACAGTGCGCGTGAAAGCAAACGCAACAATAGCAGCGATAATTGCTCCCAAGCTAGTCCAAAGGGTGCCTAACCAAGGTCCAAAAATTGCTCCACCAGTAAGATTGAGGGCGGTTGATGGTAAAACTAGGACCGTAGCTACCACATATAAAGCAATATAAGCTATCGGCGCCCAAATACCTGCAGATTTCAGCCAAGCCTGAATTTGCGTAGGTTCAATCCCCCCAAGCAGATATATTGCTCCTCCAGTCGCAACGATGCAGAAAATTGTAAGTAGCAATATACCTATCTTCATTTTGGACATCCGCTTATATTCCTACCCATGACAAAATAAAGCTAACTTACGCTACCCATAGCCCCCAAGAAAAGCGCATAGAGAAGTATATAGCGATCGCTGCAAATAATCCCATAGTGGCGTAACCTATACGTGGGTGACGAGCTAGCAATAGCCCTAAAGCAAATGATAGCGATACAATCGCGTAGGAGTAGCGGTTGACAGAATTTACCACTGAGCCAGAGCTAAACAGTAATGCCAAAGAGCATAAGCCGTAAACAAAAGCAACGCGGGGTAACTCAGAGCGTGTCAGCCACAAAACAAACCCACCACCAAAAAACATCAAAACTTTAGTCATCGCCACAAAGCCTGTACTTAAGCCTTGATGCAAAGCTAAATCTCGAACAAATAAATTTATCCAAGGAGTCCAACCAGTACCATTTTGGATTTGCCAGCCTTTTTGAGCGTGGATAAATGCGAGCGGATTGCTAAAATCAATAGTACAATACAGTATAAATAGTAACAACCCGCCACTGGTAGCTATACCCGCAGCATAAGCGATCGGGCGACGACGTTCTTGCCAAGCTACTAAGAAGAAAGCCGGAATCAACGTTATTCCTGTAATTCTGGTTGCTGTTGTCAACGCTCCAAAAATTCCTGCTTTTACGTGCTGCTGGCGATCGAAGGCTTGTAAAGCTAAAGTGCTAAATAAGAGAAACAATCCCTCGGTATAAGTTACTGTTCCATATAAAGAAAACGGACACCAAGCTAGCACGGCTGTCGCCCATCTAGCCGATTTTACTCCTTGGCGCTTTCTTACCCAATGATATAGGACTAGCAATGCACCCAAAAATGCGACGTTGTTGACAATTGTTCCTGCTGCTGCAAAGGAAATTCCTAAACTCATTACAGCGCGAGTAATTAGGGGATACAAGGGAAAAAATGCAATTGAATGTTGAGCGTTATCGTCTGCGTATTGATAACCATAAGTGGCGATTTCGCGATACCAGTTACCATCCCAATCAGCAAAACGCTCCCATCCTGACACTACACCATTAAACTTCGGGTCGCTCAAAACTGCATCTGGTACAATCATTGGTGCGAATAAATACATCGCAGTAACAATTAGCAAGCGGCTAAACAGCCACATAGTGAAGACAAAAATAAAATCGTTTTTAAACTTTTTTTTCAGGTCGATCTTAATATCACTAGGCTTCGTTGGTGGAGCAACTATTGTTGGCATAAGCTAAAAATAGGATAGTCTCGATACAACTAATTTCTTTGAGTTAGGCAAGTATTTTTCGTTACCCTTGAGGACTGTCTTTGTACCAATACTTGCGTCAAGCTAATCGCAATGTTGCTAATTTACAAAAATATGAACTTTTGCTAACAAGTTAGCGGATATTTCCATACATTGCATTGATTTATATTTATGAAATTCAAAAATTTAGCGATAGCTTAAAGCCTAGCTGGATTAAAATGCTGAAAATACGTCAATCCTGCGCTCAAAATTTGCGTATCTATGAAAACTTTTTACAAAATGTAATAAAAGTCTAGCGATCGCAAATTTTAAGCAACTGCGTAGCGCACTAATCTACTACTGAGTTGGTTCTAACTTGTTAGCAATACCTTCGCAACCGCCAGGAATCGTCGCTCTAGTTTGTTCGCCACCCCAAGCACAGCAGTATTGTCGCACCGCTTCAGACATCCTTTGGACATCTGTAAAGTCGGCATCTTCTACAACTGCGCCTGTATATTCCCCAGTTTGATAATTGGGCGGTTGAGTACGACTGCGGGGACTAGCAGTTTCCGCAGCACCATAGAATAGCCGAGTACCTTTAAAGTCTGCACCAACCAACTTAGCATCGTATAAAATAGTCCGAGCCAAGTTAGTTTTGACTAAATCGCACTGACTGAGATTAGCACGCACTAAATTAGCTTCGCTCAGGTCTGTCCAGCGCAAATCCGTACCAGAAAGATCCGCTGCTGCTAGCATTACGCCTAAATCGATCACGCGCACGCCATAAAGCCGATCTTCTGCATAACCGCCATTACCGTTAAGAATCGCTCTACCTAAACGCGAATCCCTTTGCAACGGTGTCAGCAGCTTGGAGCGAGACAAAAAGCGGATAATTTTTGCTTTACCAGAGCCATCGACACTACTAAAAATAGCCGCAGTACGTCCTTCAGCGATCGCTCGCTCTTGGGGCCAATCTTCCAATAACCCCTGCTCGTCTAATACTAAATCGGAAACGCCTTGAAAGTAAGCATCAATTGTCTGCTGTTGAGTGATCAAATTCTGCTGCACAGTGAGCAAATTCTGCTGAATAGTTAAGTCTTTAGAAATAACGTACTGTCGCCAAGCAACATAAACAGCAATCACAGCAATTAAGATTTGCCCCAAAGCACCAAACCACTCAGCTAGCGTGCCAAAAGCATCCCAGTTGATTTGCCTGCCCCAAGCATAAATTTGGTTATTAATCCCTGTAAAGTTAAACAAGCCAACAACAGCAGCGGTTGCACCCAAAAAAGCGACAAACAGCGACCTTTCTTGCGGCGAAACCATCTCCGTTACTACTTTTTGCAACCAAGGGAAAATTACCGCCACAGATAGCAGCAAAGCTAGCAGCGTTCCAGCAACACCAATGAGGAAATTGTTGAGAACAAGCCCGATAAATACTAAAGCGATCGCAATTAAAGTGACAACTATAGCTCGCGGGCTACCAGTGCGATACTGAGTAAATTGCTGGTTTGTCGAACGAGCTTGAGACAAAGCAGCCAAGTTTTGCGGCGATTGCAGCGATGATAAAGCCGCCAAAGCTTGCTGGGCTGCCAGATCTGCCGTACTGATACCGCGATCGCTATTAGGCGATTCAGTTTCTTCTGGGCTAGGGGAGGGGTTAGGCTGAGATGAGTTGGAATCAATTGTCATGCTTTTATTTTGACAGCAGGCTGAGGCAAATAAAATAGTTTCAGCAATGGCAATTTGTCTGAGGTATTTTCAGTACCTCAACCTAACACGATCGTCCGAAAAACGTCAGAACTACTTATGCATTCTACTAAAGATTTTTCTTGGTCTTTTTGGTTCGCATTGCCAATATATCCTTTTAGCCAACGGCGGACAATCCGCAAAGAAGTTGTCAAAGATACTGTCTGGACTTTCGACCAACTTCAGGGCATCTTTTATGTAGTCGTACCTATCCGCATGACTGTTGTCAAGCTAGATGCAGGCGGTTTACTTGTCTATGCGCCCGTTGCACCAACTCCAGAATGTATCCGCTTTGTCGATGAATTAGTTGCCGAACATGGCGATGTGAAGTACATCATCTTACCTACTATCTCTGGGTTAGAACATAAAGTATTTGTTGGTCCTTTTGCTAGGTACTTCCGTAGCGCTCAAGTATTTGTTGCTCCCAAGCAATGGAGTTTTCCGCTTAATCTTCCTCTAAGTTGGCTAGGCATACCTGCTAAACGCACTTCTGTACTGCCTGCAGATAGCAGCCAAATGCCCTTTGCTAGCGAGTTTGAGTATGCAATTCTCGGTCCGATTGAACTTGGATTAGGTAGGTTTGCTGAAGTTGCATTTTTGCACAAAAAATCGCGCACTTTGTTAGTTACAGATATAGTCGTTTCCGTACCAGAGCAGCCGAGTGCGATCGTGCAGTTAGATCCTTATCCTTTGCTGTTTCACGCCAAAGACAATGCCGCAGATATAGTTACAGATACCTGCACTAATCGTTGCAAAGGTTGGCAGCGCATTTGCTTGTTTGCATTATATTTCAGCCCTAGCGTGCTGGAAGTACCTAAGTGGAGAGATGTATTTAGCAAGGCTTTAAAAGCTAGCGATCGCTCAAAAAAAGCCTATTTTGGCTTATTTCCTTTCCAATGGCGGCAAGATTGGCAGCGCTCTTTTGCCTCTTTGCGTCAAGATGGTCGGTTATTTGTAGCCCCAGTATTACAAGCTTTAATTCTCAACCGCGCTCCCCAAGAAACTCTCGCTTGGGCGGATATTGTTGCTAGTTGGGACTTCCAGCGCATTGTTCCCTGTCACTTTGATGCGCCGATCGCTGCTCAACCTCAGCAGTTTCGTCAAGCTTTCTCCTTTTTAGAACGCTCTGGTGTTGTTACAGATTTATCTAGCAGCTATCTCTTACCAGAAGAGGATTTTAAATTACTCCGACAACTTGATGTAGGACTGCAAAAAACTGGTATTGTCCCGCCTGCTGCCGATAAGTTGTAGCGAACAAGACAAATTTAGTACACACAATGTCATAAAAATTCTAAAATAATAACTTTTGGCAATAAATTGGGAATAAATACTTATACAATTGTTGTTAAGAGTAGAAGTGAACTAAACGATATTTGGTGTTTAGGGGTTGATTATTACTTAGATTTATGGTAACAAATTTTGCTTATTTAAGCTGGCGGCGATCGCTTCAACGTTTGCTGCCATTGTTATTTTTAGGTTCGCTAGTAGCAACATTGCTGTTAGGTAGTGGAGGAGCGATCGCGCAGTTACCACGCACCGAAATTCGTGGCGTATGGATGACAGTGAATGATAAAGATATACTCCGCGATCGCGCCAAAGTGCAAGAGGCGATGCAGCAATTGCGGCAGCTAAACTTCAATACAGTTTACCCCGTGATCTGGAATTCTGGCTACGTCATGTACGAAAGTGCAGTAGCCAAGCGCAACGGCATTCAACCTTTTGTCTACAAAGGATTTAACGGACAAGACATCATAGCCGACGTAACCAATCAAGCTCATCGCCAGAGATTGCTAGCTATTCCCTGGTTTGAATTTGGCTTTATGGCTCCCCCAACTTCAGAATTAGCAACATCTCATCCTCAATGGCTAACACAGCGTCAAGATGGTAGCCAAACGTCGATTAGCGCCGCTGGTGAAGTAGTATGGCTCAATCCCTTCCATCCGCAAGTGCAGCAATTTATTACCGATTTGGTGGTAGAGATTGTCAGTAAATACAACGTCGATGGCATTCAATTTGACGATCACATGAGTCTGCCTAAAGACTTTGGCTACGATAAATACACGATCGCCTTATATACTCAAGAAACTCAGAAAAACCCTCCTGCTAATCCTCAAGATCCAGAATGGACGCGCTGGCGGGCAGATAAAATTACTGCTTTTATGGCACAACTCAATCAATCTGTAAAAGCTGTTAGACCGAATTTAATATTTTCTGTATCTCCTGCTCCTTATGATGCAGCTTACAACTCGCACCTGCAAGATTGGCTTGATTGGGTACGTTTAAACATAGTAGATGAATTGATTGTGCAAGTGTATCGTCCTGACGTGCAAAGTTTTACCGCCAAAATTGCCCGCTCAGAAATCCAAGAAGCTCAACAAAAAATTCCTACTGGAGTGGGGATTATTACCGGATTAAGGACTCGCCCAGTATCTATAAGGCAAATTCAGTCGCAAGTAAGGGCTGCTAGAGGGCGCGGTTTGGGGGTTTCTTTCTTCTATTACGAAAGTTTGTGGAATCATGCTTCAGAGTCAGTTGCTCAAAGACAATCTGGATTGCAAGCACTTTTTCCTTCGCTAGCGCTTAGGGCAGCGAGATAAAGCGATCGTCTTTTAACTGGAAACAAAAAAGCTGGTGACAAGATTTGAACTTGCGACCGGCTGATTACAAATCAGCTGCTCTACCCCTGAGCTACACCAGCATAAGAGTCTAGTATAGCTAATTTATAACTTTTTGGCAAGCTGTTAGAGGAAATGTAATTGAGGAACAAGCAAGCAGCAAAAATGTTTGGTAATGTTTTAACACAGTCATTTTGTGACGCAGGTGAGTAAACGGGCAATAGTTTTCGCACTGGGTCAAAAAAGGCTCAAGAATTGTTGTTACTCATCACAATACAAGCATGGCAGCGTTGACAGGACGAGATTTATTGACTTTGGCAGATTTAACGGCTGATGAATTACAAGAACTGCTACAACTAGCAGCACAGCTAAAATCAGGCGAGTTAAACATCCGCTGTAATAAAGTCTTGGGCTTACTTTTTTACAAAGCTTCTACCCGAACGCGGGTTAGTTTTTCTGTCGCTATGTATCAATTAGGCGGACAAGTAATCGATCTCAATCCTAACGTTACTCAAGTAAGTCGTGGCGAACCTGTAGAAGACACGGCTAGAGTTTTAGACCGTTATTTAGATATTCTAGCAATTAGGACATTTGAGCAGCAACAATTAGAAACTTTTGCTCATTACGCCCAAATTCCAGTAATTAACGCACTAACTGACTTGGGGCATCCCTGTCAAATTTTGGCAGATTTATTGACTATTCAAGAATGTTTTGGCAGACTTTCAGACTTAACTTTGACTTATTTAGGTGATGGAAATAACGTTGCTCATTCTCTGCTATTAGGCTGCGCTATGGTAGGCATGAATGTAAGAATTGCGACTCCTAGCGAATATAAACCAGACTCCACAATTGTCGAAAAGTCGCGTGCTATTGCTGCCAACAAAATAGAAATAACTATCACCGAAGATCCCGTAACGGCTGCTAAAGATGCAGATATACTTTATACCGATGTATGGGCAAGTATGGGACAAGAATCAGAAGCATCAGCAAGAATACCTTTATTTCAGCCGTATCAAATTAACGAAGAATTACTGAGTATAGCTAAGAAACAAGCGATCGTTTTACACTGTTTGCCAGCCCATCGCGGCGAAGAAATTACTCACGAAGTGATGGAAGGTTCGCAGTCGAGAATTTGGGATCAAGCAGAAAATCGGATGCACGCCCAAAAAGCATTACTTGCAAGTTTATTAGGCGCAGATTAAAAATAGCGATCGCTTTTGGCTAATTTAGAGAAAAAACATAAATTTTTTAATTTTTCCCTTGATTATTTTGTCATTAAGGGCATTTTTGTAGTACGAATGTTCTAGAGGGATTTTTATATTACCGCCCTTTACATATTCATGGAACCGCTAACAGAAGCTCAAAAACAATTATATGACTGGTTAGTAGATTACGTCCGTACTCGCCAGCACGCACCGTCAATTAGACAAATGATGCAAGCGATGCAATTAAAATCTCCAGCGCCCGTACAAAGTCGTTTGGAACATTTACGAGCAAAAGGGTATATAGAATGGACAGAAGGCAAAGCTAGAACGCTGCGAATTTGCCAAAATATTCGCCAAGGAGTACCCGTATTAGGAGCGATCGCAGCAGGTGGTTTAATCGAACCATTTACTGACACTGTAGAGCATTTAGACTTTCTCAATCAATTTGTTCCACCTCAAACCTTTGCTTTAAGGGTAGTAGGAGACAGCATGATTGACGAGCACATTACCGAAGGCGATTTAGTGCTATTGCAGCCCGTACCAGAACCGGATCAACTCAAAAACGGCACAATAGTCGCCGCGATGGTAGACGGACACGGTACAACATTAAAGCACTTTTATCGGCGGGGCGATCGCGTTACCCTCAAGCCAGCAAATGTCAAATACCAGCCGATTGAAGTTGACGCAATACAAGTACAAGTACAAGGATCGCTAATTGGAGTTTGGCGCGGTTATAACTAATTAAGGTATTAAATATTACCTGCAATTATTTTATAGCCGCGTCCTCCATATAAATGTATCTAACGCAAAATCTAGCCAAGCGACTGCCTGTAGAATATCCCCAAGCGCCAAGGAAAAACTTACTCAAACTATTAGTTGCAGAACATAAAAGCAACTACCTTGTATCGCCGCCAGGATGTCCAAAAATACCGCCATCAATTCAACTAAGGCAGTATCAAGAACAAGCAGTCGCTAGCTGGTTTGCCAACCAAGGTAGAGGTACATTAAAAATGGCAACGGGTAGCGGTAAAACAATTACCGCCCTAGCTATTGCCAGCGAACTATATCAGAAAATAGGCTTACAAGTATTATTAATAGTCTGCCCCTACCGCCATCTAGTAAGTCAGTGGGCAAGAGAATGTGAAAAATTTAGCTTAAAGCCGCTACTAGCCTTTGAAAGCGTCCACAACTGGCAAAGCCAATTATCTAGCCAACTATACAACGTGCGATCGCACAGCCAACCATTTCTCACCATCATCACTACAAACTCAACCTTAATGGGAGGCTTGCAGACACAGCTAAAATACTTTCCCGAAAAAACCTTAATTATTGGAGACGAAGTACATAACTTAGGCGCACCCAAACTAGAACAAAGCTTACCCCGCAACATCGGCTTACGTCTAGGCTTATCTGCCACCCCAGAACGATATTTCGACGAACAAGGTACAGAATTTATATTTGACTACTTCGGTTCTGTCCTATCACCAGAACTAACATTACGAGATGCGATCGCTCAAGGTGCATTAGTCCATTATTTATATTACCCAATTCTCGTAGACTTAACAGAATCCGAAGCATACGCCTACGCCCGAATCACCACAAAAATCGGTTGGATACTAAGTTCGGAAGACAACAGCCCCAAAAACAACAATGCCCTGACAGCATTATTAATGCAAAGAGCAAGATTAGTAGGTGCAGCAGCCAACAAACTCCAAGCCTTGCGCCAACTAATGCAAAATCGCCTCGACACAACCCACACCTTATTTTACTGCGGAGATGGTACGCAAGAAGGAGCGATCGGCAAACAAAGCAGTCGCCAGATAGCAGCAGTAGTCAAACTACTAGGTTCAGAACTAGGCTACAGAGTCAACACCTACACAGCCGAAACATCCCTATCCCAGCGCGAAGAACTACGTAAACAATTTGCCGACGGAGACTTACAAGGCTTAGTAGCTATCAGATGCTTAGATGAAGGCGTAGACATCCCAGCAATACAAACAGCCGTAATTTTAGCCAGCAGTAGCAACCCGCGCCAATTCATTCAACGCCGAGGCAGAATTCTCCGCCCACATCCAGGCAAACAACGCGCCACCCTATTTGACACCATAGTAATGCCCCCAGAACTAGACAGACAAACCTGGGAAGTAGAACGCAACCTCCTCAAAAAAGAACTAAAACGCTTCATAGAATTTGCCGACTTAGCAGACAACGCCGGAGAAGCCAGAAAAACCCTAATAACCCTCCAACAACAATACGGACTCCTAGACTTATAAAAAGTCAAAAGTCAAAAAGATAATGTAATGCTTACTCCCATCATGGTTTGAGACATTTACTAACATCTTAACTATTACGCTTTTTACTATATAACCCAGCTAAAATAATAGCTTCTCTTTCCTCCCTTCCTTCGTGTCCTTCGCGTCTTCGCGGTTCGTCTTCATGAATGACATCAACAACATCCAACAACCAATAACCAGCGCCCCACCACAAATCCAGCAAATCATCGAACGAGTCTTACAAGCCGAAAAAGACAAACTCTACATGAAATTTCCGCGCAACATCAACGACGACATCCTCAAAATCATCAAGGAAGAAGTGCAATGAGATTGATGTCAATACAACTATGTAACTTCCGTCAGTTTTACAACAAAACCCCAGAAATCATCCTCTCATCAGGAGAACAAAACACCACCATAATTCACGGCAACAACGGTTCCGGTAAAACCACCCTACTAAACGCCTTCACCTGGGTACTATACGAAAAATTCACCGCAGCCTTTGCAGTAGAAGAACAATTAGTCAACAAAAGAGCAATTAGCGAAGCTGCAATAGGGCAACCAGTAGAATGCTGGGTAGAAATAGACTTTGAACACGATAATAAACGCTACCGCTTCAGAAGGCTATGTCGCGCCTACAGAAACCCAGACAAAGTAGAACACAGCAAAAGCGAACTATACCCATATATAGCTGGAGACGACGGGCGCTGGTTGCTATCTCAACAACTACCAGAAGACATCATCGGGCGAATTTTACCAGAGACATTGTATCAATACTTCTTCTTTGACGGAGAAAGAATTGAACGAATAGTTAGAGATGATAAAAAAACCGAGATTGCCGAAGCAACCAAAGAATTATTAGGCGTAAAAGTATTAAATCGGGCAATAGACCATTTAAAAGCCGCTAAAAGAACATTAGAAGACGAATTGAAAGCAATTGGCGACTCGGAAACTAGGAAACTATTGCGAGAACAGGAAAAACTAGAAAAGCAAATTGCAGATATTCAAGCACGCGATCGCGAAATTAGCATAGAACTAGCATCGCAAACAGAAGTCAAAAAAACAATAGGCGATCGCTTATTAGAACTAAGCGGTGCAGACGAACTACAACGCCTGCGCGACGAACTAGAACAACAGCGCAAAACTTTAAGAGAACAGCTAAAAACTGCCAAAGATGCGTTAAAAAGAGCAATTTCTACACGGGGTTATACAGTTTTACTATCAGACATAACAGCAGAGTTTAGAAATATTATCGATGGATTACGGACAAAAGGAGAACTGCCAACAGGAATTAAAAAACAATTTGTTGGCGACTTACTAAATCAGCAACGTTGTATTTGTGGTGCAGAATTAGTAGACGGAACTCATGCCCATCACTTAGTCCAATCTTGGTTAGATAAAGCAGGTTCTTCAGATGTAGAAGAAACAGCTATTCGCATGGGCGCGCAGGTAGATGAAATTGATAAGCAAGTACCTGAATTTTGGCAAGAAGTAGACAAACAGCAAGTTAATATTACCCATTACCGTAGTGAAATTTCCAGAGTTGAAACTCATTTAGACGACATTAGAGAAAAACTGAAAAACTACCCTAACGAAGACGTACAGCAATTACAGAAACGATTAGATACAACTGAAGAAGCAATTAGAGAATTAATTTTAGAACAAGGAGCAAACCAGCAGAAAACTGACGATATTAATGCAGAAATTGCTAGTTTAGTCAAGCAAGTCGCCAAGCATAAAATGAACGAAGATAGACAAGCATTAGCGCAACGCAGAATCACAGCAGCGCAAGATGCAGTTGAACGACTAACTGAAGTAAGAACACGCTTAGAGCAACACTTTCGCCTGCTATTAGAAAAGCGAGTACAAGAGATATTTAGTCAAATTTCTTTTACTCCATACATTCCCAAACTAAGCGAGAAATACGAACTAACATTAGTGGAAAATACAACCTGGCAAGAAGCAACAGTTCCAGCATCTACAGGCGAAAATCAAATACTTAGTTTATCATTTATCGGAGCAATCATCGACAGAGTAAGAGAATGGAGTGAAAACAAACTATTAATGGGACCAGATAGCAGTACATTTCCTGTAGTTATGGATTCTCCATTTGGCAGTTTAGACGAAATTTATCGACGACAAATTGCTAAAACAATACCTAATTTAGCTAATCAATTAGTTGTATTAGTAACTAAAACACAATGGCGGGGGGAAGTTGCCCAAGAAATGGCAAATAACATTGGGAAAGAATACATACTTGTCTACAATTCGCCTAAATTAGATTGTGAACAAGACTCAATAGAATTAAACGGCGATCGCTATCCATTAGTCAAGCAAAGCCCAAACGAATTTGAATACACCGAAGTCATAGAGGTAGAACGTAATGGTTAGTTCGTCTCCAGCTATAGACACAAATAAAAGGTTAAAAGTAGAGGATATTTATGCAAAGCAAAGATATTGAGACTCAGAATATTGTAAACCCAGCCGAATCAGATAGCGATCTCTGTACAGATGAAAACAAAAATCAACTGCTAACTAGCGACTTAGGATGGACAGCAGCAGAGATAGAAGAGACATATCATCGATTGAAGTCATTTAAAGATGACTGGGATGTACCTGGTATGGAAGCTTATGACGAAATATAAGTGAGGTGATGTAATTTTGGTGTTATACCCTAACTCAGATTTACTCAATTATAAGAAGCGCCCTGCTTTAGTAGTTCAGGCTAATGACGTAAATACTCAAATACGCCAACGTATCGTAGCACTAATAACTTCTAACTTAAGCAGAACGGGAGCAACGCGAGTAAGAATTTACAATAACAGTTCTGTATGTAAGCAGATGGGATTGGTGACTGATTCTGTAGTAATGGTTGATAATCTAGCTACTGTACAAGATCGAAAAGTAGACAGAGTAATTGGTGATTGTCCGATTATGGCGCAAGTCGATATAGCTTTGAAAAAAACGTTTGGTTTATAAATTATCCTTAGTACAGGTTGCTTGAGGCATTTCGTGAAGGATAGGCGATCGCATCTAAGCGCAAGGATTATTTTACCGCAGGTACGTTAGTTGTGTGGGATGTAGATGTTCTTAATGAGGAAGTTGTAAGGGTATATCGTGCTAGCAATCCCAAACAGCCGCAAATATATTATCGTGGCAATATGGCGGAAGCTGAACCTGCTTTACCAGGGTGGGTTATGGCAGTAGATGATTTGTTTCTTTAAGTGTGGGGCGATCGTATTTCTGAACAAATAAGCTTAGAAAGCAGCTAAACTAAAAATTGTATTGAGATAAAAGTCTATTCAGTACAAAGATTTGCTAAATACAACACTCATCGCGGTAGAGGAACAACTATTGTTCACTTACTAATACGCTAATTTTTTACAAAATCAGGTATCATAATAATGGCTGCGAACAGAATTAGAGTTGCAAAAGATAAAGCAACCTTAGTAAAAGATTTAATAGTATCAGATAATAAAACTGCACCTTTTCAAACTTATGCTGATGTAATAGCATTTGCAGCAGCATTAGGAGCAAAGTTTAATAAACGTTCGCCATTGGGGGAAATTTCGCAACAAGAACCAGCACCTATTGGACAAGAACATTTTTTGAGTAAAAGTTACGATGTTTTAATTAAACTAATAGCAATTATGGATAGTAGGGAAATAAAAATCTTATCTTATAATGAAGAATTTGATACAATGCGAACTCATTTATTTGAAGAATATGCTAACGGTGGACTGGAAATAATGCGAGAGGAATTACGAGGTGCAGTTGATTATACAGAAAGGCTTGCATTATTTTTAATATCAGAAAGATTTAGGAAAAAATCTGAACAAGTAAGTTTTGATTTAACAAAATTTTTATAAATTAATAATACTTTAAAATGTCTAAATTTAGATATAAAGCAGTTCGCATCAAGCAAACAAATTCTGGTGATTGGTTGGTATTATTCGCTGCTTCTGCTATAGAAATTGATATGTGGGCGGGAGTTCCACAAAAAAAGAAAATTGGAGAACAAGGTCAAGAAACTACTGGCTTCCAGAGAGAAGAGAATAAGAAACGTATAAAAGAAATTAGTGAATTCTATCGAAATGAACAAAATATAGTTCAGAATCCTTTGCTGTGTGCTTTACGCCAATATGATAAATGGGAGGTAAAATTTGAGCCAAGTGAAAGTGAAGATGATTTAGATGAAAATATACAGCATGGGTTTATATCGATTACTACTGACGAGCATGAAAAATATAGTTTGTTGGAACTTTTAAAAAGAGTAAAAGCGGATTTAGAGCGTAGAGTCCCAGAAATTTCTACTGAGCCAGTACCAGATAAACTGATTAAGGAGTTAAAGCAACGAGCCGCAATTGAAAAAAGTGTTCAGAACAATTTAGATGAATTACCTGAGCTTACCAATGAACAGGAAAACTCAGAAGATGAAGAAAGCTTAGGAATATCTTTGACTGATGAATCTCACATACTAGATTTTTGGCAAGAAATAGCCGCATATATTTGTGTACTAGATGAAATAAAAGATGATTTTGATGAAGATAAGTTTCTTGACTATTCCAAAGATGCAATCATATCATTTTTACGCCCAATAGTTGTTGTAGATGGACAGCATAGACTTCGAGCAGCCGTTACTTCAGCAAAAGCATTAGTTAATACGGATGATAAATATCAAAAATATATAGAGAATGCAATTATTAATGACAACCTTTCTCCTGAAGACGCTCAACAAGAAATAGAAACAAAAGCGGCTCGAAAACTTGCTATATCATTGTTAATGAATAACGATCCAGCAGAGCAAGTATTTCAATTTGTCGTTGTAAATCAGAAAGCAACACCCATAAAAGCTGCTTTATTAGGAACAATTATATCTACTAGCCTATCTAACAAAGAATTAGATAGGGTTTCAGTTAGGCTTGAAGCTGCTGGCATTAAGCTTGAAGAATCAAGAGCAGTCACCTTTATGACGAGATATCCGAAAAGTCCGTTCTATGGGTTGGTTGAAAGAGGTCTTAATTCTGATAACAAAAACAATCTCAAAGCAAATGTTCTGGGTTCCATAATAAGAATTTTTCGTGAATTAAAAGACGGTAAATTGTTCCATGACAGTGTAGATTATGCAGATAAATGGAAGCGTTCTTATCTACATGAATCTATGATTGTTCAAGAATCAAATCCTGATGACTACCAAGATGCTTTCGCATACTGGCGTAGTCTTGATGGTCCTTGGCGTGACGTATTTATTGCTTTTTGGACTTTAGTACGCGATAAATTATCTGATACTAGCGACAATAAAGAATGGAATTACTGGGGAGATCCCAAACGCTCAAATCTTTTCAATCATACATCATTAAAGATTTTGTCTGCTGATTTCTTTCAGTATTTGTGTGAACGCCGTAAAGGAATAGACAATGTAGAAGAAATTTCTATACTTGTTAACGAGTGGTTAGAGGGTGTAAATCTAAATTACTTCAATAAAGATTGGAACTTACATGGGGTTAAAAAGGATACTCCTGGAATTAGGAAACAGTGGTCAAAGCAATGGGTACAGTATAGAAAAGATCCTCAAAGATTGCCAAACTCAAATATATATAGGGTTCCACTCAGTCAATAAAATCTGAGCATATGGAATTTACAGAAATTATCTCTTTTCTTAACGCTACAGCAGACAAATTAGAAGGTTGTTGGGACGTAAACATCTTAAGCAATATTGCTAGTCAAAGAGTCCCAGATTTTGTGATGAGTGGTCGAGGTGCTTTACTCAGAGCGGATATAAATATGCTGTGGACTCAGTGGTTCATTGAATCAATTTGCGATCCAGAAATATTTGCTAATTCCTCTAAAGGTTATGCTTTTGTATTTACAGCAGTTCAGAAAAGAATACCATTTATTTTTCCTGAAATTCCCCAAAATGAGCGCAATGTGCTAGCACAATCTATTGCAAAATTAATCAATAAAGAAGTACAACGCAGAGAAATTAGAAAACGTAGCTCTATTACACTAGAGCAAAAAAAGCTTTTGTGGGATATTTCTGAATCACGCTGCTGGATCTGCGGTTATAAATTCACAAAATGGGCTGAAAATAAGTTTTTGGAATATACCGAGGGGGTAGAAGCAAAGCTTCCTTCGTTTGTTGACTATACAACGTTACATGGTCTTACACAGCGAGATATTTGCATCGAAGTGGATCATGCCGTACCTTTTTCAAGAGGTGGTGATGATCAAGACAATTTGCGTCTAGCCTGTGGATGGTGTAATTCTCACAAAAGCGATCGCGTTTCTCTATATAGTGTCTCTGAAAAACCCAGTGTAGTATTGCATTCAAACCTAGGAAAACAAAGTGTCCCTCATCCATTTTGGGTCGTTCGACTTCTATCTGTCCGCAGACGATGCGAATACGAAGGAGGGTGCAACAAGTCCGTAGAGATTGAACAACTAACAGTATTGCCTAGACACCCTGAAGGGGCAATGAATCCTACAAACATACGTGTTACGTGCCTAGATCACGATATATTAGGCTCGAATCGATTAGTAAGTAGAAAGGTAGCCCAGCAAATGCGGAAAAAAAAAGAGGTAGACTATCAGCATTAAGGTTAGAATGGTTAACCCAAGGCAGTTACTAAAATGTTTTGCCGAGCATTAATACCCTAACTTAAATTAACTACCGTTTTTTTTCAGCAGGGCAAAGCAATGACAATAGCACAGCATTCAGAGTATAAGCAAGAAAAGCGAACTGTAAGCGAACTTATAGACGACATCCAATCTCTCACGCTTGAAATTCAAGAGTTATATTGTCTAGACGAAATACCTTGGATTATTGGATTTTCGGGAGGTAAAGATAGTTCTACAATATTGCAGCTTATTTGGAATGCAATTTCTGCTCTCCCACAAAAAAAAAGAACTAAAACAATCCATGTTATTTCTACAGATACGTTAGTAGAGAATCCGATAGTAGCGGCTTGGGTTACAAACTCTTTACACCAAATAAAACTTGCTGCTCAAGAGCAAAAATTACCAATAGAACCCCATCAACTTTATCCAAAAATTAAAGACACTTTTTGGTCTTGTTTGATTGGTAAAGGTTATCCCGCACCAAGACAACGTTTTAGATGGTGTACCGATCGACTCAAAATTCAGCCTGCTAATGATTTTGTTCGTAGTATAGTTCGGGATAATGGAGAGGTGATTCTTGTTTTAGGTATGCGTAAGGCTGAAAGTACCAAACGCTCAACCATAATGGAAAAGCATGAACAAGGACGCATTCGCGATCGCCTTAGTCCTAGATCGAGCTTGATAAACTCTCTTGTTTACACTCCAATCGAAGACTGGCGTAATGATGAAGTATGGTTGTACCTAAATCAGTATGAGAATCCTTGGGGACAAAGTAATAAAGACTTATTTGCCATGTACAGGGGCGCTACAGAAGACAATGAATGTCCTTTAGTCGTCGATACCTCTACTCCTAGCTGTGGTAGTTCTCGGTTTGGGTGTTGGGTTTGCACAATGGTAAGTAAAGATAAATCAATGGAGGCAATGATCCAAAACGACGAGGAAAAGGAATGGATGCAGCCTTTACTCGATATTCGTAACGAACTCGATATAGAAGACGATCGCGATCGCCGTGACTTCCGCCGCCTCACTGGTAACGTACAATTGTTTGAGCGCAATATCGATGGCGAAATATCTGTAGAACCAATCCCAGGACCTTATACTAAAGAATGGCGCGAAACTTGGCTAAGGAAACTTCTCACTGCCCAAACCCAAATTCGCCGCACTGCACCAGAACAAATGCGCGATATTACCCTAATTACTCCCGAAGAACTTAGCGAAATTAGGCGCATCTGGCTAGAAGAAAAACATGAATTTGATGACAGCTTACCCCGCATTTACCAAGAAGTTACAAGCGAAGTCTTCCGAGATCCTCGCCCTGGCGCTGATAGCAGCCTTTTAGGGGCTGATGAATGGGCGGTACTAGAAGAACTCTGTGATGATGATGCTATGCACCTCGAATTGATGGCAAAATTGCTAGATACAGAACGCCAGTATAAAACAATGGCAAGTCGTTCGGGTATCTACAATAAATTGGAGAAGTGTTTTGAAACAAGTTCTAGATCGCCTACAGAAGCGATCGCCAACGCCCACTATAAACGCGACTTAAAAGACGCGGCTGGTAAAGGTAATGTAGAAACTGTCAAACAACTAACTTGGGCAGATTTAAAGTTTCAGCAAAAAAATAATAGCGATCGCCCAGCCGACGGCTAACAAATAACTCAATACCAAAACCGCACCAGCAGGTATAAAATTCATATACATCTGCGGAAAATCTGTGGGGTAGGTTTCCTACCACAAAGTTTTTCAAGAGAGCTAGTTTTATTCGCCAAAACATCAAGTGATATTTCTCGAACTCGTACTAGAAAATTTTGGTCCTTATTGTGGGCGACAGGTACTAAATCTGCGTCCACAAACTGGTGGAGATTCACGTCCAATTATTTTACTAGGCGGTATGAATGGCGGCGGTAAAACAACACTAATGGATGCTATTCGTTTAGCACTTTATGGGCATCGCGCACAATGTTCTACCCGCAATAACTTAGGATATAGTGAATTTCTTAATCAATGCGTCAATCGCTATACATCCATAGGCGAACAAACTTGTATTGAACTTGCTTTTGAACATATTTTAAATAATGTCCAAGTGGAATTTAGAATCAAACGCACTTGGACAAAAAATCCTAAAAATGGTAAAGACAATTTAGGTATCTTAGTTGATGACTGGTCAGATAAAGCTTTAGCCCAAATATGGGACGAACGCATAGAAGACTTATTACCTTTAGGTATTTCTAACTTATTTTTATTCGACGGCGAACAGGTAAAAGAACTAGCCGAACAAGAAACACCTACTGATGGAGTTATTAATGCAATTAAAACACTTTTAGGCTTAGAATTAGCTGAACGTTTAGCTATTGACATTGATATTTTAGTCAATCGCAAACGTAAAGTATTAGCAGATGCCCAAGAACTAAAAACAATTGAAGAAATTGAACAAAAGCTAAATAAGCAAAAAGCAGCACATCAAGCCGCTAAAAAACAACTATCCATAGCACAGGATAATTTAGAAAAAGCGCAAGTATTGCACCATCAAGCTTCTGAGAAATTTTTATCAGAAGGCGGAAAAATTGCTAGCGATCGCAGCAAGTTAGAAACCCAGCTAAATTATGCCAACGATGCAGCTATTAAACAACGTCAAGACTTGATAGAAAGTGCTGAAGGTACATTACCACTGACTTTAATTTCTCCACTATTAGAACAAGCGCGATCGCAAGGACAAAAAGAATTACGCCAACAGCAAGCAAAAATTGCTCAAAATGTTTTAAAAGAAAGAAATCAACGCTTACTAGATTGTATTAATAAACTAGCACTACTACCAGAACAATTTAGTAAAGTAAAAGATTTTATTGAGGAAGAAGATCGAGAACTTGAACGAGATATCAAAATAGTAGAAGAATCTTGGCTATTAGCTGAGTTAAAAGTATTAAATCAGTTAGAAGGTATACTTTACTATCTGCCTAACGAGTTGAATAAAGCCCAAGAACAAATAAATAATATTAAACAGCAAGAAGAAGAGATTATTGCAATAGAAAAACAACTAGCAGCAGCGGCAGCACCAGAAACTCATGAGAAAATAACATTAGAAGTAAAACAAGCACAAACAAAACTAATTCAAGCACAAACAGATTACGAGACAACAAAAAAACATTGTGAAGAACTAGCCAAAGCAATAGACAAAACTATCAAAGAACTATCTGAGTACAGCGAACAAAACATAGACATAAAAAACGACGAACACATTATCAAAGCATCAACAAAAGTACAGACAACCCTTAAATTATTCAGAGAGAAACTAACACTACGCAAACTAAACCAACTAGAAACAGTAGTAACAGAATGCTTCCTCTACCTGCTGCACAAATCCGACCTAGTACATCGCATAGCAATAGACGCTAAAACATTTACCTTATCCCTGTACGACCTACAAGGGAAACCAGTACCCAAACATCGCCTATCAGCTGGAGAAAAACAACTACTCGCGATCGCTTTCCTGTGGGCATTAGCCAGAGTTAGCGGCAGAAACCTACCCATAGCCATAGACACCCCACTAGGAAGACTAGACTCATCTCACCGCAACAACCTTGTAGAAAGATACTTCCCCAACGCCAGCCATCAAGTAATCCTTCTTTCCACCGACACCGAAATCGGACAAACCGAACACCAACAACTGCAAACCAACAAAGCGATCGCCCAAGAATATCTATTAAAATACTCCCCAGGCGATCGTCAAACCACAATCCAACCAGGCTACTTCTGGTAGCTCCTCCTTGCTCCTTCTTCGCGTCTAAACGTTGCACTACACTGTCGCGAACGCGGTTCGTCCCTCTAAAAACCCTATGGAACCCCCAGTAAATCGAATCCAACTCTCCCAAACAGCCAAAGACCAACTAATCAAACTCAAACGTGCCACCAAAATCGACCAATGGAACATCCTCTGCCGCTGGGCATTTTGCCGTTCCCTAGCCGAACCCACCATTCCCTCACCAGTACCTATCCCCGCAGACAGCAACGTAGAACTATCTTGGCAAGTATTTGGCGGCGAAACCTCAGACATCCTGATCGTCGCCCTCAAACAGCGCTGTCACAACGACAACTTAGGCACAGACAAAGAAACCCTAGCCACCCAATTTCGCCTGCACCTCCATCGAGGCATAGGCTACCTAGCAGGCGATCCCAACCTCAAAAAAATAGAAGACCTCGTAGAAATCGCCCTGCAACCATCTAAGTCAAAATAGTGCCACCCATTAGCCTTTGATAGCGATACTCCAACTCCTTCAAAATCAATGACCAACGAGACAGAGTAGGATCTTTCGCCATCGCCTTCTCTGCCGCCTCTCTAGCCAACTCCAGTACCTCTCGATCCTCTACTAGACTTGCCAAAGTAAGATCCGGTAATCCTGATTGCCGCGTCCCCAAAACCTCCCCAGGACCGCGAAAACGCATATCCATCTCCGAGATAAAAAAGCCATCTTGAGACTGTTCCAACACCTTCAACCGCTGCACAGCAGTCTCAGTCTTAGAACTACTCATCAACAAACAGTAAGATTGAGCAGCACCGCGCCCTACACGCCCTCGCAACTGGTGTAACTGAGATAAACCAAACCGTTCGGCATTTTCAATCAACATTACCGTCGCATTTGGGACATCTACCCCCACCTCAATCACCGTCGTAGAGACAATAACTTGCATCTGGTTATCGCGAAACTGAGTAAGTGCTGCATCCTTATCTGCCGAACTCATCCTTCCATGTAATAATCCCACCTGAAACTGCGGAAAAATACTTTCTTGCAACCGTTGATGCTCCTCTACAGCCGCCCGAACATCTAATTTTTCCGATTCCTCAACTAACGGCAACACAATATATGCTTGCCTACCTTGGGCAACTTCTCGACTGATTAGATCGTAAGCATTAGAGCGTTCTTTCGCCGTCAGCACTGTAGTATGAATCTTTTGTCTTCCTGGCGGTAACTCATCAACTTGACTGACATCCAAATCTCCATGCAAAGTCAGCGCTAAAGTGCGGGGAATTGGAGTCGCTGTCATCGTCAATACATGGGGCGCATCCCCTTTTTGCTGCAACCTCGCCCGTTGTCCAACTCCAAAACGGTGCTGTTCGTCAATAACTACTAAACCCAACTTTTGAAAATTGACCGGATCTTGAATTAAAGCATGAGTACCAACTAATAACGGCAGTTCTCCCGTTTCTAACTGGGCGTGAATTTGGCGACGCTTGGCAGCTTTAGTCGAACCTGTTAGCAGTTCTACAGGCAAATGCAGCATATTAAACCAGCCCACTAATTTGCGGTAATGCTGTTCTGCCAATACTTCTGTAGGAGCCATCAAAGCCGCCTGATAGCCCGATTGAATCGCTGCTAAGATAGCTACCACAGCTACCACCGTCTTACCAGAACCAACATCGCCTTGTACCAAACGATTCATCGGTGCAGGTTTTTGTAAATCGGTAAGAATATCGTTAATAACTCTAGATTGAGCGCCAGTTAGAGTAAATGGTAATAAATTATAGAATTTCTCAATTAACTGACCTGTAGGAGCTAGAACAGCGCTAGTTTGTATCTGTTTAGCTTTATATTGGCGTTGCAATAAACCTAGTTGCAAATAGAAAAATTCATCAAATACCAAACGATGACGAGCGATCGCTAAAGTATCACTATCTGGAGGAAAATGAATATTAGCGATCGCATCTGTCAACTTTGCTAAATCGTAATGCTTGCGTAAAGCCGCAGGCAAAGGGTCTTTAATCTGCTTAACACAAGGTAAAGCCGCAATTACTGCTTGCCTTACCATATCAGCGCTCACCCCTTCTGTAAGCGCGTACACAGGCACTACTCGCCCAATCGTGAGCGAATCAATTGTATCTCCAGGGCTTGCTAGTATCTCTAACTCAGGATCTTCTAACGTTACCCCGTATTTATTCTCCTTTACTAATCCCGATGCAGCGATCGTTGCATCTGTAGGATAGCGGCGTTTTTGCTGTTCTTGCCAGCCGCGATTAGCATAGCGATTGCCAGCAAAGAAACGATTGATTTTGATCGATCCTGTACTATCTTTTAAAATCAGTTCCAAGATCGTTAACTTATTATTGCGAGGACTGCTAAAACAATTACAGCGATGCACTCTCCCCACAATTGTTACGGTTTCCCCAGCCTGCAACTCGCGGATATTTACCTGACGCGCATAATCAATATGATCGCGCGGATAGTAAAACAGCACGTCACGCACCGAATACAAACCCAAACGCTCTAAATAACCGCCTCTTCTTATTCCTACTTCGGGTAATTTAGCCAATTGTTGGTCTAGAGTAGGTGCAATCCGCTGATAAACTTCCGCAGGTTTAGACTGAACGATAGGTGTTGTTCGCGCTAACTTAGGCTTGGGAATATAAGGCTCTTTATCCTCTGGCTCTTTTTTTGCCTGCACAAAAGTCTTATGTATATACATCCGCGTTGCAGCTACCAAATCTTGCCGTTCTGCCAACGTCATTTGCGGATAACTAGCAAAATTTGCTGCCATTTCTTGCCAGCGACGGCGTTCTTCTAAAGACAATCCAGCAGGTGGTTTGCCAAAGCTGAGGCTAAGAAATTCGCTAAAACGGTATTGCTTGCCTACCAAGTCAACAAAGCCCCTTTCTGCCTCTACTGCTAGAGCTTTTTGCCATCGCAACCAATCTGGTGATTCTGTTTGCACTAGCTTCTCTCCATACAGCTTTATTCCTCAAACCAACTTGCTCGCCATGCAGCCTCAGCTTCAGCCACATCTCGCTCTCGCTGCTTTTTCTGATAGTCGCGCTCTATCTTACTTAATTGTGCTAGTAAATTGCGGATTTGATTGCGTCCAACCCTAACTGTTGCCTCAGCTAACTCAATTTCTACTAACCGTAAGTGAATAGCTGTAATCTGGGTTACTGTGGACTCTTGCGCCTCCTGGCTGTTATCAGTTTCTACTAACAAGTTTAATAGGTTAGGAGTGCCATTAATTGCTTCGGGAGTGGCTTCTAATGAAGTTGTAGCAGCCTCAAGTAAGGGGGAAAGGGGTAACTTATCCGGTAGCATTCCCGCTAGCTGGAGAACGCTATTTGACTTGCTAGAGAGCATTTTTACAGTAGATGCGATCGCTCTTTCTACTTGCTGTTGCCATTTTACTAACTCGATTGGATTCGCAAATCGTTCTTTTTTAGCAGGTTCTAAGTCTGCTTCCTCCTGCAAAAAGGAAAACTCCAAACTATCATCTGCTTCTGTATGCTCTAATAACCGTTCGGCTGCTTCTTGCCCTAATTTACGGATTTTTTGCTGTAGTTGCTGCCGCTCGTTTAAGGATAAGCTCGCAAACTTCTGGGGATATGCCTGCGTACACAATTGATAAGTTGCTAGCATTAGTTGCTTTGCTACTGCTTGCCCTAAAGCAGTCAGATAACTAATATAAGAGCTTTCTAGTTCAGTTGCGATCGCTCTTACCGCTTCTTCTATAACAGCAATATCTTTGTCAATTTGCTCAACTGTAGCCATGTTTAATTTCTTTGGGTTTTAAGGTAGGCAGGGGGAGCTAAAGGGGGTAGTGAGTTAATTTAATCTACGATCTATCAGTACAAATGTACTTTTCTATTTTAAAATAAGGATTCAAAACAAAAGCAGGTCAATTATTTTACGATTGACCTGCCTTTACCAAGACACACTAGACAGCAACTTTTCTACTGTTTGCCGCCCATTTGTGCTGCTACTTCATCAGCAAAGTTGCTTTCTTTCTTTTCAATGCCTTCGCCTAATACGAAACGAGCAAAGCGACGGACTTTGATATTTTCACCTAAAGTTGCGATGCTCTGCGTTACCAACTCTTCTACCGTGATACTTTGATCGCGGATAAAAGGCTGATCCATCAAAGTCATTTCCTTCAAACGCTTCTCAATCCGTCCTTGGACGATTTTCTCTTTGATATTTTCAGGCTTATTACCTAAATCATCCCGCCCCATTTCGATTTCTTTTTCTTTCTCAGTAATCTCTGCTGGGATATCTGCTACGGAAACATACTCAACATTCGGACACGCTGCAACTTGCTTGGCGATATCTTGTACCAGCTTCTTGAAATCTTCACCACGCGCTACAAAGTCAGTTTCGCAGTTTACTTCAACAAGTACGCCTACTCTACCGCCAGTGTGAATGTAACTATCTACCAAACCTTCGGATGCTACGCGCGTAGCTTTATTACCCGCAGAAGCCATGCCCTTCTTCCGCAGCCAGTCCATCGCTTTGGTAATATCGCCTTCATTTTCTTTCAGCGCTTTTTTACAGTCCATCATTCCTGCGCCAGTCTTGTCGCGCAGTTCTTTGACAACTTGTGCAGATATTTCCGCCATCTTGACTCAATTCCTACTTCAGTTACATTTATACCTTGCGCCAAAATTGCCAGGGGCAAAAACAATATTTGCCCTCTAGCACTTACTTTTTTGACCGAATAATTCGTAATTCATTGTTTCAAGCCCCTAAATTTATTTATGAGGTAACAATTACGAATTACGAATTAGTAATTACGAATTGCCGCCTTGCGGCTTGACTACTCCTCAGTTTCCTCGTCATCTTCAGGAATCAACGAATTTGTATATTCGCTTTCCTCATCGTCGAAGTCTTCTGCATCATCGTAATCTGCGTAATCATCTTCAGCATCTAGCTGTCCGTGACGACCTTCGTAAATAGCGTCTGCCAATTTACCTACTATCAGCTTAATTGACCTAATCGCATCGTCGTTAGCTGGAATAGGAACGTCAACTACATCAGGATCGCAGTTTGTATCTAACATTGATACAATTTCAATGCCTAGTTTCTGGCACTCTTGCACTGCGTTGTATTCCCGTCTTTGGTCTACTATGACTACAACATCAGGAATCTTCCGCATCGTCTTGATGCCACCTAAATATTTTTGCAGCTTCGTCATCTCGCGGCGCAACATGGAAGCTTCTTTTTTCGGCAACAAATCTAGCGCCCCGCTTTCTTCCCGGCGTTCCAAATCTTTCAAACGTTCGGCGCGAGTTTTGATTGTTGTCCAGTTAGTTAGCATTCCACCTAACCAGCGTTGGTTGATGTAATGCGCTCCACAACGGCTAGCTTCTTGAGCAATAATCCCCGCAGCTTGACGCTTAGTACCAACAAACAAAAACTTCTTACCCTGCTCGGCAGATGTCCGCATATAATTGTAGGCATCATCCATCAATTGAGCAGTTTGCACCAAGTCGATGATATGAACGCCATTACGGGCAGTATAGATGTAACGAGACATCTTCGGATTCCAACGTCGGGTTTGATGCCCAAAGTGAACCCCAGACTCCATCATTTGAGCCAATGAAACTACTGGCATATTTTTTACTCCTAATTCGGGTTAATCCTCCATCCAGGCGTATTTCTATCATTTAGAAACACCCGAAAAAACTGGATGTGCGAGTTTAGACAACTCTTCTAGTGTATCACAATTAGCTGTTGTTTAGTTGCGAGTAGGCTGCATAAACGCCTTTGACGTTGTACCAGTTAAGGAAAATTCGGGCAAGTTCTAATGCGAGTTGGGGTTTATTTTGGTCGATTAACCACTGCAAAAAAGGAGCCATTGTCCGCTCGTTCAATAGTCCATTTACCGAAAGTATGCCCCATAACAGCCGATGCAGCCAAGTCATTTGTACCATCATCCTTACTTCCCAAGTAGGATGTTTTTGGTAGAATAAAACGCCCATGCGTCCGCGTTCGATTTCTTTATCAATTAAATTAGGAATTTGCGCCAAAGCAAAAGGTGGATGCCAGTGATAACCTACAGCATCGGGGCATTTAATAAGTTTTAAGCCTAATTGCTTGAGCCTTACACCTAGTTCTAAATCTTCCCAACCATAAAGTTGAAAACGAGTATCAAATAATCCAGCTTTGTCTAACCAGTGGCGAGAAATCGCTACATTGCCAGTGGCAAAGTAAGCAGCCGAAAAATCTGTAACTTTGTAAGGTTCAGACGTAGGATCGTCGAAATTGCAAGTATTAATTACCCGCCCGTAGGTAAAAACGCGATCGCTATCTGCCTGAGTTAGCGCCTCAGCGTGAGCTTGCAAAAAGTTTTCTGTAACAACTAAATCGCTATCAATAAAAATAATTGTATCGCCGCTAGCCTTTTCTACACCTAGATTACGAGCCGCCGCAGGTCCTTGATGGTTTTGCAAATGCGATCGCACATGAGGAAATTCTGCCGCTTCCTCCTGCAACCAATTCAAAGTACCATCAGTGGAACCATCATCTACCAAAACAATTTCATAGCCGCTAATGGGGCTTCCAGAAGGAATCTGTTGGTTCTCTAAAGCCCTCAGACACTTCTGTAAAATCGGCAAACGATTGTAAGTCGGAATTACAACACTAAAAAACACGCATCTCCCCCCTTTGAGTCCACTTTGTTTAGTATGTCATTTCGGCAGGTAAGGGAAGCAGGGGAAGCAGGGGAGGCAGGGGAAGCAGGGGAAGATAATTACTTCTGTATTCTGTCCTCCTTATCTCATCTGCAAACATGGAACTATTTTTCCAAAATTTGTACTGTTGCTAACAAGAATATGCCTCAATTAGTTGGATAATATTGACTCGTTGTTTTGCTGGATTAATAAATTCATGGGTCGTGCTACTAAAGTCGTGCTGGCATATTCTGGTGGAGTAGATACTTCCGTTTGTATTCCTTATCTCAAGCAGGAATGGGGCGTTGAAGAAGTAATTACCCTTGCAGCAGATTTGGGACAGGGAGATGAACTAGAACCAGTTCGGGAAAAAGCGCTCAAGTCTGGTGCAACCGAGTCTTTAGTTGTCGATGCTACAGAAAGTTTTGTCAAAGATTACGCCTTTGCTGCTTTGCAAGCAAATGCCTTATACGAAAATCGCTACCCCCTATCTACAGCTTTAGCTCGTCCTTTAATTGCCAAACTCCTTGTTGATGCTGCTCAAAAGTACGGTGCTGATGCTGTTGCACATGGTTGTACTGGTAAAGGTAACGATCAAGTCCGCTTTGATGTCTCTATTGCTGCTCTTAACCCCAAATTAAAAGTTCTCGCACCTGCGCGGGAATGGGGGATGAGTCGTGAAGAAACGATCGCCTACGGAGAACGTTTTGGCATTCCTTCCCCAGTCAAAAAATCTTCTCCTTACAGTATCGATCGCAATTTACTTGGTCGCAGTATTGAAGCTGGACCTTTAGAAGATCCCAAGCACGAACCTTTGGAAGAAATTTATCTGATGACCAAAGCGATCGCCGATACACCTGATGAGCCAGAATATGTAGAAATAGGCTTTGAAAAAGGCATTCCTACCCAACTAAACGGACGAGCAACGGCTCCTGTTGAACTCATTAAGCAGCTAAATACAATGGCTGGTAATCATGGAGTTGGGCGTATCGACATGGTAGAAAACCGTTTAGTGGGAATCAAATCGCGGGAAATTTACGAAACACCAGCTTTATTAGTTCTTATCCAAGCGCACCGCGACTTAGAAAGCCTAACTTTGACTGCTGATGTCACTCACTACAAGCGCGGAATCGAAGAAACCTACAGCCAAATGATTTACAACGGGCTATGGTATAGTCCGCTCAAAGGGGCGCTAGATGCTTTTGTGCAAAAAACCCAAGAGCGAGTATCAGGAACAGTAAAAATCAAACTATTTAAAGGCAATGCTACTATAGTCGGGCGCTGGTCAGACCAATCTCTATACACCCCCGACTTAGCAACCTACGGAGCAGACGATAAGTTCGATCACAAAGCCGCTGAAGGATTTATCTACGTTTGGGGACTACCAACACGTATTTGGTCGCAACAGAATCATTAATTTGAGAGACAAGGGGACAAGGAAGAACCTGCTCCCCCTGCTCTCTACTCTTCACTTTTCAATTCCTTCGCCTTACGCGACTCCAGCCAAGGTGGGATAAATATCCAGGCTGCAACTAAGGCTAAAGCTAGTAGTGTAAATTGACCTACCCAAGCAATTAACTGTTCTAAAGCAATAACTTTTCCTACAAAGAAGGCTAACGTTACCATTACCGCAGCCCAAACTACTGCTCCAGCAAGGTTATATACAAAGAATCGTCCGTAAGGCATTTGGGCGATTCCTGCTAGCAATCCTGAAAATACCCTGAGCAATGCGATAAAACGTCCTAAAAATACTGCTTTACCTGCATTCTCACTAAACTGGTTTTTGATTTCTTCTATTCGTTCGGTGGGAATACGCAAGAAGTTACCAAGTTTGAGCAAAAATGACCAGCCTGCGTATCTGCCAATCCAATAACCGCAAGTACCGCCGATTGTTGCACCACCAATAGCGCTAGCTAGTACAAACCAGTAATTTAGTTGACCGCTACCTGCTAGAAACCCTCCCACTAAGGTCACGGTTTCACCAGGAAGAGGAATACCAAGATTTTCAAGTAAAATTCCACCGAAAACTGCCCAGTAGCCGTATTGTTGAGCAATTTCTTGAATTGTCTCTAGTGAGATGAGTTCAGCCGACATTTAGTTGCAGCCTTTACAAAGGTTTACTTTTCTTTTATCTTGGCGTGAATCGATTAAAGGTGTCAACGCCTAGCGCTACACGTTTTCTTCCAGGTAAACAGAAAAGGCAAAAACGCGGAATTGATTACTGTGCGCGTGTATTTAGAAACTTAAACCTGAAACTTGCAATTAAGCTACATTTAATTTCTTGTTTCTAAAATATTAATTTGTAGTTAATTAAGTTTATCAATTTCTACCTAAAGGATGATTTATGTATATATAAGTCATCTCTTACTATTGTTTTTCTTAAGTTGATGTGCTGGGTATTACATATTTTAACTGAAAGATAAATATCTTACTTTATCAAATCTTTATATAAATCCGTAACACTGATAAAGATTCAGTAAATACCTCGGAAAATACTGACGAAACCATCTGCTTGTGTTTACATAAAGGTAATTAAGGCATAGGTTTCAGGGATTGTACGTAGATAAATTTGCAAGCGCTATTGAACAATAACGGTTTCTATTTATATACATTAACGTACATATTTGGAAATATTAATTATCCTAATGTTTCTTTGTTTTGAGCATCAATCAAAATCTCGAACAACACTAGCTTTATTTTGTAAATAGGTTAATATGAAGCTGAAGTAAAGAAAAGATGAATTTCTTAACTTGCTGTAAGCTTTCGCTAAATTAATAGCTTTCCAACCGACTAACGCAAAAGTCTATTTCCCAACTCCGGTTTTGTTTTATCCGGTTAAATACGTCAATTATCTAGTTACAACTATGACTGTTACCCAAGCATATCAATCAATTTTAGTTCAACCGCAGGGACGCTTAGACTTGCAGGGTGGTAAAGCTTTAGAAAAACAGTTAATCAACTTAGTAGCTAACGCCCAAGCCCTGTTGAGTGTCGATTTAGCTCATGTTGATTTTATGGATAGCTCAGGATTAGTAGCTTTAGCAAGATGCCTAAAAGTGGCTCGTCAAAATGGCTGTAGGCTGGTATTATGCAATCTACAAGCACCTGTTAAGCTGATCTTTGAATTGACTCAATTAGATGCAGTTTTTGAAATTTTTGATAACTATGATGCTGTTTTAACAACAGTTGAAAAAGTTAAAGTTGTGGCGTAGAGCGATCGCACTATTTTGCCCTATATCAATAAAAAACAGGTAGTTAGTATCGATACTAGCTACCTGTTCTATCTAGATTAAGCGGTCAAAGGAAAAAAGCGATCGCCTGCAATCTGCTGGTGCTTTTACAGATTATTCATCTGCATCTGCATCTTCCTCTGGCTGTTCGGAAACTTCCTGCTTGATTGTCAAGTAGCGAATTACTTCTTCACTGAGGCGCATTGAGCGCTCTAAAGGTGCGATCGCAGTTCCAGGACCTTGATAGTTCATTTGAATATAAACACCTTCCCTGTGTTTGCCAATTTCATAAGCAAGGCGACGTTTACCGCGATTTTGAATCTCGATTTGGTCTGCGCCTTGCTCTTGAAGGAAGGTTTGATATTTGCTAACTACTTGCGATACTTGCTCCTCGCCTAAGTCTGGACGCAAGATATACATAGTTTCATAAACAGTCTGCATGGGTGTTAGTCTCCTTATGGACAAATCGGCTGCTTCTCTTTTGAGTTATATAAATTCAGACTAGAAGCAACAAGGACTTACAATTCTATCAGATTGCCGCCTAAAATATTGAGCGCTGGCAATTATCAACTCCAGGCTAAAGTATGCTAGCAGACACCGTTAAATCTGATATATTGCAAGCAATTCTTTCTGTTTCCCTATCTATCTATCAGCAACCAAAGCACGCAACCCAAGCATTTAAAAATCAAAATATGTATCTGCAAATTCATTTTGATTTACCAGCCTAATTTTCAGGAAAGCAGGAAGTAATTATTTATGGCACAGCGCTACGTCCGAGTTCAAGATAGACAGGGACGAATTTATTACGGTTTGCTCCAACTCAACCAAGCAGTGCAATTACTAGATGCTCCGCCTTGGTTGCAAGGTCAACCAATGGAGATGCAACTAGAACCAAACAGCTACCAAATTCTTGCTCCTTGCGCTCCCTCAAAAATTGTTGCTGTCGGCAAAAATTACGCCGATCATGCAGCAGAAATGGGAACAGACGTACCTCCAGAGCCATTGCTGTTTCTCAAGCCATCTACAGCAGTTATTCCTACAGCTACAGCAATTGTTTACCCTCCTCAGTCGCAAAGAGTAGACTACGAAGGAGAGTTAGCCTTAGTAATCGGCGATCGCACTTCTAACTGTACCCCAGAACAAGCTCATACCAAAATTTGGGGTTACACCATCGCTAATGACGTAACAGCGCGAGATTTGCAAAAGAAAGACAGTCAATGGACAAGAGCTAAAGGTTTTGATACATTTTGCCCTTTAGGTCCTTGGATTGTCAGAGAACTTAACCTCGCCGCTAGCTTGCAAACTTTTCTCAACGACAACCCCCAACCCGTACAATCTGCAACTATCGACCAAATGGTATTTTCCCCAGACTTTGTTGTTTCCTACATTAGTCAAATTATGACTTTACAGCCAGGAGATGTAATATTAACTGGAACGCCCGTAGGGATAGGACCATTGCAAATAGGCGATCGCATCCGCGTAGAAATTGAGGGGATCGGTCGCTTGGAAAATACAGTAATTGCCAAGCAACCAAATATTATTAGTTAGCGCACTTGCATATGAACAGCATCAGAAATTGCTGGGATTTCTGCATAACGACCAATAGCTGACTGTACTACTGCATAACCAACTGCTGCTATCAAGCCTAAGAAAATAGTATTACTAAGTATTTCTAAGGCAAAACCCGTTCCTGGTAGTGGCTGGACAACAAATTGCAAAGCAAGACTGCACAGCACCAAAACAATATCGATTAAAATTGCCTGCATTGTATTGAAACGAATGAAATGAGCAATGCTTTCATTCCTAACTACCAACATAAACAAAGCAAAAAAGACAATCAACCCTGCAAAAGGAATACTAGAGTAAAGTAAGATAACAGGGTAAATAGGTGTAAATATTAGCCCCAAAGCTGGAACCTGTTGAAATAAATATCTGCCAAACATCAATCCTTCAACTAAAGGCAGCAAATAAGGTAAGCAAGCAAAAATTCGCTCTTTAACAGTTACAGACCCGCGCCAACTCATCTTGCGTTCTCCTTAAATAAAAGCCGATACGCTTAGGATAACGCAGCTACGAGGGTGATTTGTTATTAGCTAATATAGCAGCGCCCTAACTACTTAATGTCAGCAATAAGGAAGCCCATCATACACTCATATCGATCGGGCTGTTGAGCTAAAGATTTAGTAACTGCTTGACCGCAGCCGAGCTTACCTTGATGCCATCGGGGTTGACCGCTTTGAGTAGCCAGCAAACAGCCTTGGCAAACGTGCTGAGGGGCAAGAATTTGGTTGTCCATTAAAATCACTAACATCCTAATTCCTCCTGTGGAGCATCAATGCCGCTTAAGTCCATTTTATGTTATGGATTCAGGGATGTTGTGAGCAATAATACATAACTTTAACAGTGACCAAATAATTCGTAATTCGTAATTCGTAATTTACGGTTTTCCTCCCCCTGACCGCGCGGTCAGCTTTGCTGACTTTAGTTATGGGGTAACAAGGCGCTCATTGCTGCTTTGCGGCTTGACCATCGACTGTCTAGCTGCTGAGGGAAACTAGATGTTGGCAGCGTAAGCGAAAAAGTTAAGATGGTATATTCAGCAATGCAATCTGACGAACGATACACTCAACAGTTAGCTTGCTCAAAAACTTAAACATTATGGAATTTTTCAGGAATAATAGACGTGAGCCTAAGTAATTTAGATATTCTTGCCCAAAGCGACGCAGCGATCGCTGGATTAATTAATGACGAACTGCAAAGACAACGCGACCATTTAGAGCTAATTGCCAGTGAAAACTTTACCTCTGCTGCGGTATTAGCCGCTCAAGGCTCGGTATTAACGAATAAATATGCTGAAGGCTTGCCAGGTAAACGCTACTACGGCGGCTGCGAGTATGTAGATAAAATCGAACAGCTAGCAATTGACCGCGCCAAACAGCTATTTGGAGCCGCTCACGCCAACGTGCAGCCTCATTCAGGGGCGCAAGCCAACTTTGCCGTCTTCCTGACGCTGCTAGAGCCAGGAGATACAATTATGGGCATGGACTTGTCTCACGGCGGACACCTCACTCACGGCTCGCCTGTGAATGTATCGGGTAAGTGGTTTAAAGTTTGTCACTACGGCGTAAATCCCGAAACTGAGCAGTTAGATTACGACCAAATTCGGGAATTAGCACTGCAACACCGTCCTAAGCTGTTAATTTGCGGTTATTCGGCATATCCTCGGATTATTGATTTTGCTAAGTTTAGACAAATAGCTGACGAAGTTGGCGCATATTTATTAGCTGATATTGCTCACATCGCTGGATTAGTAGCAACAGGCTTGCATCCCGATCCTATTCCTCATTGCCATGTTGTGACCACAACAACCCATAAAACCTTACGAGGACCTAGAGGTGGGTTAATTTTGACAGGCGATCCAGAAATGGGTAAAAAGCTCGATAAATCAGTATTTCCAGGCACTCAAGGCGGTCCTTTAGAACACGTCATTGCTGGTAAAGCTGTAGCTTTTGGCGAAGCGTTAAAGAGCGACTTTAAAGTTTATTCCGCTCAAGTAATTGATAACGCTCATGCTTTAGCGACTCAATTACAGAATAGAGGCTTAAAGATAGTCTCCAACGGTACAGACAATCATTTGATGTTAGTCGATTTGCGCTGCATCAACATGACAGGGAAAGAAGCAGACAGATTAGTAAGCGAAGTTAATATTACAGCAAACAAAAACACAGTCCCCTTCGATCCGCAATCGCCATTTGTAACCAGCGGCTTGCGTTTGGGTACACCAGCAATGACAACAAGAGGCATGGGAACAAAAGAATTTGTCGAGATTGCCAATATTATTAGCGATCGCCTGCACAATCCCCAAGACGAATCTATCGCCCAAGATTGCCGTCAGCGAGTAGCCGCCTTATGTGCAGCGTTCCCCTTATACCCGCACATCACAACTTCCGTACCAGCTTTGGTCTAACTGTTGAGGGAGACAAGGAAGACAAGGAGACAATAGAGAAGTTAAAAATAATTATCTCCCCCTGCCTCCCCTGCTCCCCCTGCTCAAGAAAGCCCCTTCCCCCTTTCTTCCAACTGTGCTAATCTGCCTGCAATAGAGTAAACCTATGAAAATTTTGCGAGGCAGTGTTTTGTCTGGCAACTATTGATAGCAGATGCCTTATCAGCTTTATCACCTACTTGCCTTTCTCGTTTCTGCTTTAGTAGTTATTTGGACTACACCCCATGTCAAAACCATTGGCATCAAAAGCGGCAAAGTTGATAAACCCAGCGATCGCAAAGTCCACCAGCGCCCGATGGTACGCCTGGGAGGGGTATCAATTTTTCTTGGCTCTTTAATTGCCCTTTTGGTTGTTTGGTGGTCTGGAGGCTTTGGTATCCTTCCCACAGAGACAGAATGGGGAATCTGGGGCGTAATTTTAGGCGGACTTGCGTTTTTTGCGATCGGTTTGGCAGATGATTTATTTAACCTTTCTCCTTTTGTCCGCCTGCTATTGCAAATAGCATTTGCCACTTTAGCCTGGTACATGGGCGTGCATATTGACTTTCTCAGCATTCCTTTTGGCGGTTTGGTACAAATGGGCTGGCTGAGTTTACCCATCACGGTAATTTGGCTAGTGGGGATGGCAAATGCCATAAACTGGATTGATGGTTTAGATGGTTTAGCGGCTGGCGTTTCGGGGATAGCGGCTGTAGTCATGCTTGTCGTGACGCTATTTATGCAACAATCGGCTGCGGCTTTAATTGCGGCTGCTTTAGCTGGTGGCGCTTTGGCATTTTTGCGTTACAACTTCAACCCCGCGCAAATTTTTATGGGCGATGGTGGCGCTTACTTTATAGGCTTTACCTTAGCAGGCGTAGGGGTTGTGGGCTTAGTTAAAACTACTGCGGTTACAGCAGTGCTATTACCTTATCTAATTTTGGCTGTGCCGATTGTGGATATGTCAGCAGTAATTTTATTGCGTTTGCGTCACGGCAAATCGCCTTTTATGGCTGACAAGCGCCATCTCCATCACCGTTTGTTGCAAGCTGGTTTATCTCATCGGTTGACAGTGCTATTTATCTACGCTTTGACATTATGGGTTGGTAGTTTGGCTGTTGCTGTTGCTGGTATTCCTAGCGGTATTGCTTACGCCTTGGGTGCAACTTCGCTCTTAAGTTATGCTAGCTGGCAGGTATGGAAACACGCTCGCTAGAGCGCGGGAAAAGTTATTGATGACTCTTCAACTCAAAACTTAAAACTCAAAACTATTTTTAAATGAGTGCTGAAATTATCTGTGTCGGGACGGAGTTACTTTTAGGTAATATTCTCAATAGTAATGCTCAATATTTAGCTAACGAACTTGCTATGCTGGGGATTGCTCACTACTATCAGACAGTAGTAGGGGATAATCCTACTAGAATAAAGCAAGTTATCGAAACGGCAATTGAGCGATCGCCCACTGACCAAACTCTAGTTCTGCTCTTTACTGGTGGGCTTGGTCCTACACCAGACGACCTTACCCACGAAACTTTAGCAGAATATTTCGGTGTACCGCTAGCTGAACATCCCGAAATTATTGCCGATATTAGCCGCAAATATGCCGAACGCGGCAGAATAATGACTCCTAGCAACCGCAAACAAGCAATGCTTCCTCAAGGTGCTGATGTTTTGCCTAATATAGCTGGTACTGCTCCTGGAATTATTTGGACACCTCGCCCTAATTTAATCATTTTTACCTTTCCTGGCGTACCTTCAGAAATGCATCGAATGTGGCGAGAAACAGCAGTTCCTTATCTGCAAAGTCACGGTTTTGGGCAAGAAGTTATCTACAGCCGGATGTTAAAGTTTTGGGGAATCGCTGAATCTGCTTTAGCCGAAAAAGTAGCTCCTTTACTGGAATTAGCTAACCCTACAGTCGCTCCTTATGCAAGTTTGGGAGAAGTAAGACTGCGGATTTCTACTAAAGCTAGTTCCCCAACCACAGCCGAACAGTTGATGCAGCCTGTGGAACAAGAGTTAAAAAAAATTGCTGGCATTAATTATTTTGGCGCTGATGACGAAACCTTAGCATCAGTAGTAGGAAAGTTATTAATTGCCAGAGGCGAAACTTTAGGCGTGGCGGAGTCTTGTACTGGTGGGGGCTTAGGGCAAATGCTGACTACTGTATCGGGAAGTTCGGCTTATTTTCAAGGGGGCGTAATTTCTTACGCTAATGCAGTTAAAACTGCACTACTGAATGTTAGCAGCCAAGATTTAGAGACGCAGGGTGCTGTTAGTGCTACTGTCGCCGAACAGATGGCAAAAGGAGTGCGATCGCATCTGGCAACTACCTGGGGTATTAGTATTACAGGCGTTGCTGGACCTGATGGCGGTAGTGAAGCTAAACCAGTGGGTTTAGTGTATATTGGTTTAGCGCATCAAAGCGGTACTGTGCAAAGTTTTGAGTATCGATTCGGTGCTACCAAAGACCGCGCTTTAATTCGTCACCTCAGCAGTTGTACAGCCCTCGATTGTCTGCGTCGCCAGCTATTGAAGTATTAAAATATCCGTTCCTTAATATAACTAAACACTTCTTTAGTGAGATGAACTTGCTCGATAGCATTGTGATAAGCTTAAGATAAGTTTATGTATCGTAGACTTCCGTTTTATTTAGGGTAAGTTAGAACATCGGTAGTATTGTTAGGAGCAGTCGGCTCAATGGACTACATAGAAAAGGTACTGGAAAAGCTGAAAGAATGGGGACGCAGGCTAATTGAAACCTTGCTAGGACCAGAAGTGGAGCCAGAACCAGAACCAATACCTATTCCCGTAAATGATAGAGCGCGTCAAAGGCGCTAGTCCATAATTGTGCTGACACAAGACTTATTGTTTAATGTTTTAGTGCTGCATGGACCAAACTTAAATCTCCTGGGGCAAAGAGAACCAGGGATCTATGGCATGGTGACACTAGATGAAATTAATCGCTTGTTAGTGGCTGAAGGAGTCAAACTACAGGCGAAAGTTCATCATATTCAGTCAAACCATGAAGGTGCATTAGTAGATGCTGTTCAGGAGGCAGGTAAAGAATATCAAGGAATCTTAATTAATCCTGGTGCGTATACTCATACCAGCATAGCGCTTAGAGATGCGATCGCAGGAGTTAAAATACCGACAGTAGAAGTACATTTGAGCAATATTTATCAAAGAGAAGCTTTTCGTCATCATTCATATATTGCCCCAGTAGCAATCGGGCAAATTAGCGGCTTTGGCGCAGAAAGTTATCGCTTAGGGCTAGAAGCTTTAATTTATCATCTGAAAAATCAAACAAAAGCGTAAATAATTAATTATGCGCTATTCTCTCTCTAGTCAGTTTCGCGGCACTTTGTTGGGTGCAATGCTAGGGGAGAAAGTTAGCAAGCAAGTACCCTCACAAACAGCCAAATGCCTAATTCCGGCAATGTATAGTCTAATCGAGTTAGGCAGATTTGAGCCGCAGCATTGGCAAGAAAAATTATCAGTAGCATCAATATCTGAAATTGCGCCAACGATCGCAACTTTACCCTTGGCGCTGTTTTACCACGAAAACGAACTAAAACTAAAACAGAACTTATCAGCTAGCGCTGGCATTTGGCAAAACGAACCCATTGTACGAGAAAGCATTCTTAGTGTAGGATATGCGACTTCTCAAGTATTAAGCAAAATCAAACCCGCTCAATTAGTTCCCCACATTCTCAGCTTGATGGAAACGCCACAAACAGAATTAGCATATAAATTACAGCAAGTGCAGGAATTATGCAGCCAAGGAGCGAGTTTAGAACGCACTCTAACTCAAGTAACTACCAAAGAGGCGCTAACAACATCAATTGCATTAGGGTTTTATTGCTTTTTAAGCAGCCAAGAAGACTTTAGCCTGACTGTGAAAAGAGCGCAACACTTACAAAACCCACTTGCTAGCGCGATCGCTGGTGCATTGTCAGGAGCTTATAATAGCGCTATGAGCATTCCTAGCAGTTGGCAAGCCGCCCTAACAATAGAGCAAAACAGCGCCGAAAAAGAAGTGCTACAATTGTCAGATTCGCTAGTTGCAGTGTGGTCGGGAGTGTATGACTACGAGGTACATCCAGCGGAACTTGTCACTAAAACAGTTGTCGCTGCACCTCGCGTTATCCGTTGGCGTTAGGCAGCTGATTCTACTACTAGGGAGAGACTTTTCTCAAAGAGATAGAAAACTGTAATCGGATTTAGTTTTAAATAATAAATTAGCGATCGCAATTTCTAGGTAGTTATAGTGGTAAACCAACCTCAGTCACATCAAGCCCCAGATTTTACCAGTCACTATTTAAGCTGCACTCGTTAGTAATGAAAAAGCTGCGCTTGTTTCAGTTTCTAATGCCGCAGAAAGATAAAAGGCGACAGCAATTGCTCCGCTCTAACATGGAGAGCGAACAAAAAAAGTTTAACGTACCATTACTAGCATTTTTGCATCGAGCATGGGTAAAAGTCTCGTGCTGGCAGCAAAGATATCATTCGCAAGCTATTTTCATCTTTGCAGTAATTGCCCTGACTGTTGTCTTAGGACATCGCTTTTACAATCAACCTCGGCTAGCAGTAGGCACAATTGCACTGCAGACAATTACAGCACCTTATAGCGCTCGCGTAGAGGATGTAGAAACGACAAGAGCAGAGCGCAAAGCTGCGCGGAGCGTCTCCACACCTGTATTGGCAATTGATGAATCGATAAATAGGCAAGTACAAGCACAATTGCAACAAGCACTCGATTGGGGCAATGAAATTCGCTTTAGTGCAGGCGCTTTTCCGTTTGTGGAAACTTCTATGCTGTCAAAATCGGTTCAGCATTACCTCCGCAGTAGTTCGGAAACAAATTGGCAGTTAATCCTAGCAACTGTCAATAGTACAAAGAAAACTGCCCCATCTGCAGAAGCTTTAGTTAATAGCAAGCTAGCAGCAGCAAGTTTAGAACTTCAGTCTTATAGTTGGAAAACGTCACCAGAAAAATTATCAGAATTAATTGCTAAAGTTACTCAAGCCCGCCAGCAATACGCGGGGGCTAAGTCAAAAATTACTCAAGAGCAAGTTAATCGACCAAATTCATTCTACAAAGACGACCTGTTAGATTTATCAGATGAAGAGTGGGCGAAAACGCAAATATTGCTGCGGACTACTTGCGATCGCATTCTAACTCAAGGTATCTCCCCAGGGCTACAACCGCATAATTTACAAGCAGCAGTAAGCTTGCAACTAAAAGCACCAAACTTGCCAGATAGTGGCTTTTCTATCCCAACAACTGCCGAAACTTGGGCAAACCAGTTACTTAGTAGAATATTGCAACCAAACTTGATAGCTGATGTAGAACAAACTAAGCAACAAGCAGAAAAAGCGGCGCTAGCTGTAGAAGCAGTAATATTAGAAGTATATAAAGGCGAGACTATTGTCAAGGCGGGAGAAGAAATCACCCATCGAGATTTCGTTTTACTCGATCATTTCGATCTCAGTCGCCGAGAAATTAATTGGCAAGGCTTACTACAAATCGGAGCTTTTGTTACAGGAATAGTAGGGATTTTTGCTTTCATAGAGAGGCAATTTGGCTGCAACGTCAGACAACGCGATCGCACATTAGTATTGCTGCTTGCCCTCAGCACTGTCACAATTGCCATGTTGGGAGTAACTTATACTAGCTTGCCAGCCATCGGTTTATTATTAGGTAGCTTTTATAGTTGCCCGTTAGGAAGTATTGTTGTTGGGCTAGTAGCAATTCTCCTTACTGGCAGTTTAGCAATATCGGCAACACCTTTGCTCGCAGGGACAGCAGGGGGGTTACTAGCAAGCTTGCTAGCTGGAAGGATGAGATCGCGCGAAGAACTAGCCTTATTAGGTGGTGTTGTAGCCTTAGTTGAAGCGATCGCTTTTTTGCTGGTAGGCTCAGTTTTCAGTCAATATAAGCATGATTGGTACGTTCTTGCCCAGCAAGCAGGCTTATTCGGGCTTTCGGGACTTGCTTGGAGCATAGTCGCCCTAGGTTTAAGCCCTTATTTAGAACACGTTTTCGATTTGGTGACTCCTATTCGGCTAGCGGAACTTGCCAACCCCAATCGCCCATTATTAAAACGCCTTGCTACTAACGCCCCTGGTACATTTCAGCACACATTATTTGTATCTACGTTAGCTGAAGCGGCAGCTAAAGAATTAGGCTGTAACGTAGAGCTAGTTAGAGCAGGTACTTTTTATCACGATATTGGCAAATTACACGATCCGCTAGGATTTATTGAAAATCAAATGGGCGGTCCAAACAAGCACGACGAAATTAACGATCCTTGGCAAAGTGCAGAAATTATTAAAAAGCACGTCAGCGAGGGATTGGTAATGGCACGCAAACACCGCCTACCAAAAGCGATTCAGGCATTTATTCCCGAACACCAAGGCACGATCGCAATTGCCTATTTTTATTATCAAGCCCAGCAATTAGCCGCAGATAACCAAAACGAAATTGCAGTGAAAGAAGCTGATTTTCGTTACGAAGGACCAATTCCCCAGTCGCGAGAAACTGGAATTGTCATGCTCGCAGATGCTTGTGAAGCAGCGCTAAGAAGCCTAAAAGATGCGACATACGAAGAAGCTTTAGCAATGGTAAATAAGATATTGCGATCGCGCTGGCAAGACAATCAAATGGTAGATTCAGGACTAACCCGCAAAGAAATGTCGCGCATAGCCGAAATATTTGTCCAAGTGTGGTTGCAATTCCACCACAAGCGCATCGCCTACCCCAAAGCCACTAATAGTTGAGCGCAACAACTAATCAAACCCATAGAGCAAAGAATCTTTTAGACTTAGCTTGCTGTGGCAAAATAACTGTAACAGCCTTAAAAAGCGATCGCTTCCCCTCAAGCTAGATAAAGGAACAAACCTGATAATGGCAGAAGAAACAACTCCTAACGAACAAACAGCAGCACAAGCACCTAGAGGGAAGACTGCGGGAGAAGATGCGCCACCGAGTACCGTCGAGGAACAAGCACCTAGCATTGTTGAAGAACATCTCAAAAGTACATCTGAAGCGGCATCCACTGATATCCCGACAGCAAATGCACCCGATCCTACAGCCGTAAATCCCGAAGTAAATCCTAACGCGACTGGGGAAAAATCATCTACAGAAGTATCAACGCCAGACGAAACTGCTTCTCAAGACAAACCACCGAAAAAAAGTGCAGCAGCAGCTAAAGCCGCAGACGATAAACCAGCAGCTAAAGCAGCCAAAAAAGAAAAAGGACCAGCAGTTGAAGATAAACCCTTTGCTGAATTTGTACAACAAGACTACTTACCAGCTTTGCAAAAAGCACTCACAACCAAAGGCGCAAAAGACATAAATTTAAAGTTTGAAAAACAAAAAGTAGCGATCGCCGGATACAGTCAAGAGGAATGCTGGCAGATAGAAGGCAATTGGCAAAACGGGTTGCGTCAATTTAATGTCTACTTTCCACAAGAAAACATTCAAGGACAAAGAGCTTTTTCCTGCAACGAAGGTTCTAAACCAAGTACCCTAGAATCCTTCTTGATTGACGAGCGCAAAGTTACCTTAGATTTGCTGGTATTTGGCGTAGTGCAGCGCTTAGACGGGCAGAAATGGTTGAGTCGCAATTAAAAAGCGATGCCTTAACCCTACAATTCGACAAAATGATAGATAACCACTCCACTATCGGGGTGGTTTTCAATTGCTACATATTCGCTTTTGAGCATTTCTCTTAAAGTTGCTTCTACTTCAGCAAAACTTGCGCCTGTATCCATCACAGCTTGAGTCACAGAAAGTTTGCCACCGCGATTAGATGCTGCTTTGAGCAGTTTTACAATCAATTGTTGTCGGGTGGTTTTAGGATTAAAGACGCTAGCAGCAATTACAGGATCTTGTGTCGGTACGCCCACATCAGACATCCCCAACTTAGCTCTAATTTTGGTGTTGTATTCGTCAACCATGTTGGGAATCAACACTAAATCCATCAACTGCCCAACACCAAATAAACCAAAAGTACAAAGCCATAACAGCCCGCTGGCAATTTTGCCATTGTAGATACGGTGTAGTCCGTGTAACTGTAATAAGCACCCCAGCCAGAGAATATAGGAACTTGATACTTTCGTTTCAGGCTTTTGTTGCGGCTCAATTTCAGTCTCTAGCTGTTGTGGCTCAATTTGGTTAATCATTATTGTGTGTAGGAGGCTGCCTATTATAAATATATTTTGGCGTTACTACTTTACAAGTGACAACAGCTATTGATGCGATCGTTCCGCTCGTGCCACATAAATTAGTTGAAGATTAATTACAAAATTTGCTTTCGTGTTGCAACTCTTAACGTAATTAGTAAGAGCGATCGCGCGGGGCATTGGTAAACTAAATTGCATAAACAGCGTAATTAAAGAATTAGTACGATATCTTTGGTCAAGCGAGATTAGAAAAGACATGGTAGATTCTCTAACAAAACCAAGCTTTGAAGAAATGCGTCCTGGGGTAAAAGTCCCAGCCAAGGAAAACTTACTCACTCCTCGGTTTTACACGACTGACTTTGATGAGATGGCGCGGATGGATCTTTCGGTCAACGAAGCCGAGTTAAAAGCGCTTTTAGCAGAGTTCCGCACCGATTACAACCGCCATCACTTTACTAGAGATGCGGAATTCGAGCAGTCTTGGGAGCATATTGACGGCGAAACTCGCAAAATGTTTGTAGAATTTTTGGAGCGCTCCTGTACGGCGGAATTTTCCGGCTTTTTACTCTACAAAGAACTCAGCCGTCGCCTAAAAGATAAAAACCCTTTGCTTGCTGAGTGCTTTAACCTCATGTCGCGCGATGAAGCTCGTCATGCTGGCTTTTTGAACAAGGCATTATCAGACTTTAACTTGACTTTAGATTTGGGCTTTTTGACCAAGAGCCGCAAATATACATTCTTTAAGCCCAAATTTATCTTTTACGCTACATATTTGTCAGAGAAGATTGGTTATTGGCGCTACATCTTGATTTATCGCCATTTAGCAGCACATCCTGAAGATAGAATTTACCCAATTTTCCGCTTCTTCGACAATTGGTGTCAGGATGAAAACCGTCACGGAGACTTTTTTGATGCGATGATGAGATCCCAGCCGAAAATGCTCAATGACTGGAGAGCGCGGTTGTGGTGTCGGTTCTTCTTATTGTCAGTATTTGGCACAATGTATCTCAACGACATTCAACGTTCGGGATTCTATGCCTCAATTGGCTTGGATGCGCGGGAGTACGATAAGCAAGTAATTGAAAAAACCAATCAATCTGCGGGCAAAGTATTTCCAGTAATTTTGGATGTAGAGAAGCCAGAATTTTATCAACGCTTGGAAACTTGTACCGAGAACAATGCTAAGTTAACGGCGATCGCATCTGCAAATACGCCTAAATTCGTGCAAATATTCCAAAAACTGCCTTTGTATGTATCTAATGGTTGGCAGTTTTTGCGGTTGTATTTGATGAAGCCGATTGACGCTGCTTCACTTCAAGGCAAAGTACGCTAAATTTCAGCAGTTTGGCTCCGCAGTGGGTGGTTCTGCACTTTGCAGAGCCACTTTTTCTTGTAAATTTGAACCGCAAAGACACAGCCTAACTTTCCATCTTACATCTGCGTCCATCCGCACGGCAGGTGCTACAAGTCGGCAAAGCCGCTTTGGGCGTACTGCCTCGTCCATCTGCGTTCGCCAATCGATTCATGCAAAAAGTCGAATGAACTATTGGTTATTAGCTGCAATTTCTACAAATATTTGCTTATCTTTACCTGCATGGAGCGTACCGCGACCAGAAAATACTAACAATGCAGCCGAAATGCTGGATTTAGATCCGCAGATTATTGAAGATAGTCCAGTTTTGCAACGTTGGCAGCGTCAAATACCAAATATTTTAGAAGAAATTGAAAACGAGCCTAGTTTTCGCACTCGTTTGCGGCTAGGTTACTCTTACTTTCCCTCTCAAGAGCAAGCTGGAGGCGTGAATATTGGTATAGAGGATGTATTTATTGGGCGAAGTAGACTGACAGCTAGCGGAGAGTATCAGAGAGCTTTTGGAGAAGATTTTATTAACTATGGTGGAGACTTGTATTACTACTTGCGCCCTTTGGGTAGTTATGTAAATGTTGCGCCACTGGTAGGCTATCGACATTTGCAGACTGATGAATATTCAACAGATGGGGTTAATCTCGGTGCTAGGTTGAAATTAGTCCTCTCTCGCGGTGGTGCGGCGGATATTTCTTTGACTCAAAGTTGGGTTGCTCCTGGTACGGCTGAGGAAGTCGGATTGACAACGCTTTCTTTTGGTTATGCAGTGACTCAAAATCTGCGCTTATCTACAGATATCCAAAAGCAAAACTCCAGGCAAAGTAAAGATAGTAGGGTAGGAATTGTCTTAGAGTGGATGCCTTAGAGCATCAAGGGGTAATGTATGTCAACGGAAATGCGATCGCCTAAAGTAGTTGTAGTTGGTGCTGGTTGGGCTGGTTTGGGGGCGACATACCACTTAGCACAGCAAGGCTATGATGTAACGCTATTAGAAGCTGGGGCTTATCCTGGCGGCTTGGTAGCTGGCTGGAAGTCAAAAAGCGATCGCTCTGTAGAAGCTGGTATTCATGGTTTTTGGTATCCTTACAGTAATATCTTTTCTTTAGTAGATAAGTTAGGGATTCATCCTTTTACGCCTTTTACTCGTTCTTCTCAATATTCACCAGCAGGCTTAGAAGTCGAGTCACCAATATTTCAAGATTTACCTCAACTTCCGACACCGTTAGGCACTTTTCTCTACACTCAGTTTAAGCGCTTGCCACTAATTGACCGTCTTTCGGCTCTACCTTTGCTTTATGCTCTGTTAGATTTCGATAATTCTGATGAAGCTTGGCGGCGCTATGACTCAGTAACAGCCCGTGAATTATTCAAAGATTTTGGCGTTTCGGCGCGTCTATACCGAGATTCTTTTGAGCCGATGCTGCTAGTAGGTTTATTTGCACCTGGAGAGCAATGTTCGGCGGCGGCGGCTTTGGGAATGCTTTATTACTTCATACTGGCTCATCAACCCAACTTTGATGTAGTTTGGTGTCGCGGTACAGTTGGGGAAACTATCTTTCGCCCTTGGGTACAACGCATCGAACAAGCTGGAGGAAAGTTACTCGCCAATCAAAGAGTTAGCGATGTTATTGTTAGCGATACGGGTAAAGTGACAGGCGTTGTTTGTGGAGACAGAACTTTTGAAGCGGATGCAGTTATCTTTGCTGTAGGTGTTAGTGGAATGCAAAAAATTGTTAGCAATAGCCCTAATTTGCAAAAACATCAGCAATTTCGAGATTTAATGAATTTAAACGCAGTTGATGTAGTTGCAACTAGATTATGGTGCGATCGCAAAATCAATATTCCTCGTCCTTCTAATGCCTGTTTCGGCTTTAATGCAACTACAGGCTGGACATTTTTTGACCTCAACGCGCTACACGATGAATACCGCAACGAACCTGGAAGTGTTGTAGAAGTTGATTTTTATCACGCCAATCAGTTAATACCTCTAAGCGATGAGGAAATTGTGCCAATAGTGCAACGCGATTTAGCAACCTGCATTCCAGAATTTGCCACAGCTAAAGTCATTGATAGCAATATAATTCGCCTTCCAAGGGCAGTTACTCACTTTGCGCCTGGTAGCTATCAGTATATGTTGCCAGCTAAGACAAGTATCGGCAATGTATATATGAGCGGTGATTGGATTATTACTCGTCACGGCTCTTGGTCGCAAGAAAAGGCTTATGTGACAGGCTTGGAAGCTGCAAACTTAGTAATTTCTCAGTTTGGGCGTGGGAGTAAAGCGGCGATTATTCCTGTAGAAGCTGATGAGACGCATATTCAGATTGGGCGAAGTCTCAACCAAACAGTCCGCAACTTGGGTAAAATGCTACCTAACTTCTGGTTGCCTTAGAAAATGCGATCGCACTAAATCAGCTTGTCTTAAACAAAGCTATAAGGAAAAGGAATTAAATTTAATCCTTTTCCCAAATTGGGTTAACTATGAGTAGATTTATTTAGCTTTATTGTGTGGTACTTTGACTTCAGCCGTTGCTTGAGAAATATTACCAGCAGCATCGCTAGCTTTATATGTCAAAGTGTAAACTCGACCTGTACCAGTCCCAGAGCGTTCTGCGCGTAGGAATACTCGTCCATCTGGGGTGACTTTAATATCAGTTGCGGTATTGCCATCGCCTTTGACATTTTGCCCTTCATTGCTAGTAATTGATACTAAGCTGACTGCGGGATTAGGGTCGATATTATCGCTAACAGTAGTATTAACCTTAATTTCTACCATTTGATGATTGGGTGGATATAGTATATTTGGTGTAACGCTGACGCTTAGTTTTGGTGGTTCGTTATCTGGTGAAACAAAGCCTTCAAATTGCGAGGCGGTGAAGTTATTAATTGTTAATGCATCGCTGAGTCTTAACGATTGACCCCCACCATAAACAATTAGATTTTTGACATAGTAAGGACTATTAGCTTTACTACTGCCAATTGCTACGCCGTTAAATCGTAGCTTGACACTAGCATTGCCTGCACTTAAGGAATCGCTGCCAGAAGCTAGAGCAATTTGATTGTTATTTTGGTCTACTAGACTGGCGCTCCAGTTATAGTAGCCGTCTCTGAGGAGATTTGTAGCAATGTTCACATCAAGATAATCAAATTTACCGTTGCCATTAGTATCTACACCAACTGCGCTACCAGTGCCAGAGGCTTCAATGGCTTCGCGCTGCAACTGACTAATTTGGTAGGGTTGGGTGTTGCCTAAATTGTATGCGCGATCTAGAGCCACAGATAAATCGTTGTAGCTACGTATAATTGCCTTGCTAACTATATAAGCCCCATTAACTTTGAGAAATTCCTTTATTTCCTCTGATTTAAATGTCACTTCTGGATTAGCACCGCCAGTAGTTAGATCGAATAGTTTGTGAGCGGTGATTGATTCGCCATTACTAGCTGTAAGCGTCACTTGCACATCATACTTACCAGCTTCTAACACTTGAATATTTGGAGAAATACCTATCTCATTAAACAACCCATCTCCTTCAGGATCGATACCGCGATTAGTAAAGGAACCGACAAAATGCGCTATATCTGGATTGACTTTAAAGGTAGTATAAGCGTTGCGCCCAAAAGAAGAACCCCTTGATGTTGTTCCAGTGATATCTGCAAAAGCTTGAAACTCGCCTGGAACCGCAGATTTGAATGAGGCTGTAAATAGACCGTCGCCTGCGGTTGCATCGCCGTTAGCGCCGTCATCGTGAAAGTTCACAGTGGCTTCTGGAAAGCTAGAGTCGCCAACTTTTGCTACTGTGGCTTTGATAGATGGATTTTTGAGGATATTTTGACCATCTGCAACAGTTAGAGACAGAAACACATCACTGTTCGCTCGATTGTTGAAGTTTGTACTCATCATTCCAGCACGAACAGGGCTGCTAGAAAACATATCCATCAGTACGCCGCGATTTTTGATTAGAGGTACTGTTTCTGTAATTACATACGTCCACTTTCCAGCTTGAGGTCGAGTCAGCACAAATAGATAATTTGCGCCTTTGGTATTTGGATCTGCGGGGTCCGGAAAAATGCTACTTTTAACTCCTGCACTGTTTATGTTGCCACTAGAAAAGCGTTGACCACTAGGAGAAATTAGTTCTATTTTTAAGGTTTTGGACGGGCTACCAAAACCAAGAGTTACTTCATTGGTATCATCAATATCTATAGTTTGTGTGAGTGTTGGAACTGTAGGTGTCAGTAGATGAAAACGATTGACTTGAGCTATTAAATTAAAATTAACCACCTCTTGTTGTGAGCTTGAAGATGGGCTAGTAGATTGTGCCACTACTGGGACTGCTGCTAGTACAGATAAAGCTAACAGTAATCCTAAACGCTTGAAGTTGTGCATGAATTATTCCTATTTATTTTTGCTCTATTGATTGTGGTTGAATGTTTGGTGAAGTCTCAAAGGGACCGAGGACAAATATGCGGCGGTCTGTGAATAAGTCTGATGCAACGGTGGTTATATCTGGTGCATATACGAAAAACTTTCTTTCCATCACCCATCCACTTGTGCCATCGCCATAATAAGGTGATGAATTCAAAATTAGCCGATCGATTTGTGCCACTGAGCCAGATTTAGGGTCGCGCACTAATACACGGTCCCAACCAAAGTAAGTTTTTTCCCATTGCCAGCCCAGAGGTTGACCATAGGGCCAAGAGAATTGGTAAGTTAAAAATGGCAGGTTAAAGCCAACAAAACTAAAGTCAGCTATCGGCTCCAAATTAGGTGATTCCTTAAAGTTAGGTTTCACAGATTTTGTTTGCTCTAAATCTATTTCAGCTTTTGGTTGCCAATGACTTTTGCGTGCTTCTAAATCAACAACCAAAACATGGTCATTTTCCACGCTATAGGGAAGAGTAGTTACTCGCTCATCAGGGACTAAGAGCAATCGCCCAGAAGCTTCCATCCACCTTACAGAGCCGTAAGTAGGATGACTCAACTTAAATTCTTGTACTAGGTCGCTACCTCTAGCTACATACCAAGGGCTTATCCAGTGAACTTGACGGTATGCCACTACTAATAAAATCAGCCAGCCGATAATTTGATAAATACCAGCCTGTCTCCAAACTAAGTAAATGCCTAACATTAAAGGCAAGATAATCAAAAATAACCACACTAATATTGCCAGTAGCGCTAATCCCATAAGAACTCATCCCTAAAACGAAGACTATACATTTATTGCTAGTGAATATTTATCAAAAAATGCTAGTTCACGGGAAAATCTGTACTGATTGTCTCTAGTATGCTATTCATTACTCCTGGATGCTTAACATCTCTATGGTTTCTATGTAACCATTCATTTTCTAGGGTGGGACCGAAATGTTGGCGCTGGCTGGGGTATTGCGAACTAGTGTCCGTCACCAATAGGTCATTTAGCTGAGGGGAGGTGGTAGGAACTCTTTGCAACTCGTTCTCGAATACCACTCCAGGGAAAGGAATATTTATAGGGCTAGGTAGTGGAATTTCAATAACCCTAATAGTAGAGACATCACGTAAGAGGTGATAAGCTCTAGTACCTTGCTCGCCTGCATCTACAAAAGGAGGAATATGGGGAAGCAAAGGCGCAGCCTCTTCTCTAGTAATATTGCCATCGCGGTTCAAGTCTGCATCAGCACCATAAGTGTACAATCTTACGTTAGTGGGAAAAGGATTATCTCTGTTAAAATCTGCCATGAATTCGGTTTGCAAGTTGGCAAGTCCAGGAAGTTGAGGACCTCTATTAAAAGCTCCCCCAATGCGTTCTAGCCAAAAGTCACTTTCTATATAATCTCGCATTTCACCATCTCCATCCTGTGCCACTGGTCGGGGGTTGAGGGTACGTGCTGCTGTAGAAATATCCGCTAAGACTGAGCCATGATGTGGTGAGGATATAGTGTGAAGAGATAATACCTGAATTTCTTCTGGATGATAAAACTCGTTGAGATAGCCGCGACTGTCTAGTCCGCCCTTGCTGTGTCCCACCAGATGGACTTTTTGGACCCCAAAGCTTTGGGCTACACGGCGGACTTCGCCTTCTATTGCTTGAGCATTACCCGCTTCAACAATCTCGCCTTGTCTATTTCTCAAAGGAAGTATCCTATCATTGGGACCAATGCGAATTCTGTGTTCAAATGGAACTCCTAAGCTGGTCAAGTAATCAGTAACACCAGGTTCTACTTCCCAAGCATCTTGTGGATTTGCCCCGATACCATGAACCAAAATTAGGGGAGCCATAGCCTTGAAATTAAGTTCCGCCCAATCAATCGAAGTACACCAACCTTGACTTCTTGTATCTATATCAACCCGAATTTCATTTTCCGCAGCAACAGGTTTTTCTCCATTTACGCTTCTAGCAGTAGGAAATTTAACCCATTCAATCGGTACTGTAAATGAATTTTCATTCCAAGTACCATTTGAACCTTGCAATGGGGTGTCTAACTTGTGACCGTTAAAATAAACTTCATCTACTTCTCCGTCACTCAAATCAATGTCATAAGCTGGCATCTTTAATTGGGCTGACTTAGAAACCAATCTAAGAGTAATCAGCTTTTGTGGTTCTTTAAGAGTGCCATCGCTGTTAGTCTCTCCTACATATCGGTCGATTTTGACTTTGAATACTAAAGGACCTTCTTCACGAAAAGTGCAACCAGTATCTAGCCCAGAATCAGTATCAATTATAAAATTTTCGTCATCAGGTTTCGATGGGTCAGTTGGTGCTGAACCAGAATGAGCAGCAAGCACTGGCTTAGGTAACAACATCAGTAGCGTTACCAAAGGTAGCCAATATTTAATTGACATGAATATTACTCCATAAAGTACGTATTAAAGCGATCGCAATTTGCCTAAAAACAAAATGAATATTTAGCAAAAATTACAAGTTTGCACAGCAAAGATACGTGCAAAAGAATATATAAATATCAAGTATTTCCAGGCGAAATAGCAGTCCAAATAGATAGCAGATTAAATATAAGAAAGCGATAATTTTTGCTACTACTCAAAAATTTTGACTGCTAACTTCAATTGCAGACATGACACTAATCTACCCCCCCCCTTAGCTATTATTCCAAGGGTAGTTATACGGAGAAACATAAAATAGTAAATATGCGGTTATTTTAGTAGAACTTTATAAATTTCTCTCTTTTCCACTGACAAACCAATGTTGAAGTTATATTAAGAAGTATAGACAAGTAGAATTTGTGGATACATAACCACTCATCCGCGATTAGACGAATTAAAAATAGTTGTTGCGATCGCAAATACCAACTTTTTTGCACTTTCAGCTTCCTACCCCGCGCTTATTAACTAAGATTTGGTGCTTCCTGCCGACATAACAACATGGTCTGTGTGGCAAAATGAAAAGCGGTATCCTGACACATATTTCTTAGGTAAGCGCTTGTGAGTCCATCCCCAACAGCCCGTCGCGTAGTGTTTCCGTTTACGGCGATCGTCGGTCAAGAAGAAATGAAACTGGCTTTAATCCTCAACACGATTGACCCCAAAATTGGCGGTGTCATGATTATGGGCGATCGCATACTGCTAAATTAACAAATACCCATGTATCGGCGATTTTCTGCGATAAATTAGCATTTTAGACGCATATTCAAATTAGGCGATCAAGCGATCGTACAGTCCGCAATCTAGGCAAAATGCTACCTAATTTTTGGCTGCCTTAGAAAAGGCGATGCAGTGCCATTGGCGCTAACAGACACAAAATATCCGAGCGTATCTAACCAAGTGTATCGTCCTCTGACCATTTTTCTAGCCAGTCGCCATCTACATCTTCAACGAACTGACTAATTCCATCTACCCCAAAAACTTTACGACTTTCTCTTAAAGCTCTTGCCCGTTGGAGAGCTTCTTTAGCTTTAGCAATTTTTTGCTTACGAAGTTCTTTCGTTTGAGCGGTCATAACGACCTCACAAATTATCAACACTAGCTTTAAGATAGCATTGCTCAGGCAATAGGTCGCTATTAAGCTGAATAATCAACGTAACTTTAGCATTTACTTGTACTTGACTAGGATTAAAACTTATAAACAATCCGCGCACAATCCCCCAATGTTCTAGAGTTTCCTGCCACTGAACTTGCTTGTCAGTAGATAAATTATCTCTAACACTTGTTACTTGAACGCAAAGTGGACTTTTTTGGGTTCCAGAAGCGATTAAGTCAGTTGCCATCGATAGATCGGCAATAAATGGGTTTAGAGTTTCACAACCACCGTTTTCTAATCCTAAACAGATTTTGTTAATGAAAGCAGCATCATTACCCTGAAAATTTCCTGCCATCAAATTCTTCTTCCAAATGTGGAGCTTAGGATCTTTTTCATTAAACCAAGCTGGAAATAAATCTCTATACCAATACCTCTCTGGTGTTGATAACCCAGCAAGTTCAGTGTTTTTATCTTCTTGAGAAAGTTGTTGAAGACTAAGCCAAACGGATGCGTCTGCTATTAATTCTTCAAGTAATTGCATAACATATCTTTTACGCATCAAAAGACCAGACTTTTTTTGAGCTATCCAACGCCTCATTTCATCTAGTCTATTAGCTAACTGGGGCGATACAGCTTGTGATTCCCGAATTAGTTGAATTAGGTCAGACTTGACATCTTCTGGACTTCGCACGCTACTCCTACAAGCCAGACAATATACTTATAATTAACCAGTTTTAACTATATAGTTAAACCGCCAAAGCATGAGTAAAAATCAGATATATTAATCCGGCTCGCTCAGGTCTAACTTTAGCAAGAGTCAATTTAAGCCAATCATAAAACTGATGCCAGAGCGATCGCCCACCTAGCATTCCCACATATCCACGACATAACAACCTAGTCTGTGTGGCAAAATGAAAAGCGGTATCCTGACACAAATTTCTAGGTAAGCGCTTGTGAGTCCATCCCCAACAGCCCGTCGCGTCGTGTTTCCGTTTACGGCGATCGTCGGTCAAGAAGAAATGAAACTGGCTTTAATCCTCAACACGATCGATCCCAAAATTGGCGGCGTAATGATTATGGGCGATCGCGGTACAGGTAAATCTACTACTATTCGGGCGCTTGCCGACCTACTCCCAGAAATTACTGTTGTTGCTGACGATCCTTTCAATAGCGACCCCAACGACCCCGATTTGATGAGCGATGCTGTGCGTCAGCAGCTAGAACAACAAGTAGAACTTCCTGTAGCCCAAAAAAAAGTAACAATGGTGGATCTGCCTCTTGGTGCTACTGAAGACCGAGTTTGCGGCACTATAGATATTGAAAAAGCTCTCTCTGAAGGTGTTAAAGCCTTTGAACCAGGACTACTCGCTAAAGCTAATCGCGGTATCCTCTACGTTGATGAAGTCAACCTGCTAGACGATCACTTAGTAGATGTCCTCCTAGATTCTGCTGCAAGCGGCTGGAATACTGTCGAACGCGAAGGCATTTCTATTCGCCACCCTGCAAGATTCGTACTCGTTGGTTCTGGCAACCCCGAAGAAGGCGAACTGCGTCCCCAATTGCTAGACCGCTTTGGGATGCACGCGGAGATTCGTACTGTCAAGGAGCCTGCTTTGAGAGTGCAAATTGTGGAACAAAGAACAGAATTTGACCAAAATCCGCCAGAATTTGTCGAACATCACCAATCAGAGCAAGCAGCTTTACAACAGCAGATTGTTAACGCCCAAAATCTCTTACCATCAGTAACAATTGACTACGATTTGAGGGTAAAAATCTCTCAAGTATGTTCGGAACTAGATGTAGATGGTTTGCGGGGCGATATTGTTACCAACCGCGCTGCTAAAGCCTTAACAGCTTTTGAAGGGCGCACAGAAGTTACAGTTGACGACATTCGCCGCGTAATGACTTTGTGCTTGCGCCATCGTTTGCGTAAAGACCCTTTAGAGTCGATTGATTCAGGCTATAAAGTAGAGAAATCCTTTAACCGCGTGTTTGGGATGGAAGCATCAGAAGGCGATGCAGCTACGCAAGCGAACGGTATTGGTCAACGCGCTATCTAATTGAAGCAGGTTTCCTCTAAAATTCACACGTCAATATAAAATAACCGCTCGTTAAACTTCGATTTTCATGAGAATTTGGCATTTTTGGCTAAATGCTTTGATTTGGTCTAGTCAGTATAACCCTCCTGCATTTATAGAGTTAATCATGCTCTTTTTGGCAATGGGTTTGCTGATAATTTGGGCATTTGTCCCTCATTGGTCTTATTTGGTATTGAGCCTTAGCTACGGTATTGGCGCATCGCTTTCTATTTCAGTGCGGGAAACCCTTGCCCGTTCTCCCCAAGCCCATATTGCTCAAGTAACAACAGCCTTATTGATCCTAACTAGCATTTATATTCTGTTTACTTGAACCAATTATTTAGAAAGTTAGATCGCTACTCTTACCTAAAGGTGAATGAACTTTTTGACAAAATAACTGCATAATTGCGATCGCTTACAAATAAAACGAGGCTTTTTGTTGGCTCCAAATTCAGGAGTTATATAAGTTATGAAATTTGTCTCCGATCCGCCAATCGCCGTCAAAATTAGCAAAATGCAAGAACGAGTGCGCTGGCAAGATCCGCTCATTACCCAGCGCGATATCGACCAAACTCGTCTAGTATTAGGAGGCGATCGCACTACTGACGACTCTGAGTTCTCATTTTTGGTCATTGGTGACAGTGGCGCAGGACCTCAAGGCGGACACAATCCCCAAAGGCGAGTAGCCAAACAAATGCTCGACCACGTAGATAGCAGCCGCTTTGTCCTACATACAGGCGATGTCATGTATCTAGTAGGGTCGAGCGAATACTATCACAAAAACTTTATCGATCCCTATCGCGAGTTGATATTAGGCGGCGACTATCCCAAGCGCATCGACTATGACAAAATGGTATTCAACTTGCCATTTCTCCCCGTACCAGGCAATCACGATTATTACGACTTACCATTTATCTACGGTTTAGTCGCCCAAACTACTCTTCCTCTGCGCCGCTTGCTCCAATCTAAACTAGATATAGATATTGGCTGGCATGGCTCAGATAAGGGCAAGGCATACGCTAAAGCATTTTTGGACTATCTTAAAGGTTTTGACGATGAAGGCGACTTGCAGCGCCACCTAGACCGCCACTACAACGCCAAAACTAATAAAGGTCGCGCCCTGTACTACGAACCAGGAAAATTTACTCGTTTACCCAATCGTTATTACACCTTTCGCAGTGGGGGAATTGACTTTTTTGCCCTCGATTCCAATACTTTTAACGCGCCTGTACCTTTGCCCAAAACCAAAGAAGGACAGGATTACCGCCGCCAACTAGAAGAACGGCGAGAACGGCTAGATAATGAAAAATTGTCCTACGTCGAGCAGTGCGCTAGCCTTAACCCTAATAACCCAGAAGAATCCGAACTATTAGACGATCTGCGTACCAAAATCGAACAGCTTGATGAATTAAGAAATGATATTGATAAACAACTATCAGCCGACGAGACAACGGTAACGGATACAGAACAACTTAATTGGTTCAAAGATAAATTAATTGAGTCTTGGCATTCTAACGAAGTACGCGGACGAGTAGTTTATTTTCACCATCCGCCTTACGTTACCGAAGCAACTAAATGGCATCAGGCACAAACCCTAGCAATTCGCTCTCGTTTTCGCGCAGTGCTAAATGCTGTTTCTCAGCAAATCGGCTCCCTAAAAGCAGATCGTCCGGTCGTCGATTTAGTATTAAACGGTCACGCCCACTGTTTAGAATACCTCCGTACAACCAATACTGGACACGCTGATGCTCATACTAATTGGATTGTTTGCGGTGGTAGTGGTTTTAGTTTGCGTCGTCAGCGCACAGAAGGACAGGAATTGAAGGAGACAGAGGGCGGTAAAGTAATTGCTAGAAGTCTTCTATACGTTGGGCGCAACGGAGAGGGGTCGCAAAAACGTCGCCCTTACTCATTTTTACGGATTGATGTTCGGGATGGAACGCCACCCAAGTTTCTGATTCGACCATTTATTAGCGAGCGGTTTCAAGGCAAATGGAGCAATATTGAGCTTGAGCCATTTGAGATTTAGTTTTTGTTATTAAATTGTTTTTAATGGATGAAATAATCATTGTTGAATCCGATCCGCATTGGCAAACTCAATTTGTTGAGGAAGCCACAAACGTGCGAAAAGCTCTAGGCAACGCTCTAACCGTTGCTATAGAACACATCGGTAGTACAGCCATTCCTGGACTTGCAGCAAAACCAATTATTGATTTGCTAGTTGGCGTGCATTCTCTAGAATTGGCACAAAACGCTATTTCGGCATTAGAAGCAATTGAATATGTTTATTGGGCAGAAGATCCTCGCCCAGGAAGAATGTTTTTTGTCAAAGGAATGCCGCCTTTTGGTCGCCAACGTACTCATCACTTGCACATGGTTGAATTAACAAGTGAATTTTGGGAGGAGCGGTTGTTGTTTCGCAACTACTTAAGATCGCATCCTGACCAAGTGCAGCGCTACGAAGTCCTCAAACGCTGTTTAGCAAATCATTTCAAAAGCGATCGCGAGGCTTATACGCAAGGTAAAACCGAGTATGTTCAGTCAATTGTGGCAAAAGCGCGTCAAAGTATAGATTCTTATAAGTTTCTTTAAGCGCGATCGCTTGTCTCTTCGGGCTTGATACCCTAGTAAACAGGCAAAATGCCCATTTCCTCAAATATCTCTTCTCCTCAAGGAGTGGGCGATCCTCCCTGCCCCCTTACTATTCTCGCCAAGTTGGTCTTTAGCGCTATATTTGCCACAATATCAAGAATTGCAGATGGCGCAATATGAATAAGTAGGTAGAGTAGAGATCGCAATGCTTTTGTCCGAGGCACAATAGAAAAATGTTAGTGGAGTTTGGTGTAGATGAACGATCTAGACCGATGCTACAGAATCCTGGGAATTGAGCCAGGAGCATCAAACGAAGAGGTCAATCAAGCTTATAAGGACTTGGCTTTTATATGGCATCCCGATCGCATTCCTCAAGATAACCTGCGACTACTCCAAAAAGCTCAGGAAAAGCTCAAAGAAATCAACTACGCCCGCGAACAACTGCGGTTGATGCGATCGCGCGTTGCTGCTTCTAGTAGGGCTAGGCAAGCGGCTCAGAATGCCTCACCTAGTTACTCGTCATCTTCCTATCAAAAGTCAAGAGATAATTATACTCATGCGTATCAGGAGCAGGCAAGAAAACCGCCCTCCGACTACTATCAGGAGCCAGCACGAAAACCTCCCTCCGATTACTATCAGCAAACGAAAAAACCTGCTTCTGACTACTATCAAACGCAAACAAAGAAACCTGCTTCTGACTACTATCAAACTCAGACAAAGAAACCATCCTCGTCTCCCGACTACTACCAAACTCAGACAAAGAAACCTTCAACCGATCTAAGTGGAGCAGATTTTAGAGGCGCAAACCTGTCAGAAAAAGATTTTTCTTATCGGAATTTGAGCAAGGCTAATTTGAGTAACGCTAATTTGAGCGATGCTTTTTTACATAGAGTCAATCTTGATAGCGCAGATTTACAAGGAGCAAATTTGTTTCGAGCAAATTTACTCCACGCTAGACTCAGCAATGCTAACTTACGCGAAACTAACTTAATTGGTGCAGATTTAAGCGGCTCAGACCTAAGCGGAGCAGATTTGCGCGGCGCAAAAATGGGGGTAAACGATAAAATTATGGTCAGATTGACTGGGGCAAAATTGACCGGAACAATTATGCCTGATGGAAGCATTCACAGCTAAAAAATTAGAGCGATCGCATCTTAACTACTATTATCAATCCTGAGAAGGATGACTGGGTTACGCAGTCATCCTTCATACTTAGAAATAAATTATTTTCTAAGTTCAATTTACTCTACACGTTAATAATTCCAAAGTAGAAACCTGCAAATATGAGCAGACTTACTACAGCTACTAATACTAGAGTAATTCCCCAAGACCAAGGGGGCGTTTGCTCTGGAGTTAAAACGCTATCGCGTTGCTGGGGAGTAGGTTCGCTGTTACTGGGAGTATTGTTTTCGTCGGTCTTCATAAGTTTGAATTGCATTCATCTTTTACCTATATTTGGTTGAAAATTAGTCAATTTCATCAAACTTAAGAAGTAATAAATATCAAGTATAAACAACTACAAGATACAAACTTGGGGGCAAAATTGCAATTAGATAATTCAAAAAATAGTCAAGATTCAGACCAAGCAGAAACAGCCAAAACAAAAGCAGTGGCGGCTGTTGCTAGCGAAAAAGTTGCCGATACAATATCGCCAGAAGAGCATATATTAGATCGATTGCCAAAACCAAATTACCCTCGATACAGGGTAAAACCCAAAGAAGAAGTCGCTTTATCTGACATCAATCCAAATACGTGCGAACAATACAAGAAAAAGAAAGACGTTGAAGAAGAATTACAGTATCAGCGCGATCGCTTAGGACTATTGCAAGAACGTCTTTATGCTGAAAATAAACGTAGTTTGTTAATTGTATTACAGGCGATGGACACGGGGGGAAAAGATGGGACAATCAAGCACGTTTTTAGTGGGATAAATCCTCAAGGCTGTCGTGTTTGGTCGTTCAAACATCCAAGCGTGGAAGAATCAAATCACGACTTTTTGTGGCGCTACCATCAAAAAACGCCACAGCGCGGGATGATTACAATTTTTAATCGTTCTCACTACGAAGATGTATTGATTGTACGCGTGAAAAACTTAGTTGAAGAGGAAATTTGGCGCAAGCGATATCACACAATTAATAATTTCGAGCAAATGCTAACGCTTAGTGGCATTACTATTGTTAAATTTTTCCTCCATATTTCCAAAGACGAGCAAAAACGGCGTTTGGAAAGTCGATTGCAAGATCCAGATAAATTGTGGAAATTTTCTATTAATGACGTGCAAGAACGCTCGTATTGGGATGCTTACCAGCAAGCTTATCAAGATGCATTGAATAATTGCTCGACAAATTATGCACCTTGGTATGTTGTGCCAGCTAATAAAAAATGGTATAGGAATTTGGTAATTGCGCGGGCGATCGCCGATACCCTAGAAGCAATGAATCCCCAATACCCAGAAGCACAAACCAATCCCAAAAATATCAAAATTCCCGATTAATTGTAATTACCGCATGATTTGTGTAGAGACGTTGCACTGCAACGTCTCTACCACGCCCGCAACCCCTAAAATACGCCTACACGCGATGGCGAAATTTCCAAACCCCACTAGAAATAAAATTAGTCAGCGTGTGGGCAATAATTGGAATCAATAAATTCCCTGTAGCTACTGCAATGTAACCAAAAATTCCACCAACAACAGTAGCCCAAACTGCGTACTGCCATTGCTTGCAACTACTCAGGTGTAAAATACCAAAGCAAATACTAGATACAACAATTCCAGTCAAATTTAAGCCAAAAGCAGGCAGCATCACGCCGCGAAATAATAACTCCTCGCTCAACCCTGGCAAAATTCCTACCCAAATCAAATCGGGCAAAACCAAAGGCTTGAGGACAAATTCTAAATAAAAATCTGCACTACTGCGGTAATCCGACCAAAACTGATACATTAAGGAACTAATAGCAGTAATAACTAGCGCGATCGCCACAGACAAAGGCAAAACTGTTGCATCCCAGCGCACAGGTAACAAAGCAACGTCACCAAACTGCAACCAAAGCTTAGTCAATAATCCTAATAAAACAGCAGTCAAACCCATTGCCACAAGTAGCTGAGTGCGTGTCAATGGCTCAATTCGTGGATTTTGTTCAGTCACGGAGCAAGGGTAATAATAGTTTTGAGTTTTGAGTTTTGAGTTATCTAGGATAGGAGCAGAAAAGAGATTCGCTTTACTTAATTTCTTGTCCCTCTAAATCTGAATACTACTCCAAAAATTGTGGGGAAATCATCCCAGAATGAAGAACCCTAGTGCGAAAATAGACTTTTACAATAAGATAAGTGGCTTTACTCAAGAGCGAAAAGCGAAGTTATTAATACCCAATTGCCCTAGAATCTATGCCTTTTTCTTCGATTGTTCGTGCTTTGGGGCGATCGCCTCTAACGACAGAACTTGCAGCTAAACTAGAACGCAACCGAGTCTGTCACCTCAATGGCGCTCCCCGTCTACCTAAAGGATTAGTAGCTTCTGCTCTAGCACAAGACCAAAAACAAAATATATTCGTAGTCTGCGCCACTTTAGAAGAAGCTGGACGCTGGGCGGCTCAACTAGAAGTGATGGGCTGGCATACGGTACATCTTTACCCCACGTCAGAAGCATCCCCCTACGAACCTTTTGACCCCGAAACAGAGACAATTTGGGGGCAAATGCAAGTTTTAGCAGATTTAATTAACAACGACAACGGTAAAGCGATCGCAGTTGTAGCCACTCATGCTGCTTTACAGCCCCATCTGCCACCATTATCAGCATTCTTGCCCTACTGCCTTACGCTCAAACGTGGGATGGAAGTAGACTTAAAAGCTTTTAGCGAACAGTTGGCAAGTCTAGGTTATCAGCGAGTGCCGCTAGTTGAAATTGAAGGGCAATGGAGCAGGCGCGGCGATATTATTGATGTGTTTCCTGTCGCCTCAGAGTTGCCAGTACGCTTAGATTGGTTTGGCGACGAGTTGCAGCAAATTCGAGAATTCGACCCCGCTACTCAACGCAGCAACCCACGCAATAATTCAAATGGCACTGCCTTAGATAAAATCGAGCAAGTTGTCCTCACTCCAACGAGTTTTGGTGGCATTATTAGAGCCGCCTTGAAGAGTGAAGATGCGACATCTCAAGTTAAATCTTATCTTTCCCCTGAAGAACAAGAGCAATTCGATCTCGGTCAATCTCCAGAAGGTAGCAGGCGATTTTTAGGCTTGGCTTTTCCTCAACCAGCTTCTTTACTGGATTATTTACCCAAAAATACTTTAGTCGCCATAGACGAACTCGATCAATGTATAGCACATAGCGATCGCTGGGTAGAAAATGCTCAAGAACAATGGCAGCAAGGAACTAATAGTTCTCTGCCCAAAATTCACCGCGTTTTTGACGACTCCTTGGCTACTGCTGAGGAATTTAATAAACTTTACCTATCAGAATTAGCAGACGAAATAGGATTAAATCTCGCAAGCCGTCCCGTACCAGCTACGCCCCACCAATTTGCCAAACTTGCCGAAACATTACGCCAACAGCGCGATCGCCGTTTCTCTACATGGCTGATTTCCGCCCAGCCTAGCCGTTCTGTATCTTTGTTGCAAGAACACGATTGTCCGGCACAGTTTATTCCCAATCCCCGCGATTATCAAGCAATAGATAGGCTGCAAATTCAACATACACCTGTAGCCCTCAAATATTCAGGATTAGCAGAATTAGAAGGCTTTATTCTGCCGACATTTCGGCTGGTAGTTGTTACAGATCGGGAATTTTACGGACAGCATTCTTTAGCAACTCCTAGCTACGTCCGCAAACGCCGCCGCGCCGCATCCAAACAAGTAGATCCAAATAAGCTAGCGCAAGGCGACTATGTAGTGCATAGAAGTCACGGCTTAGGAAAATTTCTCAGGTTAGAAAGCCTGACTCTCAACAATGAAACCCGCGAATATTTAGTTATTCAGTATGCTGACGGGTTATTAAGAGTTGCAGCAGATCAAGTAGGTTCCTTAAGTCGGTTTCGCGCTACTAGCGACGCACCCCCGCAGCTTAATAGAATGTCGGGCAAATCTTGGTCGAGTACCAAAAATAAAGTCCGTAAAGCCATTAGAAAACTAGCTGTAGACTTACTCAAACTATATGCAGCCAGATCCCAGCAAAGAGGTTTTGCTTACCCGCCAGATATGCCTTGGCAAGAGGAAATGGAAGACTCCTTTCCCTACCAACCTACGCCCGATCAACTTAAGGCTACCGCCGATGTCAAACGCGATATGGAAAGCGATCGCCCAATGGATCGTTTAGTTTGCGGCGATGTCGGTTTTGGTAAAACAGAAGTTGCAATTCGCGCCATCTTTAAAGCCGTGACGGCTGGCAAACAAGTAGCCTTACTTGCGCCGACGACAATTTTGACGCAGCAGCATTACCATACCCTCAAAGAACGGTTTGCTCCTTACCCCATCCAAGTAGGTTTGCTCAATCGCTTCCGCACCCCTGAAGAACGCCGCAATATTCAAGCGCGACTGGAAACAGGCGAACTAGATGTAGTTGTCGGAACGCATCAATTACTAGGCAAAAGTGTCTCTATCCGCAATTTGGGCTTATTGGTAGTCGATGAAGAACAAAGGTTTGGCGTTAACCAAAAAGAAAAAATTAAAGCCCTAAAAACTCAAGTAGATGTACTGACATTGAGCGCTACGCCGATTCCACGAACCTTATATATGTCATTGTCAGGAATTCGGGAAATGAGCTTGATTACTACGCCGCCGCCTTCAAGGCGACCGATCAAAACTCATCTTTCACCTTACGACAAAGAAACAATCCGCAGCGCTATTCGCCAAGAACTAGATCGCGGCGGACAAGTATTTTATGTAGTACCGCGCGTAGAAGGGATAGAAGAAACTGCGGCTAACTTGCGCGAGACAATTCCTGGTGCGAGGCTGGCGATCGCTCACGGGCAAATGGATGAATCGCAATTAGAATCTACTATGCTTACGTTTAATAATGGCGAAGCAGATATTTTAGTCTGTACGACCATTATTGAATCTGGCTTAGATATTCCTAGAGTCAATACAATTTTGATTGAGGACGCACACAAATTTGGACTATCGCAGCTATATCAGTTGCGCGGAAGAGTTGGTAGAGCAGGAATTCAGGCTCATGCATGGTTATTTTATCCCAAGCGCCAAGCTCTATCAGATGCCGCTAGGCAAAGGCTAAGAGCAATTCAAGAATTCGCCACGCTGGGATCTGGCTATCAATTAGCGATGCGCGATATGGAAATTAGAGGTGTGGGCAACTTATTAGGCGCTGAACAATCTGGGCAAATGGAAGCAATTGGCTTTGATTTGTATATGGAAATTTTGGAAGAGTCGATTCGGGAAATTCAAGGATCGGAAATTCCCAAAGTAGACGATACGCAAATTGACCTCAATCTCACAGCATTTATTCCGGCTGATTATATTGCCGATTTAGATCAAAAGATGAGTGCTTATCGCTCTGTCGCCACTGCTAAAACTCAAGAAGAATTAGAAGCAATTGCGGCTGAATGGGGCGATCGCTTTGGTCCGGTTCCGACAGCAGCAAGACAATTACTAAGAGTGATGGAACTCAAACAATTAGCTAAATCTTTGGGCTTTAGCCGGATTAAGCCTGAAGCTACCCAGCATATTGCTTTAGAAACAAAGATGGAAGAACCAGCATGGAAGTTACTTGCCGAGAACTTACCAGAACATCTGCGATCGCGCTACGTATATGCTCCTGGTAAGGTAATTGTCCGCAGCTTAAATAAGCTCAAACCCAACCAACAACTAGATACTTTAATTGATGCCTTGAGCAAAATGCAAGGCGCGATTCCAGAACCAGTATTGGTTTAAAACAGTGACCAGTAACCAGTGACCAGTGACCAGTTAATAGGAAGAAACTGCCTTGTCTGGTAACTGTGTTGAGATTGCAAAGCTAATAAAGGAGTTAATCATGTTATTGCATTTATGTACTTGGTCTGAAGTTGAAGATTATTTACAGCAATCTCAGGGGATTATTCTGCCGATTGGTTCTACCGAACAACACGGACCAACTGGCTTGATTGGTACTGATGCAATTTGTGCTGAAGCGATCGCTCGTGGTGTAGGTGAAGCAACTTCTGCTGTAGTCGCCCCGACAATTAATGTCGGTATGGCACTGCACCATACAGCTTTTCCTGGTACGATTAGCCTGCGCCCTAGCACGATGATCCTACTAATTCGCGACTACGTTAGTTGTTTAGCTAAGGCTGGATTTACTAAGTTTTTCTTTATCAACGGTCATGGCGGTAACATTGCTACTCTTAAAGCCGCCTTTGCAGAAACTTATTCGCATTTAGCTGACCTCAATATCCCTAACGCTCGCCTAGTTCAGTGTCAAGTCGGTAACTGGTTTATGTGCGGTTCGGTTTATACATTAGCAAAAGAGTTGTATGGCGATAAAGAAGGTTCTCACGCTACGCCGAGCGAAGTTGCTGTAACTCAGTATGTTTACCCTGAAGCAATTAAGTCTGCGCCATTATCAGCAGAAGTTGCTACCGGACACAAAATTTATGGTGCAGCCGATTTTCGCCAGCGCTACCCTGACGGGCGGATGGGTTCTCACCCCAATTTAGCCACACCCGAACATGGCAAACAGTTTTACGACTTAGCTGTGAAAGAATTGAGTAATTCTTACTTAGAGTTTCTTGCTATGACTTAACTTTCAAACAGATGCAAGCCAAAACGCTGCGAAAGTTCTTCACAGACTTTCACTCCTCGGACGCTGTTACCGCGTTCGTCTAATAAAGGAGAAAATACAGCAATCCCCATGCGCCTCGGTACGACAACAATTAAGCCGCCGCTGACCCCACTTTTAGCAGGTAAGCCAACTTTGTAAGCCCATTCGCCTGCAAAGTTATACATCCCACAGGTGTACATGACGCTCAAAATATCTCTGATGTAGCAACTAGATACAGCTTGGACTTTATTTAGGGGATTAATGCCGCAATTAGCTAAAGTTGCTGCCATTACTGCCAAATCTAAACAGTTGACCATCAGCGAACATTGCTGAAAGTATAAATCCAGCGCTTCGTCGATTTTCTCGTCAATCATGCCAAAATTGAGCATTAAATGCGCCATTGCGCGGTTGCGGTGTCCGGTGGTGCGTTCGGACATAAATGTAGGCATATCGATAAAGCTTTCGTGTCCGATATAGCGCTCGAACATTGCTAGCATCCGATTGAGACGTTCTGTGGCTCCTTTGCCTTGAATTAGGCTCGTAGTGGCGATCGCCCCCGCATTTACCATTGGATTGTAAGGTCTTTGCGATCGCTCGTCTAAAATAATCGCATTGAAGGCATCTCCCGTCGGCTCTACTCCTACTGTAGCTAATACGCGATCGCGTCCTCGATCTTCTAGCGCCAGTCCATAGACAAATACCTTAGAAATCGACTGAATCGTAAATAGTTGCTGAGAATCTCCAACGCTAAAGCATTGACCGTCTGCCGTCACAACGCAGATACTAAACCAGTCTGGATTCATTTTCGCAAGTTCTGGGATGTAGTTAGCGATCGCTCCTACTTGCAAACAACGATATTTATGATGCAACTCTTCTATAGCAGTTTGGATTTCTCCAGGCTCAAAAGTAAGCTGAATATTAGGGATGATACTGGCGCAATCAGGCTGTGCTGTCATAGCTAGGGAGAATGTTGAACTCTAATCGTAACGGCTCTAAAGGCATATCCCACAGTGTATTCCACTGCATCCCAAATAAGGGACGCGCCTGTTTGCCCGCCAACCAACCCCAAGTTATAGCATCTAAACGTTCCTCAGTTAGCTCTACCTCGTCAATTGCAGTTTTTAATATATTTTTAGCCAGCATAGTTAAGGAAAAGCGCGAAAACCTAAGCTGTGCAGTAACAAATGCCTGTAGTTTAATCTCGCCTACCATAGTGGTATCAAACCCTGTAATGATATGCCAAATATCGTGAGTTTCCGTCAGGTGCGCGATTATATAGTTGCCATCATCTCCACTTACTGGCAGTTTAATCGGTTGTAATCCATTACCGAGCAGATGTTCTGCATAGGCATAACCAAAAGTATGCGGGCTGAGGCGATGCAGTGCTTGCAGATCGATATCTCCCATTGTTACCCGGTTTTGCAGGGCATATTGAGCTTGGGGATATTGCGAAAGCCACCGTACAACTTGCTGCAAATTTTCAACATCGCTAGCTGCTGCGACTAAGCCTCCAATGGCTGCAAAGTCACCATATGGAGCTTTAACAGTTTCTCCAAATGTTTCTAATAGACAATCTTCCCAATGGCTAGAGTGCTTGTTCATCTAACTTCTCTCCTAATTTTCGAGTAAGATTTGCAATTACTAAAAAAATCTTACTTGCTCAATAAATGGCGATCGCAGCGAAGCACCCAGTAAATTTAAGCTAACACAAGCACTTATCTAGATAGAAAGGTTGTAAACATTTATAAATAATCTCAACTATTTGTAGCATCATGCGAGCAAGGCAAAATCCCGCAAATCTTAGTAGCAGAATTTACGGGATTTGAGATGGATAGTTTATTTAGTACCTACTTAAACCAGCGACCAGGCGTTTGCTAGGGGACACCGAACCACTCATAAAATGAAACTAATAACTGGTCACTGATTACTGGTCACTGTAAAACTGGTCACTGTTAAAGGGCTTAACTGCTGATTAAGGAGTTAGGCTGAGAACCATAAATTTGTCAGTTACGTTGACACTAACTGTCTTGTTTTGAACTGCGGTAGCGGCTGTTGTAGTCATTTTACCTGTATCATCTACAGTAGAAATACTGACAGTTTTGATTGGCGTATTTAAAGTTACCTTAGTTGGCATCGCTGGCGGCATAATTTCTCTAATCGGAGTGCTATAGTGATCGCCGTTAGAAATCTCGTGCCACAACACTAAGTAAAACTTACCATGACCCTTTTGCAACAATAGACTATGGACGTACTGGGTGCGATTGTATCCTGTTGGTGGTGTAACAGTCAGCGTGTAGTCTAATGCTGACGGTGTAAAAGTGGCTGCATTGGTAGTAGTATCCTTTAAACGTCCCATCAAGTTTTTCAAGGCTGTGTAAGCTGGTTTGGCGCTAAAATCGTTGCGAAGCAAGCCAAAATTAGCTTCTGCATTGCCTGGATCGTTCCACTCATCGAGCAATTCATAAGAGCAAGTGCGGACAATACCTTTGCGGAAGTATTCCAAGAATAAACGTGGCATATATTTACCATGTATCCTTTCGGAAAGACCTTTGCTCTTAGTAGTGGTAAAGTAACCAGTTTCCGTTGCTGACATTGGTTTTTTACCAAATGGTGGGGCATAAATATTGAATATATAGGGATGTTCGTCAAGGTTGACTGATGGGAAGCTGGACTGATAGTAGTATTTTGCGATCGTGTTGTAAGCAAATGGTTCGTTATAAGAATTGCCCCCAAAAGGATAGGAGTGGACATTGCCCCAATCTACAACGGTACTCAAGTCGCCTAAAGGCGGTCTGCGGTCGTGATCGTAGGTACGCCCTAGAGATGGACCAATTACTTTGATACCTGCTGTGGCTGGATCTTTTTTGATTGCATCCCATGTATCTTTGGTCAAGCTGCGAATATAGGTAGCCCAGTATAACGAGGATTTGGGGTCGTCATTTAATTTGGAAGTATCGCCTTTACGCCAGTAGTATCTGTGATAGTTAAGGTCGATTTCGTTGGCTACTTCTACTGCATCAATTGCATTTGTGCCTACTTTCTTAACAAAGTCAGTAATCATGTAACCTGGCTCTTTCATCCAGTAGGATGAATTGGGTGCAGTACCATCAACAGGATTCATGATGAAGGTAGTCTTAATTCCAACTTTGGCTAAGTCTTGGAATTTGCTAACAATATCGTCTCTCATGCCACCATCGCGGATGTGACGAACGCCCAATTCTAGTAGTTTTTGTTTGACAGTATCGTACTTCCCGTAAGGCGTATCGAGATAGCCCAAGTGAGTATTGACACAAACACTGCCAGTAAAATCATTAGCACGTCTAGCAGTTACAGGCACAGCTTGAGCAGCAGGCATCAATCCAGCTAACAATGGTACTATAGTAGATGTAGTTAGTGTGGTTGCGACCAATGCTAATTGCTTGAATTTTTTGATTTGCGTGCGTAATTGCATTTTGTTTGTACCTAAATATAAGAGTGATAAGTGTATTTGGGGTCATGAAAAGTCAGGCTATTGCTTTGTTCAGGCAGGTCCAGTGCCATGAATTTGAAGTCAATAGTCTTGATGTTTTTTTCTAGCCAGGCTGAAGCAAACAACGTTGAAGTTGTTAGCTGTGCAAAAAAGCGATCGCGGTGCTAAGAAGTGGTTAGAATTTACTTTTCCAGCGAGTGGAAATAAATCTAATTAATGTTGTGTAATAAAAGTAGGTATAAAAAGTTCGTGTGAGGAACTAAAACACTAATAATCATAGATTCATGTCCCATTTACTGGGCGCTCTATGAAAGCTTTACACAACCAAGCTACAAAATAAAGATAAAACAAATATTCCTAAGTAACCAAGCGAAATTATACTGATTTATTTGCTAGCGAAATTCACTGTTGCCGCTATAAGTGTCGCAGAAACACCAAAAGTATATATACGGTAATTGCGTAAATACTGCCTAAAAATTACTGAGATAGCTGAGAAATAATCATCTTTACCTGAATAAAACTAGGTTAAAACTACTTAAATAAGCTGATATATGCTGGCAAAACTGAGTATTAGCGGTACTTATGTACAAAAAAGTAGTTCTTTAAATACCTACGTATATCCATAAAAAAACGGAGGAAAGCAGCAAACTTTCTCCGGTATTAAACTGATAAATATGGTTTAAGGGCAAAGGATTTAATGTAATTACTTCTATCCTTTACATTTTAATAACCGCGACTTTCTAAGTCCAGTGGACGCTACGCAGCCAGGGCCAAATGCCTGTGTGTCTCCTGACTTCTATCCCTTGGCTGTAATCGTGAATTACATTTTGCAGTTCTTCGGTTGTGAAATTGTAGCCTAGTTGTTGAGCAATGCTTAAAAATTCATCTGAGCTAGTTGCCACTTGAAATTTTTCTCGTAAAGCTCTGTCTTGTGCAGCATCGGCAAGAAATTGAGTTACATTTTGCTTTGACATCTGAGTACCCTTTTGATAGTCTGCTGAGTTTTGTCCTAATAAACAGTGCATCTGAGCTTAGAGTACCCAAAATATCTAATGCGATCGCTATCGCCTCTATCTAAGTACAAACACCGTAATACACTAAATGGCAGTATTTAATGACACCAAAAATTGAGGCGATCGCCCTCTTAACAAATTTTCGTGGAGAAAGTGCTGCTCTCGGTGCGGCTTGCTTGTGGGCAATCTCTTCAGCAATTTACGGTAGACTAGGGCAGCAAATCGCGCCTCTCTATCTCAACTTACTCAAAGGTGCGATCGCGATCGCGCTAATTATCGTTACTTTATTAGTACGCGGCGAACTACTGCCCGAAATCTCTACTAACAACCTCTGCTTATTACTACTGAGCGGTGCTGTAGGCATTGGACTTGGCGATACAGCATTTTTTGCCGCCCTCAACTGCTTGGGAGCGCGTCGTGCTTTACTAATGGAAACTTTAGCACCGCCGATAACAGCAATTATTGCCCTAATTTTTCTCCAGGAATCGCCCAGTGCTGGTGCTTGGCTGGGGATTATATTAACTGTGCTTGGTGTTGCTTGGGTAGTTACCGAAAGAGTCAGTGACATCGCCAATTACCCCTTACGTTTAAAAGCCGGAATTATCTACGGAGCGATCGCTGCTTTTGCTTTAGCAATTGGTGGGGTTTTAGCTAGGGCTGCGCTTGTTGATACCAGTATTTCCCCGTTATGGGCGGCGCTGTTACGGATAATTGCTGGAGTGCTAAGTTTAGTATTGTGGATATTACTGAAAAGACCTGCAAATAACTTTGCGCCTAAGCCTTTTTCTTTTTCATTCCTTGCTGGATTAAGCTTTGCGGCTTTTGCTGGCACTTATTTAGGTATCTGGTTGCAACAAAGCGCCATTAAATTTACGGCTGTAGGTATTGCCCTAACGCTGACTAATACTGCCCCCTTATTTGTCCTGCCGATCGCGGCTTGGAGTGGCGAAAAACTGAGCCAAAGAGCGATTTATGGGGCAATAATTGCGATCGCTGGAATTAGCACCATATTTTATCTAAGATAATTAAATGTTTTGCTACTTTTGTTACTTTTTTCTTTAGTAGAATCTCCCTAGTCACTCGGCAAAGTCAGCGATTATGGTTGTTGGTTGTCGTTGCTCCCATAGGACAAGCGACAAAAAAATACAACAGTGAAATCAACGATTTTTGGGATCTACCAGCATGGATATTCAAGGCACAGCTAATATTGACTTTTTATTTGGCGATGTAACTAGCGATCGCATATTTGCAGCAGCTGGAAATGATTATGCCTTTGGTGGTGGAGGTAACGATCGCATCTACGGACAAGATGGCAACGATAGCTTGTTCGGTCAGGCAGGTAGCGATCGCTTGTATGGTGGTAATGGTAGCGATAGCTTGTATGGATATACGGGCAACGATATTTTAGTTGGTGGTGCTGGCGACGATGTAATTAATGGTGCAGGATTTGCGTACGATGACTCTACCAGTCCGCAAAGCTTCGGTGATGGAGACTTCGATATTTTGACGGGCGGTATAGGTAGAGATACCTTTGAACTGTGGGGCGGTTCGGCGCGTAGTGGCGTAAATGTTTATTACGATTCAGGCTCTACATCTGACTACGCATTAATTACTGACTTTAATACCAATGAAGATTCTATTTCGCTAGCAGCCGGATTTAACTACTCATTGGGCGCATCGCCTAGCAATTTACCGTCAGGAACAGCAATATATCTAGATAATGGCGGCACAAACGAATTAATTGCCATTTTACAAAATATTGCTCCTGATACTATCAGCCTTAATAATACTGATTACTTCACCTACGGTTAAATCAAAAACTTACTAGCTCTAACTTTGAGATTGAGTTAGAGCTAATCTACGGCAAAATTGTAGAGCTTAGATAATTAAGTTGCTTAAAAAAACCTAAAATAGAGATTCCGCGTGAAATGCGATCGCTGCGGTAGTCTAGATCGAGAGCGAATTTTTTTAAAAGCTGCTATTAATATGTCTTCTACTGTTTCTAGTCCTCCTCGCACAATTCGGATTGGTTCGCGCAAAAGTCAGCTAGCTTTGGTGCAAACTTACTGGGTGCAAGAACAACTGCAAAAAGCATTTCCCGATCGCACGTTTGAAGTATATACCATGTCCACTCAAGGCGACAAAATTTTGGATGTTGCCTTAGCCAAAATTGGCGACAAAGGTTTATTTACCAAAGAACTCGAAGTAGGAATGCTGCAACAAGAAATTGATTTTGCCGTACATTCTCTCAAAGATTTGCCGACAAACTTACCCAATGGCTTAATGTTGGGTGTTGTAACCGAACGCGAAAATCCTGCCGATGCTTTGGTAGTACACGAAAAGCACTCTGGTAAACAGATCGATACTTTGCCACCTGGCGCTATCGTTGGCACATCTTCCTTGCGAAGATTAGCGCAGTTGCGTCACCATTTTCCGCATTTGACATTTAAAGATATTCGCGGCAATCTGATTACTCGCCTAGAAAAACTAGATTCTGGCGAATTTGATGCCATTATTCTTGCTGTAGCAGGATTGCAGAGATTGGGAATGGGCGATCGCATCCACCAAGTTTTGCCCCCAGAAATTTCCCTGCACGCTGTCGGACAAGGGGCTTTAGGAATAGAATGTCGTACTGACGATACTGAGGTACTGTCATTACTCAAAGCGATCGAACACGTACCAACACGCGATCGCGCTTTAGCCGAACGGGCTTTTTTACGCGCACTCGAAGGCGGCTGCCAAGTTCCAATCGGCGTTAATACTGTCCTAGATGGCGATAATTTGACGCTAACAGGCATAGTAGCTAGCGTTGACGGGCAACAGATCGTTAAAGATACAGTTACAGGTAAAACTGACGATGCCGAAAATATTGGCATCGAACTAGCCGAGAAAATGCGATCGCAAGGAGCGCAAGAAATTCTAGCAGCAATATTTGAGGCTGTTCAACGCAGCTAATGAAACGGTAATCAAAAATACTTCAAGACCTGTTATTTTCTGCCTTCTATCAAAAACGGTCAAATCAAAATATGATGACCGAAGCAAGGGAGTAAAGATGCAAGTTATGTTGCCTGCATCTTTTTTTCTTTCATCCTTCAGTTGCAAACGCCAAAATCAAGATGCGAATTTTATTTGTTGCTGCCGAAGCCGCACCCATCGCCAAAGTAGGCGGGATGGGAGATGTAGTCGGGGCTTTACCAAAGATATTAAGAGCAATGGGGCATGATGTTCGGATATTCATGCCTTATTACGGTTTTTTGTCGGAAAAAATGCATATTCCGCTAGAACCAGTCTGGTACGGATATGCCATGTTCCAGTCTTTTGCTGTTTGCGAATCTGTCTTGCCTGGAACAGACGTTCCCTTATATTTATTTGCTCATCCGGCTTTTTCACCTCGGCGGATTTATTCTGGAGATGATGAAGACTGGCGGTTTACGTTGTTTGCCAACGGTGCGGCGGAATTTTGCTGGAATTATTGGAAACCAGAAATTATTCACTGTCACGACTGGCACACGGGCATGATTCCAGTATGGATGAATCAATCACCGGACATTACTACTGTTTTTACAATTCATAATCTTGCTTATCAAGGTCCTTGGCGCTGGTTCCTCGAAAAAATTACTTGGTGTCCTTGGTATATGCAAGGGCATAATACAATGGCGGCAGCGGTACAGTTTGCCGATCGCGTCAATACTGTTTCGCCTACTTACGCCCAGCAAATTCAAACGCTTGAGTATGGCGAGAAGCTAGAAGGCTTAATGTCTTTTATTAGCGGCAAGCTATCGGGGATTGTCAATGGCATCGATACTGAAGTTTACAATCCGGCTGACGATAAGTACATCGCGCAAACTTATAATGCCGATACTTTAGATAAACGCAAGGCAAATAAAATTGCCCTACAAGAAGAAGTAGGCTTAGAACTAAATAGCGATCGCTTTTTGGTGGGGATGGTAACGCGCGTAGTCGAACAAAAAGGCATCGATCTCGTATTGCAAACTTTAGATCGGTTCTTGGCTTATACTGATGCTCAATTCGTGTTATTAGGAACAGGCGACCGCTACTACGAAACTCAATTATGGCAACTTGCCTCGCGCTATCCTGGACGCATGGCGACATACTTACTATATAGCGATGCGATCGCAAGAAGGATCTACGCGGGTAGCGATGCTTTCTTAATGCCTAGTCGTTTTGAACCTTGCGGTATTAGTCAAATGCTAGCTTTGCGTTACGGCTGCGTGCCAATTGTCCGGCGCACTGGTGGATTGGTAGATACTGTATCTCATCACGATCCGATCCATAATGCAGGTACGGGCTACTGCTTCGATCGCTACGAACCATTAGATTTATATACTTGCATGGTACGTGCTTGGGAAGGGTTCCACTACAAACCTCAATGGCAGGCATTGCAGCAACGTGGAATGCAGCAGAACTTTAGCTGGGAATCTTCTGCCGAGGAGTACGTAAAACTGTACAAATCTACGCTAGGACTGCCAATTGAAGAAGTACCACCACAACCTGAATTAGTAACAAAATAAGAGTTTCTGGCAAAATTTAGCAGTAATCCCTTCCGTTAGGGAGGGCAAAATGCTCGGTCACTTAATGAAAATGCCCTCCTTTACTATAATTAGGAGGGCATTGCCGTCAAATTGTGGTGTGAGGAGCAATTAATGCTCGTAATTAAACTATAAGCATTAAGTGTGACAGCGCTGTGACAACTAACTGACAATTTTGTGACTTTTGTCAATTTGGGTATTTATCTTTTTAAGCTTTACCTCATCCCAACTTTTTTGCCCTGCAAGTTCCTTAACTATGCCTATAGGATGTGTTAATTACAACAGTAGTTAGTAAAATAAAGATCGCAATTATACGTAAGTTTAATTTAAAACCTAACAAAAATATATCTTTACTAATGCTGGAAACCCTCGCTACCACTCAATAGGAAGAAATGGCTGGTCTGTACGCAATAATTGGCGATCGCGATAGTTCTTACCTCAAAGTAGCAGCAAAACAGTTGCAGTTCTTTGACGAAGAAATTCAGATAGTCAATGAACATGGCTTTGGTTGTAGTTGGGTTAGTCAGAATAATCTGGAATTATTTGCACCTGCTTTAGACTTACAAACAGGCGTAAGAGTTATTTGTGGAGGGCGGATCGCCTGGGACGAACCAGAGTGGCAAAAAGCAACTAAATTAGACCGTTACGAAGGTGGGTTAAGCAACCGCTTACTATTAGATAATTATTTGCGATCGGGCGTTGCAGGTATCGAAAAATCCCTCAATGGTGCTGCTGTGGTTTTAATTTGGGACCCTAGAAACCAGCAAGTTCATCTTTTGACAGATAGGTTCGGTTATTATCCAGTTTTTCTCTATCAGCCAGAGCAAGTTAATAACTGTGTAATTGCTAGTTTTCCCGATGCGATCGCTGACGATCCAGCGACAGAGACATCATGGGACTATGTTTCAATGGCGGAATTTCTGTGGCAGGGTAAAGCAACGCCCCCCCACACCTATTATCAGGAAATTAAATATGCTGGCGTAGCTACTCATTGCCAGTGGGATTTACAGCAACAAACTTTTCAGCGCCGCGAATACTGGCAACCGTTTCAAGCAGGTTTTTTTGCCAATCTCTCCCAAGCTGCCGAACAATTAACTGCTGCTGTCAGCCACAGCATTTATATCCGGACTTTGCCTCGGTTGCAACCAACTGTTAGCTATACCAGTGGTGGTTTAGATTCTAGAGTAATTTTGTTTGCCAGTGCCGAACGCGATCGCTTATCTGGGTTAAATTTGTACGACACTCCCAACCAAGAATCAGCCGCAGCACAGCAGTTATGTCAGCAAGCAGGAGTTGAATACATAGGTTTTCCTAGGGATGAAGACTACTATCCTCGGTGGCTGCATTTGGGGGCAAAGTATTCTGGGGGTATGTGGTCTGCCTTTGACAATCACTTTTTGGGAACTAGAGAGGTAGTATGTGGCAAATTGGCAGCCAATACGGTATTAAGTGCTTGTTCTACTGATTTTTTATTTAAATTTGCTAATTTAGAGCGACGTAGTGCCAAGTTTTTAGGACAGCATTTACCTTGGATGACGTTTGGTTCTAAATGGAATGGCGGTTTTATAGACCCGCCTATGTCTTACAATCATGCGCTACCGCCAATGTATGGCGAATCAATCCGCCAGCGCTTGCACGAGTGGTTTGGCGATGTTCCTGTATATTTCCGTAACGACCTCGAACGCTTGCAAGTAGAAGACAAACGCAATCGTCCTATGTGTTATGCTGCTGGTTTGTCTTTTCCTTTGCTGTTTAACTGCTTTCCTTACGATACTTTTATGGCAGATATAGCGATCGCCGAGTGTTACAGTCAAACCCCTGTCAAGTGGAAACTAAATGCTAGTTTGTGGAGTTTAGTATCGGCAAGAATTGGTGGTGAAGGAATTGTTGATGCTAACTATGGCTGGCGACCTGGTGCTAGCAAATCCGAACAACTATTAAAGGCAGCAATCAATAAAGTCAAGCGCCTGCAATCGCCACCACCGTCAAATGCCGAAGGTTTAGCCACACAGGGTTCTTGGCCCAACATGGGTTGGTACGTGCTGCACAGCCCGACGGTTCGGCAAATATGGGAAACAACTAAGGCAAGCGATCGCCAATTAATAACGGATTTGTTAGGTAGAGATCCTTGGCAAGTACCTGCAGAACATTGGGCAGATCGTTTCAATACACGTTGTTTTTTCAATATTTTGACTTTATTAAGTCATCAGGCTGGACGCGCTAGCAGCAAATTGGACAATAAAGAAGCATATTAGTTAAGCGTGAACCTTTAAACGTGGAATTTTTGACTATTTTCCTATCTAGCTGGTTGGGGATAATATCGCCTGCTGGCTTAGTTGTCGAAACTGCGGCTGCCAAAGCAGTGCGATCGCAATTTGCCCGCGCAGACAAGCTGCAAGTGCGCCTTGACAATGCTCCTACTCACCAACTACTCAATGGCAAAGTTCAACGCATACGCATAGCAGGCAGAGGTTTAGAGCTAAAACAGCCAAGTTTGCGCCTAGCTGTGTTGGAATTAGAAAGCGATCCGATTGACATTAATCTCCGCCCGCAAAAACAGCTACAACTAGAGCAACCTTTGCAAGCTGGTGTGCGTCTGGTCGTGCAGCAGCAAGATATCAATCGAGCCTTGCGATCGCCCCAGATTGCGGCTAAATTGGGTAGTTTGAGTATTAATTTCCTCAAACCGCAATCAAGGCAAGCACCGCCTGCGTACAACCTAGTCAATCCTCGCCTAGAATTGTTGGCAAATAATCGCCTGCGCTTCCAGGTAGAATTGACAGAAGCTAATACCAAACTAGCAATTAGGGTAGAGACAGGCATAAACTTAATAGCCAGCAAACAAATTCAACTATTGGAGCCAGTAATATATGTCAATCAGGAGGAAGTCCCACAGCAGCTAGTTCGCGCGATCGCCAATAACTTAGGCACGCAACTCAATCTTGCTAATTTAGAAGCCTACGGCATCACAGCCAGAATTCTCAAATTGCAAATTAGTCCAGATCAAATAGAAATTGCTGCTTTCTTGCGAGTAGACCCCTCTGTTTCAGTGACCAGTAACCAGTGACCAGTGACCAGTTAAATCTTCCAGCAATTTGCCAAAGCTGTTCGCTGTTCGCCCATTAAAGCTCTTTTTAACCAATATTTAGGAGTTTTCCATGACACGAGAACAAAGAGTTAACCGCCTTCCTAATGGTGCGATCGCTGCTGCCATCATCGCGGCTGTAGCAGCAGGCGGTGGCGCAGCTTGGTGGGGGTTTCATGCTACCAATCCGCCAACTAACCCGTCGACTACAGTTCCTAACGTAGTTCAGCAGCCAACACCGTCCCAGGCAGCGCAATCGACGACGGCGCAAATTTATTTACTTAGAGACACAGGTACAAACCTAGAACTCGTCCCTAAGCCGATAGAAGTAAATACGAAACAGCCCAATGCTGTACTAGAGGCAGCTTTTCAAGGCTTACTTGCGGGTTCTGCAGATGCTAAAGTTAGCAGCACTATTCCCGCAGGGACAAAACTCCGCAGTTTAGAAGTAAAAGAAGACGGCATACACGTCGATCTGTCGCCAGAATTTACGACAGGAGGTGGCAGTGCCTCAATGAGCGGTCGTTTGGCACAAGTTATATACACTGCCACAACATTAGATGCAAATGCGAATGTGTGGATCGAAGTGGAGGGCAAACCGTTAGAAGTGTTAGGCGGTGAAGGCTTAGAAGTAAGTCAGCCGATGACGCGCCAAAGTTTTCAGGAAAACTTTACACTCTAGTTTAGGGTAGCGGTAAGCCGCGTGCGTGCCTGCCGATCCTTGCATCTTGCCGCTTGCCGTTGATTACGCGAAACTGATGAGCTTGCTGTTCGATGCGATTGGCTAGGCGATCGCATACTTGGTTGCATAGCTCAAAAATCATGTCGTCTTCTACGCGGTAGTAAGCCGAAGTTCCTTCGCTTCGACGACTGAGGATACCTGCTTGCCACATGATTTTTAGGTGCTTGGAAACGTTTGCCTGACTTGTTTGCGTTGCTTCTACCAACTCTTGGACGCATTTTTCGCGATCTCGAAGTAGAGTCAAAAGACGCAAGCGCATCGGTTCGCTGAGTAGGCTGAAGTATTCAGCTACTTGTTGCACAACTTCTGATGGTACAGACATTGCTGATTTCATTAGATCACCCAGAAAGTCACTGATCCAAAATTCTAGCAATTAATCGTTAATTAATTGTTAATTTAAAACTTAGTAATTATTAATTAGGATTAATTCGCATTAATGGCTGCCCGTATTCTACAGGTTCGCCGTTTTCGACTAGGATATCTACAACCTGCCCAGAGACTTCAGTTTCAATCTCATTCATCAGCTTCATTGCCTCAATAATACACACAGTTTGACCGAGACGAATGCGATCGCCAACTTCAACAAAAGCTGATTCTCCTGGAGCCGGAGCGCGATAAAATGTGCCTACCATTGGTGAAATTACCTCTAACAATTTGGGATCGAGTGGCGTATTAGCAGGCGCTTGGTTGCTAGCAGGAGTAGTTAAAGCATCTCCCTGACGGTTAACTCGTCCGATGTCTGTGGTGGCGGGAATTGTCGTACTGGCAGGCAATCCTACATCGATACTACTAGAATTGGCTCCGCTCTCAGATACTAAGCGATCGCCCCCACTAATACCTTTGCGTACAGTTAGCTCAAAATCGTCGCTTTTGAGACTAAGTTCGACAATATCAGTTTGAGAGATCGTAACTATAAGTTGACGTATTTCGTTAAAGTCGAGTGGCACAGCAAATGACCTGATTTATTTAGCAATGGGCACTTTTTGCACTTTTTGCACTTCAGCGAGTCTAAACGCGGATTGAAAATGTGGAAATAAACCAATTTAAAATCTAAAGTTAGCTGACGTTGAATGCTCAAAGCGATCGCGTAGAATTTATTCTCGACCCTGATAGGAGTCGTTACGGGTATCAATTTTAATTCTCTCCCCAGTCGTAATAAATAAGGGAACCATAACCATCGCCCCAGTTTCCAAAGTAGCTGGTTTAGTGCCGCCAGTAGCAGTATCGCCTTTCACGCCAGGGTCAGTTTGCGTTACTTCCAAAACTACAGAATTGGGCAATTCTACCTCAATTACTTGCTCGTCCCAACGTACGACATTGACTTCCATGCCATCTTTAAGATACTTAACGCGATCGCCAATTTGATTAGCGCTGAGGCGGCTTTCTTCGTACGTTTCCATATCCATAAACACGTAATCGTCAGCATCCTTATAGGTATGCTGCATCGTGCTTTTTTCTAAGTTAGCTTGAGGTACAGTTTCCCCTGCCCGAAATGTACGTTCGACAACGCTACCATTTTGAGCATTTTTCAGCTTCGTACGCACGAAAGCAGAACCCTTTCCAGGCTTGACGTGGAGAAATTCTACTACCCGCCAAACCGAACCATCTAATACAATCGTTACCCCAGGGCGAAAGTCATTACTAGAAATCATGTGGCAATTAACGTTTATGTAATTTGTGTAAGGCAATCGGCATTTAATTGTACCGCCTGAAGGGGACAAGGGGTATTGGGGTATGTAGAGACGTAGCAGTGCTACGTCTCTACGGCTGGCGGGATGATGCGTTTTTGGTTATGTGGCAATACGATCGGTAAATAATGTTCAATCAACAGTTAACAGTGCTGTAAACTGGCACTGATGCCGCATTTAATAAGCGATCCGATGACAAAATTGTGGAAACGCTGGCTCCAGACCAGCTTGATAACAACGCTGCTTGTAATTCTATTTTTAGGAACTAGCGCGATCTGCTGGACTTCCCCTAGTATGGCAGCCCTGCCTGCTGGCAATGCAATCACCGACGGCAAAGCATTACTGCGCTACTCGCTGCCAATTGAAAACCCCACCGTACGCGAACTGCAAGCAAGTTTGGAAGATATTGCCAATCAACTACGGGCAAATCGTCGTTGGCGAGCAATTTCTAGCGACTTGAGTAAAGCTAGCAAAATCGCTAACAATCGCGCTGACAAAATTTTGGCAAGCATCCCTGAAGATCGTAAACCTGAAGCGATCGCCTTAATAGATCGCTTGCAAGCAGGTTTAGAAACTCTCGAACCTGCTGTTGAAGCTAAAGAAAAAAACCAAATTTGGGAAGGTAGGGCGCAACTACTCGATGTAGTAGGACAGTTAGAAAGCCTAATGGTAGAAGGATTTCCCTTTGAAGTTCCAGCCGAGTACAGCAATTTGCCTCAGCTTAAAGGTCGTGCCACAGTTGCCATGACAACTAATAAAGGCGATTTAAAAATTGTTGTCGATGGTTATAGCGCTCCAGTTACAGCCGGAAACTTTGTAGACTTAGTGCAGCGAGGTTTTTACAACGGCTTAGAATTTATCCGCGCCGAAGACTCCTACGTTTTGCAAGCAGGAGATCCGCCAGGTAAAGAACAAGGTTTTATCGACCCTGATACTGGCAAATACCGCGCTGTACCTTTAGAAGTGCTAGCCGAGAACGATAAAGTACCAACTTATGGCATCACCCTCGAAGATGCTGGACGTTATCGCGATCAAGTAGTATTGCCTTTTTCTGCTTTTGGTACAGTAGCGATGGCTAGACCAGAAAGCGAACCCAATGGCGGTTCATCGCAATTTTTCTTCTTTTTATTTGAACCAGAACTAACCCCTGCAGGACGAAATTTATTAGATGGTCGTTACTCGGTGTTTGGTTATGTTACCGAAGGTAAAGAAGTTTTGGAAGAGCTAAAAGCAGGCGACAAAATTGAGTCAGCTAAGGTTGTAGATGGCTTAGAAAACTTAGTAGAACCTCAAGCTGCATAAATAAAAGCTGAAGTAAGAAGTATGGAAACAGCAAAATCTATGTGCTTGTAGATATAGTATTTTCATACTTCTTTCCTGCAAAATTTAAATGACCCGTTTAGCAAGCAAAATTGAAGCCATCCTTTACTTAAAAGGTCAGCCGTTGACGATCGCCGAAATCGCTGAATATGCAGCTTGCGATCGCTCTTGTGTTGAAGAAGGGTTAATCGAACTCATCGACGACTTTGCCCACCGCGATAGCGCTCTAGAAGTCGTAGAAACAAATTCTGGCTACAGCCTACAACTGCGCTCTAACTTTCAAGAATTAGTCCATTCTATTATTCCTGTAGAATTGGGCGTAGGTGCATTGCGGACTTTAGCCGCGATCGCGCTAAATACTCCTATCACCCAAACAGATTTAATTGAATTGCGCGGTTCAGGGGCTTATCAGCACGTTCAAGAACTCGTCGAACAGGGATTTATCCGCAAACGCCGCCAAGCTGATTGCCGCTCTTTTATGCTCTCGGTAACGCCGAAATTCTATCAGTATTTTCAGATGGAACAGTTACCCCAATTACTGCCAGCTTGCGAACAATTAGAGTTAGATACTACTGTGCCGCTCTACGCAACCGAGCCTGTTTGAGTAAAATTAGCAAAAAATTATACATTGCTAAATTGTAATAGTTGATATAATTTAGTTACGCTTGATGAAAAAGCATGACTCTATCCTGTCAACTCAAAGACTTGAGTAAGTCACATTAATTATTTTGTTGGCACTGAGAAAACATCCTTTGTAAAGAAAGGTTGCTGTTTTGGGTCAGGATAGGTCACATTAGAAATCTACAAATTAGCCAGACACATCTGCTTATGGTTTTTCCTTCTGACTTTCTAAGTGACAACGCCCAAGAAGATCGCATCAATCCACTATTGCAGTATCTTCAAAATCAATCCCCCGAAATTTTATCTCACGTTGCCAAATCTGCTAGCCCAGAAATTAAGCAAATTATTTCTCACAACGTTCAAGGGTTAGTGGGAATGTTGCCCTCAGAAAGTTTTAACGTCAAGATTACTACTGATAGAGACAACCTAGCAGGGCTTTTAGCTTCAGCAATGATGACAGGGTACTTTCTGCGCCAAATGGAGCAGAGAATGCAATTAGAAGATTTAGCTGACTCAGTAACCCCGCCGCAAAACCCCAACATTTAGGAGGAATTGGGCAGTTTGAATACTTAATTATCTCGCCCGTCCTAAAGTAGTAATGTAAAGTGCAGCCTCATCAACAGGGATGCCTAACACTTCGTTAACGCGGTCGTCAAAGAAACCAGCAATGCCACTTACACCCAAATTCAGGTAAATGGCAGCCAAATTTAACCTTTGTCCCAAATGTCCTGCATCCATGTGCAGATAGCGATAAACGCGATCGCCATATTGGGCTATAGCAGTTTTGAGATCGGCGGTATGAAATAGCACTGCGGCTGCATCGCGTCCCAAATTCTGCCCCAAACAGAGAAAGTGTAACTCGCGGCGAAAGTTTTTGAACCGAATTTGTCTTAATTCCTGTGCTTTGGGGGCGTAATAATAACAACCTTCTTCCAACCCATCTACCCCAGAAACAGCGATAAATGTCTCAATTAAGTTGAGATCGAAGTAATCGGGAGTTTTATCTAGATTTTGCTCGATGTAGTGGTGGGGTTGGTAGGTAAAATCGAGTAATGCTTTAAGTTCGCTTAAAGTTAAATTTTCGCCCGTGTAAGCGCGAGTAGATCGGCGCTTGAAGATAGTATTTTCTAAGCCTTCTAAGTTTGCACCCCAATCTATGGGTAGTGTACTTGTCGGAACCTTAAGGCAAAAGGGAAAATTATATTTATCGCTTTTAGGTAGCAAGTCAATTTTTTGGCGACTTCTAGTAATTTCTTCGTCTATTTGTGTAGCCTGGTGAAAATAGTTTAATAACTGCCCGTCAGGAACATCAGCACGAAAATCGGTGCAGATAGCAGAAGGCAATGCAGTTAAACCTGTGGGCAAATTTTGTTTGATATCTAATAAATCTGCTAGCCCAATTACAGCAATTGCTCCTTCGGTTTTAGCATCTAGATACAGTAGGCGATTTAAAGCTTCATCTTGAAAGCCGCCGATTAAGTGCGGGCGAAAATCATTCAGAGCGCTAGCTAGTTCGATATTGCCTAACAAATGTCCTGTATCTAAAAATATCCGTCGATAAGCTCGATCCTGGTAGCGCCAAGCCGAACGATAGAATACAGCAGAGATAACAATTGCTAATTGCGTATTTTCTAAAATAGGATGCCAAAAACAAGCCGATTGCAAACTTTGCCAGACTTCGCTCTCCCAAAACTGCAATAAAGAGTGAGTTTGCGGTTGGTAGTTGTACAATCCAGGGCTAAGAAAAGGCGTACCGCGAGAAATTAGATATACTTCCGCAGGATACAAGCCTCCAGCAGAAGGTGCAGCCCGTAAGTAAGTCGGCGTTTCCGTCATCGTAGCAATTCTCGCCGTCAAGCCATAACTGCTCAATAGCAAGCGCGATAAGCGCCGCCACCACAAAGTTGCACTTTCATCGGCAAAAGTTTCGGATTCTACTTGAAAATACTGCTTTAAGTCAAAAGTAGTGCCAAGTTTGTAGTCTTTAAACGGCACAGGTTGATTATCCCAATCTAACCCCTGGCTTTTCGAGGCGATCGTGTCTGGGTCGTATTTAGTGCGATCGTGGTAATGTTGAGCGATAGATAGGGGTAGTTCTGACATAGAAGTTTTAATATCTTCTAATTAAAATATTGACACTTTTATTCTTGAGTGGCGAAGATTAACCTTTGAGGAACGCAGATGCACGCAGATAAACGCAGATGAGCAATGCATTCAAATTGCTCTTGCAAGCGATCGCTTTTGCTAGTTGAAGATGATTTTCTTTAAAGTTGACTAATTAGGTAAACTCAGGCTTTGACTTATACATGAGCAGTTAATACAAATGGCGCTTTCGGTAAAACAAGTTCTCAGTCGTCGCGCCGCAGTTGGGCAAGCTTGTTGCGAGTCATCCTCCACATCTAACCAGCAAAAAACGCGCCGATTATGGCTGTCTTTAGTAATGTTAGGCAGTTTCTTCGTTGCTGAATTAGTTACTGGGTTGTGGAGCGGTAGTTTAGCCTTGCAAGCAGAGGCGGGGCATATACTAGCCGATCTAAGCGCTTTAGGACTAACACTATTAGCCACGCATTTTGCTACTCAACCTGCCGATAAAAAAGCAACTTTCGGGCATCAGCGAGTAGAAATATTAGCAGCTTTAGCAAATAGTATTGCTTTAATAGCGATCGCTACATTTATCGGTTGGGAAGCTCTAACTCACCTGAAGTCGCCAGAACCAGTTATGGGGCTACCAATGCTGATTGTATCTACAGTTGGTTTGGTTATCAATGGCATCAACATTGCTCTATTACACGAACACAGCCATCACGATTTGAATGTACGGGGAGTTTTTCTGCACATGGTAGCAGATGCAGCAAGTTCGGTAGGGGCGATGCTCGCTGCTTTAGTAATATACCTTTGGGGTTGGATGTGGGTAGATGGGGCGATCGCGTTGTTAATTGCCTGTTTTGTCATTTACAGTGCTTTGCCTATAGTGCAACAAAGTTGGGAAATTTTGATGGAGTACGCACCTAGCTGGATCGATCCCGTAGAGGTGGAAGCTGCTTTGACATCTTTTAACGGCGTTGAGAGTGTAGATAAGTTGAATATTTGGACAATTAGCACCAATAAAATAGCGCTCGCGGCTCGTTTGACAGTTAACAGCGATACAGGGCGCGATCGCTTAGTGGAAAAGCTAGAGGCGCATTTAAGACAAGAGTTTGGCACCTCTGAATGTACGCTGCAACTTACCAGTGCGAAAAAAGCAGATTTACACCCTTTATTAAATAGCAATTTAATAGATTTAGTTGCCCCTAGGAACAGTAACTAGAGTGGTAGGGTGCGTTGCAATGCAACGCACCCTGCAATGTTTTTGAGCTTAACAAAAAAGGAGATGCGATCGCACCTCCTTTGCTTAAGTAACAACTAATTTGACTTACTTCGATTCAGTAAAATCAGCGTCAATCACATCATCGCCACCAGGAGTAGATGTAGAACCGCCACCATCGTCGCTAGGACCGCCTGGGGCTGCACCACCACCACCTTGCTGATACAAGTTAGCACCGATGCTGTAAAGAGTTTGTTGTAGTTCGGGCATCAAAGTCTTGATCCGGTCATCGTTATCTTGAGAAATCGCATCGCGCAGATCCTTAACTAACCCTTCTACTTTAGTTTTCTCGCCTGCAGGTACTTTGTCGCCCAAGTCAGTCATTTGCTTTTCAGCTTGGTAAGCTAGCGAATCTGCTTGGTTTTTGCGATCGATTTTCTCGCGGCGTTCTTTATCAGTTGAAGCATTTTGTTCGGCTTGGTTGACCATGCGCTCGACTTCAGACTTGTCTAGAGTAGAAGCACCTGTGATGCTGATCGATTGCTCTTTACCGCTGCCTTTATCTTTAGCGGTAACGTTAAGAATCCCGTTAGCATCGATGTCAAAGATAACCTCGATCTGCGGTACGCCGCGCGGTGCTGGAGGAATACCATCTAAGCGGAAAGTACCCAAGCTCTTGTTGTCATTAGACATTTCCCGTTCGCCTTGGAGAACGTGAATTTCTACGTTGCTTTGCCCGTCAACTGCTGTAGAAAATACTTCCGACTTCTTGGTGGGAATTGTGGTGTTGCGAGGAATGATTTTGGTCATTACGCCGCCCAAGGTTTCTACACCCAAAGATAGCGGGCTTACGTCTAAAAGCAAGATACCTGTAACGTCACCAGCTAGTACGCCTGCTTGAATGGCAGCCCCTACAGCTACTACTTCATCAGGGTTCACAGTTTGGTTAGGATCTTTGCCCAAAATCCGCTTAACTAAGTCTTGAACTGCGGGAATCCGAGTAGAACCACCAACTAATACGATTTCGTTGATCGCGCTCTTGTCCAATTTAGCGTCACGCATTGCATTTTCTACAGGAATGCGACAGCGATCGATGAGGTCAGAACAAAGTTCTTCAAATTTAGCGCGTGTGAGCGTCATATCCAGGTGCTTAGGACCGTCCTGGGTTGCGGTAATGAAGGGAAGGTTAATTTCCGCTTGAGTAACGCTAGAAAGCTCGATTTTTGCCTTCTCAGCAGCTTCAGTTAGACGCTGCAAAGCTTGTCTATCTTTGCGAAGATCGATGCCTTCAGACCGTCTAAATTCGTCAGCTAAGTAATCAACGATCTTTTTGTCGAAGTCGTCACCGCCTAAGTGGGTATCGCCAGAAGTAGCTAATACTTCAAATACACCGTCACCTACTTCCAAAACTGATACGTCAAAAGTACCGCCACCAAGGTCAAATACTAAGATCGTTTCGTTGCTCTTTTTGTCGAAACCGTAAGCCAAAGAAGCGGCTGTAGGTTCGTTGATAATTCGCAATACTTCCACACCAGCGATTTTACCTGCATCTTTGGTTGCTTGACGCTGGGAGTCGTTGAAGTAAGCAGGAACGGTAATTACTGCTTGAGTAACAGTTTCACCTAAATATTTGCTGGCATCTTCTACTAGCTTCCGCAATACTTGCGCCGAGATTTCTTCGGGAGCAAATTGCTTGCCAGCACCAGGACAATCTAGCTTGACGTTGCCGTTGCTATCGCGGACTACTTTGTAAGAAACTTCTGTAGCTTCGTGAGTTACCTCATCGTATCTGCGCCCAATAAAACGCTTGACCGAATAGAAGGTATTTTCTGGGTTCATTACCGCTTGACGCTTGGCAATTTGACCGACCAAGCGATCGCCATTTTTTGCAAAGGCAACGACTGATGGCGTTGTCCGAAAACCCTCAGCGTTAGCGATTACGGTGGGCTTACCACCTTCCATTACTGCTACGCAGGAGTTCGTTGTACCTAAGTCAATTCCAACTACTTTTGCCATTGGAGATTATTGGCTCCCTATAACTACTAAAATTTTCAGAATCAATACAAACTAAAATTGCACTCAGTACCGTGACTTGTGTACTATTTTCTATACTGAGCTTGGCTAGCCATTTGTTCCTATTGTGGTTTTCCGAACCTGGGGAAGTGCGGTCGACTTTTTAGGGATCTAGCTAGGAAGGCTTTGTTAATTACTTCACTCTTGCTCTAATGTACGGAAATTCTGAGTTTAAGTAATTAGGGCGAACCGTAATGGAATAGTTGTGTTTGCCGTCTTACAGAGGATTTTTCGCTAATTTGGCGAGCTTTTGGCTGCAAAGGTTGTACTTTGTCCAACTCCAGCACTTTGAGTCCGGAGCGTGCCATTGTGGAGTTCGACTAGGTTGCGGGCTAAAGCTAGCCCTAGCCCCAATCCCTTCGCGGCTCATTCTCTTGGGCTAGACGCGAACGCGACTTGCTTGAATGCACTCCGACGGAAGGTGAGCAGTGCCGAAGGGCAGCTTATCCCCAGTAAACCATACATGATTATTTGCCAGGGATATTTCTTCATTGCTATCCTCGCCCAAGATTTAGTTTCTACTCAATCACCGTACTAGCCCCAAGCACGATAGAATGTGCTGTCCTGCCAAATTTTGGCTGTGCGGTTTTCAATGGCGACTAATTGATTATTGCTTAATTGCTCAAAAGCACGAGCTACTCGGACATTTTCTTCTAACTGCTGCACGTCGTCTGTAGAAACTATGCAACAATGCACGCCACTTTGAGATAATGCATAACTCATTGCTTGCTGCATTCCTGTCAAACCATCAGATTGAAATAACTTCCCGTAAGCAGGTACTTTCATCGCAATTACACCTACATTTTGTTGCCGAGCTAATGGTAAAACTGAGGGAATGTACGGTCGTGGATGGTGTTTGTCTGCGGCATTTACCGGAATTAGGGTTGTATGGAAGGGATAGCGCCGCATAGCTTCAATTATGACATCCGGTTCGTGGTGTCCTGTAATTCCCACATACCGGACAATTTTTTGCTCTTTCGCTTCTTCTAAAGCTTTAATTGCGCCATTAGCACCAAAGATTGTCTCTACGTGTTCTGGTACGGCAACACTATGTAACTGCCACAAGTTGAGATAGTCTGTATTCAGGCGTTTGAGAGAACGTTCTAATTCGCGCCACGCACCATCTCGCTCTTTTTCATAAGTCTTACTAGCTAAAAATATGTTTGAGCGGTGGGCTGGCAGCACTTTTCCTAAATAAATCTCATTAGTTCCATAGCTGGCGGCAGTGTCAAAATAGCGAATGCCAAGTTCCAAGGCTCTTTGAATAATTGCTAAAGCATCACCTTCTCTATCTTCCTTATCGAGTGGTGTTTTCGTACCCGCACCTCCTAGACCTAAGATTGGAACTTTGACCCCTGTGCGTCCCAACACTCGCTCTGGGATTGTTGTGATTGATTTAGCAGCGTTGGAAGTTTCTTTTTGCAAGCTACTTGCTCCCACAACACCCCCAGCTACAGCCACACTGGTAATTAAAAAATTGCGTCGCGTTGTTTTTTCTACCATGTTTCTATTAATTATCTACGCAACAGAATTTGACATTTACAAAGCGATTTCTACTTGCTACCCTGCTAACTGCGCCTTAATTGTAGCTTCGTCCCAGTAAGATTGAATTTTCGCAATTTTCCCCTGCTCGTTAAATTCAAATACACTTATTCCCTCAGTCTTAGCTGTACGCTCGTTTTTGGCTACAACTTGCATTGTCCATTTGACCGCAGCTTCTTGACCGATGATAAATACACAGTCCTGGACGATCGCAAATTGCTTGTAGAACTTCTCCAACAAGTCAAAAAACTTGGGTGAATCTTCTCGAACTCTTAAGGGGGGCTTGCCAACTGGGTCGTAAATTACCGCATCAACAGCTAAAATTTCTAACCAGCCTTCTCTATTCATAGCAGATAGGTTGGCGTAGTATTGAGCGATCGCTGCTTTTTGCATTTCTGTTGACATAGTTACAACTAATTGCTCTATTTTCCATCATTCTACTGGTATCTAAACTAAGACCCCATCTCAAAATGCAACAATCAGAACAAAGAATAATTAGTGCAGATATGTGGCAATAGATAGGCTTTTTGCTAAAGGTCAGGGCGATCGCTACTCTTGTAGGGTGCGTACTGCAGTACGCACCCTACTGCTGATTTAGTTAGTTGAGAAGCAAAACACAGACAACGAAGCCAACTTTTGCGAACAATTTCCGACCCTTCGCCCGAAGAAGTTGGGAATTTTTTTTCAAGAGTCTCATTATATAGTTGGAGGTGCTGTACTCGATTGCAATTAAAGTAATGCGATGATGCGTTCGTCAGGCATCTTCCTATTTAAATTTGCCTGCGTGGATTTTCGCTCAATCCTACAGGTGGCGGATGGCGATAACTGGACAACAATCTGGAGAGCGCATACTTTTGCAACAAGTCTAGTCTATTGAGAATGCATTTAGCTCAGAAAAAATAAACTTATATGCAAGCAAGCTTTTTTACCTCTGTTCTTTTACCGATAGGTCTAGCGCTCGTGATGCTAGGTATGGGACTAACCCTCATGCCAGAAGACTTTCAACGAGTAACTCGCTATCCTAAAGCAGTTGCCATTGGTCTAGTTAGTCAATTGCTTTTTCTCCCTATGGTTGGCTTTCTTGTCGCCGAGATCGTGCCGATGCAACCAGAAATTGCAGTGGGGTTAATAATCTTAGCTCTTTGTCCTGGCGGACCTTCTTCAAATATGATTACTTATTTAGCAAAAGGAGATGTCGCCCTTTCTGTGACTTTAACGGCATTGAGTAGCGCTATTACTGTATTTACGATTCCCATATTTGCAAATCTGTCTTTGCAATATTTCGTAGGACAAAATGCGGCGATCGCTCTGCTAGTCGGACAAACCATGTTGCAAATTTTCGCGATCGCTATAGTGCCAATTGTGCTGGGAATGTTAATTCGGCAAAAGTTTCCCGACTTAGCCCGCCGTCTAGAAAAAACCGCGAACCGTCTGGCAATTGGGTTTTTGGCTTTAATTATCTTGGCGATTATCATGCGCGAATGGAGCCGCCTACCTACTTTCATCGCTCAAGTAGGAATTGGAGTAGTATTGCTTAATACAATCTCAATGGCGATCGGATTTTGGTTTGGTAAGCTGTTTAAGTTAAACTTTGCTCAACGGATCTGTATTGCCATCGAGGTAGGAATTCAAAATGCTACCCTGGCGATCGCTATTACTGCTGGATTGTTAAATAATCCTGATATGGCTATTCCTGCTGCTATTTACAGCTTATTTGCTTACGCCACTGCTATTGGTGCTATTTTCTATGGCAGAACATCTGTCCAAAAGATCGATCGGCAAGAGAGTACAAGCAAACTAACCTATTGGCAGTAAGGACATTAGATTTGGCTGGAAGTTGCAAGTTATGACTGTAAAAACCCGCTTTCCCGATGGCTCACCAGCACCTCGATGGTTGCAAAAAATTCAGTATACACAAAACGCGATCGCCTACCTGGAATCTGCGGCACAGCGCTCTGGAGACATTTTTAACGCTCCTGTAATTGGCGATCGCTCTGTTGTTCTATTTGTCAGTAATCCCCAAGCGCTACAGCAGATTTTTACTAATGAAGCCAAGCAATTTATTGCCCCACCTAATCAACTGCTTCAACCGCTAGTTGGCGATCGCTCGATTTTTACGTTAGCAGGTTCTCGCCATCGTCGAGAACGTCGGCTGTTAATGCCGCCGTTTCATGGCGAACGGATGCGAACTTACGGACAATTAATCTGTGAATTAACAGACAAAGCAATGAGTTCGCAAGCGATTGAAACTCCCTTTTCTGCACATCGTTTGGCACAGCAAATTTCTTTAGCAGTCATGCTAAGGGTTGTTTTTGGGGTCGAGCAAGAAGAACGGTTTAGTTGTCTCAAGTCACTGATGTTCGATTTGACAAATGCACTTAAATCTCCTTTGATGGGTGGATTGCTCTTTTTCCCGTCTTGGCAAAAAGATTGGGGAGTACGAAGTCCTTGGGGCTACTTTCGGCATCTGCAACGACAGATAGGCGAACTTATATACTCTGAAATTAGCGATCGCCGCCAGCAAAATTGTCTGGGTGCAGACATCCTGAGTTTACTGATGTCAGCCCGCGATGAAATGGGTCAGCCCATGACTGATGCCCAATTGCACGATGAATTAATTACGTTACTAATTGCAGGTCACGAAACAACTGCTAGCGCGATCGCTTGGGCGCTGTACTGGATTGGTCATCATCCCCAGGTAAGCGAGAAACTGCTGATGGAACTGCATGGCTTGGGAGACTCGCCCGATCCCACAACTTTTGCCCAGTTGCCTTATCTTACAGCCGTTTGTCATGAAACCTTACGCCTCTCTCCCATTGCTATTCTCACCGTTCCTAGAGACGTTGAAGCACCTGGAGAACTCATGGGTTATCAACTAGAGCCTGGAATGAGAGTATATGGTTGTATTTATTTAACTCATCAGCGCCCAGACCTATATCCAGAACCGAAATTATTTAAGCCGGAACGCTTTTTAGCACGACAGTTTTCTGCTTACGAATTTTTTCCTTTTGGTGGCGGGGTGCGGCGTTGCATTGGGGAAGCCTTAGCCCTGTTTGAGATGAAATTGGTTTTAGCGACAATGCTTGCTCGTTATCGACTAGCGCTAGTTGAGCGATCGCCCGAACAGCCTCAACGCCGAGGTGTGATTTTTGCTCCTGCAAGAGGAGTGCAGATGGTAGTAGAAGCAAAAGTTTGAGTGCAAATATTATCTACTGGTAGTGCTAAACAAGTAAGGATAGTGCGATCGCCACTCTTGTAGAGTGCGTTCTGTAGAATGCACCCTACTACTTAGCCAGCTTTGGGGATGTCCAGCCCATAAAACATGAGATTGGCAGCCGCCGTTATAGTCGATACTCCGACTTAACGGCGGGAGTTGTCACGAGAGCGAGTAAAACCCAATTAGAACCGCCCAGCCGCCTCTGTGGGGGCAAGTTCTCCTGCTGGCATCCGCAAGTCTTCGACCATCTCTTGAATCTCCACAGGTGGGGGCGCAGTCAGGCGCGATACAACGAAGGTGACGCTTAGGTTGAGGAGCATCCCTAGCGTGCCAATTCCCTCTGCAGATACGCCAAAAAACCAAGCAGGCATTCCCGCAAACTTGACCCCAATGATATAGAAGAGAGTAAAGATAAGACCGACAACCATACCGGAAATTGCTCCTTCCTTGTTGGTACGTTTATCGAAAATTCCCAACAGAATCGCTGGAAAGAAACTAGCTGCTGCTAAACCAAAAGCAAAAGCAACTACCTGCGCTACAAATCCAGGTGGGTTAACGCCAAAGTAGCCAGCAACTACTACTGCCACACCCACCATAATGCGTCCGACAAACACTCGCCGACGCTCGGATGCACCAGGATTAACGATGCGGTAATAAACATCATGGGCGATCGAACTGGAAATTACCAACAGCAAGCCCGATGCCGTAGATAAGGCAGCAGCTAGTCCGCCAGCCGCAACTAAAGCAATCACCCAAGGAGCCAGCCTAGCAACTTCTGGCGTTGACAGGACAATAATATCGTTATCGATAGTAATTTCATTGCTTGCCTGTTCGGGAGTTAGCTGCAATCGTCCATCGCCATTTTTGTCATCAAACTTCAGTAGCCCAGTATTTTCCCACTTCGATACCCAATCTAGTTGCTGCACGCTGGTAATGGTTTGATTGTGCAGCGAGTTAATCAGATTGTAACGAGCAAACATGGAGAGGGCTGGAGCGGTAGTATAGAGAATTGCAATCAACAGCAATGCCCAGCCAGCCGAATATCGCGCAGAACGGACATCAGGTACGGTGTAAAAGCGGACGATTACATGGGGTAAACCTGCTGTTCCCACCATCAACGCGATCGTGATAAATAGCACGTCCAACATGGATTTGTTGGCAAAGGGTTGAGTATATTCAGCAAAGCCTAGATCGACTTGGAGTTGATTGAGCTTGACACCAATATCGCTAAAGGTAAAGGCTAGCTGTGGAATTGGATTGCCTGTAAGGATATAAGCTAGAGCGATCGCTGGGATCAAATAAGCAATAATTAAGATGCAATACTGCGCTACTTGCGTCCAAGTAATGCCTTTCATGCCGCCGATGACAGCGAAAAATCCCACAATCGCCATGCCAATAATTACCCCTGTATTGATGTCTACCTGGAGAAAGCGGCTAAAGACAATTCCCACACCGCGCATTTGTCCAGCAACATAAGTTAGAGAGATAAAGATTGCTGCGACCACAGCAACCAAACGAGCAACGTTAGAGTAGTAGCGATCGCCAACAAAATCTGGCACTGTATATTTGCCAAATTTACGCAGGTAGGGAGCCAAGAGCAGGGCTAGCAGCACGTACCCTCCAGTCCATCCCATCAGGTAGATAGAACCGTCGTAGCCCAAAAAGGAGATTAGTCCTGCCATCGAAATAAAAGAAGCCGCAGACATCCAATCTGCGGCTGTTGCTGCCCCATTTGCTAGCGAGGGAACGCCTTGCCCTGCAACGAAAAAGCCAGAACTATCATGAACGCGCGATCGCCAACCAATGTAAATGTAGAGAAGAAAGGATAATCCAACAATAATTATTGTCCAAAGTTCGACTGACATACTTTTTCCTCACTTCATCCCGTTGCGGCGATCGAGTTTATCCATCGAGATAGCATAGATGAAAATCAACACCACAAAGGTCAAAATTGCGCCTTGCTGTGCCATCCAAAAGCCGAGCGGCAAACTGCCAATGTGAAGGGCATTCAAAGGCTGAACCAGTAAAATGCTACATCCCAGCGATACTACTGCCCAAACAATTAAAAGATTGCGAATTAATGTAGTGTTTGCCCGCCAGTAGGCGCGACGTTTATCAAAATCCATAATATCTTCCTCGTACAACACAAGTGGCTTTTAGCTCGTACTTAAACGCTTCTGCTCTGTTTGCTACTCTTGTCGCTAGACCAAGTCTCATTTACAAGTATCCGCTTGAGCGGTATTGTTCCAAGCGCTATTTTGCTGCAAATTTGCAGGGTGACACGTATCTCGCGCTCTAAATTGATGATTGGTTGTTCATAACATACGCAACCATCCACTTGTTGTCAACTTCTGCAAAAAACTATTAAGTTGTGGTGGTTGAGAATGTATTTCTTCCTCTTGCCAACATCAAGGCTAAATTTTGCCCCGTTTTTAACTGCTGCGTTCTCTTTGAACCAGAAAAATAAGTCAAGCTCAAAAGCTTAATTGCGACCAAAAAACTTTTGTATTATTCGTGCAATGCTATTAACACCCTAAATTTTGCCTTTTGACTTGCGAACTGTTTTTCGGGATCTTCTGCCGTCCAACCTAGCCCAGATGCATAACGCAGTTCAAAATGCAGATGCGCTTGACTAGAACTAGGGCTTCCTTTTGCAACTGCGCGTAGCGGTTTTGCATTACCACCTTGAGGATTACCACCAAATTGCCATAACTTCCTTGTTCGCTAGCAAAGGCAACTTGCACTAAGCGAACCTCTAATTCATTGGGTAATCCTTACTTGCTCAGGATTACTTGTTAACCATTGTTTAAATAAAGGTTAAGCAGCGGTTAATGAATGGATATTGATATGAATATAATTTGATATCAATTCCAAATTTGAGCAATTAAGCAAAGATGGCTAAAATTTTGCGATCGCAATCCGCGTGCGCCCATCAGCTAAAAATTCTCTCTGACTCAACACGTCTAGCGGTTTTAGAACTACTGTGGAGCGGACCTAAGCACGTTGGCGAGATGAATACAATCCTGGGATTGGAGCAGAGCTTGCTATCTCATCATTTAAAAGTTCTGCGCGATGAGGGCTTTATTAGAGCGACGCGAGATGGTAAAGCGGTGCTGTATCAGTTGGAAACAGCCATTTTTGATAACAATGCTGGCAGAATAATCGATCTGGGATGTTGTCGCCTCATATTTGCATGACGCATTTAGCAGGTTTTTAGTAAAAACACTATATATTCACGACTAATGCAGAACTTACATAATTTGGCTCCTTTTTCTATTGGTATAGCTACTGTCTTATTGTTGCAATCTTGTAGCAAGCCCCCAGAAGCGGCAAACAAGCAAAATGATGAATTGCAAGGCAAGCTAGTTTTAACTGGTTCTAGCACTGTAGCGCCGCTTGTTTCTGAGATAGCAAAGCGCTACGAGTCTCAGCATTCGGGAGTACGTATTGACGTGCAAACAGGTGGTTCTTCACGCGGAATTGCCGATGCTCGTCAGGGAGTAGCAGATATTGGCATGGTATCGCGATCGCTCAAAGATAACGAGAAAGAACTGCAAGCTTACACTATTGCCAAAGATGGCATTTCATTAATAATCAATCAGAAAAACCCAGTTCAAAAACTCACTGACAAGCAAATTGTAGATATCTACACCGATAAAATTAACAACTGGAAACAAGTAGGCGGTTCAGATGCTCCGATTACAGTAGTTAACAAAGCTGAAGGGCGTTCTACCCTAGAACTATTTGCCGATCATTTCCAAATCAAAACCAAAGATATCAAAGCTGATGTAGTAATTGGTGATAACGAGCAAGGCATCAAAACAGTAGCAGGAAATCCCCACGCGATAGGTTACGTGTCTATAGGTTCTGGTGAATATGCGGCAACTCACCAAACTCCGATCGAATTGCTGCCAGTTGAAGGAGTAACAGCCTCCATCGCCAACGTTAGCAAAGGCACTTTTCCCATTTCTCGCCCTCTCAATTTGGTTACAAAAACAACTCCAACAGGGTTGCAAAAAGACTTTATTGATTTTGCCCGTTCCTCGCAAGTGCAGGACATAGTGAAGGAGCAATATTTTGTCCCAGTCGCGCAGTGAAGCAATCCTAGTATGGATATTGCAAGCAATGGCACTTTTGGCAGCAACGGTTGTGCTTTTAATCGTGCTATTTCTAATTGGCGAAACCTTGCCCATTCTGCGAACAATAGGTATAAATCGATTCTTCAACGACCCTGACTGGCATCCAACTAGCGCAGAGTTTAACTTGCTACCAATGTTATGGGGAACGCTATTTGTCACAGCAGGATCGGTTCTGATCGCAACGCCGTTAGGTATTGCTAGCGCGATTTTTTGCCATTATTATGCCCCAGTTGCGATCGCTCTTTTGTATCGACGTTTGATTGAATTATTGGCAGGCATTCCTTCTGTAGTTTATGGCTTTTGGGGTTTAGTCGTGCTAGTACCAATTATTGGACGCATTCATCCACCTGGAGCAAGTTTACTAACAGGAATTTTAATTTTGACGTTGATGATTCTACCCACAATTGCCTTATTAGCAGACGCTAGCTTGGCAAATGTGCCACCAGAGTATTTACGCGGTTGTGCAGCAGTAGGACTAGGACGCTGGGCAACGGTGCGCGGTGTTGTGTTTCCAGCAGCTTCGTCAGGTTTAATAACAGGTGTAATCTTAGGAACAGGACGGGCAATTGGTGAAACTATGGCAGTGCTAATGGTTTGCGGTAATGTGGTACAGATTCCTACGAGTGTATTTGAACCAGTGCGGACTTTGACGGCAAATATTGCTCTAGAGATGGCTTATGCAGTAGGAAATCACCGCGCTGCCTTATTTGTTAGTGGCTTAGTTTTGATGGCAATGGTTGTCGCTTTAGTTATTGTTGCCGAACTGCTGAACAAGGGACAGATTTATGACTAAAAATTCAGCCCTCAAAGATAGACAAGATCGAATCGACTCTAATTCTGGGCTGACAAAATCCCAAAGTCTATCTTTAAACTTAAGCAAACAGCTAGAAGAACTGTTTTGGAGTGCAATAATTTGGTCTGTTGTTGTTTTAGTTACAGGAGCGCTGCTATGGCTATTGAGCGATGTATTCTGGCATGGTATCGGTCAGGTATCTTGGGAGTTTCTGACTGCAGAGCCAAGAAATGCAGGTCGAGATGGAGGTATTGCGCCAATTATAGTTTCAACAGCCCTAATTATCGGAGTTTGTCTAGCTGTTTCAATTCCGATATCAATTGGCACTGGCATACTGCTGGCTGAATTTGCATCGCATTCAAGTGGATTGGGTTTATTGGTGCGCTTGAGCTTGGACATATTAGCTGGCGTTCCTTCTATTGTCTTTGGACTATTTGGTAATGCTTTTTTTTGTAAGACATTGGGGATGGGCTTTTCTATTCTCTCTGGTGGATTGACGCTAGCTTGTATGGTGCTGCCGATTTTGATTCGCTCCACGCAAGAAGGATTTGTTGCTGTACCAGACGACTATAGGCGCTCGGCTGCGGCGTTGGGAATTTCCCGTATAGCAATTTTGTGGGAGCTATTGCTACCTGCTGCCATGCCTGGAGTAGCGGTAGGGCTATTATTGGGTTTAGGACGAGCGATCGCCGAAACAGCAGCTTTAATTTTTACTAGCGGTTATGTAGATAGAATGCCAGAGTCACTATTTGATTCAGGGCGATCGCTTTGCGTCCATATCTACGATCTTGCCATGAATGTCTCAGGAGGAGAACCTAATGCTTATGCCTCTGCTCTGGTATTGGTAGTATTTTTGGTGCTAATTAATGGCGCTATATCGTGGTTAGCAGAGCATTTTCGGCAATCTAAAATTTTTGTGGTATGAATAGCGCAAGTCAACCTCCGTCAATGCAAACAGAGCGGTTAAGCCTAAATTACGGGAAAAAACCTGCTTTTACAGATGTGTCATTAGCGATCGCATCTGGTAGCATCACAGCACTAATCGGTCCTTCCGGCTGCGGCAAAACTAGCTTTTTAACTTGTCTAAACCGCCTAGCCGAGCTAACACCAAGTTATCAAATCTCAGGGCGCATCTTACTAGGAGAGCAAGACGTGCAAGCTCTCGACACAATTTCACTGCGCCGTCGCGTCGGAATGCTGTTTCAAAAACCTAACCCATTCCCGCTCTCAATTATCAGAAATATCGAATTTCCTTTGCGAGAACATGGAGTAAAAAAACGAGACGAAATCGATCGCCGAGTTGAAGATGTGTTGCGAGATGTGGGACTCTGGGATGAAGTCAAAGACAGGCTTTCGGCTTCTGCTTTTTCCCTTTCTGGTGGGCAACAACAACGTTTGTGTCTAGCTAGGGCATTAGCGCTAAAACCAGAGGTGCTGCTTATGGATGAGCCTTGCAGCGCTCTCGATCCGATTTCTAGCGAAGCTGTAGAAGATTTGATTACCAGTATGCGTGGTAGATATACGCTGCTTGTTGTTACCCACAACTTAGCACAGGCGAAGCGGATTGCCGATGATGTAGCGCTATTTTGGGTAGCTGAGGGATCTGGTCAACTAATTGAGTCTGGTTCAGTTAACCAAGTTTTTGAAGCGCCACAGCACCCCTTAACTGCAGCTTATGTTAATGGTAGGAGGGGTTGACTATTAGGTCTTTTGCATAAGTTTTTAATTTTGACGGACAAGGAGACAAGGAGACAAGGGATTGGATTGCCTGCTTTTGTACGAAGTCTATTGATTAATAAACTGTTTTGTGGGATCTTCTGCAGTCCAACCTAGTTTAGATGCATAACGCAGTTCAAAGTGCAGATGCGCTTGACTAGAACTAGGGCTTCCTGTTGTCCCGACTTTGCCAATTAAGTCGCCTGGTTTTACTACTTGTCCAGTCTTTACTGCTATAGTTTGCAACTGCGCGTAGCGGCTTTGATTGCCACCTTGATGATTGATTACCACCAAATTGCCGTAACTTCCTTGTTCGCCAGCAAAGGCAACTGTCCCCGTTGCTACAGCGTCTACAGGCGTTCCTACTGGTGCGACTAAATCTAACCCGCTATGAAAAAACACTTTACCCGTACTCGGATTTAGCTGCCAACCATAGCCTAAAGCTACTTCTGCTTTTTGCGCCAAAGGATAGTCTATCGCAGCTCGACTAGAACTTGTAACTACAGGTGGCGGCGACCAATTTACTCCAGGAATAAATACAACTTTTGGCTTAGTTTGACAGCCATTAATTTCAAAAAGTACATCAGCGCGAACTTTGTATTTTGCTGCTAGCTGTTGCCAAGTTTGACCTTTTGGCACGTTGAGGCGAATCCCATTGTAAGGAGGAATAACAATTTCGCTCCCAACAGCGACTTGTCCGGTTTGCAGCGCTGGATTCATGCCGATTAAAGTCGCGGGGATAAGATTGTATTTTTGGGCAATGCTGGCTAAAGTCTCCCCAGGTGCTACTTGATGGCGAACTAATTTAGATAATGCTGGCTGGGAACATGACGGTTGGCTAGGTGCAGCCAGAACATTTCTATTTGCTACTAACGAACTAAGAAGTATTGAAAACAACATTAGCCAGTAACGTTCGGTCATAGGATTAAATAAATAATTAATTAGGATTGTTGTCAGCAAGCAAATACCCGTGTTAGCTTTGTCTCGCCTCGGCATTATTTCAGGTGAGGGTGGCGATCGTTCTCAAGTTTGTAAATTCATATCTGCATGGCTGTCATTAGGCAGAAATACTAAATAATATGGGTGTCTCTTTAAAACAATTAGCTGTTTCTTTTACTTTACTGGCTATAGGTGGCGGTGTGGGCTATTTAGGTAGCCGATATCTACCCGTACCAAGGCAACCATTTCAGCAACTTAGAACAGTACCAGTAATTCAGCCGCCCCTTGCACCATCACAAAATCCCAGTAGCGTAACTGGTGGCATCATCCCACCTAGTGACGATCGCAATTTTATCGCTACAGCAGTAGAACAAGTAGGTCCAGCGGTAGTGAGAATCAACGCTACGCGCAAAGTCGCAAATCAAATCCCCGAAGCTCTCAATAATCCGCTATTTCGCCGCTTTTTTGGCGAAGAACAACCAATTCCTGATGAGAGAGTAGAGCGCGGTACAGGTTCGGGCTTTATTTTAAGCTCTGACGGACGCTTGCTCACCAACGCTCACGTTGTTGCCGATACAGATACCGTCCAAGTTACCCTCAAAGATGGGCGCAGTTTTGAAGGCAAAGTAATCGGTGTAGACGATGTGACTGATGTTGCAGTAGTGAAAATTAATGCCAATAACTTGCCGCAAGTGAGAATTGGTAACTCCAATAGCTTGATACCCGGACAATGGGCGATCGCCATTGGCAATCCTTTAGGCTTAGATAATACTGTTACTATTGGCATCATTAGCGCCACAAACCGCTCTAGCGCTCAAGTTGGCGTTCCCGATAAGCGAGTTAGTTTCATTCAAACAGACGCAGCCATCAATCCTGGTAATTCTGGCGGACCTTTGTTAAATGCCCAAGGTGAAGTAATTGGCGTAAATACAGCTATTCGTTCCGACGCGCAAGGGTTAGGTTTTGCCATTCCCATTCAAACAGCCGCCCGCGTTGCTAATCAGCTATTTAGTCAAGGACGGGTGGAGCATCCTTTTTTGGGAATTAAAATGGTAGACCTGACCAGTGCTAATAAAGAAGATATCAACAAAGAAACCAATTTAGATATCAAACAAGACTCTGGCGTTCTCATCGTCCAGGTAATGAGAAAATCGCCTTCAGAGGAAGCAGGCTTACGTGCAGGTGATGTAATTCAAAAAATCAATAATACACCTGTCAAAAAGTCTTCTGAAGTGCAGCAGTACGTTGAATCTACTACTATAGGAACTGTGCTAAATTTGGAAATTAACCGTGAGGGGAAAAAGCAGGTAATTGCGGTGAAACCTGGGGCGTTCCCTGATAATTAGGGGACGAGGGAGATAAAAGATAAGCTGATAGACATTCAAATTACAACCTCAGAACACTTAAAGCATGGGCGTTTAGCTCGTTCCTCGGGCAAATTAAGTCTGTTTTAGCTTATCAATAAATTGAGAGCCAATTGTGAAGTTGTGTGGCAGCAAAAACCGTTGAACTATTAAGATCGCCCACTGCCTCAAACAAGCGGGAGTAGGGGATTGTCCAGTCGCCGAGTAGACGACTTTATTTTATCCACTATGGGAATAGGAAAATCATCTATCCTCCAGAATACTTAAGCGATCGCTACTCGATAAAGTCGTCAATGTTTTCGTTTCTGGCGACAACCTTCACACCTGGATAGCCCTCGACACTTCCACTAAAGACAGCCGTTGCAAAGTCAATCGATGCTGCAAGTGCCATTCTGCTGGCGCAGTGCAACTTAACCTCATCATTGACATTGGGATATGCTTTGTCAATGTATTTGAAACATACATCTAGATATTCCATAGCAGTCATGCCTGCCTGTCTCATAGCACCGTCTGGATTCATCATGGCTTGATTCTCCGGTTTGATAATGTTAGAGCCTTTACGTATCAGCTAACTGAAGCGCCGCCTATTCCTATTTGGCACAGTTTACGCAGCGTACCAGTAGATTGCAACCTCAGGCGAATTAATAGCGCTTTTAGTCCAATTAAATCTGGATTAAACTTTAATTTTTTGGCTTTGGTGAACTCTATAGTCATTCCAATGCAGACATTGTTAAATGTATAGTGAAGTTGGATTTAGGCGATCGCATTATCACCTTTTTTCGCCGCCTGTATTAGCACCCACCCAACTAGAACTAAAATTGCGCCAAGGACAATAAATCCAATATCCCAAATTAACTCATTTGCTCCTGGCTTGACGTGATGAATGCCTAGAATTTGATGATCGATGATGCCTTCAATAACATTAAATGAGCCTGCACCGATAAGTATGGAACCAAACAAAGTATTTGAGGAACGCGGTACGTCATCGCGCTGCACTGCTTGCCAAAGTAAATAGATACCTAATACAGTAAAAATCCAGGTAGCAGCATCAAATAAGCCATCCCAGACCATATTTACCTTCATTTGCGCGATCGTTGTTGGCGGTCGGACGCTGCTTAACATATGATGCCACTGGAGGATTTGATGTAGGACAATGCCATCTACAAATCCTCCTAATCCTATCCCAAGCACAACACCAGCAGTAATTAAAGGACGAAGTACAGATTTACTGTTGGCTTCCATAAAACACCTCGCGTTAAAGGGTAGCGTGAGCAAATAAACGGAACTGAGCAACAGCTAGATTGCCGAGCAATTGTGTATTCTGCCTACTTTCTACCATTGCCTACTCTTTCTAGGTAATGCGCTGAAGATAGAGAAGTGCGATCGCAATTGGTACGCTATCAACCCAATTTTTCGCAGTGTTTTCCCTAATTAGGTTTGCCGATTGAAAAGCATTGAACCTGCTTGATCTGTAGGCATCAACAAGACTTCGCTAACATTGACATGAAGTGGACGAGTCACGCAAAACAGGATGACATCTGCGACATCAGCAGGCGTTAAAGGTGTAAGTCCTTGATATACTTTCTTAGCGCGATCGCCATCGCCACGAAAGCGCACTTGACTAAATTCTGTTTCTACTAACCCAGGATCTACCGAACTTACTCTTACAGGCGTTCCTAATAAGTCTTGTTTTAAACCTTCGGAAATTACTCTAACAGCGGCTTTAGTTGCACAGTAGACATTGCCATTAGGATAAGTATAATGTCCAGCAGTTGAGCCAAGATTGACGATATGACCTTTACCTCGGCTAATCATTCCAGGGACAATATAACGCGTCAGGTAAAGTAAGCCTTTGAGATTAGTGTCAATCATTTCTTCCCAATCTTGAAAATCGCCCTCTTGAAACTTATTCAAACCGCGACTTAAACCAGCATTATTAATCAAAATATCGATAGCTGACCAGGGTTCTGGTAGTTTCTCAAGTGTAGATTCTACCGCAGAGCGATCGCACACATCCAACGCTAATAGGTGTACTGAACTATGACCTAATTCCTCGGCTATTTGTTCTAAACGTTCTTGCCGTCTAGCTACCAATATCAATTTTGCCCCAGCTTGAGCAAATACCCTAGCACAAGCTGCGCCAATGCCACTACTAGCACCAGTAATTAAAACGATTTGGTCTTGAATCGAAATCATAGTTTATTTATAAGAGACAAGGGGACTTTTACAGTGACCAGTGACCAGTGACCAGTGACCAGTTGATAAACTGTAAAATATCCCCCTGCTTTCCCTACTCCCCTCTCTATCTAATATTCAACACTCTACCGCCAGCGCGAGGGCGAGTTCCACCTAGTACGTTGAGGCGTTGCGTGATTTGGGTTAAACCATCTCCCCGAATTACGACTGCTGATAACCAGCGATCGCCTGTACCCGCCGGAACTCTACCAACTTTGAATAATCCGCCTGCTGGCAGCAATTCTAACTGTACTGGTGTGGGATTGAAATACTGATTTACCTGTACGGGTTCCTCAACTGCTGCGCCGAGTAAATAGTCTTCTTTTAAAGGCTCTTGGACGATCGCATCGAAGTTGTATTGTTGTCCAGGTCTGACGCTAGCTGGTAATTTTACATTTAGTGTTGGTGGCTTGGTTCCGGCGCTCAGTTGGCTGCGTTCTGACAAAACCTCTTGACTGACCATTTTTTGATTTTCGTAGCGCTGGCGCGTTCTGATTGTGGCTTTGAGAGCCAAATTGCGGTTGTCAGCTACTTGAGAACCTGTGATATTTGTCACTGTTTCGGCAACAATTGCATTACCCTGTGCTTGCCAAGATTGCAGTTGAGTTTGATATGTTAGCTGTGGGTAGCGCTGCCACAATTGAGTTAGCGCTTTTTCTAGCGTCTGGTAAGTTAATCCGTCTGTATGTGTGAAGTTGGGACTGTAAAATTGCATTACTGCTTTTACATCCTTTTTGTTGGCTGCTGCATCGATTTGCACCAACAGATTTTTCAACTGCGGCGGTGCTGTGGCTGGTGGTGCCGCAAAAACGCGATCGCTTGCTGCAACTACGGCGATCGCGACCAAAAATCCCAGCCAATTACTATAACGATTTTTCTTAGCAAATAACGAAAAGGTAAGAAAGTTACGCATAAGTGATAGTTTGGTTAGTTAATTGTTCGATCTTAAGGCAACTTGGGCGCTAACTAGGGAAAATATAGATGTCAACTCCAACAAAATTACTAATTGCTGCTAGCGGTACTGGCGGACATTTATTTCCGGCGCTTGCTGTTGCCGAACAATTGTCAGATTATCAAATTGAGTGGCTAGGTGTCCCCAATCGTCTTGAAACTCAATTAGTGCCTTCTGCGTATCCCTTACACGCGATCGCTGTCGAAGGGTTTCAGCAGCGTTTGGGTTTAGGTACTTTCAAAATTGTAACTCAACTTGTCGGTGCGATTTTTCAAGTTCGCAAGCTGTTAAAACAAGGTAATTTTCAAGGTGTATTTACTACAGGCGGCTATATTTCGGCTCCTGCTGTACTTGCCGCGCGATCGCTCGGTTTACCTATAATTTTCCACGAATCCAACGCTTTACCTGGCAAAGTTACGCGTACGTTTAGCCGTTTTTGCAGCGTAGTCGCAATTGGCTTTGAAGCTGCGGCTAAATATTTGCCTGGTGTAAAAACAATTTACACTGGTACGCCTGTGCGATCGCAGTTTCGCTCTAGTAATGTCCCCTTAGAACTACCAATTCCTGCCAATGTGCCGTTAATTGTAGTTTTTGGCGGCTCTCAAGGTGCGGTAGCAGTCAATAAGTTAGTGCGCGAGTGCGTTCCTAGTTGGTGCGATGCTGGTGCTTGGGTTGTTCATCTTACTGGCGATAAAGATCCTGATGCTGGTAGTTTGCAACAGGAGCAGTATTTGACTTTGCCTTTTTATGACAACATGGCAGGGTTGTTAAATAGAGCCAATTTAGCTATTAGTCGCGCTGGTGCTGCTAGTTTAACTGAGTTGGCGGTAACGGGAACGCCAGCAATTTTAATTCCTTACCCTTTCGCTGCGGAAGATCATCAAGCTTATAATGCCGAAGTATTTACATCTGCGGGTGCAGCGTTAGCTTTCAAGCAGTCAGAACTTACAAAGCCGTTACTGGAAAGCAAAGTTTTGAGCTTGTTAAATTCACCCCAATTAGAGGAAATGGCGAAAAAAGCCAAAGAAATTGCAGTTGTTGATAGTGCAGAGCAATTAGCAGCTTTGATTAGGAAGTTAATTGAACGCAGATGAACGCAGATAAACAAGGCAGTACGCCCAAAGCGGCTTTGCCGACTTGAAGCACCTGCCGCGCAGATGTAGGTGCAGTCTTGCTGTAGGTTGCGTAGATGTATGTGGGAGGAGTCAAATATTGTTTGTACAAGCGGTTTAAGTTTTGGGCGCAATTCCTGACGATTCTCTGATTGCTAGTTCTGTAGGCAGAATTTGACAAATGGTTTGCCCAACATTTTCTAGCAGAAATCTGGCTGCAATTGCTCCTTTTTCAACTAAGGGCTGGCGTATAGTAGTTAATCTAGGTCGAATCTGAGTAGCTAAAGGAATATCATCAAAGCCGACAATCGATAAATCTGTCGGTACATCTAAACCCAGTGTCTCTGCTGCGCGTAATGCTCCAATTGCTAGGCGATCGCTCATTGCTAAAATACCAGTTGGTCTAGGTGTACGATTAAGTAATGCTAGTGCTGCTGTAAAGCCACCATCTTCTCTATTTAATCGTTCTTCTATGGGTATAACATCGGGATTAATCCCTGCCTCCCGTATTGCATCTTGATATCCTTGCAAACGAGCTAACAGATGGGGAAATGTTGCTGTTTTGATGCGCTGGGCGTTAACTGTACCCTCGTAACCATCAAAACGCATTTCCATTGCAATGATGCCTAATCTTTTATGGTTGCAATTGATTAAGTGAGCCGCGGCTATATAAGCTGCTTGGCGATCGTTAATACTAACTGAGGAAACATTGTGCAGATCGGGGCGATCTACCGCTACAGTTGGTAAATTGCGGGCTAATACATGGGCTGTAGCTTCATCTGTATTGGGAGTAGAGTAAACAATGAATCCATCTACTACAGCTTGTTGAATAGTATTTAAAGCCGTTTTACTCATTGCCATTGGGATAATTAGCAAACTTACCTTTGCTGGTTCGCATACGCTAGCAATTCCTTGGAGAAAGGCGATCGCTACTGGATCGCTAAATGCATAGGGTAATGATTCACCAAAGACAACTCCAATAGCTCCCGCCTGTTTAGTTCTCAGCATTCTTGCTGTGGGATTTGGTCCGGCATAACCTATCTCTTTCGCCTTTGCCAATATCTTGTCTCGCAGTTCGCAAGAAAGTTGATCTGGGCGATTAAAGGCATTGGAAACAGTTGTCCGCGAAATCCCTAGCGCTTTGGCTATTTCTAAAAGCGTGACAGATTTTAAGGCGTTGTTGCGTTCCATAGTATCAGCGATCGCTTCTAATCAATCTTGCCTGAGATAGAGCCCGATCGCTTGCCGAATCGAAATATATTTCTTAACATGGAAGTACTCTCTGAATCGATTCAGAGAGCGTTAGTTTAAGAGGAGTGTGTTCTAATGAGAGCTTATCAACACAAGTATTCGTACAAGCAGAATGAGTATGCTACAACATCGTCAAAAGATTGGCGGCAAAGGTTTGTAGAGATAGTTAAAGGTGTTGGCATTCGCTGCTACAACTTTCTCAATTCAGCAAATGAGCCTGAAGTTAAGGAAGTTATCGATAAAAATGGGCTAACTTCCTGGCAAGTCTACGATCCTCAAAGCGATCGCACTTTCTACTTAAGCTCCCATCAAGCAGTGTTGGAATGGATAGAAGAACGATACTACAATCGGCAAGCGCCTTATTTTTTTAATTAACTGAATCGATTCAGTTAGAATAATAGGAGTTAAAGCGCCTAGCAGAATTTATGAAGTCCCACAGAGCAAAGCGATCGCCCCAAATAGCACCCGCCTGGATTGGCATAGCGATCGCTTTCTACGCCTTTATTGCAATTGGCATGGCTGAAAGTGGCTTAGGCGTACTTTTGCCCTCGATTATAGAGACATTTGCTCTTTCACCTGCAACCGTGACTTATTTATTTATTAGTCAAGTTGCTGGCTATGTAATTGCTGCTTTTAGCAGTAGCATAATTAGCAATTGGTTAGGACTTGCACCTATGCTACTTGTTGCGGCGATCGCCTTAACCACAGCTTTAGCAACTTATGCAATGGCTTCCGCTTGGTTTGTGATGGTTATAGTTGGGACGTTGCTTGGTTTGAGTATTGGGCTAATAGATGCAGGCATCAATACTTATATAGTCAGCGACGGGCGCGAGGCAAAGTGGATCGGATTATTGCACGCATTTTATGGAATTGGCGCATTACTAGGACCGACAATTGCCACTACCTTACTGGTAATAGGGCTAGAATGGCGGCAAATTTATCTGGTATTTACTGGCATCGTTGCTTTACTGGTAGTAGCAGTAGTTGGGATTGTGATAACTCGCTACCAACCGATGATGGCAAAAACAGCAGCTAAGCGTAATGCTTGGGCAGATATCCGGTTAGCACTTGGAACGCCAATTGTCATACTTACAGGCTTATTTTTGCTACTGAATGTAGGGATAGAAGCAGCATTAGGCAATTGGGCATACACAGTTCAGCACGTTAGCCGTAAATTTCCCGCAGCTACGGCAGGATATAGCGTCAGCGCCTTTTGGCTGGGTTTTACTACAGGGCGGTTAATCCTCGGAATTTTAATTAATAAACTAGGTGCAAACCGCTTAATCAATGTATCTTTAGCTACTTTGGCTTTGGGGCTAGCAAGTTGGTGGTTGCTACCTGGGCAATGGTTGAGCTTGCCGTTAATTGGCTTTGCCATCGCAGCTATGTTCCCGACTACAATTTGGTTAATGCCGCAGCGAGTACCCAGTGCAATTGTACCTGCGGCAATCGGTTTTGTTAGTAGCGTTGCCAGTTTAGGGGCGGCGGTAATTCCAACGACAATTGGTTGGATTGCTAACCGCGCAGGGTTGGAAAGCATACCAGGATTAATCTTGGTATTAGCGATCGCTTTAATCGTCTTGCATCGATATTTAGCGCAAAGTCAAGTAAAAGATAGTACGCACCATTAAAACTCCAGAAAATGCGATCGCTCTATAGAATCTGAGGATAAGCTAAGTAATTATCATTTTTGAGGTGTTACACAGGCATTAAGGCAGCGTACAATTAGGTAAAAGTTAATACACGAGCAAATGCCTTACGCCTGCTCCTAGGTAAAAAATGAGCAACGAACGTCCAAAATATCCCGCGATCGCTTCTGTAGCGCCAGAAATTTATCGACCGCTTTGGTCGGTGATGATTCCTAACTATAATTGTATAGATTATCTTAAACCCACACTTTTAAGTCTGCTTGCACAAGCTCCTAGCCATGAATTGATGCAGATTGAGGTAGTAGATAATTGTTCTACCGACGGCGATGTAGAAGCGTTAGTTAAAGAATTAGGTAGAGGGCGGATAAGTTTCCATCGTCAGCCGCAAAATATCGGTGCAATTGCTAACTTCAATGCCTGTATCGAACGTAGCGTTGGGCAACTAATACATATACTTCATTCTGACGATATTGTATTACCTGGGTTTTATGAAACCTTCCAACAAGCATTTGAGCAAGAACCGACAGTGGGGGCAGCATTTTGTCGTTCGATCTATATAAATGAACATGGCGCTCAAACTGCTTTATCGCCTTCTAACCGAGCAAGAGCGGGCGTGTTTCCAAACTTGCTAGAATGCCTTGCCAAGTCGCATTTGATTCTATCACCTGCTTTTGTAGTCAAACGTGAAGTTTACGAACGCTTAGGTGGATTCCACCCCGATTTATTTCATGCTGGCGATACAGAGATGTATATGCGAATTGCGTCGCAATACTCAGTTTGGTACGAACCTACACCACTAGCTTGCTATCGCAAGCATACTCAATCGCAAACTTTTTCGCTGATTAAGTCTGGCGCAAATGCAGCTAACGTGCGTTTGGCGATCGCCATTTCCGCATCGTACTTGAGCGATCGCACGATCTCTCAACTCCAAGAATTTGAGGCAATAAATACTTTTAGAGAGGTATGCTGGCAGCTAGTCAAATTAGACTTTGCCACCGCATATATACAGATGCAAGAAGCACTAAAATTTAGCAATTCTCCAAAAACTCTGCTTAAAATGGTTGTGTTTTTAGCTAATCTCATGCTTACTGTTGGCACAAGTCGGCTGCAGACAATGGTATTTAAGTTCGCACGCCCCAAAATTAGTAGTTCTAATTAGCCTATCTTTTTTTCAGCAATAACTTAGCCTTGGTGCTATATCTACCTAGCTTCAGCTTGAACAGACTATGGAGCATGACATAAAAGCAAGGAATAATAAACAAGGTAAGTAAAGTTGCCAAAGACAAACCAGAGAAAACTACAATTCCTAAAGGCTGCAAAAACTCGCTACCCTCACCAACTCCTAAAGCTAGGGGAAACATCCCCAAAACAGTAGTAATAGTTGTCATTAACACAGGGCGAAGACGTTGAGGCGCAGCGCGTAAAATTGCCGAAGTGCGATCGCATCCCTCTTTTTCCCGAATCTGATTTGCCAACTCCACCATAATAATCGCGTTGTTGACGACAATGCCCACCAACAACACCGCACCTACCAATACAGTCGCACCGATCGCTGTTTTAGTAATATACAGCCCAAAAATGCCCCCAGCCAAAGCCAAGGGTACTGTCAGCATAATTACTAAAGGATCGACAAGAGAGTTGTATTGCACTGCCATCACTACAAATACTAGAAAAGCGGCTAGTCCCCCTAATACTTTGAGGGAGTCTTGCAACTGGCGATTAGTTTCACTAGCCGAACTTGGTAAAACACTTACACCTGCTGGCAGTTGCACGTTTTCTACTACGCTGTTTACTTGAGCAATAGCATCGCCCAAACTTGCACCCTCATTTAAGTTGCCAGCAATCAAGAAGACTTGGCGCTGATTAATCCGCTGAACTTCGCCTGGGGCTTGACCTTCAGTAATTTGAGCTACATCGGCAAGCCGAATTTGGCGATTGCCATCTACAAATAAGGGAATGCGTTCTAATTGCGAAGCTTGGGCGATCGCATTTTTATTTAGCTGCACGCGCACATCCACCAAGCGATTGCCTCTTTGCAATTGCGTCGGTACAGATCCTTCGATTGCTGTCGCGATCGTATCGCCAATTTCTTGTGTATTCAAGCCTAATTCTGCTACCCGTTCCCAATCTGGGCGAATCTGCACTTCTGGCTGTCTGGGGTCAGCATCAGGGCGAAAACTAGCTAAAGTTGCTCTTGCATCCAAAGCTTTTAATACTTGCTGTCCTGCTTGTCTGAGTTCTTGTTCGTTCGCACCTTGTAAAATTACATCAATCTCTGCGCCTCTAACCGGAGAGTTCGTTAAAACTAAGCCGCGTACTTCACCTGGTCTTAGCCGCAGACGAATACCTGCTAAATTTAGCTGATTAAATTCTTGCGTTACCCGTTCTACATAAGCCTCAACATCGCTACCAGGTTTTAAAGTAACAGTGCTAGAACCGCGTAAAGGATTTTCACTTGTATTATTCCCGAACAAAAATCCCCCAACTGTAGAGAACACATATTCTGTATCTGGTTGCTTGAGCAAAATATCATCGACAGCAGCCATTACCTTACGGTTTGTCTCTAAAGGAGTCCCAGGAGGAAATTGAGCAAACAAACTTGCTTGTCCGGTATTGATGCGGGGGAGGATTTCTTGAGGAATTTGTCCTGCCATCCAAAAACTACCAGCACCAAGGATAAGGATAGCGATCGCCACAACCATAAATCTATAGCGCAGCACCTTTGTTAGCAAACCGCCATAGCCTCTAGTAGCTGCATCAAATCGCTGATTGAACTGCCGCAGCAGCCAAAAATTGCCTAATTTACTCGAAGCGCGAATTGCAAGCATTCGAGATGTAGCCATCGGCACAACAGTCACAGCAATCAAAATAGAAGCTGCAACAGCAAAGCTAATAGTCAAAATTAGCTCGTTAAATAGCAGCGAAATAAAACCACCAATCAGCAAAAACGGTAACACTGCAACTAAGTTAGTGCTAGTAGAAGCAACCAAAGCAGATTCTACTTCCTGACTGCTCCTTGCCGATTGGTCGATTAGTTGTTGAGAATTAAGTCGTGCTTTACTATCTTTCCCTGGAGTCATGCCTGCACCTTCGGCAATATTCTCTAGCATGACAATAGAGTTATCAACAACAATTCCTACACCCAGAGCCAAGCCACCCAAGCTAAAAACGTTGATTGATAGCCCAAATAGCCCCATAAAAATAATGGCGGCTAGAGTAGCTAAGGGAATCGAAAGCACAATAATTATCGTCTGCCGGATAGAACCAAGGAAAAGCAGAACAGCTACCGCAGCAAGTCCAGCACCAATTAACCCAGAACTTGTCACGTTAGAAATAGAATTGCGAATAAACCGCGACTCATCCGAAGTAGGAATTAGTACCACATCAGCCGGAATTAAACCAGATGCTCTTAATTCTTCAATGCGCTGTCTAACGCCATCGACAATAGTAATAGTGTTCGCATCTGGCTGTTTTTGAACGCTGATTTTTATTGCAGGCTGTTTATTAAGGAATACAAATACCCGTTGATCTTCAGTGCCATCAATTACCTCAGCAAAGTCTCGTAAATAAACGCGACGGCGAGGGGTAGAAGAGTCAGAGGCAGTGGAGACTTCAAACGAGATATTTCTGATTTCTTCAGCATCTTGAAAACGCCCTACAGTACGGGTTAAAGGTTCTGTTGTTTCTCCTTGAATGCGTCCGCCAGATATATCTTGATTGCGTGCTTCTAGTTCGTCCAAGACATCAGTTAAAGCTACGCCGACTGCTTGCAAGCGATCGAGGTCGATATTAACTCGTACTTCTTCATTAACGCCACCAGAGACATCAACTGCTGCTACTCCTGGGACTACACTAAGTTCGCGCGAGAGTTCTTCATCAGCAAACACGCGTAAATCTTTACCCTGCAAAGACGAAGAAGTTAAGGCAAGCTCGTAAACAGGCAACTGCGAAGGATCGGCTTTAAATAGTCGAGCTTCCTCAATAGTATCTGGCAACTGTCCGCGCCCTCGGTTAAAAGCCGCAGTAGCTTCATTTAACGCTTGATCGATATCTCCACCTGGTTGAAAGAACAAGTCTAAACTTACTTGTCCTTCACGAGTTTGCGAATAAACTTGGATGACACCCTCAGTAGCCGATAATGCTTCTTCCAAAGGTCTTGTAACTTCATCAACCGCGACTTCTGGGGAAATTCCAGGCGTACTAACCCGAACACCAATACGTGGATAGGTAATTGAGGGCAGAAGATCGACTTGCAAATTAGTCAAGAAAAATATTCCTACCACAATCACCGCCAAAGTCAGCATGAGAGTACCGATATGCTGGCGAATTGCGATCGCACTAATACTAAATCCCGAACCGTTCTGTGCCTGCATGACTATTGCCCCCGCTGCGGTTGTTCCGAAAGAAATGACAATCTGACAGTTTCGCCATCTTTTAGGGGTTCGCCACTACGAGATACAAATCTTTCTCCTACCTTCAACCCCGACAAAATCTCCACCTTGCCATCAGCCCGTTCGCCCAAAGTCACAGCACGAGATTCAACCGTAGCTTGTTTGTCCGTCTCCCCTTGCGCCACCACAAACAAAGTTCCGCGATCCTCCTGTTGTCCTCCTTGTCCTCCCTGCCCTCCAGCCAAAGCCGACTGCGGCACTACAACCCGCTCTTGCTCTCCACTCTCAAAACTTACTCGCGCTAGTAAGCCACTACCAATTCTGCTGTTACTGTTAGGAATAATTACTTCTACAGGCACTAAACGCGCTGTGGCATCGGCTGCGGGATAAATACGGGTAACTCTGCCTACTATTGTTTCTTGGGGAAAAGCATCTAATTTTACATTTACTGATTGCCCAGGGCGGATATTTGCTAATTCTCTCTCCGATACTTCTACTCGCACTTGCACGCGACTAAAATCAGCAATTTGCAACACCTCATCGCCTGGGCGAATTAAATCTCCACTCTCACGCAGACGTTGTAAAATTACGCCCGAAATTGGCGCTGCTAACCGCGTAAAAGAACGGCGCTGTCGTTCTTGAGCAACTACTGCTTGTTGGGATACAACTCTGCCTTGCGCTGCGGCTACTGCTTGTTGTTGGGTACTGACTTGTTCTTGTGCTGCTCGCAATGCTTGAGCGGCTGTCCGCGCGTCTGTTTGCGCTTGCTGTGCCTGTTGCGCGGCGATCGCTCCTTCCTTAAATAGTGCTTGCTGTCTTTGCGAATCTGCTTGCGCTTGTTGCAACTCTAATCGGGCGCTTTCTACGGCTGCACGCGCGTTACTCACTTGACTTTGGGCGCTGGCTACTTCCGATCTTCTCGCGGCTAGTTCTGCTTCTGCCTCATTTAACTGCGTCCTCAAGATCGCATCGTCTAATTGAGCGACTATTTGCCCTTGCTTGACGATATCGCCAACATCGACATTTAACCCTAGTAGTTGTCCTTCTACTTGCGATCGCAATGATACCGTTCTCACTGCTTCTGTACTACCTGTATATGTAGGTGTAGCTACTAATGTGCCAGTACGGGCGATCGCTACATCTACGGCTGTGGGCTGATTTGCTTGCTGAGATTGCGCGTCTGCTGCTTCTTTTGGTAAATTACCGCAGCTTGTCACGATCAAGCTCGTACCAACTATAACAGCGCTCAAGATGTAGCGACATTGACCTTTGTTTTTTCTAGCTAAAATATGCTTCTCCCTATTACTCTCTGGCTCTTTGCACCTAGCTCCCAAGGTCATCCTATCGACTCCTAACTTGTACCTTTTGCAGTAAAAGCGTCAATTTACAAGGGTTTTCCCCATTGTTACAATAAATTTTTAGTTGAGGTTACTTTATTACCACAGCTTTGTATATTTTTTAACTACTTTATTAAGTTATTTAAATATTTGGTATGCTTAATTTTAGCGTAAGTCAGAAATGATGAAATCTGCCACTTTCAAGAAGACAGAAAGTTTAAAGTCAAATATATTGTTTCTATTTGGGCAAAAAGCACTTAAGGTTAGCTAGGGCGAACTGATCTATCGTCTTAGCACTAAGTCGATTAAAGAAAATAAGTTTCCCAGCATTCTACTTCGCAAATAGTAAGTTAACTGGTGTACGAGAGAAAAATCTGCAAGCAGACGGTCAACAAGGGAGCAAATGGCTAATATTAAGTTTGTCAAAGAAAATAAAGAAGCGATCGCCGCAGATGGGGCAAATTTGCGCCTCAAAGCGATCGCCAATGATGTAGACATCTACACATTCATGAGCAAAATGATGAACTGTGGCGGTTACGGGCAATGCGGTACGTGCATTGTCGAGATTAGCGAGGGCTTAGAAAATGTTTCTCCCCGCACAGATGTAGAAAACCGCAGGCTAAAGAAAAAGCCCGATAACTACCGCCTAGCCTGTCAAACTTTAGTCAATGGACCGATCAGCGTAATTACCAAGCCAAAGTGAAACAATAAATCTATACTGCAATTAGTGATATCCTAAAACTGTTGGACTGGAGACCGAGAGAGGCTTTCTTTCGATGCAAGTTAATGATTTGGGTTTCGTGGCGAGCATTCTGTTCGTACTCGTACCTACCGTGTTTCTGTTGATTCTCTATATTCAAACCGCTAGCCGCGATAGCAAAAAAGATTCGTAGGGCGCGGCGACATTGCACCCCTACCCAATCTAAAAAAATCCCTACACTATATACAGTGCAGGGATTTTTTTTAGCTACGTATTTAATAATTCGTAATTCGTAGTTCGTCACCGATCGCTGGTCACTGTCATTAACCAGCAGTACGTGCTAGTAATACAGGACAAGTAGCATTGACGCGCACGTAGTCAGACAAAGAAGAACTAACTAATCTATCTATATCAACAAAGCTTTTAGCAATCGAAGGACGGCGATCGGGTGAGCCAAGAATTAACAAATCTACATCATTTTCTTGAGCTAGACGGCAAATTTCTTCTGCAGGCTTGCTAGCACCGACGACAGCGCGAGTTTGTACGCCTTGTCTTTTCGCTTCGGCGATCGCAGGCGCTAAGATAGGATTGTTTTCTGCCTCTATTGTCGATACTTCCCCAGCTTTACTGCTCAAGTTTTTATCCACGTACGCCAAAATTAATTGACCGCCTTTAATATCGCGAGTTAGAAACAAAGCCAACTTTAAACATTCTTTAGCAGCTTCAGAACCATCCATCGCTACCATCACGCGCTTGATCTTTTTGATGTAGATGTCATCTTTTACCAACAACATCGGACGCGATGACAATTGAAAGACGTATTGACTGACTGAATTCGATAAAATAGATTGCAAGCGTTTCAAGCCGCGCGAACCCATAATAATTAGATCGGCATCTATTTCATCTGCTACTTGACAAACCACATCTTTAGGATCGCCCTGGCGTAGGATTGCCGTAACTTTGCTAGGGTCTAGATTTACAGTCTCTATCGCCGAACCAAGAATTTTACCTCCTTCCTCCCATTTAGCCGTCATCACTTGGGCAGTAGTTTGAGCCGGAACAACGTGTAAAACTGTTACATCTGCTTGTTGAATTGCTGGCACTTCTTTCAAAGTTTTCAGCATTTCTTCAGCGTGTCCTAGTCCAGAAACAGCTAACAATATTTTTTTTATCATGGCTCTGTTGTGTTTTTTAAGTTAGTTTACTTTTTGCTCAGTAGTTGGTATAGCACTGCTTCTACTTGCAAACTAATCCAGCCACCAGAGTAATAAACCAGGGATTTCATAATAAAACATCTTATCAACTTTGCTATCTAAGTATGACGATCTGTTATTTTTAATAAATATTATGAAGAATAAAAACTTCAGTAATTACGAATGCAGCTAAGTGTAATTTTGTCTACCTGAATGATGCTGAGAGCCTTCGATTTCTAATCGAGGGGTGAAAGCGCCAGGGCAGGCTTGAGCCTGCTATGTGTCTGGGTTGTGAATTAATTAAGCTATCCTACAGACTATTGCAGGATAGCAGCTATAATAATCGCATGGCAGAACTAACCTTGACACTTAAGCTTCCTTTCTATCGACTCAACAAAGTCAAAGCACTTGAGTTTGAGCGGCTCACTGCTGTCAACACTCAAATTGCTAACAACCTGTTGGAGTTCGACAAGAAAGAGCGCAAAAAGTTAACAAGTGCTGCTTTCAAGCATATTGAGATTGGCTCGATGTGGATCAATCAAACCATCCGAAACACCAACGCTAAGACTAAGGTGAAGCATTTCAAGCGAATGTGGCTAGAAGTGAATAATCAGGGTTACGAAGTGTTGAAAGCGGGTGATTTGTACACGCTTTGTTTCAGTCTCTATCGAGGCAGGAAAGGAAGAATTCCCCTAGAAGTTCATTCGGCTTCGTATTCTGAAACATTAGACAAGCTGATTGCCCGCAAAGCCAAGTTAGGTTCACTCAAGATATGCAAGTCGAAGAAAGGAATTTGGTATGCACTGGTCTCTGTATCGATGGATGTTCCCGATACAATGCCAGTTGAAAGCTGGATCGGAGTGGATAGGGGGCAAAACAATATTGCGGTTGCTGCACTGCCGAAAGGGTTTGGCAAGTTTTGGAAAGGTGGGCGGGTGAAAGGGTTGAGACGACGGTTTCAACGTACCCGCAAGAAACTTCAACAAGCCAAGCAACTGAAAGAAGTCAAGCGACTAGAGCAACGAGAACGACGAATCATGACGCATATCAATCACGTCATCTCAAAAGAGTTAGTGCAGTTTGCACAGGACTTTGAGATGGGATTGCAGTTTGAGGAGTTGAGCGCAATTCGACAAACCTCGAAACAACGCAAGAAAACCAAGTCGGATGCTGCAAATAACCGTGATAACTGGGCGTTCTATCAGCTAGAGAAGTTTACTCGATACAAAGCTATTCGTGCAGGTGTGCCTGTGCAATCAGTTCCAGCCCCATACACGAGCAAGTCAGATCACCGAAATGGTGTGATTGGCAAGCGTAACGGGGACTGGTTCAAAGGTTTTGATGGGTATCGCTGCAATGCTGATTGGAATGCCTCACAAAATATTGGTCAATGGTGCGGTTTTTCTTGCCATCTGAGTCTTCAGAGCGCTGTAGCTGCAATGGTTATGGCTGATTCAGAGGGTGCGGTCAATGACAGTCCGCAATCTAGTGAAGCGTCTAATCGGGCGGATTCATCCCCCGCTTAGACAACCACTAGAATCCGTTGTGCTTCAGCTAACGGAGTGTCAAATATATTAGTTACAAATAGCGATCGCTATGGACAGGCAAAAGAAAATCGAGCAGGTTGTTGTCAGCGCCCAACAGATGCGCGACATCGAAGGGCGGATATTTGCCGCCGGAATGCCCGTCGCTGCATTAATGGAAAAAGTCGGCAGATTAATCGCCCACCGCATCGTAGAGACGTTGCATGCAACGTCTCTACGGGGTTGCGCGGGCATTCTCGTCGGACCTGGACACAACGGCGGCGACGCGCTAGTTGTCGCCCGTGAATTGCATTTTCAAGGCTACCAGGTAGCTATTTGTGCGCCTTTCTCTAAATTTAAAGAACTAACTACAAGTCACCTCCAATACGCAGAAAGTATCGGCATTAGGCGTTATGACTCAGTAGAGGAGCTATTAGCCCACTGTGACATCTTAATTGATGGCTTATTTGGATTGGGCTTAGAACGACATCTTACAGGCTCAGTAGCTACCGCTATTGACCAAATTAATCAATCTTCCCTGCCAATTATCAGCATCGACTTACCTTCAGGCTTGCATACAGATACAGGCGAAGCATTAGGAACGGCTATTCGGGCAAATTATACTTGGTGCTTGGGATTGTGGAAACTTGGTTTACTTCAAGATCGCGCTTTAGAATATATCGGCAACGCAGAATTAATTGATTTTGATATTCCCTTAGCAGATATTCAAGCAGTATTAGGCGACGCACCGAGTATAGGTAGAGTCACAAAGGAACTTGCGATCGCAACTTTACCCCTGCGTCGTCCTCCTGTTACGCATAAATACAAACAAGGGCATCTATTATTAATTTGTGGTTCCTTTCGCTATGCTGGCGGCGCAATTTTAACTGGACTAGGAGCAAGAGCAAGTGGTGTAGGGATGCTGTCAATTGCCGTACCCGAATCGCTCAAACCCTTACTTGTCGCGCAACTGCCTGATGCTTTAATTGTTGGTTGTCCTGAAACAGCCGCAGGGGCGATCTCTAGCTTACAATTACCAGAAAACACCGATCTTAATGACTTTGATGCGATCGCTGTAGGTCCTGGTTTAACAATAGAAGCAACACCCACAGTTGAACAAGTATTAAAGTGCGATCGCACTCTAATTCTAGATGCCGATGGTTTGAATATCTTGGCAAAGCTGGGAACTATCCCCACATTAACTCAGCGCTCGGCAAAAACAATTTTGACTCCTCATGCTGGGGAATTTAAACGCTTGTTTCCCGATGCTGGCGATCCAGTAGGCGATCGCATCGGTGCAGTTAAGGCAGCAGCTTCAATCAGCAATGCTGTAGTGTTATTAAAAGGGGCAAGAACGGCGATCGCTCATCCTACAGGGATGGTATGGATTAACCCTGAAAGTACCCCAGCATTAGCTCGTGGTGGTAGTGGCGATGTGCTAACGGGGTTAATGGGTGGATTAATTGCTCAAGCTCAAGCAGCAGAAAATATTGCGATTGATTCTACTTTTGAGATATTTAAGCAATCCGATCGGCAAATAACTATAGATGCGATCGCCTCTGTCGCTGCTTGGTGGCATTCTCAAGCCGGAATTAAAGCCGAAAGCGATCGCAGCGTCATGGGAGTAGATGCTTTTACTTTGACACATTATTTACTCCCTGTAGTGTCTGAACTTAGGCTTGTCGGCTCTAATTAATTTTGACTTTTTAAAATCCTTTTAATCATCATTAGCTAGAATTATCTCTTCTAGCAACCAAAAGTCTACCTTTGTAATGTCGAATCAGTAAATCTAAGCTGTCATTCTAAACAAAGATTTTAGTGGTAAATCTTATAACATTGAAACTTTTTAACTTAAAAAAGCTAATGATAAGTGGTTCCTATACGTATTATATGTTGGAGCAGTAAGTATGCCGAGCAAGGAAATCCTTCAGGTAAGCCAAGCTCTAACAGCTACTTACGACTGGCGCTTAGTTATCCTTTCCCTAGTAATTGCTATTGTCAGCAGCTACACAGCTTTAGATTTAGCAAAACAAGTACCTTTAGCAGTTGGACGTGCAAGTAAGCTGTGGCTGACAGGAGCAGCGATCGCTTTGGGTATTAGCGTGTGGCTGATGCATTTCATCGCTATGTTAGCCTACGAGCTACAAATACCTGTCAACTACAACTTTTACATCGTCTTTCTGTCAATGTTAGTGGCGATCGCTTGTTGTGGTATTGGACTATCATTTGTCACCAAACAACCCCTAAATTGGCTGCAATTCTTAGCAGGAGGTAGTTTTGTCGCGCTAGGAATTGTCGGTATGCACTTTACGGCAATGATGGGGATGGAACTTGCGGCAGTACCAGTATATGACTTAAAAATTGTCGCCTTTGCTAATTTATCTACAGTCGTATTTTGCTTTGGTGCTTTATGGCTTGCCTTCCATCCTACAGCCGAGAGAGTTGCAGCAAATATCCGTAATATTGGCAGTGCAATTTTATCGGGGTTAGCAATTGACTCGCTGCATTATACAGCCATGAAGGCGGTCAAATTTTACCCCAACGCTAGGTTACTAAAAGCGCAGCCAACTGGAGACGGTGATTATGTACTGGCGATCGCTATTAGTATTGCGGCTTTAATTATTTTGGCGCTAGCTTCTTTAGCTTCCTTTTTTGGGCAACGGCTAAGTGCTGAAATTGCTAAAGCTGAAGCTTTGCAGGAAAGCGAAGAACTATATCAAAACTTGTACGACTTTGCTCCTGATGCCTATTTAACAATTGCTGCTGATGGCAAAATCGTCTCTATAAATCAGTATGGTGCGGAAGCTTTAGGATATCGCAAAGAAGAGTTGATGGATCGGGACTTTTCTTGCCTTGTCTACGAAAGCGATCGCGAACATTTTCAACAATTATTTACTAGCATTTTTAGCGAAAAATTAGCACTGGTGGAAACTGAAGTCCGCAAAATTCGCAAAGACGGCTCGGTTATTTGGGAACGCCAGCGCAGCCAACTAATTTCCAACGATGACGGCGAACCTCTGGAATTGCGGATGATTTGCCGAGATATTACCGAACGCAAGCAGGTAGAAGAACAGTTGCGTCAAAATGCATTTCACGACGCGCTCACAGGCTTACCCAATCGCATCCTATTTATGGATCGCTTAGAGCAAGCGATCGGACATACGAAAAGACACAAGGATCACTTATTTGCTGTGCTTTTTCTCGATTTAGATCGTTTTAAAGTCATCAACGATAGTTTAGGGCATTTGACAGGCGATCGCTTGCTAGTTGAATTAGCCAATCGCCTCAAGTTGTGCCTGCGTCAATCAGATACAGTTGCTCGTCTCGGTGGTGACGAATTTACAATTTTATTGCCAGATATTGAAGATAGCAATGATGCTGTGCGGGTTGCCGAGCGGATTCATGAGGAATTGAGCTTACCTTTTGCCCTAGATGCAAATGAAATATATACTTCAGCAAGTATTGGCATTACTTTGAGTACAACAGGCTATGACTGTGCTGAAGAAGTTTTGAGAGATGCTGATATTGCCATGTACCGAGCTAAAAGCCAAGGAGCAGCGCGCTATGAGATATTTAACTCAGATATGCACGCTCAAGCAGTTACGCTTTTGCAGTTAGAAACCGATCTGCGTCTTGCTATTGAACGTCAGGAATTTTGCTTGCAATATCAACCGATAATTGCCTTAGAAAGTGGCAAAATAGCGGGTTTTGAAGCACTAATCCGCTGGCAGCATCCCCAAAAAGGATTATTGTTACCAGATAATTTTTTACTGGCAGCTATAGAAACAGGATTGCTGGTTCCTCTTTGTCAGTGGGTAATTCGCACAGCTTGCCTAGAAGCAAGCCAATGGCGATCTCAGTTTCCCGATCTATCCTTAACAATCAATGTCAATCTTGCTAGCCAACATTTTCAGCAATCCAATCTCAGCCAAGAAATTGCCCAAGTTTTGCAAGATACAAATTTAGATGCATCTATGTTGAAGTTAGAAATTACCGAAAGTCTAATTATGGCAAGTGCTGAGGCGGCAACTGCAATGCTCTACCAGTTGAAAGATTTAGGTATTGATTTATCTATTGATGACTTTGGTACTGGGTATTCATCTTTAGCTAGGTTGCACCATTTTCCGATTGATGAATTAAAAATCGATCGCTCTTTTGTCAACAACATGAGCAACGATCCAGGAAATTCAGAAATAGTTGAGGCAATTATCGCCCTAGCGCAAAAGCTAAACTTGGATGTTACAGCAGAAGGCATAGAAACTTCCGAGCAATTAGCAAAACTTAGAGCCTTAAAATGCAAATACGGGCAAGGATTTTTCTTTTCTTGCCCGTTGGATAGCGAAAGTGTTAAAGAGTTAGTTTTAGCAAACCCTCAATGGTAACTAGACATTGACAGTGGTTTTGTTATTCACTGAGGCAAAGCGATCGCTGATTCGCTCCTCTCCATTAACTGTTAGCAGCGATTCGCCTGTAATTAACCGCGCTCCTCTGTTGCGTGTCCAATAGTTCCAACCCCATTGCAACATAACAATTAGCTTGTTGTCATATTCAATCAAAAAGTAGATGTGGACAAATACCCATGTCAGCCATGCTAGTATTCCCGAAAACTTGACAAATCCTAAATCGACAACTGCTGCATTTCTGCCAATTACAGCCAAGCTACCGCGATCTAAGTAACGAAATGGTACGCTGCCATTACCTTTGAGCTTTTGTTGAATTAGCGTTGCTACATAGTTTCCCGCTTGCATAGCTACAGGTGCAACGCCTGGTAATGGTTTGCCAGTTTGGTGCGAAAAATTAGCCAAGTCGCCGACTACATAAATATTCGGATGTCCGGCTACGCTTAGATCTGATTCAACTATAACTCTACCAGCGCGATCGAGTTGGGCGCCCGTACGTTCGGCGAGAATTTTTCCCATTGGCGACGCTTTTACACCTGCTGCCCATAAAATTGTTTTGGCTGGGAGTTGTTCTACACTGTCTCCCTGGCGCATAGTCACAATATCATCAGCAATATTGGTAACTAGAGTTTTTGTTTGTACAGTTACACCTAGCTTAGTTAGCGATGTTTCTGCTTTTGCCGATAATTCTGGCGCATAAGGTGGCAATATCCGATCCATCCCTTCGAGGAGTAAGATTTGCGCTTCGGATGTATCGATGTTGCGGAAATCCTTTTTTAAAGTAGTGTAGGCAAGTTCGGCGATCGCTCCTGCTAACTCTACCCCAGTTGGTCCGCCGCCGACAACTACAAATGTTAGCCAAGCGCGGCGTTTTTCTGGATCTGTTTCTTTTTCTGCTGCTTCAAAGGCAAGAAATATCTTCCGGCGCATTTCTAGCGCATCTTCGACAGTTTTCAAGCCTGGCGCGACTTTTTCCCAGTGTTCGTTACCAAAGTAAAAATGGCTCACACCTGTCGCTACAATCAAGCTGTCGTAGGTTATTGCTTCATTTTGTAAGATAACTTTTTGCTCTTTAGTATCAACGTCAACTACTTCACCCATCAGCACTTTAGTATTCTGGCTGTGATTTAGCACCGATCGCAAAGGTGAGGAAATATCGGCAGGAGATAGCGTACCTGTAGCGACTTGATAAAGTAAGGGCTGAAATAGATGGAAGTTGCGTTTATCAATCAGCGTGACATTAACATTGTTATTGCGACTGAGTGCTTTAGCTGCATAAAGTCCGCCAAAGCCGCCACCAATAACTACAACATGATGCGCTTTATTTTCGACGGCATTTGCCATAGCAAGTTAAATCCTTAAATAATTCTTATAAGTATTTATACTAATTTACATTACTTTACTTAAAATAGCAGTAGCGATCGCTACGAGGCAAATAATATCGTAGCAATTGGGCATCCAAGCGTGTGAAGTGCGATCGTCTAATTGTGGTGACACCCAACAAACTCAACAATTACGAATTACATCTATTACTGCATAACATTCGGCAACTGAATCCCCCCGCTGCATCGCTTGAACTAAAGCTTCGTAAGCTGTCCAATTTTCTCGCAACAGAGTTCGAGCTTGCAAAGCGCAAAACCGCTGTTTCTGCTCCAAAGCCGCAGGCGAAAAACCTAAAGGTGCAAGCACAGTGCAAAGTTTACTCAAATCGTCCGCGCCACCTTCAGCATTGTCATAAACCAAGCGCTCGGCAGCAATACCCGCCATCCAAATCGTGCAATAACGGTCTAGTAATTGGGCTGACAATGCCCCTTGTCGTAGCTCGGATGCTAATTCATCATCAGCAAAACTTACGCCACCTTGTCCGGGCTGCTTTTGCTTCAGAGCTTCCCAAGCACTAAGAGCATATCCAGTAACGGGAATATCTAGCAGCCGCGCCATCAAAAAATGTCCGGCTTCGTGGTGGACTATGCGATCGCGATATTGCGGTGAAATTCTCGCTAGCGTATCTACTACCAAAGCCCCGCCCTTACCTTGTAAGCCAAAACTATCCAAAGTTGCTAGCCCCAATAAAGAGAAAGTAGCGATCGCCGGGACAGTAGGAGACAAGTTAAACAAAGGTCCAGCTAAACTCGAAAGCGTGACCAGAAAAATAGAGACTGCAACTAAATTAAGAGAAGTTTGGCTCATGGGTAACTAAAGCGCAACACCTTTATTATCAGCTATACTTCAATCCTCTTCATCTTTGCGTTCTTCGCGTCTTTGCGGTTCAATTATGTAAAACTTGAACGCACAACGATGAAATTCAGCGAACTTATCCGCCATCTCAGCGACAGCAGTACATCCAACAGCCAGCAAATCGATCTAGAAATTACCGGAGTAGCAGCCGTAGACGAAGCAACACCCAATACCCTCAGCTACATAGAAGGAGCCAAATTTGTCTCCCAAATAAGCACAACCAAAGCCAGTGCCTTAATTTTGCCTGCAGATGAAGCTTTGCAAGCCCAAGCCCAATCGCGAGGAATAGCATGGATCGCTACCCCAGAACCGCGCTTATTATTTGCCAAAGCGATCGCTCTATTTTACCAACCATATCGCCCCGCGCCCGCAATTGCTCCTAGCGCGGTCATTCATCCTTCAGCCCAAATAGGCAAAGACGTTTATATTGGCGCTCATGTAGTCATTGAAGCTAGAGTACAAATAGGCAATCGCGCCTGTATCCACCCTAACGTAGTAATTTATCCAGACGTACAAATAGGCGATCGCACTACTCTACACGCCAACTGCACGATCCACGAACGCACTCAAATTGGTGCAGACTGCGTAATTCATAGCGGCGCAGTTATCGGCGCTGAAGGTTTTGGCTTTGTACCCACAGCTACGGGCTGGTACAAAATGGAACAGTCTGGCATTACTGTGTTAGAAGACAGCGTAGAAGTAGGCTGCAATAGCAACATAGATCGCCCAGCAGTAGGGGAAACGCGAGTTAAGAAAAACACTATTATTGATAACCTAGTGCAAATTGGTCACGGTTGTCAGATCGGGGAAAACTGCGCCCTAGCTGGACAAGTAGGTTTAGCTGGTGGAGTACAAGTAGGCGATCGCGTTATCTTAGCAGGACAAGTAGGGGTAGTAAATCAAGTCAAAATTGGCAATGGGGCGATCGCTTCTGCTAAAGCTGGAGTACATAGCGACATAGAACCAGGAGCGATCGTTGCTGGAGTTCCAGCCGTTTCCCACAAGCTATTTGTCAAAGCTGCAGCTATCTACAATCGCCTGCCAGAAATGTATCAAACTCTCAAACAATTGCAAAAGAAACTAGGTGAAAAATCATAGTAAATGTCTGCAAAATACGCCAAAACTGGTAGGGTTTGCCCCACCTGTTCAACTATGCAAATAAGTCAATATAAATTCAGAGGCAAGAGACATCAAGCCTAACAAAAATCAAAATTTATCGGTTCAATGTATGGCTCTAGTCTCGCCGCCTAAATAAACATTTGATTTAGTGTTTCTAGATTGTTATTGAGGTAACTTGACTTATGCGATTAGTACGTTGGCAACCTTTCCCCGAAATGGAATCTTTGCGCCGTCAAATGGATAGAATGTTTGACGAACTAGCAGGATTTGAGCGTAAATCTGATACAGATTGGACACCTGCAATTGAAATGCAAGATCGCGGAGATAGCTTACTTGTTCGCGCTGAAATTCCTGGTGTCGAAGCTAAAGATATAGACATTCAAGTAGCGCGAGAAGCTGTATCTATTGCTGGCGAACACCGCTACGAGAAGAAAATAGAAGAAAAAGGATTTTTCCGTTCAGAACTCCGCTATGGTAGTTTCCAACGCACAATTCCTTTACCTGTTGCTGTGGAAAATACTCAAGTCCAAGCTGAGTTTAAAGATGGCATATTAGAACTTACGCTTCCTAAAGTTCAAGAAGCCAAACAGAAGGTAGTAAAAGTTAGTTTGGGTGCGGATAACCAAGCAGCAATTTCTAGTTCAGAAGCCAACGCGCAAACTGCCACCGATGCACAGCAGTCTGCAACTTCTAACAACTAAGACGAGCGTAACTATATCTGCAATTAACTAATTTGCCGCCAAGTAGTACATAGCGATAAAAGCTAAACTACTTGGCGGTTATTTTTAACAAGTATCTTACTTCAAGTCTACTTGCGTAAATACTAGCGCGGGGCAAACATTAGGAGTGCTACCACCGCCTAGACATTCTGCCTGCAATGTAATATCTTGAGCGCTAGCAACATTGATGCCCCAAGACTTGATTTGTCCTTTGCCTACATTTACCGAACCGATGTTTTGGCTATCGAGATAAACTGTTAACCTAACTTGAGGGCTTTTCCGCGCCTTGGTAATGTATTGATTTTTGTCGTTAATGCCAAAAGCTAAGTTTAAACTACTAAACTGAGATGCTCCAGGGGAATTAAGTTGACAAGCTACACCTGCAGGTGTGTCGGTTGTAATTTGATTAGTTGCTGAATTATTAGAGTTTTGGCTACCAAGTTCAGCTATTGCAGTCACCGATCTTTTACCTATAGTTAAGCGTCTGAGAGATTCTACAAATGATTGACTGTTACCTGCGGCGCTAGTAGTCGAACATTGTACTTCAGTTAGCGGTACGGCTTGGATTTGTGGATTAGGTGCAGAAGCAACTTTTTTTGGTGAATCTACTGGTTTAGGTGCAGTATATACTCTTGTAGTTGTTCCAGATGATGGCGGGATAGGACTTGGCGAGGTAATAGATTGCGGTAAATCTGAGTTAGGGATTGAAGCTTGCGGACTAGGTACTGGGCGCGAAGTAGAAGTTGATGGGCTAGGGTTAGATGAAGTTGTGGGCGATGTTAGCGTCGTTGTAGGCGAGGGTATCGGTGTGAATATAGTATTAGGAGTTTGAGTTGCTACAGGTTGGGGGATATCCGCAGGATTTGTTGGGGTTGCAGTTGTTCGTTCTGCTTGCGGCGGCTTTATTTGCCCGGACATATACAAAGTTGCCCCTACTGTTGCTGGAATTAATAGCAGCAACAATAGTATATTCAGCGGTTGTCGTCTTGGTACTTCCGCTCTAATAGTTTGAATAACAGGCTGTTGCGGTGGTGCAGCTATAGGAAAACTAGATGTAGTTGCTTGTTTTTTTGTAATGTTTAATACGGTGGTTGCAGCCCCGCTATTATGCAAGCTTTTTAAGTCGTTTAATACTTCATCTACAAACTGATAGCGATCGCGAAAATGCGATCGCACCATTTTATTCAAGATTGTTGCTAGGCGATCGCTTACTTGTGCTTGGTGCTGCCAAACTATTTCCCCTGATTGACTGTCTTCTACAAGCTGGGCTGGCGACAACTGCGTTAAAGCTTGAACTGCTGTTATCCCTAATGCATAAATATCGCTACTAAAGCGTGGTTTACCCCCTAGTTGCTCGTTTGGTACGTACCCTGGAGTACCAACGGCAATTGTTGGGTAGCTGTTGGTTTGCTTGTTTGCAGGCAAATTCTGGATTTCTTTTACTACACCAAAGTCAATCAAAACAATTTTGCCATCTCGCCTGCGTCTAATTAAATTTGATGGTTTGATATCCCTATGAATAACGTTTTGCTCGTGAACGAATTTTAAAGTTGATAATACATCTTCCAGAAATGATATTACTTGTTCTTCTCGCCAGCGCCTACCTACGGCAATTTCTTGGCTAAGATCGTGTCCTTCGATAAATTCTTGGACTAAGAAAAATTGATTGTCTTCTTCAAAGTGGGCTAAAAGTTGAGGAATTTGGTCATTGTTTCCTAACTTATAGAGAATTTCTGCTTCGTTATTGAATAATCTTTGGGCTGCTCTTAGTACAGTTTGAGAATTGGAATTGGGTCGTAATTGCTTGACAACACAGATTGGTTTGCCTGGGCGATCGCCATCTTCTGCCAAAAAGGTTTCGCCAAATCCACCGCGTCCTAAGAGTTTGGTAATTTTATAGCGCCCCCTAAGTACTGTGCTTTGCATAAAATTTACCCAATCTTTCAGTAACTGCTAATTCTGCTAAATTTTTTGACAAGTTTTTGCATATTAACTGGTTTTGTCCTAATAATCATTAAAATCTATTAACTTTTTTGGCGAAGTGGATTATATTTAACGAGATGCAAACAACTGCTAATTTGTCAATAGATAGATATAGTAATTGGTTGGTACTAATTCTAATTTTGGCACAAGCGATCGTGTTTGCAATGCGTATCAAATCGACGCACTAAGATAAAAATTACATAAGGTGTAAGTGACGCATTAATTCAGAACAAGTAGAGAAAAGCTGCAAACATACCTTAGTAGATATTTTTCTCCTACTCAATCTTGACAAATACAAGTTACTTTAAATCGGCTTGAGTGAATACAAGTGCAGGACATAATTCAAATTGTTGACCGTAAGTACCCGTGCCGACGCTTCTGCTAGTATAAGCGTCTCCTTTTATACATTCAGCTTGTAGAGCAATGTTTTGAACGTTAGTAACGTCAATATTCCAAAATTGCTTTCCACCTCTGATTACTTCTTTTGAACCTATATTTTTTTGATTGGCGTAAGCTGTTAGTCTAATTTTACTTGCTTGACCTATATATAAACTTGTATTACTTACTCCAACAGCCAAAGTAAGCCTGCGGTATTGAGAACCTGATTCTGGAGGCTCTAGATTACAGGCGACTCCTGCGGGAGTGCTAACTAAGATAGCAATATCTGAACCTAACTGACTTTCAAAATTGAAACTACTAAGTGTAGCCACAGGAGTAACAACCTCTTGACCAATTGTTAGACCCTTTGTTGTATTTTGTGAGAGTTTTTGGAAAGATTGATAATTTGGAGCAGCATTTGTAGTCAGGCAATTCATTTCAGTTATTGATACAATGCTCTGTCCTTGTGCTAGTGATACAGGACTAATTTCAGGTGTTGCTGATGTAATAGCCGAAGGGCTTGATTCTGGAGTAGTTGGAGAATAAGGACTTGCAACTGGTGTTTCTACAAGTTCAGGGCTTGCTATAGTTTCAGGGCTTGGTTGAGTTGGTGCTTGCGCTACAGGCTGACTAGCAGGTTTAGATTGTAGGTAATCAACTAGCTGAGAAACACCTAAAGTAGCTGCAACAGCACCCATAATTGATAAAGCGATCGCAAATCCAAAAGAGTGCTTGGGTTTTGGCTCGTCTGGCGCAGTGTTACTGACAACAGATTGCTGTCTGGTTGTAACAGATTGTTGTTTGGTTTGCTTTGAAATAACTGTACTACCGCCATTTGCTTGCTTGCTTTTAGATTGAGGAGCAGTTTGAGCTTGGGGAGGATTAGCTAGAGCGTATATGTCTTCCAATACTTCAATTGCAGACTGATAGCGATCGCGATACTGGGGTTTCACCATTTTGTCTATAATAGCCGCTAGGCGATCGCTTACTTTTGCTTGCTCTCGCCATACAACCTCGTCTGTCTCCTCATTTTCTGGTAGTCTTTCTGGAGGTGTGCCAGTTAAAGCTTGGATCGCTGTCATTCCTACTGCATAAATATCGCTACTAAGACGAGGTTTTCCTAGTCTTTGTTCTGGTGGCATATACCCTTGCGTGCCAATGCCAACTGTAAGATGAGTATTTCCTTGGGTATTGACTATAGTCTGGATTTCTTTTACCGCGCCAAAGTCAATCAAAACCATCTTGCCATCTTGCTTGCGCCTAATTATGTTGGCTGGCTTGATGTCGCGATGAATGACCTTTTGCTGATGGACGAAAGCTAAAATTCCTAAGATATCCTTTAAAAAGGAAGTTACTTGAGATTCATTCCAGCATCTACCTGCAGCGAACTCTTTGCTTAAGTCTTGACCGTCAACACAGTCTTGAACTAAATAGAAATTGCTATCTTCCTCAAAGTGAGCTAGTAAGCGAGGAATTTGGCTGTGGCGATCGCCTAAATTGTACAAAGCTTGAGCTTCCGTGTTAAAAAAGCGCTTTGCTATTTCTAATTCCTTAACAGAATTAAAAGTTGCGTGTAATTTCTTAACAACACATTTAGGGTGGCTGGGACGGTCTAAATCCTCTGCTAAATACGTTTCGCCAAATCCGCCTCTACCTAAATTTCGGATAATCTTATAGCGTCCTCTAAGTACATCTTCGTTCTGCATAAAATCGCTATGCTATCCCTAACTTTTCTAAAATTGGTTTAGTTGAAACTATATGTCGCTCTAATCCTAGTTGTTTGGGTGGAATACCCAGCGATAAAGCAATTAATTGGGATAAGTGTAACACGGGCAATTTAAGCTGCTTGCCAATGACTTTTTCTACTTCTGGCTGGCGAGAATCAAGATTGAGATGGCACAAAGGACAAGGCGTAACCATACAGTCAGCACCTTCGGCTAATGCCTCTTGAATATGCATTCCTGCCATTTTGAACGATTCGGTAGTAGCATAACTAGCTAGGGGCCATCCACAGCATTGCGTCCGACCGCGATAATAAACTGGTGTTGCGCCAATAGCGCGAAATACATTTTCCATCGCTTCAGGTCTAATCGGGTCATCGTAAGGCATTGACGACTGAGCGCGGAGCAGATAACAGCCATAAAAGGCTGCACATTTCAATCCTTGCAGGTTTTTTGTAACTTTGCGTTGAATTTCTTCAATACCATAATCAGCAACTAAAGCATATAACAAGTGCTTTACTTCGGTACTTCCTTGATATGGCGAGCAGCCTTCCTTTTGCAAAAAGCCGTTAACTTGCGTAACATAAGCTGGATTTTGTTGTTGAGCTTGTTTCAGACGTTCGTCAACATGACCAATCACGCCTTGACAAGTGCTGCAATGCGTAAGTAAAGGTAAATTTAAAGATTCTGCTAGGGCAATATTACGAGCGTTAACAGTATCTTCTAGCAGTTGAGAGTCTTCTTTATAAGTACCAGAACCGCAGCAGGCAGCTTTTTTAAGTTCTACAAGTTCAATTCCCAATGCTTGAGTAAGAGCTTGCGTAGACTGATAAAGCTCCTTGCAAGCTCCTTGCGCGACACAACCAGGAAAGTAAGCGTATCTTAAATTTTGAAATGACATAGCTAGAAGTAGTTTTGAGTTTTGAGTTTTGAGTTGAGTTGCGAAGAGTAATAGTAGTTGATCCCCCTGTAGTCCCCCTTGTCCCCTCTCCAATCATGGACAATTGGAAAACAGCACAATTAATCGGTGTATGCGATCGCTCTTAACGATAAGATAAATATGCTTAAAATGATGCAATCTTAATTAGAACTAGCAGTCGATCGAGGAATTTGTTTATGAACGAATCAGAAATTTTTGACAAAGTAAAAGACATCGTTACCGAGCAATTGAGTGTTGAAGCCGCCAGCGTTACGCCTCAAGCGAATTTTGCTAACGATCTAGGTGCTGATTCTCTAGATACTGTGGAATTAGTCATGGCTCTAGAAGAAGAATTTGATATTGAAATTCCTGACGAAGCAGCCGAACAAATTACCACAGTACAACAAGCAGTGGATTATATTAGCAATAAAGTTGCTACATCTGCTTAAAAGCGAAGGATAAATTCAAGCTTGGCAAAAGAGCGATGTAGCGCCAATTAAATGCGATCGCTCTTGCTGCTTTACTGAAATATAATTCGCCACACCCCAAGTTATTTAAGATTTCCTGCGTTATTGGCGAGTAGTCGCTGGATTTAACTGACATATGACAGATTTTGCCAGAAAACGAGTTGTTATCACAGGTGTTGGTGCGATTACACCTGTTGGCAATAATCCCCAAGCCTATTGGGAAGGATTGCTCAATGGACGTAGTGGCATCGGTCCGATTACGCTATTTGATGCCTCTAAACACAAGTGTCGGATTGCTGGAGAAGTCAAAGGATTTAACCCCGAAGACTACATAGATGCTAAAGAGGCGAAACGGATGGATAGGTTTGCACAATTTGCTGTAGCGGCAAGTTTGCAAGCAATTGGTGACGCGCAGTTTGAAATCAATGAGTTAAATGCCGAACAAATAGGCGTAATTATTGGCACTGGAATTGGCGGCATCAAAGTATTAGAAGACCAGCAAACGGTTTACTTAAATCGCGGACCAGATCGCTGTAGTCCGTTTATGGTCCCAATGATGATCGCTAATATGGCAGCAGGATTGACAGCAATTCAACTTGGCGCTAAAGGACCGAATTCATGTCCGGTAACTGCTTGTGCGGCTGGTTCTAACGCGGTAGGCGATGCTTTTCGGCTAATTCAGCAAGGCTACGCTCAAGCGATGATTTGCGGGGGTACTGAAGCGGCGGTAACACCGTTACCATTTGCTGGATTTGCGGCAGCAAGAGCGCTTTCAACCCGCAATGACGACCCAACTCGCGCTAGTCGTCCGTTCGATCGCGATCGCGATGGCTTTGTCATGGGTGAAGGTGCGGGCATTCTCATGTTAGAAGAACTCGGACACGCTATTAGTCGGGGAGCGCGAATTTATGCAGAAATTATTGGCTACGGTTTGACCTGCGATGCCTATCACATGACATCCCCCGTTCCTGGTGGCGAAGGCGCGACAAGAGCGATTCAGCTAGCGATGAAAGATGCAGGTATTAGCCCAGAGCAAGTAAATTATATTAATGCTCATGGCACGAGTACAGGCGCTAATGACCCAACAGAAACAGCGGCGATCAAAAAAGCGCTAGGCGATGCAGCTTATCAAGTAGCAATTAGTTCTACTAAATCAATGACCGGGCATTTGTTAGGCGGTTCAGGCGGGATTGAGGCTGTCGCAACCGTCATGGCGATCGCTAACGACAAAATTCCGCCGACAATTAATTTAGAAAATCCTGACCCAGAGTGCGATCTAGATTACGTTCCCAATCAAAGTCGCGCGGCAAAAGTTGATGTTGCTTTGTCCAATTCCTTTGGATTTGGCGGTCATAATGTTACTTTAGCCTTCAAAAAGTACGTATAGCCTTACATCGCAACGTATTACGTCAATAAAAAGTTAATGGAGTTTGCTTAAATAACTAAAATAAATTGCTCTTAAGAAAGAAGGCTTGTCCGTCAACCCACCTAATGGGATGATCGGTAATATGTGCTTAGGGCAATCTAAATATTTCAAGTTTTAGTCCACCTAACTAGCTTGCTAAATCGTCGTTAAAAACAAGAGACTATGGCTGTTGCAACCCAATCCCTCGAAGAACTTTGTATTAACTCGATTCGCTTTCTGGCAATCGATGCTGTAGAAAAGGCAAAATCTGGACATCCAGGCTTGCCAATGGGCGCGGCTCCCATGTCATTTGTGCTGTGGGATCGCTTTATGCGCTTCAATCCCAAAAATCCAGCTTGGCTAAATCGCGATCGCTTCCTATTGTCCGCAGGTCACGGCAGTATGTTACAGTACGCCCTGCTTTACCTCACAGGCTATGAGGACCTGACGATGGATGATATCAAGCAGTTCCGTCAATGGGAATCGAAAACTCCTGGACACCCAGAAAACTTTATGAATCCTGGGGTAGAAATTACCACAGGTCCATTAGGTCAAGGTATTGCTAATGGTGTGGGGATTGCAATGGCTGAGGCTCACTTAGCTGCTACTTTCAACAAACCTGGTTTTCCGATTATTGACCATTACACCTATGTAATTATGGGTGATGGATGCAATATGGAAGGGGTGGCTAGTGAAGCTTGTTCTCTAGCTGGACACTTGGGACTTGGCAAACTAATTGCCCTGTACGATGACAACCATATTTCGATTGAAGGTTCTACTGACCTTGCTTTTACAGAAGATGTTGGTAAGCGCTATGAGGCTTATGGCTGGCACGTTTTGGTTGTAGAAGACGGCAATACCAATATTGATGCAATTCATCAAGCAATTGAAACCGCCAAGTCTGTCACCGATAAGCCGACAATGATCAAAGTCCATACGACTATCGGTTATGGTTCGCCTAATAAAGCTAATAGCTATGAAGCTCATGGCGCGGCTTTAGGCGCGGCAGAAGTGCAAGCAACAAGAGAGAGCTTGGGATGGAACTACGAGCCTTTTGAAATTCCAGAAGATGCTTTAAAGCACTGGCGTAAGGCAATTGAGCGCGGAGCGAAGTATGAGGGAGATTGGAATGAAATGTATGCTCGTTATAAAGAGCAGTATCCTCAAGAAGCGGCTACTTTAGAGCGGATGCACGAAGCCGAACTTCCCCAAGGCTGGGAATCTGTTTTACCTAAGTACACTCCAGAAGACAAAGCTGAAGCTACCCGCGTCCAATCAGGTAAGGCTCTAAATGCTTTATCGGCGGTTTTTCCTGAATTAATTGGTGGTTCGGCGGATTTAGCTTCTTCTAACAATACGTTGATTAAAGGTGCGGGCGACTACCAGAAGGGACAATACCAAAATCGCAACCTCCGCTTTGGCGTGCGCGAACATGGTATGGGCGCTATCTGTAACGGTTTAGCGTTAGATGGTTCGGGCTTAATTCCTTACTGTGCTACGTTCCTAGTCTTCACTGACTATATGCGGGCGGCTATTCGTCTGTCGGCGCTGTCAGAAGCAGGCGTAATCTATGTCATGACTCATGACTCGATTCAGTTGGGTGAAGATGGTCCAACTCACCAACCGATTGAACACGTCAATTCGCTGCGGATGATTCCTGACTTGTTGGTAATGCGTCCTGCTGATGGTAACGAAACTTCTGGCGCTTATAAAGCAGCGATTGAAGCAGCTAAAGGCAAGAAATTTGGTCACAAAGTTCGCCCAACAGTGATTGCTCTATCACGTCTTGCTCAACCTAACTTGCCTAATACCTCGATTGAAGGTGTAGAAAAAGGTGCTTATATCCTATCGGATAGCGATGGTACGCCAGACATCATTTTGATGGGTACAGGTAGCGAAACTCAGCTTTGCGTCAAAGCAGCGGAACAGTTACGCGGCGAAGGTAAGAAAGTTCGGGTAGTTTCGATGGTTTGTTGGGAGCTATTCCAAGACCAAGATGAAGCTTACCGCGAATCTGTACTACCCAAAGCTGTCAAGAAGCGGGTATCTGTGGAAGCAGGCGTTACCTTTGGCTGGTGTCGCTATGTTGGTGATGAAGGTGTCGCAATTGGTATCGATACCTTCGGTGCTTCCGCACCTGGTCCTGTCTGTATGGAGAAGTTTGGCTTTACTGTAGACAATGTAGTAGCTAAAGCAAAATCTATTTTAGGCTAATACTTCGTTAGTTCTTAATCGTAGAAGGTGGGCATTTGTCGCCCGCCTTTTTTATTAGCAACTAACTACATTTAGGTAAAGTTGATAAAGTAGTTGTATATACAAGCAAACCTGGAGGATGTTATGTACGAAGTCTCTCAAGAAAAAGATATATTCTTAGTTCGCATATCGTCAATAGTTAATAAATTGATCGATAGTAACAGCTTTTACCAAGAAAAGTTAGACAGAAATGAGATGGTTCAAGATTTAGTAGACTTGTTTAAACAGTTTTCGTTAGAAGAGTTTACAACTATTACTGATGATGATTTAACCCGCAGAATTAATAGAATTTTGACATTAGAAGCGGTTGCTGGAACATTAAATGACTTAACTCCAGAACAAATGGCAATGTTTGATGAAGCAGTAGAAGGTAGATAGCCAGCATGGACTATTTACTGGATACTAATATAGTTACAGCTATATTAAAAAGAAATGTAACAGTAAGAAGCAAGTTAAGGCAGGTGGAATCTCAAAGCAAAGAAGCGTTCATAAGTTGCGTAACTTATTATGAAGTCAAAAGAGGACTATTGTACGCAAAAGCTACGAGACAATTATCTGAATTCGATGAACTGTGTAAAGAATACAGATTTGTACTATTAGACGACTTAGAGATTATTGAAAAAGCAGCAGAAATTCATGCAGATTTAAAACGTAAAGGTACGCCTATCCAAGATGCGGATGTATTGATAGCGGCTACCGCAATAGTGAAAGGATTGATTCTAGTTTCTAATGATTCTGATATGCGTAGAGTTGTAGGTGTAACGGTTGAGGATTGGTTAAGTTTAGAATAAAAGCGATCGCACTTGCATACACTTGAGTTTCCCTCGCTGCGATAGTCTAAACCAAAGTGCTACAAATGGTTGCTGTAAATGCCCTTCACTACTATTAACAGCATAACGAAAGCGACGTACTAACAAGAGTTTATTTGGTTCAGCAGCTTCTAACCAAGCTTTTTCATACCTAACTAAATCTAGTATCCAATCTGGCGCAATATTAGCTACTTTCTCAATATAACTAGCAAATGCGATCGCATCTAGTAAATGCTTTTTGATTCCTTGAGGGATATAAGTTTCTGCATATTGCCAAAATAACTTAGAAAACTCCTTATCTAGAGCTTTTGCAGTCATTGGTAATAGTTCGCGTACTTCCCCTAGGCGCTTGCGTTTCAAGGAAGTAGCAAATAAATTAACTGCTGGCGCTGATAGTTGCGCTAGTTGCTGGATTTGAGTTGTATTTAGTCCTAATTGCGCGCCTACAGCTTCGGGATTCGTGAAAAAGCGCGATCGCAATTCTGCATTAGTATAGAGTTGCGCGAGTATTGGCTGTAATGCTAATTCCATCTGTGATACTGTCTGCCAATTTCCCTTGCGTGTTCTAGTTCGGCTGCTAATTGACTAAACGCTGGCAAGTTTTCATCTCTTTCTAACACGACTCCTTTAACTGGAGCGCGAGATACAACCTCATCCATAAGTTTCCATATTTCTAGCGGTGTAGAGTGGGAATGACTGTCAATGAGTACGCCATCGTGCCAATGTCCACCCACAAAGTGCAATTGCACTACTCGCTCTAAAGGTAATTGTTCAAGAAAGCTACAGACATCATTATCGTGGTTAACAGAGTTAATGTAGAGATTGGTTACATCTAACAGCAAACCACAATCAGAACGCTCAACTATTTCTGTCAAAAACTGAGCTTCAGTCATTTCTGCGCCAGGGAGTTGCAGCATATAAGTGATATTTTCGAGAATTAACGGCACGTCAATATAACGGCGTACTTGTGCAATATTACGACAAACTACATCAATCGCTTCCCATGTATAAGGTAGCGGTGATAAATGTCCGATATCTATTCCCCCAGCTTTAGTAAAGCAAATATGTTCGCTCCACCAAGGAGGATTTAGCTGTTTTACTAATCTAGCAAGTTTGCTGAGGTAATCAGTGTCTACACCTTCAGCACTACCCAAAGATAAATTAATCGCGTGGGGAATTAGGGGAAAGTGAGCGGCTAATAATTCTAATTCTTGCTCCTTTTGGATAGTTGCATCTAAATAATGTTCGGCAACAATTTCCAGAAAGTGTACTTGCTGTTGATGCAAAAATAACTCGCTGCGGAATGGTTCGCGAAAACCAATACCTACACCTAATGTTGGTAGAGACATAAATTAGCTCCCACAGCCGCCACAACCACCGCCGCAACCGCTACCGCAGGAACTACCGCATCCACTACCACAAGAACTACTGCAACCACCGCTAGAACTACTAGAACTTGACGATGTAGCAAACATTTTGCGGTAGGAGTCGTAAGGACTACCCATAAGTGCATTCACGCCAAAGAGTGCTACTAATAAGTCGTATTCGCTTGCAGAAGGAGATACGCCGTTTTTTGCCTTTTGTTTTAATTGCTCGAATACTGCCTGAAGTTGGTGCAAATATTTTTGTCCTAAGTAGCTTAAGCGCGGAGGTGAATAGCAAATAACTTTCAGCATGATAAAAGCAAGCACAGTCATGATGACAAGAAATGCCACATTATGATGCCCATTAATCAAGGCGGCTAAAAACTTATACCCGCCTAAACCAAGAATAATTGCACCCCCAATTAAACCCGCTTGTTGTGCTGCCGAGCGCCAATCTGGTAAATATAATAATTGCCGCTCTTGTAAAATTTGCTCGTAACCCTGGCAGTATGGTTGTACTTGGCGGTATAGTTGCCAACCAATTTCTGTACCTAGACGCGGCTCAGTAAACCAGGCAAATACTTCTTGCTCCAGTGGTGTTAATTGTTCGATATTGGGATAATTGGAACTTCGTGCGATATTTTCCTTATTAACCTGTAAAAAACGGCGCTGAATTAGATTGAATACAACTGAATTAGTAACCCGTCTTTCCTCACCCTGCAAGTAGGCAATTTCGTAAGGATTAGGGTTAATAGGAATCAATGGGACAGGTAAATTTTTAGTGACATCTGCTACCGATACCATCAGCCAGCAGACTCCTAGTGTTATAGCAATGACAACGCTATACAGTTTCAGAAAATCCGGTCCATACATTTCTGCTAGCGGGTTATGCAAAATATCCATCAAAAGTTCTCCTTGTAGGAGTCTTACTTAAATCTATTTAAGTATTATATCTAACACTCTATATAAGTAACTTTGCTACATACACAGATGAGTGTGTTGTTTAACTTATAGCTTTAGGCGTGTAAAAGTTTTCATTTCTTTACAAAGACTGGACGATCGCATTACTCATAGAACATATTGTATGCGTCCCCCCACAGAAGTAATTTTACTTGTGAAGACTGAAATTCGCTATAAACCAGCCTTCGCGGCTATTTTTTTGACTCTAAATCCAGGTGAAAGCATTGTTGCTGAAGCTGGTGCGATGACTAGCATGGACGCACAATTATCGATGCGGACTGAATTTTCTGGTGGATTTATCCCAGGATTGATAAAAAAATTCTTTGGTGGTGAATCTTTATTTGTAAATGTTTTTACTAACGAAACCAAATATCCACTAACTTTGACTTTAACTCAATCGATTATTGGCGATATTGACAGAATTGATTTAAATAATAGTGAAATTTGCTTTCAACCTGGGGCTTATATTGCTCATACTCCTGGTGTGAAAATGGGCGTACAATGGGCAGGTTTTTCTAGTTTCTTTGCTGGAGAAGGATTATTTAAGCTTAAACTTAGTGGCAAAGGTAGAGTATTTTTTGGTGCTTATGGTGGCATTACTAAAAAACATATTAGTAAAGACTTTGTAGTTGATAGCGGTCATTTGGTTGCCTACGAACCGCAAATTAAAATGAGTATTGGACTTAGCGGCGGTATCGTTGGTTCTGTAACTTCCGGCGAAGGATTAGTAAATAAACTTTCTGGTACAGGCGAAATTTATTTGCAATCTCGCAGTATTGACGGCTTAGTTAGATATTTGCGTCCCAAACTTTAGTATTAACCACAATGAATATTGAAATTTTACATCAACCAGATAGTGCGATCGCCAAAATTAATCTAGATTCAGGCGAGGAATTAGTAGCCGAAGCAGGCTGCATGATTGCTATGAGTGGCTATATAAACGCCAGCACTACTTTAAGACAAGGTAAAGGCGGCGGAGTTTTGGGAGGACTTAAACGTTTAGTTGCTGGCGAATCATTATTTTTAAGCGTATTTCGTTCGCCAAAAGCAGGCGGTGAAATATTCCTTGCACCTAAATTTATGGGTGATATTTTACATTACCCAGTTACCGGAATGGGTTTAGTTGTGCAATCAAGTTCTTACTTAGCTAGCGAATCAGATGTTGATATTGAATTAGGTTTTCAAGGATTTCGGTCTTTATTTTCTGGAGAATCGCTATTTTGGCTAAATATTACTGGTAGCGGTAACGTTATTCTCAGTTCATTTGGAGCAGTTTACGCAGTAGATATTGATGGCGAATTTGTAGTTGATACGGGGCATATTGTCGCTTTTGAGAAGAGTTTGAATTTTGAAATTAGCAAAGCTGGTTCTAGTTGGGTAGGTGCATTTTTAGGTGGAGAAGGCTTCGTTTGTCGCTTTAAAGGGCAAGGAAAGGTATTTTGTCAAACTCATAACCCTGGAGCATTTGGGCGGGCTGTAGGCTCTAAATTGCCGCCCAGATAAGTGAAATAAATTACACAGTATAGGAGTTAAATAAATGTTAGTAAACAATGAAATTGCTTACGAAATAGAACACGCACCTGCTTATGCTTCCTTGCGACTCCATCTCAATACAGATCAAACTGTACTTGTAGAGTCTGGTGGTATGGCAGCGATGGACTCATGGATAAAAATGAAGTCCAAAGTCAAGGGCGGATTGATGAAGGGATTGGGGCGAATGCTAGGTGGTGAATCTCTATTTTTGAGTGAATTTACAGCCGCAGAAAAAGCGGGAGATTTATATATTTCTCCTGGAGTTCCTGGAGATATTCAGCATTATTATTTAAATGGTAATGGTTTAATGGTTCAGTCTTCTGGATTTGTTGCTTCTAGCCCTACCGTTGAAATTGATACTAAGTTTCAAGGCTTCAAAGGCTTTTTTAGTGGAGAATCATTATTTTTACTCAAAACAACTGGTACGGGCGATATTTGGTTTAGTTCTTATGGCGCAATTGTTGAAATTCCGGTTGTTGGTGATTATGTAGTTGATACAGGTTATATTGTTGCCTTTGAAGATACTTTAAATTACAGCGTTGAAATGCTGGGCGGCTTGTCATTCAAAGGATTGAGAACGGGGATATTAGGCGGTGAGGGGCTAGTTTGTCGTTTTCGCGGTGAAGGGCGTTTGTGGATACAATCGCGCAAGCTAACAACTTTAATTAACTTCTTAAATCCTTTCCGTCCTACTAAGAGTAATTAGAAAATTCTAGCTACTGTAATTAATAAAATAGTTACTCAAAATTACGATGTCCTCCAAATCAGCAAATTATAGCAGTCGCAATCCACCTCCTAGCAATCGCCAATTGCTGATTGTTTTCGGCATATTTACAGGCTTGATAGTAGGTGTAATTTGGTTAGTCATGTGGGTTGCAAGTAGCCTAATATGGCTAATTCCTCCTAGCGTCGAGCAACAGTTAGGAGCGTTGATAGTTCCAGCATACGAACGGCTTGCAGCACCAACACCCGCCCAAAATACCTTAAATGAATTACTAAATAGATTAGAAACAAAATTGCCTCCAGAACAAAGGCAAAATAGAGATTATCAAGTGCTGTATATTCCCGAAGATACAGTTAATGCTTTGGCGATACCAGGCGATCGCATCATCATCTATGCTGGTTTATTAAAGCAAGCACAGTCCGAAAACGAACTGATGATGGTGTTAGGGCATGAGTTAGGACATTTTGCCCATAGAGATCATTTACGTAGCTTAGGGCGTTCGGTATTGATGCAGATCGCGATCGCTTACTTTTTAGGCGATGCTGGTTGGATACAGTCAGCCGCCGCTTCAGGAATTGCAGCTATTAGTAACGCCCAGTATTCCCAATCTCAAGAAAGCCAAGCAGATGAGGTAGGTTTGACACTATTGCAAAAAACTTACGGTCATGTCGCTGGGGCAACTGACTTTTTTGCTAGGCTAAGTCAAAAGCAAAAAGTAGATGTAGACTTTTTAGCGACTCATCCCGCACCAGGTAGGCGGGTGAAAGAGTTGCAACGGTTAATCAAGCAGCAAGGTTATCAACTAGGTAACAAGTCACCTTTACCGCCAACTCTGCGATAAAAGTCAAAGCAATGAATGCTCGCGTGCGATCGCGCGCCCAATTATAGTTAAATTAGAGATCGTTGTAACGAGCGCATCTTTAAAGTAAAGGGCATGACTAATCCCCCCACCGCCTCAAATCAGCAGACTGACTTTTCTGCTCTTTGCTTGCAGTTAACTAATGGCTCGGAGAAAGTACAGCAACAAACGCTCCAAAAGCTAGCTACTTTAGGCAATGACGGCGAAAAAGTTTTGATGGATTTTTTACTCCAACCTCGCCTGCAGTCTCCTACCTGGATTGACGGTATAGCCTACCAAGCCCTACGCAGCAGCGATTCGCCCGCGGTGTCAGCTTTTCTTGAGGCTAATTTTCCTCTAGGTATTGTGCCGCTTAACTCGGAACGCGGTATCGATTATACTCAACTGCAACAATTACTGATTAGCCAAGACTTTCAAGCTAGCGATAAGTTAACTCTACGCTTGCTGTGCGAGTTAGCAGGCGAGTTAGCACTGCAAAGAAAATGGCTGTATTTTACTGAGGTTGAGAGCTTTCCGATAACTGACTTGCAAACTATCAATACCTTGTGGCTAGTTTACTCAGAAGGTAAGTTTGGCTTTTCTGTACAACGCGAAATTTGGCTAGCTGTAGGTAAAAATTGGGAAAAATTATGGAGCCAAATTGATTGGAAAAATGGCAATAACTGGACTCGCTACCCAAACGAGTTTACCTGGAATTTAACTGCACCTAAAGGTCATCTACCTTTATCCAATCAACTGCGCGGAGTGAGAACAATTTCTGCGCTCCTATCTCATCCTGCTTGGACTACAGCTAACAAATAATCGCATTTACCTATTAGTTTGGTAGATACCACTCAGCCAATAGGTAAGATTACTTTGGCTAACTTTGTAAACTTTTTTACATATTAGTTCGCTGCTATCTTGCCTAGCTGTCTAGCTTAAACCACGATCGTACTTATCATCCTATTGCCAACCCCCACCAGTAATAACTTAGAGGTAAAAATAGAAATTTCCGAATAATTTATACGAATGTTGTTCATCTTGGCTCAACTTAGGGAATCTTAAGAGCAATGGAGCAGCCTTTTTAAGAGGGCGATTGATGAAATACATATTGTTTGGCGAGTGTCAAGGTAGGGGTGGCAATGGTAGAACCTGAAAATAGGCTAGTTTGTCAATTAGTCAATTCGGGAGTTGAGGGAGATCGAGAAGAACAACGGCTCAAAGCATTGGTAGATTTAGGGTTATTACAAACTCAGACGATACCAGTATTTGAGGAAGCGACTCAAACTGCTGCTGAATTGTTAGATGCACCGATTTGCATCTTAGGATTTATAGATCGCCACCGCCATGCGTTTAAGGCGGCGGTGGGCTTGTCGCGGCTGGGTTTGATGAATAAAATTGCTCAGGAACGACAATTGCCTCGCCCTGAATCATTCTGTAGTTATGTAGTAGAGCAGCATCAAGTTTTAGCGATCGCCGATACTCTCCTAGAGGCAGATTTTGCCCACAAGGTTCTAGTGCAGCGCTACGGTATTCGTGCTTATCTAGGAGTACCACTTACAGATACAGCAGGCAACTGTTTGGGTTCTATTGCCATTATGGAGCAATCACCCCGTACCTTTACGCCCAGAGATATCCAGTGCTTGGAACTAATTGCTCGTTGGAGTATGAGCGAATTTGAGCGCCAATGGCTTGTCACAAACCAACCAACTACAGCTACGCACCTAGAAGATCATCGGCTCTTAGTTCCATCACCTCATAGCCAACAAAAGATATTAACTAGCTCGTTACCAGAGGTAGTAGAAATTAGCCCTGATTCTGCAACAAGCATCGAAAACTCGACTCAGCAAAAAGTGCTGGCAGAAAATATTGTTCCGGAAACTCTACGCGTCAAACTAGAACTATTGGAGCAGATAATTCAAGAGCTAAGAACGCCCCTGACATCTGTACTCGGAATGGCTACAGTGTTGGCGCGAGAAATTTACGGTCCGTTGATGAATAAGCAAAAAGAATATTTAGATGTAATTCAAAAAAGCGGTCGGTATTTGCTGTCATTAGTTAATGAAATTTCTGAATTAGGCGCAATAAATAGCAATCTTGAAGCCCTTGACCTTGCGGATGTAGATATTGAAATGCTCTGCCAGCACGTCACTCATACGCTGGAAGATGCAGCCAAACGCCGAGATCACCAACTGCGCTTATTTGTAGAACGCGACCAAAATCGTACTTGGATTTTAGATAAAGAAAAAGTTAAGCAATTACTATATCACCTAATTTTTAACGTTATTCAATCGGCAACTCCTGGTAGCACGATCCGCATTCACGTTTTCCAGTTATTAGACAAACAGAAAAAAATTACTGTTTCTGTCTCTCATCCTTGGTTGGAAGAGGGGTTAGGGCAGATCGAACCTTGTCTGTTTGCGCTGCAAACCTCAACTACAGCAAAAATTGCCAGCAACGACGATTGGATCCTAGCTACACAAGTTGATAGTCCGCTCGATATGTCCTCAGAGGAAGAAGTTTTATTAGCAGCAGGCGATCGCGCCTGTGAAGTAAGTACCCTCGATGCAGAGATAGTAACTCAACCTAAAGAGAAAGATAAATCCCTAGGTTTGAGCGATCGCAGTAATTTGCGCTTATCTCTTAGCTACCAACTCGCACAACTACACGGAGGCAAAATTTCTATAGAGTTAATCCCTGACTCCGGCTACCGCTATACAATTGATTTGCCCCACCTAGAGAAAGTTAAAAATAATAATTAGCTGCTAATAACGTTCATTTTTATGCATAATTAGGCTTGAGCAAAATAGCAGCGATTTAGGGCTATGTCTCGGTAGAGGACACCTTAACCGACCCATCTCCCGATCTTTCTTCAATATGAATTTACTCTGGCAACAATTTACCTTATCTAATTTGCCTCTACAACAGTGGCAAACAGCAAGCTATTTACACCGCATAGTAGGGCTGCTGCGCCAATGGCGGCAAAGCAGTTGGCTAATGCAGTGGGCTGAACCACTAGGAGCATTATTAGTAAGTTTGGTATTTGGGCTAGCGCCTTTTGTATCCAACGATTTAATTAAAGTGCTACTGCTTGCTTGTGCTGGTTTTTGGGTACTACTGACTGTATCTGACGATATCAAAACCAAAGCAACGCCGATTCATTGGCTAGTTTTGTTGTATTGGGGAATCGCCACAGTAGCTACTGCTTTATCACCAGTAAAGGCGGATGCTTTTAGCGGGTGGTTAAAACTAACTTCTTATTTATTATTATTTGCTTTATCTGCGCGAATACTGCGATCGCCGCGATTGCGATCGCTGATTGTGACTATTTATCTGCACGCAGCCCTAATTGTCAGCGTCTACGGCGTGCGGCAATGGTTTGATGGGGTAGAACCTTTAGCAACTTGGAACGACCCAACTTCTACTCAAGCAACGGCTACGCGAGTTTATAGTTATCTTGGCAATCCTAATTTATTAGCAGGTTATTTATTGCCAGCGCTGATCCTCAGTATCATGGCAGCCTTTACTTGGCGCGGCAGAATTCCTAAAGCTTTAGCTGCGATCATGGTTGCTGTTAACGGTGCTTGTATGGCTTTTACAGGCAGTCGCGGCGGTTGGATTGCGACTACAGTTGCCTTAATTGCCTTGGTAGTATTGTTACGTTATTGGTGGGCGCAGTATTTGCCGCACTTTTGGCGCAAATGGTCGATCGCAATATTTGTTGGTAGTTTTGCCACTTTGTTACTAGCAGCGATAGTAGTGAGCGAACCAATTCGCGATCGCGTTTTTAGTATTTTTGCTGGCAGAAATGATAGTAGCAATAATTTCCGCCAAAACGTTTGGGCAGCCGTATTTGAGATGATCCGCGATCGCCCAATTATTGGCATCGGTCCAGGTAATGAAGCTTTTAACAAAATTTATCCTCTCTACCAACGCCCTCGATTTACCGCTCTAAGTGCTTATTCAGTATTGCTAGAAATTGCTGTAGAAACTGGTTTAATCGGCTTAAGCTGTTTTATCTGGCTGCTTGTAGTTACCTTCAACCAAGCTTGGTTGCAATTGCAAAGGCTGCGACAAACTGGTAGCAGCGAGGCATTTTGGCTAATAGGAGCGATCGCTTCTATGGCAGGTATGCTAGCTCATGGCGCTGTAGATACAGTTTGGTATCGTCCTGAGATTAATACTGTTTGGTGGCTAATGGTGGCTTTAGTTGCAAGTTACTACGTTGCTAGTACATCGCCAGTTAAAAATAGCTATCAGTATTTATCTGCTAGAGAGAATATAGGGTTGTAGTGGCAAAAAATTTGTTTGCTTATAAAGCTGTTAACAAGGCACAAACTTCTGTCAAGCTAAGAGCTATTGTTTAAAAGCTACGTGCCTCTGTCAAGTCGCAAAGCGGCAATTCGTAATTCGCGCATTACAATCAGTGCCACTGCTTGAACCCACCACGCAATTGTTGACCACGCTCATCAAAGATTTGGAGTTCGCAAGTACCCTCTTTAATTACGAATTACGAATTACGAATCACGAATTATTCTGGTCATTAGGAGTTTTGTTGAGAATGTACGAGAAGATCGTCCCCCCCGATACTGGTGCTAAAATTACCTTTAGTAATGGCGAACCAATAGTTCCAGATAATCCGATTATTCCTTTTATTCGCGGTGACGGTACGGGAGTTGATATTTGGTCTGCTAGCCAAAAAGTATTTGATGCGGCGGTAATGACTGCTTACCAAGGCAAGCGCAAAATTAGCTGGTTTAAGGTCTATGCAGGAGATGAAGCTTGCGAACTATACGGCACTTATCAGTATTTGCCCGAAGATACGCTGCAAGCAATCAAAGAGTATGGTGTGGCTATTAAAGGTCCTTTAACGACACCTGTAGGCGGCGGGATTAGGTCGCTAAACGTAGCTTTAAGACAAATCAACGATTTGTATGCCTGCGTGCGTCCCTGCCGCTATTATCCAGGTACGCCATCACCGCATAGATATCCTGAAAAGCTAGATGTAATTATCTATCGGGAAAACACCGAAGATATTTATTTAGGTATCGAATGGAAACAAGGCAGCGAAATTGGCGATCGCTTAATCAAAATTCTCAACGACGATTTAATTCCCGCCACGCCAGAACACGGCAAAAAGCAAATTCCGACTGATTCAGGCATCGGGATTAAACCAATTAGCAAGCATGGTTCGCAAAGATTAGTCCGTCGGGCAATCAAACACGCCTTAAGACTACCCAAAAATAAGCAAATGGTGACTTTGGTACACAAAGGCAACATCATGAAGTACACTGAAGGCGCTTTCCGCGATTGGGGTTACGAACTTGCGACTACTGAGTTTCGCGCCGAATGCGTCACCGAACGCGAGTCGTGGATTTTGGGCAATAAAGAAAGCAACCCAGATATATCTTCAGAAGCAAATGCCCAACAAATTGAGCCAGGATACAAAGCTTTAACACCAGAAAAGCAAAAGCAAATTTGCCAAGAAGTAGAAAAGGTATTAACTGATATCTGGGCAACTCACGGCAACGGGCAATGGAAAGATAAAGTAATGGTCAACGATCGCATTGCTGACAGTATTTTCCAACAACTGCAAACCAGACCAGATGAATACTCAATTCTTGCCACCATGAACTTGAACGGAGATTATTTATCTGACGCCGCAGCAGCAATCGTCGGCGGCTTAGGGATGGGTCCTGGAGCCAACATTGGCGATTCATGCGCTGTATTTGAAGCAACTCACGGTACAGCACCCAAACACGCCGGATTAGACAGAGTAAATCCTGGATCGGTGATTTTGTCGGGCGTAATGATGCTGGAATATATGGGTTGGCAAGAAGCCGCCGATTTAATTAAACAAGGAATTGGGGATGCGATCGCCAATCGTCAAGTTACTTATGACTTAGCAAGGTTAATGGAACCACCTGTAGAGCCTTTGAAGTGTTCGGAATTTGCCGAAGCGATTATTCAAGCCTTTAACAAGTAGCCGTAGGGTGCGTTTTGAAAACGCACCCTACCAATCGGCCTGCTCCCCTAATCCTTCACTTTGCGGCTTTTACCAACAACAACCCGCCTGCTGTTAATCCAAAAACAGTAGGCAACCAGGCTGACATGATGGGAGATAAAGCGCCGCCTACACCAAGGGCGCTGCTAATAAAGCTGAGGAGGTAGTAGCTAAAAATTACTACGATACTGACACCAAAACTTGTCGCTTTTCCCGAACGTCTTTGCGGCTTAGTTCCTAAAGCTGCACCGACTAAACCAAAAACTACACAGACAAACGGTAAAGAAATTTTTTCTTGGATGCGGACTTTGAGCTTGCGGATTTTTTTCTCATCTCCAGCCAAACGCATGAGTTCTAGCTGTTGGAGCGATTGGGCAATATTCATCTCCCCATAGTCGCGCACCTTACTTGCCAAATCTAGAGCAGTACGGGGCAATTGCAACTGCTGATGGGCAAAACGTAAGATATTGCGGTAGGAATTATCTGGGGCTACTAAATAGATAGTGCCATTGAAAAAATCCCAAATATTTTGGCTGCGGTTCCAAGCAGCAGAATCAGATACGACAATTTGATTTATACCTTGTTCGGAGCGATCGACAATAACTAAGCCTTTCATTTGCTGACCGTCAAACTGATCGGCATAAAATAACCGCTTTAAAGTTTTAGTTTTTTCACCATTAGGCTGCTTAACTTCCTCATACTCTGGGTAGATAATATTTTGCTCGTTCAAGGCTGGCTTATCTGACTTTACTGCTTTGTCTAAAGTCACAGTTGCTTGATAGTTAGCCGCAGGTACAACTTGCTCGTTAAATAGAAAAGTTATGCCTGTAACCATAAAGCTCAAAACAATAGCAGGTAGCACTAAGCGATAAATACTTACTCCACAGCTACGCAAGGCAATAAGTTCGCTATCGCTAGAAAAACGACCGTAAATCATTAAAGCAGCTAGCAGCGTGGACATTGGGAACGCTAAAACCACGAATGATGGCAGTTTGAGCAAAAATACATTGAGAGCAACTGTTATCGGTAGTCCTGACTCGACAACTTTTCGCACTAAGTCAAATAAGATCCCAACAGCTACTCCTACTGATGAAAAAGCACCTACACCAAATAAAAACGGCATCAATAGTTCGCCAGCAATGTAGCGATCCATTAATGAAGGTATAGGAATTAGCGATTTAATCGATTTGTAGCTAGTTAATGTCATTGGCAGTTGGAGTATTGAGTGCAGCGAACGCAGATGGACGAGGCAGTACGCTCAAAGCGGCTTTGCCGACTTGTAGCACCTGCCATGCAGATAGACGCAGATAAGACAGGGGAGATTTGATTTACTTATGTTTTTAGACTTGGAAGTTGTCGCCTAAGTAATACTGACGTACTAGAGGATTGCTGTATAGTTCTTCGGCGTTACCGAAGGCGAGGATTTGTCCTTCTCTCATAATGTAGGCTCTATCGGTGATAGCTAGCGTCTCTCGGACGTTGTGATCTGTGATTAATATACCGATTTGGCGATCGCGTAATTTCTCTACCATTGCCTGAATCTCAGCTACAGCAATTGGATCGACTCCTGCAAATGGTTCGTCTAAGAGCAAAAACTTTGGTCCTTCTGTACCTGCGGCTAAAGCTCTTGCTAGTTCCGTACGCCGTCTTTCGCCGCCTGAAACTTCTATTCCTTTGGTATTGGCTACTTTCTCTAAGCGAAACTCGCGCAGGAGGTTATTTAATCGTCCTTGCCATTCTCGGCGGGGTACGTGGGTTTGCTCTAGCACTAGCAAAATATTTTCTGCTACGCTTAGTTGCCGAAAAATACTTGCTTCTTGAGCTAAATACCCGATTCCTAGCTGCGCTCGTTTGTGAATTGGTACATCGGTTATATCTCGGTCGTTGAGCCAGACTTTACCTTGATTGGGCTTTTCTAACCCTGTGGCAATGTAGAATGTTGTGGTTTTGCCTGCACCATTAGGACCTAGCAATCCGACAACTTCCCCTTGAGATACTGACAAATTGACGCGATTGACGATCGCGCGTTTGCCGTATGATTTGTGGATGTTCTCTAAGATAATTTTCACTATCTAACGGACTTTTGCGGGGTGGAATTAGGCTTAAACTGAGGTGTTGTTGGCGCTGCTTGTGGCGTAGTTGTGGGATTAGGATCGTTAACTAGATAGATTGATTCTACTTGTCCGTTGGCTTTGGGTGTAGCAATAAATCTGCCTTCGTCAATCAGATAAGTAACGGTTTCCCCTTGAATGCTGTTGCCTTGCTGCAATATATAGACGTTGCCGCTTAACACAATTCTCCGTTCGCGGCTAAAGTATTGTGCTTGGGCGGCGGTTGCTTGAATTTGTCTGGCGGGGTAGAACATTTCTACATTACCGCGTGCAGTAATTACGCCTGTTTGAGAATTGGCTTCTTGAACTTGAGCGCGTACAGTTAAGGCGCGTCCGTCATTTGCTGGTTGACTTTGGATTTGCTTGGGTTGAGTAAATGCGATCGCGCTGGCGGCTACTGGGATAATTAAAATACTGCTTAAGCGGCGCATCCAGGTACTAATTGATAAATAAGAGGACTTCATAAGGTAAAGCACGACACGATCGATTTAGATATTTGCAACGCTAGCTAGTTTAACTGCATCGCTATAGTTGTTTTACATTAATGGACGGATTGTATGGGCTTAAAGTTTCAAGAGCAAGAGTTATTAGCTATTTTCCGCTTGCATAGATAAAGCTATCTTAGGTAGATGCAAAGATTCAATGTTAATTTCTGCAAGTGTATCTTTCTGTTGCAGGATAGAAAGTAACGTAGCTCCAGCAATTAATAGCTCATCTACATCTATACCTAAATAACTTGCTGGGTAGTTCCTAAGTTTGTTAATTCCTTCTCCTAACAAAATTACTGCGCCGCGCAAGTTGGAATTTTCTAAATGGTATAAAGCTACAGCAATTTGTAAAACTGCTTGATAAAAGGTTTTTTGAGGCTGAGGAGCTTCCATCCATATAGCCTCTAGAGTATCGTGGCAGGCGTAGAACTGCTCTTGGTTAAACTGTTCTACACCCTGCCAAAATTCGTCTGGCACTACGAACTCGCTCATGCCATAGTTTCTCTGACAGTTTTGATTTCATCTAAGCCGATGTCTTGTTTTTCCCCAGCAAAATCATTGTCTGGTGTGAGAAACAGCATACAGTGGCATTCTTTACGTTCGCGCATAGGTACGCAAGGACAATTCCAGAAAGTGGCGTGTACTTCTGCTTCTTTGTCTTCATAATGGCGACACGGACATAGAGGTGCGCCTAAGTCATCTTTATGTTTGGCAAGTCCTTCAATTACCACAGCAGTTACCGAAGGTTCAGCACAGAAGTAAGTTCCAGTACGCTTGGCGTAAGTTTGGGAAAACTGCCACATCGCCTCTAGATTTTTATCGCTCGATAGTTTTGAATTTTCTGTTGAATCCATAGTAAAGGGGTTTGTTAGAGGTAAGTTGCTATGTTTGCATTTTACCTTAGAGCGAGTAGGGGATGTAGAGACGTAGCAGTGCTACGTCTAGCAGGAATGTATAGAGCCAAGAGCGAATACAGGGGGATAGATTCGATTAAGTTATTTAAACTAGGGTTTTTTGCAACTGTGGCTGTAATGGTTCTTCAGTTTGAATTGATAGCCCTGGTAATTGTTGATTTATTACTGTTGGAGTTGGAGAGGATGAAAGATTTTGCCACAGCAGCCAACGACTACCAAGAGGTAAGGTATTGAGGGTTATGGGCTTTTCAGTTAGCCAAATTATGGGCTTTTGTGGCAATTGACGATCGCCTATTTCTTCCCTATCTACTATTGCTGCTAATGTTTCTAATACTAGGCGATCGCCTTGGACTAATCCTGTATTAGCTGTCCACAACTTTACATTTAACTGCTGCCTAATTGCATAAAAATACAAAGAAGCAGCCGCGATTACTGCTGATTCAAAGTTATCTGCTTGCCATGTAGCAGAACTATCTAAACAGATAAATATTTCTTTGCCACCTGTAATTACTTCTAGTTCGCGTACTCTCAGTTCGCCATAACGAGCGCTAGTACGCCAATGAATCAAACGAATAGGATCTCCCGTTCGGTACGGGCGCAAGCTGCGGGTAATGCCTGCTGTGGCTGCTTGAAAGCGTTTTTGACTGTAGACTTGCAAGCTATCTTCTTGCCCCATTTCATCTACTAAAGGGCAATGAGTTAGGTTAAGTACAGTGGGATAAACAACTGCTTTTGCTGGTATTTCTAAGTCGCGCCGACACCAAAATAAGCCCAAAGGTGCTGCTGTTCTTAGTTGCAACGTTTGCCAGCGATATACGCCTCTATTTTGCGTAGGATGATAGTAAACCCATTTATAAGTATCGTACGGTGCGACTTCTTCTATCGCTGTTTCTACAGGCTTGCCTAAAACAAACGGCAATATATCTCGTACTTGCAATAATGTTTTTGTTGTGGCTGTTTGATTGGTAATTGCTAGTTCAACAGTTAAATCGTCGCCTGCACTTACGCTTTGAATTGGTTGACGCTGGATTGATATCCCAGCAAGCGATCGCTTTGGTAATATTGCTGCTATACCTAAAATGGCAAAACTCAACCCACTAATGGCATACAGCCATCCTGCCATCGTATTAACTGCCGCACCAAAAAAACATAAGGCTACCGCTGCTAATACGCCGCCGCTATATGCAGGCATTACCCAGTGAGTTTCTAGCCAATTGACAAGGCGATTAGCGATAGACATGAGCAATATTAAGAAAAAAAGGTTTGCACTTTGACCTTAATATGCCCAAAAGCTGCTCAAAAATAGAACTAATCTATTGTGCGTTTTTTAAATCTTCTTCTATTTGACGAGCGATCGCTTTTCTCAACCACTCAGTTCTATTCGGGAGCGAGCGCACGTACTTATCAAAATCAGCCCTAACCCTTACTGACAAAGGTGCTGCTGCCATTTCTTCTTCGTATATACGTTTAATTGGACTTTTCGGGTTAGAATTTGACATCTATTTAACGTATACAGATAGTTCTTGTATATTTTATGCTATACTATTTTAAGTAGTCAAGGGACTATAAGCTGACAACTTCATCCCTCAACTACTTAAAAATAAACATACGGGGACTACCGTACTATGGATAATATTAACGCACTTAATAGCTTTGCGATCGCCCAAATTAGCTTAGACCTTTATTTACCACAGCAAGTAGAAGCAATAGCTTCACAAGCAAAGGTGGGTACTCGCATCCCGCAAAGAAAAGCTAACTACTCAGATAAAACTAGGATCAGATTTAAAGACGCTCAAGGGATGGTTTTTCGGCGCACAGGTCTAAAAACTAGCTCGGAAGTCAAAAAATACTTAAAAGTATTAAAAATATCGCTGGATCTGCGGCTTACGTCTGCTTGGAGAGAAATTAATCTAAATTTAGTAGAAAAGATTGTTGCTTTGATAACAAATTGCCCCTTATTTAAAGTAGGCGATCGCGTATATTCATTAGAATATTCCCCAAGTCAAATTCGTTTGGAGCCTTGGTCGCCGTTCGTTGTCAGAGCGATCGCTGATGGTATGGTAGTGCTAGAGTAGCTAGATTTTTGCCTTATCTCAATAATTGCAACTATTTTAAGCAAAAGGGCGGGCATTGCCCACCCTCAAAGTTATCTTACGATTTATCTTTTCGCTAGCTTTTTAGTCACCTTCCGCAAGCGAATAGACTTAGGCGTTACTTCCACTAACTCCTCTGGTCCAATGTACTCCAAAGCCCGCTCTAGACTCATTTCCATTGGTGCTTGTAACTGAACTAATTCATCGCCACCAGAGGCGCGGTGGTTAGTTAGCTGCTTGGTTTTGCAGACGTTTAGTTCTAAGTCTTGTGGGCGGTTGTGTTCGCCGACAATCATGCCTTTATAGACTTTAGTGCTGGGGTGAATAAAGAACACGCCTCTATCCTCAGCATTCTTCATGGCGTAGAAAGTAGCAACACCTTCTTCAAAGGAAATTAATACGCCGTTGCGCCGCGCTTCGATATCTCCAGAAATTGGACGATAATCTAAGAAACTATGGTTCATAATCCCGTCGCCGCGAGTTAGACGCATAAATTCGCCTCTAAACCCGACTAAGCCACGCGCGGGGATGACAAATTCTAGTTGGGTGCGTCCGTTACCGCCGACTTGCATATCTTGCATTTCGCCTTTGCGTTGTCCTAGGCGTTCGATGCAGCTACCTACACCCTCTTCAGGTACGTCTAACACCAAACACTCATAAGGTTCGCAAGGTTGTCCGCTGACTTCGCGGTAAATTACTTGCGGCTGGGATACTTGAAACTCGTAACCTTCACGGCGCATGGTTTCAATCAAGATGCCTAAGTGCAGTTCGCCTCTACCAGAAACGAGGAACTTATCTGGAGAATCGGTTTCTTCCACGCGCAAAGCTACGTTTGTCTCTAATTCGCGGAACAAGCGATCGCGTACTTGTCTTGATGTTACTAATTTACCTTCTTGTCCGGCAAAGGGCGAATCATTGACAGAAAACGTCATCTGCAATGTTGGTTCGTCTACCTTAATTAGCGGTAATGCTTGCGGTTCGTTGGGACAAGTAATGGTTTCGCCAATATTCGCGTCAGCAAATCCAGCCACAGCAACGATATTTCCTGCTGATGCTTCTTCCATTTCAATCCGCTTTAGTCCTTCAAAGCCCATCAATTTACTGATTTTGCCTTTGACTATTGCGCCTGATTCAGTCATCAACGCTGCTTGCTGTCCGGTGCGAATTGTCCCATTATGGATTTTGCCAATGACAATTCTGCCTAGATATTCGGAATAATCTAGAGTTGTAACCTGCAACTGCAACGGTTTATTGATATCGCCTACTGGTGGTGGTACGTGGTGCAATATCGCATTAAACAGCGGTTGCATATCCACAGATTCTTGTTCTAGTTCGTCTTTAGCAAAGCCAGCTAATCCCGAAGCAAACAAGTAGGGAAACTCGCACTGGTCGTCATCTGCGCCTAGTTCCAAGAATAAATCTAATACTTTGTCAGTTGCTCCGTGTGGGTCTGCTTGCGGTCTATCTATTTTATTAACTACGACAATCGGGCGCAATCCCTTTTCTAAAGCTTTTTTCAATACAAACCGAGTTTGCGGCATCGGTCCTTCGTTGGCATCTACAATCAAGATACAACCGTCTACCATACCTAACACGCGCTCGACTTCACCACCAAAGTCAGCGTGTCCAGGCGTATCGACAATATTAATTAGCGTATCTTTGTAGTGAACTGCAGTATTTTTAGAAAGAATGGTAATGCCCCGCTCTCTTTCTAGGGCGTTGGAGTCCATGACACAATCAGGGATTTCTTCCCCTTCACGGAATATGCCAGACTGTCTCAAGAGAGCATCAACGAGAGTTGTTTTACCGTGATCGACGTGAGCGATAATAGCGACGTTGCGAATGGGAAGCGTCATAAAATAAGGACTGAAGTTCTATATGATTCAGAATTCTCTATCAGAGTTCGTACCAAAATTATCTATCTGTAAAGAATCCTTAATGATTGTAGCTTATTTACTCGCAAAACAGCTTTTTATTTAGCGATCGCATTTAGCAGTGACCAGTAACCAGTGACTAGCGACCAGTTAATCCCTATAGTTGAAGGAGCGGGGATTTAAATAATCAATTTCTTGATTTTCCCCTGCATAAATTTGGGGCGCGAACTTTTGCGATCGCTTCTTTGGTGACGAATCGAGCTAAGGGATGAATATACTTGGCTTCTGGCTCTAGTGTTGGTATCATAAGTAAGTGTCTCCCCTTCTGGGGGATTTGTGAAGGCGATCGCTTTAGTTTGCAAGACGGGGGCGATCGCTTTTTAAACTTTATAAATGTTAAAGACCAGTATTGGGCTTTTGTCAACAATGGGCTTGGTCAGGTTGCGGATAAGGGAATTTGCGTCTGAGAGAGGATGGACGATCGAAGAAGTATCTGAGCGATCGGGAATTGCATATACTACAGTAAAAAACTATGCAAAATCTCCTGGATTGGCGACAGTAGACGTTACTTCTCTGCAAAAACTAGCCCAAACATTTGATGTATTGATGGAAGATTTGTTTGAGGTAGTACAGGAATAAACCTAGGGGCGCAATATCATACACCCGTACAAACGTAGGGGCGCAATGCATTGCGAAGGCGAGAGAGTTGGGGGTGGAATCCTTCCTCCCCCAATCTCTCGTATCTTTTGGGAAGAAGGATTCTTCCCAAAAATGCCGCCCCTTACCGATGGGGGGATACATTTATAAGGAATTAAATGTCACCATTAGCCAGCATTTGGATAATGCGGGGTATTCCAGGATCGAATCCGCCCATATCCCAAGATAAAGGATCTTGAGGGTCTACCAAAGTTAATTGGTAAGGCGCAAGGGTAATATAAACCGCTTTGACATTTGGATTTACTTTTTGACGGTACTGCGCTAACGCTTGGCTAGGATGCTTATTTCCCGCCCAACTTTCTGAATCAGTCCAAAAACAAATTACATCTGCTTTGAACTTGTTTTTAATCATCCAGTCGTAAGCGACAGAAGCATCAGTTCCGCCGAAGTTTTGGTTGCTAGCCTTCTTCAAAGCCGAACTAAACGAGTCTTTAGCTGTAATACCCAAATCGCAGAACTCAGTAGAAAAACCACGAATTGCGTAGTTTTCCTCCGCTTTTGCTGTTACTAACGCCATTGCTGTCGCAATTTCGCAACAACTCAAGCCGACAGAATTTACCACACCCCAAGACATCGAACCAGAAACGTCTACAGCGTGCATAAACACTTTTTTTGTAGGTTCTACGACATCAAAAGACATTTCTAACGCCTTTTCTAGAATGTCTACAATTCGAGGTACGGGTTGCCAAGTTTTTTGGCTGCGCCCTGTTTTTCCACCAGAACTATAGGTTTTTAGCGCTTTGAGAACATCGATAGGGTGAATGCGTCCCTTGCGGAGACGCTCTTTACTATTTAGAGTATCTTCTATGCGCTTTAAGTTATTGCGTTCATCAGTTCGCAGTACGCCTAATTCAGTTAATGAACCCAAATTACGCAACATTGCACCAATAGGCATTTCCGCAAATAGCAATTGCCATGCAGCTTTGTCCATTTTGCCTACAGGCGCAGCCATTTCATGAGTTAGATGTCCTTGGGAAATAGCGCGATGAGTTTGTTCGGGGTTGCGCTTTAGCCATTCGTACCACCAAATTTGAGTAAGTACAGGGGTAGGAATTTCGCTAGGCAATTCTGACCAGCCTTTGACTACCCACTCAAACAACTGACGGTGTTCTTCAGTAGGTGGCTTGACGTGAAATAGGCGCAAAGCATCTCGGTGAGTAAAGCCTTGGCGCTGTTGGTACTTCAATAGCTGATAAGCCAAGCCTTTGACATCTTCACGCGACAGCCATGTTTTACCAGCTTCCCGCACTACCTTACCAAAGCCGCGTAGAGATTTGGTATAGCTCAACCATTCGTAGAAATGGCTACCAGTACGGATGACAGTAGGAAATATTTCTTGAAAAGCTTGTTTTGCTGCTTTGGTTTCGCCCATAGATAGCAAGACTAAAGCCAAGATAGGAGCGCTGTTATTGATAGAGCGACCATCGCTAGCATACACGATTTCTTCAGCCACGCGGGTGGGGTTTTGGGCGATCGCATTTTGCAATACGCTAACAAAATCATCTGTTAGTTCTTGCTTACCAGCATAGTAGGTGCTTTTCGCTGTACCAATAAGCAAGCAACGGCGCAGCATACTCCAAATACCACCATCAAACATATATCCACTGGAAAGCCCTTTAATCATCTCTGAGTCGCGTCCAGGAATAGGCTGATTTTGAGGAGTTCCAGACTGTTTTTTAGTAAAAAAGTTGTAATTCATAACTTTGTCCAGCCTTTGCAGGCAAAAATAGTTGGCTGGCGGGATGGGATTTGCACCCATAATCTCCCAGTTAACGGTAATCCTCAATTTTCGGTCTTGAATAGACAAGTTATTAACTAAGGATTGCTGGTTGCTCTGCTATTTGAGCTAACCGCCAGATATAGTAGAAATGGTTTTGGTGGAACGGAGGAGGATTTGAACCTCCGAATAACTGTTTTGGCGATAATCCTCAACTTTTCAGCCTTTACAGGCAAGTCAGCTAATTTCTATAATTAGAATTGCCTAAACAACTAAGGTTTTTGACAGCCGCCTTAAACCACTTGGCTACCCGTCCCCTGAGCTTGTTTTGTGTGATGAGGCAGGAATCGAACCTGCGACCTCTCGCTGATAAGTCGATAACCCTCAATTCTTCGGTCTTTGCAGACAAGGAAATGAATAAGGATATTAGCGCTCTACCACTGAGCTACCCATCACATAAATAAACAGTAACCAGTTACCAGTTGGAATTTGGGGGGCGGGTTAGGAGTCGAACCTAATAATCCGATAATCCTCAATTCGTCGGCTCTTGCAAGCAAGTTATGAACAGCGGAAAGTCTGTGGGGAAGGTTTCCTTCCACAGAGCTTTTCAAGAGAAGGAATTTTCTCTAAAATATTGCCTATTCAACAATATTTAGAGTCCCACCCCATAAGTAGTTTTTTTGTAGCAGAGTAGGACTTGAACCTACAAACCTTACGGTACTAGCTCCCGATAACCCTCAATTCTGCGTCCCTTATGGGCAAGATGTCAAACTAAGGCTTTTAACTAGCGCGTTTACCATTTCGCCACCTGCTACATAGCTAACTTAGTAAACCTAAGTCTTTAATTATTTGGATGTTTTGGTGTAGCGGAGCAGGACTCGAACCTGCGACCTCTCGATTGGAATTCGATAACCCTCAATTCTTCGGTCTTTACAGACAAGTTATGAACAAGGATATTTTAGCGCTCTATCCACTGAGCTATCCGCCACAAGTGTTTGTTAGTTTGTCATAGTTGTAGTTTTGTTTTTGGTGTAGCAGAGCGAGAATTGAACCCGCATCTCCGGCGAATTAAGGTATTCGATTTTCAGCGATAACCCTCAATTCTGCGTCCTTTTCAGGCAAAATTGGCGCTCTACCATTTGAGCTACCCGCCACAAGTAGTTTGTTAGTTTGGTTTTGGTGTAGCGGAGCAGGAATTGAACCCGCATCCCTATGAATCAAGGAGATTATTTTTCAACGATAACCCTCGATTCTGCGTCCTTTTCAGGCGAAATTGGCGCTCTACCTTTGAGCTACCCGCCACAAGTAATTAATCCTCATAATTGATATTGGACGAAACCGTTTATACTACATTTGTAATACATAATTTTGGCAGTGTCAAGCGGGTAGAGGATAATTTTAGATTTTACGGGGATGGAGTCGCCTGCTAATACATACTGATAGGAAAAAAGGCTTGTGCTGAAAAGCGCGATCGCATTACACAATCAAGACTTTAGCGGTAAAATTTATACCCTAAGAGTATCGCAGCCAGGATGTTAGAAAATGGCAAACGTGCGCCTTGAAGGTATCAAACGCAGATTTAACAATGTTTCTGCGATAGAAGATATTAGTTTTGAGGTTCCTGACGGGCAATTTTGGGTGTTGGTAGGACCTTCTGGTTGTGGTAAGTCTACAGTATTAAGAACAATCGCTGGACTTGAATCTGCAACTGAGGGAAATTTATATATAGGCGATGTTTTAGTTAACAATATTCCCGCCAGACACAGAGATGTGGCGATGGTATTTCAAAATTATGCTTTGTACCCGCACATGACAGTAGCCGAAAATATTGCCTTTGGCTTGCAGATGCGTAAAGTTGAAGCAAAAATAATTCGCGAACGAGTGCAAGTAGTAGCACAAAGTCTAGCTTTAGAGCATTTATTAGATCGCAAACCCAAGCAACTATCTGGGGGACAACAACAAAGGGTAGCATTAGGTAGAGCGATCGCCCGTCAACCGCAAGTATTTTTGTTAGATGAGCCTTTGTCAAATTTAGACGCGCAGTTAAGAGACGATACGCGGGTAGAACTCAAGCAATTGCATCAAAAGCTAGGAATTACAACTATATATGTCACCCACGATCAAACAGAGGCGATGACATTAGGCGATCGCATTGTAGTTTTAGAGCGAGGCAGAATTCAACAAATTGGCGCACCTGGAAGCATTTACGCCAAGCCTGCAAATCGGATGGTTGCTACGTTTTTAGGCAATCCAGCAATGAATATTATGCCAGCAACTTATCGCCCAAAAAGTTTTCAAGTTGGCGAACAGTATATAGAGTGTCCAATAGCTGTGCGCGAGAAGTTACAACCACAAGAAGGACAAAAGTTCAATTTGGGGATTCGTTCTGAAAATATGTATATCAATACAACCGACAATGATGTAGAGACGTTGTATACAACGTCTCTACAGGTTATCGCCAATGTGATAGAACCATTGGGAAGAGAAACATTAATTCGTTCTGAAATTGCAGATTTAGGCGTACAAATAAACGTCCAGGCTGATAGAAATATACAGGCGCATTCAGGCGATCGCATATCCTTAGCGTTAGATTTAGACCAATTATTTGTATTTGACTCGAATACAGGTATAAGGTTGTATCCCTAGCTGCTTTAGACTTCTGCAAAAGCTGGTGGGTAAATAACTTTTCCTTTATGGCTATTTTGATAGCCAGTAAGTGGCTTAACCATAAAAAAATCATCTGGTACTGGAAAAGGCGACTCAATACCGTAGCGAATCGATGGCTCAAAGCCAAACCGACTATAGAATTGAGGATGTCCCAAAACGATCGCTATAGTTTCCCCCATGGCATTTGCTCTAGCTAAACCCTCTTGTACTAAGGCGCTACCAATACCTTGCTTTCGGTTGGGCGATCGCACAGCTAGAGGCGCTAAACTAAGGACTTTATAAGTCACATCACCAACCAAGTCTATATAGCTAAATAAAATGTGAGCGACAATTACACCGTCAATCTCTGCAACTAGGGAAAGATTGGGGATATAGCGATCGCTTTTACGAATTTTTTCTACCAAGCGAACTTCATTATCTTGCCCAAATGCTTGCCAGATTACTTCAGAAGCCGCTTGATAGTCTGATGGTTGTTCGGAGCGAATTTGCATTTGGCTGACGTTAAACCATTTGTTTTTGGTGTAATTGTGCGTGTAACTGGTTGGGCGCAAATGCACCGTGTTCGGTAATAATGGCTGTAATTAATTCGGCTGGAGTAACATCAAAAGCTGGATTGTAAAATTCTGCGCCTTCTGGGGTGAGAATAGTATCGCCTACTTGATATATTTCTACTGGATCGCGTTCTTCAATGGGAATTTCTTCACCCGTTGCGATTTGAAAATCAATTGTCGATACAGGCGCAGCAACGAAAAAGGGAATATTATGAGCTTTGGCTACTATAGCTAGGCTATACGTACCAATTTTATTAGCAGTATCACCATTTGCGGCAATGCGATCGGCTCCTACTACTACAGCATCAATCATTTTTTGCTGCATACAGTGAGCCGCCATCCCATCAGTGATGACTGTAACTGGAATACCTTCTTGCACGCACTCCCAAGCGGTGAGTTTTGCCCCTTGCAAGCGGGGGCGAGTCTCATCAGCGTACAATCTGGTCAAACGCCCTGCACTCCAGGCAGAGCGCACTACGCCCAAGGCTGTACCGTAACCTGCTGTAGCTAAGGCTCCAGCGTTACAGTGAGTAAGGAGGCGTAATTTGCTGATATTAGGTAACGCTGCTAAACCATGCTTGCCGATCGCTTGACAAGTTTGCAAGTCTTCTGCATTGATTTCCAGAGCGGTTTTGAGCAATATTTGTTTGATATCTTCTACAGAACCGATGCTTTCATAGGCAGTTCGGAGCATCCTAGCGATCGCCCAAAATAAGTTTACCGCTGTAGGACGAGTAGAACGCAATAAAGCTGCTACTTCTTCTAACTGTGCTAGAAATTTATCTTTATCTGACGTTTTAATTTCTCTAGCACCCAAATACATCCCATAAGCAGCAGCTACGCCAATTGCAGGTGCGCCACGCACGATCATAGTTTTAATTGCTTGTGCCATATCGTCGCTGCGATGAATTTCTACCAGGGAGTATTCATTAGGTAAGCGCGTTTGATCGATGAGCCATACAGCATCTTGCGACCAAATTACCGGATAAACTTGATTATTTTGAGACAGCATAAAAATATTTGTCAATGCTAATGCAGGTTGATAGAAGCGATCGATTTGTTGTCACTGTTTATCATAGTCAATTACCCGCCACCAATTACTCACGCGCAAGCCGCGATCAATATAAAGGAGCATCAAAATCACTTGGAACTGTAAACTCTCGTACTGCCCCCATTTTCAATCTTTCCATCACAACCACCTGCTAATTGTATGCATTGTCTGGCGTTGCATTTATATTACTAGGACAAGAGCGATCGCTTATTTCTACAAATGTAGTTCTGATAACTTAAGATCGAGGATACAGTACAGCGCGATTATCAGAACAGGCAATGACGCAAACTCCCTTTGTCGTTCAGCCCTCCTTTGAACAGCACCTCATTTATGGGGGTATTACCTGGCAACAATTCAAGCTAATTCAAGCTGGTTTTGCCGAGTCTCCAGGTATCAAGCTGTTCTACTATGATGGCGAAATCGAAATTTTTATGCCAGGACGCGAACACGAATTTTTTAAGACAATCATTGGGATGCTGCTCGAATTGTTTTGTTTGGAGATGGCAATCGAATTTGAGCCTACAGGTTCCATGACCCAAGAACGAGAAGGGGAAGTCTCAGCCCAGGCGGATGAATCATATTGCTTTGGAGTATCAAAGCCAATTCCCGACTTAGCAATTGAAGTAGTATTTACAAGTGGTAGTCCTAAAAAGCTGCAACGATATCAAGCGCTTGGTGTCCCTGAAGTGTGGTTTTGGCAAGATGGACTATTTAGTCTTTATCGCTTGCGGAGCGATGGCTATGAAAAGATTTCCTGTAGCGAAATTGCTGAACTAGCAACTCTTGATATAGATTTACTTGCTCGTTGTGTATTGATTGCCCAAACATCGCGGCTAGAAGCAGCTAATACATTCCGTAACGCTCTTAAACCCTAGTAGTTAAAGAGTGCTGCTAGCGAAAATTTGGGAGACAAGGGAGAAAGAGATTTGATTGCTAATTTACAGAGCGATCGCTACTTAGCACATTAAAATTTCTAATTATGTGTAAGGGTGAGCAATGCCCACCCTTTACTACTTACGAATTTAGGACTGATGGCTGTCTGCTGAAAAACGCATTTAGTATTTGTTCAGCCATTTGCGGAGTTGTTAAACCTAAATCAGCCTTAGATTCATCTGGCTCTGCATGATCTACCAATATATCTGGTACGCCTATCCTCTTTACAGGTACAACTACATCAGCATCTAACAACGCTTCAGCGACAGCAGAACCAAAGCCACCAATTAGACAGCCTTCTTCTAACGTCACGACGCGCCCTATTTGTTTGGCTAATGGCAATATCAACTCTGTATCTAGCGGTTTAGCAAACCTAGCATTGACTACTGTTGCTTGAATACCGTGTTCGCTCAATATTTCAGCTACTTGCATACTGGGATAAACCATCGAGCCATAACCTAGCAGCAATATATCATCGCCGTGACGGAGAATTTCGGCTTTACCTATTGGTAATGGTTCCCAGCCTTCTTCCATCAGCGGTACGCCGTAGCCGTTACCTCTGGGATAGCGCATAGCGATCGGTCCATCTGTGTAGTTTACACCTGTAACGATCATTCGCTGCAATTCGGCTTCATCTTTAGGAGCCATCAATACCATATTTGGCAAGCAACGCAGATAGGAAATATCATACATTCCTTGGTGGGTTGGACCGTCAGCGCCGACAATTCCCGCTCTATCTAAGCAGAAAAAGACTGGTAGTTTTTGGATGCATACATCGTGAACTATTTGGTCGTAACCGCGCTGTAAGAAAGTAGAATATATCGCTACAACTGGGCGCATTCCTTCACAAGCTAAACCCGCAGCTAACGTGACGGCGTGTTGTTCTGCTATACCTACATCTATGTACTGGTTGGGTAATTTGGCTTGCAACTTATCTAAGCCCGTACCAGTTGCCATTGCTGCTGTAATCCCAATAATTTTGGGATTATTTTCGGCAAGTTTAACTAAGGCGTGAGCGAATACTTTGGAGTATCCAGGGGGCTTAGGCTTAGTAGAAGGGTTGGCTTTACCGCTAGTTAAATTAAAAGGCGATTGGGCGTGGTAGCCTACTTGGTCTTGTTCGGCGATCGCATACCCTTTACCCTTAATTGTAGATACGTGGACTAGCACTGGTCCCGTGTGCTGATGCGCCTGCTGGAAGGTAGCAATCAATTCTTCTAAATTATGCCCGTCCACTGGTCCAATATAGGTAAAGCCGAGTTCTTCAAACACAGCCCCTACTTTCGGCACTGCCAGGCGCTTCATGCCTTCTCTCAAGCGTCCTAATTCTGGAGATAATGAATCGCCAACAAAAGGTAGTTGCTTGACTTGCTCTTTGATATTGTCAGAAATAAACTGTACTGGAGGACTGAGGCGCATTTTATTTAAGTGCCGAGAAATTGCCCCTACATTGGGTGAAATTGACATTTCGTTGTCATTTAGCACCACCAGCAAATTAGTTTTGGGCAAATGTCCGGCATGATTAATTGCTTCTAATGCCATGCCTCCGGTTAAAGCGCCATCGCCGATTACAGCTACAGCTTTAAACTTTTCGCCCTTCATATCTCGCGCTAATGCCATACCTAAAGCCGCTGAGATGCTTGTAGAGGCGTGTCCGGCTCCAAAATGGTCAAATTTGCTTTCGCAGCGCTTCAAATAGCCTGCAACGCCGTCTTTTTGCCGTAAAGTGTTGAAGTTGTGATAGCGATCGGTAATTAGTTTATGGGGATAGGCTTGATGACCCACATCCCAAATAACTTTATCGCAATCTAGATCCAAAGTCTGGTAAAGCGCTAGAGTCAATTCCACCACACCTAAACCTGGACCTAAATGCCCGCCGCTTGTTGCTACAGTTTGTAAATGCTTTTCGCGGATTTGACTGGCAATTTGCTGCAACTGGCGGATAGATAAACCGTGTAATTGGTTAGGATGGGTGATTTCACTCAGGTGCATATTGGGGGTACTCTCGCTCTTAGTGTCTGTTTGTTTCCCCTTGAAATCTCAATCCAAGTGAATTTGGATGAGGTCTTTGAGGCAATTATATTTACATTCCCCACTGTAAAAGATTTTGCGTTCCATCTGTTAGGGGGAAGAGGTGAGGATTACTACATAACTTAACGCCCAGTAATAATGCTTAACAGTTACCTATTACCAGTGAGAGTGTTAAATAGTAATAAACAGCCCATGAATTCAGCAACACCACCGTCAGGTAAACGTACAACTGTAAATACTCAAATTGACGCTGTTACAGTCTACACCGATCGCGCTTTAGTAACGCGGCGCGGTAAGGTGACGCTAACAGGACAAGAACAGGAACTAGAACTTACTTTACCTGCTAGCATTCAAACTGAATCTGTACGAGCTAGCGGTAAAGGAGCAATGCTTGTTAAGTTGCTAGGAGTTAGTACAGAGCGCCTATATGCCAAAGAACCTGTAGAAGAGCGCGTAGCTAATCTAGAGCAGCAATTGCAGCAATTAGAAACCCAAAAACGCAGCGTTCAAGATACATTACAAGCCGCGCAATTGCAGCGTAGTTATGTGCAAAGTATCAGCGAGAAATCGGTAGAACGCCTTGCTCGACATCCGGTAAATTTAGACGATACTACACAATTACTTAATTTTATCGGACAACAGTACAGTCAATTATCAAATGCGATCGCCCAGCAAGAAGAACAACGCCTAGAATTAGATAAGCAGTTAATCGCGTTGCGTAAGCAATTGCAGCAACTAAATAACCCCAAACCCAAAGAAAGATTTAGCGTCATTGTGGGTATAGAATCTCAAGGTGAGGGAGATTTTGAATTAGAAGTATCATATATCGTCAATCGCGCAAGTTGGATTCCCCTGTATGATATGCGCGTCAATCGCAGCAATTTGGTTAATCTCAGCTACTTAGCAGAAGTACAGCAAAGCAGTGGCGAAGATTGGCAAAATGTCGCCCTTACGCTTTCTACTGCAAAACCAGGATTAGGAACTCTACCGCCTAAACTTCACCCTTGGTATATTGACGTGCGATCGCCTCAATATAATACCCGAAAACGCGCTAGGAGGTCTGCTGATACACCGTCGCTAGCAGAAGATGATTTTGATGAAATGGTGATGATGGCAGCAGCACCAGCAGGAGGAGCATTAATCGAGGCGGAAAATGTCGAAACAGCAGTATCTAGAGAGGGTGGTGTAGTTACATTCCAAGTTAGCGGTGGTAGTAATATTCCCAGCGACGGCGCACCGCACAAAATTACTATTTTTAGCGACAATTACCCGTGTCAGCTTCAGTATATTGCAATGCCGCGTTTGGTCAGTTTTGCTTATTTGCAAGCAAAAGTTACTAACAGCGCTACAGGTGCAATCCTACCAGGTAAAGCTAATATTTTCCGTGACAATATGTTTGTCGGCACAACGCAATTAGAAAATATTGCTCCTAACCAAGAATTTGAGCTAAATCTAGGTATAGACGAAGGCTTAAAAATCGAGCGCGATTTAATCGAGCGTCAGGTAGATAAAAAGTTGTTAGTCAATCAACGCCGAATTACTTATGCCTACAGGCTAAAAGTGACAAATTTACTAGAACGAGAAGCAAAGTTAAAATTAATAGAACAACTACCAGTTAGTCGCAACGAGCAGGTTAAAATCCGCCTTAACCGCAGCAATCCCCAAATTCAAATAGGGGAAATGGGCGTGGTAGAATGGGCGATCGCTCTTCCACCTCAAGCACAGCAAGAATTTACATACCAATTTACTATAGAGCATCCGCCAGAAATAACGGTTATTGGTTTAGATATTTAAAACAAGCTTATGAATACACAAACAACAACCCAGCTAACAATTCCTCCCCACTTCCAAGCAGAAAAAGTAGGTGAAGTCTGGCGCGTACCTTATCAAGAAATTGCCGATTTAGCGAGAGATTGGGCAAAAAAACACAATATTTCACCCGCGTCTAAAGATAAAGAGCGCGTTTGTCTGTTACTGATAGACGTGCAAAATACTTTTTGTATTCCTGGCTTTGAATTATTTGTCGGCGGACAATCGGGAAATGGTGCTGTAGATGATAATAAACGGTTGTGTGAGTTTATTTATCGCAACTTAGGGGTAATAAGTGCGATTGTGCCGACATTAGACACGCACACTGCTATGCAGATTTTTCATCCAATATTTTGGCTAAATGCTGATGGCGAACACCCAACTCCCGCAGCTACTAATATCACACCTAGCGATATCGAACAAGGAATTTGGCAAGTTAATCCTGCTGTTGCTGCTAGTTTGAAAGTAGACTACGAAACTTTGCAAAAACACGCTTTGCACTATGTCAATCAATTAAGCCAACATGGGAAATATCCATTGACAGTCTGGTTTTATCATTCCATGCTGGGCGGTATCGGTCATGCTTTAGTTTCTGCTGTAGAAGAATCTGTATTTTTTCATTGCATCGCACGCGACAGCCAAACTCAATTTGAGATTAAGGGTAATAACCCCTTAACGGAAAATTACTCAGTATTGCGCCCTGAAGTATTGGATAGTGTAGGTGGAGCGATCGCTCAAAAAAACTCGCGTTTAATTAGTCAACTGCTAGAATTTGATAAAGTCATTATCGCCGGACAAGCAAAAAGCCATTGTGTAGCTTGGACAATTGACGATTTACTTACAGAAATTCAGCAGATAGATTCAAGTCTTGCTTGTAAAATACACATCCTCGAAGATTGCACTTCGCCTGTAGTTGTGCCAGGAATTGTAGACTATACAGAACAAGCTGATGCAGCTTTTGAAAGATTTACCAAAGCAGGAATGCATCTAATAAATTCAAAATCTTTTGCACTCGATAAGCTATAAATTCTTAAATAGTGGTAAATGGGTAGGGTGCGTTGCAAGTCAACGCACCCTACTTTATGTACTTGCCAACGGCGGCGTTAATGGTTGATTTTTATTGCCATCTCCACAAAAAAAACTGATAAGGCGCAAGCTTCGCGTCAAGCTATGTTGACAACAATGAAACAAACGCCTTCACCCCGCGATTGGGCAGGATTTGGATTAATTGGAGTCTGTTAATAGAGCGATCGCTTCGTTCGCTTTTTTTGGCAATAACAGTAAGAATTTTACCTCAGCGATGCTCCTAGTTCCGTTCTTCAAAATCGATAGCTGGACCTTTCGGGACAATTCGAGTCGGATTAATCTCAGTCATACTCATGTAATAGCTGCGCTTAATATAGTCCAGATTGCACGTCGCTTTAAACTGTGGGTTCTGGTATAGCTGCTTGAGATAATTCCAAAGGTGGGGATAATCGATAATTCGCCGCAAATTGCACTTAAAATGACTGTAATACACGCAGTCGAAACGATATAGCGTTACAAACATACAAATATCAGCTTCGGTGAGGCGATCGCCACATAAGTAGTGCTGCTCGCCTAAAACAGTTTCCCATCGCTCTAAATGCTCGAATAGTTCAGTCACCGCTTCCTCGTAGGCTGCTTGCGAAGTCGCAAAACCAGCGCGATATACACCAACGTTAATTGGCAGATAAATCGCTTCAATCGTTTCATCAATCTGCTGTTGTAAATCTTGCGGGTATAAATCTATTTTCTGGGTTGCTAAGGCAGCAAACTCAACATCAAACATCCGCATAATTTCGCGAGATTCGTTGTTGACGATGGTTGAAGATTGCTTATCCCACAATACCGGAACTGTTACTCGCCCTGTATATTTGGGATCGGCTTTTAAATATATCTCTTGCAGATATTGAGCATGATTCACCCAGTCAGGGCTAGCTCCTTCTACTGGAGCAAACATCCAGCCCTTGTCGCTCATAATCGGAGCAACGATTGAAACTGAGATTGCATCTTGCAGCCTTTTGAGTTCGCGCATAATTAGGGTACGATGCGCCCAAGGACACGCTAAAGAGACATAGAGATGATAGCGTCCTGCTTCTGCTTTAAACCCGCTTTTGCCATCAATAGTCACGCGATCGCGGAATGTAGTCGGTGTCTCGTTAAACTTACCCTCGGAATTTGATTGATTCTTGTTTGTTATCCATTTGCCTGCGAGCATTATTCCTGATGTCATAATTACCTCCTAATCTTGGGGCTTGTCTGCAAACTATGAAATTTATGATTCAAAACTTTTGACTTATATAGGTTTTATGGCGCTCATTTCTGAGTTAGCAGTAGGAAAAAGCCTATTTTGAACGGGATGAAGCTTCGCATAGGTCAACATTTCATCTAACCAAGCTGCGAACAAGTCAAAAACACGCTCGACAACATCCAATGCCTGTTGTTTCATCTCTGCACTTAAGGTAATAGCTCCCAGTTGCACCTCAGCATCGTCATCTTTAACAGCATGACCTGTTTCCACAGCCAAATGAAACTTGCCAAAGTAAATATATTCCTGCTTGGTGATGCTTTCTAACTCTTGAGCAACTTGGGTAGTGTAGCCAAATAAAATATTGCCTGTAGCTTCAACTGCTTCAATGGCTGCCAGCTTAACAATTGGCTCGGCATTTAGGGTATAAGCAGAGAGTCGATAGGATAATTGTCTGGTGATGCAAGTTTCGTTGCTCCACAGCGATCGCAAGGTATCTACGAAGCTTTGAGAACAGTCAAAACCCAATATCTGCAAGTCGCGCAGAAACCAATGCCAATGATGGTCATCTTCATAGGTATGCTTGTCGATCGCACTCTGAATTAGATCGGTGCTAGATTCGTCACGAAATACGTATTTATTTAGATCCCCAAAACTCATGATGAAATGGGCGATACAGGGGGCAAATCCTAGTCGCTGTAGCGGCGAGATGCTACTATCTTGCATAAATTGAAATAGGGAAGCTTGAGCGAACTGAGCCTTTTTGCTGTCAATAACGTTCAAAATATCCTGAAAGGATGCAACTTCAATAACAGGGGGAGACATAAGGGTATGTATTTAGTTTCAAGACTACTTATTTGCTCCTTCTTGTTGATGGCTGTTAGGAGCTAATTGCCTACAATTGCTAAAGTAATTGCAGAAAAGCGTATTTGTCATTACAGAAAATATCTGGATTTAGCATTAAGGTTAGTTGGCAACCCTCAGTTTGACTGCTCTCACCTTCTCTGTTGCGTTATTACTGACATTGGGAAGATTGATACTATCTCTTTACCTCTGGAAATCTCAGGAAATTCTACGCATAGCCAGATATGAAGCATAAAATAGATTTTGAGCCAACTTTTAAAGTATTTAATCCTTTATTGTTTACCTACTTCAGTAGACATTTAACAGATGTGGAAGCGGTAATTTGCTCAAACTCTCTTTTTTAAAGCAAATTACCGCAGCTATTGGCTTAGTTTCCCAAAATTTTAGTCGAGTAGAATCTACCATCGCTCTCAAGTTTTTTGCGGCTTACATCTTGGCTAACTGTGCGAGCAAATGAGAACTTGATGTCATAAAGCCAATAAATCAAGGTAAAAATTGCTCAGAAAGTCTATCTTAGTGAGGATTTATAGAGCATTATTTTACTCACATTTTCAATAAACTAGATATATGCGATCGCGTTCAATCTGCGCTTCGATTGCCACAAAATATACTGCGGATCGACATAATTTTCCTGAGTTTCTATGTATTGACAGCCAATCTTCATAAATGATATGTGTTTTTTATTACACAATATTTAAAAATTGACAAACTTAATAAAAGATTTAGCTAAAAATCCGTAAAGTTACGGTTGTAATGCGTAGAAAGTAAATGTGACTGCATTCATGGAGATTTTATGCAGAAAGCTATCGCTCTTAATCCTACTATATTAAATCTTACTTCTTCATGCCCTGAAACTCCGCGTTTGTCTGTTTTACACATTAAAGGTACGGAGGCTAAACAATCATCACGTCCTCACGCACACAATTTTTTTGAGTTATTTTTTGTGGAAGATGGTGAAGGTTGGTATCGCATGGGCGATCGCCAAATTTGGGCAAAGGCTGGCGATTTATTTGCACTTTCACCTGGTGAAACTCACGATCCAAGTGGTTTAGACAATGCTAATAAATGGATTATTGCTTTTGGGGCTGATGCTTTGAATCCAGCAAGAACCGATGCAGATTTATTTCTCATGCCACCTAATGAATTGTTTTTACTTTCCTTATTTAAAGATCGAGATTTTTCATCTAAGCATTTACATATTCCTTTAGAAAATCGCCAACGTTGGTTAACACAAGTTCAGCAGCTTAAAATGGAGCTAGAAAATAAATATTTAGGTTTTACAGAGGCAGCACGAGCGTTATTGATCTTGTTACTAATTGATACGACAAGACTTGCAGAACCTCAATTAAAAAAACGTCCTGTGGAAAAATCGCCTTTACTAACAAAAGTTTTTAGTTTCATTGAAACTCAATACTGCAACCCAATTAGTTTGCATGAAGTAGCAAAGGCTGTTAACCTTTCTCCGGCATATCTTACCGATTTGGTTAGACGCGAAACAGGTAGAACTGTAAATCGTTGGATTGTAGAACATCGAATCGCCCGCGCCCGTACGTTACTATTAGAAAGCGATCGCTCAGTTGCGGAAATTGCTGAAACAGTAGGCTATTTAGATGCAGGGCATTTTATTCGCTTGTTTCGACGAGTTAACGGTACAACTCCGCAAGCATGGCGACTTCTGCAACGTAATTAAGTAAAACTCCATATTTTGGGATGCATCTTTACTAACTCAAGTTATCAATTTTTAATTAGTAATATCTGTTTGTCTTAATATCAATAAAATCCTCTTCTTTTAAGAATTTAACTGCTCTCTATGTTCTTGCTTGCAAGTTACTAGAGAGCTTTGTTTTATGTGAATAGATAGTTGAACCCAGATCGAAAACTAAAAAATGACCAATGTTACAGAAAAATCATCCCTTGAAGGCAAATATTTTTATAACTAAACTAATAACAACAGTAGAAAAGCGTATGTCAACACAAATTTAAAGGAGAAATAGATGAGGCGATTTACATTAAACACAACTTTGACAGGAAAAGTAGTTAATGAAAATCAAAACGCAAACGAATTTACAATTGAATGTCGCAGTGGCGATGAGTTTCTAGTTTCTGTAGGTAGAGAAACGCAGTTTGGTTTTGTCCAAAATTTAGATGGAGTAAATCGCGATCGCATCCCAAATCCTGAAGGTTTTGCAGGAACGCCACAACAATTAATTGCTAAGTATATCCAGCCAAATCGCTTAGTAATTTTACAAGGTGTTTATTTAGAAGATGGCGAAAAAAAGCGTTTTGATGCGCGAAATGTTAACTTGCTTCAATCAGCAGATGGAGAGTTTTTATTTGAAGAAACTCATTGGTGGTTAACCCAGATTTCTCGGTTTGCTGATACTTGGTTAGGTTTTTTATTTCCCAACAAACAAACTTACGAAATTGATGATTATGCCCTCTACCAAACTAATTTAAATATTATTGGTTTGCCAGCAGACGATAACATTCAAGAATGTGCAACTTTATCTAGATTAATATACGGACTTTCCTCAGCTTATTTATTAACTGGATGCGAACGTTACCTTTCCGCCGCGCGTGCTGGAGTACAGTACCAACGCGAAACTTTTCGCAGCTTGACGCATGATGGCAAGCATTGTTTTTGGGCTTTTGGCAAGCGTAAAACCAAGTTTAGCTATCAATTGTATATGCGATCGCTCAATGAAGATGACCGCGATACAATTCCCCTATACGAACAAATTTATGCTTTAGCAGGACTAACTCAATACTACCGAATTACGCTAGATTGGGAAGTTTTGGATGATATTAAACGGACAGTTTGCGCCTTTAATGATTTCTTTTTAGATCGCGAATCAGAGTATGGCGTAAACGCCTTTGGAGATTATTTCTCGCATCTTGATTATGCCACAATGACTCCAGATAGCAGCGCATTAGGTCATAACCAGGCGCGTAAAAATTGGAACTCGATTGGCGATCATATTCCGGCTTATCTAGTTAACTTAATTTTGGCTTTAGAACCATTGCCGAAAAAAGATGGTGGGTATGAGGAAATTAATGAATTTCTAGAAACTTGTAAAGTAATTCTTTATAACACATCGAGAATTATTTTAGAAAAGTTCCCCGATCCCGATCCCAGCGTTCCTTTTGTGAATGAGAAGTTCTTTAAAGATTGGAAACCAGATAAAAACTGGCGCTGGCAACAAGATCGGGCTGTAGTCGGACACAATTTGAAAATTTCTTGGAATTTGACTCGCGTTGCTAACTATTATTATTCGCAATCTAATGATGAATTAAAGCAGTTAGGCGATCGCTTGATGCAGCTAGCAGATAAATTAGGCAATTCGATGGTAGAGACAGGAATAGATTTATTCCGAGGCGGGCTATTTGATGCCGTAGAACGCAACCCCAAAAACGATATGCCGATAGAATTTCCTTGGAATAATACCAAAGACTTTTGGCAACAGGAGCAAGCAATTTTAGCTTACTTTATCCTCTACGGCTGTACCAATGAAGATAAAGACCAAAAGAACGAGTATTTACAATTGGCAAGAGAAACAGCCTCATTCTGGAACTTATTTTTCCTAGATCGAGAAAACAAAGGTATTTATTTCCGAGTTACAGACTCAGGCGTACCTGTAGTTCAAGGCGAATATGGCAATAAAGGCAGTCACTCAATTTCAGGCTACCATTCCTTTGAACTGAATTACTTGGCTCACGTTTATATCAGTTCTTATGTAACCAAAGAACCTTTCTGCTTATACTTCAAGCCGAATGCAAACTGTCGTCAGCGCTCAATTAACGTGCTACCAGACTTTGTAAAACCAGGTACTTTGGAAGTTACCAGAGTCAGTATAGATGGAAGCGATCGCACTACTCTAGATCCAGATAATTTCCGCATCGAATTAAGCGAAGAAGAACTAAAACTCGGTTCCGAAGCAGAAATCATCGTCCAATTTACTCCTGTAAGTGGAAAGGATAAATAAGATGGTACTACCGCTAGCAGGCAAAAAAATCGCCGTACTCGTAGAAACTGAGTACATTCCCGAAGAAATTGTAGCTTATCAAACAAAATTCCCCGAATTAGGCGCAACAGTGCATTTAATGTCGCGGCTGTGGAACCAACCAAGCGCCCGTTTTGTCAGCGATGTCGATGAAGTAGGCAAAGAACTCCAATATTTAGATGTAAATATGGACTTCCAAAATGCAGACATCAACGAATATGCAGCGGTAATTATGGCGGCTAACTACACCAGCGTACGTCTGCGTTACTTTCAACCGCCAGAGGGACAAGCAATTAGCCCCCAGCAGACGCAAACCGCCCCAGCAGTGCAGTTGTTCGCTAAAGCAATGCACAACCCCCAAATTATCAAAGGTTTCTTGTGTCATGGCTTGTGGATACTCACACCAATCCCAGACTTGCTTAAAGGACGCAAAGTTATTTGTCATGAAGTAGTGCTTGCAGACATCGCTAACGCCGGAGCAATTTACACGCCATCAGCATCAGGAATAGTTGTAGACGGCGATGTAGTAACAGGTAGATCCGGTGCAGATGTAGATAAATTTATTGAAGCGATCGCTCATCTAATTGTCGCTCAATAGCCGCAAGCAAGTATTTCCACTATTTCCTAAATAGGCACATCCAACAAACACGGAGTAGGCAATAACCTACTTAGCAATCCCTCTTTGTCCATTCAAACTTTTCAATCCCAATGGCAGATTCTCATAATTAGGCTGTTTCTTCGCCAAATGACAATAACCTACAAGGAGTAAAAGATGAAACTCTCATATCGCGGCATTGCTTACGAACCCGCCCCCACACGCAGAATCTTGGAAAGCGAAACAACAGCAAAATATCGCGGCGTAGAATACACAATTCAACAATTCGGGCAAGTTCTACCCGCACCCGAACCTAAGTTGAAATATCGCGGCGCGAACTACCGCAATTGCTTAACTGCAACACAAGTCAAATCAAGGTGTTTTCCTGCAACTAACCTGACAGACTCAGATTTTTTCGTTGAATAAGCGATCGCATTTAACAAACCACAGGAGATGAAGTCATGAAAAAAGTTTTAATTATCCTTTCAGAATGGGGTTACTGGGGAGAAGAACTAATTGGTCCTTTAGAAACCTTCGATAACGCCGGATACCAAGTTGATTTTGCCACTCCTACAGGTAAAAGACCAGTAGCTATCTCTGTCAGCATGGACGCTACATACATCGATCCGCCATTAGGACGAACTGTAGTTTCTCAAGATATGGCAGACAAAGTAAAAGCAATAGACGACCCCAACAACCCACGCCTAGATAATCCCAAAAACCTGCGCGAATGGTTGCCAGAACGCCCTTATTGGAGTTCGCCCAAATTCATCCGCGAAATGGAAGAGTATTATCGCCAGCTCGACGGGTTGAAAGCAACAGACTTGCAACAATACGACACGATGTTGATTGTCGGCGGTGCAGGTCCGATGGTGGATTTAGTCAATAACTTTAGAGTCCACGATCTGATTTTGTGCTTTTATCAGATGGGCAAGCCCATCGCTGCAGAGTGTTACGGCGTACCAGCTCTAGCCTTTGCGCGGGATATAGGCGATCGCCAGAGCATTATTTGGGGCAAGCACGTCACAGGTCATTGCTTGGAATACGACTACAAAGACGGGACGGGATTTATGGGCGAAAACATCAATCCCAGTTTAGGCAGCATTAACTTCGGTCCCCCGTTCTATCCCTTAGAGTACATCTTGCGCGATGCTACAGGACCAGAAGGAGGCTATCACGGCAATGTGGGCAAAGAAACATCAGTAATTGTTGATTACCCATTTATCACAGGTCGCTCAACTCCAGATTCTTACATGACTGGGCAAAAGGTTGTGGAAGTTTTAGAGCAAGGGTTGAGACGCTACGGCTGGTAGTAGTTTTGAGTTTTAAGTTTTGAGTTTTGAGTTACGAATGTTTGCTCGATGGTGAGTAGTTTTGAGTCAGTAAGTTAAGAATGCGCAGATCAAGTTAATACTACTTTTTCTGATTAGGATTTAGGAGTTATGGCTGTTAAGACTGGACGGTTTGCGATTATTGAGCAGCTTTTGGCTGATGGCATTAAGTATATGTTTGGCAACCCTGGAACGGTTGAACAGGGATTCCTTGATGCTTTAAGCAATTACCCAGATTTTAAATATATCTTTGCCTTGCAAGAAACGATCGCTGTAGCTTTGGCTGATGGTTATGCCCGCGTTACGAAAAAACCTACTGTTGTGCAACTGCATAGTGGTGTTGGTTTGGGTAATGGCATTGGCATGATGTATCAAGCAATGCGCGGTCATGCACCTTTAGTTGTCATCGCTGGTGAGGCGGGTATCCGGTACGATGCGATGGACTCGCAGATGGCGGCAGATTTAGTAGGCATGGCAAAGCCTGTAACTAAATGGGCGACGCGAGTTGTCGATAGTGCTTCTTTACTGCGGGTACTAAGACGGGCGATTAAGATTGCAGCTACCCCACCAATGGGACCTGTATTTATCTCTTTGCCTGAAGATATCCTAGATGCGCCGATTACGGAAGAAATTGTACCTACTTCTTTGCCGATGACGCAGGTTGCACCATCTGATAGTGCGATCGCCCAAGTTGCAACTATGCTAGCTAATGCTACTAAACCGCTAATTATTGTCGGCGATGGCATAGCGTTTTCCAATGCCCAAGCAGAAGTAACTCGCGTTGCGGAACTGCTTGGCGCACAAGTTTGGGGCGCTGACTTCTCAGAACCAAATATGGATGCTACTCATCCTTTGTTTGGTGGCTTGTTGGGGCATATGTTTGGTAGCAGTAGCCGCCGGATTACATCCCCAGCAGATGTAGTTTTAATCTGCGGTACTTATGTTTTTCCTGAAGTATTTCCAGCTTTGTCGGATGTATTTGCTATTGGTGCAAAAGTAATTCACATTGACTTGAATGCCTATGAAATAGCGAAAAATTTCCCTGTGGATTTGGGATTAGTTAGCGATCCTAAACTCACCTTAGCCAAGGTGGCTGAAGAATTAGAACATAGCATGACATTTGGGCAGCAAACAGCAGCAAGCGAGCGAGTAGTTGAACTGACAGGTGCTAAAAAACAGCAACTTGCCAATCAACTTGCCGCAGATAAAAGAGTCATGGGTTCTGTACCTCTGCATTTATCGCAGTTTGCCCAGGAACTCGCAAGCCAACTACCCTACGATGCGATCGTATTTGATGAAGCGATTACTCATTCCGAAGAACTGTGTCGCTATATTCCGCCCACAACTATCGGACATTACTTTCAGACGCGGGGCGGTTCATTGGGTGTAGGTATTCCTGGCGCAATTGGTATCAAGTTAGCCCAGCCCGATAAGACTGTAATTGGCTTTACAGGCGATGGCGGAGCTATGTACACCATCCAAGCACTGTGGACGGCGGCGCATCACAAGATTAATGCCAAGTTTGTGATTTGCAACAATCGCAGCTATCGCATCTTGAAGATGAATATTTTACAGTTTTGGCGCGATCGCCAAATTCCCGCTCATACTTTTCCCGATTCTTTTGACCTGCATAATCCAGATATCCGTTTTGACAAATTAGCCCAAGCGATGGGAGTGCAAGCGTTGCGCGTGGAAACTCCCGAACAAATTCGCCCAGCTATAGCTTTAGCACTGTCTCACAACGGACCCTTTTTGATCGATTTAGTAATTTCTAACGAACTACCCAATTAAGGAGCAAAACAATGGCAAGCCCTAACGTAGAAATCGTCCAAAGAATGTACGAATGTTTCAATCGCGGCGATATGGATACAATTCGTCAAGAAATCTTTGCCCCAGACTTAGTTTGGCGTTTACCTGGACGACACCCGCTAGCAGGGGTAAAAAACGGCGCAGAAGAAGTAATTGCCTTTTTTACTCAGTTAAATAAAGCAGGTATCCAAGTCGATTTAATTGGTATCGAACCTTTTGGTGCAGACAGCGTTGTTGAAGTCCATCGAGGACACGGACAAACCAACGGCGCAGTTTTAGATGCCAATAATTGCACCCATTACCAAATCCGCGACGGCAAAATTGCCAACGTCCAAGTTTATATCAGCGATCAGCATAGCGTCGATAACTTCTTTTCGGCAGTTTACGCCCTCAAACCTATTCCCGACCGTTTAGCTAGTTAAAAGACCTGTTGCATAAGTCAGTAGTTTGATGGACAAGGGAGAAAGAAATACAGATTGCCAATTTTGGGTTCTATTGCCTACTTTTGCAACAAGTTTAATTTATACGCTTCATTAATTAACAAGGAGAAATTCAAATGCCAGTTATCAGAGTTACCCTTTTAGAAGGCTTCGCCAGTGCAGATCAAAAAGGTGAAATTGCCCAGGAATTGAGTAATAGTTTAGCCTCTGTATTAGGGGATATTGTCCGTCCCTATACCTACGCCCTAGTCGATGAAGTGCAATCAGGCGCTTGGAGTATTCAAGGCGGACAGCTAATGACCGAAGAAATGATGAGGTCAGGAATAGCTACATCCGAAAGACAGCGCAGCCTGCGCGTGAACGAAGACCGCCTCAGAAAAGCCTACGACGCTTTAGCAACTGGTGACAGAAACGTTATTGCCGAATATTGGGCTGAAGACATGGCGTGGCTTGTACCAGGACACAACCAGCTATCCGGTTGGAAAAGAGGCTTAGATGAGTTCCTAACTTTCATGGAAAAAGTAGGCATTCTCACCGACAACAGCTTTCAAATGTCCTGGGAAGGAGTAATTATCACCGGAGACTTATCCGCAGACATCAGACACAACACTGGACACCGCGCTGGAGATCGAAACAAACGCCTAGACATAGACGTAGTTCACATCCTCCGCTGGCGCGACGGCAAAGTAGTAGAAGGTAGAGGAGTCATTTCGGGCGATGGTACAGCCCAATTCGATGAATTTTGGAGTTAGACATAACTAGGGAAGCGATCGCTAAAAACAGCTTCACCCAAAAATCCCAGATTTTTAATTACAAATGCGCGAATTCCCTCACAAATTCCAGCTTTTTTAATTACGAATTACGAATTAATACAAGGTGCAACCAATGCAAGAACTAAATCAATTTCGTTTGCTAGGTAACAGCGGACTGCGCGTTTCGCCACTTTGCTTAGGTACTATGACTTTCGGTACTGATTGGATAATTGGCGCAGATAAAGCAGAAAGCCGCAAAATGTTCGATTTATACATCGAACGCGGCGGTAACTTTATCGACACGGCAAATAACTACGCCAACGGTACAAGCGAAACTTTTTTAGGAGAGTTTATCGGCGATAAAAGAGAGCAATTAGTATTAGCAACTAAGTACAGCTTAAATACGCGCCCAGGCGATCCCAATGCAGGCGGAAATCATCGCAAGAACTTGATTCAATCTGTAGAAGCAAGTTTAAAAAGGTTGCGAACAGATTATATCGATTTGTATTGGTTACACTGTTGGGAATTTCGCACGCCCATCGAAGAAGTAATGCGGGCTTTAGACGACTTAGTTAGAGCCGGAAAAATCCTTTATTTAGGTATTTCTGATACACCTGCTGGAAAATTTCTCAAGCAAATACTCTAGCTAAATTGAGCGGCTGGACACCTTTTGTCGCCCTGCAAACTGAGTACAACTTAGTCGAACGTACTCCCGAAAAAGATTTATTGCCAATGGCAAGAGAGTTCGATATTGCGATTATGCCTTGGTCGCCATTAGCTAGCGGTTTACTAACTGGAAAACATAGTAAAAATCAGCAAACAGAAGTAGATAGCGGACGCGCTATGATGGTTGCATACAAGCAAAGCGATCGCAACACAACTATCAGTCAAGCCGTAGAAAAGGTTGCCCAAGAAATAGGCAAGTCACCTGCCCAAGTTGCCCTAAATTGGCTGCTGCAAAAACCTGGTACTCTAATTCCTATTATCGGCGCTAGAACTATTGGGCAACTTGAAGATAATTTAGGCTGTTTAGACTTTATTCTCACGCCCGAACAAATGGCGTATCTAGATTTAGTCAGTCAAATCGATTTAGGTTTTCCTCATACTTTCATCAGCAGCGATATGGTCAAAAACCTTATCAGTGGCGGAACTACTATCAGGACTAAGTAAATACAATGACTACTTTAACCCGAATTTCTGAAGCAGAAGTTAGGCAATTAGTAACCGATTGGTTTGTAAAACTAGATGTTCATGCACCAGTTGAGGAAATGTTACCTCTACTAGCACCTGAGAATCTAGAAATGCAATTACCAGAAGTAACTTTGCATGGTTTAGATGAATTTAGATCGTGGTATGACGGCGTAATTCACATATTTTTTGACGAAGTGCATACAATGCAGTCTTTAGACATTAATACTGCATCGCAGCAAGCCGAAGTTCAGTTAGTAGTACGTTGGGAAGCTAGCCGTTGGAATGCACCAGCAGCAAATAGCGAACGGTTAGCTTTTGATGCAGCGCAAAGATGGGTAATTAAGCGATCGCCCGACACGCAAAATTTAGTTATCAGCACATATATTGTTGATGCTTTGACACCCCTAGAAGGTTTTCCTAATCTGTAAACAGGAGTTGACATGAACGCTAAAGATGTAATTGAAAAATACTACGAATCTGCTAATGCAGGTGATTGGAATACTTGGCTATCATTGTTTGACAAAAACATAGTTATGGACGAACAACTTGCAGGTCATGTAGAAGGCATTAGCATCTTAGAAGGCGCAATTGGTGGTATAGAAAGAGGTTATTCTAAGTTTCAAAATAATCCTCAACATATTGTCATTAATGGTGATGAAGCTTGCGTTGTTTCGCATATTTCAGCCGCCAATGCTAGTGGCGTACCCATAGAAGCAAATGTTGCTAATTACTTCCGATTTAAAGATGGCAAGATTGCCTATATGGCTAACTTTCACGACACTAGACCTTTCGATCCCTTTGTAAATCAAAGTTTAGGCTAATTATTACTTACCTCTCCCTGCAGGGAGAGGAGTCAAACATGACTATTTCTCATCAATACAACTTCAAAAAAAAACTTTCAAATCGCCCTTATAGAGGCTTTATGAATCAGTATGATTATATAATTGTCGGCGCAGGTTCAGCAGGGTCAGTTGTTGCCAACCGCCTCAGCGAAAACCCCGACTGCAAGGTGTTAGTATTAGAAGCTGGCGGCGCAAATATTCCCCCTACTGTCGATAATCCTTCTGCTTGGTTTAGCCTTCTTGGTTCCAACGTCGATTGGAACTATACCAGCGTCGCCCAACCAGGCTTAGATGGTCGCATTACCCACGAACCACGCGGCAAAATCCCTGGCGGTAGCAGCAACTTGTACATCATGATGCACATTCGCGGGCATACCTCAGACTACGATAACTGGGCATATAACGGTTGTCCTGGCTGGGCGTATACAGATGTTTTGCCCTACTTCCAAAAACTAGAAGACCAAGAAGATGATACCAGTCCTTGGGCGGGTAAAGGCGGAATGTTGCACGTAGCTAATGCCAAATTGCACAACCCCAACCCCACATCATCCGCATTTATCGATGCTTGTTTAGAACTAGGCTATCCTTACACGCCAGACTTTAACGGTCCTACTATGGAAGGTGTGGGCTGGCATCATGTCAACATTAAAGACGGTAAGCGTCATAGCATGGCAGTTGCTTATCTATTTCCCGCCTTACCACGTCCGAATCTAACTTTAAGTACCAACTCTCAAGCGACCAAGATTTTATTTAAAGGCGATCGCGCGATCGGCATAGAATACATCCAAGATGGCACAGCTAAAACCACCTACGCCAACTGTGAGGTCATAGTCTGCGCTGGGGCGCTAGAATCACCCAAACTACTATTACTCTCTGGTATCGGCAACCCCAACTATCTCAAAGAATTCAACATTCCCATCGTTGCAGACGTGCCAGGTGTCGGCGAAAACTTCCACAACCACGTACTTACAGGTGTAATCTGCGAAGCATCCCAACCAGTACCGCCACCAAACTTAAACTTGTCAGAAAGCGCCCTATTTTGCAAGTCAGCACCAGGCTGGATAGGACCAGACCTACAAATTGCCTTTGTCCACGTCCCCTTTGACATCATTGTTGGTCAAGGATATCCCAACTCCGTGAGTATCTTACCTGGAGTTGTGCGCCCCATGTCACGCGGCTGGATTAAGTTAGCTAGCAACAACCCCCTAGACAAGCCATTAGTTAACCCCAACTACCTCAGCGAACAAGCAGATGTAGAAAGACTAATTCAAGGCGTAGAAATTGCCCAGGACATCTTTGCAACCAAAGCTTTCTCTAAGTGGATTAAGCAAGAACTAATCCCTGGACCAAGCGTAAAAACTCACGCACAACTGACAGAATTTGTCAAGCAAAGAGCCGATTCCTACCATCACCAAGCTGGTTCATGCAAAATGGGACAAGATGCGATGGCAGTAGTAGACCCACAATTGCGCGTTTATGGAGTTGAGGGATTGAGAGTAGCTGATGCCAGTGTAATGCCTGTTGTGCCTTCAGGAAACTGCCATACAGGCATAGTCATGATTGGCGAAAAAGTCTCAGACCTAATCAAACAGCGATCGTAAATGCGTTCTCTGCGACTTAGCAGTTCGTTCAAAAAATACAAACACCTTAGATATCACACAAACTCAAATGGGATTACTAACATTCTCACACATAGCGATTAGCTGCACTGATGCGATCGCCACAGAAAAGTTTTACACCAAATATTTCGGCTTTACCAGAGCCAGAGTCGTACCATTAGGCGACCAACAAATAGTATTTATCAAACTAGGACAAATGTACCTAGAACTATTCCAAGCCAGCGCCGAATCTCCTGTTCCTCCACCAACAAATGACGGTCCTCAATATCCTGCATGGCGGCATTTAGCATTTCAAGTTGACAACGTTGATGCCAAACTAGCCGAAATGAAAGACGAAGCAAAAATCGCATTAGGACCGCTCAACTTCGACGACTTTATCCCAGGATGGCGCACAGTCTGGGTAGCAGACCCCAACGGCAACATCGTAGAAATCAGTCAAGGATACGTAGACCAAGAAAACCCGCCGCAACTAGAAGATGCAGACATCAACAGTCGCATCCCCGAAGCCGCAAACGCTCCCTAGCTACAAATTTTCCCCTACCTTTAATTGAGATTTGAGAGACAAGGGGATCTTCCTATTCCAATACGCAAATTACGAATTACGAATTACGAATTAAAAACAATGGCTCTTATTACCGTCCAATTTACCTACATTACAGGACTAAGCAGAAACATCTTTCGCAACGTCCGCTTGACCGGAAGTTGGGATACAAACAACCGCTACTCCAACCAGTGGTCATCTATTCCCATGCAACAAATTACAGGCGCAGATGGTTGTCCTTGCTTCACTGCCACAGTACAGTTAGATGACTCGCAAATAGGCTGGTTATTTCGTTGGGGCGTTATCTTAGACAACGATGTGGGTACTAATGTCTGGGGAATCGTCACAGAAATCGACGACCAAAATTCTCTAGAATGCTACCGTAGCTTTGAGTTAAGAACTCCCAGCACTCAACCCCAGCAAGAAACTTATTATTTAACTCATTGTCGCCGACTAGGCGCTCAAAAATACTATCCTGCTAGCACAACTCAACCAGAAATTCGCTTTACCCTCTGGTCGCCAAATGCAGAAAATGTAGAAGTCGTATTTGGTAACGGTAGCGGATATATTGCTGATGATGGTAATGGAATAGTTACTTCGCCAGCAACTCTACCAATGGCTAGGCAAAGCGGGGGAATTTGGCAAACCAATGGCACAGGAGATTTTACTAATTTCAACCGCGCACCCTATATGTATCGAATCACCAAGCCAGGGGGAAGAGTAGCTTACCGCACCGATTTATACTCCCGCTGCCAAATGGGTAGAGGTAACACAAACCCGCGAGGAAATAGCTATACAGGAAGCTACACCGAGCTTGACGGATCTGTAAGCTGTTCTGTAGTCATCGATTTTGAGCAAGTATCTAGAGACTTTGCCGAACAGGGATGGAATCAAAACCAGTTTATCCCAGAAGCAGAATTTTGGCGTAATGAGTATAGAAGCGATCGCCCAATTCCCACCCGCGTTGAAGATTTAGTCATCTACGAACTACATATCGGCGCTCTTGGTAATGGCAATAATAGACCAGGAAACTTTGCCGATGCAATGGAGTTGCTGCCTTATTTAGTAGATTTGGGCATCAACGCCGTTGAACTACTACCAATGGCAGAATTTCGCGACGAGCAAAATTGGGGCTACGAAACTTCCCACTATTTTGCCTTAGAATACAGCGCTGGCGGTCGAGATCAACTCAAACATTTTGTTAGAGAATGTCACCGCAACGGTATTGCAGTAATTTTAGATGTAGTTTACAACCATTATTCCCCAGATGCCGAACGGGCAGAATGGCTGTACGATGCTGATAATCCGCAGCAAAATATCTATTACTGGTACGAAGGCAACTCTAGTAATTATCCGCAGCCAGACGGCGGCTATGTCGACAATATGTCTACAGGTTTTGCCCCCCGCTTTCACGAACAAATGGTGCGGCAGATGTTTATTAGCAGTGCTGCCGAACTTGTAGAAGAGTTCCACATTGACGGCTTTAGAGTCGATCAAACTACTTCTATGCATTTATACAACGTGCTACACGCCGATGGTAGACCGTTAGGTAATGTCAATGCTTTTGGCGCTAAATTTTTAAGAGAATGGACGCGGACTTTAAAGTTAATCAAACCGTCTGTAATGCTGATGGCTGAAGATCATTCCGATTGGGAGCGAGTTACCCAATCTCCCGATGTCGGTGGATTGGGTTTTGATGCAACTTGGTACTCTAATTTTTACCATCATTTGATCGGCGATGCTAGGCAAGGAAATGAATACGCGAAACTTATTCCTACTGCTGGTTACGGACAAGACCAACCTTTAGCAATGGATTATTTTGCTGGAGCGTTGGCAGCATCCGGTCACAACAAAGTGGTATATCATGAATCCCACGATGAGGCTGGTAATTCATACTACAACGAGGCAGGAAATCGAGTGGAGTCTAGACGGACGATCGCATCAGCTGTAAATTCTGCCCCCTTAATTGGTGAAACCCGCCGCGTAGCTGAATCTCGTTGTCGTTTTGCTGTTGGTATGTCTGTGCTGTCGGCTGGTACGCCGATGTTCTTGATGGGTGAGGAAATTGGCGCGCAAAGGCAATATCGCTACGGTGACTTTATCAACAACCGCGAAAACTTGCAGCAGGAACGGGCTACTAATAGCGCTCGATTGTTTATATTTTATCAAGATTTGATTCAGTTTCGGCTCAATCATTCTGCCGTGAAGTCGCACCAAATCGATATTGTCCACGTCCACAACGCTAATCGAGTTATTGCTTTTAGGCGTTGGGATGATACAGAAGAGTTGCTAGTTGTTGCTAGTCTTAACAACTACTATTTTGGTGACGGTTATACGATTTGGGCTTCGCATATACCGACAGCTAGGTGGCGAGAAGTTTTTAACAGCGACGCACAAATCTACGGCGGTAACAATATCGGTAATTCTGGCGCAACTATTTCTGCTAGCAACGGCAATATTCGGGTTATTATTCCTGCCAACGGATTTATCGTCTTGCAAAGAACTTTTAGCTAACTTGCGGCGATCGCTTCTCAATATAGCGATCGCTCTATCCTATACTTTTGCGCTAATCTTCCTGACTACTAATTCAGCCGCTAGCCGACCAGTTTGTGCAGCACCATTCATGAATCCATAGAATTCATCGCTCAAATGTTCGCCAGCAAACACCAAATTACCTACATTGACATCTTGGCGCTCTTGAGGGTCGTCTGATTCAATATACAGAAATTCTCCAAATTCTGTAAGCTGTCCTGGTTTGAAATTAGTGTATGCCCCCTTGATAAAGGGATCTTTGTACCATTGTGTCAGTAGAAATTTATTATTAGCGGCGTTTTTTGCTCCTGGGATAATGCTATCAAATTGGTTAACAAACTCCTTGCCTACAGATTGAGGACTCCTTGACCTAATGGCTTTGACTCGATCGCCACCGCATAAGAATGTCAGCGCACCATCGGTTCTATCTGTTTGCCTTTGGGTTTCGTCCCAAGCTTCAGAAAATTCTAGATCTGTCCAAATTTCTGCAACAAACCCTGTTGCTTGTCGCCAGATTTTCTTATCAAAACCTGATATAAGCTTTTCATTCGAGCCAAGATTGACTTCATTGATAAAACGTCTGAATTTTGGCTTTAAGTTTACTTGCAAATCCACATTGCGGAGAACCTGGAAAGGAATGGCAATAATTACGTAATCTGCATTGACTTCATAATTGTTGTTAAAGGTTAAGCAAAAGCCTCTAGATTGCGATTGAATCTTGGTAAGTTTCTTTGCAGTGTAAATGCGATCGCTAAGAGTTGATGCTAATTGGTCGATAATCTTGCCACTACCCTCCTGGAACACGAATGCTTCATCGCTATTCCCTAAAACTTCTACTTGTTGTCCATCGACAGTAGGCAAGTTAAATAGCAGTTGCAACAAGGAAGAATCTTTTGCTTCAACACCGTATTCGGTACGAATCGAGGCTTCAATCAATTCGCGAATATAGGGTTCGGGAATTTTGTCAGCGTGCTTGTCTAGATACTGAGCAACCGATAGGCGATCGAACTTGGGTGCAAAACGCTCGAAATCTTCGTCTATTAGAGCGGCATCTTGACTAATTTGTTGGGCAAGCGATCGCAGTAAATTGGCAATTTCGCCTTCAGAGCGAATCTTACCATCAAAAAAGTATCCCACTGCAGGAAATGGCGATCGCTCTGCATCTTGATTGCGATCGAATAATTTCAGCCCAAATTCTCTAGCTAGGGTAAGTATATCTTCATGTTCGCTATTAATCAGCGAACCGCCCAAATCTGTCACTAAACCCGTACCAACAACTCCTGTAAATGACTGGATGCGTCCTCCCAATCGCCCGCTAGCTTCATAAACGGTTGCTTTTATCCCAGCTTTTTTCAGTTGGTATGCAGCATTAAGTCCAGCAATCCCGCCACCGACGATCGCAATAGTAGGCTGACGACTTTTATTTTGCGCTCCTGCGGCACGAGATAATGTACTGGTAGCAACAGCAGCACCTCCAGCTAAGGTTGCGTAGCGGAGCAAGCGCCGTCGCGTCCATTTATACTGCTCTTTTGTCAGTGGTAGGGGTTTGCCTTCCGCTTTGAGGTTTTCCCGGCGCGCTTGCTGCAGCGCATAGATCAGTTTTTGAAACAGTAAAGTACGTGGCATATTGTTTTGTTAAGCTTTAGAAGCCAGAATTGTAGATGTTGCTCATGGGCAAACTGCTTAAATTACTGCTCTTTTTAGTTAACGAGCTTATTGTTGCGCGATCGCCAGTAGAATATGTTTTACTTTACACCTTCACCTCACACTATCCTTTTTCCAGGTAGCGCTGGAAAAACTTCTAACATGAGCGATCGCTTGCTGCAAAAGAAACCTTAAATCTTGTCTCGATATTAAGTTTTGTAAAAATATTAATAGTGAATTCTACCGTTGCGCTCTTGACAGTTGAGCCAACATAGTGTGCGATAGCTGCAGTTAAGGCATCAAACCTAGATGCAGTAGTAGAGACAGATAGTTGTGTAGGACTAGAGAGGACAAAAAACTGCCATGAAATACAATTTCTCAGACAAAAAGCGAGATTATAGTAATAGAGATTTCGCGGTTAAAATAGAGCGTAAACTCTGTTTACCCCCACAAAACCGTTAGTCGGGTGTATATTCGATCCAATTACTACCACATTTTTAAAGTGGTAGTTATGCCTGAGTGAATTAGCTTTTAACCAATCCTTCCAAAAGCCAATCTCAATGCTGCAATCCTCAAGACGCTTCTCACCATTCCAAATTGCCCTAGTTAGTGGAGCGATCGCTACTACTGCTACTTTGTCCGTATATGCTCCAGTTTCCAGTCGCTCCATTCGCACTTCATTACAAGACAATAGCCCGAAAATTTTAGTCGATGAAGTCTGGCAACTCGTAAACACAGAGTACGTAGACGGCACGTTCAACAAAATTAACTGGCAAACAGTTAGACAAGACTTATTGAGCCGAAACTACACGTCAAAAGAACAAGCTTATACAGCAGTCAAACAAGCTTTAGAAAAGCTGAACGATCCCTATACGCGCTTTCTCGATCCCAAACAGTTTGAAGCGCTTACAGATCAAACATCAGGTGAACTCTCTGGTGTAGGAATTCGTTTGGAACTCAACGAAAAAACCAATAAACTTACTGTTGTAGAAGCGATCGCCAATTCTCCGGCGCTGGCTGCTGGAATTAAAGCTGGTGATGAGATTTTAGCTATCAATGGCAAACCAACTAGAGGGCTAGACGTACAACAAGCATCTAGTCTGATTCGCGGTAAGGCTGGAACGTTAATTACTTTAAGAATTGGACGTTCGGGCAAAACTACTGACTTGAGGTTGACACGCGCCACAATTGAAGTGCCAACAGTTCGATACACTCTCAAGCAAGAAGGCAAAAGGCGGGTTGGCTATATTAGCTTAAGAGAATTTAGTTCTCATGCTGCCGAGCAAATGCAAAGAGCAATTCAAGACTTAAATCGCCAACAAGTTGATGCGTACGTGCTAGATTTGCGTGGTAATCCAGGCGGATTATTGCAGGCAAGTATTGAGATTGCGCGGATGTGGATGGAAAACGGTGCTATTGTCAAGACAGTAGATCGAGCAGGTGCTAGCGACCAATCTATTGCCAATCGCACATCTTTAACTAATCGTCCTTTAGCTGTATTGGTAGATGGCAATTCAGCTAGTGCCAGCGAGATTTTAGCTGGGGCGTTGCAAGACAACAATCGAGCCGTAATTGTTGGCAGTCAAACTTTTGGCAAAGCTTTAGTACAGTCGGTACATTCACTTTCTGACGGTTCTGGTTTAGCAGTGACAATTGCTCACTACTACACCCCCAAAGGTACTGACATTAGCCACAAGGGAATTACACCCAACATCAAACTCGATTTAACAGAAGCACAAGCACAGACATTAAGTTCTAACCCCGCATTGGTCGCAACTCCCAACGATCCGCAGTACGCTAGAGCGATCGCGGCTTTATCGACTAACTCGTTTGCGTCATCATCGCCCAATCAATCGTTCAAGTAGCAGATAATTGAGCTACTTGTCTAACTCACGATTGCTGCTGAGGCGATTGTAAACCGTTACCAAAGCCTCAGCATCGCCTACATTTCCTGGAAATAATACTACAGGTAAATTGGGAAAACGCGGATGGTCGGCGGGAGTGCGAACCATCGAGCAACCAGCTAGAATTTGCCCTAACAACCGCGCTGAAGTCAAAGCTAGTCCTGTACTCAGGACATCATTGGAGGTAATACCACCTTTACTGACTAAATATCCCAACTCAGGAGGCAAACCGCGCACGATATCCATCAGCAAAGCTGAAACATCTGCGCCAAACTGCAACCGCGCTTGCACATCTGCAAATACTAATTCTTGGCGGCTGGTATAAACTACAGGAGTTCTACCAGCTTTTATTACTTGCTGTATTTGTTCGAGAATTTGCGTTAGTAAAGAAGGCGGTTGGATAGAATCATCAAGTAATTGGGCAACATCTACCTCAATGCCGACTATACCAGGCGCTTGCAGCAATTGTTGCAACTGTTCGGTAGTTTTTTTGACGTGAGAACCGACAATAAACGCCCCTGGTTTACCACCGCGCACGTATTGAGACATTTCTGCGGCTGCTATAGGTTGGGGCGGTAAAGCTGCTAAAGCAGTTAAAATACTAGCAGCGCTGCGAAACAAAAAGCGTTTTCCTCTACTAGCTGCGGTGAGAATATCTTGAGCAAAGCGATTCAAATCCTCTTGATTTTCGCCATCAACAGCGACGCATTTATTCCCTGACAGCGCTAGCAAACGATCTAAAGTAGCATTCCCGCCACGAATATCTGCTAATAAAAATCTTTCCACATCATTAGCCGCAATGCGTCCTTGAGTCTTTTCGGCTACATAGTCGGGTAAGTAGCTATGACTGTAACTAAACACTGAATCGCGGGCAAATTCTGTCTCGTGGACTGGTGTAGGTACGCCATCCACAATTAAATAATGGATGCTATCACGAGTAAATCGTCCGCCTTCAAAGAAAGCTGGAACCAGAAAATGAGCGTCAAAAGGTCCTAACTCTTGGGCAATTACGTCTGTTTCGATGGGATAATGTCCGCGCAAAGTAGAGTCGGAACGACTGACGATTAAAAAATCTTGGATGTTTTCTGCAGCTATAGCTGCTTTTAGATTGTGGCAAACTTCTCTAGTAACTTTTGTAGCCTGCGCGGGAGTAAGCGATCGCGTATTTGTCAAAATAAAAAATATTGGCGATTCATCTTGCAAACCTAGCCGGAGAGTATCTACATCCCACAGAGTTAGCAGCAAACAGCTATGCACAGTTTGGGAACCTGTAGGATCGTCGTCTAGGACAATAATTTTAGGTTTCATCTTGAATATCTCTCCTGCTCTATCTTATTAGTACAGGCAAGTGGCAAAGACTACAAGAAGGTAGCGAACGCAGATACACGAGGCAGTACGCTCAAAGCAGCTTTGCCGACTTGTAGCACCTGCCGTGCGGATAAACGCAGATGAAAGCCTGGTTTTCTTTGCTACAGGTGAGGAAAATGAAAATATATTAACTTGTGGAAAAATTTTATAAGTCCGCGTAGGCGGACTTTGTCTATGGAGGCGCGAATAGAATTCGCCCCATACTACACCACCAAGGCTTATTTATTACCCGTTACTTTTTCTAGCAACTCTTTACCTTGCTCTACTAAACTTTTTTCAGAGTCAGTAGCTTGAGACTCTTTTACGCTTTTCAAATTTGCTTTGTCTTCAGGCTTAAAAATTTGGTTAGCACTGGGTGAATCTTGTTTTTCCTCTTCTAAAACACCCGTACCTACCCTATATTGATAAGCGCGATCGATCTTGTCTTCGCTCTTAAGCTTATCTCTAGAAGAAGTTACTGCAAAACTAGGATCTGCAACTACAAATAAGCCAGATAAAACAAGCAACAGCATCAACCCTAAAGCCATAACTTTGCGAGTAAATGTTTGTCCTAAACTAAATAAATTTCTGGGCATAAATATGTATCTCAATTAACAGTACCAGAGGAATCCTACTTTTACAGCTATATCTGTGCCTTCTGCCGCAGGATATATTAGTCTTGTTGTTCGAGCCATTCTTGATGCAGAGTTATGCCGCGACTGATTAAAGTTTGCTCGAATAAATCGGTAGGTAATGCTTGCTCTTGCGCCCAAACGCCAGGTTTTTTAAACTTACCTTCTAACAACAATTGAGCAATACTACCAGTACCGCAGCCAGATGCGATCGCTGTATTGTCATGTACTAAGGTCGAGCAAAAGCCAGCTTTTTGCCCTTGTTTGCGCCCTGTAACTTCCGAACGTATTGCTACCCCAATGCCGCTAAAAGGATTGGTTACATCGGTCATCAAGTGGCTGACACGCGCTAAAAATTCCACACTATTGCGGTTTTGTATCAACCGTTTGGGAAACCAATGAGCGGCAATCCAAGTTAAATGATTGTAAAAGTCGGGAACAGAACCAAATTTAGTAATTACTGTCTTGACTGGGAAAGTATCGGGGAGGGTAAAAGCTTCTGGCATATCAAACCAGTAAACGCCCGCACGACCGTATGGTGGAGGAAACTGGATGACTTCGCGATCGCTATACGGCTCGATCTTTTGCCATTTGCCATCAATTAAAGCCTCAAAAGGGTGTTGCAAGCCTAAAAATGTCGTCCGCATCACCGTTAAACCCGCACCACCAGAACCCGATACCAAATAGCTGAGGTGGATACGTTCTGGCTCGTCTAGTTGTTCTACGCCTTGGCGCACCATACTATTGGAAATACCAGGAAAAATCCCTGTATTTACAATTGCCGTCACGCCTGCACTTTGGGCTTGGGAACTATACGCCAATGCTTTGCGCGTAAAAGATGGGTGATCGCTAACATCAAGATAATTTACGCCTTGCTCGATACATAGTTGCAGTACACTCGCATCGCGGTAGTGGAAAGGACCTGCACAATGGATGACAAGATTGGTACGAGCGATCGCATCTTCTAGCTTGCCAACATCTGCCAAATCCAAAGCCAAAAACTGAACTTGAGGTCCGAGTTGGTCGCTTACAGCCATTCCCGCAGCAGGTTTTCTACTGGTGATGGTAATTTGTGCTTGTGTATGGGTAGCTATATCTTGGGCAACACTGCTGCCAATCCGCCCCCGACCTCCAAGAATTAAAACCTGGTCTGTCATTGCTTAGAATTGGTAACGCTTACTTAATAGTCCACCAGTTTTTAGTGGCTTACGTCCTCAGTAGCAGGTATGACATTCTGCTTATATTTGGGCAGAATTTAGCGCAGAAGTTATAAATTATCTGTATCTATACCTTGGGCTTTTAACTTAGCAACTAAATTTTGTAGCTGTTGTTCGGCTAGATCTGCTCTTTGACGTTCCTGCTGTGCTAATTCTTCTGGAGTAAGATATCTATTTCCTTGTTCGTCGTACCAATACAAAACTTCACGTTCTAAACCACCACTCCAGCTTGTAGCGCGTCCAATTCCTAGCCCTATTTCGCTCATCCAAAATGGTTCGCCACTTTGCAACTGATATTTCCCATCTACTAAAAGGTAAACTTCAAACGGCTGGTGTTTGTCTCGCTGATAAAAGAAGGGGTTGTAAATTACGTAATATAAAACTCCTAATTTGGCATAAATTGCCATTTTGGTAGTATATTCGCCGCCTGGAGTCTGCGATACAGTTTCTATAACAAAAATAGGTGGGGTATAGTTTTCCTCCCACATCACATAACTATTGCGGGACTTATTCCCTGGCTTGCGGCGTTCTACTCCTATACTCAAAAAGCCGTCAGGTATTACAGGAATGGAGGGACTAACGCCTGTTGTATGATATAAACCCATATCAACTGCAAAAAACCAGTCTTGACGCTCTGCCCAAATAAACTCTAATAAAAATAGTAAAAAGTTGGGAATAAAGTTTTGATTTTCGTTATCCACAGGAGCATCGTCCGAACATGGCAGTTCATCACTACTTGGTAAGTTGAGCTTGGCATCAAATTTTACCATTGGTTTTCCCGTATAACTTGCTTTAATTTTAGCTTTAAACTAGATTTGCACTCGCAAGAGCGATCGCTTGGGGCAAAATCCGGTGTTCTTGAACTTGAATGCGATCGTGCAATGTTTCAACTGTATCGTTTGCTAATACTGGTACGGCAGCTTGCAGCAAAATCTTTCCCGTGTCTACTTCTTCACACACCACATGAACGGTACAACCAGTTATTTTCACACCCGCAGCTAACGCTTGTTCTACTGCTTTTGCACCCCGAAAACTAGGCAACAAGCTAGGGTGAATATTGATGATTTTGTCAGGAAAAGCATCGATCAAAACTGGCGTTACTATTCGCATCCAACCAGCCATAATTACCCAATCGACACTATATTGCTGCAACGAGTGGATAATTTGCGTGTCTAACTCTTCACGGCTATTAAAATCGCGGTGATTGTATAGAACTGCGGGTACATTCCATTTAGCAGCACGTTCTACAACTTTTGCTTGGGGATTGTTGTAAATTAATACCTGTAATTGAGCATTTAGTTGTCCATTTTCGATAGATTTAGCGATCGCCTCAAAATTGCTACCGCTACCAGAAGCTAGAATTCCTAATTTTAAGGGTGAGTTTTGAGTTGAGATCGGTGCAAGACTAGGAGAAACTAGACTAGGGGTAGAATCATCTAAAGGCAGCGTCATATAGGAAAACGACTATACATGGCAAAACTCTATAGTAAGATGTGGCTGGATAATGAGGAAGTCGCAGCTTGGATCTTTTTGACTCCAGCATTTATCTTTCTAGGTGTCTTCCTGCTTTACCCGATCGCTTACCTGTTTTACCTCAGCTTTACTGCTGGTAGTTTTACCTCGACTGGGGTTGAGTGGATAGGTTTTCGCAACTATTGGCGCTTGCTATTCAACCCTGATTTTTGGCAAGTTTTGGGCAATACAATTTATTTTACTGTTGCCACAGTTATTCTTAGTTTAGTCATTCCTTTAGGACTTGCTGTACTGTTAAACCGTTCTCTTAGCCTGAGAGGGTTGTTACGTAGTGCTTATTTTTTGCCGTCAATTACATCGCTAGTTGCAGCGGGTTTAGGTTTTCGCTGGCTGTTTCAAACTGAAGGACCTATCAATCAATTACTAGATTTATTTGGTATTGCACCGATTTCCTGGCTAGGTAGCAGTATTTGGGCTATGCCTGTACTGATTTTATTAAGTATCTGGAAACAGTTAGGTTTTAATATGGTGGTATTTTTGGCAGGATTGCAAGCAATTCCGCCTAGTCGTTATGAAGCAGCAGAATTAGACGGTGCTAACTCTTGGCAGCAGTTTCGCCATATTACCTTACCAGGCTTGCGTCCTACACTGGTATTTGCAGCAATTACGACAGCAATTTTTACTTTACGCAGTTTCGAGCAAGTTTATGTAGTTACTGGCGGCGGACCGTTAAATTCTACTAATTTGCTCGTATATTACATATACCAAGAAGCTTTCGGGCAATTTGACTTCGGTTATGCCGCCGCCGCTGCTACTATATTGTTGGCGATCGCTCTATTATTGGTATATCTGCAACTAAGAACGTGGGGTGAAGAAACTTAAATAGCCGAAGATTCGTATCCTTGCACTGGCTGCACTTCCCCAGCTTGTTCTAAATTATGCATGGAATTTAAGGACAAAAAGCCAAAGCCGACTTTAGAAGTAATATCCAACAAAGTATAAAACATTGTTTCTACACCTTGATTAATAGCATTTAAGCCAGTGTTACCCAACAGCCAAACAATCGGGTAAAGAGTCCACAATACCAAATGAACTGCTAACAACTTGCGAAATACTTTTTTGCTTCTAGGATGTTTGCGTTCGGCTTCCTTGCGGTATTGATTCACCAATAGGTAAACAGTAGCCAGAAAAGCAAAGCAGCTAACTACATACCAAATATGCCCTATCGTTCGATCTGCAGAAATAGTTGCGACAAAGCCAGTTACAATCATGTATGCATTTGCGCCGATTAGGCTAGCTGTAATTGGCAAACTGGTTTTACCCAAAAATGTTAAGTCAAGTAATAATAAGGGCGTTGATAAAAACCAAGTAATGTATCTTACCCATACAGTCGGACGACCTTCAATGACGCTTCTACCTTGTCCTAACGCCATTGATAAATATAGCCCAGCAGCGATCGCGCAAATAAAAAAGTTAAGCGTAAATAGTATTCTCCATCGCTCATTTTTAGCATTGTGTGCGCCAACACCAAAAAAAACCGAACCCAGCGCCATGCTAATGACACCAATCCACAACCAAATTTGACCCATAATAAATCTTGAGATGAGAAATTAAGGTTAATTTAGCTGGGATTTTAATATCTAGCTTCCCCACAAAGTCAGAAATGAGAGTTTATTTCAGAATCTTTTGACATCTCTCGGATATGTTCTAGTGCCTGTTTAGCAATTTGGGCAATCTCACATCTTACTTTTGAGTCAGTCCAAATTGTTTCCCAGTTAAATAGCCAACGAGTCAAAGTACGCCCCAAATCGACAAGTAATGCTGCACTATCAACGTTAATATCTACAAGCTGTGGTACAGTCCATTCGATATAATACCTACTTTCGCACATAAGACTAATAATTTTGTCTTCGTCCTTTGCATTGGTAGCAAGGAATTGAATTTGAGCTAAGTGTGCTGACAAGTGGCTTAACCGCGTGGGGATATCGTTTTGTTGAAAGCGTTCTTGAGTTAGCGTTGCTTTAGTCATACTACGAAAAAACATCAGCAGGATCGGCAGAACTTAATTTCCGCATGGCGATCGCTCCTGATACGCTACACATAACAATAGTTAGCAACAATACTGTTATGGCTCGTTCTATAGTCATCGCCACAGGTAAAAGCGTAGCGGCATAAGTAACTTGATACAATCCGAAGGAAAGAATAAACGCGGGAATAAAACCTGATATTGCTAGTATCAGTGCTTCTTGGGTCAAAACTCCTAGTAGATACAGATTTGTATAACCCATTGCCTTTAATGTGGCATATTCTGGCAAGTGGTCGGAGACATCCGAATAAAGGATCTGATAGACAATCACTATCCCGACGATAAACCCTACTCCTACACCCAAACCAAATATAAAGCCAATACCCGTACCGCTTGCCCAATAATTTTTTTCAACTTCAGCAAAACCTTCAGGAGTTAATACTCTCACATCTTTGGGTAAATTTGCGGCAAGCTGCGATCGCACTTGTTCTACATCTACTCCTGGTTTTAAGTCAATTAACCCAACTTCAATTTGGTCTGGTTGGCGATCGGGAAATAGTTGCAAAAAGGTGGAATCGCTAGTAATTACATTACCATCAGCAGCAAAGGAAGATCCATTAGTAAATAAGCCTTTGACGCTGATAATTTTGTCATTTAGTTCCGTTTCTACTGTACCTGTTTGTTTAAAGCGATCGCTAATATTACCGTACTCAGGACGACCTGCGCGATCGTATAAAACCTGATTTAATAGCTTTAGTTGGTCTAAGTTCTGGTTTACTTCAGGAAACTTGAAAACAGGACTTGCTGGATCTACTCCCCAGACTAAAATAGCGCGGCTAATGCGAGTTTCAGGATTTTGCCATTGTCCAGTAGCAATATACAAGGGACTAACGCTATTAACCCCTTCATAACTCAACGTTTGGTACAATCGCTCTCTAGAAAAGCTTTTGACTGAAAATAAAGTCTGAAATTGGGGATTAATCAACACCAAATCTGCTTGTAAGCTGCGATGGGGTTTTACAGCAGAATCATACAAAGCACCTTCAAACCCCATTTGAATAAATATCAGCAAATCGGCGAAAGCTATTCCAGCTATAGCTACAGCTAGACGGGTTTTCTCTCTAGTTACTTGCAACCATGCTAAAGGAGTTTTACGAAACATAATTACTTTTCCTGTTGTGGCGAGCGCATCATTGTCCAAAATTTAAGGTTAGCTTCTGGTAAACTACCTATTCGCACGACTTCAAAACCAAGTCTTTGATAGAAGCGAACCCCGCCTTCGGTAGAAGTTTCTAAGTAGCAAGGCAATCTTTCTCTATCTGCCTGGTTAAGAATTGGTTGCAGCAATAAACTTCCTATCCCCTGGCTTTGATAGGTGGGAGAAACACCCAGCATAAATAAATACCAATGAGGCTGAGATAAGTCTTGCTTATGATGTTTTTCAATCGTCAAAAATAGCGATATTAATTGCCTGATTCTACTCAAACGCAGTTTGAAAGGTAAAGCATATAAACCTAATTGCACTAAGCGCAAGTCGTTAAGCGGATATTCACCTGGAGGTATCCAGACTGCTACGCCTTTTAACTCATTTGTTGTTGTATAAACATGATTATATGGCTGGCTGTAACGTAATGCCGTTTTAGCGAGTAACTTAATTGCATTGATTCTTGCTTGTTCTTGTTCGGGGGTAAAATAACGAAAAGTTGGGTCGTTATTGAAGGCATGAGCGAGTGTTTCACTGGCTGCGTCAATCTGAGATATTTCTAAACAAACAACTTCTGTACTCATTTTTATTTACCACAGTAGATCGTTGATAAAAGCATAAAATTTGACAAAATCAATCTTTGCTAGAGCCACCATCAAACGAATTTTCTCTTTATCTTGTTGGGTTCCACACAAGTAAATGACTTTACAAGCAGCGAGCGCTAAAATAGTCCAAGGATAAGTTTTGCGGCGAAATAAGCGCAACCAAACAGATGTTTTGCCTAGCATACTTTATTGTTAAATAAATTTAGATGTATGTGCGATCGCTTTCTCCTAGCTTGCGCTGTCTCATGAGCAGAAATAGAGGTAATCCAAGTGAAACGCCAACTAGCAAGTTACTAACTACATAAACCCATAAATTTTTCATTTCCAGCCGCGAACCTTCCCAAGATACAAAAACCCAAAAAACTAGAGATGAAATAATTAAATCCATGCCGAAAAAGCTAGAAACACGATTAGCAAATAACTGTTCAACAAATAGTTGTATGTTTAACCCATGTTCTACTAAAAACGGTACAAATTGGGAATAAGGCAGAATAATTCCTAGAATGCAAAGAGTTAAGTATGTAATTTGCAGCATGAAGTTTTCCTTATATCAAACGTTCGTTATAAATTAACAAGTAAAAAACTGTAATCGATTAATTTCTGCCAAAGCTATTGAACTTTCACTCCTTGAGCGTAAACAAAATAAGTATTTGTAAGCTTTGCTTCTGCTTGGAACCCAGCTTGAGTTAGTTTATTTGTCAAATCATCAGGCTGATAGTAAATTTTGAATATTTGAAATTCTCGCTCGTCATTAAGCTTGCGCTTTTGATAAATTTCGTTTTTGTCTTGCAGCAGATGATCTTTAGCTGAGGAGGTTATTTCAAAGTAAGAATCGATAATCAGAACTTTACCGCCTGGTAAAACTGAGTCATAAACCTTACTCAAAAATTCGGCAACTTTTGTCGGCGGGATGTGAGACAGCCAAAAAGAAAAGAAAACTAAATCGTATTGTTTGTCCGGTTTCCAGGAAAATAAATCTAGCTGCTTATATTCCACATGGGGATTATTTAGTTTATGATGATTAATTTCAATCATTTCTAGGGAAGCATCTATCGCTGTAATTCGCTTACCAATCTTTGCTAGTTCTTGCGTCCATATTCCAGTACCACAAGCTAACTCTAATACCGAATCAACAGTTCCTACTTGCTGAACCACATTTTTGAGTGCAGCAGTTTCATCAAACCAACGCTGATTTATTTCTGCACCGCGATCGTAACGTCCAATCCGATAAAACCACTCATCATATTCTTTAGCTCTAGCTTTGTAGTAAGCTATTTGTTCTTGGATTGTTGCTTGAATCACGTTGTCTTCCTCCCAATACGCAGAATGTACGTTCAGAAACTAAAGATTAATAGCTGTTTGTACTTGCAAATTAGTCAAACCTGCAACTTTCTTACTACCTTCAGGGTTGAGGAGAATTTTTACTTCAACTACGCGGCGATCTAGGTTTTCCCCTGGTTGGTTGCTAAATACTTTTTGGCGCTCTACTTGCATTCCAATTTGCGCCACTTTCCCTTTAATTTCCCCATCAAAGGCTTGACTGGTGATTATCGCTTGCTGTCCGACTTGAACTTTACCAATATCAGTTTGATAAACTTCTGCTACTGCAATCATGCGATCGGTTTTGCCCATATCAACAATACCGTCATCGCTCAGTTTTTCTCCAGGTCTGGTATGGATCTTGAGAATTTGCCCTGCTATCGGTGCGCGGATATAAGCTCGATCTAATGATGTTTGAGCGCGTTTGACAGATGCGATCGCACTATCTACTTCTGTTTGCGCTGTCTCAACGTCTACTGGGCGCACTTCGGCTATCCGATTTAATGTTGCTTTAGCGGCGTTAATTTGGGCTTGCAAGCTATCTAAATTGCGGTTTTTAGCTGCAAGTGCTTCTTGCAATTGCGCTGCGGCTGTTTCTGCTGCTAGGCGCTTAGTATCTAGGTTAGACGCGGCGATCGCTCCTTGTCTATACAACTGCACAAAACGGTTATACTCAGCTTGGGCAGTACGAACTTCCGATTGCCAACGGGCAATTGTAGCATTTTGAGTTTCCCTGCTACCGCTTAATTCTGCCTCTAATTGGACGATTGTTGCCTGTTGCGCTTGAATTTCTCCAGATTTTGCCCCAGCTTTAACTTGATTGAGTTTTGCCCTGGCATTCTTTACTTGTTCTTGCGCTTGTAATAGTTCATCTTGCAAGCGACCTTGAGCATCTAAAATTGCTACTACTTGCCCTTGTTTGACTATGTCACCTTCTGCAACTAATAATTGCGCTAGGCGATCGCCATCTAAATCTACAGGTGCAGCCAAACTAATTATTTCTGCTTCTGGTTCTAATCTCCCTAACGCGGTTACTTTCTTGACTGGAGGAGGCGTTGCTACAGGCTCAGTAGCAGGTTGAGTTAATAATCCTGACTGAGAAATGCCATAGTAAGCGATCGCACTTGTAGCTCCTATAGCTGCTAAAACTAAGCCAACCAAGCGTCTATTTAAGGTTTTAGGAAGTACGGCTTTCATGTGTCCTCTCCCAGATGATGTGCTAACATCTTGCCTACTAAAGCTCCTTGTTGGCTGTAAGAAATAGTTTCTTCGCCAAACAACCGCCGCAATATTAAGCCATAAAGCAAGTTAAAAACAAAATCGACGATCGCGCGATCGGTAATTTGCATATACTTAGCAAGCTCTGAAATAGTCTGCTCGTCTAATTCCTGCAGCTTTTCTTTGATGCCACTATTAGACCAATCTTGGTGTTGGTTAAACTCAATCCACAGCAGAGTTTGTTTCCCTATATGGTCTTCGTGTTTGGCAACAAATTGAAACAAGCTTTCAATCCGCTCTTTTAAAGTTGGTGGATTTCCTGCCTCTGCCAGAAAATTCATTACGTTCTGGCGCTCTAACTCGGCGCTTAACTGTAAAAATAAAGCTTCCTTGCTAGGAAAATAGTGATACAGAGTTCCTGTAGAAACTCCTATTTCCTGCGCCAATTGACGCATGGTAATTGAGCTATATCCTTTCTGAGCAAATAAGTCAAAACTTTTCATCAGTAGTTCTTGACGGTACTTGTCTCGGTCAACAATCTTGGGCATATACGGGCAGTCACGCTTAAAGCAATACGTGCTTTTTATATCGAACGTAAGTTATAAAATAGCACGAGACAAATTGAAGAGCAAGGAGCAATTTAAAACTCGCGGCGGAGGAAAACTAAGATCGCGATCGCCAGTAATAATACTGTGTAAAATACGCCGTAGCCAGCATTAGCAAGTAAAGTTAGCGGATCGGGTAATAGTTCTGCGCCGTACACAGCCTGATTTTTTAAGTCCAAACGCGACAAATCGGGTAAAATCAAATATAAGCCTTGAGTTAAGCGTTCAAAACCAGGACTTTTGCTAATCCGACCGAGATTCACTAAGTCTTGACTAAAATTGCCCAGTAAATAAACAGCAAAAGTAAGCAGCGTAGCCAAGACAGAACTTGTAAACACACCTAAAGCTAAAGCAACAGCAGTAATTAGACTTAGCTGTAAAAACAAGTAAAAAGCTGCCAGTAAAATACTGCCCAAAGGGTAAGCAATACCTTGAAACTGCAATAGGGCAAGATAAATAATAGTCATTGCCGTAACTAGCAAAGCCAGTACGGAGACTAAGCCGAGATGCTTGGCGACGATAAATTCTGCGCGACTAATTGGTTTAGCAATCAAAACCAACACAGTGCGTTTTTCAATTTCCTTGCTGACAAGTCCCGTACCGACAAATACAGCCACAATTAAGCCTAAGATGCTCATAGCAGCAAGACCAAAATCGAGAAAGATTTTATCTTCTGTAGTAGCAGCAATTTGGGGAAGTAGCAGCATTACAACTACCATCAGCAGGGCATAAAAGCCGATAATGTACAAAATGCGATCGCGGATGACTTCCCGAAACACATTTGTCGCCATCACGTAAACTCTGCCCAGATTCACGAATTTCTCCATTTGACCAAAATAATTCGCGCATTACAGACGGTCGCTAGCGACCGATGCGTTGGCTTATTGCCCTAGTATTCACGTACTACCTCTTTAATTACGAATTACGAATTACGAATTACGAATTAAAGCGAAGCGTTCGTCTAGCGTACTAGCGATGAGACGGGAACGTTGGCTACTTGCAACTGCAATTTTTGATCGGGATAATCTGTAAGTTCTAGCGACAACTTTTTTACATCATCGAGCAAAGCTGTGGGAATACTGACTGTACCTGCAAAAGTTTTGCCATCTGGGGGGATTTCTGCTGGTAAGCCCTCGGTATTAGCGCTGAGTACCCGTCCGCGATCGTCTGTGACATCCATAAAACTATAGAGGAACTTGACAGTGCGATCGCCTTCATTTTTAAAATTCACCTTGAGTAGCAAAGCGCCGCCTGTATAACGCGCAGATTGGACGTTTAGGGTTACGCCTTCATCTTTGTTACTACTAATTGGAAATCCTGGTTGCAGGGGTTCGGTAGCAGCTACTAACTGGGTTTTGGGTGCTGCTGCGTCCTTATTGCTTTGCTTGTCTTGCGATTGGCGCTTTTGGGGTCTTGCTTTTTTCCCTTTACCAGAAATTCTTTCTTTGACGGTAGCAACTATATCTTGCTCTTTCAAGAATACTAATGTTCCGTCTTTTTGAGAGGTGGGCTTTTTAGCTTTGATTTTTGTTGCTGGGCGAGCATCCGGCTTGGTTACGCTTTTGAGTGCTTCATGCCCCACCCCATAGGCAAATATGGCACTTGCATAACCCGCTCCTACCATGACTGTTAGTAAAATTAAAGTCAGAATTACTGTTGAGTTTAATTTCATCTGATGTTCTATATATGCTTGAGGCTATCAAAGATTTTTGGCTTTAGCTTAGATAATAGACTACATCATCTAACCTAAACGGCATTTGTTATGATAATATATTCAAGCTGAGGCAGGATCGGGCGATCGCACATAGCGACTTTGGCACTATATAAAGCCTAATGATTTGAGCTTCAGAATATCAGCATAATTAACGGCAGTTGGCCGAGCGGTTTAGGCAACGAACTCATAATTCGTGTTAGGCAGGTTCAACTCCTGCACTGCCGACTCTTTTACAGTGACCAGTGACCAGTGACCAGTAACCAGTGACCAGTTAAGAATCAGTAGCTAGTTACTGTTGATTTCGTAGCCTTTGAATGAGATCGCGATCGCTATTGGATTGCAAGATAGAGGAATCGTAAGGATTGGGCAAATCTCTAGTGCGAATAACAGGATCGCTAGAAACTTGACGGGCAAATGCTTCTACATAAAGGTTGTGAACTGCTTCGGTGTCGGCATTCATTTCATTTTCCACAAATGAAGTTTTGAAAGAACCCCAACCTACAATCATGTCTAGTTGGCGGAAGAAAGAGCGATTTTCAAAATAGTTTTTATCGTGAGAATAGAAAGCTTCCTCAAAGCGATCGGCAAGCGTTGGAGAAGGCTGAAACTTGATATCTGCGGCAGTTTGGGCTGTTGCCGCCGAGCCAAAAATAGAGACAGTGGTACTTGTCGCGATCGCGATCGCCAAACTAATAACCTTAAAACTCATAGTGTCACCCTCAATAAGAGATAATTTTTAGTTTATGTATGCATCTAGAATCAGTGTTAACCTATTTTTTGCCCTCCTACAAGTATTAAATTTTAATGACGAGCTATGAAACTCAAAACCAGGCAAATACAATCTGGTTAACAACCGCCGATCTTGGCAGCGTGCGTCAATATCTGCTCGATTTATTTTGTCAGCTTGCTTACAAACAAGGGGATTTTGTTCTATCTTCGGGGCAACGTAGTTCTTACTACATCAATGGCAAGCAGGTAACGCTGCATCCTCAAGGTGCTGTAGCGATCGCTCGTCTGCTGATGTCTCAGTTAGCAACAGATACGCAAGCAGTGGCAGGTTTGACTTTGGGAGCAGATCCAATTGTTTCAGCAGTAAGTGTCATATCTGTTTATGAAAATAGACCAATCCCAGCCCTAATTATTCGCAAAGAAGCTAAAGGGCATGGGACAATGGCATACATTGAAGGTCCTAGCTTGCCTGCGGGTGCATCTGTTGTAGTGTTAGAAGATGTCGTAACTACTGGGCAATCTGCCTTAAAAGCAGTAGAACGATTAACTGGGGTAGGTTACAGCGTTAATGAAGTAATAGCGATTGTAGATAGGCAGCAAGGAGGAAGCGAGTTATACCAGTCAGCAGGGTTAAAGTTTCAGTCGCTATTTTCGATTGTGGATATTCAACAGCGCTGGCAACAGTTACAGAGTAAGTAAAATGTCAAAATTTAAAATTAGTAGCCTTATTATTGGTTTAGTTAGCTTAACTTTGGTTGCAGTAGTAAGTTTTGCTCAGACTGGGCGATCGCAACTTATACAACTGACAACGAACCCACCAATCGGGCAGTTTTACCCCTTTGAAGCAGAAGCCCAATCGCCGCAATCGCCCGTAAAATTAACTTTAGCAGCGCGAAACCCAGATGGGCAATTGCTAGAAAATAGCAAGTTTAAATTACAAATATTTACACCGTCCGCAAATCCATTTTTGTCTACAGATTTTCCTGTAGTTGAAGGAACTAAGTTGCTAGAGATGGAAGCGACTGCGCCTCAAGGCAAGTTAGAAATCGAGCAAATGCTGCCGATTCGCGGCAAATATCAATTATTAGTAGATGTTGCACCAATTGCAGGCGACTCATTTACACCCATTCACCAAACTTTAACGCTCGATGTACCGGAAGCCCCTGTAAAATACCGCAATTATGGGATTTTATTGATAGTTTTACTCGCAGTTGGCATTGGTGGGGGTTGGGTAATAGGCAAGCAGCAATCGCCTCAACCAGGAGAAATTGCCCCAGCGCGGGTGCGGTTGTTGTTAAGTGGGGCGATAATAGTAGCGATCGCCAGCTTGCTAGTAGTTAATATCAGCGCGGAAATGGTAGAATCTCACAGTCACGCCCATCAAGCTACAGCAGAAAAACCAGCCGTCATTAATGATTCGCAAATCAAGCTGCAAATAACTGGTGACAAGTACGCTACTGTCGGAGAAGTAGCAAATTTTCAAGTGCAAGCGATCGATACTAAAACCAACTTACCTGTTAAAGATGTAGTTTTTAAGATTGCCACAACTCAACTAGAACACAATTGGACAGCATTTGCTTACCAAGGTATTGCAGATGATAACGGACAATTTACATGGCAACAACAGTTTTTTGATGGTGCAACTCATAACCTATCAGTAGAAGTTGCACCCAGCCAAAATTCAGAGCGTCAGTTTCAACCTGTAGTAGCTGTTCAAGAAATTGAAGTTGCAGGCGTAGCAACACCTTTATTTACGCGGTTGATTAGCTTGGCTTATTTGGTAGGAGCGATCGCAACTGGGCTAGCAATTGCTTTGTGGTTGAGACGAAGAGGAACTCCAAAGCGAGAATTTAGGCAAGTTTAATTTTTTTGGTTGGCGTTTAAGTTGCGCCATACTAACCAGGCGATCGCTGGAGTAAGGATAACAGCAATAGCGATCGCTGGAGTTAGCCAAGTGGGTTGGCGATCGCTAGATTCTGCTACTGGTGTAGTTGCTGCGGGAACTGGCGCTGCGCTTGCAGAGGGTGCAGCCGCTCCTGGTGCTACATTTACGTCAAACTCTAGTTTAAAAGCAGGAAAGTTTGCGCCAGCTTTAGGCGCTCCTGTTAGCTCTAGTTCGTAAGCACCAGCAGCAGGAAAGGTAATATCGGCTCCAGGAATATTTTCATAGCGAGATACTGAAACTGCTTTTAGTTGTGGCTGTTGTAAAGGCGCTGTACCTTCTTGATGAGGTTTGGGGTAGAGTGCTAGCTGACAGTTGCATTGTTCCAGAGGAATAATTTTACCTCCTCTTTGAGTCAAGGCAAACCAAGTTAAAGCAGTTTCACCAGCGCGGGGAGAGTCATCTGGTTCGATGTGTAATGTAGCACCTACATTACCTGTCCTTTCTGTTTCATGAGCATTAACTGGTAGAGAAATTGAGGCACACAGAAATAATACCCAGCCCAAACTTGTGATTTTGCTTGAATTTAATTGCATAAATACTTTCATAGTTAATTAAGACTTTTGCCGCGCTGCTTGGGGTGGGTTTTGCCAGCGCAATATCAGTATTCCTAGTGTCGCTAGCCCTAACACAGTCACCATAAGCTGATTTAGCCAAGTTGCCTCTATAGTACCTAAGTAATGAGGACCGATGAGGATGATGTGAATTGTAGCTAGGAGTAAAGCTGGAATGCTTAGTAAATGAATTGTGCGCCAACGCTTGCCCAAATAGCGCTGGATGCGATCGCTGCTAGTTAAAGCTGCGGGAAGTAGAAGTAAAAAAGCGATCGCGCCTGCACCGATTGCATATTGGTATTTGGGAATGAGAAATAAGATTGATTCTAAATCCCAGCCATAATTATGCTGCATAGTTATAGAGACGTGAGCGATCGCCAAAACAAAACTACCCACGCCCAAAGTGCGACGATATTTAAGTAGTTGCGCCCATAAGCCGCGTAGTGGACGAGCAACCAAAGCTAGCATTAAACAAAGTATTGCTCCATGTCCTGTCGCGTACACTAGCATCTCCTCGCCCATCGAGCGGAAAAGAGTTAGTACGCCGACAATAATTGTTACCCAACCTGCTAGACGATAAAGTTGGCTGCGCCGATCTTTGCTAATAAAAGAAGTAGAAACCCCTAAGCCTAACATCATTGGTAGCGTTCCTATGCCAAAAGCTAGCATTGTTGCTGTACCTTGCCAAACACTGCCAGTTCCCGCCGCTTTAATTTGAGCAGTGTATAAAAAACCACAAGGCATCAGACCCCAAACGATACCCAAGCAAGCTGGAGTCCACCAATGGTTATGCAAGGAAAGTTTAGTCATTGCCGTACTGAGACGAGTATGCCAAGTACCGCTAATTAGAGGGTGTAAAAATGGGATAGGCGGTAAAAACTTAGCGTCAATTTGACTAATGCCAAACCAAATCAACAAAATACTCGTGAATATAGATATGGCTTGCCTAAAGTCGCTTTGGCTACCTGCTAATTGCCCTGATGCGATCGCCACTGAACTGACAGCCCCAATACCCGCCCCCACTAGAGCGTAACTTAGGAGCCTGCCTGCATTCAGTAATAGATGAAACAAAATTTGCGATCGCATTTTAGGTATCGCATCTTGTTTTTGGGATAGAGAAAACGCTGCTGCCAAAGGACCGCACATTCCCATGCAGTGACCAAAACTACCAAAAAATCCCACAGCGAGGATCAATTCTAAATGCAGCATTCTACCTATCGTGCTTCAACTTCCTGAGACTATCTACCCTTGTTGCTATTCTAGGCTTTACCAGCCCTTAGTGTTGCCGATTATTAATGCAAAAATTATGCAGATTTTTCTCAAAAATGCGTAGATTAATTCTTTTGGTATTGCTAATAGTAGTTGGCGTTAGTGCAGTTATTAGTAATAGATTTTTTGCTCGTCCTCCCGCGCCCGCACAGCCGCAGATAGTAGAGACTCCTAAAGCAATACCACAACGCCAGAACGCTCCAAAAGTAGCGGCTAATAAGCTATTTGAGCGCGTACAGCAGTTGAGTTTTGAGCGCTATACCCAAAGCGATCGCGATCGCGCCCGTAAGTATATTACCCAGTCTCTTGAGAATCTTGGTTGGTCGCCTACTTTACAAACTTTTGCTGAGGGAGTGAATATAGTTGCCGAGCGATCGGGCAAAGATCCGCAAGCTGGAACTATATTGGTTGCGGCTCATTACGATACTGTGCCTGGTTCTCCTGGCGCAGATGATAATGCTAGTGGTGTGGCAACGATGTTAGAAATTGCCCGAATTTTTCGTTTACCTACACGCCAGACATTGAAATTAGCTTTTTTTGATGCCGAGGAAATTGGCTTGCGCGGTAGTTTGGCTTTTGCTGCTGACAAGGCTAATTTGGAAAATCTGCAAGGTGTTGTGGTGATGGATATGATTGGATTTGCTTGCTATAGTGCTGGTTGTCAGAAATATCCGCCTAGTTTGCCCGTTGCTGCGCCTAGCGATAAGGGTGATTTTTTGGTTGTGGTTGGCGATGCGGAACATTTGTCTTTGCTGAATGCTTTTGCTCATAGGGGAGAGAAGTTGCCAATGGTATTGACTTTGCCTGTGCCTTTAAAGGGAATATTTACGCCAGATGTTTTGCGAAGCGATCATGCGCCTTTTTGGTATCAAGGAATTGGGGCTGTGTTGGTAACAGATACGGCGAATTTGCGATCGCCTTTTTATCATCAGCCCAGCGATACGTTTGGGGAAATTGAGCAGGATTTTTTTAAAGGGGCGGCTCAGGTGGTTGTTGATGCTGTTGAGGAGCTTTTAGAAGAATCGCCCAGTTAGTAGTCCTAAGCGCTTCCCCAGCATCATGTAAGCTGCTATCTGCGTTTATCTGCGTTTATCTGCGTTTATCTGCGTTCCTAAAATAAATCTATTTAAGGGCTAAACAATGTTGCCGAAAATCTTCGCCTCTTTGCTCGAAGTTTGGGTATTGATCGAAACTGGCGCAAGCGGGGGAGAGTAAAACTATGTTGGCTTTGTGTTGTGGTGCAAGTTCAGCAGCTTTGGTCACTGCTTTGTCCATTGTTTCTAGTATCTGGTAGTTGATGTAACCTATTTGCTCTAGACGTTGGGCAAATTGCTCTGCTGCGCTACCAATTAGTAGTACGGCGGCGGCTTTGGTTTGGATGGTTGCTAGCCAAGAGGTATCGTCTCCTGCTTTGGCTTCTCCTCCAGCTATCAGAATTGCTTTGCCTTCGATTGCTGATAAGCCTACTTGGGCTGCATCGTAGTTGGTGGCTTTGCTGTCGTTAATGAAGTCTATGCCTTGCCAAGTGCAAATGTGTTCTAAGCGGTGAGGAACTCCTGGGAAGTTGGCGATCGCTTGGGCGATCGCTTCTTTATCAATTCCTGCTAGTCTTGCTGTTGCTACTGCCATAAGTAGGTTTTGTTGATTGTGGTTGCCTACCATGCGTAACGCTGCGACTTCAACAATTGGTTCGCCTTGGACTATTACCCATCCGCCCTCTATATAAGCTCCAAGGGCTGGGTTGCCGATAATGTAATCTTTACCTTTTACGCTCGTCCAACAAGCGTTAGGCGACCAATAATTAGCTCCTAGCTTGCTTAAATACTCATCATCGCCATTAAAAATTTGTTGTTCGGATTGTTGCAGCAAATGAGCTTTTATTTCAAAGTAGCGCTCCAATGTTTTGTGACGGCTGAGGTGATCTGGAGTAAAAGTCGTCCATACGCCGATTTTGGGAGCAATACTAGCAGATGATTCAATTTGATAGCTACTAAGTTCAGCAATTACCCAGTCAGGAGCATGATTACTTCTTGCCTCTAGTGCCAATTCACAAGCCGCATAACCGATATTGCCACAAGCAGGAGCATTAAGCCCAGCCGCCTGAAAAATAGCTGCAATCAAAGCTGTAGTAGTAGTTTTGCCATTAGTACCTGTAATTCCCACCCAAGGAAAAGATTTAAGATAGCGCCAAGCCAATTCCATCTCGCCAATAGTCTCAATCCCTCGACTCCGCGCATCCACCAAAACAGGCAAATCCCAAGGAACACCAGGGCTAACAACAATTAACTGGGGCAAATCTTCTAAACTCATAGAATGCCCTAATTTAACAGCAATTCCCTCCTTTGCTAACTCCGCCTTTTGCTGACAAAGACTTTCCGAAGTTTGGCGATCGCTAATCATCACCTCCCACCCATCACCCTGCAACAATCGAGCCGCCGCCACCCCCGACTTACCCAACCCAATCACCGAAGCTTTACCCATAAATCCCCTCTCTTTCTCTCTTCCTCTGCGCCCTCAGCGTCTCTGCGCTTCATTATCTCCTAACCCTTCACAATCGCCCCAAAATCACCCAAAACACGAGCATGATTCCGCAACAACCCCAACAACTCCAACCGATTCCGCCTCACTGCCAAATCCGCATCCATCACCAACACACTATCTTCCCCATCAAAAAACCTACTCACCACCGGAGCAATTTCCCCCATTGACTCCACCAACAGCCGATAATTGCGCTCCGCCTTCGCCCTTTGAGTTTGAGGAACCAATTGGAATAAACCATCATAAAAAGCCCGTTCCGAAGCCTTCTGAAACAACTCAGGATTTACTACCCCTTCCGGCTGCAACTGACTTGTATCCAAATCTCCCTGCGCCGCCAAACGAGTAGAACGATTCACAGTCTCGTAAATCTGCTCTAAAGTGCGATCGCTACGAATACTCTGCAAAAACAAAGCGCGATCGCGTACGTCCAATAAATCTGTCAAAGCCCGCAATCTATATTCTGGATCGTCACCACAAACAGCATTTACCAAATCGTAATCAATCTCGCGTTCGTCTTGTAATTGATTGCGGATGCGTTGCATAAAGAAATCTTGCAATTGCGGAAACAAAATCTCAAATGGTATTTTTTGCTCCTTAGCTGCTTGTTCGAGCAATGCATACAAATTAATTGGTAAATCTGCCATCCAAGTAATATTAATAATCGCATTAGCAGCCCGACGCAAAGCAAAAGGATCGGATGAACCTGTAGGTAACATTCCTAATCCAAATATACTAACTAAAGTATCAAGTCTATCTGCTATGCCGACAATTTGACCTGTCAAAGTTTGTGGCATAACATCATTTGCACCGCGCGGCAAGTAATGCTCAAATATTGCTGTTGCTACCTCTTCTGATTCCCCGCTAGCTAAAGCATATTTCTGCCCCATTATGCCCTGCAATTCCGGAAATTCGTACACCATCTGAGTAACAAGATCCGCTTTGCACAATAAGGCTGCTCGCTCAATTTCTTTACTTTGCTTTGCATCTAATCGCAACTGATTGTTAATTAACTTTGCAATCTTTTCTATCCGTTCAACTTTTGCTCTAACTGACCCTAAATCTTCTTGAAAGGTGACTTTTTCTAACTTTGGGAGATAGCTTTCTAATGGTTGTGCTAAATCGGATTTGTAGAAAAATTGACCGTCAGCTAAACGAGCGCGAATTACTCTTTCATTACCAGCAGCAATAATATCTGACTTTACAGGATCGCCATTAGAAACTGTAATGAAATAAGGTAATAAAGTATTAATAGATTCAGTGCGTTCGGCAGATGGGCGATCGCTAACTCCTGGTAAATTTCCGCTTTCGGCTTTAAATATAGGAAAATAGCGCTGATGTGTCACCATCACTGTAGTAATAACTTCTGGCGGTAAATTTAAAAATTCCTCATCAAAGTTACCCACAACGGCTGAAGACCATTCCACCAAATTTGTTACTTCATCTAGCAATTCTGGATAAGTAGCCAAATTTCCGCCCAGAGTTTGCGCCGCAGCTTGGACTTGTTCTTGAATTTTGATTCTGCGTTCTTGGGTATCCACATCTACAAAAGCAGCACGCAAGCTGGTAACGTAATCTTGAGCGCGATCTAAAGTTACAGGTGCGGGATGCAAAATGCGATGACCAACAGTAATGCGATCGCTCTTTATCGTCTCGGAACCATTTATAAGTTCAATCGGCAATACTGCATCATCAAATAAAGCAACTAACCTTTCAATGCGACGGGCAAATTTGAGATCGCCATCTCCCCACCGCATAAACCTTTTGCCTTCTAGTTTCAAAATCCACCTAGTTGCTAGTTCTGCCAATATTTCCGCAGTCAATCGTCCAACAATAGTTTGGCGCACAAAGACAAATTCACCTTTATCAGTAGTGCGAAGTTCTAAAGCATCTACTGATACGCCGCGCGATCTGGCAAATCCCTCAGCGGCTTTTGTTGGTTTACCTTCTTTATACGCTGCTTGGGCTGCGGGACCTTTAAATTCTTCTTCCCTGTCTGGTTGTTTGGTTGGTAAACCTGTAATTAAAACTGCCAAACGGCGGGGAGTTCCGTAGACTTGGATAGATTTAGTAGTTAGATTATTGTCGCTTAGGCTGTGGGGAATAAGCGATCGCCATTGCTGCAAAGCATCAGCAACAAAACTTGCAGGTAGTTCTTCAGTACCAACTTCCAATAAAAACTCAGACATATAAAAATAATCTATAAGTGTAGGCGCTAGTTAAAACAGTTTACCGTTTCGGAACAATCAAGAGCGCATTACACTCAAAGTTATCTCTAAGTTTTTGCCCAAATAAGTACGACTGTGTGGAAAGCATTATATAGTTGCAGCTAAATCTCCTGCGATCGCTGCAATTCCCCATTTTCATACTAATGCTGTCTTGACGACTAATTTGGCGATCGCTCTAGATAGATTTTGAGCGGTTCAATTTTTTCGATTTCAGCAGATTCCTTCTTCTGTGCGTGGTACAAATCCCATCGCAGTTGAAGATTTAGCCAAAAGTCGGGTGACATTTCAAAAAATTTAGCCAAGCGCAGTGCAGTTGCAGCACTGATTCCCCTTTTACCGTTAACGATCTCATTAATTCGCTGGTAGGAGACACCAATCGATTGAGCAAGAGTGACCTGTGTTATGTTTAGAGGCTCTAGAAACTCCTCTTTCAACATTTCTCCAGGATGTGTCGGAACTCTATGGGTGGGAATGCGAACCATGTTAGTCTCCTTATAAAAGTTAAAAATGTACATCAATGTGGAAGACTGAGCATTAAAGTAAAGTAATGTTTGCCTTGCCCTTGTCAATCCTTGATTCATGCGTATAGATTCACAACTTGAGCTATTACAGCAGGCGCAGTCAGCGCGAAATATAGGTAATTGGACAGTAGTTATTCAATGCTTGCAGCAATTGGTAGCAGAGAAAAATGCCCAGATAGAGCGCGATCGCTTACTAGATTTAGCTATAGATGCTTTAATTGCTGGCGATTTTCAGCAGCGTTGGGATGTAGCAAAGTTATTTCCTAAGTTAGCAGTTGGGAATGTAGAACAAGCGATCGCCCCTTTAATTGAAATTGCCCAAGATGAAGAGGAAGATGAGGAATTACGTTGGTACGCGGCGCGGATTTTGGGAGAATTTGACAATCCAAATGCGATCGCGGCTTTGGTCGAACTACTCAAAACAGCCGATAATGAAGAACTAACAGCAATAGCTGCAACTGCTTTAGGACAAATTGGCAATTCGGCTGTAGCAGAACTAAGTAAGTTGTTAGCTAATAAGGAAACACGATTGTTAGCAGTGCGATCGCTTGGATCGATCCGTCGTTCGGAAATTATTGCTCCTTTACTTAGCATCGTCAAAGATCCAGATGCGACAATCAGAGCGGTAGCGATCGAGGCTTTAAGTAGTTTTCATAATGCTGATATCCCGCCAGTTTTGCTGCAAGCTTTAGACGATATTGCTGCACCAGTGAGACGCGAAGCTGTTATCGGTTTAGGTTTTCGCGCCGATTTAAAAGCAGAACTAGATTTAGTAAATAAGTTAGTACCGAAGTTATATGACTTCAATATCGGCGTTTGTTGTTCCTCTGCAAGCGCTTTAAGCAGGTTGGGGACTGATGAGGCGGCAAAAGCATTAGATCGGGTTTTACAGTCTCCGCATACGCCGCTAAATCTACAATTGGAATGCATCCGCGCTCTGGGTAGGATAGAAACTTATGCTTGCTTGCAACATTTAAATTTTTACTTACACGAACAGTCATCTTTGCCATTGTGGCAAGAAATTGTCAAGGTTCTCGGACAAATAGAACAATTAGATTTAACGCAGGTAGCTGCACAAATACTTATAGAAGCTCTACAATCGCCACAAATAAGCAATTTACCAGAAAGTATTAAAGGTGCGATCGCTCTGTCTTTAGGGCTTTTAGGCGATCTTCGGGCAATAGATCCCTTAATAAATTTACTCGCTACTACCGATACAAGTGTTAGGTTGCACGTTATCGCTGCATTGCAGCAACTAGCACCTGTAAAGGCATACCAACAATTACAGCAAATACATCATGACGGTAGAATTTCTCCAGAATTAAAACAAGGAATAGCGATCGCTCTTAGCGAATGGTCACTACGGTAACAATTTCTACTAAAAAATAGTCGCAAATCGGGTAATTTAAAATTTAGCCAATAATGTGATTCAGGCTACCAATAAAATGCGGCTAGAACAGTTGCAAGCTTTTTTGGCGATCGCAGAAACGGGCAGTTTTCAACAAGCAGCACGTAAATGTGGCGTTACTCAATCAACTATTAGCAGACAAATCCAAGCTTTAGAGGCAGATTTGGGTTTGTCTTTATTTCACCGCAATGCGGCTACAACTTTGACGTTGGGGGGCGAACGTTTTTTGCCGCGCGTGCGGAAAATTTGCCAAGAATGGCGCAATGCTACAGCAGAATTATCAGACTTAATTGCAGGTAAGCAGCCGGAGTTATGTGTTGCAGCCATACATTCGATTTGTTCTCACTATTTACCGCCGATTTTGCAGCAATTTTGTCGAGATTACCCTGAAGTACAATTGCGGGTGACTTCCTTGGGTAGCGATCGCGCTTTGAAGGTGCTAAAAGATGGCATGGTAGATTTGGCGATCGTCATGAACAATCGCTTTTTGCTAGCAAGTCCAGAAATGGTCGTGCAAGTGCTATACGATGAACCAATAGAGGTTTTAATGGGTGCAAATCACCCACTGACTCAGTATGAATCGATACCTTGGCTGGAATTAACTTGCTATCCCCAAGTAGTATTTAAAGATGGCTACGGGATGCAACGTTTGGTACAAGATCGGTTTGAGCGCTTGGGAGCAACTTTGCAAGCAGTGTTAGAAGTAAACACTCTTGATGCTTTTCGTGGTGTAGTGCGTCAAGGAGAAATGGTTGCTTTACTGCCGCAATCTGCATTAGTAGAAGCACGCCACGATCCAACTCTTGTCGTTCGTGCTTTGGATAACGAACACCCTAGTTTGACTCGTCGGGTTGTGATGGTGACGACTCAAGACAGACTAAATATTCCACCGATTCGCCGCTTCTGGGATTTGGTGCAAGCATCTTTATCTACAGAATCTCAAATCAAAGTAGAAAAGATTTCTGTATGATAGATATCCGCTATTCGCGCAGTAACATTTATGAGTAATGCATTTAGAGATTTACTAAAAAAAGTAGGTAGCGGAGTTCATACAGGCGAGGATTTGACTCGCGCTGAGGCAATGGCAGCAGCAAAAATGATGCTATTGCAAGAAGCGACTCCAGCGCAAATTGGTGCGTTTTTGATTGCTCACAGAATTAAGCGTCCAACTGGGGAAGAATTAGCAGGAATGCTAGATGCTTATGACGAGTTAGGACCAAAGCTAACAGCAATTGACTCGGCTTTACAACCAATCGTTTTAGGCATCCCTTACGATGGCAGGTTGCGGACTGCACCAATTAGTCCGATAATTGTTTTATTGCTAGCTACTGTGGGGCAACCTGTAATTATGCATGGTAGCGATCGCATGCCGACTAAGTACGGAGTACCATTAATCGATTTGTGGCAAGGCTTAGGAGTAGATTTTAGCAAGCTATCTCTAGCTGAAACGCAAAGGGTATTTGCAACAACTGGGATCGGATTTGTCTATTTACCCCAACACTTTCCTCAAGCGCAAACTATATTCGATTACCGCGATCAAATTGGCAAGCGTCCGCCGTTGGCGACGATGGAATTAATTTGGTGTCCTTATGCTGAGGATGCCCGTATAGTTGCAGGTTTTGTTCATCCGCCCACAGAAGGAATGTTTCAAGGCGCTTTATCGCTGCGGGGAATCAGTAGTTTTACAACGGTTAAGGGATTAGAAGGAAGTTGTGAGTTACCGCGCGATCGCACGGCGATTGTGGGCGTATTTGCCGATAATACTTTGGTAGAACACTTACACCTGAGCGCCCGCGATTACGACTTTGCCAGCAAAAATGTCCCTTTTGAGTCTACTGCTCAGACAGTAGCAGATATGCAAGCAATCTTGCAAGGTAAACCATCAGAATTGATGCAAACTGCTTTGTGGAACGGCGGGTTTTATCTGTGGCGTAGCGGTATTTGCGAAGATATGCGATCGGGGATAGCGATGACAGAAGAGTTATTAACTAACGGCAAAGTCGCCCAAAAACTCCAGGAAGTTAGTCAATCTCTATCTTCTACAATGTTAGCGGGCTAGATGGGCGATCGCTTTTATCTATTACCGTTAGAACCTCTGTAGATCCGTTCTGCTTGTTGTGGTGATAGCCACATATCTGGTAAGGTATCGCCATCATTATTGGCTGTATTGTGGGCGACTTGGCGCTGTTTGTGACGGCTGGGAAATTCACACGCAACTATAGGAGCGCTGGTATTGGCGATTCTAGTTTCAATTGACTCTGTTGTATCGCCATTCATTAGTTGGCTTTGAGGAGCTACATAGGCGTGACTTTGAGGATCGTAAGCTAACACTTCGCCTGTTTCTAAGTGATAAATCCAGGCATAAATTTGTAGTTTACCTTGATACAGCTTAGAACGAACCACGGGGTAAGTTTTAAGGTTTTCAATTTGCGTTAGTACGTTCTCAGCTACAGCAATTTCTACCAATTCCTCTTCTGAGTAGCTGTTGTAGTTTTCTTGTACCAGCCTCCGAGTAGATTCTGCATATTGCAGCCAGTTGTAGACAAGGGGCATATCCTGTTGCAACTTATTTAATTTCAGCAGCCCTTTCATCGCGCCGCAGTGCGAATGTCCGCAAACAACGATTTGCTCGATACCTAAAGCATGAACGGCATATTCGACAGTTGCACCTTCGCCACCATTAGTCGCGCCAAATGGGGGAATGATATTCCCTGCATTGCGAATAACGAAAAGTTCCCCTACAGCAGCTTGAGTAATTAAGTTAGGATCGATTCTTGAATCCGAGCAAGTAATGAATAAGACTCTAGGCTTTTGAGCGTGAGTTAGCTTTTCAAATAGTTCTAGGTGGTTGGAATAGTAATTGTCTTTGAAGGCGCGCAGCCCTTTAATTAGCTTCCGCATAAGATAAATTTATGGTTTTTGCATAAGTAAATAGATTGTCTCTCAAGTTGCTGTCTTTTGGCTAAGTTTTTTCTACTGAATCCAAGAACGTTAGCCAGTTGTAGTTAACGTGCATCTCCAATTAAGATGAATGACGACCAATATAAAGGATGTTTATCAATTAAACTCAACTTTGCTTGACGCAATGCTTCGCCTTTAGTCGTACCCTTTTGCAGATTTTGGTAGAAGTTAATCATTAATTCCTTGGTTTCCTTATCTTTAACTAACCACAGGCTAGCAATTACAGAACGCGCACCAGCACGTTCAAATAGGTAGGCAATACCAGCAAATTCTTCCCCATTAGAGTTGGCTTGGACAGCAGTTTGACAAGCGCTTAATACCACTAAATTAGTATTTTTGAGTCCAAGTATTGCAGCATCGGCGATTTGAAAGTTGCGATCGCGAAATAAGATAGTATTAGCTTCTAACTTCAAGTCAGGACAGCCACCAGGACGAAAACAGCCGTGAGTCGCTAGGTGCAAAATCGGGAATCGAGGAGCAACAGTAGTAAAAGTATTGAGTTTAGCCTCAACACCTAAATGAGCCTCACTACCTGGTAGAACTGAAGTAATACTTTTGATTTCATCTTCTGCTCCTGGCAAGCTGCGTCTATCATTGGGAAAAGGATTGCCTAGAGCAAGCATTGTTGACTTTTGTTTGTTTGGTGGCAAAGGACGACTTGAAAGGCGAGTGAGATTATTGATGGGGTATTTTTGAATCAAATACTTGCCCGTTTGGCGATCGAGTAGCGTTTCAAAAGGAATATAGCGCAGTTTGCCTGTAGCAATAATACTTAGTTGTTTGGTAGAGGCGACTTGAATTTGGGCTTTTATAGGGCGAATCAGGATGTCATAAAGCTTGGTGCTAGTAGCGCGGTACTTCTTGAATCTGCCATCGGTTAGTTCTTGGCGGTATCGAGTAACTAACTCATCAAAAGCTTGAGGAGCGATTTTTTGTTGCGTAACTGTTAATTTATCTTTGGTGAGGACAAATAGAGCGATCGTATCTGGAACTTTATTGACTCTGGTGAGTAATACAGGTTGAATAACAACTGTTCCTGCAGGAATATTAGCTCTTAACTTAGCAATATCAGTAGGTTTAGTTTCAAATAGTTCAGCAACTTCTGGGAACTGGCGGGAGATAATTTCAGCTTGTTGATTAACTTCAGCCTGCAAAGCATTGATTTGCGCTGATAGATCGGGAGAAAATTGTTCTTGCAATTGCTGGCGCAAGCTTTCTAAGCGGCGGTTAGATTGATTCCATTTTGCAATTGCTTGTTGTGCTTGGGGATTGGCAACTTTAGCATCGATCAAACGAGAGTAATCAACAAGATCGGCTGTAGTAATTAGGTTTACCCATTGGTATGCACGTTCTGGTTGTTTTTGATTTATAAGTAAGTCAACTAAACCAACTCCCGTTCCTCGGATGCTCTGCAAAAATGCTTGGCGATTCTCTCGCTTTAGCCCTGCACGAATTTGTAAGGCGATTTCCAAAGATTGTTGAGAGTTTTCGATCGCTTTTGTCGGTTGGTTATTATCTCGGTAGGCTGCGCCGATATTACTTAGGGTAGCTACTTCTCCTATGCGATCGCCTACTTTTCTCCGAATTGGTAAAGCGGCGTTGTAATATTCCAAGGCTTTTTGAGGTTGATTGAGGGCATCATAGGCTGCACCAATGTTACTTAAAGTAGTAGCTTCTTGAAGGCTATTTCCTGCTTCTCTAGCAATTGGTAAAGCAGCTTCGTAAGATGCTAACGCTTGTCGAGGCTCTCCGATGTTGTCGTTAGCTAAACCAATATTATTTAGAATGATGGCTTCTTTAGACCTGTTGCCTACTTCTTGGGCAATTGGTAAGGCGGCGTTGTAATGTTTTAGGGCTTGCTGGGGTTGCTTTAGAGCATCGTAAGCCAAACCGATATTATTCAAAATGCTGGCAACGCCTGAGCGATCGCCTAGTTCTCTAGCGATGGGCAAAGCAGCATCGTAATATTCTAAGGCTTTTTGAGTTTGCCCAAGGGTATCGTAGACAGAGCCAATATTATTTAAAGTAGTATACTCCTGCTCGCGATCGCTTACTTCTTTGGCAATTGGTAAAGCCGAGTCGTAATATTCTAAGGCTTTTTGGGGTTGTCCGATGTTGTCGTAAACTAAACCGATATTATTTAGGGTAGTAGCAACTCTTGGGCGATCGCCTGCTGTTTTAGCGATCGATAAGGCTGCGATCAAATACTCTAGGGCTTTTTGAGGTTGCCCCAAGGTATTGTAAACTAAACCAATATTGCTCAAGGTGACAGCCTCTTGCTCGCGATTGTTAATTGCTCGCAAAAAAGGAAGAGCTTGATTATAAAATTCTAACGATTGGCGCGGCTGTCCAATATTTTGATAAACAAAACCAAGGCTTTGCAGGGCAATAGCTTCAGCCTCTCGATCTTTGAATTGCCTTGCTAGTGTGAGAACTTGTTGGTATGTAGCAATCTCCGCTTGAGATTCACCTTGCTCTCTTTGTTGCGATGCTTGCTCTAGCAGTTGTTGTATTTGCTGCTGCGATTGTGTCTGCGCTTGAGTAGATTGAGCAATTGGCAGCGCGATGCCTTCGGCGGTATGCTCTACGACCATGCTTCGCAAACGCTCTGCGACCATCGCAATTAAACTAATACTTACTACCAGCAACCCACCAAAAAACTTGTTCGCGCTTAACACTATAGTTCCACCTTTACGCTGCGTTATTCAAATATCACATCGCAGTCAAAAATTTAACTTCACTTGTTTGAGTGCTATTTGCAGATGATATTCAACTTTTGAGGTGACAACTAAAGCTGTTTTCGGCGGTGCATTAACTTGCGTTTGCGATCTGTATTAGAGCAATCTAGAACTTAATCTACCATTACCTTGGAAAAAATACCCTAGTTTTGTCGGCTGCGCTTATACTCGCAATTTTCTCAATGATAGTTATGAATAAAGCACCGCTACTTATTGAGTCTGTAGCGGTTCTTTTGATGTAGTTATGTAGTAGTAATTTATAGCGGTGGTGCTGGTAGTGGTTGCGCTGGAGCGGTAGTAATTGGATCGGGACCGCCTGTGCCTACCATAAATTGGTTCATCATGTCGTGGTCTTCATGAACTGTATTATGGCAGTGGCTCATATATGCACCAGTATTCGGTCCAAACCTGCCAATCACCCGCAAAGACTCATTTTCACCAACATAAAATACATCCTTCCAACCTCTTTCATAAGCAAATGGCGGCTTGCCATCGCGATCGAGAAGTTGCATATCTATTAAATGTATATGGATGGGGTGGAACCAGCCGCCTGAATTGTTGAAGATTCTCCAGATTTCTACATCGCCAAGTTGCGGATTAGCATCAAATCGCTGTATGTCCCATGTTTTGCCATTAATTACCCACAAACCATTAGAGCGCTCGTACCTAAATTCACGAGTCCTTACTGCTAATGATTCGGCAATAGGTTGATAGTCGCGCAGGTTTGGAGGAATAGAGCTAGGGTCGCTTTCTGTCCGCACAACCTCAAACTGCATAATTCGATCTGTGCCGTCGTACTCTATGTTGTTATCTGGATGATCGTTATGAACAACGATCTTAGTGCCGACTTTATACTTAGAAAAGTCAATAATCACCTCGTAGCGTTCAGCCATACCAATGCGAAAATTGCTCACTTGAACTGGCGCACCGACTAACCCTGCATCTGTACCAATGATAGTAAAAGGTTCACTCGTACTAAGAGAAAGATTATAAGAACGCGAAGCCGAGCCGTTTAAGATGCGGAAGCGATACTTGCGGTTGGCTACTTTCATATTGGGCCAAGGTACGCCATTGACGAGAATTACATCGCCCATTTGACTCTTTTCGCCTTGGTCATCAAAGATTAAACTACCCCTAGAGCTAAACTGCTTATCTTGAATAACTAGCGGCACGTCGTACTCGTTTTTTGGTAAAGGTAAGCCAAGTTCAAGGTCATCATAAACCAAATACAAACCTGCTAAACCCATATATACGTTGCGGGCAGTGTTATGCAGTGCATGGTCGTGATACCACAAGGTAGCAGGACGGTTATTGGGATAGATATAGTCTTTGTACTGACCTGGGTTAGTAAAGTCTTCAGCATAGCCGTCATACTGAGGCAGCGATGCCATCCCGTGCAAGTGTACTGAAGTTGGCGTGCCTACGCTATTATTGATGAATCTAACTACTGATTGCCGATCTCTGCGTTGTTTAATTGTCGGACCAGGAGCTATACCGTTATATCCCCAAATCTCTGTTTTTAGCCCTGGTAGAATCTCGACCGTAGCTCTCCTCATCGTAACTTCGTAGTAATCGGTAGTATCATCGCTACGAACAGGACTAAGCACTGGTGGAATGCGTAGTTGCTGGGTGAAAGGTCTAACTTGAGGACTGCCAGCATCTTTTGCATAACTGCGACTTTGACAGGATATAGGCAGCAGTAATGAGCCGCTAGCTAGCGCTCCTAGCTTCAGTGCATCCCGTCTATTTAGATTCGCCATTAGAGTAGTTCGCTTTATAGTAGTGTGAAGTTTTTAAGCGTGCGTACGTAGGTAGATGCTTGAAATAAAGTTTTAGGTTCAGTCGGGTATCGTAACTAATTAGCTAATATAGCAAGTTTTTAAAAATAACTTATGTGTTTAATTTAACTATATTTATTAATGTAAAAAATTTGTTTGTTGCTTGTCCAGCAAGGGTTAAATAGTTTGTTAATTATATTTTTAAAGAGCGATGTTTTTAATAACTGTGAATTTTTACTCTTACAGATATCTAAAATAAATAGAATAAATCAGGAAAAATTATCATGAATCTTAACCGCAAGTAGTATACTTTGTACAAATGCAAATTCATATTTAACGGTTGGTCCCGTTGCCACTATTAACAAAGTCCGCGACTGTACAGAAGCATTGCAGGTTGCAATATTGAGCTTCCCCAAACTACTACAATTGAGCTTGACCCTACGAATAAAACTCACTCTCCAAGATTTCTGATGCAGTATGCAGGAATTTTTGCTGACGATCCTAGTTTTGAAGATTGGGAAGAAAAACTAGCATTGATTCGCCGCCAAGAGAATGCACGTATAGATGAGTAATGCGACCCTCTATGAACCTATCCCACTAACTTTGGAAACCAAATATAGGAACAGGCTAGGAGGAGGAAAGCATCAAAACACACCTTCAAACGTTCCCATCGGACAACGAGTCTTCTGTACTTGCGTTGAAACCAAGA
>NZ_JYON01000045.1 GCF_000952155.1 Aliterella atlantica CENA595 | reverse complement strand
GGTACTGGGCGATCGCTGCGAGGTGGTACTGTGCGAGTGTTGCGAGGTGGTACTGGGCGATCGCTGCGAGGTGGTACTGTGCGAGTGTTGCGAGGTGGTACTGGGCGATCGCTGCGAGGTGGTACTGGGCGATCGTTAGGTCTTTGTACATCAAGCGGTGGACGCACTTGAGCCATTCGATTGCTTGTTTCAGCTTTTACTTGAGTAGGTGAAGCCAAACTAAGGACTGCCATTGACAGAGCAATTGTTCCTAGCGCTAAACAAGAGCGAATATTCATAGCTATCAAACTTTTTAATTAGTGACAGGTCATATTTCTGATTAAGCCACCGAAAAATTACACTAATCCATTTGCAAAAATTACAAAAATGTAATTTGAACCACATGGCAATCTGTATATGATGGTTTGAATATTGAATAGCTTGGCAAGAAGTACATTCACTAATATCCCGCTCTACCAGGCTCGGAGCGAATCTTGCGGTAAAGCTTGCTCAAAAGTTGAGCGATCGCTTTGTTCTGCACCAAAAATTGCGATGTTTGGTAAGCAATTCCAGAGTTAGGAAAATTGGACTTAATTAATACAAAAGAAGGCGTACCAAGCTGTCCTCCTACCTGACTGTTGCCCATGTATTAATTGTCTCCAACTATTCGTTTTCCCTTGTATTTATCGCTGCTGTAAAGTAAATCTAATCCTCTACCCGTTACAGGCGATTTATGCCCGTCTTGCGCCCAATTTTCAACAAGGCTAGGATGTTTCAAGGCTTTGCAAGGGATTAAATATATTCGTGCATGGGAATTCAAAACATCTTGACAGCGATCGCCTCTTCTAGAACTGCCTGGTTCAATAATATTTACAGAATTGCTAGCAGATTGAACGCTTGAGAAAGCATCGCGTACTTCTTGCAGAAATTTTTGCCAAACTTCGATGTCGCATGGTAACTGCTTATCTGCAAGTTGCCAATAACAACCGCGCATTCTACCGCTATTCCAATGCAAGGGTCTTCTCGATCCCTACCGATTCCTACTAGATGAGATGATAGGTATAGTACGTTTTCAATTAAGGTAAAATGAGCTTTTTGCTTTGCTTCTGAAAGAATTGTGCCTTCGTAAATGTAAGCGCGATCGCTCTTTTTAGCTTCCCATTCTACAGCAATGCGAATACTGCCTTCTTGACTTTTTGGTTCAATTGTGCGAAATAAAGTTGCTTTTAATGCGTAGACGTTTTACTTCAGAGGGATTGCTATACTGGAGAGCGATCCGCAAATGGCTCCTTTCAGGCTACTAGACGGGATATAAGGTACGCCGTACACTGGATAAAATACAGGTAGTAACAACTCGCGGAAGCCCCGCATACAACCTACTCGCAGCCGCTAGGGAAACTCAATAGCGATCGTATCCTCGGCTAAGGATTTTGTTTTTTCTGTAAGCTGTTGATATAAGCTCGTACAATTTTTATTTGTAGCAGCTTCTAGTATAGGTTGGACTAATTCTTGACTGTTTTTATCTACACCAAATTTAGCGAATTTTAGTTTCTGTAGTGGACTTTTAAGAGTGATTTGTCTTGCTATTACTTTTGACTGGATTATCGGCTGTTTTTCAGTTTTAGCAGATGGCGAACCAACTACCAAACTAAGTCTTTTATCTTGCCAATGAAGGGGCAATTTAGCCTGAATTTTAGGAATGTTACCTCGAGACTCTTTTTTCTTTTCTTCGCTGGCAATGTATAAATCAAAATTGTTTCCAGCTTCTCTTAATTCAGTATCTTTTAACAATTCGTAGAGAGGGTTTTATCTTTTTTCAATTTATCAATAATTTCCAACCATGCTTGTTGGCTCGTTGGTTGATTTTGCGGCTTAGATGGGTGATTGTGGCGATTTTGATTTATTAATTCCTCTGGTTCTCCCAAAACCCTATAATTACGCCAATACTGGTACGCTCGCATCATCCACCCATATCACCCAATGTCTGCAATCTGCTACATCCTAGTCGGTATGCCTAGTTGCGGCAAATCTACCTTAGCCGCCAAAATAGCCGCCTCTAACCCCATATACAAAATCGTCTCTACTGACCAAATTCGGGCAGAACTCTACGGCGATGCGATAATTCAAGGCAATTGGCAAGAAGTTGAAACCCAAGTCCTGCAACAAATTCACCAGCACCTCACCGCAGGCTACCCGATAATTTACGATGCTACAAATTGCCAACAGGCTTGGCGACTAGATTTGCTAGCCAAACTAGCTAAATACAAAAATATCTCTTGGATTGCATTGTACGTCCAAACACCTTTAGAACAATGCCAGCTTAGGAATCAACAACGCCAACGCCAAGTACCAGAATCAGTCATTATCAACATGGCGCAGTGCTTGGAATTATCTCCACCAACAACATTTGAAGGTTTTGCCGCCGTATATGCGATCGCACCTACCGATTTTGACGAAATAATCTGCAAATTGTAGGGGCGCAATGCATTGCGCCCTCACAATGTATCGCGCCCCTACGTTACGACGACATTAATTATTCGTCATCATCAAAATCATCGTCATCATCCTCTTCATCGTCGTCCAAGTCATCGATTTCATCATCGATCAATTCCTCTTCCTCATCTGGGACAAAAGAAGCACCGCGATCGAAGGTAAAGCCTTCACCTAAACCATTTTCAAAGCTGTAGGCGCGGGCGGTGCGATCGTCTAGAACAACATCCATCGAATCGTCGCCATCCTCAAACATACTGCTTGGATCTAAAGTTGTATCCTCAGCGATCGCTCCAGGCTCTTCATAAGCATTAAAGCCAGTTCCCGCCGGAATCAAGCGCCCGATGATCACGTTCTCCTTCAAACCGCGCAACCAGTCTGACTTACCTTCAATTGCTGCTTCAGTTAGTACCCGCGTAGTTTCTTGGAATGAAGCTGCGGAGATAAAGCTATCTGTATTTAGCGATGCTTTAGTAATACCCAACAACACAGGCGTATATTGAGCCGCTGCACCACCAGTAATACTCATAGCTACGTTCACCTGCTCGATTTGACGTAACTCTACTAACTCCCCAGGTAACATTGTGGTATCGCCACCATCGTCTACCCGCACTTTGGCAGTCATCTGCTTGACGATTACCTCAATATGCTTGTCAGCAATATCAATACCTTGAGATTGATACACCAACTGCACCTCATTGACTAGGAAAGTTTGCACTTTCTGCAACGATTCGGTCGCGGCTGAATAGCCTTTTTGCGAACCTGCTTGCGACGAGTAGTAATTGAAGAATACTTCCAAAATCTCGTGGGGATTTGCTGGACCGTCAGTTAGCTGCATCCCTGCTTCTACTACTGAACCGTCAGAAACTACTGGATTTTGCCCAGGTCCTAGCGGATATTCGGCGATCGCTCCACCTTCTTCAATTACCCTAATAGCTACAGTCTCATCCTCGATCCGCGTTAGTTCAACTGTTCCAGGACGCACCGCCAAAATGCAAGCTTCTTTAGGCTTGCGTGCTTCTAAGAGTTCCTCAATTCTCGGCAATCCTTGAATGATGTCTCCAGTCTTGGTACGTTCAAATACCAACAATACTAGATTGTCACCCCGCTGTACCAAGCCGCTATCTTCTACCTGTAATACGGCTCCAGGACTAACTCGGTAAGGACGAGCATTACGCATATTTATTGTATATCCGCTTGTCGCTAAAGCTGTATTCCCTGCTTGTGCTGCTTGTTTGTCTGGACTCTTGATTTCCAAGACTTGACCGGATTCCTCAGCAAACACTTCAGGGGCAATTTCTTTACCAGCTACTACTAGATCGCCAGCTTTAACGCGGGGTTTTTCAGGCACGTTAATGTTTGTACAATCGGCTTCTCTTAAAATCAAGATCCGGCGAATTGCCTCTGCACCCTCTTTCACACCGCGAACTATACCTGCTTCTTTACACAAGATTTCGGTACGAGCGACAACTGCTCCAGGGGCGATCTCTTGCCCTTCTTCAACATTGAATCGAGTATTGGTACTACCTTGAGTCACGTCCGCAGGAACGTCTTTACGGATTGCTAATGATTCTAGAATTACCAACTGCAAGCGCTGAATTTCTGGATCTTCTTCATCTGTAACTAGCTCAATATCAGCCGCCATTGGCGAACTTGCACCACCATACTCGGAAGAGTGCATTTGATCCATTTCCAGAACCAGTTGAGTCCGCATTAGTTCTACGCCCTCTACTGATTTGACGCGCTCGGAATCTTTGTACGGTAAGCGACAAACAGCCCGTAGTTCGATCGATCGCCCTTCACCTGTACTTGATTTTGTACTCGGTACTGATGGGGAATCTGGTACGGGGAATTCTTTCACCGGACGCAATAGCAAAGCTGGACCGTTGGGCGACTCTACAAACTCGATGTAGCGTAACTCTTCAGTAACGTATCCAGGAATCAACTCTTCGCCAGGTTGAGTAAATGTACCATCGCGGTTAATTACTGATTCTGGATCGTCCAGCATCAATAGTTCGCCTGGCTTGATTACCAACTCGCGCAAGATATCGTTTTTCTGAGTTACTTCTACAACTCCGCTAGTTTCGCAGAAGATGTCTTTGACAACTTCGCTACCAGCTTCTACATATTGAGCGTCTTCAACAAGTAAGAGCGAGATATCTTTATTGACTTCGTGGGTTTCTTCGGGAATCCATAAGATGGTTCCGCCCTTAACGACTTCGTAGCCTTGCTTGCCTTTACCTTTTTTGGCAAGTTCTACGCCAGAGTATTTAATCAAGCCGCCTGTATTGGTGCGGTATTCGTCAGAGATCAGTTCTGCGACTACTTGATTATTTTGTACTTTTGTGCTGGGAGTTGCGAGCAACGAAAACTCTGCGCCATTGCTAGTTTCGATGATGTAGTGGTCGCCTTGGCGTTGATTGTGTTCTACGCGTACGGTAGCTGTATCTAGAACTACTGATGCGGTGATAATTTCAATCTCGCGAGCGCTGTGACCGGAGTTTGGCGTTTCGATGGTCGATCGCACTATACCGCCATGAATGGTATGGATTTTTGTCTCTGCTAGGACGCTGTTTGCTTCCACGCGATCGCCGTTAACGACGACAGGTTCCGCACCTGGGGGCAAATTATAAACTTCCCCTGACAAAATCCAAATCAAACCGCCTCTGGTGGCTGTAGTTGTAGTGTTGCCTTGTCTATCTGTTTTTTCTTCAGGAACTAGATCGGCAAATTTGACTTCACCAGCTAAATCTGACGATACATCTTTAGTTGCTTTTTCTGTGTGGGCGCGGTTTGTTCTACTACCGATCGCAACTTCTGCAAGTAACTGTCCAGCTTGTACTTTCTGTCCGTCTACGATGTAGATGGTCGAGCCTTGGGTAACAGCGATCGCGACTGGATCGCCAGAAGCTACTTCCAACATGAGATCGCCATTAGCTTCTACAAATAGCGCATCTTCCCCGTGACGAGTTCTATAAGGTCTTGTCCGCAAGCGTTTGGGAATGCGAATTGTCCCCTCTAAGTCGCTGCGTACTTGCCTGGCAACTTCCCCTGTAAATACGCCACCTGTGTGGAACGTCCGCATCGTTAGCTGAGTTCCAGGTTCGCCGATACTTTGGGCGGCAATGATGCCTACAGCTTCGCCTAAATCTACTAATTTGGCGTGAGCAAGACTCCAGCCGTAACAGTGCTGACAAACAGATCGCGCCGCTTCACAAGTAAGAGGCGATCGCACGATTACTTCTTCCACGCCAGCTTTTTGCACTGCAACAGCAACATCATCAGACATCGGCTCATTTTTAGGGCAGATGACTTCTTTAGTTTTGGGGTGAATTACATCATCTAAAGGCACTCTACCTAACAGGCGAGAACCAATCGGTATCATAACGCGATCGTTTTCTACCATCGCCTTGACAGAAATTCCCCGCGTCGTACCGCAGTCAATTTCCCTAACGATCACATCTTGCGATACGTCTACCAAGCGTCTTGTCAGATAACCTGAATCAGCAGTTCTTAAAGCTGTATCTACTAATCCTTTTCTCGCTCCGTAAGAAGAAATAATATATTCTGTAACTGTCAATCCTTCGCGGAAGTTAGTTTTAATTGGTTGGTCGATGATTTCTCCTTGCGGATCTGCCATCAAACCGCGCATTCCTACCAACTGACGAACTTGGGAAATATTACCTCTAGCTCCCGAAAAAGCCATCATGTAGACTGAGTTGAGTGGATTACTAGCTTTAAAGTGATCGACAACTTCATCTTTGAGCGCTTCTGATGTACTGTTCCAAGTATCAATTACTTTTTGGAAGCGTTCTACTTCGGTAATTTCGCCGCGCGTGTAGCGCTCTTCAGTGGCGCGAATTTCTGCTTCAGCAGCTTCAAGTAAGGCTCTTTTTTTCGGTGGAACCATCAAATCGTCAACGCTGATCGAGACTCCAGCCTTGGTGGCGTAGCGAAAGCCCAAATCTTTCAAGCGGTCAGCGATCGCAGCGGTTTTGGCAGTGCCATAGTGAGTAAACGCCCAAGCGATCAACTTTTTGAGTTGACCTTTGTCTACCACGCGATTGCGAAAAATCATTTCTTTGCCGTCTGCCATGATTGTACCTGTTTTATAAGAATCAGAAGTTATGTTTTTCTGTAATTTTAAGGAGGAGACAGAAAGTTACTTCTGCCTCTATTCCAACTCCTAAGCCAAGACTTCTTGAATGGTCTTGTTATAGATAATTCGACCTGGGGTAGTGCGAACAAACTGAGAAATGAGGTTGCCATCAGCATCTTCACGGCGGCGCAAGTTTGCGGTTGTAATTGAGCGCGTACCGTCGCTGAAGGTTTCTGTTTGCGGCTTGCTGTTACCATCTTCTGAATCTACTAAGCCATCAAAGCGCACCCAGACTTTGGCATGGAGATCGACTTGCTTTTGTTCGTAAGCAACGATCGCATCGTCTAGCGAGGCAAAATAGCGATCGCCACCTTTACTTGCTTTGGGATTTTCTGCAGTCAAGTAATAGCAACCCAGTACCATATCTTGGCTAGGAGTTACGATCGGTCTACCTGTAGCTGGCGACAAAATATTGTTAGAAGCCAACATCAACAATCTTGCTTCAGCTTGACTTTCCAAAGACAAGGGAATGTGAACCGCCATTTGGTCGCCGTCAAAGTCAGCGTTAAACGCCGGACATACTAAAGGATGCAGTTGAATTGCCCTACCTTCTACCAAAATCGGCTCAAATGCTTGAATCCCCAATCTGTGCAGAGTCGGAGCGCGGTTTAGCAATACTGGGTGTCCTTCAATTACTTCCTCTAAAACATCCCAAACGCTCGGATCGCCGCGAGAAATTAACTTCTTGGCAGCTTTGATATTGTTAACAACACCGCTGCGAATCAACCGATGAATTACAAATGGCTGAAATAGCTCAATTGCCATTTCTCTTGGCAAACCGCACTGGTGAATCTTCAACTTTGGTCCGACAACAATTACCGAACGTCCAGAGTAGTCTACTCGTTTACCGAGCAAGTTTTGCCGGAAACGACCTTGCTTACCCTCAATAATGTCTGATAGAGACTTCAAAGGGCGGTTATTTGCGCCTACTACAGTACGTCCGCGCCGACCGTTATCAATCAAAGCATCCACCGCTTCTTGCAACATCCGCTTTTCATTGCGGACGATAATTTCTGGCGCTAAGATTTCTTGCAATCTTGCTAAACGGTTATTACGGTTAATCACGCGACGGTAGAGGTCGTTCAAGTCGCTTGTGGCAAAGCGTCCGCCATCTAACTGCACCATCGGGCGCAAATCTGGGGGAATAACAGGAATAACTGTCATTACCATCGATTCTGGCAAAGAACCTGTAGCGACAAAGTTATCGATTACGCGCAGGCGTTTGATTAACTTAGCGCGTTTTTGACCTTTGGCATTGCCAATTTCTTCGCGCAGGCTTTCGGCTTCTGTTTCTAAGTTAATATCTGCTAGCAGCCTTGCTAAAGCTTCTGCACCAATCCCTACTTCTACGCCTGACAGTTGCGAATCTTCACTATAGAGTTGATCTTCTATTTCTAGCCACTGATCTTCAGTAAGCAGTTGTTTGTAACTAAGAGTATCGGCATTACCTGGTGCTAAGACAACGTAAGCATTGAAGTAGACGATTTGCTCGACATCCCGCAAAGGCATATCTAGCAAAATAGCAATATAGCTGGGGATACCTTTGAGATACCAAACGTGCGCCACAGGGGCAGCAAGTTTGATAAAGCCCATGCGATGGCGGCGGACGCGAGACTCCGTTACTTCAACGCCGCAACGTTCGCAGACAATTCCGCGATGCCGTACTCTCTTATATTTACCGCAATGACATTCCCAGTCTTTAGCAGGTCCAAAGATGCGTTCGCAGAACAAGCCATCCATTTCTGGCTTCAGGGTGCGATAGTTAATAGTTTCTGGTTTAGTAACTTCTCCTACCACTTGCCCGTTGGGTAGGGTACGCTCTCCCCATTGCCGAATTCTCTCTGGGGAGGCTAGCCCAATTTTTACATAATCAAACTGAGTGGTTTGTGGTGTTCTCATAGGTTATTTAGGGATATGGGGTGGGGCAGTGTGGGAAGTGTGGGAATTATAGGAAGGATGAGAAGTGTGGGAAGACAAGGAGATGATTTAATTAAATTCTTTCTCCCCCTGCTTTCCCTGCACCCCCTGCTTCTCTACACTTCTTCCTCTTCTAGGGCTTCGCGGCTTAGAGATTCGTAAGTAGGACGGTTGGGAGTGCGGCGACCGGTAGGATCTGCCATAAGGTCAACTTCTACATCTAGGGAGCTACCGTCTGCTTGTAGTTCTACTTTGTGGACGGCAATATCCAAGCCTAGAGATTGGAGTTCTCGCATTAGCACTTTGAAGGACTCTGGCGTACCTGGACGCGGAATAGCTTTACCTTTGACGATCGCATTTAAGGCTTCGTTGCGTCCCTGCATATCGTCTGATTTGACTGTAAGCAGTTCTTGCAATGTGTAGGCGGCTCCAAATGCTTCTAGCGCCCATACTTCCATTTCTCCGAAGCGCTGACCGCCTTGTTGGGCTTTGCCGCCTAGTGGCTGTTGCGTTACTAGAGAGTAAGGACCTGTAGAACGGGCGTGGATCTTATCGTCGACTAGGTGTACTAGCTTGAGCATATAAGCTATTCCTACCGTCACTGGGCGATCGAATGGTTCTCCAGTACGACCGTCGTATAGCTGAATTTTGCCTGGCGATTCTAGGTCAAACAACCAATCTTTGCCTGTTTGCTCCCTAGCTTCCATTAACTTGCCATGTACAATTGTCCGCGATGACTCTTCGCCGTACATTTCGTCAAATGGAGTGATTTTGTAACGCATATCTAGGTTCACTCCTGCCCAACCTAGCAAGCATTCAAATACCTGTCCGACGTTCATCCGCGAAGGTACGCCCAAGGGGTTGAGGACTATATCTACTGGCGTGCCGTCTGGCAAATAAGGCATATCTTCTAGCGGCAAAATCCGTGAGATAATTCCTTTATTACCGTGTCTACCTGCCATTTTGTCGCCTACTTGAATCTTGCGTTTTTGGGCAACATAAACGCGCACTACCATGTTTGCGCCTGGTGGGAGTTCGTCTCCTTGTTCGCGGGTAAATACGCGGACATCTACTACACGTCCTTTTTCGCCGTTAGGTACGCGCAAGGAGTTGTCGCGCACATCTCGCGCTTTTTCGCCGAAGATTGCCCTGAGCAGTTTTTCTTCTGGTGGTTGGTCTGATTCTCCTTTAGGGGTGACTTTACCAACTAGGATGTCTCCTGCTTCTACCCAAGCACCGATGCGGATGATTCCTTGTTCGTCGAGTTGGCGCAGCGCATCTTCACCGACGTTAGGAATTTCTCTGGTGATTTCTTCTGGTCCTAACTTGGTTTGTCTAGCTTCAATTTCGTATTTTTCAACGTGAATTGAGGTGTAGGTGTCTTCTTGAACCAGTTTTTCGGAAATCAAGATCGCATCTTCGTAGTTGTAGCCTTCCCAAGGCATATAAGCTACGGTGATGTTTTGCCCCAAAGCAAGTTCGCCGCCTTCAGTTGAAGAACCGTCAGCCAATACTTGACCTGCAACTACGCGATCGCCTTGTTTTACAATTGGTCTTTGGTTCAAACAAGTATCTTGGTTCGATCTCTGGTACTTCGATATAGGGTATTCAATTTCTTGCCCTTGGATTGTAGTGACTGACAAATCGCCGGTTAGTTCTTTCAAGTTAGTATCGCTGCTAACTCTAATCCGAATCTTAGTCGCATCTACATAAGACACCTCGCCATCAGTACGGCTGACAATTACCATCCCAGAGTCTCTAGCAGCTTGGGCTTCTAAACCCGTTCCTACTAATGGGCGTTCTGGCTTAAGTAGCGGTACGGCTTGGCGTTGCATATTCGATCCCATTAGCGCTCGGTTAGCATCGTCATGCTCTAAAAATGGGATCAAGCTTGTTGCTACCGAGACAATCTGTACGGGCGATACGGCTACGTAGTCTACTTGGTCGGGGGTTGTAGTTGCAAACTCCTGACGGTAGCGGACGGTTACTTTTGGTCCTTTAATGTAGCCGTCTTCATCTACAGGAATATCTCCAGGGGCGACGCGCAGATCGTCTTCTTCGTCTGCTGTCATATATACTGGGGGCTGGTCGAATAAGACGCGACCTTTATCTACGGCTCTAAATGGCGTTTCTAAGAAGCCGTATTGGTTAACCTTGGCGTGAGTTGCCAAAGAACCAATTAGCCCTGCGTTTGGTCCTTCTGGTGTCTCTACTGGGCAAATGCGCCCGTAGTGGGATGGGTGAATGTCTCGAACGGCAAAACCCGCCCGTTCTCTAGTCAATCCGCCAGGTCCGAGGGCTGATAAGCGACGTTTGTGAGTTAGTTCTGCTAATGGATTTGTTTGATCCATGAACTGCGATAGTTGGCTAGAACCAAAAAACTCTTTAATTGCCGCTACCAATGGTTTGGGGTTAACTAAGGAAGCAGGTGTCAAGCTTTCGGGATCGGATACGGTCATGCGTTCCCGAATAATTCTTTCTAAGCGGTTTAAGCCTACTCTTACTTGGTTTTGCAGTAGTTCACCGACACTTCTCACCCGACGATTGCCTAAATGGTCGATGTCGTCAATGCTACCCATGTCAAATTCTAGGTTGATTAAGTAGTCTACTGCCGCCAAAATATCTATGGGGGTAAGAACGCGGGTAGTATCGGGGATCGCTAGGCGCAATTTCTTGTTAATTTTGTATCGTCCTACTCGCCCCAAATCATAGCGTTTGGGGTCAAAAAAGCGCGATTCTAGTAGCTGATTTCCGCCGGAGACGGTGGGGGGTTCGCCTGGACGCAATTTGCGGTATAGCTCCATTAACGCCTCATCTTCAGAAAACTGTCCTTCTTTTTCGATGGTTTTTTGGAAGTATTCTGGGTGACGCAAAGCATCGAAAATTTCGTTGTCAGATAATCCCAAGGCTTTGAGCAATACTTGTGCTGACAGTTTGCGGGTTTTATCGATTCTTACCCAAACTAAGCCGTTGCGGTCAGTTTCAAATTTGAGCCACGCGCCTCGATTGGGAATTAAGCTAGCAGAATAAGTGCGACGACCATTTTTGTCTACTTCTGATTTGTAGTACACTCCAGGCGATCGCACGATTTGGTTGACGATTACTCTTTCTGCGCCGTTAATAATAAACGTGCCGCGATCGGTCATCAATGGTAAGTCGCCAATAAATACTTCTTGCTCTTTAATATCGCCTGTTTCTTTATTAATTAGCCTTGTCGGTACGTACATTTGCACCGCGTAGCTGCTATCGCGCCGTTTGGCTTCGTCTACGTCGTATTTTGGCTGTTTTAATTTATAATTTTGTCCTAAAAAATGTAGTTCTAACTTGCCTGTATAGTCGGAAATCGGCGAAAAGCTGTTAAGTTCTTCAATTAGTCCTTCTTCTAAAAACCAACGGAAGCTAGAACGCTGAATTTCAATCAAATCAGGTAGTAAAAAGGCGGGTTCGATGTATGTTTCAGTTGTCATGCGTTTTTTACTCGTTGCTGCTGGTTGTGTATTTCCGCTAGGGAACTAAATTGCCCTATTTGTTGGTAAGCGCTGCGGGCAAGTACCGAAAAGAAACTTTTTTGCTTTTATAAGTGATGTGTTTGTACAATAGTTGTCATCTGCCTAAGTCTTGGCGATCGCATATTAACTAGAAAAACGACGGCAGTCTCTCCAAAATTTCTCAAGCTACGTATAGCAAAAAGCCTTCGCCCGTTGCTGTTTTCAAGATCTAGTAAATTGTCCTAGCCTATTTTTAGGCAGATATTCTAAACAAAAATCTTGGCAATTGACATTCAACTTATTTAGGTAAGTTCTAGACATTTTGTCAGCTATGCGAAGTAATATTTGCGTTTCTAACAATTTTTGACTACTTTTGCTCAAGAATTTATATCCCTTTGACGTAGAGCATTCAGGGTTTAAGTCGAGTGGCTGTTAAAGTTTTTTCCTGGAAACTTAAATAACGCATTTGCCTGTACTTCCTTAATTATTATGACGTTTTTCCGCCTGTGCTGTGCAGCCTCAAACTGAAAGCTTAAACAGTTCGCAGGCATTTCTTGTCGTGGTTTGGGCAATCTCTTCTAACGTCACGCCGCGCAATTGGGCGAGAGCTTGCGCTACGTGCAGTACGTAGGCTGGTTCGTTGCGTTTTTGTCCTCTTTTTGGCACTGGAGCCAAAAATGGACAGTCTGTTTCGATTAATAATCTTTCTGGATTGACAATTTGGGCGCTTTGATGTATTTGCTTAGCATTTTTAAAAGTTACTGTGCCGCTAAAACTGATGTAGAAGCCTAAATCTAGAAACCATTGCGTTTCTTCTTCAGTTCCACCCCAGCAGTGCATTACACCTCGGACTTTTTGCTTGCTATTTTGCCACTTAAGTAATATTTCCCGTAAATTAGCAGCAGCATCGCGGCAGTGGATAATTACTGGTAAATTTAATTCAGATGCGATCGCAAGTTGTGCTTCAAACACCTTTTGCTGCTGCTGAACGTTATCTGCCTTGTAATAGTCCAGTCCTGTTTCCCCGATTGCTACTACTTTGGTATCCGATGCAGCTAGTGCTAAAATATCGTTTGCCATTGTATCGGTCCATTTTTCGGCATCCAATGGGTGTAAACCCACAGCAAAACCAATTTCAGGAAATTTGCGGGCAATTGCTTGAATATCAGCAAATTCTTGGGGTTCTACGCAAGAATGTACTAACCCAACTACACCATTTTCTTGCCAGCGCGATCGCACTGCTGCCAAATCTGGTGCAAATACATCAAAATTGAGATGAACGTGGGAGTCTATTAGCTGCATGACTTAATTTAGCTATTAGCTGTGATTTTTCAAACTTTTGCTGCCAAGAATTTTTCCTAGCAGCGATCGCTAATTGCTTTTTACAGCTTCGATGCGGCTCTACCCAGCGGTAACTGCTTCTTTGCGCTTAATGCTAGCGGCAAGGCGTGACTTTTTCCTGGCACCATTATTGCGATGCAATACGCCGCATTTTACAGCTTTATCAATTTTGCTGTAAGCTGCTGCCATGTGCTGCTGCATTTCTTGCTTGGCTTCGGCACTGGGATTAGCTGCGTAAGCATCTACAGCAGCCAAGTATTTTTTCATCAACGTTCTTACGGCTGACTTGTAAGCCTTATTACGCAGGCGATTTTTTTCAGCGACTTGGACGCGCTTAATAGCAGACTTAATATTTGCCACAATTACTTCAGGGGATACCGTTAAATAGACAAAATCCTAGATGTACTAATATAGCATTCAAATTGACAGAAATTGCGATGGAAAAGAAAAATCCAGGTTAAGCTATAAAAGTAGCGAGTATTTAGTTGCTTCAATCCGCCCAAACGGCGGCAAATAAAGCGATAATTAATACTGCTACCTCCTGGTGGTAACTCCTAAGATTGCATTGCGAACTTCATGCTGCGAATCATTACTCAGCAAGGCGAGGTACAAGCAGAACTGCAAAGAATCTGCGAACGCACCCAAGACGACCAAGTACAGCACAAAGAGGCGACAGTACGCGAAGTGCTTCAGGCAGTAAAGCGCCAAGGAGACAAAGCCGTACTGCATTACACGGCGGAATTTGACCAGCAAACTTTCAAAGCAGAAGATTTGCGCGTGAGCGGTTCTGAGTTAGATGCTGCCTATCAACAAGTTTCTAAAGAATTGTTAAGCGCAATTAGATTGGCGTGTCAAAAAATAGAAGCTTTCCATCGCCAGCGCGTACCAAAATCGTGGGTACAGTTTGAAGATATGGATGTAGTATTGGGCAAGCGCTACACGCCAGTAGATCGTGCTGGGTTATACGTTCCTGGTGGTAGAGCCGCTTATCCCAGTACAGTATTGATGAATGCGATTCCAGCTAAAGTTGCTGGAGTTCCCCGCCGCATTATCGTCACGCCGCCAGGAATGGGCAAAACAATCAATCCGGCGGTACTAGTAGCAGCCCAAGAAGCGGGCGTAGAAGAAATATATCGCGTCGGTGGAGCGCAAGCGATCGCAGCTTTAGCTTACGGTACAGAAACAATACCTAAAGTAAACGTAATTACAGGACCAGGAAATATTTACGTAACTTTAGCCAAAAAGCTAGTTTACGGGACTGTAGGGATTGACTCATTAGCAGGACCATCAGAAGTATTAGTAATTGCCGATGAAAATGCTAACCCCGAACACGTAGCTGCTGATATGCTAGCTCAAGCCGAACACGATCCAATGGCAGCGGCAATTTTAATTACAACAGATAGCAAGCTAGCGGAAAACGTGCAAGCGGCGGTAGAAAGACAATTGCTAGACCATCCACGCCGAATGCTAACAGAAAAAGCGATCGCCCATTACGGTTTAATCGCGATCGTAGAGTCTTTAGCAGTAGCAGTGCAGCTATCAAATGAATTTGCGCCAGAACACTTAGAACTAGAAGTAGCCCAGCCTTGGGACTTAGTACCGCAAATTCGTCACGCTGGGGCAATTTTCCTGGGCTACTCGACTCCAGAAGCAGTAGGAGACTATTTAGCTGGACCTAATCATACATTACCGACATCTGGCGCTGCGCGTTATGCTTCAGCATTAGGAGTAGAAACTTTCCTCAAACACTCTAGTTTGATAGAGTATTCGCCAGCAGCATTAGAGCAAGTAGCCTCAGCAATTGACATCCTAGCAACTGCAGAAGGCTTACCATCACACGCTCAATCAGTGAGAATGCGCGTTCAAAATAAAGATAATAAAGACTGGGAATTACAAGATGGGGAAAGTCCTAATCTTTAAGCCCTAGATAACGCGCAAAGGAGACAAGCGGTGTTTAAAACAATAGTAATAGCTGTTGATGGCTCAGAGCTTGGCGATCGCACGATAGAGGCGATCGAAGAACTGCAATTGCCATCAAGCGCAAAGATCGTTCTGGCACACGTTATTCCTTTAGCAGAATCAGACTTAGAAATAGCTGCAGACCGTCCCCACAGCGACTTAGAGACAGTTCCTTACAGGCAGATTGAGAAGCAGTTGCAATCGTATCAAGCTAGGTTAGCATTTGACAGCGAAATAGAAATTGTCAGCGGCGATCCAGCAGAAGAGATTATTCGCCTTGCTAATATTTATCATGCGGATTTAATTGCGATCGCAAGTCGCGGTTTAACTGGGGTAAAACGCATCTTACAAGGCTCAGTCAGCAGTCAGGTGGTTGAAAATGCTGCTTGTTCCGTCTTAGTAGTTAAGCCAGGTTGAGGATGATTAGGTTAGTCTAATTCAATGCTGAATTAGGTTTTGGTGTGTGATGGGCAATTAGCGCATAGGAGTGTGTGAGAGTGAGCGTACAGATAATTAAAAGCACGATAGTTACAGCAGCAAGCTTATTGGCTTTATTTGCGCCAAGTAGAGCTAATAGTCAACTTATACCCCAACCTTGGGGTTCTGTAGGTGGCAAAGATGGAGATGTTACTTTTGCTGTAGGTGCAAGAGCGTTCGATTTTGGCGTTGAATTAGGTAAAGGTCCTGAAGGCTCTACAGGCGTAGACGTACTCAAGTTTATTAGCTTACCCGTTATTTCCCCTTATGTTGGACTGGGGTTATATTCTGCAGACAAAGGTGTAGCGGTATCTGGTGGAGTACAAGTAGGCGCAACCGATAATATATTTGTTGGCGTTGGTTACAACTCAGTACGGGGTATCAACGGGCAAATAGGCGTAAGATTTTAAAGCTAGTTTAAGTAAGGGAAAATAGGATTTGCACGCCAGTTTACATAAACGAGGGGAAAATACGCACGTAGCTGGCTCGTTTACACAAACACGCTCCCACCTGCACGAACTAGCAGAATTTAACGGTAGCCTTACTGATAGATAAGGACAAAACACTTAATAATTAAATGTCTGTTATCTCTTCCGCATCAATTCCCAGTTCTCTTAATTTAGCGGCAAGTCGATCCGCGCGTTGTTTTTCCTGCTCGGCGCGTTGTTTTTCTTGTTCGGCGCGTTGTTTTTCTTGTTCGGCGCGTTGTTTTTCTTGTTCGGCGCGTTGTTTTTCTTGTTCGGCGCGTTGCTTTTCTTGTTCCTCCCGCTCCTCAGCGGTTAGCAACAAATTGCCATCATTATCCCACCAGCGCAACCAAGGTAAATTTTGATAGTACAATTGCCCTTGCCAAATGCCTAACTCCACTCCCATAGGCTCGATTGGGTAATGTCCTCGCTCGTTCGGGACAATCTGCTCGTAGTGATTGGCAACTAATTCATACACTTCTACTGATGCCTTTTGTACCTCGTAGATGGCGTAAAAAGGTATTCTAATTGCTTGCTCGTACACCCAGAATTTACCTGCTTTGCTGTCATCTGAGGCAAAGGGTGAAGTTCTATCCCTCTCCTCTGAGCCATCACCAGAGACAAACTCAATCGCAATTAACGGCGCAACTATTTCTTTCCACATCACATAGGAGCGTCGAAATGCGCCATTAAGCAATGGTGGTACATTCGGCACGTAAAACCAGTCTGGAGCTTCTGCACCGCGTTCTGGAGGCTCTGTTAGCCACCAATAAATGCCACTATCTTGCCCAATACAGTATTGTCCATCGCTATGCAGCCGAGCTAAAACCGGACGAATTGAGCTAGTCAGAACTAAGCTTTGCGGATGTTCCTGAAAGTTTTTCACAAATGTACCATCGGATTCTGGCAACTGCGTGTGATCTGGCAGCGTCAGGGGTGTGGAAGACTGGGCGAGCGTCATAGCGAAGTATCTCCACGTTAGAGAACTTATGTATCATTTTAAGCGCGATCGCTTTTTTTCTTGAATCCAAATGAGCAGCACAGATCCAAGTTAGGAATTGACTTTGCTTTTGCTATGCAAAAACTGCCGCAAGCGTAGCAAGCTTTCAGTTTGTCCTAAATTTAGCGGCAGCAATGATATACCTTCAAGTCGAGACTGCACCCAACCTTCGCCCCAGTACCACTCGTGAAAGCCGTCAATACCTTGACTGAGTATTAGGCGTAAACTTACAGGTGTTGCTACATCTACTTGATGATGAATAGCAATAGGTCCCGTCCAACTGGTAAAGCTAAATCCTGGCTGCAACTGTTCGGGCATTCCTGGATTAAGGCGTTGAAACCACAGCCATTGTTGCATCTGCAAGGGACGCAGCAAGCTATCTCGAATTGTTTCCCTCGAAGCACCCACTTCGATTCTAAGTTGGCTTTGTTGGAAAGTACCTAGCATTTTTCAGTGCAGAGCGATCGCGCTTAGTAGTAATTCTTCTTTAGTATGACAAAGTTGCAGTTAAAGGAGACTTAAAATAGAGATGTAAAGAAATGTAAGGGTTTTTCATGGCAGATCAGTTGATACGGGCAACAGCAGCCGACGGCGGAATTAGGGCGGTGGGTGTAATTACAACTCGCCTAACAGAAGAAGCAAGAGAACGGCACAAATTATCTTATGTGGCTACGGCTGCTTTAGGGCGCACGATGTCCGCTGGACTATTACTTGCCTCTAATATGAAGCGTCCTGGTTCGCGGGTAAATATTCGCGTTAAAGGTAACGGTCCATTAGGAGGAATTTTAGTAGACGCAGGTTTAGATGGAACGGTACGCGGTTATGCAGATAACCCTAGTGTCGAACTTCCACCCAATGATAAAGGCAAACTAGATGTTGGTGGCGCTGTAGGTCACGAAGGCTATTTATACGTAGTTAGAGATGTAGGCTACGGCTATCCATACGCTAGTACAGTTGAATTAGTATCGGGCGAAATTGGTGAAGATGTAACTCATTACCTGGTAAGCTCAGAACAAACACCATCAGCGCTAGTTTTGGGTGTATTTGTTGGTGCAGAGGGAGTAAGCGCTGCTGGCGGAATATTAATTCAAGTGTTACCTAAAGCAGCAAGAGATGAAGCTTTAGTGCAAACTTTAGAGTCGAGAGTTGCATCGCTTTCTGGTTTTACACCGCTTTTGCAGGCAGGGTTAACATTACCAGAAATATTTGAGCAACTACTAGGCGATATGGGATTGAATATATTGCCAGAAACTCAATTAGTGCGCTTTCACTGCGGTTGCTCTTTCGATCGCGTTATGGGTGCTTTGAAAATGCTGGGTGAGGCAGAACTGCAAGACATGATTGAAAAAGACAACGGTGCTGAAGCAACTTGTCACTTTTGCGGAGAAGTCTACCAAGCTAGTAGCGATGAACTGGCGCAGTTGATTTTGGATTTGCAGGCGGAATCTTCAGGGTAAAATAACTTTCTAAAGCAAATGCGATCGCACTGCTCAATTACGCTCAAATGTATGCTATGACAGTCTTGGAGCGTAGAAACAAAATGTAATTACTTCTAGTTGAGACAAGAAAATTTGCTGGGAAATCTAGATTTTTGTCAGTTGGAAGGGTACGATGACAACGAATAGACAGTAACTAGACTTACATGGCTGCTGTAGTAGTAATACTATATAGGTGCGGACAATGAGAGAGCCAGGAATCCCTAAAAATTGGTCTGGTAAATTTGCAAATATTGGGAATAAAAAACAAACTCCAAAAATTCCCAGTGCAAACCATACTGGCTCTCATTTGCTCCCAAATAATTCAGGTTCGCCGCATCAACAAAAAATAGAGTCAGAATCTCAGGAATTTTTACAAATGCGCGATCGCCAGCAGCCTATCACCCAAAGCAGTATTAATACTTCCTATGATGCTAGCTCGATACCACCAAGGATACAGCCGCCTATTCCTCCAGTACATAAACTACCAGGTTGGTTGCGAAATTGGCTAGTTTGGGCGGTACTTGCAGGCGTAACTACAACAGGAGTTGGGGTAGTAGCGATCGCCTTTTTATTGAAACTACCTGCTGCTCCTAATTGCCCAGCAGTATTTTGGCCCCTAGCCACAGCTACCGTACGCTTGCATTGCGCGGAAGTAGCAGCAAACAAGCAGACAGTAAAAGATTTGTTAGCAGCGATTCATTTGGTGCAAGCTTTACCTGAAGATCATCCGCTGCATGGAGAAATTAATACTTCCATCGCCCAGTGGACGCAAGATATTTTAGATATAGGCGATCGCTCATTTCAAGCAGGTAAATTGCCATCGGCGATCGCTATTGCCAAAGAAATTCCCAAAAATGTCCCCAACTACCAAATAGTAGAAAAACAAATTGCTACTTGGGAAGCGACATGGGCGCAAGCAGAAGAGATTTACAAAGAAGTAGAGGCGCAATTACCCAAACGCCACTGGCACGATGCTTTTATGGCTGCCGTACGCTTGCTAAATATAGGAAATGAATATTGGGCAACGACAAAGTACGAACAACTCAATCAACTCATTGAGACAGCCAAAGAAGATGCCAATAATATAGATAAAGCCCAAATTCTGGCAAAAAGAAGCAATTTAAACGATTTATTGGCAGCCATAAAAATTGCCGAGTCTCTAGGTTCGAGTAGCTACAGCTATCAAGATGCCCAAGCTTTAATTCCTGAAATTGGGCGGACAATGATAGCTTTAGCCCAAGATGCACTAGATAGAAAAGATGCAGATGAAGCGATCGCCATCGCCAGCCAAATACCCGCCAGTACAGATATGCAGGCGGAGGCAAACGATTTAGTTACCATAGCCCAAGCTTGGCGTAGTGCGTGGCAAGATTCTATTCCTGGATTGGAAAACGCGATCGCCACAGCCCAAAAAGTTACCTCAGATCGTCCAGCATATAACCAAGCACAGGCATTAATTGCTCGGTGGCAGTTAGAAATAGAAGATGTTGCCAATCTGCAAAAAGCACGAGAACTAGCCAAAGGTGGAACAGTAGGAGATTTGACAGCAGCGATCGCTCAAGCTGAAGTAGTTTCAGATAACAATCCGCGTGGGGAAGAAGCTAATACAGAAATTAGTCGCTGGCGCTCGAAAGTAGAAACAATTGAAGATCGACCATACTTAGCTCGTGCGGAAGAATTAGCAACGATGGCAGATGTAGGTTCATTGCAAGCTGCAATTAATGAAGCCAGCCAAATTAATCGCGGACGTTCGTTGTATAGAGAAGCCCGCCGGAAAATATCAAATTGGCGCGGGCAAATAGAACGGATTGAAGACCAACCTATATTAGAATCAGCGCGATCGTTTGCAAGTAATGGAAATTTGCCTGCAGCTATTGGTACGGCAAGACAAATCCAATCGGGACGCTCTCTATCAGGTGAAGCCCAAGCAGCCATTGATGACTGGCAAGCACAAATCGACGCGCGGCAAAACTGGCGAGAAGCAAGGCAAATAGCCCTACAAGGAACGCCAGAATCGCTAGCAAGAGCAATTCGCATTGCCAATCGCGTCCCGCGTAGCAGCCCCCTGCGTTTTGATGTCAATCAAGCAACTGCCGAATGGAGCAATCGTATTTTGAACACTGCTGTAGATCGGGGACAATCAGATATTCTTGGAGGAATTGCGATCGCCAAATTAGTACCGCGCAATAGCGAGGCATACAGAGCCGCTCAAGAACAAATTGCTACTTGGGAAAGGTTTCTAAATCCGCCCCAGCCAGAAAGTCCCGCCCCAGAAAATCCCGAACCAGAAAATTAGATTTATTAGCATTATTAGGTAAAAAATGGATGAGGTTTGGCAATTACAGTCAACTTTTGGTTGATTTTGATGGTAGATGCACAGACTTTTAAAAAATACCGAGTGCTAGCATATCCCTAACTGGTAGTGGTAATTACTAGCAAAAGAAGTGTCGCTACTTTTTCGCTCAATTGTTTGTTGGGTTACTGACGAAAATGTTGCTATCTCTCAAGTTAAACCTGGAAGATTCAACAGCCTGCTGCTACCGGAAATAAGGAGAAACCGGAGTTCTGCGCCTATTTCATTATCCTGTTTGATAGAGCGATCGCGCTACTACTACTTAGTAAATAAAACTGCTTAAATACGTAGAGAAGTTAAGTCAATTGGAGCATAAATAATCAGCGCGATCGAAGTTTTACCAATTTTTCGCTCGTGAGGGTGTTCCTTCAATTTGCGACAGAGGTTTATCCAAGCTCAACTATTTCTTGAATTAAGATGATGCACACCCGTAAAAACACTACCAAGCAGTGAATAGTCTTGTCAATAAAATTAAAGATAGATGCTTCTAATTACTAAGTAGTATATAAGTTTACAAATTATGGCTTTTGAACAGATTTTAGGTAATTTTAATAAATATATTGAGCGTAGATAATGCCAATTTTCCTAGAAAATAGCAGTAAAAACTACGATGCTAAAAATCAGCCGCTATCTAGAGCAAAATAGCATCATATCCCTTGCAAGCATATAGGCAGAAACTTATGTAGTCTCTATCTACTCAATTTCATCTGCAAAACTAGCGCGGCGCACAAAATAAAATGGTCCTGCAACCGAACCCCAAATATGTTCGTCAGTCTCCACATCCTTACCGCGATCTAAACTTGTAAACTTATCTGCATCAATTTCAAACTCGCTATCTAAATAAGTCTTCTTATCCTTGCGAAAGACAATGCAGCCTTTACCTGGTTCGACGACACCTTTAAAACTATTACCCGTCCAATCTACAATCATGTTGCATCCTGGCAACTTTTCCAAATGCTCCACAGTCAGATTCTTGAGACGCTCTTTTTGTCTAGCTGCGCCGTAAAATTGCTGTTCGTCCTTGACGCTGTAGTTTTCGATCGCAATGCGATCGCCTGCTACCATCAATTTTAGAACTCGCACTCGGTAAGGGTTATTGAGCGTAAAATCATAAGCCTGCTCGATATAAAAACTCACTCCCGATAGCAGTTCTACAGGCAAAGGACGCATACAAACGCGAATATGAGCAAAAAATGGCGGGTTTTCAATAGCTTGCTCTTGGTTGCTAAAATCTGCTGCCATCCAACGAGCTAAAGTAACAATATCTGTAGAATGAGTCATTCCCTTGAATTGATGCGCTGGTAATTAATCTACTTATGTATTTTAAAGCTTGTAGTTGGCTGTTTATAAAGAAAATTTTTAGTCTCAGTGCTGTGTGGCTACTATGTAGTGTAAGTGCGATCGCATCTCCCGCAAAGCCGCAACAACAAGAGTTTCCTGTTAATCCTTTAGAAATAACAACGCCAGATCCTCTTTTACCTGCAACCTCGCCGCCAACAGCCGCAGAACAACAAAAATTAGCTCAAGCTTTGGATGAATTAGCAAGTCAAGCGCAAGCTAGGTTCAATGCTGGGGATAAACCAGGTGCTTTTGCAATTTGGAATCGAGAACTAAGATTGAGGCGCGTATTAGGCTTACTAGCAGAAACCCAAGCATTAGGAAGAGTAGGAGCAATAGCTTGGAGTGACAACGAACGCTTGCAAGTACAATTTATCACTGAAAGACTAAATACAATTTGGCAGCAAAATAAAGCTCAACCTAAGCCCGATCTACAATTTCTCGCTACGCTAGGATATGCTTTTCAGCAAATAAGAGTACCAAAGTCAGCGTTAGAAGTCTACACGCAAATTTTGAACATTCAAAGACAACAAAATTCCGCCGCAGTAGAAAACACTCTTCAAACTATTGCTCAGTTACATCTAAGCTGGTTTGACTACCCCCAAGCTATTGCTAGTTACAACGAATTGCTCAAGCTAGCACAAGCGAATAGCGATCGCACAAGAGTAGTAAGCTACTTACAGCAGCTAGTTTATATTTACGATCGCGCCAAGCTATACAAAGAAGCAGTGGCAACTAAAGAACAACTGCTAGCATTGTACCAGCAGCAAAATCTAGTTAATGAAGTCCCACTGCTACATCTAGCGATCGCATCTGACTATAAGGCTTTAGGTCAAATAGCCCAAGCTTTTAGTAACTATCAATCAGCTTACACTTCCGCCTGGGCATTGCAGCAATTTTATCAAGCTGGTGATGCTTTACGTAATTTGATTGATTTATATAATTCCCAAGGTCAAACCCAAGAAGCCCTGCAAACTAGCCAAATCTTATTGCAAGCCGACGAACAAGCTGCCAACATTTATGGCATGATGAATACCTACGATCGCATTGGGCAGATCAATCTCAAGCTTGGTAGATACCCAGAATCTCTAGCGGCGTTTCAAAATGGGCTGGAGTTAGCCAAGCAATTGCAGTACCAAGAAGAATACTTTACAAAGCAAATTGCTCAAGTAAATCAGCGGATTCCGCAGTAAACTAAGATATACCTGCTTGCGGGCTGAATTTCTTTACCTATCTAACCTGAGTTCGGGTTAAGGAAATGGAAGTAAAACCTAATGTAAATGGAGGGAAGGCTTCTTGGGCTGATGACAATAGGCAATTAAACCACACAGAACATTAACAGCGAAGTTGACAGGACTGCGA
>NZ_JYON01000014.1 GCF_000952155.1 Aliterella atlantica CENA595 | reverse complement strand
CATCGACGGAGCAGAATAGTTCTTCTAAACTAAGCATAAGGCAGCCAGGTAGATTGATTAGTTGCTACTTTCAGACTACCTGTTTTGCCCCTTTTTTGGCTCTTTCCTTATCCCGAACTGACGTTAATTAGCTAAAGAATTTAACTCTGTGTAAGCGCTATTCACATGGGAGTTGTTACAACAGGAGGACTTAACTGACGTAACCCCTTCATAAATGAGAAAATCTTGTGAAGGAATTACCATTAGTATTGCGGCTTATGTCTACTGTTATGCTACTACTTCTTAGTGAGGACGTAATCCGAGGGCTGTTTGAAGGTTGGTTGAAATTACTAAGCAATAATAAATCCTCTAATGGACATTGCTGCCTCTATCAGAGGTAAATAATTAGTTCAGTTTCCTCTAGGAAAGTCATAAGGAGGTACAAAATGATTACTTGAGACTTCTCTATCAAATGGAGGCTTGTTGATTTTATCAGCTAATCTTATGTATTCCCTCATTATAGGCATACCATTATGAAGAGCAAGCTCTGGAACGGAATCTACTGAAATTACTCTTACAAAATTTTCTACGAATTCTATCTCAATCTTGAAAAAAGCTTCATATCCCATATCGATGATGATGCCTTTTTTTGTTTGTCTATGTTGAGAGACAGATTGTCTAATACTATAGTATTTTTCAAAATGATGTGCAGCAGAGCTTAAATTGTTGACTCTACAGTAGAGCATCCCTAGATCCATATGTATTTCTCTACTATCTGGATACTTCTCAAGAACAACACAATAACGCTGAATAGATTCTTCATTCCTTCCTAAATCTTTCAGAAGGTAAGCACTTTTATATATGGCTTGAACTTTCTCAGGAGCTATCTTTATTGCTTGATTGTAGCTATTCAGCGCATCTTCTATCCGCCACAGTTCTTGATAAACGATACCTCTGTTGACAAAACAGCATAGAAGTTTGGATTGACATCAATGCATTTATCATAGTAATTAAGTGATGTATTCCAATCCTTCAAGATAAATGCAATCATTGCAAGTTTAACCAGGATAAATTCATTGTTTGGAGCATAATCAAGAGCTTTAGCAAGTATATCAATAGACTCTTTATTGCGATCTTGCCAGTGATATAAAAGCCCCAAAGAAGTATAAGCATACGCTGATCTAGGTGCTAACTTAATAGATTTTAATAGGTGAGTCTCTGCCTCTCGATCTTTGTTAAGCATTCCTAAACATACACCAATTAAACATTGTGCTTCTGAATTTTCAGGTAATTTAACAGCAAGTTGTTCAGCTATACTGAAAGCTTTATCAACCTCTCCAGAGAACATTAAGCAGTAAACCCAGTTACTCCATATAGAAGAAACATCTTCATATACTAGGGCTAAAATCTCATATATCTGTGCAGCTTCGTAAAATTTTCCCACTGACATAAACTTATCCGCTGCTACCAACTTTTTCTCTATAGGATCAATTACTTCATTAATTGTAGAACCTATCTCACTTAAAATAAATGATACATTTTTTACCTCTGTATTTCGAGCAACCTCAGCGTAGTACAGCGAAATAATCTTAGGAAATTCTTGCTGAGTTGAGCTATCAAGTTTCTTATCTAAGTTAATTTTGATTGTGCGTGACGATGCATTATCAACTCTAACCCAATAGAGATTCTCCTCATGAACAGAGTAAGTCACCAAGATTACAGGTCTTCCGTAAGACTTCCAGTAGTGAAGATTCTGTTCCGTAACAGTTATAGATATTTCGTTTTTTTGCGTGTTTCTAAACTCACTTCTAGACTTGATTTGAATGCCTATTTTATTGCTTAAAGCATTTATCGGTTGGGTAAGCTCAATTTCTGCATCAACACCTTTGTCGTGCTGTCCCGTTAGGCGACACAAATATCCAAGTTTACTTACTACACAAGCAAAGAATCCAACTCCAGCTTGCTCAATCAAACGGTTATGGTCGCCCATTATTAATTAACAGATTTGAGGAACTGATCTCTGCCATATTATAGTATATAGTAGATCGCCTGTACTACTTGATGACATCATCTTGTGTAGCAATATTTGCGAACGCAGTTTAGGTTCAGCTTTCACTGCTTTAAGTCTCACCTCAAGTTAACTTAATATGCTGTGGTTATATTACAAATACGCTCACCATTCAAAGACAAAAGTAGAATTTAAGTTATGGCGCGATCGCATTTAAGTTTCACTACAACTTCCATATTTGCTTGGACAGGCTTTGTAAAAATCTGCAATATTGTCAAACTTATACTGGCTCGTTATCCTTCAGTTAGAAACGATTAATTAACGATTAATTAAGGAAAACTCAAATGACACCTAACACTTCTTTAGAGGAGCGGCTTGCAGCAGCAGAAGCAGCGATCGCCCAGTTGCAAAAGCAAGTTGTGGCTCCTGAATCGACAAATTGGCTGCAACAAATTACAGGGTCATTTAAAGGTGAACCTGCCTTTGAAGAAGTAATTGCTTATGGACAAGCGATCCGCCAAGGAGATGAGTCTCTCCTCGAAGCACAAGACGAGCAATGAAATATTTATTGGATACAGATCATCTAAGTATTCTTCAGCGTCAAGCAGGGAAAGATTACAATAACCTTTCAACGCGCATGGCTCAGAACCCGCTATCAGATTTTGCTGTATCAACTGTGACGTTTCACGAACAGATGCTTGGTTGCCATACCTACATTAATCGCGCTCGCAACTTGAATGACGTAGTGAAAGGCTATGAAATGATGGCGCGACTCGTCACCGACTTCAAAGCTTTGCCCCTCATCTCATTCGATACAGGTGCAGCTACGACACTCGCTCAATTACAATCACAACGAATTCAACTAGCAAAGATGGATGCGCGGATCGCAGCAATTGCGCTATCTCGTCGATTGATTTTGTTAACCCGTAATCATCGAGATTTTAGTAAAGTGGCGGGGTTGCAGATCGAAGATTGGACAGCTTAAAGCATTAACAGAAATAGTGCGATCGCCTATCTTGTAGTAGGCATCACTTGAGATTAGTAAAACACAGCTAACCAGATAGTTTCTTCTTCTGGAGTCGTCCAGTCAACTCGATGTTTCTGATGAGGCGCAATAGTAAGGTAGTCACCTGTTGATAAGTGTATTGTTTTATCCTCAAATTGCAGCCTTGCTTCACCTTTTATAACCAGTATCCACTCTGATTGGTGTTGGTCATACCAAAAATCTGATTCAGATTTGTGACCCTTTGAGATGATTCTTTCTATTTTTACGTTTTGCGTAGAGATAATTGTCTCAAATATTTCATCTGGGATTGCAGTTGGTATGTCAATCAGTAAATTATGCTTGGCACTCATTCTCATCAAAATGTAGCGGAGGTTGGCAAAATGGCATTTCTACAATAGAAAGATGCAATAGCAGCAGATATTAGTGTAACAAAGCTAGCGATTTTCAGTTGGTGTGATACAACAGATATAACTTGCTTACCTCAAGACTCAGTGATGAATGTTTCTTAAACAATTGCTATAGAAAAGTCATTTTTGAGAAAAGTAAGTCATTAAAAAGTAAAAAGTTATTTCAGCCAGCAGTCCAACATTACACAACCCCAAACAGCCTTGAGTTATTACACTATGAGCAGCTATGCGTCAATTGGGCAGAGGCAAAATTGCAATATTTAGCATTATCAGCAGCAATTTCTGAAGTTTTGCGTCCAACACTTGGGGTTACTCAACAGGTGTTAGCCGTACACAAGCTCGTGGTTCAAGATGGAAAACCGTTGATTTTGCTGGTAGATGAGAAGAGCGAACTAGGTGCTTATTATATTTATTTTGGTATTGAAGATCAGCCTTATCATTTTGTCGTTGTTATTCGAGAAGAACAAAAAACACCGATTGCATCTGCTGCCTACATTGAAGCATCAGTACGGGTATATTTAGCGATCGCCAGCACTACACTCGCTCCAGACACAATTACAGAAAAGGTAAAGTTGAACCCAACTAGCAAGCGTTTGTTAGGAGAACCAAAGAATCCTCGCAACCCTCGGCTAAAATTTAAGGAACATCGCTGGTACTTTGAGCCACAAAAAAACGTGCCAGGAAGTTTAGAGACAAAGCTAAAGTTCTTACTAGATCGACTTGAACCAGCCCAAGAAGCGATCGCCAATCTTCAAAACAATTGTGAAACATCTATTTGCATCTGCTACAAAGGATATCGAGGCTGGATGAGTGGATGGCATATCGACAAAGCAACAATGCGTAAGATAGTAGCCTTGGGGGCGGAAGTAGATTTAGACTTGTATGCCTATGGAGAGCAAGATTTACCATAATAGAGCGCTGGATATCTCACTCTTGTTCGCATTACTACCTGTAAAATTGAAGTTTGAGCGCACACCTGCCAAATGAGTTTATACACGAATTGGGTTTGCTTTAGCTGCCGTAAAAGTTTTCACCGTCGCCTACTTAGGGAATCAACGTGCGATCGCAAATGTCCAGACTGCACCAAACCAACAATAGATATGGGCATTTATTTTGAGCCACCGCCACGCCGCGCAACCAAACAATGGCAGATAATGCAGCTTTTAGCCGAGAACGGTTATAGATTTTACACCGAAGGTGGTAAGACTTATATCAAGGCGTTCGTATTACAAACGAAAAGACCCCGCATTGCAGATGTATGTAAGAGAGTATCTAAGTTACCGCCGAAGTGCCATAATCTCACGGTGTATAGTGTTTAAATGACTAATTTAGTATCTCAAGAGCTTTATTATCGACCTGCGTACAAGCCAAATCAGGTTATTTGTGGTAGCGGGCAAACAGTAGTTGTAACGGGTTGGACAGTCAAAGAAAGCGTTGCTAAACACTTACAACCCTACGAATATGCAGGGATAGGCGCTTGTTACAGTCCAACAAGAGGTATTTCGCTATTAATTCGTAATTTACTCGCTAACCCAGTGGTAAGGTATTTAGTTGTGCTTAATGCTACAAAGGAAGACCGCAATGCAGGTGCGTGTACTTGTTTACTTGACTTCTTTGGTAACGGGTTTGAGTTAGGAATAACCGATACAGGTAAGCAGTGCTGGGTTATTCGTTCTGCGGTAGTAGGATATATAGATATTGAAATTGCAGCAGATGATTTAGAGCAGTTACGCGCGTCTGTAGAATGCTTTGAAGCTAAAACAATTGCTGAAGCTGCAAGTCAAGTAAAACAATTAGCCAAAAGAGAACGAGTTGAACCTTGGGGTGAACCTAAAACCTATCCTTTAGCTACTGTAGAACCAACTGTTTTACCAGGAACGCGCTACGGACACCGGATTGAAGGCAAAACCATTGCTGAAACTTGGGTAAAAATCGTTCATCGCATCAAAACTACAGGCACAATTCGCCCGACTGGCTATGATGGACAATGGCAGGAATTAATCGATTTAATGGCGATTGTTACAGATGAACCGGAAGGGTTTTATTTTCCCGAACCGAATTATTTGCCATGCGATCGCACTTTTATAAGCGAATATGTATCTCAGATATTAGACGATGCCCCTACTGTGGAAGGCGTGAAGTACACTTATGGACAAAGATTGCGATCGCATTTTGGTTTAGATCAAGTTGAACAAGCAATTGGCAAACTCATAGCTGATATTGATTCTGCTAGGGTAGTCATGTCTTTATGGGACGTGCAAGACGGCGAAGCAAATAGTAGTCCGCCATGTCTCAATCATATTTGGCTAAGAGTAATTGATAACGAACTATCTTTGACAGCAACTTTTCGCAGTAATGATATGTTTTCTGCTTGGGTTGCAAATGCAATGGGGTTGAGGGCGTTGCAGCAACATATTCGAGATGAAATATGCGATCGCTCTAAATATAATTTGCAAATGGGACCGTTAATTACTATTAGCCAAAGCGCCCATATCTACGATGATTGTTGGGAGAATGCCGATAATTTAATTGCAAATCAATATAAGAAAGCTTTTCAGGAAAGAGACTACGCCGATCCTTCAGGTAGTTTTGTAATTAATATTCAAGATAGCGAAATAGTCGTCGAACACATGACACCAGGTACAGGCGAAGTAGTTAACTGTTATTCTGGTAAATCTGCAACTCAACTTTGTAGACAAATAGCCGCTGATTGTCCAGCTTTGCAAGTTGGACACGCAATGTATTTAGGCTGCGAACTGCAAAAAGCAGAATTAGCCTTACTAAATCAACACTATTACACTCAAGATCGACCTCTAAAAATTAAACTTTAGCCAATGTGACAACTTCTGCTTGATCTTGATACTTACCTTGGCGATCGTCGTAACTTGTAGCACAAGGTTCACCTTCTAGAAATAGCAACTGCACTACACCTTCATTAGCGTAAATGCGACAATCAGCACTAGAAGAATTAGAAAATTCTAAAGTTAAATGACCTCTCCAAGCCGCTTCAGCAGGGGTCAGATTAGCTATTATTCCACAATTATGAACGAAAACTCCTGCTTCTAAAGCAAAATTACCCGCTTCAGGAACCGTCAGACAATAAACATCGTGAGTACCTGGTACATCTTCTACAGATACAACTTTGTGGTTTTTCAGAGGTTGACCTCTAAACGCATGAATAACGTCCAGAAAGCGTCTACTTGCAGAGCGATCGCAATTTAATAATCTAGCAGCACCACGAATAGAACCAGTTCGATCTAAAGCATCTCGTAATACATTAGCAGTGATTTCATGGCGAGTTTTAGATGCATCTACCAACTTTTTCATTAATTGCGATTGATGAAAGCGTCTCGTTCCATCATCCTTTGCCCAAACTTCTCTGCTATGAGAGCCAGTTAAAGCTCTTGCTTTTGCGTCATTATAGTATTCAAGCATTGCCTGACGATGAGCTTGTCTTGTAGCATCAGAGCAATTTTGTCTACCTGAAATTACTCTTTGACGCGCTTCTGCATACTTAGGATCGTGCCAGAAGTTTAATGCTTTTTCCCTTTGCTGCTCGGAAAACATCGCATTCCATTGAGGATCTTGTTTTAATCTAGCGATCGCTTCAGAAATTGCTTCTCCATGTTCGTTAGGGTCGAAATCTTGACTGTAGTTTTCGCTGTTATGCAGTCGGATGTGCTCTGAAGCATCCATCCTCATGATATTCCAAGGGTTATTATTCAACCGATTAAAATCAACGTGATGGCGGTGAGTATTGGAAATATCTTCGTAAATATTGTTTCTTAAATTCCATTCATCGCTCAATCGATGAGTAGGGTAGAGATATCCGTTAAGTGGCTGGTACACCATTTCGTAACCACGAGCCAATTGACGATATAAAGGCATTAAAGAATCTTGAGGTTTAAGAGTATGTGCCTCAACCATGCGCCCATCTCTGGTAAGAAAGAGATGATCGGGCGTACAAAATATCGATTGGTTATTATCTAAAGTTACCTTCAATAAAGAATCTCGACCAATATATCTTGGACTTTCTAAAAGAGTGACAATTATTCTTCCATGTTGACCAATACTGTATCCCCAAAATTGTTCGCCATTTTCAGCGCGGCGAGACATTTCCTCTAACGTAGGAGATGTTCCGTCAGCTAAAGCTACACGAGTATCTCCTCGAAAGCATCTTGCATACGAGCTTTTTCCAATACATATAACTGTAATATTTGCAGGAACTTTGAGCTTTTCTAAAGCAACACCTAAACCATAGGAATGAGCGGGCAAGATGAAATAATTGCCACTATTATCTGTATGCAGTTGCGTTTGTTCTAAGTTTTCAGGATTAAATTTTTTTGGATCTACTACTGTTCCAGGAATGTGGCGAAAAATACGGAATTCTGCAGGAGAAAGACGGATATCGTACCCATAGGAAGAAAGCCCGTAACTAATTACAGGCTGTAATGGCAATGCTGGATTGTGCTGATGTTTTCTAATTAATTTTGCTTCAAAAGGCACAATCATGCCTTCGCTAGCCATTTTAGTAATCCAGATATCGTTTTTAATCACAAGCTTCACAGGGTAGATAAACGAAGCGGAATACTAAGGATACATTGAAATGCAACTCTAATAAATATTTCAATCAGCAAAGGAATTGAATCTAAACCCCTCGAAGGATAATTATTAACTGTTCACTGGTCACTGGTCACTGTCAAGGTTGGTGGCTGCGGCGAATTTCAGTGATTTGGTCGGCTATTTCTAGTAGTGCTGGCGGCATTTCTGGTCCTGTCAGGACAATATCTACATGACTGGGACGATTTTTAATAAATTCCAATACTTCCTCAAGCGGAATTAGCCCAAAATCGATCGCTAAACTTAATTCATCTAACACGACAAAAGCATACTTTCCTTCTAATACTACTTTTTGCGTATGCTGCCACAATGCTAGCAGTGACTTAGTTTCTGCCTCGTCTAATTGCGGCGTATCTATACAACGAGGCAAATCGCAGCGAATCCAATCTAAGCTTTGCCCTAACTGTACTGGATGCTCGAAACCTTGCCCTATCCCGCCTTTAAGAAACTGCACTACCAATACAGGCGTACCTTGTCCAGCAATTCTTAACGCTTGCGCCATCACGTTAGTAATAAAGCAGCGCGGCGAACAGGTAAATACTTGTACCAGTCCAGCGATCGCATAAGGTAAGTTAGGAGTATTTAGTGCTGGAGTTTCTAGCTGGGCAACCATAGGACAACATTTAACCGTTATGAAGGGAATGCAGATATGTAGCGTATTTCTTGTCTAAGTCTTTTGATCTAACACTAGATATGAGAATTGGTCAACAGCAATTAGGAAGTTGCGCGTGCATAAAATAATGTCTAAGTAGTGCTGTATTCTAGAACGAGCGTACATGAGGCAACAACAATGTCTTGGCAGCGTTCAGATGGCAGACAAAGCGACCAACTGCGCCCGATTAGCTTTGAGCTTAACTTTACTCGGTTTGCTGCTAGCTCAGTTTTAGCTAAATGTGGCGATACTCAGGTACTTTGTAGCGTGACGATTCAAAATGGCGTACCGAAATTTCTCACGGGTACGGGTAAAGGTTGGCTGACGGCTGAATACCGAATGTTACCTAGCGCAACACCTCAGCGCCAAGAACGAGAATTTTTAAGATTATCTGGACGCACTCAAGAAATTCAAAGATTGATCGGACGCAGCCTACGCGCATCAGTGGATTTAAACGCACTAGGAGAGCGGACAATTACCATAGATGCTGACGTACTCCAAGCCGACGCAGGAACCCGTACAACGTCTATTACTGGGGGCTATGTGGCTTTAGCTTCGGCGATCGCATCCCTAACAAAACAAGGCATATTAGAAAAGTCGCCGATTCGCCATCAAGTTGCTGCTGTCTCTGTAGGACTATTGCAAGGCGAACCATTACTAGACTTTAACTACCTTGAAGATGTCGCTGCTGAAGTGGACTTAAATGTAGTTATGAATGGAGATTTGGGCATTATTGAAGTTCAGGGAACTGCTGAAGAAGGCAGTTTTAACCGCACCCAAATGAATCAAATGCTGGATTTGGCAGAAAAAGGCATTCAGGATTTACTCGCCGCCCAATTACAAGCCTTGCATCAAGGAATGTAGCAAAAGATGAAGAATTATAGCGGCAATAGCGCTGAAGTTATAAGCTAAAACCTAGTTAACAAAAGGTTTTCAAGTATTTACAAGTAGGTAAAGTGGCTTTACAGTTTGAAGCACTTACTTACCTACTTGTTTGAGAGAATAAAACTCTTGAAACCAGCAAAAATACAGATTTAGCAATTTTTAGGAGCAAGTTTTATATGAAATTGGCTTACTGGATGTATGCAGGTCCCGCCCACATTGGTACTTTGCGCGTCTCCAGTTCATTTAAAAACGTCCACGCCATTATGCACGCACCGATTGGCGATGACTATTTCAACGTGATGCGTTCGATGCTAGAGCGCGATCGCAATTTTACTCCTGTTACTATTAGCTCTGTAGACCGAAACGTATTAGCGCGTGGTTCTCAAGAAAAGGTAGTAGACAACATTACCCGTAAAGACGTGGAAGAACGCCCAGACTTGATCGTGCTTACGCCTACCTGTACCTCTAGCATTTTGCAAGAAGACTTAGAAAACTTTGTCGAACGTGCTTCCATCGATACCAAGTCGGATGTCATGCTTGCTGATGTCAACCACTACCGCGTCAACGAATTGCAAGCGGCTGATATTACCCTGCGGCAAATAGTTCAGCTATATACAGAAAAAGCCCGCAAAAAAGGCGAACTTCCTACAGGTAAAACTGAAAAGCCGTCAGTCAATATTCTAGGTATTTCCAGCCTCGGTTTCCACAATCACCACGATTGCACCGAATTAAAACGGTTGATGACCGATTTGGGGATTGAAGTTAACGAGGTAATTCCAGAAGGAGCATCCGTTCACAACCTGAAAAGACTTTCCCAAGCTTGGTTTAACCTAGTACCTTATCGGGAGCTAGGAGTAATGGCGGCGAAGTATCTAGAACAAGAATTTGGAATGCCATATATAGATATTACGCCGATGGGTGTAGTAGAGACAGCGCGTTGTATTCGCAAAATTCAGCAGATACTTAACGAGCAAGGCGCGGATGTAAACTACGAAGACTTTATTAACGAGCAGACTTTGTATGTTTCTCAAGCTGCTTGGTTTTCGCGCTCAATTGACTGTCAGAATTTAACTGGTAAGAAAGCTGTAGTCTTTGGCGATAGCACTCACGCCGCTGCTATGACGAAGATATTAGCGAGGGAAATGGGCATTCATGTCGTTTGGGCTGGTACTTATTGCAAGTACGATGCAGAGTGGTTTAAGGAGCAAGTAGGCGAATACTGCGATGAAGTTATCGTAACTGAAGATCACGGACAAATTGGAGATGCGATCGCCCGCGTGGAACCATCGGCTATCTTCGGTACGCAAATGGAACGCCACGTAGGTAAGCGTCTAAATATCCCCTGCGGTGTAATTGCAGCGCCCGTCCACATTCAGAACTTCCCCATTGGTTACAAGCCATTTTGCGGCTACGAAGGTACAAACCAAATTGCCGATTTAGTCTACAATTCCTTTACTTTAGGCATGGAAGACCACTTACTAGAAATCTTCGGCGGACACGATACCAAGGAAGTAATTACTAAAGGTATTTCCGCTGATTCTGACTTAGGTTGGAATAAAGAAGCACAAGCAGAACTAAATAAAGTGCCTGGATTTGTCCGCGGTAAAGTTAAGCGTAACACCGAAAAATTTGCCCGCGATCGCGGTTTTAGTGTAATTACTCTAGAAGTAATGTACGCCGCCAAAGAAGCTGTAGGCGCGTAGTTAGTAGTTAGTAGGGTGGGCAATGCCCACCTGAAATAATAAAGCTTGGCATCGCGCTACGTTGGGACTTGTACCAACTGAGCTACTTCATCTCCTAATCTATTAAAATGCTTTGGGTTTAGAGTCAGTAATATATCTACATTTGCTTTGAGCGCTGCTTGAGCAATCAACCCATCATAAATACTGCCACCAATAATATTTAACCTCACCAGTCTAACGAGTGTTATTTGGTAATCTTCGGCTGTCAAAACCACTTTTTGAAACTTATCTAAATTTTCTTCGATTAAACGTTGTGCTAACGTAGGTGCGATCGGTTGAGAAAGAGGCAAGCGAGTTAACACAGCATACAATTCAGCTAAAGTGTGAGTTGAAATAAATCCTTGAATTTCTCCTGCTTTGACGCGCCGCAACCAGGGTAGACTTTCCGAATGCTTAGGATGATCGACTATCAATGCTGCTACAAGAACAGACGTGTCAAATAGTACGTTCACCAAGATGTAATTTCCTCGCTCCTTTCTTCCCGTAATTCTTGTACGGCTGTTTCCAGGTTTTTTGCACCTTGAGCTTTTACTACCAATACTCCCCCAACATACTCAATAGGGCAATTTTCACCTATTTCTCTCCAAGCCTCTTCGCGTTCTTTTTCTAAATTATCTACTGCAAATGTTAGCGATCGCTTGCGATCTGTCTTTCGCCACTCTAGGAAATCAACATAATTTAGAACTTCCTGAAGTGCTGTGACTGGTAAATGTTCTAGCTTCTCGACTATCTTTTGTTTAAGAGAATCCATAACTAAGTATTTATCTTTGGATGAGGAGTTTGATTTATATACTTCCCCTAAATGATATACTTACAGATTGGGTTTGCCACTGAAAAATTTGGGCGATCGCGGTTTTAGTGTAATTACTTTAGAAGTAATGTACGCCGCCAAAGAAGCTGTAGGCGTTTAATTAGGAGCTATTAGGGTGGGTTTTTCCACCCTAACTATTGTCTAAAAGTAGTTAAACATGAGTAACATTTCACCATCAAGCACGCCGAGTCAAAGCAGACTATATCAAGGATTAATTAATACACTAAAAACACTTAAGTTAGTCGGATTTGGATTTGTAGCACTTTATTCCTTATTTCTGCTTGCACAATTATCAGGCGTGCTCGGTGTATCTGGGTTCATTTTGGCTCTAATGTCTTTTGCAATCGGCATTATTAGCGTTTACGTAACATTCCAGGTACTCATAGCAATTATCGATCTTCTAAGTCGCATAGAAGAAAACACAAGGTAAGAAGAATTTTGTGCGAACTTGGTTTAGATAAAACAGTTGTATGCCATTAAGGCTCGATCTATTACAGCAAGCAAGGACAACTACAAGAAGCGATCGCAACATTACAACAATTTTTAATACTAACTAGAAATATTCATTCATCAAAGATGCTGAAGCAGAGGTATTATTAGCTAAAACAGTATTGGGCAATTACAGAAGAGTTTAGAGTTTTTCAAACCTACCGACCGATTGTTGAGGAAGAAGGCGATCCTTCAGTTTAAACCCGTACGACTTGTATTTACAGTCACTTCAGGCAATATTTATTGGTTACGCAGAGGTTATAACGAGGAAAAGTTACATTTGAAATAAGATAGAGATGTACTAATCATTATTAAAAACGAAGGAAAAGATATAATGACTGCACAAATGATGATTCAGCCTTCATCTTTACTTCCTAACGGTATTGAAATAAGACCAGTAAATAATTTCAATTTATTCAAGTTTACTGACGATTTACAGGCTCGTTCTGATGAATTATTAGAACGCAATAAAGTTGGATTACTTACACCAGAAGAATCCGCAGAACTAGCGGGAATATCTGAGTTATCTAGAATTTTTACTCTAATTAACGCTATGGTTATTGCCCAACCGTGACTGTTAACAAGGTCGTTCGCCAATTAGTGCGGGATAGAGCTAAATTTTTATGTGAATACTGCCACTCTCCTGAATGGAGCAGTGCCGATCTGTTTACGCTGGAACATATACTTCCGCAATCTTTGGGTGGTTCTGACGAATTAGATAATTTAGCGCTGGCTTGTCGTCGCTGTAACGAACGTCGCTATAATTTTTTAACCGGAATTGACTCTGAATCTAGATTAGAAACTCCATTGTTTCAGCCGCGTCAGCAAGTGTGGGCAGAACATTTTATCTGGACGGCTGATGGAATAAAAATTATTAGCCTAACTTCTGTAGGTAGGGCAACTATTAATCGCCTTGACCTAAATGACGAATTTCACAACGATGGTTTTATTCAAAGGGCGCGTGACTTTTGGATAAGGGGCGGTTGGCATCCGCCTCATGAAGATCTGCGTTGTATGCAACAAAGTTAAGCAATTTTAGGTATTAAGGCTTTTTCTCTGAGTTAGTAACGATCTCCCTTGACCAAATTTTCCACTAAGCGATCGCACTTCTTAGCTCAACCGCTCAAACTAAGATAAAACTTTCCCAACATTGATGTTCCTGTCTTTTTATCCAAAATAGCTCTGCCACTAATGAGTATAATTACTCTAAAAGTAATGTACGCAGCCCAAGAAGTAGTAGGTGCGTAGTTTTTTGTGTTTTACACTATAAGTCAATAAAGGAGTTTTCAATTAGGAACTCCTTTATTAATAGTTTTCTCTTAAATTTTGCACCGCTCGAATGAATAATGCTAAAGAACATTACGAGCGGCATCTTGGGGCTATTTATAGCTGGATGGCTGGGGATGTAAATGTAGCTTTGGAGCGCAATCGTAGCTTATTTCATCAGCTAGGGCTTGATACTGCTCCAAAGGGTTTAGCAATTGATTTAGGCTGCGGTACAGGATTTCAGTCAATTCCACTAGCAGAACTTGGTTACTCAGTTCTTGCAATAGATTCTTGCGCTGTGTTGCTATCTCAGTTACAAGAAAATATTATCAACCTGCCTATTACAACAATTCAGGACGATCTACTGAACTTTAGTAAACATATCAGTAATCAACCGCAGTTAGTAGTTTGTATGGGTGACACGCTAACTCATCTCGATTCTCGTGATGCTGTCTGCAATTTAATATCTGAGGTGAGTCAAAAACTTACTGAGGGCGGAATAATAGTTTTAACATTCCGAGATTATGTTTCAGGAGAACTTTTCGGAAACCAGCGTTTCATTCCGGTGCGAAGTGATGACAGCAGAATTTTAACTTGCTTTCTTGAGTATCATCAGGGATTTGTCGAGGTGCATGACTTGCTTTATTACAAGGAAGGTACGCAATGGGTATTTAAAGCCAGTTCTTATTGCAAGTTGCGAGTAGATAAGAATTGGTTAATTAAACAGATGGAAAAGTTAAGTCTGATTATTATTCAAGATACGTCTGATGGTGGAATGGTAAACATTGTAGCCAAGAAAATTGGCAGCGCTTAATCCTCAAATTTTAGTAATTTATACTCAGTAGAAATAAGAATCGCTATCTCTTTAAATCTTTTTTGCTGAATTTCCAACGATCAAAGTTACTAAGTTTTCTACTAAGCGATCGCGTTCCATTGGCAAAATATCTTTACCATGTAGCATCTCTTGCACAATTAGATAATGCACAAGAGTTCCTACAAAAATTCTTGCCGTTGCTTCAGGATCGGATAAATTAAGGCAAGAGCTAAGGTATTGACATAGCGTATTAAAGGCAGTTTTCTCTATATTGCGTACAAAAGCACGCGCTAGCTTAGGAAATCGCCCTGACTCGCCCAGAATCACGCGCATGAAATTGATAAATTGCGGATCTTTCGTTCCTACCTCTAATACTCGATTTGCTAAGGCGCTCAGAACGATCGCTGGATCTGCTTGCTGTATTTCCTTGTCACTAGAGGCAAAAATTAAACTAAATTGTTCCTCTACTAGGCGCCTAATTAAAGCGTTAAACAAGCCTTCTTTATCCTGAAAGTGACTGTAAACCGTTGCTTTCGATACTCCTGCTGACTTTGCTACTCTATCCATACTCGTTGCTGCAAAACCGTGAGTCAAAAATTCCTGCATCCCCCCAGCTAAAATTGCTTCGGCTTTCTCTGAAGATAATTGGCGCTCTGTGGATGTGGAGTTTGTATCTCCCATTCTCTAATCTTTCCCTTCGGACTAATTTAGAAATTTTAACTTGACGTTACTATACTAAGCGGTTTAGTTTAGTGTTTGCATAGACTGAACAGTATAGTTTAATTACTAATTTCAGTGAGAGGAGGCACTGGCAATGCAAAATGTAAACGTGCAAGAAAGTGTAGCTGGAAAAGTTCGCAAGTCTCGGTGGATGGCGATCGCCATAGCTTCACTTTGTATAGGCAGCGTAGCGTCAGGACTGTTCTGGCGCTTCCAATCAACTTCACCACCGCAACCGGAAGTTGCCAGCGAGGCAGCGATTAGAACTGTTACAGCCTTAGGAAGATTGCAGCCAAAAGGAGAAGTAATCAAACTTTCTGCACCAACTACTAATAGTGGCAATAGAGTCGATCGCATATTGGTACAAGAAGGAAGTCGCGTCAAAAAGGGAAGTGCGATCGCCATTTTAGACAACCGCGATCGCCTCCAAGCAGCATTAGATGAAGCGCAAAAAGATGTAGCTGTAGCCCAGGCAAAACTCGCCGTTACTCAAACAGGGGCAAAAAAAGGCGAAATCGCGGCACAACAGGCAGAAATTGAGCGTTTAGCAGCCCAAAGACAGGGAGATATAAGTTCGCAAATAGCAAATATTGCTCGATTAACCGCCCAAACGCGCAATGCCCAAACAGAAAATCAAAGATACCAATCGCTCTATGAAAATGGAGCAATTTCAGCATCAGAACGAGACTCAAAGCGTTTAAATTTAGAGACAGCACAAGAGCGCCTGCAAGCAGCCCAAGCAGAACTTCAGCGCACGAAATCAACTCTCCCTTCTGAGCTTAATGCAGCGCAGGCAACCTTAAATAAAATTGCTGAAGTGCGTCCGGTGGATGTAGCTTACGATCGCGCCGAAGTTGAGAAAGCGATCGCGGCAAGAAATCGGGCAAAAGCAGAGCTAGCACAAGCTTACGTGCGATCGCCTGTTGATGGAGAGGTGTTGTATATTCACACCCGTTCGGGCGAAGTTATTTCCAACGATGGCATCGTAGAAATAGGGCAAACAGGGCAAATGGAAGCGATCGCCGAAGTTTATCAAAGCGATGTAAATAGAGTCCATATAGGGCAAAAAGTAAGAGTTTCCAGCGATTCCTTACCAGGTGAATTATCTGGAACTGTTACCAAAATTGGTTCTCAAGTACGACGACAGGAAATTATCAACACTGACCCTAGCACCAATATTGATGCCAGAGTAGTTGAAGTTTATGTAGCCTTAGATGCAGCTTCAAGTCAAAAAGCAGCAAAGTTTACCAACTTGCAAGTAAAGGTAGTAATTGAGCCATGATGCAATGGATAAAACGTCGCACACCTTTGGGATGGCTGCAACTAAGTCATGAGAGAGGGCGGTTATTGGTAGCACTTTCTGGCATTGCCTTTGCAGACATTTTGATGTTTATGCAGCTGGGTTTTCAAAATGCCTTGTACGATAGCAACACTCGGCTCAATCGTTCCCTACAAACTGACATAGTATTGCTCAGTCCGCAAGCGCGGAATATGCAGAACTTGTATACATTTTCGCGGCGGCGGCTGTATCAGGCAATGGATATTGCTGGGGTGAAAGATGCAGAGCCATTTTACGCCAATACAATTGTGTGGAAGAACCCAATAACGCGGCGACAAAGCACAGTGCAATTAATAGGCTTTAATCCCGATCGCTCTGCGTTGAACTTGCCTGAAGTAGATCGGCAATTGAACAAACTAAAGCTGCCCGATACAGTAATCTTCGATCGCGCAAGTCGCGGCGATTATCAAGCAACAATTTCGGCTGTTACGCAGGATCGAACTGTAACAACTGAAGTTGAACGGCGCACGATCGCAGTGGCGGGTTTATTTACCTTGGGCGCTTCTTTTGGCGCAGATGGTACTTTGATAACAAGCGACCAGAACTTTTTATTGATGTTTCCCAGACGAGAAGCGGCAAGTATTAGTTTGGGATTAGTGTATTTGACTCCTGGCGCTGACGATGAGCAAGTAGTCAAGGCAATGCGATCGCATTTACCCAACGATGTGCGAGTAATGACACACGCAGAATTTATTGAATTTGAAGAAAATTATTGGAAAAGTGAAAGCCCAATTGGCTTTATATTTGGGTTAGGAACAGCAATGGCTTTTGTTGTTGGTGTAGTAATTGTTTATCAAGTGCTGTCAACAGATGTCAACGCTCATCTCAAAGAATACGCCACCTTCAAAGCGATGGGCTATAACAATGCCTATTTGCTAAGTGTAGTGTTTGAAGAAGCAATTATTCTGGCGATTTTGGGCTTTATTCCTGGTGCGATCTTGCCTGTAGGACTTTATGCTTTAGCAGCTAAAGCAACGGCTTTACCGCTTTATATGACAGCTTTACGGGCAATTATTGTGCTGATGCTGACTTTAATTATGTGTGGAATGTCGGGCGCGATCGCTACCCGCAAACTCCAAGCAGCCGACCCTGCTGATATGTTTTAGGTTTTTGTTATGTCTCCTGCTATTATCATACGCAACCTCGACTATTTCTTTGGTCAAGGTCAATTGCGAAAACAAGTTCTCTATAATATCAATCTCGAAATTAATACTGGCGAGATTATAATTATGACAGGACCTTCTGGTTCTGGGAAGACAACTTTGCTCACCTTAATCGGTGGCTTGCGCTCGGCTCAATCGGGTAGCTTGCAAGTATTAGGACAAGAACTTGTAGACGCAACGGCAAGGCAACTCACCCAAGCGCGTCGCCATCATGGATATATCTTTCAGGCTCATAATTTGCACAGCAGCCTAACTGCCCTGCAAAATGTCAAGATGGGCTTAGAACTGCACCAGAATATTTCAACTAGCCAGATGCAAGTTCGCTCTGCCGAAATGCTCAAAGAGGTAGGATTGGAAGAACAAGTTAATTATTACCCTGACGAACTATCGGGCGGACAAAAACAGCGTGTGGCGATCGCAAGAGCTTTAGTCAGTCATCCCCAGCTTGTTTTAGCAGATGAGCCTACTGCTGCTTTAGATAGCAAATCTGGGCGCGACGTTGTTAATTTAATGCAAAATCTAGCTAGAGAACAAGGTTGCACGATCTTACTTGTCACTCACGATAATCGCATCTTAGATATTGCCGATCGCATTGTCGATATGGAAGATGGTCGGTTAATCGATAATCCAGCCGCTTTGTCGCCCGCTGCCTATATCTAAGTCATTTCAGCTTTGTTTTGCACCGATAATTCTGGGATAGATGCAACTTCTCCCTTTATTTCTTTTTCTTGGCGCAATATACCCCAGAGATGAATAACTGCTAGCACTATCGCCCCAGCAGATAGTAAGTAGCTATGAATTGTATAGAGGTGTTCTACTGTAGTTGTATTTACCGCGCCACCGCCGACTAATATATCCCGTAAGGTGTGACCAATCAGGGGAATTGCCTCAATCGTGCTTAATTCAATGCGGAAGCGCCAATAGCCTTCTTGACTCCAATCTAAAATAATAGCCGTCCAAGCAAGACCAATTGAAGTCAATATCAACAAAATTCCGCTAATCCAACCTGTCAGCCAGCTAGAACGAAATTGTCTGCCTAGAAACATTACTACCATTTGGATTAATGCTGTACCGATTAGCAAGGTTCCCGCTAGGTCGTGAATTGAGTGAATTAACGCGCCGTTGGTAACTTCACTGTCTATCCACTTGAGCGACTGATAAGCACCGCCTGCTGAGGGTTCGTAGTAAAAAGATAGCAAAATACCTGTAATCGCCGCGATCGCGCTCAAGGTTACTATAGCAACCGATAATATGGTTGCCATGCGCCGCAAAATAAAGTCGTAAGCTGAGATACTCATATATTTGGGTGCGATCTCGCTAAATGTGTATTTTTATTACGATCTTAACTTAGGTATTCAATACGTGCATATAAACTCGTGCAACCAAAATATAAATCAGTATTAAGTTAGATAAGACACCCAAGTAGGTAAAATTTCTGGGGAACCGTACCAAGTTTTAGGCGATCGCGGCGAATGATAGACATTTTCCATAACTAAATTTTCTGCTCCCTGCAAATGAGCCGCAACAATTGGGGTAATGCCATCTCCCCAAGTATTGCCAACACCACAAGTTTGCTGATAGCTGCTGTAGGCTAGCCATTTACCTGGGCGGCGATCGCCAAAAATGGTTTTTCCGGCAACGCAAACGTAGCGAACGCCAGCATAAAAAGCCCCTGGATAGTTGTCATTTACAAAGTCCAAATTCCACCGCGTCCAACGTTCTTGACTAATGTGCGGCGTACCTAGAGTAAGTAAAGTCGCAATATGATGATGAGCGTTGCCAGGAGCAATTAAATTTAGCTCGTTGCACCCCAAATAAGGCTTTTCTCCTAGATAAATGCGCGATATCCAGCCACCTGCTGAATGACCGATCAGATTAATCTGCCCAGTTGACGATTGTGCTAAGGCAAGTTTTACAGTTTGGTCTAATTGCTGCAAAATTGGCGTAACAGGTCTTCCTCCCAAAGTCGGCAACCAATCGCGGCGGCGCAACGGTACTGTAAAAGTAGGAAAACCTAAATTTTGTAAAGATTGTTGAAGCGGTAAGTAGGCGATCGCACCTTCTAAATATCCTGGCAAAATAACTGTAGGTAACATTGGGAATAGTTTTGAGTCTTGAGTTAAGAATATGCCAAGACAAAGCTTAGAGATAGTATGGCAAGTTGATGATATTTTGGAGTTTTGGTTTTAGTTAAGTTGTGGAAATTGGTACTTTGTACGGGATTAGTGTTGGTCCTGGCGATCCAGAATTGATTACAGTTAAAGGACTAAAAGCGCTGCAAACAGCTAGAATAGTTGCCTTTCCGACTGGCTTACAAGGCAAACCAGGTATCGCTCAACAAATTGTCTCTCCTTGGCTTAGTTCCGAGCAACTACAGCTAGCATTAGAATTTCCTTATGTCCGAGATATGGCGGTGCTAGAAGCAGCATGGCAGCTAGCAGCACAGCAAGTTTGGCATTACTTAGCACAAGGTGAAGATGTGGCTTTTGTCTGCGAAGGCGATGTAAGTTTTTACAGCACTTTTAGCTATCTGGCACAAACATTGCAGCAAATGCATCCTAAATCTGTAGTCAAAGCAATTCCTGGAGTTTGTTCGCCAATGGCAGCAGCATCAGTATTGGGCTTACCTTTGACAATTCGCAGCGAAAAATTAGTAGTTTTGCCAGCAATTTATCAAATGGGCGAATTAGAAGCTGTATTAGATTGGGCGGATGTAGTAGTGCTAATGAAAGTAAGTTCCGTGTACGAACAAGTATGGCAGGTGCTATGCGATCGCAATTTATTAGAGAATAGCTACGTCATCGAACGAGCCACCTTACCAGATATGAAGGTATATAATGACTTACGCGATCGCCCGCAGTTACAATTACCCTACTTTTCGTTACTTATTGTGCAACGAGCGCGATCGCTAAAAACCAGTCGCGCTAACATCGAAAACGAATAATTTACATAAGACCAAAATATAATTTACTGGCGCGATGACCTAGATGTAGCAGTGCTACGTCTATACATTAAAAAACCTGCTGTTTAATCCAATTTATTATGCGTTACGCCTCTACTAATAAAAATTTTCTATCTACAACTGGTTTAGCTGTCTTAGGCTCATTAGGTATTCATGGATTACTTTGGGCAGTTTTACCAGGCTTGCCACTAAACCAAGCAGCAAAGTCTCCAACGCAAAGAACTGTCGGGCTTGTGCAATTGACTCCTGAAGAACAAAGTCGTCTGCCACAAACTCCTAATCCAGCGGATACGGCGCTACCAGATTTTGCGAATCAGCCTAGCGCGTTGCCACCTCTACCCCCTCCACCGCCATTGCAGACAAGCGTATTACCGCCTTTACAATTGCCGCCTGGTGCTGCGCCTGTTTACACTCTTCCTCCAGCCCAAAATCCACCGCCACCGACGCAAACGTATCGCGTTCCCCTACCCCCACCACCACAAAATAGTGTCTCGTTTGCTCCTATTCCTTACGAAAATATCCCCAGTACGCCACCTAATAGACCAATTCCTGAAGGAAATATCCCTAGTGTAGAACCTCCTAGCGGGCAATCCTCCCCTGTGACAACTTTGCCTTCGCCCCCTCAAGTACCATTAAATTCGCCTATAAATAACGGGCAACCCAATAGTTTATCTAGAAATAATGGGCTACCAGGTGGTTTGACTCCCGATCTATCTGTACCTGCTGATGCAACCGAACCTACACCACAGCAAACACCGGAAAGTAGCACGACTGCTGAGAATAATCCATCAATTCAGGCGAATAGACTACCAGATCGGGGTAAGAAAGAATTATTAGCTTTGCAAGAGCAAATTAGAAGGCGCAATCAATCGGGTGCGACTACTCAGCCGCAAACTGGATCTAGTCGTATGACTAGCGAACAACTGAGGTTAGCACTAAGGCAACAAAGCGATCGCTCTAATACTCCTCCTACACAAGCAAATCCTCGGCTTGATGATAGAAAAGGATTGGTAGAAGCACTCAGACAACAGCGCCGCAATGTTAATGTATCTAACCAGCCATCAGAGGCAACAAGAACTGCACTAGATAACTTAGATAGATTTGAAGCACAACGCGCTAGAGTCCTTGCCCAATACCCCAATGCCATAATCAAACCACCAATTAGGAACCAATTGGAAACTTGCGATCGCAAGCTAGATGGTGGAGTAGCGATCGTCGGTGTTGTAGTTAGCCCTGAAGGTAAAATTGTCTCCAATCCTAGGTTAATTAGTAAAACGGGACCAGCAGACGTTGCTCAAGCAACAAGGTATGTAAGCAATGTCAGATTTGGAAAAACTGCTAAACCTAGTTATTACAGCTTTAATCTCAAGTTTGATTACGATGCTAAAACTTGCGCCCAAGCACAACCTCAACCAACGCCTAACAATACGCAACCTACACGCAGAACTGCGCCGCAACCAACTCCAGTAACGCCTACACGCAGAACTGCGCCGCAACCTACATCAACGCCCAGCAACATAAATATTCCACAACCAAAGCCAACAATACCTATACGTAGAACTACACCGCCAAAAACGCGAGTAACACCTATACAAAATACGCCGCAACCAACGCTAACACCTCGACAACGCAGAATCATTGTGCCTACACCGCAGCCCACACCAATAGAGAGAAATACAAATACTCGCCAGCGCACGCCTTTAACAGCACCTACAAGTATTCCTCTACCATCGCCTGTACAAAGGAATACACCTCAACCTATCCAAACACCAGATACCCCTATTCGTCAGCTAACACCTTCACCTCAAGGTACAGAAACACCTCAAACACCGCCAAGCAATTCTGAACCAACTGCAGATTAACTTATTAATAGTATTTAGGAGGAGGAGGTGACAAACTTGCTCTCAAGTCCCCGTCGGTTATTGGTAACTGGCGGTGCGGGATTTATTGGCGCGAATTTTGTGCGTTATTGGTGCGATCGCTATCAGTGCGATCGCATAGTAGTTCTAGATGCCTTAACTTATGCTGGAAATTTGCAGAATTTGGCAGGGTTAGAAGGAAAAAATAATTTTCGCTTTGTACGCGGAAATATATGCGATCGCGCACTCATAGATAACTTACTTGTCACTGAAAATATCGACACAATTGCTCATTTTGCCGCCGAGTCTCATGTCGATCGCTCAATCGTAGAACCGAACACTTTTATCCAAACAAATTTAGTTGGAACTTTTACTTTATTAGAGGCTTTTCGTCAATACTTAGAGAATGTAAAAGTTACAAATAGAGCTTTATTCTTGCACATTTCTACTGATGAAGTATATGGCAGCCTTAACCAGAGCGAACCCGCTTTTACTGAAACTACAGCCTATAATCCTAGTAGTCCTTATTCTGCTTCTAAAGCTGGCAGCGATCATTTAGTTAAATCTTATTATCGCACTTATAATTTACCAGTAATTGTGACTAATTGTTCTAATAATTACGGAGCATTTCAATTTCCAGAAAAACTAATTCCTTTAATCTGTATCAATATTTTATTAGGGAAAAATCTACCTATTTACGGTGATGGGCAAAATATTCGCGATTGGCTTTATGTAGAGGATCATTGCACTGCTTTAGATGCAGTAATTAATCGTGGAAAAATAGGTGAAACTTATAATATTGGCGGTAATAATCAAGTTAGAAACCTTGACTTAGTTAACATTTTGTGCAACTTAATGGATGAATTAGCCCCAAATTTGCCAGTTAGTCCCAGCCACAATTTAATTACCTTTGTTAAAGATAGATTGGGACACGATCGCCGATACGCAATTAATACTAAGAAAATTTACAACCATCTAGGCTGGACTCCTATAACTTCTCTAGAAGAGGGTTTGCGGCTTACAGTTGCATGGTATCTGCATCATGCTGATTGGTGGCGATCGCTGTTGTCTAAATAAGATAGAAATAACTATCAACAAGCACGTAATTGCATAGAAATTTCTTATCAAACGTTCAATAATACTTGCTTAGATCTATCTATTTTTTAAGTATCAATGATTAATACTTAAACTAATTTCAAACGCTCTAAGTATTAATGCTTAAACTAGCAGAATAAGCTAGGAAATTGTTATATTTGTTACCTAGATAAATGATAAATTTTTCTGTTTTTTTTGTTTCTACCTCTTTTGGCACTGTTCGCATGGAATAAACGGGTAATACTCTACAAATAGTTTACCGTTATTGTCTTCAATGGCTCAAGTTAAGGGCATTCTTGAACTGGTTTCCTCGTTTTCGTTTGAAGAGTTCATTAAAGTTCGTATTTTCGTCTATTCGCGGTTTCAAGCAACGAAATGGCTGAAAGGTTAATAATTCAGTCGCAAATTGTGTTGTTGTAGTAAACCCCGTCAATTAAAGGTAGAGAAAAGGATGAGTAACGTCCAAGCAAAATTTGAAGCAACCGAAACAGCATTTCATGTAGAAGGCTATGAAAAAATTGAATTTAGCCTAGTTTATGTTAACGGAGCATTCGCTCTAGAAAACCCAGAAATAGCGAATAGTTACAAGTCATTTGGCAGGTGCTTGGCTGTTGTTGATGCCAATGTAAATAGTCTATATGGAGAGCAAATTAAGTCGTATTTCAATTACTACGACATTGACCTTACTATCTTTGCGATAACTATTAGCGAACCTGCTAAAAGCTTAGAAACCTTCTCGTCAATAATTGATGCCTTTGCCGACTTTGGTTTAGTCCGCAAAGAACCAGTTTTGGTAGTTGGAGGAGGCTTAATTACAGATGTAGCAGGCTTTGCTTGTGCTGCATATCGTCGCAAGACAAACTACATTCGCGTTCCGACAACTTTGATCGGTTTAGTCGATGCTGGGGTGGCTATTAAAGTAGCTGTCAATCACGGCAAGCTGAAAAATCGTCTGGGTGCTTACCACGCACCGAAGCAAGTCATACTTGACTTCTCTTTCTTGCGAACTTTACCTACAGACCAAGTTCGCAACGGGATGGCAGAACTAATTAAAATTGCCGTAGTCTCGAATAGGGAAGTATTTGAGTTATTGTGCGAGTATGGCGAAGAATTACTCAATACGCATTTTGGCAATGTTGATGCTACTCCTAAGTTGCAAGAAGTTGCCCATCGCGTTACTTATGAGTCAATTAAGACCATGCTGGAATTAGAGACTCCTAACCTGCATGAAATAGACCTAGATCGGGTAATTGCCTACGGACATACTTGGAGTCCAACGTTAGAACTTGCCCCTGCTGTACCGCTATTTCACGGTCATGCAGTAAATATTGACATGGCATTGTCAGCAACGATCGCTGCCAAACGCGGATATATTACTGATGCAGATCGCGATCGCATTTTAGGATTGATGAGCCAAGTTGGTCTAGCCTTAGATCATCCCCTATTAACAGGCGACTTGCTATGGCACGCAACGCAGTCAATTACGCAGACAAGAGACGGTTTGCAACGCGCAGCAATGCCTAAGCCTATTGGTGAATGCTTCTTTGCCAACGATCTCACGCGTGAAGAACTAGATGCTGCTTTAGCGCAGCACAAGCAAATTTGTGCTACTTACCCACGCGCGGGTGCTGGGGTAGATGCTTATGCTGGTAGTAGCGATCGCGATTTGGTAGGGAGTGGTAATAATGTCTGAGGTGGCAAGTCAGCAAACCCCTAGACCTGTCACGCCTTTGGGCATTTTAGTCGAACAGCTAGAAGAGACTATTCGGCTAGTAGAAAAAGAACCAAATATGCCCGCCACAGTAGTAGATTCTTTGCAGCAAGCATTTCGGCTGGCTGCGGGGTTAGATCCATACCTAGATGAATGTACTACTGCTGAATCATCCGCGCTAAAAGCGATCGCCCAAAAAACTAGCACTGAAGCATGGAACCAGCGTTTTTCTGATGGTGCTACAGTACGCCCGTTAGAACAGGAGATGCTGTCAGGACACTTGGAAGGGCAAGTTCTGAAGATGTTTATCTACATGACACGCGCTCAAAAAGTGTTGGATATTGGGATGTTTACGGGGTATTCAGCGCTAGCAATGGCGGAAGCGTTACCAGAAGACGGGCGATTGGTTGCTTGCGAAGTTGATGCTTATGTAGCTGAATTTGCTCAAGCATTGTTTCAAAAATCCCCTCACGGCAGCAAAATTTACGTGCAGTTAGGTGGGGCGTTAGAAACTTTAGATAAGCTAGCAGCCACGCAAGAGTCATTTGACTTAGTGTTTATCGATGCAGATAAGCGAGAGTACGTGCAATACTTCAATATGCTGCTAGATACCCAACTGCTAGCACCAAACGGGTTTATCTGCGTAGATAACACCTTGTTGCAAGGACAAGTGTATCTACCTGCCGAACAACGCACCCCCAACGGAGAAGCGATTGCACAATTCAACCGCATTGTTGCAGATGACCCCCGCGTCGAGCAAGTGCTGCTACCAGTTCGTGATGGTTTAACGATTATCCGACGAGTGTAGAAGCCAATGTCTGGGAAAAGGTAAAAGGTGAAAGGGAAAAGGAATGGTTCTTACCCTTCCCCTTCGCCCCTTCCTTGCCCTTTCCCCTAATTTTTTCTACCCCTACCATGCAGAAGATGTTCGCCATATTCCAAAACTTAGGTACTCTGACACTACTGGCGATCGCTTTTCCTTTCAACTGCATTGTCGTTTTATCTGCTTTGGTGTGGAATTTGATTAGCCAACCATTCCAAAAGCAAGTTGTTTTCAACCCCGATGCCAAAAATATCTTGATTGGTGGCGGTAGGATGACCAAAACCCTTCAACTAGCGCGATCGTTTCACGCTGCTGGGCATCGGGTCATTTTATTTGACATCGACAAAAACTGGTTTAGTGGTTATCGATTTTCCAACGCTGTTGCTGGCTTTTACACAGTTCCCGATCCAATCAAAGACTTAGAAGGCTACACAATCGCCCTACGTGCGATCGCCAAACAAGAAAACATAGACTTTTTTGTTCCGGTAGGCATTTTCGCCAATGACTACTTTGACTCCAAGCGCCAGCCAGTGTTATCAGGCTGTTGCGAGACTTTCCACTTCGATGCTGACACGATGAAGATGCTAGATAACAAGTTCACATTTACCCAAAAAGCACGAAGTCTCTCGCTATCTGTCCCGAAAGCCTATTTAATTACAGACCCCGAACAAGTTCTTAAATTCGACTTTTCCAACGAAAAGAATAAGTACATTCTTAAAAGTATTGTCTATGACCCTGTTTTCCGTTTAGATCTTACCAAGCTACCGATGGAGTCGCTTGAAAAAATGGCAATTCATGTTAGAAATCTGCCAATTAGTAAAGACAACCCTTGGATCTTGCAAGAATTTATCACCGGACAAGAATACTGTACCCATAGCACAGTTAGAAATGGTGAATTAACGGTACACTGCTGCTGCGAATCATCTGCTTTTCAAGTCAACTACGAAAACGTTGACAAGCCTGAAATTTTGCAGTGGGTAAGTCATTTTGTCAAAGAACTACAACTTACCGGACAAATTTCTTTTGACTTTATTCAAGCAGAAGATGGAACGATTTATGCGATCGAGTGCAACCCTCGCACTCACTCGGCAATTACAATGTATTACAACCATCCAGGTTTAGCAGATGCCTATCTCGGTCAAAAACCTCTAGCTGAACTTCTGCAACCGCTTCCTGATAGTAAGCCTACTTATTGGCTTTATCACGAAGTTTGGAGACTGAATGAAATTAGATCGTTAAAGCAGTTGCAAACGTGGTTTAAAAACATTTTGCGCGGAAAGGATGCAATCTTTGATGTTAACGACCCTCTACCATTTTTGATGGTACATCACTGGCACATTCCCTTACTGTTACTCGACAATTTGCAAAAATTAAAAGGTTGGGTAAGGATTGATTTCAACATCGGGAAAATCGTGCAGGTAAGTGACTGAAATTAATTATCAACGAACAATATAAAAATAACGATTTAATTTTAATCTTCAAGCCAGTCAAATTTTTAAAGCTAATGAGCCAATCGCAACCGATAGCACGTATTTTTGCCCTATTCCAAAACTTAGGCACTCTTGCATTATTAGCGATCGCATTCCCCTTTAACTGCATCGTCGTCTTCATATCACTGCTATGGAACTTTTTTAGCAGACCATTCCAAAAGCCAGTTGTTTTCAACCCCAATGCCAAAAATATCTTGATCGCTGGCACTAGGATGACCAAAACCCTTCAACTAGCGCGATCGTTTCACGCCGCTGGGCATCGGGCGATTGTAGTTGATACCGAGAAATACTGGTTAAGTGGTAATCAATATTCCAACGCTGTTGCTGCCTCTTACACCGTCCCCGATCCAAGCAAAGATTTAGAAGGCTACGTTAAAACCCTACACGCGATCGCCATCAAAGAAAAGATCGATTTTTTTATCCCAGTAGCCATTTTCGCTGTCATCTACTATGACTTGCAAGGTAAACCACCGCTACCAAACGATGTAGAGTTTTTTCACTTCGATGCTGACGTCACAAAAATGCTAGATGACAAGTTTGCCTTTGCCCAAAGGGCGCGAAGTTTCTCGTTATCAGTTCCCAAATCCTTCCTCATCACCAACCCCGAACAAGTCCTCAATTTCGACTTTACCAACGAGAAGAATAAGTACATCCTCAAAAGCATTCCCTACGACCAAGTGCGTCGCTTGGATCTCACTAAGCTACCTTGCGATACACAGTCACAAACAGCAGCGTTTGTCAAGAGCCTGCCGATAAGCGAGGAGAATCCCTGGATTATGCAGGAATTCATTCCTGGAAAGGAATACTGCACTCACAGTACCGTCAGAGACGGAGAGACAAGAATGTACTGCTGCTGTGAGTCATCCGCCTTTCAAGTTAACTACGAAAATGTTGACAAGCCTAAAATCATGGAATGGACGAGTCATTTTGCCAAAGAACTGGGACGTACTGGGCAACTGTCCTTTGACTTTATTGAAGCAGAAGACGGAACTCCTTACGCGATCGAGTGTAACCCCCGCACTCACTCCGCCATTACAATGTTTTACAACCATTCAGGCGTAGCAGATGCCTATCTCGATAAAAAACCTCTAGCTGAACCTTTGCAACCGCTTCCTAATAGTAAGCCTACCTATTGGCTGTACCACGAACTTTGGCGGCTGAATGAGATTAGATCGTCAAAGCAATTACAAACCTGGGTAAGAAATATTTTGCAGGGGAAAGACGCAATTTTTGAACTTAGTGACCCCCTACCCTTTTTGATGGTACATCACTGGCAAATTCCTTTACTCCTGCTTGACAATCTACGCAGGCTTAAAGGTTGGATCAGAATAGATTTTAATATTGGTGAGTTGATAGAGTGAGGAGAGTGGGAAGCCGATCGATCCAGAAACAGAAGAAAATCCAGTATTCAATAGCTTTCAAAGTTAATTGGAAAGATAAAGGCGATCGCCAAAACTATCTAGATACTCTGCAAATAACATCGACCAGCTAGTAGTAAATACAAGCCCCAAATTATCCAGTGGAGAACAAAGAAATAGATTAATCATTTAAATCCCCTATCTTTCAAATATAGGAATTAACTGGTCACTGGTCACTGGTTACTGGTCACTGTCAAATGGCGATCGCTAGCTGTACGGTCAGATTTTCGCTAAATTGAGAAGTAAGGTCTAGGGATACAATCAATGTCGTCAGCACAACTTTTACTGGTAGATGATGAACCAGGATTGCGCGAAGCAGTCAAAGACTACTTGCAAGAAAGCGGTTTCAACGTCCAAGTCGCCAGCAATGCGCGTGAAGGCTGGGATTTGATGCAGCAAAATACCCCAGACTTGGTAATTTCCGATATCATGATGCCGCAAGTAGATGGCTATCAGTTTCTCAAACAACTGCGAGACGATCCTAGGTTTAAGGCTTTACCTGTAGTATTTCTAACTGCTAAAGGGATGACAAGCGATCGCATTCAAGGCTATCAAGCACGTTGCGATGCGTATTTACCCAAACCTTTCGATCCTGATGAATTAGTAGCAATCGTGGAAAATTTGCTAGAGCGGCGCACTACAACCACAGGATCGACGGAAAATGGCGAAACACCAGATATCACTGAACTTGCCAATCAGATTGCCCAAATTAAAGCCTTGTTGACACAGAAAAGTGCGATCGCTCAGACTCCTTCACCAATCAAAATCGATCTCACACCCAGAGAACAAAGCGTTCTAGATTTGGTTGCTGCTGGATTAATGAATAAAGAAATCGCCCGCCGCCTGCAAACTAGCGTCCGCAATGTGGAAAAGTACGTCAGCCGTCTATTTAGTAAAACAGGTACAAATAGTCGCACAGAGTTAGTCCGCTTTGCTCTAGAACACGGACTTGCTAAGTAAAAGTTATATTCGGCAAAGTCTCGCAGGCAAAAACATCCACAGCTTAAAATACGAGATAGCTTTGCCGATTTAATAGGATGGTATTTGAACGTGAAGGCTGTTGTTTTATTATCTGGTGGTTTAGATTCAGCAACGGTACTTTATAGCGCGATCGCATCTGGCGATGAATGTTATGCTCTATCTTTTGATTACCAGCAAAGACATCAAAAAGAATTAGAGTCGGCGATCGCTATTGCACAGTCCGCAGGTGTTATCGATCGCAAAATAGTCAGCTTCGATTTGCGTTCTTGGGGTGGTTCGGCGCTAACTGATGACAAGATAGATTTACCTCAAGAGCGATCGCTAGCTCAAATGAGCGCAGATATTCCCGTTACCTATGTCCCCGCTAGAAATACAATTTTTCTTAGCTTTGCTCTAGCTTATGCTGAAACGATTGATGCTGGGCGCGTTTATATTGGTGTCAATGCTCTAGACTACTCTGGTTATCCCGATTGTCGCCTTGACTACATCCAAGCCATGCAAGAAGTTTTCCGCTTGGGGACTAAACAAGGACGCGAAGGCGAAGCAATTAAAATTGTTACACCCCTAATTGACTTAAAAAAGACAGAAATTATCCAACTTGGCAATAAATTAGGCGTACCTTGGGAAAAAACATGGTCTTGCTACGCTGGAGGTGATAAAGCTTGTGGTGTCTGCGATTCTTGTCAATTACGTTTAGCTGCTTTTAAAGAACTGGGATTGCAAGATCCTGTTGCATATATTTGTTGACGAACGCAGATAAACGCGGATGTAGGCGCAGCCTTCTCGTAGAGTACGCAGATGAAAACCTACACGATTATTATTTGTGCAACAGGTTTCGTGTATATAAACAATCTACGCCTGACGATGAAGTTTAATATGGTGCAAGCGCGGTCCTTCTACTGAAACAACTGTAAATTCTAAGTTCTCGTATTTGAAAGTAGTGCCGATTGCTGGAATTTTCTGCATCTGGTAGAGCAAAAAGCCGCCTAAAGTTTGGTACTCGTTTTTTAAAGGCAAATGCAGGTCTAATAACTCGTTCAAATCTTCTAAATTAAGCTGCGCTTGAACTAAATAGGTGTTTTCGTCCAAGCTTTCAATCATCAACTCATCGCTGCTTCCAGGTTCGCCTGTATCGCCAATAATTTCGGCAATTACATCTTGAATCGTTACTAAGCCTACAATCCCACCAAACTCATCAACGATCATTACCATTGATAAATGCGATCGCTGCATCATCGACAATAGTTCGCTCAACGGCGTATGTTCAGGAACGAATCTTGCAGGACGGATCCACTGTTTTAAAGGCGTTGAGAGGGTAAATTTCCCCGAAACTAACAATTTTGCTAGTTCTTTAAACTCAATTGTGCCGCAAACATCATCTAAAGATTTACCAACCACAGGATAGCGAGAATGACCTGTAGCTGTGACTACTTGCAATAAAGACTCAAAAGTACCATTAATTGGCAAAGAAACAATATTATTGCGCTGTACCATCACTTCAGCTACCCTGACATCGCCAAATTCAAATACATTATTTAGTAATTCTCTAGCTCTTGCTTCTAAGCCTGTAGATTCGCGTTCTGTAGCAATAATTAGCTGCAATTCTGCTGGCGAGACAGGAGTTCTCCAGCCTTGTCCTGTATAATTTATCCCTACTAGCCTCAGCAGCCAACGAGTAGATTGATTGATTACCCAAATAAACGGATTAAATAAACGAGCGATCGCTCTTACAGGCGGAGCCAAAAACCGCGCTAACTGCTCTGGGTATAATAAAGCTAACGATTTAGGACATAATTCGCCTAAAACAATTTGCAAGTAAGCAACCAAAAGAAAAGCCGCAGGAACAGAAATAGAATGAGTCACAATATTGCGCGTTCCCGCAGCTAAGGGTAAATGCTTAATCCAAGTTGCTAGCAATATACCCATCGTACTTTCGCCAATCCAGCCTAGAGCTAGACTCGAAAGCGTAATTCCTAGCTGAGTTGTAGATAGCAAGCGATCTATACTTTTTTGCAAACCTTGAACAGCTAGTGCTTCAGCATCGCCAGCTTCTACCAATTGATGAATGCGCGATCGCCTAACGGTAACAAGCGAAAACTCCGCAGCCACAAAAAAGGCGTTAATAGCAATCAGCAGCAAGACAGAAAACAACCGCAGTAAAATGTCTGACTGCGAAAGCGGAAAAGAACCATTCACCGCCAAAATATTTGTACTTAAGGCAAACATCAGCAACTTAGAAGGTAGAAGGGCGAGCAGGACTTAAAAGACTTTAGTTGTAAGCTGCGACGGCGTTTGCTATTTTACTTCCAATTATATCTAGGACTTATCCAGTTTGAAAAAAATTAGCTGCTATCAGGCGCTAAGATAAAAAGCTAAACTCAATTCCTAAAATATCCATGTCCAGAAATGGTATCGGCATTCGCACAGCGCAGTTGCGTCAAGAGCGAGGCGTAGGTCAAATTCACGTTTACGACGGCGCAGGTAAAGGCAAGTCACAAGCAGCTTTGGGAGTAGTGTTGCGCTCGATTGGCTTGGGAATACACAGCCGCAGCGCTACCCGCGTATTACTCCTACAGTTTCTTAAAGGCTCCGATCGCGCTTACGATGAAGATGGCGCAATTCAAGCATTGCAACAAGGGTTTCCCCATCTGATCGATCAAGTACGTACGGGTAGATCGGAATTTTTTGGTAAAGATGAAATTACCCGTTTCGATCGCCAAGAAGCTAGTCGCGGTTGGGATGTTGCGAAAGGTGCGATCGCTTCTGGCTTATATTCGGTGGTAGTTTTAGACGAACTCAACCCGATGCTCGATTTAGGCTTATTGGCAGTAGATGAAGTAGTAAAAGTCCTCAAATCTAAGCCGGAAGATTTGGAAATCATCGCCACAGGTAGAGGTGCGCCGCCACAACTACTAGATATTGCTGACTTGCACTCGGAAATGAAACCTCACTACCATCCTACCGCTGCTGCTCAAGGCATTTCTGGCATCGAGATATATACTGGTGCAGGAAAAGGCAAATCTACAAGCGCCTTGGGTAAAGCGCTGCAAGCAATTGGTAGAGGTATTAGTCAAGATAAGTCGCACCGCGTCTTAATTATGCAATGGCTTAAAGGTGGTAGCGGTTACACAGAAGATGCAGCGATCGCCGCTTTAAGACAAAGTTACCCCGATTTAGTCGATCATCAAAGGTGCGGACGCGATGCGATCGTTTGGCGCGGACAACAACAGGAACTAGACTATGTAGAAGCCGAACGAGGTTGGGAAATTGCTAGAGCCGCGATCGCTTCTGGTTTGTATAAAACAATTATCCTCGATGAACTCAATCCCACAGTCGATTTAGAATTGCTCGACCAAAATCCTATCGTTCAAGCTTTGTTACGCAAACCCCGCGATACAGAAGTTCTCATTACCGGACGCTGCCACAATCCACCTGCTTATTTTGACCTAGCTGGAGTGCATTCTGAAGTTTTTTGTCACAAACATTATGCTAATAGTGGCGCAGAACTCAAGCGCGGTGTTGACTTTTAAATTTTAGGTACATATTTTTACATAAAACTCATGGATACCCATACTTTAGATTTAATTGCTGGCGGAACTGCGATCGCCATTTTCATTGGTGGTTTAGTAATGATGTTTACTGACGTATTTACGCGAAAAAAGAAATGAGTCAGCAGAAGGATGTAGGATGAACGCTAAAGATAAATAATCAAAAGCGAAGTATAAATTTAATCTTTACGCTTCGTTACATTCTCTGTGTATTTTCATGAATCGCAATCGACAAGAACGCTCGGTAGGGCGATCGGTGCAAGAATACTTGCGCGGTATTGTTGGCGGGTTGCTATTTAGTTTGCCTCTGCTCTATACAATGGAGGTCTGGTGGGCTGGCTATACAATGCATCCTGTCCGGCTACTATTGTACGTTTTAGCCACCTTTACGCTGCTGTTAGGGTACAACCGCTATGGGGGTTTGAGGTGCGATGCTAGCCCCGCAGAAGTAGCAATTGATTCTGTAGAAGAAATGGGCATTGGTATTGCCATTTCTACAGTAGTTCTTTGGCTATTGGGGCAACTAACTTTCAGTTTGCCTATCAGCGAAGTTGTCGGCAAAATTGCCACAGAATCTATGACAGTAGCTATTGGGGTTTCTGTTGGGACTGCACAGCTAGGTGGCGACAGCAAATCGGGAGATACAGGCATGGAAAACGAACCATCGCAAGCTCAATCTCACTCAGGACCATTTTTATCATTAGAAGGTAGCGACATATCAGGGCAACTTGCGATCGCAACTTGTGGCTCGGTGTTATTTGCAGCTAACGTCGCCCCTACAGAAGAAATTTTTATTATTGCTACTCAATCTAATCCTTACAAGTTGATTGGGATGGCACTACTATCGATGCTGTTAGGGACGATAATCCTGTTTTATAGCAACTTTAATGGAGCGCAAAGCTTTAGTCAAAGCCGAGGCATAAAAAATGTATTGAGCGGTGCAGTAATTACTTATGCGATCGCTTTAGTTGTCTCAGCAGCTATTTTATGGGTATTTGGGCGTTTTGACGATACCAGTGCGATCGTTTGTTTATCGGAAACTATTGTGCTAGGAGTTGCTGCTACGTTAGGCGCTTCTGCGGGGAGACTGCTGTTGCAATGAAGAAATTACAAAAAAATTGGTTAGAGTGGGTTGTTTTTGCGATTAGCCTAGTTTTAGTTATAACTACACTAGGTTATCTAGTCCACGATGGCGCTACCTATAGCCAAGCTCCACCGAATATTGAAATTAAGCTAGGTACAACCCAAGCACAAGCAGAAGATCGCTTTATCGTGCCTGTAAATGCCATTAATCGCGGCGATACCACAGCAGAAGGCGTACAAATTGAAGTTACCCTCAATAGTGGCGGTAAAGAACAAGAAAATGCCCAATTTCAAATTGCTTTTTTGCCGCGTCACTCCACCCGTGAAGGTTGGGTGACATTCACAACCGATCCGCGCACTGTAGACGAAATTGAGGCAAGGGTTTTAGGTTTAGAAAAGCCTTGACAAGATAATTCGTAATTCGTAATTCGTAATTCGTAATTAAATTGGATGTAAGCCAAGCGAGCTTTGCAGATTAACTTACTTTTTGCTTCCTGGTAGCTTTTTTTGTCTGCTCAGTAGCCAAGCCATACCTAAAGCACTGACACCTAGAATACTGCTTGGTTCTGGTACTGGTTTGCTGTAACTTACAGAACCATAGCCGAGAGTTTCTCTGCCACTGTAATTAGGAATGTCGAAAGTGCGATCGCGAATCAATATCAATGGTCCCTCGGCTGATTTTAGCAAAGATAAATCTAAACCCGATAAGTTACCATCAGCAAAGTTAACTAAAGGTTCGACATCTGTAGGGTCGTCATTATCATTGACATCATCAGCTTCGGTGTAGTCAATACCCAAGAAATTAAGCTGTACTGCTAATCCTTCATCTACTCCCAGAGACTCTAAACCATTGCCAGTCAAGGTTGAATCATCGTAAGAGAAAGAACCTTTTCCCTTTTCTTTGGCATACAGACCATCTATAACATTAAGCTCGAAGTTGTAAGTAACTGTAGCTGCTTGTACAGGGCTAGCTGCAATTGTCGCTAGACTTACGCCCACAGATGCGATCGCCAAAACAAATTTATCGCCTAAATTCTGCATCGTTTTGATTCCATGATTCAAACGTGGAAAGCAATTGATAACTTGTACTGTCAAATAGCAAGTAACGTTCGGTTGGTGATTGCATTTAGTCTAGCGAAGCTATTTGAAGATGCGATCGCGAAATTCTTAATTTAAGCTGAAAATCAGCGCTAATCAAAGAAAAGTTATAATCCGTCTAATCTGAAGCTAGGAACCTTTTTATAACTGACAAGTCTTCGTGATTAACAACCCAACATTAGTAATTAGTTGATAAGGTTATCTATGGCTAGTATCAATTCTTGGAAATCGAAAACCGCTGCATTAATGGCACTAGCAATAACCACAAGTGCAGCAGCACCAGTATTTACAACTGCTCCGGTTTCTGCTCAACTTTTCCCATCTTCAAGAAATGGTAGCAGCAGTGGTAGCAGCATCTACAATCGCGCAATTACAATTCCTTCAGGTACTACTATTCCCGTACGCTACGACAAAGCCGAAAAAATTGTCGTTAGCCCCAACGAGCGGTTGCCTGTAACCTTGACGGTAGCAAGCAATATCGTAAATAGAAGCGGTACTGTATTAATTCCTGCTGGCAGTACAATTGAAGGCGAACTTCAACCTGCTAGCGGTGGTTCTCAGTTTATAGCTAGAGAATTAGTTACGTACAACCGTCGCCAGCCGATTAATGCTACTTCTAGAGTAATTAGCCAAACTAGCGTCAATCGCGGCTCTAAAACATCAAGCATCATCAAAGGTGCAGTAGTTGGCGCAGCAGCAGCAGCAGCCTTGGGAGCATTAACAGGCGATCGCGCAATTGCTACAGAAGAAATTTTGTTAGGTACGGGTGCGGGTGCATTAGGTGGCGTGCTGTTAGGTAACAAAAATAAGGCTGAGGTAGTAGTAATCGAACCAGATACCGATTTAGATATTACATTGCGTTCTAGCTTGGCACTGCGTTAAGCATGGATGCAAGAGTAGATGAGATTTTAGAGTTCTGGTTTGGCGCTCCGAACTTGCCAGACTACGGTAAAGAGCGATCGTTCTGGTTTACCAAAAACCTAGACTTTGACAAAGAGTTAAGCGATCGCTTTTTACCAATCTATACCCAAGCAGCAACAGGTGAGTTAGATAGCTGGCAAGATTCACCCCAAAGCTGCTTGGCACTACTTCTGCTGCTAGATCAGTTTCCGCGCAATATGTTTCGCGGTACGCCACAAAGCTTTGCTACTGATACCAAAGCTTTAGCTGTAGCAAATAACGCCGTTGCCAAAGGTTTCGACCGAGATTTGCTCCCAGTACAGCGCTGGTTTATTTATTTGCCGTTTGAACACAGCGAAAACCTAGCCGATCAAAAGCGGTGCGTGGATTTGTTTGCAACTTTACGAGGCGATCCAGATAGTGCTAGGACAATTGATTATGCGCTGCGTCATAAATCTGTAATTGAGAGATTTGGACGCTTCCCGCACCGCAACAAAATCTTAGGACGGAAAACCACACCAGAAGAAGCAGAGTTTCTCAAGCAGCCAGGTTCTTCCTTTTAGCAAATGCAGATAATCTGGTAACATAGTTACAAGAAACATAGCTAAATTTCAGTAGCTAACTTCTCCTGCCGTGGCCGAGTGGATTAGGCAACAACCTTCTAAGTTGTACCACGGGGGTTCAAATCCCTCCGGCGGGGCTTATTTATCAGTGACCAGTGACCAAATTAATTCGTAATTCGTAATTCGTAATTCGTAATTAAACAGGTACAAGCCCCTTAATTTATTAATAGAGAAACCAAAAATGCGTTATTTTAAGCCCCTGCGTTCACGCATGGGGTAGTAATGCGCGGATTGCCGCTTTGGGGCTTGACCAGTTACTAGGTTTTCTGTTGGGATTGAACCCTAATGTAGTAAGTATTAAGGCTTGGTGGATAACACTACTTAAATGCAGCAAAAGCCGCTTGCGATATAGCTTACAGCTAGTTCGTGGCTGCGCGATAATAGAAGGTAGTGAAAGAGAAATGCAAAGCTGCAATGAGAATACAGTCATCGGTATTGGTACACCTGGGTTTTGGTAAGTATGTACGTTCCGATCAGGTTACAGCAGTAATTCCTATTGAAGAAGATCGCGGACCAGGGAGACGTACGTTTGTCCAGGTTCAAGGTCAAAAAGATCCAGTTGTAGCCTCGCGTGCTGAAGATTCTATTGTCCGTGACTTAGTGCAAGAACCACGCGAAGTTACTCAATCGCGCCAGCAACAAGAAATTCTCCACGACTTGTTGCTCGATCTCAATAACGTCAATAAGACAGTTAGACGGATTGCTCGCGATGAAGGCGGACTCGATTTAGAGCGCTTAGAACAACGCATTCGCGAAGTTTTGGAAAACTAAGTTAGTTTCTATGAGCGTAAGCGGCGCTATGCCGCTTGCTGCATCAATGCAGTGACTATGAGAAATCAGTAAGATACTCCCAAAGAGTATGTTTCATGCGTGCATTCACTCCCATCTCAAACTTGGTCACTGGTAACTGCATAACTGGTCACTGTTTATTGGCACTCTACACATATATCAAATGAACTCAGGCACTACAGTTACAGATATTCCCGATCAACTAAATACTCAAAAGCCCCGTTTATGGATGCCAGAGCGCGTTGTCTTTACACCTGCCGCGTTAGAAGAACCTTGGGGTCAACAGCTTTTAACCAAGATGCAAGCGCAAGGTTTGCCGATCGAAGAATTGCCCCGCAATCGGCTCACAGGTTTGCGTGGTGAGAGCGATCGCGATACCTACGATATTGCTAAACGTACTTTAGCAGTAGTTACAGCGCCTCCTAGTGCCTTCAAACTTAGCCCAATACCACCATCAGCAGATTGGCAGTTTCACATCGCTGAGGGCTGCCCAGCCCACTGTCAGTATTGCTATTTAGCAGGCAGTTTGTCAGGTCCGCCTGTGATTCGCGTTTATGCTAACTTGCCGCAGATATTAGCTAATTTGGCGAACTACGAGCGTCCTGGTGAGGAGAAGAGTTTTGAAGTCAGTTGCTACACAGATCCTTTAGGCATCGAGCATTTGACAGGTAGTTTAGCCGAGTGCATCCGCTACTTCGGTACGCGCGAAGATGGCTACTTGCGTTGGGTATCTAAGTTTGATGCTGTAGATGAATTATTAGATTTGCCGCATAACGGACATACCCGCTGCCGCGTCAGCGTCAATGCAGCGCCAGTTTCAGGGCGATTTGAGGGCGGTACGGCAAAGGTATCAGCAAGGCTGGGAGCATTGCGGAAGTTAGCACTACCGCGATCGCAAGGTGGCGGCGGTTATCCTGTAGGTATTGTCATCGCCCCAATTATGCTGATGGATGATTGGGAGTTGCACTACACCAAGCTATTTGACGAGATTTCTGCTGCTATTGATTTTGACTGCGACTTGACTTTTGAACTTATATCGCACCGCTTTACACCAGGCTCGAAAGAAGTATTGCTCAACTGGTATCCCAAAACGCAGTTAGATATGGATGAAGAGAAGCGCAGCGTCAAGCGCAACAAGTTTGGCGGTACGAAGTACGTTTACGACAACGATACGATGAAGACGCTACGCCGCTTTTTTGAGAGCGAGATTAAAAAGCGTTTTCCTCAAGGGCGGATTTTGTACTGGACATAATCTAAATCGTAGGGTGCGTTTTCAAAACGCACCCTACAGGGATTGTTCTACTTTTAAGTAGATACGAAGCGATCGTAAGCAGCTTTTTGTTCGGGAGTTGCAGAGTTTAGACATTCTTGGTGAATGCGCTCTAAGCTTTCTATATACTCCCGATTTTGGCTCAAAATTGAGTTACTGCGAGTTGAATTAAGCAAAGATAGTTGAGCGCGTAGAGGCAACTGACGGAAAGCTTCTAGGCGTTTTTCCATTGATGACATTGTAAACTATGCCCCGCGAATAGCAGCAAGACGAGCTAAGGCTTCTTCCATTGTGGGTGGTAGTTGACGCATAATTTTACCTTTTTCGCGATCTACGGCTACTAACGTCACTTGTGCTGTTACATATACCTCTTGTCCATCTGCTGACTGAATTCTGTAATCCCAATTGATGCGAACGCCGCTAACATCCATCATCCGAGTTTTGACTACTGCTGACACACCCATTTGAATCGGACGGTGATAGCGGATGGAAAGCTCTACTACTGGTAAGTCGCACCCTAAAGCAACTAAGTCAGCGAATTCTATGCCAATCGATCGCAAGCATTCTACTCGCGCTTCTTCCATCCATGTAAGATAAGAGCCATGCCAAACCATTCCCGCATAATCTGTATGATGAGGTTGCGCCCGTACTGGATAATCGAACCAATTTTCAAAAGCTAACAGAGGTAGGTTTTGAATCGCACCAGTAGGTGGTAGTTGTGGAGATTGATTTACTTCTTGTGACACGCTACAAATTCTCTAATTTAGCCCTGTTCAATATTAAAAGTCAAAAAATAGAACTACTAGAATAAAGGCAATTATTGCTTCTATAGTCAATAATAAACATGAATTTTCACATTGGTTGCGCTGTTTGGTCTTATAAAGGTTGGGTAGGTAACTTTTATCCGCTTAAAAGTCGTACTAGCGATTTCTTACGTTTGTATAGCGCTCGCCTCACTGCTGTTGAAGGTAATACCACTTTCTACGCCATACCAGATACCGATACGCTCAATCGTTGGGTAGAGCAAACGCCTACTAATTTTAAATTTTGCTTAAAATTACCGCGCGAGTTGACGCATCAAGGTTTATTAGCACCTGCTATTAGTGAAGCGTTGAATTTTTTGGAAAGGATGCAGGTTTTGGGCGATCGCTTAGGTCCGATTTTTGCCCAATTACCGCCTAGTTACAGTCCGAACTTACTAGATGACTTAACAAAGTTTTTGGCAGCTTGGTCGCACTCTCAAGCGCCGCTAGCATTAGAAGTACGTCATCCTGATTGGTTTGTCGAACCTTATCAAAGTCAACTGACAGCCATTTTACAGCAATTAAATATCGGTCGAGTTTTGCTTGATTCGCGTCCTATCTACAATGCGCCAGAAGAAGCACAAATAAGCAGCGAAAGACGCAAGCCTAAGTTACCCGTAGAGTTTAGCGTTACTGCGCCTTTTAGTTTGATTCGCTTTATCAGTCATCCCCAGCAGCAGTTCAATCAAGTTTACTGGGAAGAGTGGGTTACTCATCTTGATGCTTGGCTGCGTCAAGGAACGCAGATTTATTTTTTCGTTCATTGTCCAATTGAGGAGCGATCGCCTAATAATGCTCGTCATTTCTACCAATTGCTCCAACAGCATAACGTCCCTGTACCACCCCTACCTTGGGATGAAATTACTGATGCTCCGATGCAACTGAATTTGTTTTGAATTTGCCACAATTGTTTCTACTAGATTTGACAGTGTGGAGACGTAGCAGTGCTACGTCTCTACAGGCGGTGAATGACGATCGCTACAGGATTTTTGGTCCTAAACCAATTGCTCCTGCATATACGGCGCGATCGCCTAATTGGTCTTCTATCCTCAACAAACGGTTATATTTGGCTACTCGTTCGCTGCGACATAAGGAACCTGTCTTAATTTGTCCGGCGCGGGTTGCTACAGCTAAATCGGCGATCGTGGTATCTTCTGTTTCTCCCGAACGATGGCTGATAATCGAGCGGAAACTGTTGCGGGTAGCTAAATCGATTGTTTCTAATGTCTCTGTCAGAGAACCAATTTGATTGAGCTTAATTAAGATAGAGTTACCTGCTTTTTGCTCAATTCCCTTTTGCAAGCGGGTAGCGTTAGTTACAAATAAGTCATCGCCGACTAATTGAGTTTTACTGCCGATTTTTTGCGTTAGTAGCTGCCAATTTTGCCAGTCTTCCTCATGCAAACCATCTTCAATTGAAATTATCGGATAGCGATCGACTAACTGAGCCATATAATCGATAAATTCACTCGGTGCATGGGGTACGCCATCGTAGACGTATTGACCGTTTTTGTAAAACTCGCTAGCTGCTACATCCAACGCTAACGCGATTTGTTCTCCTGGTTTGTAGCCAGCTTTCTCAATTGCCATCATTAGCAATTCTAGTGCAGCTTGATTTGACTCCAAATTAGGCGCAAAACCGCCTTCATCGCCTACACCTGTTAATAAGCCTTTATCGTCTAAAACTTTGCTCAAAGAGGCGAAAACCTCTGCTCCCCACCGTAAAGCTTCTCTAAATGAAGGCGCACCAATTGGCACAACCATAAATTCCTGAAAATCTACATTGTTAGCCGCGTGAGCGCCACCATTAATAACATTCATTAACGGTACTGGTAGTAAATTTGCTAAAGGACCGCCCAAATAGCGATAAAGTGGTAAATCTAAATATTCTGCCCCAGCTTTTGCTGCTGCTAAAGAAACTGCCAAAATTGCATTAGCACCTAGATTTGACTTGTTTGGCGAACCATCTAGAGCGATCGCCGTCCGGTCGAGCAATTCTTGGTTAATTACATCCATCCCCGCTAGCTTAGGCGCGATCGCTTCATTGACGTTTTGCACCGCCTTGAGTACCCCTTTACCCCCGTAGCGGCTTTTATCATCATCGCGCAGTTCGTGCGCCTCAAATGTCCCTGTAGATGCCCCGCTAGGGACTTGAGCAACTCCCACTATGCCACTCACTAGATGCACTTCCGCTTCTATTGTGGGACGACCCCGCGAATCGAGAATTTCTCTAGCGATAATGGATTCAATGGCAGTATCTATTTGTTCAATCATTCTCAATAGCACCTCTTATGTCAGCAATTATGCGATCGGCTAGTAGAGATGCACTATATCGTGTTTTTACAATGAAAAATGTAACCTGACGAATGAACTGGAGTTAACAATATGCGATTGCTACATACAATGCTGCGTGTCGGGAACTTGGATGAGTCGCTAAAGTTCTATTGCGATTTGCTAGGGATGAAGTTATTACGCAAAAAAGATTACCCAGGCGGTGAATTTACTCTCGCCTTTGTTGGCTACGGCGACGAGTCAGACCACAGCGTTATCGAACTTACCTACAATTGGGGACAAAATAAGTACGATTTGGGTGATGCTTACGGTCATATTGCCTTGGGAGTTGATGATATTTACGGCACTTGCGAGCAAATTAAGGCGCGAGGCGGTAAAGTAGTGCGAGAACCAGGACCGATGAAACACGGTTCGACAGTAATTGCTTTTGTGGAAGATCCGAACGGGTACAAAGTCGAGTTAATTCAACTAGGTACTCAAGGAATCAACGAAAAATCAGAAACCGCTCAAATGGTTTCCTCGTAACTTGCGATCGCCTTATTAGTGGAGAACTTGGTATTCTCTAAGAATTTCAACTGAGCAACAATCTTAGTGTTAAACCTCTTGTATGAATACATTGGTTATTGCTCGGTGTTTAGCTTTCATCTCCAGCCCCTTATCTCAAAATTGAGATAAGGGGAGCCAATTTGCAATTCTTATTTCTTTTCTTGAGGAAAAGGCAAAAATTAGGGCTACAAGTATATATTTAATGCCATTTGCAGAGCTATACTTACTCAGAACGTATGTACTACACTAAACTTCTAGTTGCTACATATAATACATTTAGCTAGTCATACTTATCGTAATAAATATTAAATTATTTTATAATTTGTGCAAAACTTACCAGCAAATACTCAATTTAGCTATCTTAATAACTCATTACACTACTCAACAGAACTTGGTTCGGCTCATTTAGGCGATAGCCTTAAGTTAATGCAAGAACTTCCTGATGAGAGCGTTGACCTTATTTGTACATCACCTCCGTTCGCTCTCGTTCGGAAGAAAGAATATGGAAATGTTGAGGCTCATAAATATATTGAGTGGTTTAAAAACTTTGCATATCAGTTTCATAGAATTTTAAAACCTCAAGGCTCTCTAGTCATTGATATTGGTGGTAGTTGGCTCAAGGGCTACCCTGTGCGATCTCTTTATCATTTTGAGCTAGCGATCGAGCTATGCAAACCTCCTCAAGAAGGAGGGTTAGGATTTTACTTAGCTCAAGAATTATATTGGTACAATCCTGCCAAACTACCCACCCCAGCTGAATGGGTTACAGTGCGTAGAGAACGGGTAAAAGATGCTGTAAATACTGTTTGGTGGTTGTCTAAAGACCCTCATCCTAAAGCTAACAACAAGAACGTCTTACGCCCATATAGCGAGGCGATGAAAAACCTACTGAAAAACGGTTATGATGCCAAGTTACGCCCATCTGGTCACGATATCTCAAAAAAGTTTGGTAACGATCGCGGCGGGGCGATTCCACCTAATATCATCAACGCACAAGATGAGCCAAATATTAATGAAATTGGTAAGCCAGTTTTAGCATCTTTCGATTGGTTGCTCGTGCATGATCTAACGCAGCCAGTAAATGTTATTTCTGCTTCAAATACTGCTTCTAACGACTACTATCAAAAACGGTGCAAGCAGGAGGATATTAAGCCCCATCCGGCTCGATTCCCACAAGCATTACCAGAATTTGTTATTAACTTATGCACTGAACCTGGAGATTTAGTATTAGATCCCTTCGCAGGTTCTAATATGACTGGTCGAGTTGCAGAGACTTTACAAAGGAAATGGCTTGCTTTTGAAATCGATTTGCAATATCTTCAAGCTTCAAGATTTAGATTTGAAGCTGATGCTCCTTTAGTAGTAATTCCATTACCTATCAAAAAAACTAATAAACAAAAGATATCTGAACTACTCAAATGCAAACTAGAGGATTCTCCTGTTAAACAGAATGCAAAAATGTTGCAGTCATCATCACAATATCAACTTAGCCTCCCGTTTATTGATGAAGAAAATGAGTTTATGGATCGACAGACACTTAAGTTTACTTATGGACATCAGTTTGAGCCTGAAAAATTTAGCTTGCTAGAAATTATCAAACTTTGTCAAGAATGCGAACCTAATCGTAATGAGCTAGAGAAACAAATTGCTCAGAGGTACTTTGCTAATCACTCCCAACAAAACTTAGACGTAACGAAAGCATCTGCAAACATTGGTAAGTTAGCAATGAACTGCTTTTTGTCTTTACGAGCTTACCGAATCATTGAAAAAATTGAAAATAACGATCGAAGTTACAAGTTAACTCAGCTTGCTTACAATCTGATAGATAATCAAGATGCTCCAGAGACAGCTGTACAGTTGTTTGCTCGCCATATTTTGACAAATTTAACAGGAATGTCACTGTTAAAAGCGATAGAAGCTATTAATGCTAGAGGAGAACAACCACAACTAGAGCAAATAGCTTATGAACTGCAAGAGATGGGTTACTCTATCTCACCAAATGCCATTTATACTAGCACGATGCGGAAGTGGTTAGAATTAGCAAGTGTTTTTGAGCGGGAGTACGAAATTAACTGGGATACAGTTTCAGAAATCTTAGAAATAGATAAGGACTATATTGATGAACTTTATACACTTAGTACCCAACAAAAATATTTTTTACTAGCAATGCTGCACTTGGATGTTAGTAATTTAACTCCTTGGAATCAAGTTATTAAATATGCTACTAGCGTTTATAAAATTAGATTTTCTAGTAAGGCATTTGTTCAAGAAGTAATCGCTCCCCTAGTTGAGGTAGATTTAATTGAAACGGAGAAAACAACTAGCGGCAGAGGAGCTAAACCAAATAAAGTCAAATTAACAGATAAAGCCCGAAATGATTTGGTTTCTCGTCTGCTAATGAGCATAGCTGAAATGACAGAGCTAACTCAAACTGAGTTAAGTCGAAGCTTTGAAGATGTTATTAAAGACCTAGATGATAACGATAAACACGTAAAAGGCAAAGCTCTTGAACTATTAGCTATTTGGATGATAAGACTGACTAGCCTCCGGTTTACAAAATGGCGTAAGCGAGACTACGAGACAGGGCAAGGTGAAGTTGATGTGCTAGCAGCATCAGATCGCTTTGTGTACCATCGTTGGCAAATTCAGTGTAAGAACACAAAGCGAGTTGATGTAGATGTGCTAGCCAAAGAGGTAGGAATGACCTTTGTTACTGGTGCAGATGTAGTAATGATTGTGACTACTGGACAATTCACTAGAGACGCTTTTCAATATGCCTATCGTATGATGGAAATGTCTCGTTACTATATGATTCTTTTACAAAGAGAAGACATTGAAGCTATTAAAGATGACAAAACCAGTATCTTTCAAATCCTCGATCGCAAAGCTAGAAGAGTTTTTGCTAAGAAAGAATTAGCTATGACTGATACAGAAGTTGATGAGATTGAAAATGAAGAATCAACGCTAACTGACTTTAATGAAGAGTAAGAAATTATTGAAGATATTTAAAATTAAAAGTATTGATTCAAGATAGTTGGTATTTTTAGCTACTTGTAAGTGGATATCTTCATTATTGCCTTTCAATACAAACTACCGTCTTTATGAGTAAATATCCAGCCGTTGGCACTGTATTCGGAAATTAAGTCGTCATCTGGGTAACTCACTTTGTCATTGGGGGTGCGATCGCCAATTTCTAAATATGTAGCCTTACTACTACTGCGATTAATCAAACAATGACCGTTAGCAACTCCGGCTGCAAACCCCGCAGCCATTCCTGCTGTTAAAACTTCCTCTCCAGCATCAGTTACTAAAACAATTTCTCCTGACAGCACATAAATAAATTCGTCTTGTTTTTCGTGCCAATGTCTGAGCGCTGAAGCACTTCCAGGCGCAAGTTCTACCAAATTCACGCCAAAATTCTGCAGATTAGCAGCATTTCCCAAACGCTTTTTAATCCGTCCGGCGACTAAATGCTTAAATTGTTCGGGATAATTAGAACCGCGACTATCTGGTACGCGATCGGGATTAATTAACATAAACTTCGTCTAATATCTCCCGCTCACCATACCATCAATTATTTCCTACATTTGGCAGATCGCGCTATTGTAAACAGCAGCCAACATTTCTCCTAATTCAACAAGTAAGTGAAATACTTTTTTCTCACCGATGGCTGGACAGTGGGCAGAGTATGGGCAAGCGATGGTTTGTGGAACGAAATAGCTTGGCGGCGGCTGCCAGATATTCAACGCCTGAATCTTAAATTAGTGACCGAAAACGAAAAGTTATGGCTGTATCGAGTAGAAGAAATAGTTTTGACAGTAGAAGTTAAGCCAATTGCACCCCTACCAAATGCGATCGCCTCAGTAACCTTAAAACGCCTAATAGATGCCCAGCAAGTAATCGAACGCCTCAGTGCCGCCGAAGCCAACTGCCAAATTAACAACCTGCAATTATTAGTAGAATAGCCTGTCAACCCCCCACTAACAACTGGTCACTGGTCACTGGTCACTGGTCACTGTCATACGATGCTCTTGCAATCGGGTCAGTCAATAGTTACACTTTTTTAATAATTCTCATTTTGTTTGAAGTTTCCAATGCGAACCGCGATCGCTGTTTTAACCACAAACTACCGAATTGGCGGCAAGCAATTGGCAATAACAAAAAGCTGAAAAATTAACGATTGTAGACACTAACTCATCCTTGGAGGAGCGTAGTCAATGGGACTACCCTGGTATCGAGTACACACAGTCGTTCTGAACGATCCAGGACGATTGATTTCTGTACACTTAATGCATACTGCCCTAGTTGCAGGTTGGGCTGGTTCAATGGCTTTATACGAACTAGCTATTTTCGATCCTAGCGATCCAGTTCTCAACCCCATGTGGCGGCAAGGAATGTTCGTACTGCCCTTTATGGCACGTCTAGGCGTAACTCAATCTTGGGGTGGCTGGAACATTACTGGTGGCGCAGCAACCGATCCTGGTTTTTGGTCGTTTGAAGGCGTTGCTGCTGCTCATATCGTCCTTTCTGGTTTATTATTCCTAGCTGCCTGCTGGCACTGGGTTTATTGGGATTTAGAACTATTTAGAGATCCGCGTACTGGCGAACCTGCTTTAGATTTGCCCAAAATGTTCGGCATCCATTTATTCTTATCTGGTTTGCTTTGCTTTGGTTTTGGTGCTTTTCACCTCACAGGTTTATTTGGTCCGGGAATGTGGGTTTCTGACCCCTACGGCTTGACGGGAAGCGTCCAACCAGTCGCCCCTGAATGGGGACCTGCGGGCTTTAACCCCTTTAATGCTGGTGGCGTGGTGGCTCACCACATAGCTGCTGGTATTGTCGGCATTATCGCTGGTTTATTCCACCTGACAGTTAGACCACCCGAACGGCTTTACAAAGCCCTACGGATGGGTAATATCGAAACCGTACTATCAAGCAGTATCGCCGCAGTTTTCTTTGCTGCGTTCGTAGTTGCTGGCACGATGTGGTATGGTAACGCCACAACTCCAATTGAACTATTTGGTCCTACCCGCTATCAGTGGGATCAAAACTATTTCAAACAAGAAATCGATCGCCGCGTTGAAGCTGGTGTAGCTGAAGGTCAAACCCTATCTGCTGCTTGGTCAGCTATTCCTGAAAAACTCGCCTTCTACGACTACGTAGGCAACGATCCTGCTAAAGGTGGTTTGTTCCGCGTCGGACCGATGGATAAAGGCGATGGTATTGCTCAAGGTTGGCTAGGTCATCCAGTATTTAAGGATGGCGAAGGTAGAGAGTTAAGCGTGCGTCGTCTGCCTAACTTTTTTGAAACTTTCCCTGTCGTCCTAACTGATGCTGATGGCATTGTCCGCGCGGATATTCCTTTCCGTCGGGCTGAATCTAAGTATAGCTTCGAGCAAGCAGGTATTACTGCTAGCTTCTACGGCGGTGCTTTAGACGGTCAAACCTTTGACGATCCGGCTGAAGTCAAGAAGTACGCGCGTAAAGCTCAATTGGGCGAACCCTTTGAGTTCGATCGCGAAAAACTCAATTCTGACGGTGTATTCCGTACCTCTCCTAGAGGCTGGTTTACCTACGGACACGCTGTATTTGCCCTATTGTTCTTCTTCGGACACCTCTGGCATGGTTCTCGGACTATCTACCGAGATGTATTTGCTGGCGTGGAAGCAGACCTAGAAGAGCAAGTCGAATGGGGTCTGTTCCAAAAAGTGGGCGACAAGACAACCCGCGCCCGCAAGGAAGCAGCTTAGTAACAGTGACCAGTTACCAGTGACCAGTTACCAGTGAATAATTGGATTGAGGATTTAACTGGTTAACTGTCTATCACTGGTAACTGTGTTAAGAACGGTTAAACAATTACTCATACAGCATTGAATGTAGGTAATTTGCTCGACCGTTCTTTTCTTTTGCTTGGTAAACTAACAGTAATAACTAGCTCATTTGGAACTTGTGATATGGAAAGTGTTGCTTACATTTTGATTCTTGCCCTTGCCATCGGCACTTTGTTCTTTGCGATCGCTTTTCGCGAACCACCCCGCATTGAGAAGAAGTAGAGCGTAATTGCCCTAGCAGTTTTATCGAAACGTTCTTGACCGCTGTTACTCTACTTGTAGCAGCGGTTGTAATATTAGCTCTAATGCCAAAGATGCTTTGGCAAGAAATGGGGAGCAGACACAAGATTTTAACGATTCCCCTTTTACCTACTTTGGCAAGAAGTTTATGCAATGTCCTTTCTGCCAGCATCCAGATAATCGCGTCCTAGAATCGCGTTCTACCGAAGCCGGACAAAGTATTAGAAGGCGGCGGGAATGTTTGAAATGCCTGCGTCGGTTTACGACTTACGAACGGATTGAATTTGTGCCGATTACCGTAGTCAAGCAAAACGGCGATCGCGAATTATTCGATCGCTCGAAAATTCTGCGGGGAATTGTCCGCGCTTGCCAAAAAACAGGGATAACTTACCTCAAATTAGAGGCATTAGTTGATGAAATTGAGTCAGAACTGCAACAGCGTACAGTACGCGAAGTTTCTAGCTCGGAAATTGGTAGTTTGGTATTAGAGCAACTAAAAACTATTAGCGAAGTTGCTTACGTGCGGTTTGCGTCTGTATATCGCCAATTTAAAAATATTCGCGATTTTGTCGAAACATTAGACGATTTAGCAAGCAACGATGAAGCTGTAGAGCGCGAAGCTGTAATTGGCTAATCATTAAAAATTTTGCGATCGGCAATCTATTATTCCTAGATAAAATGAAAATGACCCCTCTTCCTCAGGTATAATGAAGGGTCTGGATACTAATGCCAATAGAGTTTATTTGTCCTACGCTAGGATAATGACAGTAAGTTGTAATTAGCTTTCAGGCGATCGCCGTCCATCACCAACGGGCTAACCAAACCCGCAACAGGAAAGCCTTGTACTAGCGCAAATTGCCTAGGACAAGAAATGGTGTAAATTGCCGCCAATTAAGGCGTGCAGATGCATCGTAGGAGGCAAAAAATACGGAGACTATCAGGAAAACATAAGCATGGTCAATCAGAAACAATCAACCTTAGACATCGGCTTTACTCACGACGATTTTGCGGCGCTGCTCGACAAGTATGATTATCACTTTAGTCCAGGAGATGTCGTCGCAGGTACAGTATTTAGTATCGAGCCGCGAGGCGCTCTGATTGACATTGGTGCTAAAACAGCAGCTTACATTCCCATTCAGGAAATGTCGATTAATCGGGTAGATGCCCCAGAAGAAGTTTTACAATCTAACGAAACAAGAGAATTTTTTATTCTCACTGATGAAAACGAAGACGGACAGCTAACGCTTTCGATTCGTCGCATCGAGTATATGCGTGCCTGGGAGCGCGTCAGACAACTGCAAACAGAAGATGCTACAGTGCGATCGGCTGTATTTGCCACCAATCGCGGCGGTGCGTTGGTAAGAATTGAAGGCTTGCGCGGATTTATTCCTGGTTCGCACATCAGCACCCGCAAACCTAAAGAAGATTTGTTAGGCGAAGAACTACCGCTAAAATTTTTGGAAGTAGATGAAGATCGCAACCGCCTAGTTCTCAGCCATCGTCGTGCTTTAGTAGAGCGCAAGATGAACCGTTTGGAAGTCGGCGAAGTAGTAATTGGTACAGTACGCGGGATCAAGCCTTACGGTGCGTTCATCGATATTGGTGGCGTGAGCGGACTACTACACATTTCCGAAATCTCTCACGATCATATCGATACCCCGCATAGCGTCTTCAACGTCAATGATGAGTTGAAAGTTATGATTATTGACTTGGATGCAGAAAGAGGACGTATTTCTCTCTCTACCAAGCAATTAGAGCCAGAACCAGGCGATATGATCAAAGATCGGCAGTTAGTCTTCGATCGCGCGGAAGAAATGGCAGCTAAGTATCGCGAACAAATGATTGCCAAACAGCAAGGTATTACTCTAACTGAGGAAGAATCGCTCGAAGATATCCCGTCAGCGGTGGAAGAAGATATTCCGTCAGCAGTTGAAGAAGATATTCCGTCAGCAGCCATTGCAGAGGAAACCCCCGCAGCTATTGAAGAGGAAATACCTGCAGCCATTGAAGAATAGAGCAATGTAATATTTTTAGTTGGTTTAAGAGGGAAATTCCCTCTTTTTTTCTTGATAAGAGGTGATTTTTGGTAAATATAGTCTGTAAAAACGTGCAATTTACAAACATTCAGGCAATTATCTTTGATAAAGACGGCACGTTAGAAGATTCAGAAAACTACATTCGTAGCTTAGGACAAAAGCGATCGCGCCTGATCGATGCCCAAATTCCCGGTACGGGAGAACCTTTGTTAATGGCATTTGGTATTAATGGCGATAAACTCGATCCTACAGGACTACTCGCAGTAGCAAGCCGCTACGAATCGCAAATTGCCGCCGCCGCCTACATCGCCGAAACTGGTAGAGGATGGCTAGAAGCCTTAGAAATTGCTCGTCATGCCTTTGCTGAAGCCGACAAAGCGATCGGAACTACAGCTTCGCCTTTATTTATTGGTAGCTTAGAGGTACTTAAATATTTATCAGAAGCAGGCTTAAAACTGGGTATTCTTTCCGCTGCCTCTACCGCTAGAGTTCGCAATTTTGTCCAAACCCACCAACTAGACGATTATATTCAATTGCAGATGGGAGTAGATGCAGGAGGACTGAGCAAACCAGATCCAGCCTTATTTATTCAAGCTTGCCAAAATTTAGGCGTAGAACCGCGTCAGACATTAATGGTAGGCGATTCAATCGGCGATATAGAAATGGCGCGCCAAGCAGGTGCAGCAGGGTGTATAGGCATTTACTGGCATCAAACAGCAGCGCATTTGCGATCGGCAGATGTAGTAATTTCCCACCTAGAAGAAATCAAGTTGTTGTAAAGCCTGCTTAAATATTCTCAGCAAACGAGCTAACACAGTTATAATAGCCAGAATTTACCCTTATAATTACTAGCCAAGTCCCAAGGAGGAATTGCCCTTGTCTCGTCGCTATTTATTTACGTCCGAATCAGTTACAGAAGGTCATCCTGATAAAATCTGCGATCAAATTTCCGACACTATTTTAGATGCACTATTAACCCAAGATCCAACTAGCCGAGTAGCGGCAGAAGTTGTAGTCAATACAGGCTTAGTTTTAATTACTGGTGAAATTACCACCAAAGCTCAAGTTAATTATGTAGACCTAGCTCGTAAAAAAATTGCTGACATTGGTTATACAGAAGCCGAAAATGGTTTTTGTGCCAATAGTTGCTCAGTCTTAGTTGCATTAGACGAACAATCTCCAGACATTGCCCAAGGCGTTAACACCGCCCAAGAAAGCCGAGAACAAGACAGCGACGAACAATTTGATGCCATTGGTGCAGGCGATCAAGGCTTAATGTTTGGGTTTGCTTGCAACGAAACTCCCGAACTAATGCCTTTGCCTATCAGCCTCGCACAGAGAATTGCTCGTCGTTTAGCAGCAGTTCGGAAAACAGGTCAATTGCCTTACCTGCGCCCAGACGGGAAAACTCAAGTTACTGTAACTTATGAAGATGGTAAACCAGTAGGGATCGATACTATCTTAGTTTCCACCCAACATACAGCTAATATTGGCGACATTAGCGAACAAGAAGCAGTTCAAGCAAAAATTAAAGAAGACCTATGGGCAGCAGTAGTCGAGCCTGTATTTGCTGACTGTGACATCAAGCCTGACGAGCAGACCCGATTTTTGGTCAATCCGACCGGAAAATTTGTTGTCGGCGGACCGCAAGGCGACTCAGGGCTAACAGGACGCAAAATTATTGTCGATACATACGGTGGTTACTCCCGACATGGTGGCGGCGCATTTTCTGGCAAAGATCCCACAAAAGTAGATCGTAGCGCTGCTTATGCTTGCCGTTACGTAGCCAAAAACATCGTTGCTGCAGGACTCGCCGAAAAGTGCGAAGTCCAGCTAAGTTATGCGATCGGAGTAGCAAGACCAGTCAGCATCTTAGTAGAAACCTTCGGTACAGGCAAAATAGACGACGATCGCTTGTTAGAGTTAGTCAAACAGCACTTTGAACTGCGCCCAGCAGGAATCATCCATGCCTTTAACCTGCGTCAAATCCCAGGCGAACGAGGCGGACGCTTCTACCAAGACGTAGCAGCCTACGGTCATTTTGGGCGTACAGACTTAGAGCTACCTTGGGAGCAAACAGACAAAGCAGCAATACTTAGCGAAGCCTTGACTCAATCAGTAACAGTTTAAAAACTAAGTTGACAGTAGTATATAGCCTAACCTTACACAAGCTGAGGTTAGGCTTTTTTAAATGCTGCTTATAAAGGCGAATAAGACTTGAAAAAATGCCCAACTAGATAAAGAGAACCACACAGCACGACAAGAGGCTCTGACGCTGCAACAGCAGCCTCTAAAGCGCTATTTAGATCCTTATGCACCTCGCATTTAAATATATTCGGGCAGATATCTTTAGCCAGACTAGCTAAAACTTGCGGATCTGCCGAACTATGGTCTGGTACTGGAACCAAGTGTAATAAATCGTCATCTCGCAACAAAGCTCTAAAAATATCAGCATGGTCTTTGGTCGCCAACATACCCATCACCCAAGTAACCGACTTAGCAGCTAAACCATCAACATACTGACGCAGATATTGAGCCGCAGCCGGATTATGAGCGCCATCAACCAACAAGTCGCAATCGTGCCAGCTAGTCCATTGAACGCGACCTAGCCAGCGAGTATTTGCCATCCCCAGCGCGATCGCATCTGGCGCAATTTGCCACCCATTTTGCTGCAAAACTTGGATTGTAGCGATCGCCACAGCCGAATTACTCAACTGCATTTCCCCAGCCAAAGGCAAAACAAACTCTACCCCCTTATACTCCACTATCCTTTGCGTACGCGGCTTCGCGGTTCTTAACTCCCTAGCCGACTCTACCCAAACAGCAGCACAATCCAATTCCTCAATCCGCGCCCTTACCACAGCTTCAGCTTCACTAGGCAATTGTCCCACCACAGCCCAACAACCAGGCTTAAGAATGCCCGCTTTTTCTCTAGCAATATCAGCCAAAGTCGGACCTAATTGCTGCCAATGTTCGCGACTAATCGAAGTTATAACAGCAACAAGCGGATTATCCACCACATTAGTAGCATCCAAACGCCCACCCAAGCCCACCTCAACTACAGCCACGTCTACCTGACTTTGGGCAAAATACAACCAAGCAGCAGCAGTAATCACCTCAAACTGAGTCGGCGTTTCGGTATCTGGTGCGATCGCCCTTTCAACTTCTGCTAGCAAGCTTTGCAACTTAGCTGTTGAAATCGGCTGTTCGTTTAAGCAAATACGTTCGTTCCAATCTACCAAATGCGGCGATGTATAGCGTCCAACGCGATAGCCAGCGCAACTTAGCACCGAAGACAAGTAAGCACAGACAGAACCTTTACCATTAGTTCCAGCCACATGAATCGTTGGGACTTTTTCGTGAGGATTGCCCAAATTAGCTAGCAATCGCCTAATTCGCTCCAAACCAAGATGAACGCCAAACCTTTGATAGGTTTGCAAAATAGAATCAATATCCACGTTAAGCAAAAAATGTGCAGTTACAAACTTATTTTTGGTATCGGCAAGCACATAATTATATCTTCTAATCGGCAGATGAATTGCCTAACTGTAGTGAGCCAAAACAGAGTTAGCAATTCGATCGGAGATGATTTTTATGCAAGCTACCGAAAATCAGCGAGCCATGAGCAACCTAGAGTACGATCTGCTCACAGCCTTAAAACACAAAGCCGAAGCCCTGAAAGCTTACGAAACATACATTCAAGATGCCCAGCAAATGCAGTCTCAACCTTGCGTTGAGTTGTTCCAAAAACTGCAACAGCAAGATATGCAGCAAGCTGAAGAACTGCGCCATCACCTCCAAGAAGTAATGCAAAAAGGCAAGATGTAGTACCTCTGTAGCAGATAAAAGCATTTTATTGATGGCACGATCACCCAGTACGATCGTGCCATTAAAATTGTCTTATAAGTGCAAGCTGGCAAATTAGTCAAGCCGCAAAGCGGCAATGCGATAAATTAAGGGGCTTGTAAGTTTCTTAAATTACGAATTACGAATTACGAATTACGAATTATTTGGTCATGGCAATTTGGACTAGGAACCTGTTAAATATATTTCTCAAGTCTAATTGTCCCTTATGCGATCGCCCTACCAATGCGGAACTTTGTTTAGATTGCACTAGGCAAATTCAAAAATGCCGTCTACCTAGCGATCGTAGTTTCCTCAAACAGGAAATACCAATATTTGTTTGGGGAAATTATCACGGCACTTTAAAAAGAGCGATCGCCGCACTCAAATATGACAACCAGCCGCAGCTAGCACGTCCTTTAGGCACTCGGTTAGCCCAAACTTGGCTACAATCTCAATTTGCTCGATCTGGGTTAATTGTCGTACCTATTCCCTTGCATATCAACAAACAAAAACAGCGCGGTTACAATCAAGCCTTGCTCTTAGCTCAAAGTTTTTGTGAAGTTACAGGACTTAAATGGCAACATGGTTTGGAGCGTCAGCAAGATACCGAGGCACAATTTAAATTATCTCCCTTACAACGCGAACAAAATTTGGCAATGGCGTTTAAATTAAGCCCGAAATTTTGCCAGCACCAGCCAACCAACAGGGTTCTATTACTAGATGATATTTACACCACAGGCGCAACAGCCCGCCAAGCCGCTCAAACGCTACAACAACAAGGTATTGCAGTGTATGGTATGGTAGCGATCGCCACTAGCCAAAGGCAGTAGACCTTTTGCATAAGTCTACAATTCAACATACAAGGGGGACAACAGGGGGATAGAATTGCCAATCTACAGAGTGTTGCCTACTTTTGTAAGAAGTCTAATCAGCAAAAATTGTAATTGAGTAACTGTGCATGATCGTCAAAGCTTGTATATCTGGGTTAAGCCGCCTGTTGATAATTCCCACTTCATTACTTACGATCGCAATTGGCGCAACATATTCAGCCGTAGCTCAAAACAAGCTTTACAATCCTGTTGCTTTACCTCCTAGCAATGAAGTCAGAGACCAATTAACAGAAAATGATATCCCTACAGGACAAGGGGGATTTGCTCGCGATTATTTAGTCAAGTTTACAAAAGGCGACAATGTAGCGATCGATCTAACTTCAGATAGCTTCGATGCAATGGTCATGTTGCTAGCAGCAGACGGGACAACAATCTCAGAGAACGATGACGGACCCGACGGAACTACAAATTCTTTATTATTTACGCGGATTAAAGCTACAGGTACTTATGTCGTCCGCGTTCGGGCTTTTGGCGAAACAGGTGTAGGCAATTTTCGCCTCAAAGTTACCCGTTTGCGACCTGCGTAGGGATATTGTAGAGACGTAGCAGTGCTATGTCTCTACGGTTGTTAACAAACACAAATACAATGCTTCTGTCCATTCTACGACAGCCCCGTAGGTGTCGCCTGTATGCCCGCCTAGCTGGCGATTGAACCAAGCGCCTGTCAAAAAAGCGATCGCTATTCCTCCAACAGCCATGTACAAAGAAAAGCGATCGCTACCTAAGAATATTGGCAAAGCGCTCAAACCCAGCAATAACAATAAGCTAGGTAATAAATCCCAATACGAACGGACAGCGGCTTTGTGAAATGCACCTTTACCAGTGGATTTGAGATAAAGATATTTAAGTATTGCTAGTTGTTGTCCATAGCGTCCCCAGCCACAAGCAGCCATTAATATCAACCAACGGTAGCTATGTAATTCAGTCAAAGCCGCAGTTTTGATGAGTAAAAGAGCGATCGCAGCCATTGCCCCAAAAGCACCTGTAGCACTATCTGACATTACTTGCAATCGCCTCTGCCGATCTTGAACAGCTAGCCCGTCTGCTGTATCCATTACCCCGTCCAAATGCAACCCACCAGTGATGAGTATCCAGCACGCAACTACTAAAACGCTATTGGTTAGCACTGGAACGCCGATCGATTGCAGACCTAAATCGAGTATGCCTAAAATTGCGCCAATAATTAACCCAACTAACGGCGCAAAACGCGCTACAAGCTGAAAGTCCAAATTTGTGAAGGGGATGGGAATACAAGTATAGAAAGCGATCGCTGCCATTAGTTCTAAACTAAGTTTTCTCCACCAACAGCACCAACCTGTTTTCATACTATTTCTCTATTGCTATTTGTCAGCTTTCGTTGTTTTTTGCCGCATATTTATTTTTATTTCTAAAAATTAAGTAATAAAACTGAGGCGTTCGGCAACTATATCAGTTGATGATAGTGGGAAATTTAGCAGCTACCTTAACTGGATTGCCAACATTGTCAATTATTAGCTTGCCAACAGAAGTACCTTTGTTTATCCGAGCAGAGACTTCAGACACGATTAAACTGACAAACACTAATGTATTACGTTGGGACAAAAACACAGATTACAACTGTACTTTTCATCCATGCTACCGACTTACGATCTCTCTTTAGTTATCCTTTCGATAATAATTGCGATTATTTCCTCTCTAACAGCTTTAACTCTGGCAGGAAGAGTTACAGCCGCCGCCGAGCGAGGGCGTAAACTTTGGCTTGCTGGTGGAGCAGTAGCAATGGGAAGTGGGATATGGTCGCTACACTTCATTGCCATGCTCGCCTACAAACTACCAACTGCCGTAGCATATAACAGTTGGGTGGTATTTGCTTCATTAGTTATAGCCATTTTTGTAGCTGGGCTGTCACTTTACATAATTAGCCATGAGTATTTAGGAAAACTTCAGTTTTGGGCTAGTGGTAGCATAATGGGCAGTGCGATCGCGCTAATGCATTACGTTGGCATGGCAGCAATGCAACTAGAGGCAGAAATTACATACAATCGCCGATTGGTAGTTTTATCTGTATTAGTAGCGATCGTTGGCTCTTACGCAGCATTATGGCTAACTTTTCAACGGCGCAAAGATGCGAGCGCAACTTTTTGGCGCAAGAGTGCTAGCGTCTTCATTATGGTCAGCGCGATCGCCGGACTGCATTATATAGGTATGAGCGCAGTATCCTGGCAAGCAGACAATCCTAGCGCGATCGGACAATATACTCAAGAGCATTTAGATCTAGCACTAGCAATTGGTATTACTACCTTAGTTATCCTTGGACTAGCACTGCAAGCTGCCTTTGTCGCTCGTCGCTTGCAGATCGAAGTCGCCCTTGCTGAAAGCCAACGCCGACTAGCTACTTTAATCGACTCTTTACCAGGAATTGTCTATTCCTGTAATAACGATCCTCATTGGTCGATGATTTACCTCAGCGAAGGTTGCTTTAATCTCACTGGCTACCACAGTTCTGAATTAGTAGGAATTCAAGGAGGTTATAACGCCATTACCCATCCTGAAGATTTACCCAACGTTCTCCAAACTATTAATACCGCAGTTGAAAACAAGCAGCCCTACGTTGTAGAGTATCGCATTAAAACTAAATCCGGTGAGTATAAGTGGTTGTGGGAAAAAGGTAGCGGCGTGTTCGGTGAATCGGGAACTTTGCTAAGTTTAGAAGGTTTTATTACTGATATTACAAAACTCAAGGATTCGCAAGCAGGACTAAGACAAGCAGAAGCAAAGTATCGCAGTATCTTTGAAAATGCCACAGAAGGAATTTTTCAAACCACAATCGACGGCAAATATATTAGTGCGAATCCAGCCTTAGCAAGAATTTACGGCTACGAGTCGCCGCAAGTATTGATAGCTGAGGTAACAGATATAAATCAACAATTGTATGTAGACTCCCATCGCCGTCAAGAGTTTATTTGCCTGATGCAACAAAATGGTGCAGTTTTGGGATTCGAGTCCAAAGTTTATAGGCGAGATGGTAGCGTAATTTGGATTTGCGAGAACGTACGCGCTGTTAAAGATGCTAGTGGCGCAATTTATTATGAGGGGACTGTAGAAGATATTAGCGATCGCAAACAACTACACGAACAACTAGAAATTCGCGTCGAGGAACGCACCGCTCAACTAACAAGAGAAATAATCGAACGCCAAAAAGCAGAGCAAGAAGTTCGACTGCTGCAAGCAATGACTCAAGCAATTAGCGAATCGCCAGACTTTCACTCAGCACTAGGAGTCGCTTTGCAACAAGTGTGTGAATTTACTGGCTGGAGTTTTGGCGAAGCTTGGATTCCTCAAGGTCAAACTTTGATTTGCAGCCCTTCATGGTACAGTAGCAGCCCAAAATTAGCAGAATTTAGAACAGATAGCCAAAACATAACCTTCGGCTCTAAAGTTGACTTACCAGGGCGTGTTTGGGCATCGCAGCAACCGGAGTGGATTGAGGATGTTTCCAGTCAAGGAGATAATATTTTCTTAAGAGCCTTGTCAGCCAAAAAAGTCGGCATCAAAGCAGGCTTTGGAGTACCAATTGTTGCACAATCGAGTCAAGAGCGGAAACCAGAAGTTTTGGCTGTTTTAGTATTTTTCACATTGATTTCTTGCCCCGAAGATAAAAGACAAGTAGAGCTTGTTTCTACAGTTGCAACTGCCTTAGATACACTGATGCAGCGCAAGCGAGCAGAATCATCCCTCAAAGAAAGTGAAGAACGTTACCGCGCTGTAGTCGAGCAAACATCTGAGGGAATTTTTCTTATAGATATTGCTACTAAACGCATACTGCAAACTAATGCTGCATTTGCTCGCTGGCTTGGTTATACCTGCGATGAGCTACTGCAACTTAATCTTTACGATCTAGTTGCTCTCGATCGCCAAATAATTGATGATAATGCTTTGCTCGTTTCGCAACAGCAACATTGCTTTATTGCTGAAGCACCACACCGCCGTAAAGATAATTCTCTGGTATGGGCGGAAGTGAATATAAATTGTATCTTTTACAACGATCGCCAGGTTTTTTGCGCGATCGTGCGCGATATTACCGAACGCAGACAAGCAGAGTTAGCCTTACGCTCTAGCTTGGCAACAAATCGCGCCTTGATTAATGCCATGCCAGATTTAATGTTTCGCCTTAATCGAGAAGGCGTGTACGTCAACTACAAAGCTGCCAAAGATGGCGATTTACTGCTGCCTCCCGACCTCTTTTTAGGTAAAAACGTCTATGAGGTTATGCCTCAAGAAATTGCCGAACCAACTATGCACCATATTACAAAAGCTTTTTCTACTAGCGAAGTGCAAGTTTTTGAATACCAGTTACACCTAGATGAAAAGCTGCACGATTATGAGGCAAGAATCGTTGTCAGCGCCGAAGATGAAGTAATGGCTTTGATTCGTGACATTACCGATCGCAAACGAGCAGAAGCAGATATACTCCACGCTCTAGCTAAAGAAAAGGAATTAGGCGAACTCAAGTCTCGCTTTGTAACTATGACTTCCCACGAATTTCGCACGCCCTTAACTACGATTTTATCTTCAGCAGAGCTACTGCAAAAGTACAGTTTTAAGTGGAGCGACGAGAAGAAAATGCAACATTTTTGGCGGATTCAAACAGCCGTCAAACGCATGACTGAACTATTGGAGGATGTCTTATTAATTGGCAAAGCAGAAGCCCAAAAGCTAGAATTCCAACCTGCTGCATTAGACTTAGTTCATTTTTGTCTCGATTTAGTAGATGAAGTCCAAATTACAACTGACAAACACAAAATTACTTTTGGTAGCCAATGCGATCGCGCTTTAGCCCAAATGGATGAAAAGTTGCTGCGCCATATTTTCAGCAACTTGCTCGTCAACGCTGTCAAATACTCGCCTCAAGGCGGAGAAATTAGCCTTGAGTTGGAATGCAACCTAAAAACAGCTATTTTCCACGTCCGAGATTGCGGCATTGGGATTCCCGAAAACGAACAAAAAAAACTGTTTGACTCGTTTCATCGCGCTAGTAATGTCGGCACAATTTCCGGTACGGGGTTGGGACTTGCGATCGTGAAAAAGTCTATAGATTTACACGGCGGTACTATTGAGCTAGAAAGTGAAGTTGGTGTTGGTACAACGTTTGTTGTTACTTTACCGTTAAATTGCTTGGGGTGAATTTTTGCTAGCGGCGATCGCCAGCAAATTGCCAAACTTGAGATAATATTGTGTCGTAGGCTGCTTTTTAACTGTAACTTTTTGTAAGTACATTAATCTTGTTTGCTAGCTAGCTTCTAGCCTTAAATCAAGCCGATTAAAGTTTTAACGGTTTTTCTTGTGTAAGACTTGGTAAGTTAGGTTCAACGTATCGAGGATAAAGGCAGGAGCTAACAAAATAGTTCTTGCCCCGCTCTATATGCTGCAAAGCCTATGTAACTTAGGATTTGTGCTTGTCAAATTGTGTTTATCTGCCAACATCAGACTATTTCCGCTTAGAGGCTGTTTTATTATGAGTGACCATCGCTCCGACACGAGGCTACCTGCTCCATGTATTGTTAACACTGGAATCATTGTTAACAAGATAGACATGGGACGACTGCTTGCCGATTTAGGGCGCGTCCGTTATGTCTATACTCAAGAAGGCAAGTTACAAAGCCAAGGAGAAGGTGATGTGATTGAGGTTTTTACTAACCCACAACAGTCTACTCTCATTGCCAATCAAGCCCTCTATCTAAATTTAGCTAGTTTTGATTATCTAGAACTAAAGCAATCTACCGAACAAGAAACTTACTTTGAATTAATCCAAGATAGTGCTTGCTTAACGCTAATTCCCCTTTCTACACCGTTGCAAGAGCGAGTTACGCGCACGTTGAACGCTAGCAGTTTGGAAGCAATGATGGATCAGGTACTATCAGCTAAGTGGGATGCCGAAATAGATGATGATGGGACTTGTCCGTTTTAAATGAAAAACTATACTTATTAACTCCTTTAAACTAAGGTTGATCGGACGGTAACGACGATTATTTTTGATGGCAGATTTTTCTTTTCAAGCCTTGGCTAACTGTAGCGAGACTAAAGCGCGGGTAGGTGTATTTTATACGCCTCATGGAGTGGTAGAAACTCCCCGATTTATGCCTGTAGGTACGCTAGCCAATGTCAAAACCATTACGCCCAAGCAACTACAAGAAACAGGGGCGCAAATGGTGTTATCTAACACTTATCACCTGCATTTGCAGCCTGGAGAGTCGATTGTCGGGCAAGCTGGAGGGTTGCACGCTTTCATGGGTTGGCAAGGTCCCATGCTTACTGATTCAGGCGGCTTTCAAGTTTTTAGCTTGAGTCAAATGCGGAAAATTTCCGAAGCAGGCGTAGTATTTCGCTCTCCTCATGGCGGAGAAATTATTAACTTTACGCCAGAGCTTTCGATTCAGATTCAAAATATTCTGGGTGCAGATGTAATTATGGCGTTTGACGAGTGTCCGCCGTACCCAGCTACCAGGGGAGAAGTTCAGGCTGCTTGCGATCGCACCTATCGCTGGCTAGAGCGGTGTATTGTCGCCCACAATCGCCCCGATCAAGCGTTATTTGGCATTGTCCAAGGTGGGGTGCATTTGGACTTAAGAGCGACTGCTGCTGAGGCGCTAGCAGCCCTAAATTTGCCTGGTTATGCTATCGGTGGCGTGAGTGTCGGAGAACCGCCAGAACTGATCGCCAAAATTGTTGCGGCGACAACGCCATTACTACCACTCGATAAACCTCGGTATCTAATGGGTGTAGGTACTTATAGAGAAATGGCACAAGCGATCGCATCAGGTATAGACTTATTCGATTGCGTGATTCCCACTCGTCTAGCCAGACACGGCGCGGCTTTAGTACAAGGCGAACGCTGGAATCTCAAAAATGCCCAATTTCGAGCAGATTTTACGCCTTTAGATGCGACTTGTCCTTGTTATGCTTGCCAGAATTTTACCCGCGCTTATATATCTCATTTAGTGCGATCGCAAGAAATCCTGGCTTATACTCTTTTAAGCATTCATAACATTACCGAGCTAGTTGGGTTTACCCAAAAAATTCGCGACAGTATATTGAGCGATCGTTTTGCTACAGATTTCGAGGATTGGCTTGCACCTACAGATAATTCGTAATTCGTAATTCGTAATTCGTAATTTATGGTTTCAAGCCCCTTAATTTATCAATGGAGAACAAAAAAAGGCGCAGCATCGCTAGTCATGGGGTAACAATGCGCGCATTGCCGCCTTGCGACTGACTGCACCTACAGATAATTTGCTAGATGCAGAATGAGATCGCAGGTGAATCGATAGCACTTTTATGTTAAGATGCATTTCAATTCTGAAAGCTGTGTTGTTGAGATAAAAATAGATGGAAGCCGCACTGTTGTTAGCAAAACTACCAGAAGCCTACGCGATTTTTAATCCGTTAGTAGACGTTCTGCCCATTATTCCAGTATTTTTCTTGCTGTTAGCTTTTGTTTGGCAAGCAGCAGTTGGTTTTAGATAATTTTTTGAATTGGTTTTAATTAACTTTTTTGGGGACAGGCTAGAAGTAGCCTGTCTTTTTTTACAACACCTTATGAGTATGAGAGTGCTGTTTTACGTTGTCTTCTTTGGTAACAACGCGGCTCATATTTAACACGCGCTTGCGTTCTGTGGAGTATTTAAAGTCATCGCGGGTTGTACCTACTGGAATATGAGCTTGAGCAACTTCGCGCCGCTTGTAGGTACGAGCAGCAGCGATCGCTCTAGCGACAAATTCGTCACTAAACTGCGCTGATTCGGGAAAACCTGCGGGTTTTTGAGGAGTATCGCCAGCAATTACTTCGCCTACAGTAGTAGCGTAAGCTAGCTTGTAGGAAGTAGGAATACCTTTAACAATCGCTTCTAAAGCTGCTGAGGGAATAGCTTCGATTACTTGAACTTCATGAACTTCGCCATCTTCTTTAACAAAGCAAGTAGCCAGCCCAAGAACTAGATAATCATCTGTCGATAAATCTGTAGCTGCAGTCAAATTTGTCATAAAAGTACGTTTGTAAATTAAAAAATTCCTAGTTGTTGCATTGTAGCAAGTTGCGATCGCCCCAATTTTGTAGAGAGGAGCGCGATCGCAAACTCTAAATTTACAGATATGCTAAAAAATCAGTGCTATAAAAGCTCTTTGCCCTTCACCTTTGTTCGATGACTTTTTATGACGTTAATTTTAACTAACGACGATGGCATAGATGCTCCAGGAATTAAAGCGCTGCTGAAAGCTGTAAACGGGCAAAAAGTAATAGTTGCGGCTCCTAGAGATCATTTATCAGGTTGCGGACATCAAGTTACTACCACAACAGCAATTCACGTTCGCCGCCGTTCGGATAATGAATATGCGATCGCAGGTACTCCCGCCGATTGTACGCGCCTAGCTTTGACACATATTTGCCCAGAAGCAAAAGTTGTGCTTTCAGGTATCAACGCTGGGGGTAATATGGGCGCTGATGTCTACATCTCAGGAACAGTTGCAGCAGTAAGAGAAGCAGCTTTTCATGGCGTGCTAGGAATTGCTATTTCTCACTACCGTAAAGGCAAGCGTAACGTTGATTGGGATACGGCTGCGAGATGGACTGCTAGCGTATTAAATGACTTACTTACGCGCCCAGTAGAACCAGGGACATATTGGAATGTCAATTTACCGCATTTAGAACCGCAAGATCTAGATCCAGAAATAGTATTTTGTCAGCCTTGTACCCGACCATTACCAGCAAATTATCGAGTAGAAGGCGATAATTTTTATTATGTAGGGGAATATGCCAAACGCGATCGCGCCCCTGGAACTGATGTTGATGTTTGCTTTTCTGGCAAAATCGCCATAACTCAACTGCACTTGTAATTCTCTAGCTTTTCCCTAACGGCAGGTTTAACGAGTAGACTTGAGAAAGACTTACAAATACTCCATGAGCGATTTTTCCTCTTCTCAAGCCGATCCACCTATCGAGCGATCGCAAGAAAAGCAAGATAACTTTTTAGAACCGCATCTTAGAACCGCTCCGCCTTTAAAAATGGTAGAAACAGCATTTTTAGCTAGTGCGGCAAGTCTAATTTATTTTATTAACTACTACTTCCCTTTGGGACCAGTATTGCAAATATTTTTCCCAGTACCGATCGCTCTACTATACCTGCGTTGGGGCAATCGTGCGGCTTGGATGGCAGCATTAGTTTCTGGGCTATTGCTTTCGGTACTTATGGGACCTACGCGTAGTATTACTTATGTTGTCCCTTACGCCTTGATGGGAGTGCTGCTAGGTGCTGTTTGGAAACGTCGTTCGCCTTGGATTGTTTCCATCGCTTTAGCGACGCTGTTAGGGGCATTTGGGGTGTTTTTTCGCCTCTGGTTGCTGCTAGTCCTATCGGGTGAAGATTTGTGGGTTTACTCAATTACCCAAGTCACAAATTTGCTGGAATGGGCGTTTCTCAAGCTAGGATTGTTAGCTCAACCAAGCGTATTTTTAGTAGAAGCACTAGCGATCGCCATAGTATTTGTCAACAATATTCTTTACCTATTTGCAGTACATTTAGTAGCGTGGTTTCTATTAGATCGTTTAGGTAATCCAATTCCGCGCCCGCCCTACTGGGTACAAGTATTAATGGATTACGAAGGCGATGTAGAGACGTAGCACTGCTACGTCTAAAAAACCGCAGGGAAGAAAAACAATATTGTCTACAATGATTCGCGTTTATAGTCAGTTAGATGTAGGCGATCGCTGGTTGCAGAACTATCGCGGTAGTTTACCTGTATTTGCTTGTGTTTTAGGCTTTACTGAGACTGGCTTGATTCCTGGAATCTCTGCGGCTGGCGCTACTCCCCAAGATCGCAAATACACTTGTTTAGCTGATGCAGAATTTCTCTACAATGGTGCTTGCTCTCAACCTCAGTACCCTTTACCACCCTTGGCTGCTGGCGCTTCGCCTGTACTAATTTCTCGCGCTGTAGTTGAAAGTTTATCTTTGCCTCTATATTTATTTAATGCTGGATTGCCGCAAATGCCTGTCGTCCCTACTATCGATTTAGGCGGAAGGCAAGCTTTATGCTTGAGTAGCGGTTGCGCTTTAGAATTAGGCACTGTCAAGCATCTTTTCTGTCAAGGCTTATTTTGGGGAGAAAAATTAGCAAAAAACCTAGCAAACAGATACTTAATTATTGGTGAATGCGTTGTCGGTGGAACTACTACAGCTTTAGCTGTACTTACTGCTTTAGGTATTGCAGCACAAGGAAAAGTTAATAGCAGTCACCCAGTTTGCAACCACAGCCAAAAATGGGATGTAGTCCAATCTGGACTCAAAAAGGCAATATCGTCCGATCCGATGCAAATTGTGGCTGCTGTGGGCGATCCAATGCAAATAGTAGTGGCAGGAATGACGATCGCCGCTAGCCGCTACTGCGGTGTTTTACTAGCTGGCGGTACGCAAATGTTGGCTGTTCATGCTTTAATTCAATCTCTTGCTCGCGCTTATAACTTAACCTGGCAGCCAGAAGCAGTAGTAGTAGGAACTACGCGCTGGGTAGCAGAAGATCCTACGGGAAATACTGTAAAGTTAGCACAGGCGATTGGTAACGTACCTCTTTTAGCCACCCAGCTAAGTTTTGCTACCTCTAGATATCAGCAATTGCAAGCTTACGAACAAGGTTTTGTCAAGGAAGGTATGGGCGCAGGAGGGGCTTGCATTGCCGCGCATCTGGCAAAAAATTGGCAGCAATTTGAACTGCTGCAAGCAATTGAGGCTTTGATGGCTAGACGCGAACTATTAACAATTCAAAATTAATTTTTCCCGCCACACTCCATAACTTAGTGGATTCTTTGGGCGAGTAGTTGTTCTTCTAGAGCCGCAATCCGATTGTAGGCTGCTGTTAGCTGTGCTGTCAGGCGGCGGATTTGAATTTCTGGGGACAACTCTTTTTCACCAGATTTATTGTGTCCTTCAGTGGCACTATTGTCCGTAAGTACGTCTTTGTGTTCGATAGTTTGTTTGTAGTTGCTATATCCCAAGGTAGGATAACGCCCTGTTCCTTCGGCAATGCGATCGCTTTTTGTTTCTTGTACGGGCGTTAAACGGCACTCTGACAAAGCATCGGCAACTTTGACATTTAATTGATCTACAACTTCATACAGGGCATCTACTTTATGACTTAAAGTGATGACCTGTTTTTGTAATGGCTCCATACTCTAGCCTCACTGCTTTTAGCAACTTATTCTCTATATCCTAAACAATGATTTGACAAAGTTTACTCGGCTTATGAATCATTTAACTATTAATATTTTTATTTTTATAGAGATACTTTAATAATCAATTCTAAACAAAAGTAAATACTAATCTTAAGCAGCAAATAGCTAATATATGTACTTTAGTTAAATTAAACATGATTTAAAGCCAAAAATTAGTTTTTATTCTCATTTTTGCCGACTATTGCTTAAATTCCAGCGCGCGTAATTTGATATAACTACGTAGTTACGAATTTGACAAGCAGCCAAAAAGCAGCAAACTGGGCGCTTAAATCTTTTAAAATAGAGTAGCAATTGTAACGACTGCTTAATAGACGATATTTTCTATGTTGAGTAGGAGTAACAGAAAATTTTTGGTAGCTCAACAGACAAAAAATAGCTCAAAGAAAATGTAAGAGAACAATGCTAAATTTTAGTAAATTTTTTGATAGTTGTACTGGTGTATGGAAGACCGAAAGAATATACCATTCCCTGCAAGAGGCAGAAATAGAAAGGTCTTACACAGAATTTCGCGTTGAGTTAATTACTCCAGCCCAAAAACAGGAAATTTTGCAGCAATCTGTGTTGAGTAATTTTGGTACTGATACAGCAAAATTGATGGAACAGCAAGACGCATTTCCTGGATTTGCGATCGCTTTTGATACGCAATCAGAAAAAGGCGAAACTGTCTCAATGAGTCTCCAGGCATTGTTCGTTCCCGATACTCATATCCCCAAACAAGCTAATATCGAAGTGCCACCGCCTCCCTTAACAGCACAAGTAAATAGGGAAACAGAGTTAATACAAGGTTTTTATTTGCGAAATGAGGGCTATTCTGAAGCAGGAGCGATCGCAGGCAGGTTTAGCTACCAAGCTGTAAGGCAAACTTTAGAGATGACGACTTATTATCGGCGTTCTGTAGCTGTCGATCAAATGAGACTAATAGCGCCTGATGTGAGATTGCGGACGATTGTCACCTACGAGCGCCCCCAACCAGGAGAAATACCAAGTACGATTGATTTGATTGGTTTTGGTGTAGAAAGGCGGCAGAGCGTTTAATAACTATGGATCGCAGGACATTTTTACTTGGTACGGGAGCAGCGCTAGGACAAATACTTGCAGGTTGTAGCTCCCAAGAGCGACAAAGGCTGCAAGTACAAGTTTTAAAAGGCTCTATTCCCGCTCAATTATTGGAGCAATTTCGCCGCCAACTCAAACAAAGCGCTAATTTAGATTTCGTACCCGTCGAGCAATTCAAGGCTGTCTTAGATTTATTGCAGTTGTGGCACAAGCAACCACCAACAAAAGATGGCAATTGGCAACTTCCAGCCGTTCCTTTAATTAACCCTAAGCCGCCACAAGTTGCTGATTTAGTTACTTTAGGGGATTTTTGGTTGCAAAATGCGATCGCCCAAAACTTAATTCAACCTTTGGCAATAGAAAATTTACCGCAGTGGTCTAAGTTGCCTAGCCGTTGGCAAAATTTAGTCAGGCGCAACGAACAAGGCTTTATCGATCCGCAGGGGAAAATTTGGGCGGCTCCTTATCGTTGGGGTAGTACCGTAATTGCTTACAATCGTCAGAAAATGCAATCGCTAGGTTGGACACCGACTAATTGGGAAGACTTGTGGCGCAAAGAACTGCAAGGGCGCATTTCCTTACTCAATCAACCGCGCGAAGTAATTGGGCTAACTTTAAAAAAACTTGGCTACTCTTACAACACCAAGGATTTACAGCAAGTTCCGCAACTAGATAAACAATTATCAGCCCTACATAAGCAAACTAAGGTTTATAGTTCCGATCGCTATATGGAGCCGCTAATATTAGGCGATACTTGGGTAGCTGTAGGTTGGTCAACAGATGTTATTCCTGTGATTCAACGCTATCAAGAAATTGCTGCTGTTGTACCGCAAGCAGGGACAGCAATCTGGGCTGATACATGGGTAAGCCCTGCAAAAAGTAAGGCTAATAATTCCTTAGTTTCTCAATGGATCGATTTTTGTTGGCAACAGCCAAGTCAAAAACAAATTGCCGTACTCAGTAAAGCTGCATCGCCTCTACCATTAAATATTAATGCTGGAGATATTCAAGAAGGACTAAGAAATCTATTGTTAGTTGCACCAGAAGTTTTTGAGCGCAGCGAATTTCTGCTCCCTCTATCTCCAGAAACTCAGCAGCAATACGACGAACTTTGGAAAAGTGCAATTTTGTAAGGGTATGGCGGCTTTACCAGTTAGTAGTAGGTAGAGCATTCTATCTTTAAAAAGCTCGCTCGGCTTGTAAGTTGCTTAAATTACGAATTACGAATTACGAATTATTTGGTCACTGTTATAGGCGCTTAGTAGAACCGCTCAATCTAGCTTTACCTGTAGCATCCAAATTATCCATGCTGCACAAGCTAGGTTTAATATTGAAGTTACAAGTATAAGTTGCTAATAGTTCTTGTTGATAGTTAAATACTCTGACATTGTATCCGTAGTCTCTAGCTACGCTACCCAAACTATTGACAAACTCGTAGCGCTCTACGTAATCAAGCAAGCTCCAAATTTGCCTATTTACAATCAAGTCTACGCGCGGGGGCGAATTTCCTTGACTGGGGTAAGCTAGCCAGTTATCTAGCAATTTGCCGCCAAACTGTTCTCTTGCCCACCACAAACTAGGAATAGTTAATTGCTTCTGCGAGATCGTATTTGCTGTAACTACACCTTGCTTCGGAGCATTAGGCGCAAGCAAACTCAACTCCAAAGGCGCATTTGTCGGTTGGGGAATATTAGGAGTTTGGGCGATTAGCGGCGGTGCGGGTTTGACAAACATCGCCGCACTCCAGCCAATAGTTAGTAATAGCAGCGATTTAACCTGACTAATAATCGGCGATCGCATAAATTTTCTTTAAGTTATGTGCTACTACTAACTTAACAAATTAGACCGTTCCTGTTCTCTCTCTTTGGCGATTTGCTTTTAAAGCTTTGTTAGTCCGCTGCCACAGCATGATAAATATAGTTCCAGAAACCGCAGCACCTAAAAGCGATTTGACTGCATTTTTAATCAAAACCCTCTGGGCGTTCGAGCGCTCTGTTGCTGTTTGGGCGTTTAATTGCTTTTGCCTTTCAGCTATTTGCGATAGCAGTTTACTTTTGACTTGTGGTAAATCTTGGGCAGATACGCCCCCAGCTTGGGGATTAATGCGCGTAAGCACGCTTTGAATTTCTGCGGGTGTTGTTGCTTTATTGAGGACTCCTTGTAACTGTTGTAGTTGAGCTACCTGCGGATTGACTTGAGCCGTCAATTGCTGGTTGAGTCTGAAACTAGCGCTCAATCCTAAAGGTACTAACAAGATAAATAGCAATCCAGCGCCTAGACAAGCCCAAGACAAGAACTTGAAGACGCGGAGGCTTTTTTCTCCAGAGAACACTAACACTGCACCTAGCAAAGGTACAGGTACTCGCTCAACTAAACTTCTTACTGTCTGAAATTCCCAGGCGGGGTTTGTAAACAGCGACGGTACGAAAATATCAATAATGTCGAATATAGACAATGCTAATAAGCCGTAACCGACGAGGCGGAAAAGGGGAGCGAACCATGATTCATTGTTGTTTGATTTTGTCACCAGGCAAGACCTTATTTGATGAAATGCAGTTGCAGCTTACACTTTATTCTTGGGGGTAGCGGGTACTCCACCACTGATACCAAGAAAGCCACGCTTGTTCGAGAGTGGCATAAGTAGATTCAGGCGCAGACTTATTTAAGGGTATGGAAAAATGGCTCCACAGGCAACGTTGATCGCGCAGACTGCGCTGACCTATTAGCCAAAGAATTAGCCTATCTGAGAGCAAATCGTAGCGGACGCGATTATCGCTGTATTGCTGTCTTGTCAGCGTACTACCGCCGCGCGGATTGATACAGGCGTTTAAGTAAGCGCGATTTTGCAAGGCAAACATCCCATATATACCTACTCCTGGTTGCTGGCGGACAACGATATATTGTTCGTCAGGTACGCCTTTGAGTGAGGTAAAATTTCTCAGAAATTCTTTGAACTCGCCATGAGTTTCTAACTCATAAAGCATTTGCACGTTCAAAGTTTGGTTATCTTTGGTATAACGGTATTGTTTGCCATTAGGTAATTCTTTAACTGGAGCTTGACCTGCTTCTTTTGCCGGAATTTTAAGTGGTTCGCTAGCTACTAATTGCCATCCACTTAACGGTACTGTTTGGGGAAATACAAATGGAGTAACCGTTTTTTTGCCAATTGTCGGATCTAATAGCACTTTGCCCAGCACGATCGCAACATTGGCAAAAACGAACATCAGCAATGGTATTTGCAGTTGTTTGGGCAGCTTCATGAACCAGGCAACTCCATCGATTCAGAGCGATCGTCAGAATCGTTTTTACTAATTAAGTAGCAAAAACCGCCGAAAAGTAAACTGCAAATCAGGAAAAATATTTGCGAACCCGTCCCTGTGTGCCAATAGTCAAAAGCTTCTGGGTTTGACTTAGCAACTAAAATCGCCATGAGTGCTACGCGAATTCCATTGACTACAAAGGCAATAACCACAGCTACCAAGGGAACGAGGAATCTTTTGCCTACGCTGGTGGGAAACATGATTAAAAATAAGATTGCCAGTCTAAATAATTGAGTAATTGTTTCCATCCCCGAACAGCCTGGATAGACTTCTACTGCACCTGTAGGCATAATAATATTTACACCTTCGCGCACTACAGGAAAACCCAAGTAGGATAACAAGGCGTTAGAAAATAACGCTGTAAATATAGAAATATCAAAACGCTGTCCGATAAAGCCAATTGGGGCATTGAAGGCAAAAATTAGCAGCAATTCTAACCAATACTGGCGCAATCCTTTAATGCCAGAGGCTATTAGTGCTAGTCCTAATAGTCCGATAAATGGCGCAAGTTCTACAAAAGAGTCAACAGCATTGATATACAAGCTTCTGACTAAGACGAAGGCAATAAGTGATATACCAAGCAGGCTCGAAAAAATATCGCTTTCTAGCTTTAAAGTATGACGTTTTTCTGACAGTAGCGTAAAGACAGCAGCCAAGCCTAGCAAACTAATAGTTACTTGGTTGAGCGTTCCATTTAGCTTCAAGTACACGCTGACATGAACGGCTATCAATCCTGCGGCGATCGCCAAAAACCAAAATTGAGTGTTCTCTAGAGGCTTAATCGAAGCAAGGGATGTTTCTTTCATAGTTTTAATCAAACTGGGAAGTTATTTTTTGCTACAAAGATGCAAATAGCTAACCTTGCTTTTGGTTGTTGCTGCGATATTTATTCCCACAACCGTCGGCGGGGCGCACCGTTCAGTTTTTGGTGAGTATCAGCAAGCAAATCGGGGATATTTAGTTGTTCTGGACATCGGGGCAGACAGTCGCCGCAATTGGTACAGCGGTTGCCTTTGTTGCCAGGAAACCAGTGTCCGGCGTTTTCTAACATTGTGTAACGATAATTACCATACTCGCGCATATCGTAAGCGACTGCAAGATTACGTAGGCGTAAAATTTCTGGGATATTAATTTCTTCAGGGCAAGGCAAACAAGCGTAGCACTGACTGCACTTTTGCCCGTCTAATGCCAACTTAGCTTCCAAACGTTGATAGGCAGCTATTTCTACTGGTGTTAACGCTTCATCGCGATCGCCAAACTGCAAAGGTTCGATCAATTCTTCAGCGCTAGCTGCACCAACGCTCAGAGTAGTAATACCAGGGTCGCTCAGTAAAAAACGGTAGTTTAATTCTAAAGGTGTCAAGGGATGGCAGATATCTTTGAGAGTTTGGGGTGGCGTATATAGTCTACCGCCCTTATCAGCCGGAGAGATGATAAAAATACCTAAATTTTTGCTCTTGGCTAACTCTATAGCGGGTGCGTGGCGTTGGAAAAAGTAGTAGTAGTGCAAACTAACAAATTCAAATAAGTCAGAAGCAATCGCCGCTTGAATTAACTCCAATGAGCCGTGACTAGAAAAGCCTACGTGCCTGACTTTCCCTTGTTTGACTGCTTGCTGCACTGCGGCAATACCGCCTTCATCTCGTACCAATTTGAGATGTTCCCAAGTATTGATACCGTGAATTGCCAGACAATCTATGTAGTCTAATTGCAATCGCTCTAAAGATTCGTCCAGACAATGCTGGAGATAATTAGCATCTGCTGTCGGCGGAATTTTTGTAGTGATATAGAGTTGAGATCGGGGTAAGCCTAGTCCAGAGGCGATCGCCCTACCTAAATATTCCTCGCTTTTGCCATAACCTCTAGCAGTTTCTATGTGGTTAATTCCTAAAGATACTGCCTTGGCTATTGTCTGCCGCGCATTCTCTGCAGATGCTAGGTAGCGCATCGTTCCCAACGAAAACACGGACAGTTGTAGGTTTGTTTTGCCAAATTGTCTGTAGCGCACGCTTGGTAGTTTTGAGTTGAAAAACTAAAACTCAATTCTTATTATGCTTCGCCTGTGCTGTAACCTTTGCCTTGAATTAAATCTTCTGGGCGCAAGTTAGCGACAAATTCTCTAAAAGCTCTTTGTTCTGCTTCATCAGCATCTCGATCTACAGGTATAGATGCATCGGCAATTACTTCTTCCATTACCCATATAGCGCTGTTGGTACGCAAGGCAAGAGCGATCGCATCGCTAGGACGGGCATCGATATCTTTTTTAATTTCCCCTTGGCGGATGGTCATTACGGCGTAAAACGTGCCATCTTGAATTGAGTGAATGACAATTCGCTCTAACACCATTCCCCATACTTCTAAGGTATTTGCCATCAAGTCATGAGTGAGCGGACGCGGTGGCTTTTGGTTCTCCAAGGCGCTGATAATTGCTTTAGCTTGGTCTTGATTTATGTATATTGGCAACGCCCGACGTTCAGTTCCATCTTTGAGGAGGACGATCGGACTGCGATTTACGGCATCTATAGCAATGCCTGCAACTCTCATTTCAATCATTGGTGTAGCCCCTAAAATCTCCGTAACTTACAGCAGTCAACAGCAAGCAATAAACTAAAAGTAGATATAAGGTGGAAAAATTATACATATTTATAGTTATAGATTGAATGAATTTAACTCCAATCTAGTCACATTAGTCGGCAATGAATGCGCCAACTTCCTGAAAATGTTCTTATCCCAAGTATGACTCGATCTTGATGATATTTATATGAAGCCCTTTAAAAGAATTCAAAAGGATTTTGCTCTAAGTAAAAGTAACTACTAACTTCTCGGTAAATTTGCAATTTAGATACCATGTTTACAGGATTAATTCAAGCATTAGGACAAGTTCAATTTATAGGTAGCGATCGCGTCAAGGTTAGTTGTGTTGGCAATGGCTCTAATCTAATTTTGACCGATTTGGCGATCGGTGACAGTGTATCTGTAGACGGTATTTGCCTGACGGTAATAGAAATTTTGCCGCGCGGATTCGTCGCCGCTGCTTCCCCAGAAACCCTTGGGCGGACTACTTTAGGGCAATCGGACGATCGCTTTGTTAACCTAGAAACTTCGCTGCGAGTCGGCAGCAAGTTAGGCGGGCATTTTGTCATGGGTCATATAGATGGAATTGGCTTTTTGCAAGCCAAAGAGCAAACTATGACATCGTGGGAAATGAGCTTTACTACGACAGAAGCGATCGCGCGTTATATTGTCCCTAAAGGTAGCATCGCGGTAAATGGTATTAGCCTAACTATTGCCGATTATGACGATGCCCGCTGGTGGTTTAAAGTCGCTGTAATTCCTCTTACTTATGCCGAGACAAATCTTTGCTATTTGCAGTTAGGGGATGCAGTAAATTTGGAAGCAGATATTTTAGGTAAATATGCAGCTAAATCGCTTTATTCTGGCTCTAGTCAAAATTCACTGGTCGAAAATGGTAATAGTGAATTAAATACTGCATTTCTAGCCGAAAATGGCTATATATGAACACTTGAATTATTGAGAAATTATCAACTTATTGGCTAGAAAATTTACAACCATCAAGCAGTCACCTACTCATGGCTGCTTTTTGATTGCCTGCTAGCGCGATCGCACCCGAATATTTGTGATAATATACGGTATCCCGACCGATAAACTGGGGTTTATAAGGAGAAAGAAAGATGAGTTGGTGGCGAAGCATCACTAAACGCCGTTCGTGGCAAAGCTTTGTGTCATTGTTTTTAGTAGGAGTAATTGCCAGTGGAGCGATCGCCGCGTGTTCGGGAGGAAATAGTGCTAGCAACAACACAGCTAATGGAGATAAACAAATAACTTTAGTTTCTTATGCTGTTACCCGCGCTGCTTATGAAAAAATTATTCCGCAATTTACGGCTAAGTGGAAGCAGGAAAAAAATCAAAATGTGACATTTACCCAAAGCTATGGCGGTAGTGGTTCGCAAACCCGCGCAGTGATAGATGGTTTGGAAGCTGACGTAGTAGCCTTAGCGTTGGCGCTAGATACTGAGAGAATTGAACAAGCAAAATTAATTGAGCCAGGATGGGAAAAAGAAGCACCGAATAATGCGATCGTGCATAAGTCCGTTGCCGCATTAGTAACACGTGAAGGCAACCCCAAAGGCATCAAAACTTGGGCAGATTTAGCCAAGCCTGGGGTAAGCGTAATTACGGCAAACCCGAAAACTTCTGGCGGTGCGAGATGGAATTTCTTAGGCTTGTGGGGCTCGGTAAGCAGAACAGGAGGTAATGATGCCCAAGCGTTAGATTTTACAACTAAAGTAATTAAAAATGCCCCCGTATTGCCCAGAGATGCCCGCGAGTCGAGCGATGTATTTTTTAAGCAAGGGCAGGGAGATGTTTTAATTAACTACGAAAATGAAGTAATCTTAGCTGCACAAAATGGTGAAAAGTTACCTTATGTAGTCCCCGACGTGAATATCTCTATTGACAACCCAGTAGCAGTAGTAGATGCCAACGTAGACAAACACGGTACGAGAGAAATTGCCCAAGCCTTTGTGGAATACCTTTATACGCCAGAAGCCCAAAGAGAATTTGCCAAAGTTGGTTTTCGACCTGTTGACCCCACAGTAGCAGAAGAAGTAACTAAACAGTACGCACCAATTAAAACCTTATTTACTGCTCAAGACATGGGCGGTTGGGATGAAGTGCAAAAGAAGTTTTTTGCTGATGGAGCAATTTTTGACAAAATTCAAGCTAGTCGCTAAGTATTGCTAGTAACGGATATTAGTTGGGTGGGTAATGCCACCCTAAAACACAAATACCTTATCTTAATGAAAGTAAGTTTAAATGGCTGTATCTTCTTATCCCAGACAAAAAGCTCCTAATAGGTACGGGCTAGATCGCTTATTAGGACTGTCTATACCTTGGCGTATTACTATAGGTTATCTGACCATTATGCTGCTATTGCCCGTATCAGCACTGATACTGACGGCAGCAACAGAAAAACCGATTGACTTTTGGCGGATTGCTACTTCTCCGATCGCACTGGCTACTTATGAAGTTACCTTCGTTACAGCCTTTGTTGCCGCAATAATTAATGGTGTGTTTGGGCTTTTAATTGCTTGGGTGCTAGTTAGATATAACTTTCCTTTCAAGCGGATAATTGATGCAGCGATTGACCTACCTTTTGCTTTACCTACTTCAGTTGCAGGTTTGACTTTGGCAACTGTGTATAGCGAAAAAGGTTGGATTGGTTCTTTACTTGCACCGTTGGGGATTAAAGTTGCTTTCACGCGCTTGGGTGTAGGTGTAGCGATGATTTTTATCTCCCTACCTTTTGTCGTGCGAGCATTGCAGCCTGTACTGCAAGAAATGGAGAAAGAAATTGAAGAAGCAGCTTGGTCTTTGGGCGCTTCTCAATGGCAGACTTTCTGGCGAGTGATTTTACCGCCTTTGATGCCAGCAATGCTTACAGGTGTGGCTTTGGGGTTCTCCCGCGCTGTAGGCGAATACGGTTCGGTTGTAATCGTTGCTTCTAACATCCCGTTTAAAGACTTAATTTCTTCAGTGCTAATTATTCAGCGTTTAGAGCAATATGACTATTCGGGGGCTACTGTAATCGGTACGGTGCTGCTGGGAATTTCGCTACTAATTCTATTAGCAATTAATTTATTGCAAGCTTGGGGACGACGCTATGAACTCTAAAATTGCTGGCAAGTCTTTTAATCCGGAGGTTATGGAGGCAAAATCGCCCTCTGCAAGCAGCGATCGCTCGTGGGTAAAATATGTCCTAATTGGCATTGCGATCGCCTATTTAGGTTTAGTTCTATTTATTCCTGCTATCAATGTATTTGTCCAAGCTTTTGATTCAGGCGTTGCTCCTTTCTTGCAAAACCTGACTGAACCTGCTTTCCTGCACGCTATCAAACTGACTGTGTTAATTGCTTTGATTGTTGTGCCAATTAATACAGTATTTGGACTTTGCGCTGCTTGGGTAATTGCTCGCAAACAATTTCGCGGTCGAGCTTTGCTAGTTAGTATCTTAGATGTACCTTTTGCTGTTTCCCCTGTAGTTGCGGGGTTAATGATTGTACTGCTCTACGGGCGCAATGGTTGGTTTGGACCTTTGCTGAGTGCTGCTAATATCAAAATTATTTTTGCGATGCCAGCAATGGTACTAGCCAGCGCCTTTATTACCATGCCTTTTGTTGCCCGTGAAGTTATCCCCGTTTTAGAAGAAACAGGCTTCGATCAAGAAGAAGCGGCAAAAACTTTAGGCGCAAACGATTGGCAAATATTCTGGCGCGTTACCTTACCTAACATCCGTTGGGGCTTGCTTTACGGCGTAATTTTGACTAATGCAAGAGTAATGGGTGAATTTGGGGCAGTTTCAGTTGTATCAGGCAATATTGCCGGACAAACTCAAACTTTACCTTTATTTGTAGAGGAAGCTTACAAACAGTACCAAACTCAATCGGCTTTTGCGGCAGCAGTTTTGCTTGCAGGTTTGGCATTGGTGACTTTGGTGTTGAAAGAGATTTTGGAACGCAAAACTCAAATCAAAGATATCGAATAGGTGACTACTTATGGCTAATTTTAGCGATCGCTCTAGTCAATCTTCCGATTCTCGACTCACTCAAACTCGCATTAAAGTTCATATCCCCAAAGACTTACACGAAGAGCCAGTAATTTCCCGCTTAATTTCTCATCATGGAGTAACAGTCAATATTGCTGCTGCTTTACTCGGCGCAAATATGCGGGATGACGGTTGGTTTGAACTAGAACTGCGGGGCAAACCTGCCCAAATTCAAAGCGCTTTAACCTACCTAAATGAGTTGGATTTAGAAATTTGGGGACAATCCGCCGTTGAAGAAGATGGATGGTAATTTAGAGACGTAGCAGTGCTACATCTAAAGAGTTTAGAACCGCAGATGTAGGCGCAGCCTTGCCGTAGGCTACGCAGATGTAGATTTAGTCTAGTTGCTTTAATGGGTGGAGGAGCAAAGCATTATTGGCGAGATGTCAGTTGAAGGGGTTTTGGCTTAACTGAAAGAGGGCGAAAGTCTGAATATAAAAAATTGTGAATCTTTAAGTTACGTCATTTGATTTTCAATTGCCCAACGTGCTAGTTCGGTGCGGTTGTTTAAGCCAGTTTTACCTAGCATATTTGATACGTGGCTTTCTACTGTACGCTGACTGACATTCAGTTCTTTGGCAATATCTTTGTTGGCTAGCCCCCTGGCGACAAATTGTACTACTTTCATTTCCGTTTGCGTTAGGTGAACGTCAAAGGGAACTTGAATTTTCGACTCGCTATCGCTCCCATCACCTGGTTGCTGTTTTTGGCGAAAGGCTTGTTTGAGCGAAGCTTCTACTTGAGCTACTAATTCCTCTGGCTCAAAGGGCTTAACCATGTAAACATCTGCACCAACGTTTAGCCCTTTTACTCGATCTTGACTCTGACCTTTTGCCGAAAGAAATAGTACGGGAATCCAGCTTGTGCGATCGTCTTGACGAACGTTACTGACAAAAGTGTAACCGTCCATTTCTGGCATCATCACGTCGCAGATGATCATGTCTGGAACATCGCTTTCTAGTAAATCCAAAGCTTCTCTACCGTTCTCAGCAGTGACTACTTCATAACCCCTAAATTCTAAGTAATCTTTAACTAGCAAAATTAGATTCGGGTCGTCGTCAATTAGTAGCAGTCTTTTGTGTTCTTTAACGCTAGGTTCTTTCATACTATGCTGCTGGGTACTGTTAATTTAATAAATTTCTGCGATCGCGCCATAGTTTAGTGCTGACGATTTAGCAAGGTATTATGTTATGTCCTTATTGGCAGTCAAGTAGTTTGTCACTACTTCACATAAGGCAATATTTTATTCCTTATTTGGCATTAGCGAACTCTTAATTCCAGTAATGATACGGAATTATATAGTATATCTATGATGCGATCTATCTTATTTTTATTAGTTATTAAAAGTTACTACTCTATATAAATAGCTACTATGTCTAGATTTAAACCTGGCTAAGTATAAAAGTATTCAATGATTTTTGGCAGATCGAGGTAACAATCGCTACTTTGAGTCTTCTTGTGTATCATTGATAACAGGTTCGGGTAAACGATGAGTCAAAAAGGTATATTCTGCAACAACGCGATTATTAATAATGTGTTCTTGAATAATGCGCTCTATTACTTCTGGAGTTGCCTGTCGATACCAAACTCCATCGGGATAAACTACTAAAATTGGTCCTTGGTTGCAAACGCGCAAGCAATTAGCTTTAGTGCGAAATATACAACTAGGGCGCTCTTGTGTCGGTTTATCTAGATTTAACTGCTTCAAACGTTTTTTCAAATATTCCCAAGATTCTAAACTAGCGGCTTTCGAGCAACATTGAGGCAAAGTAGGGTCAGCACAAATAAATATATGCCGCTGGATTTGTGCTAATCCCAATTTCTGGACGCAGCTAGCCAAAGTAGCTAAATCCTGAGACTGGCAAGTTTCTAAATCTTCAACCGCACTCAAAGGTATTGTATCGTCTGTCATCATCACAAAAATAAGTAGTCAGTTTTCTATTCTAAACGCCTAATTCTCTAAAACAGGAGGACAAGGGAGACAAGGGGACAAGGGGGATAAGAAGCATAGAAACAGACGTTAGAAATAATTATCTTCTCCATCTCCTTGTCTCATTATCTTCTCCATCTCCTTGTCTCTTAACAAAGAGCAACACAACCGCCCCAGGACATAAGTTCGGGAACCCGTACAAAGAATTTTGTTGCAATTGTCCCCCTCATTTAGCTAAATTAGCACTCAGGAGATGAGAGTGCTAATTTTTGGGAGAGATATATATGGCAGCAGTAACTCTAAGTGTTTCCACAGTAAAACCATTAGGCGATCGCGTATTTGTAAAAGTAAGCGCCGCTGAAGAAAAGACAGCAGGCGGTTTGTATTTACCTGACAATGCCAAAGAAAAGCCCCAAGTCGGCGAAGTAGTTGCTTTGGGTGATGGCAAGCGCAACGATGACGGTTCGCGTCAGCAAATGGAAGTCAAAGTCGGTGATAAGGTACTTTACTCCAAGTATGCTGGCACAGACATCAAACTCGGTACAGAAGAATACGTACTGCTATCGGAAAAAGACATTCTTGCAGTAGTTGCATAAGTATTAGGCAGGAAGCAAGAGGCATAAGCAAATTTCTTGCTTCTTGGGTAACTGCGTTCCTATCTAGCTAATTTTTGACGCGCGGATTTTGGAGGAAACCTCCACTCATTAGATAGCGCGTTGACTGAACTAACTTCCTCACAATAGAACCACCAATTATGGCAAAGCGTATAATCTACAACGAGAATGCTCGTCGTGCTTTAGAAAAAGGCATGGATATCTTAGCAGAATCCGTAGCCGTTACCCTTGGTCCTAAAGGTCGTAACGTAGTATTAGAAAAGAAATTTGGCGCGCCACAGATTGTTAATGATGGTGTAACGATCGCCAAAGAAATCGAATTAGAAGACCATGTAGAAAATACAGGTGTAGCTCTAATTCGTCAAGCAGCATCCAAAACCAATGATGCAGCAGGTGACGGGACAACAACCGCTACCGTTCTCGCTCATGCAATGGTCAAAGAAGGACTAAGAAACGTTGCAGCCGGAGCAAATGCTATTTCCCTCAAGCGTGGAGTAGATAAAGCAACTCAATTTTTAGTAGAAAGAATTGCCGAACACGCCCGTCAAGTAGAAGATTCTAAATCTATCGCTCAAGTAGGCGCAATCTCTGCTGGTAATGACGATGAAGTTGGTCAGATGATTGCTGATGCGATGGAAAAAGTCGGCAAAGAAGGCGTAATTTCCCTAGAAGAAGGTAAGTCCATGACTACCGAACTAGAGATTACTGAAGGGATGCGCTTTGACAAAGGCTATATTTCCCCCTACTTCGCAACCGATCCGGAGCGGATGGAAACAGTTTTTGACGAGCCTTTCATTCTCTTAACCGACAAGAAAATTGCCTTAGTTCAGGACTTAGTACCAGTATTAGAGCAAGTTGCTCGTTCTGGTCGTCCGTTGGTAATTATTGCTGAAGATATCGAAAAAGAAGCTTTAGCAACATTGGTAGTCAACCGCTTGCGCGGCGTACTCAACGTAGCTGCGGTTAAAGCGCCTGGATTTGGCGATCGCCGTAAAGCTATGTTAGAAGATATCGCCGTTCTTACTGGCGGTCAACTAATTACTGAAGATGCTGGCTTGAAGCTAGATACTACCAAGCTAGAAATGCTAGGTAAAGCTCGCCGCATTAACATTACCAAAGACACTACCACAATCGTAGCTGAAGGTAACGAGCAAGCTGTTAAAACTCGTTGCGATCAAATCCGCCGTCAAATGGATGATACAGAGTCTTCCTACGACAAAGAAAAGCTACAAGAGCGTTTGGCTAAACTAGCTGGTGGTGTTGCAGTAGTTAAAGTTGGTGCTGCTACCGAAACCGAAATGAAAGACCGCAAACTCCGTTTGGAAGATGCGATCAACGCAACCAAAGCAGCAGTAGAAGAAGGTATCGTTCCTGGTGGCGGTACAACCTTAGCTCACTTATCGCCTGAATTAGAGTCTTGGGCTGGTAGCAACCTCAAAGACGAAGAATTGATTGGTGCGATGATTGTTGCTCGTGCTTTGGCTGCTCCCCTCAAGCGGATTGCTGAAAACGCCGGACAAAATGGCGCAGTAATTGCTGAAAGAGTTAAAGAAAAAGACTTTAACGTTGGCTTCAATGCGGCAACTAACAAGTTTGTCGATATGTTTAGCGCTGGAATTGTCGATCCTGCTAAGGTGACTCGTTCGGCATTGCAAAATGCAGCTTCGATCGCTGGTATGGTATTGACTACCGAGTGTATTGTTGTCGATAAGCCCGAACCCAAAGATGGCGCTGCACCTGGTGCAGGCGCAGGCATGGGTGGCGGCGACTTCGATTACTAATAGCTAGCAGCAGCAATGCTGCTGCGTCTATCAGTAGCTATAGGCAGAGGTAAGTATGTGAATATAGTTGCCTCTGCCTGTTTGTATAGGTTGGCAAAACTTGTCTATTTATTTTGGCAAACATATATCTTTGGGCTGTGTAATAAAACACTATCCGCTGGTAAATTATAAAAAATTTATAAGATAATTTACTATAAAAAAAGATTATGACTAAAGCTGCTAATTTCACTTTAAAAGAATTAGAACAGAAAATATTGCAATGCATCCAAAAGTTATATGTCGATCTACTTGGACACCAACCCCAGCAAGTGTCCTGCCAATTAGTAGATAAAACTTTGACAGTGCTGATAGAAGACTCAATTACCCAACCAGAGCAGATATTAGTTAATTCGGGAAAGCAAGATTTAGTCAAACAAGTACGCTCTAATATTCATGTTGCTGTTGAATCGCGGCTAAGAGCAAATATTGAAGAAATTGTGGGCGTAGCAGTGACGGATTTATTTGCAGATTCAACATTAGATACTCGGCGTACTAGCATTGTGGCGATTCTAGCGACAGCACCGCATACAGTTGAATCTAACTAATACTATTTGCAAGCTGTAGGCACATTCGATAAATGGCAGCGAATACGTGATTCTAAGTCTTCCAGCATATATGGTTTGCTAACATAGTCTATGCAACCTGCCCTTAGTAAGCGATCGCGATCTTCTTCCCTTGCTAGGGCAGTAACAGCTATAACAGGGATATCTTCTGTTTGCGGGTTACCCTTGAGGTAATGGACAACTTCCTCGCCGTTGATATCGGGCAACATCACATCTAACAAAATTAAATCAGGATGGCAAGAGTGCGCTAACATTAACGCCATTTGCCCGTGAGTTGCCGTCAGGAGCGCACAGTCAAAAACTTTTAATACTTCAGTTAGCAGCATCAAATTGTCTTCATTGTCATCTACTGCTAATACAGTTGACTGTTTTAGTCTGTTAGCTTGAATTTTTTGAGATCCAACTTCCAAGTTTATTCTCCGTTGTAGGGACAAGCGAAAATAGTAAGATTTTGATTTCTAAACTAATTGAGGCATTCCCCAAGCGGCACTATTGCGGCGCTGATGATGGACTGGCTCTTAGATAAAGTAGCAATTATCTATTAAGTCGAGCAAACGGCAAGAACGCTCGACGATTAAAAATGAGGCTATTGTAGCAAATTTTACTAAATTTTTGCCTATTGCGTAACCCAAATAAATAAAAAACTATCTAAACTTAATACTACTTTAAATATTAAGGCAAACAAAAGCAAACAGTTGTGTGGAAGATTACCAACTATCTCATAAACTAGATAATTTTTCTTGAGCTTACTAGAATTAGGCATCGTGAGTATATAAGCAAATAACAAAACTAAATAAAATGCTAAAGTTAGCAAAATTTATAGCAGAAATTTTCACAATCAAGCGCGAAAATAGAAGTAAATAAAGTATAAGAAAGTTTCGCAGCTAAATAGCTAGATTTATAGGTAGTTAAGCAAAAATACTTAAAAAGAGAAAATAAAATCCTTATCTTCTCACCGATTTCTACAAACAGGCTAATACTGGGGAGGGCAAAAAATGGCGATCGCAACAATTAACCCTGCAACAGGGGAAACGGTGAAAACCTTCGAGCCACTAACCGATGCCGAGATTGCAACCAAACTAGACTTAGCAGAGCGCACATTTCAACAATACCGCAAAACACCCATGTCGCAACGCGCCGAGTGGTTAAACTTGGCAGCAGCAATATTAGAGGAAAATAAAACGCACTACGCGCAAATAATGACTCAAGAAATGGGTAAGCCTATTAAAGGAGCGATCGCCGAAATTGAAAAATGCGCGGCAGTGTGTCGCCATTATGCAGAAAATGCACAGGCATATTTAGCGGATGTGCCAGCATCTACTGATGCTAGTTCTAGCTTTGTCCGCTACCAGCCATTAGGGGCAATTTTAGCAGTCATGCCCTGGAACTTTCCCTTTTGGCAAGTCTTCCGGTTCGCCGCGCCCGCACTAATGGCGGGAAATGTAGGCGTGCTTAAACACGCCTCCAACGTACCCCAATGCGCGATCGCCATTGAAGAGATTTTTCATAAAGCAGGCTTCCCTGAAGGCGCATTTCAAACTTTATTAATAGGCGCACAGCAAGTTGACAGGTTGTTAGCAGACGATCGCATCAAAGCTGCAACTTTGACTGGAAGCGAAGCTGCGGGCATGAGTTTAGCAGCAGCAGCAGGCAAGCAACTCAAAAAAACAGTTTTAGAGTTGGGAGGCAGCGATCCATTTATAGTCATGCCTAGCGCCGATCTAGAATCAGCAATAAATACAGCCGTAACAGCGCGAATGCTCAATAACGGACAATCTTGTATTGCCGCCAAAAGATTTATAGTCCATCAAGCGATCGCAGACAAATTTACCACGCAGCTAGTAGAAAAATTCGCTGCCCTCAAAGTAGGCGATCCGATGCAGCCAGAGACAGATTTGGGACCTTTGGCAACACCAGGGATTCTTAAAGATTTAGACTACCAAGTTACTGAATCGGTAAAATGCGGCGCAAAAGTATTAATTGGCGGCAAACCCTTAACAAATCGCCAGGGAAACTTTTACCCAGCAACAATTTTGACTGATATTCCCCCAGGAAGTCCGGCGGAAAAAGAAGAATTTTTTGGACCTGTAGCTTTGTTATTTGCAGTCGCAGATATTGATGAAGCGATCGCTCTTGCTAATTCTACGTCCTTTGGTTTGGGTGCTAGTGCGTGGACAAACGACGATGGGGAACGCGATCGCTTAATTGACGAAATCGAAGCTGGGGTAGTATTTATCAACGGCATGGTCAAATCAGACCCCCATTTGCCCTTTGGCGGTATCAAGCGTTCTGGTTACGGCAGAGAACTTAGCAAGGAGGGAATTTTAGAATTTGTCAATATTAAGACTGTGTGGGTGAAATAAAGCTTATTAAGTGGGAAGTATGAAGTATGAAGGGTAAATTGTAGGCTTTGCATTTATCCTTCTTGTTGGTTCGCTAAGGAAACAAATTAAATGAATACGGCTGAACTATTAGTGCAATGTCTGGAAAATGAAGGCGTGCGTTATGTCTTCGGTTTACCAGGAGAGGAGAATTTGCACGTTTTAGAGGCACTAAAAAAATCTTCAATCCAATTTATTACTACTCGTCACGAACAAGGCGCGGCTTTTATGGCTGATGTCTACGGACGTTTAACTGGCTTATCAGGCGTATGTCTATCAACTTTAGGTCCAGGTGCTACTAATTTGATGACAGGCGTTGCTGATGCTAATCTAGATGGCGCTCCTTTGGTGGCAATTACTGGGCAAGTAGGAACAGATCGGATGCATATTGAGGCGCACCAATATCTCGATTTGGTGGCGATGTTTGCTCCTGTAACGAAATGGAATACCCAAATTGTCCGCCCTAGCAATACACCGGAAATTGTCCGCAAGGCATTTAAGCGATCGCAAAGTGAAAAACCAGGCGCAGTTCATATCGATCTGCCTGAAAATATTGCAGCAATGCCAGCGATTGGCAATCCTCTAGATAAAGGTAGTTTGCAAAAAACTTTTGCTGCTTTTCAAAGTATCAACGAAGCAGCAGAAAAAATCTCGCAAGCAACAAATCCCTTAATTTTGGTCGGAAATGGGGCAATTAGAGCAAATGCGAGCGAAGTTGTCACAGAATTTGCTACGCGCTTGAATATCCCTGTAGTCAATACTTTTATGGGTAAAGGGGTAATTCCTTATACTCATCCGTTGGCTTTGTGGACAATGGGCTTGCAGCAGCGAGACTATATCAATTGCGGCTTTGATAATACTGACTTAGTAATTGCGATCGGTTATGACTTAATTGAATACTCACCGAAAAAATGGAACGCTCTAGGGAATATTCCAATTATTCATGTCAGCGCCATGTCAGCAGAAATTGACAGTAGCTACGTGCCGCAAGTAGAAGTAGTTGGCGATATTTCTGATTCGCTCAAGGAAATTTTGCAACGAGCAGATAGACAAGGCAAAGCCGAACCTTATGCTTTGCAGTTGAGAGCAGATATTCGCGCCGATTACGAGCAATATGCTACTGATAATGAGTTTCCGATTAAGCCGCAAAAACTAATTTACGATTTGCGCCAGGTGATGGGACCTGAAGATATTGTTATTTCTGACGTGGGCGCTCATAAAATGTGGATTGCTCGTCATTATCATTGCGATCGCCCCAATACTTGTCTTATTTCCAACGGTTTTGCGGCGATGGGGATTGCTATTCCTGGTGCTGTAGCTGCAAAACTTGTTTATCCCAATCGCAAAGTAGTAGCGGTGACTGGTGATGGCGGTTTTATGATGAACTGTCAAGAATTAGAAACAGCTTTGCGCGTTGGTACGCCATTTGTAACTTTGATCTTTAATGATGGCGGTTACGGCTTGATTGAGTGGAAGCAGCAAAACCAATTTGGTTCTTCTTCCTACGTACATTTTGGCAATCCTGATTTTGTCAAATTAGCTGAAAGTATGGGTTTAAAAGGCTACCGCGTAGAGTCTACAACTGATTTTATTCCCATCCTCAAAACTGCACTAGCTCAGGATGTACCAGCAGTGATTGATTGTCGCGTCGATTATCGTGAAAATTCGCGGTTTACCCAAAAATCCGGCGACTTGAATTGTAAGTTGTAGGTAATATTGTTGACTACCAATAAAATTGTCGCTCTATTTCAATCCCCTATTAGTAGGGGATTATTTATGTTTTGATATTCTCTTTTCAAGAAAATGTATTCTTGGATACAACAAGTAACTTCACCTTTTTAATACAAATTAAGAACGTGCTAGTTAAGTCAGTAAAATATCTACTTATTGCAATAATTGGGAAATAACTATTCACTTCCTAGCATTCTTTAATAGCTAACAATTACCAGTTAGTATCTCTAGCATTTATTTAACTGGTCACTGGTTACTGGTCACTGGTCACTGATTTATAAGGATGCAAGCAGTTGGTTAAAAATTGGCAGCGAAAATTACTAACAAAATTGTTACTATTGCTCAAAAACAAATTGCTAGTAAGTGTAGGAACAATCCTAATAATAAGTAGTTTATTTGGCACATTTTGGCTTTTGCCTGGAAAAGCGGCGAGTAGAACCTATCAAATCGTGTCAACGCCCCAAAACACAATCTGGGGAGAGTTATTTAAACCTAATAGCCGCCCGATCGCTAAAGTTAAGTCAGGCGATCGCCTTGTCATGCAGACAGTTTCCCATGAAGGAATTTTACCCGATCAAGGAGATACAGCTACCTTTTTTGACAATGGAGGCATTCCGCAAAATTCTAAAAGCCGCATTTCCCCAAATCAAATTCTCAGCGATCAACTAACAGTTAAAGCTAAAGTCAAAAAGACTGGTCCTGGTCCTCATGTAATTACAGGTCCTATCTACGTAGAAGGTGCAGAACCAGGAGATGTACTAGAAATCAAGACAATTGCGATCGCTTACCGTTCGCCTTATGGGGTAATTTCTAATCGCCATAGTAGAGGTGCGCTTCCTGGTGAGTATCCGTTAAATAATGCGCCAATTTACTCTAAAGTTATTGCCATAGATGCTAAACGCGAAGTTGGAGTATTTCAACCCCAGAACAATTTACCTGCTATAGAAATCCCGCTTAGACCATTTATGGGATTGATGGGAGTAGTCCCCGCCGATGTCGCTGAGGCTGCAAATTCAATACCTCCAGGACTTTATGGAGGCAATGTAGATATCCAACTATTAGGTCGTGGTTCTAGCCTCTACGTCCCCGTACAAGTACCAGGGGCGCTATTTTATGCAGGCGATCCACACTGTGCCCAAGGTAACGGAGAAGTGGCGCTGACGGCGATTGAATGCTCTTTAACTCCGACTTTTGAGTTAGTAGTCCACAAGAATATGAAGCTAACTGCACCAATGGGCGAAACTAAAGACGCTTGGATTGCAGTGGGTTTAGATAAAGACTTGGATGAAGCGATGAAGAAGTCTGTGCGCGAATACCTGCAAATTGCTGATGAAAAATATGGTATGACCAAGCAAGATGCTTTAATGCTTGGTAGCGCTGCAATTGATTTTGATGTATCCCAAGTAGTAGATATTGTTAAAGGAATTCACGGCACAATTCCCAAACAAATGTTCCGATCGCTCGAAAAAACTTAAAGCAAACAATAATACCATGCGATCGCTGCTACCCTAAATAACTATTCTTCGCACTTAGTTAATACTTCTGGGTTGCAGCGTTTAATTACGACTACGATTCCTTGTGCGCCTTCGCCATCAAGGTCTTCAACATAGCCTGGATATGCCTCTTTCGCTTCTGCTGAAGTGTCAAAAGGTCCAAAGTAATACACGCAACTGGGCTTAACTGTTGTAATTTCTGCCCACCAAGGTGCATTCAGTTTTTGCATGAAGCCTACAATTAACCGTTTAATCATCTAGGTAGTGTTTGCATAAAAGGTAGCAGAAAAAGCTATATTACCAAACTAAGTATTGAATTACAATAATTATTTTGTGTTGATTGTCAGTGAGGTATTTGTCGAACCGCACAAGACGCGAAGTAAAGAGGAGAAGAGGAGTTTGGGTAAGTTTTGGGCGATCGCTATGCTTTAAAATAAGCTTGATAGTGCTAAATTTGTGTAGATTAGTCGAGCCAGTTAGATATATTTATTAGATAATAAAATTGGATTTAATTGCTCTATTTATAATAAATATAAGTATCATCAACTCATGAAAGTTGCTACTTGGAATGTAAACTCAGTTCGGACTCGTCAAGACCAAGTAGTAAATTGGTTGAGAGAAAATAAGGTTGATATATTGTGTTTGCAAGAGACTAAAGTAGTAGATGATAATTTTCCGCGATCGCCTTTTGCAGAGTTAGGATATCATATTTATGTGTCAGGGCAAAAGTCTTATAATGGCGTGGCAATTATCAGCACTGAACCTTTAGAAGATGTTAACACTGGATTTGCGCCGCTGATAGGTACGAGCGATTTAGACGAACAAAAAAGGGTAATTAGTGGCACTATTAATGATGTAAGAATTGTTAATGTTTATATTCCTAACGGCTCATCTGTAGGTAGTGATAAATATACTTATAAATTGCGTTGGTTGACTGCCTTACAAGAGTATTTGCGCTTGCTGTTATACGAAACATCTAATATTTGTATTTGCGGGGATTTTAATATCGCCCCAGATGACCGAGATTTACACGCGCCAGCTTTACTTACAGGTCAAATTATGGCATCAGATTTAGAGCGTCAAGCAATAGCCGCAATTGTCAATTTAGGTTTTGCTGATGCCTTTCGCAAATTTACAACTGAAGGCGGACATTATAGTTGGTGGGATTATCGTTCTGCGGCTTTTGGGCGAAATTTGGGCTGGCGTATAGATCATCATTACTTAACATCTGACTTGTACGCCCAAGCAATTAGCTGCACCATTGATGTTGCACCCCGAAAACTACCCCAGCCTAGCGATCATACACCAGTAATCGTTGAATTTTGAGTGACAGAGCTAGAAAAAGCTCTAATCATCGCTTATAGAAGTCTAATATCGCGCAGCAAAGCCAATTGCACGCATATCTAAGTATTACTAATTGCAAATACTACTATTTGCAATAAATACGTACGTGCTTTTACTTGTACGGCATGGTTTAAATAACTTTTATTTTTGCCAATACCGTACATTCACTTTAGTAACTTCACACCCATGTCTACGTATCAGTGAAAACTCTATTATACGTAAATCAGTAGAATCTCCCTTGGATGTTCGTTAAATTTTAAATTACCTTTATTTAAAAGCTTGGTTGATAAAGTTTGCAGAAAGTACCTATAATGCGCTCCTTTCTGCCGTTATTTACAACCTTCATATATTGAATAAACCTTTGTGCTAGAGGTGATAGGACAGATAAATTTTTCTGTTACAAATAGCACCATCAGTTTGAATTTAATCAACAAAAAATACCTAGTGTTAGCTCACTAGCAAAGCATCTTCCTGCAGTGGGGAGGTTCGCTTTGCGCTGAGAGCAAATCGAGGATCTTATATGGAAATTTATTTGAAAAATTATCGGCTCAAGAGTTATAGGTCATTAGCAAAACCATTAAAATCGTTATGTTGCTTTCTTTTGACCTTTGTAGTTATTTTGTGTACAGCAATACCTAAAAATTTGGCAGCAACTCGTTCGCTCGATTTGACCGGAATGTGGAACGCCGAGAAAGTTTTAAAAAATCCTCATAAAGGCTGGTATCACCACTACTATGACAATGGCATTTGGGGGTACAAGACAAAGGCTGATTCGGACTTAGATAGTTTTCCTGGCATGAACCATCTCTATTTAAGATTAGCGTGGAGCTATCTTGAACCTCAAGAAGAAAAATTTAATTGGGCGCTGATAGATGATGTCATCAATAAGTGGACGGCAAAAGGATATTCAATTTCATTTTGTATCACCGCTAAAGAGACAGGTATTAGCTTTGCTACTCCTGAGTGGGTAAAAAATGCAGGAGCAAAAGGAGCATATTATCCTATTTGGGGAGTTAATGCTTGGGAACCGGACTACGGCGATCCGATATTCCTTGCCAAGCTAGAGAATTTTCATCGAGCTTTTGCGGCACGCTATGATGGTAAACCTTGGCTTGAGTACGTTCACATTGGCAGCTATGGCGACTGGGGAGAAGGTCACACTTCATTTTCCTCTCAGAAATCTTTTCCTGTTGATGTATTGAAGAAGCATATAGACATTCATAAGAAGTATTATCCCAAAAGCACTTTGGCGATCGCAGATGGATGGGTAAACGATCGCAGGGACGATCTAGGAAACCTGTTAAAGGACTACATTTTGCAAAACGACATTACTTTCAAAGACGATAGCGTGAATGTAGATTATTACGTCAATGCATACTCTTCAACCTATTCAGTACAAAGCCCCGATCTATTCGATCGCGTATATAGTAGCAAACCAGCAATTCTAGAACTGCAACACTATGGTATGCAGAAGCAAGAGAACAATTGGATCGGTGCTAATGGTTCAGTTAAAGGTGGAACTTTATTGCAGGGAGCTATAGATGTTAGCCATGCTACTTTTGTAGGTTATCACGGCTATGCAAATGAGTGGTTGCAAGATAACCCTACTTTAGCAGCTAAACTTGCAAACAAAATGGGCTACTGGTATTTTCTCAAAAGTGCTGCACTGCCTACAAGTATTACTAGGGGAAATAATACAACTTTTAAATTGAAGTGGGAAAATCATGGAGTAGCGCCTGCTTACCACAGCTATAAATTGAAATTGGCACTAAAGGGAACTAACGGTACTTATACACAATATCTCACAGAGTCTAACAATAAGTGTTGGCTGCCAGGAACTACTACAGAAGAAACTTATACTGTAAACGTGCCGCGATCGCTAGTAGCTGGCAAGTATAACGTCACTATTGCCCTGGTAGAAGAAAAGAATAATACTACAATACCGATTGAACTGGCACTACAAGATCGCATCAAAGGCAGCGATAACTTCTATAAGATTGCATCTATTGATGTTAAGTAGTGACCAAATTAATTCGTAATTCGTAATTCGTAATTCGTAATTAAACTAATGGAGAAACCAAAAATGCGTAATTACGAATTGCCGCTTTGCGGCTTGACCAGATATTAGTATTAATTAGTCAATGCAGTTTAAAGTAGGGGCAAGCGATCGCAGATCCTTGCCTCTATTGAATTGGTGGCGGATGGCGGCGAATAGCTGTAGGTGAAAGAGTAGTCATATTAAAAGCTTGCCACTGGTTCTTGACATACTTAAATTTGCCAATACCTATGTCAGCGTTTGTTTTGCCATTGTCCCATTTAGCCGTCAAATTGAGCCAATAGTCGCCACCCATACTGAGCAAATAACGAGCTTGAGCGCGATCGTCTGGTTTTTGTGGATTGTCTACCACTAGCCTTGCCTGGACTGTTGTAAATACGCCCTTGATATTATCGCCGTCAATAGTAGCTTTGCTGCAAGCACACCAAAAATGATAGTTGTATCCTTTGTCAACTTTGACTGAAATGCTGCCATCCTGCTCGCGCCGGACATTAGCAGGTATGCTAATATCGCCAGCAAAGTCTTCTCGATATGCATTCCCATCTACTTGTTTTGAGCTTTGCAAAAGATGCCATTTGTTGTCGCGCTTGCTCAGTACGTACGATTTAATATCTCTAATTTGGATACGAGTATTAGTAGCCGCATTTCCTGTAGCAGCTACGTAAACTTGTCCCCAAGCAGTCATTGCTGCAAACTTTCCTGGGTTATTTCCCATGCCTACACGAGGACCAAATGCCCAGTTATAGTGTCTGGGAACGCCATGCGGCGCTCCTTCGTGGGGGGGCTGCATATCATTAGCGATCGTTTGCGTTGAATTGACGCGCGGATTCTGGAGGAGATCTCCATAACTAGATAGCTCGTTGAGCGCGATCGCATCCTTTTGTTTAGCTGTTTGTGCGGGACGACAACTAACCAATACAACAAGTAGTGACAAGATAGGTAGTTTTTGCACTCTTATATCGCCGCCAGGAGTCATAATATACGTAGTTGTATTTTGAGCCACTTTTTGATTAACCATCTAATCAAAATTTGGGCATAATCTTCTAATAAAATTTGTGGGTGCAAACAAATTGCCTGCCATAATTTCTGCCTAGCTCGATTGATTCCTATAAGGTCATTGCTATGCTTTAAATATTGTTGCGTGCAATACTCGTAAATCCAAGCTAAACTTTGCTTTTTGAGATATTGGTACTCTGGGGGCGCAGCTTGATATGCTTTTTCAATTAATTTTAAGGCTTCTCTCTCCACTAACTCAACTTTAGATGTCATTGTATTTGCCGACTGACGATAGAGAATCTGATGCTTAGGCACGACAACAAATTGCCAACAAGCTGCTAAACGTATATAAAATTCCCAGTCTTCACACGCTTGCATTGTAGGATCGAATCCTCCTACAGACTCAATAGCTTTTCTCCGCACCAGAATGTTAGAGCCATTAGCAACAAAATTACTCACCAACAACTGAGTGTAAACATTACCTGTAAAAAATACAGGTTTGTATGGTATTAAAGTATCTTCTCGCCCATCTATAAAATAATAATTCCAGCTATAAGCGACTCCAGCTTCAGAATGCTGTTGCAAAACACCTAATTGCATCTCCAACTTATCGGATATCCATAAATCGTCAGCATCAAGAAAAGCAATAAACTCTCCTACAGTGTGAGAGATACCGCGATTGCGGGCTACTGAGGCTTCGTCATGCCTATAGGAAAAAACCTTCATGCGCTCATCTTTAATGCTTTGAAGTAGCTTTAAAGTTCGATCTGTGGAGCCATTATTAATTACAATTATTTCTAGATCTAAAAATGTTTGTTTTTGTACCGATTCAATAGTTTTTAAAATAGTGCGTTCGGCGTTATAAGCAGGAATTACAACAGATATTGTCGGCATATAAATAAATTAGAATTGATTAAGTTTTACAAATACTTAACGAATCTAGTATTTAATTGTCACAACCCCTTACTTCGGTAGCTTTATTTAACAATCTGCATTTCTATATTTATACTTATTACATATTGCGCTCAAAATCAGTTTCTAAATACTTATTGAATACATAGCGATGAATCCACATTGTAAAAGCAGGCATTAATATTAAGTTGTAAAGTAAGACAGTTGCAGCAACCCAAATTATACCTTTACTTACTACTGCTAATATAACAATTGCAAACCCTACAGTGAAAATGACATTTATTTGGAGATTAATCTTAGTCTTATCTATAGCATTGAGGAGAAGAGAAGATGCCCATGCATAGATACGCGGGATAACTGACAGACAAATCATGATTAAAATAGGAACTGCTGGTGTCCACTTATTTCCAAAGACAATTGGTACATATAATGGTGCTAAAAGCGATTGGAGCAAAATAATCGGGACTGCAACTAAAGTTACTTTTTTGAGGCTGCTAAAGTATCTTTGTTTAAATTGTTTATAGTCTCCTCTAACAGCACAAATGTAAGGAAATAGAGCGGACATAAATGTATTAATGACATTATTGGTAATACCGTAGCCAGCATTGAAAGCGAAATAATAGACTCCCAAAGCTTCAATGCCCAAAAATCTGCCAATTATTAAATAATCCAAGTTCATTCTTAGTTTATCTAATAGATCGACACCAAGCATATTTTTGCCATAATTAGCGATCGCTTGCCAGTTTTGCATTGTAAAAGATTTAGGCGGTCGCCAAGATTGATTGCGCCAAGTAATAATAATCCATACAGGAGTTGTCAAAACCATAGCCCAAACTATAGCCCATACTCCGAAGCCTAAAAGAGCTAAACCAACAATAATAATATTGCTAGATATTGACTGCGCTGCATTGCACATTGCGGTAACTTTTAACCTGTTCTCTCGTTGAATTAAGGCATCATGAACTAAAAACAACGGAAACATTAAGTAAGTGACAGCAGCAACGCATAGAGGCAAAATGAGTTGCCGATTATTATAAAATTGAGCAATTGGAAAAGCAGCGATACACTGAATGATAAAAATTGTGCTGCACATAATCCAATTTAGCCAGTAGGATGTATCGCAGATAGTCTTGACATCTTGTTCGTCAGCTTGAACGACTTTAGCACCAATGCCACCTCTTAACGTAAAAACGGTGGCAAAATCAAAAACGGTGTAGACAATAGCCATTAACCCGTATTCTTGGGAGTCGAACATCCGCGCTATGGTTACTGTTGTTCCCAAGCGAAAGATTCGATTTACTAGCTCTGCTGCTCCTAGCCAACCAACGTTACGAATAAATTGCCCAGATAATGTTTGCTTGACGCGATCGATTAGCATTGGAGCGGTTAATTGTTTCTATACGAGCGTGATAAAAAGACATTGCTTAGTTGTTTGCCGATCGCTTCTAGGGAAAAGCTACTAAGGACGCGATCGCGCGATCGCTTGCCTAACTGTTGACTCCACGCCGGATCGTCTAAAACTCGACCTAGTGCTGATGCTAGTGCTGAGGTATTGTTACGCGGTACAACTATGCCACCATGCGCCTCACCTGCTGAGAAAATATCAGGAATACCAGGAGCATCAGCAGCGACTACAGGTAAACTGCAAGCCATCGCCTCAAGTGGCGCAACCGGAAAGCCTTCTTGGCGAGATGGCAGAGTATAAACATCAGCCGCCGATAGATATTGCCCGATAATACGGCGATCGCTGACAAATTCGTTTAACCATTGCACGCCCTTAAGCTGTTTATCGCTAATACACTGACGCAAGCGCTCGGCATCGCTACCTGTGCCTACTAATAATAGGCGTAATTCTTCATTTGGGCGATCGCTGCAAATCTGCTGCCAAGCTGCTAGTAAAATATCTAATCCTTTGCGCTCTATCTCTACTCTTCCATGCCAAGCAACGACTTTGGCAGTAAGTGGAATATTTAGGGCTGCTCGTGCTTGAGCGCGATCGCTAGTTTGCCATGTAGCAATATCCAGTGGATTAAAAATACGAGCTATCTTATGAGACGGTACTTGATAACGAGTTTGCACCCGTTGCACCTCAGTTTGCGTGGCAATAATTACACCCGTACATAAACGAAACGATAAATATCGTAGAGGAACTTCTAGAAAGCTCTCAGTTTTAGTGCCACCTTGGAAAGAGGCAAATACTGGTAAACCGAGCGATCGCCCCATAAGTACGCAAGCATCAAAACGTGCGTACTCATATTCTTGACACAAGATCGCCTGACAGTTTTCGCGCCGTAGTTCGCTAGCTAATAGCCCTAATGGTGTTGATAGGTAAGTTCCCACACTCTTAGCCATATCTTTGACGTTTGTGAGCAGAGAACGGCGCCAGCGATTTTTATCTTGAATATTTGTAAAAGATGGAGCATCACTACCGCCATAAACGCTCAGTGACTTGCTCCGCACAGCGCGGTAGGCATGATAAATCTTGAGTGGAGGCAGTACGCAAATTGTAGCGCCAGTAGGCTGATGGATGAAGCGTGATGGTTGCTCGACACGGGCTGAAATACAAAATAATACTGTCTCGATCCCGACTTGTTTTAAGGCATCGATGTAGCCGAACATCCAGCTACCAACAAATTCTTTGCAGTAAGTCTCAAAGGAAATATTGATGCTATCCAAAAAGTCATCTATTAAGTCATAACAATGCAACAAAGCAATTTTCGGTGGACTATTACGAGCATCGGCAAGTCTAGGTTGGGACTCAATATTACTGTATTGCGCTTGCTTTAAAGTGTTTGTTTTGTTCATAGTTTAAGCCCTGAATTGCTAGCAGCAGGTTGTCTAATTTTTTGCATTAAGTATTGGCTGACTTGCTTGGGAAATACTCGTTGCAACAATAACTTGAGTATTAGTTTTTGCGTTACTTTATCTAATAAAGTTTGCGGTTGGATGCTAATTGCCGATCGCAAGTGCTGTTGAGCTTGATTAATACCGTCAAAATCGGGGCGGTGTTGGAGATAAAGACTTGCACAATACTTATGAAAATTAGTCATCGTCAAGCTTTTGAGATGTTGTAAATTGGGTGGAGCAGCTTGATACGCTTTGTCTATCGACATTAAAGCTGCTGCTTTCATAATCTCAACTTTAGATGACATTGAATTAGGAGAGCGACGATAATAAATTTGATGCTTAGGCACGACAACAAAATGCCAACGAGTTGCTAGTCGCAGCCAATAGTCCCAGTCTTCGCAAGATTTGAGTGTAGGATCGAATTCTCCTACCGTATCAATCGCTTGTTTAAGAATTAAAGTATTTGAACCGCTATGAATAAAATCACTAATTAACAGATTTTCGTAAACGTTCCCTGCAAAAGCATAGGGATTAGATGGGTGAAGAGATGTAACTTTTCCCTGCTCATCTACATCCATAAAATAAGTCCAGCTATAAGCAACACCTGCTTGTGGATTATTATTAAAGGCTAATAGTTGTAATTCCAGCTTATCAGGTGTCCATAAATCATCTGCATCAAGCAAGGCGATATATTCTCCGTTGGCTTTGGATATACCGCGATTGCGAGCCATTGATAGTCCGCTGTTTTCATAGGAGAAAACTTTTATGCGCTCATCTTCAATACTTGCAACTATTTCTAACGTTTTATCTTTGGAGCCATCATTAATAATAATTATTTCCCAATCTGGAAATGTCTGTTGCCGGACAGTTTCTATAGTTTCTCGAATAGTTTTTTCAGCATTGTAGGCAGGAATAATTACAGAAACTTTAGGCATATGCAAAGACTAACAGCAAAGAACGTAATTTAGGGATGAACAGCTTTAATACGCAAGGGCGAGTAGCTTACTTATCAATAGCAATTCATTGTTCAAAACCCGCTAACAATGCGTCGGCGGAGAGTATAAGCTAGTTCTAAAAACTGTTTGTAACCCTCTACACCTAGCCACTGCATAACTGCGATCGCTAGGCTCAAACGAAAATACTCTTTAGAAAGACGTAGCCGAGGATAGTAGGCGATCGCTTGCTGGAGAAAATGATTTGCTTGCTTGTAATCTCTACTTGCGCTTTGTAACGGCTTCCAAGCTAAACATAAATAAGCAGCACCATAGCTGCGTCGCTTTAAATAGAGTAGCTCGGACGGCGCTGCAGCAAAATTTTTTTCAATTACCATCTGGAAACCCTGTTCCATTGATTCCCAGTTTCTAGAGCCACTTGTAGGAATTTGCCGATAGTAGACGAGAGGCTCCTTCAGCACTTTGAATGCATAACGAGAGGCAATCCGCAGCCACATATCCCAATCTTCAACAGCAGAGCGTAAATCGCCATCAAACACTCCTACTGTCTCAAAGCAAGAGCGACGAACCATAGCCGTACTACCACACTCAACTATGTTGCGTTGAGTAAGTTGAGTCCAAACATTACCTTCTGCATGATTTTCAAATATTCTGCCTGTAAATGTGCCTTGTTCGTCAATCAAAGCTACCCATGTGTACACCAGACCAACTTCGGCATTTTCGTCTAGTACAGCCACCTGCTGGGCTAGCTTCGTTGGGGTCCAAAGGTCATCTGCATCTAAAAATGCTATGTAATCTCCTTGAGCATGAGCTAACCCAGTATTTCTAGCTCCCGCCGCGCCGCAGTTTTCTTGGGAAATAAGTTTGAATCTAGGATCTATAACTTGACTAGCCCAGTGTTCAATGCCATCAGAGCTACCATCATTAACAACAATTACTTCAAAATCACTAAAAGTTTGTCTGACGACACTCTCCCAAGTTTCGGGAATATACTTCAACACATTGTAAGCAGGAATAATTATAGAAACTTTGGGCATATTTAATTTAAAAACCTCTCGATTTGAATGTCATTGTAATTGTAAGTGTCTACTAATTTTTTAAAATACTTATGAGTTTTGTTGACTATATACAATTGGTTTTCTTTTAGCTTAATGACTATTAAACTAACGAGCTTAAAGCTTTGTTTTCTACTTCCTGCTGGAAAAAGTTCTTAGAGGTTGTCAAAGAAACAAAATTTTGCAGTGACAAAGTTATTGATACATATAAAATCCAAAATATATCCTCTCGCATTAGCAAAGGCTCAGATAGGTTAGATTGGAGCAGTAAAAGTAAGTAAGCTAGGGGCATTATACCGTCTGCTGACTTATTAAGACGTAAATATTTAATTGCTTGCAAGCAGACTTTTATGTAACTAAAAACAAATAAAAATAATCCCACAAATCCTAGATCGAGGACTATTTCTAAGAAACCATTATGAGCATGAGCAGGCTGAATAAATTTATTAACAGTTGGAGACCACAATTCTATAGTTCCATCTGCTACACCTAACCAAAATACGTGATATCCATAACCGAGCCAAGGGCGTTCCCAAATTTTATTGATGACAGCAGCCCAAATATCTGTACGACCAGTAAAAGTGATATCTTTCCCCAAACTACTCAAAATAACTGTAGCATTGTCAAGAAACCAAGCACCAGCACCTCCAGATATCAATATCACAGCAATAAAAAAGGGTATAGCCACACTGTAATTCCATCGCAACGCTTTATACAGAGGGGTAAGGACGAGAAAAGTTAGCAGTAAAACTAAAGAGGTTTTTGAGGTTGAAAGTAGAATTAGAGCAACAGATAAGCTAAACCCAATCCAAGCAATCCAACGTTGGCGATCGCTATTACCTAAGTAGAAAATTATTGCACTTAAGACCATAACTAGCCCAAAAATATTTTTATGTGCATAAAGTCCTCGCCAAGCTCCTACATGACGCGCATCTTCTGCCAGCATGAGCATACTACCTGTCACTCCATAGTGCGGCAATAATAAAGCAACTACTATGCTAAATAGCACTGCTATACCGAATACCCACATCAACAACCGCATCTGTTCTTTCAATCCATAGCAAGCCGCAAAATAAATGCTAAATAAAGTTACCTTAATAAAAGGTATGACACCGCTACCAGGTCCAATATCGTAAGATAAAGTCACGGGCAATGGCATTTGAGACCATAGGACTGATGCTAAAGCAAGTCCTACTAAAATCCACAATACTTTTTCTTTGATAACGAAAGCTGCTATCGTCTTCCAGCGAGCAATTATTAAGAAAATAGTAATTATTTGAATGCTATAAGCTGCAACTTGAACTATTAGATAATAAGGATTTGTAGGAGCTATAAAATAAGACCCTGCTCCTGAAAAAAATAGAAGTGAGAAGACAACAAATATTTCCTCAATTAATTTTTGTTTGCACATAATTTCAGCTTCTCAGACTTCTCAAGTTTTCATATTTATCAAATTGCCTAGTTTTTTATCTGTTTAACTAGGTATTACTTGTTACACAAATCTAGTTTAAACTGATGTTGCTTTGACGATCTTGAGAATCTTTTAGAGTATATCTGTCTAAATAATGAATAGAGTTTTTATGTTCGTTTTTTTGCACTACACCATTGATTATTAACCCTAATAAATTCAATCTTGAATTGTGCAAAGCTTCCTTGGCTCTATAAGCACTATCAACATCAATTACACCTGGTCTAGTTACTAATACAACACCATCTGCCATTTCACTTAGCACTAAAGCATCAGCAGTATAAATAATAGAAGGCGTGTCAATAATTACAAACTTATAGTTACTAGAAAACTCACTAATTAAAGCAGCCATTTGAGCGGAATTAAGCAGTGCTAATGGATTGGGAGGGACAACGCCAGAACACAAAACATCTAAGTTCGGTGTTATTGCTTTGACTGCTACTTTATATCCATATTGTCCCACGATCGCATTGCTCAAACCAATTTCATTTGTTAAATCCCATGCAGTATGCAAAGATGGAAAGCGCATATCTGCATCCACTAACAAAACTCGACTTCCTGCTTTAGCCATTGCTGCTGCTAAATTAGCCGCAACCGTAGATTTTCCTTCGTTATGAACAGCGCTAGCTATAACAATAACTTTTAGACTTTGTTCTAAACTGCGAAATTTTAAATTAGTTTGGATATTTTTGTAGAATTCATTATCTTGAACGTCAATTCTCGTAGCAGCTTGTTCTACATTTTGCAGTTGAGAGTTGTATTTACTAAGATTCCCGAAATAAGGGATCACCCCTAACAATGTACAGCCAAATATGTCTTGTGTTTCTTTAACCTTGGTACTAGATTTATCCACCAACTCAAGAATAAAAATAGTGAAAATTGCCAGTAAAATACCAGCTATTCCTCCTCCGCCTAAAATCACAAGTTTTTTGGTAGAATCTGACGGGCTTCGAGGAATTGCAGCAGCCTCAATAATCCGAGCGTTACCTATATTTTGATTTTGTGTAACTTGCACTTCTTGCAACTTTTGCAGAAGAGTCTGATAGGTAGATTGGGCTACTTCTAGTTTTCGCTGTAGCTGTCGCTGTTCTTTATCTAATTTAGGTAGGTTAGTGGCTCTTTGCTGATAATTAGTTTTGGCGTTTTCAAGTGCAGCTAAACGGCTAGATAAACTCAAAGATTTAGCTTGTGCTTTAACAAGTTCTTCAAGTAGATTTTGTTGCGGTTCCTCAAATTGAAAGTTTTCCTGGGCTACTACATTTTGCTGCTTTACAACTGCTTCTACGCGAGTTTTTAATAGCTCTTTTAATGCTGTTTCTTGCCTTTTAAGATTAATTATACTTGGATGATTATCACTCAAACGGGTTGCTTGGATTGCTAACTCGCTTTGTACCTGCTGATATTTTTTGAGAATATCTTGTACTCCTGCCGACTGGCTAAGAGCGCTTCTAGCTAAGGCATCCTGCACGCTCATACCTAGTTGACTTTGAATTTGTTTCTGGAATACTTGGTAGTAGTTGTTAGCTTCAGCAAGTTCTGCCTGAGTTTGAGTAATCTGTTGTTCAATATTTTTAATAATCTCTACTGTTGAAGTTGCTTCCTGGTTTAAATCTACAATTTGATTGAGTTCTTTAAATTTACGTAATTCTGCTTCTGCACGCTCAACAGCAACATCTGCTATTGGTAACTGAGCAGAAATAAACTTACGAGCAGCGATCGCTTGCGAACGATTGTTATCAATGTTGTTATTGATATATATGCTCATCAGATGATTTACAATCTCTGCAGATTCTTGGGGATTTTTGCCTGTATAAGAAACCTGCAGAACGTCTGCTCCAGGTACATTTATTATCTGAAGTTGCTTCTGAATTTCTGTTTCCGCTCTAGCGTTACCTTGTTCGTCTTTTAGATTCAGTTGCCTAATAGTTTCTTGGATCAAAGGAGTTGAAAGCAGAATTTCTGTTTCTGTTTTTAAAGGATTCCCCTCTGAAGTTAAAGGAGTGAAAGTAGAAATATTCTCCCTTGGGGACTGTATTCCAGTCAATGAAGGCGTAGCATCTAGCTTGAGCAAGAGCTTTCCTTGGGCTGTATAAGAAGGGGGCTTAGTCAAAACTCCCAAACCTATAATGACAGAAGTGACTCCAAAAACACCTAAAGCAGGCTTCCAGCGACGTTTTATTATTGAAAAGACCTTGGAAAAATTTATCTCTTCAGGTTCTCTAGAATCTACCGTTATTACAGGTTTTAAATACTTCATAAAGTAGCAGATAAGGAGTTTAGCACTTGAGCGATTCTTGTTTGCTGCAATAGCTGATGTTGACTAAGTGCTGCCAAGATTAGTTTCGATTAAAAAGTTTTTCTTTCTTGGGCAAGCAATTTTTTAGATCTACCGTAGAGAGCTTGATACAAGTTGATGTTTTCATCAGTGATTTTGTCCCAATTATAGTTGAGGTTAACATACTGCTTTGCTATTTGCGCCTTATCTTGCATTTGTTGAAGATGACTAATTGCCCAGTCGAGTTGCTCGATACAAGAATCTAAGTCTCCAGATTGAAATAGTACCCCACGTCTTTCATCGATAAGTTGCTGATGGGGAGGAATGTTACTAGCTACAACTGGAATACCTTCTCGCATTGCTTCCAACATCGATAATGGCAAGCCTTCTACATCCGATGGCAATACAAACAATCCTGCTCCTCGGACAATTTCTGCCAAGCGAGCGCCCCGCAATTCGCCTGCTAATACTACGTTTGGATCGTTAGAAATCGCCTCTAATAGCTGGGAAACATAAAGCTCGGTATCGCTAACTCCACCAGCTAGCACAAGTTTCCACCCCTGCGGTTTAAGTTTTTGGAAAGCTTCAATCAGCAAGTCAGGGCGTTTTTCTGGTACTAATCTGCCTAGAAATAATAAGTAGCGATTTTGCTCTAAATTCAGAGAAGTACCAAAAGCAAAATTAGCGTCTGAATTAGGGTAGCTTGCAGGCGCGTTGGGAATATAGACTGCTTGCCGTTCGTAAGTACGGAAAAAGTAGGAACGGAGTTCTTCGGAAACTACAATTATTCCATCTGCATAGCGGGCGGCGGTGCTCTCTCCCAGCTTGATCAAACGGCTGGAAAGATTACCCCACTTTGCCCGTTGCCAATCTAAACCTTGACAGGTAACAACAACTTTTGCTGATGAAGCAATTTTAGGCAAACAGCTAAACAAAGCCGGACCTAAAGCGTGAAAATGAATTATGTCGTAGTTTGCAGCGATAGCAGAAATTGCCCCTACTGCCGAACTGCTAAAGGCATCTACTCCTCTCCAACCTACACAAGGTAGAGAAATTACCCTTACCCCTTCATAATCATATTCTTGCTTCCAGGCAAAATCAGTGTAAGACGATCGCGCAAACAAGTCTACAGAATGTCCTTGGGCAACCATCCGGGGGTAAACTTCAGCACAGTAGTGTTCAATGCCACCTTGTTTTGGAGGTAATCCTTTAGCACCAATTACAGCAATTTTCATGGAAACTATGCCTCGCTTAAATACATTTACGTTTGAGATTAGGTAGATGCGATTTGCTTCTCCCATCGGTACAACATCTCGCTATAGACTTCACCAATTACATTGCCAGCAATGTAAGGTTGGGCTGCACGCACGCAAGCTTGAGTTGAATATTTTTCTGGGTGTTGCGTTACTTGACGCACTGCAGACGCGATCGCGTTAGGAGTACGTTCAGGGCAAACAACACCACAATCGCTATGTAGTAGTTTCGGTGTTTCACCGCAGTCAGTTGTTACTACTGGGGTTCCACAGGCAAGTGCTTCCAAAACCACTAAAGGTAAGCCTTCATAAGCACTACTGAGAACAAACACGCTAGCAATTTGATGTAGCTGGGCAAGTTCAGCTTGAATGACTGGTCCCAACATTGTTACTCTTGGAGACAGCCCTAGTCGTTCGATCTCAGAACGCACTTGCAGCGCTAATTCTCCTTCACCAGCAATCAGTAGATGCAATTTTTTTAGATCGGTTAATTCGGCAATAGCTCTGACTAAAAGTATCGGATCTTTTTGCGGATGCAAACGACCCGCAAATAGCACGAACTCAGTATCTTCAGGAAGTTCTAACTTTTGGATTAGAGCCGCCTTTTTCGCTTGCCTTTCTGCTAGCGGCAGTTGATAAAAAATTTGGTTATCTACTGTGTTTTTTATGAAAGAAACGCGATCGGCAATTGCTGGATATCTCTGCTGATAAAGTTTTACAGATTCCGAGTTGCAGGAAACTATGCGCTCAAATTGCTTTACTAACAAACTTTCCAACAAAAAATATGCTTGAGGAAACCGTCGCCAAAGAATAGCGTTTGCATCTTCTTTAGACTGCATTTGTTGGTGAATATCGTTATGAATAAACAATGTTTTATCTCCCGACCAGTTCAGCGTTGCTAAAGTGTGTTCGAGGCGATGAAAATGCATAAAATCAGAAGCCAAAGACTGACCGAGAAGTGCTGCCGTGTACTTTAAGGTAGTAGGAACTAAACTTCTAACATTATCATTTTCCAGGTTGAAAAGAGGCATAAACTGTACTTTTCTACCTGCTAGTTCGGCTTCTTGCCATTGTTTTTTCTGCTCGTTATGCTTGTCACTTGTGCCAACAACCCTTACGTCAAATTCATCAGGAGCATACTTAATAAAGTTGTTGATTATTGTTTGAATTCCGCCGATAGTAGATTGCCAAGGATTAAATTGATAAAAAATTGTTAATACAGGCTTACGCATCAATACAGATATCTTTGCTGAGGTTGTAAAAATTCAAGCAAGCTCAGGAAGAATCTTTGATTTCTCTCTAAGTCGATTCAATAAGTTAAATCAACGAATACTAAAAATACAGAAGAATTCGACACAAAATTTACTATTTATTTGTTTAAAAATAAACTTACAACAATTTTGTTAAAAAATAAAGTATTAAATGATGCTTTTGTATACTTATTTATTTTTGTTTTAAATTATACTAAATATATCTAGCATACTAGGTGTATGCAGAATATGCACGATCGCTACGATTGTAGATGTACAGTTTCACTAGACCTAAACTAATCTGCTAGTGACCTTAAAGGCATAATTAAAAATCACAGCTAAGGTAAATTGTAAGTATTGGTAAGTAGTAAAAAATACAATTTCACAATGTCAACTATATCTGGCATTATTGCTTTGATACTCATATATATTATATATATATGATTTTAATCTTTAAGAAGAATATTTAATCTGCCCAGAATGCTTGTTCTATTACTGCAATAGAATTAAGCGATGAAAATATTTATTTGCCTAAACAAATTAAATTTTTATTAATTAAGAGTTAATCAACGATAGTTGGTAAACTGTAAAGCAACAGGTAAATCTTCCTGTTTTAAGCGTTGAATTACTGTCTGTAAATCGTCTTTGTCCTTACTAGAGACGCGCACAACATCCCCTTGAATTGAGGGTTGAACCTTTTTAAATTCATCTCTAATTAGCTTGCTAATTTGTTTAGCTATCTCTTGGCTAATGCCTTTTTTAAGCTTAATTTCTTGACGGACGCGATTACCGCTAGCTGATTCTACTTTACCGTAATCAAAAATCTTGAGCGAGAGATTGCGTTTAGCGGCTTTTTGCTGCAAGATTGAGTGGACGGCATCTAAAGTAAATTCACTGTCAGTATTGATGGCGATCGCTTCGTTAGCCAACTCTACAGTTGTTTGTGTATCTTTAAGGTCGTAGCGGCTTTTAATCTCTCGAACAGTTTGATCGATAGCGTTAACCAATTCTTGCTGGTCAAAGTCGCTGACAATGTCGAAGGAATAGTTAGAAGCCATGAGCAAAAAAGTATTATTACAAAGCGTTTTTAGGGTAGTAAGGCGCTATTGGCTGACAAAATGCTCGAAACAAACAAAATGCCAGAACAAACGCTACCGATACCAAACATCAAACTGCGCCCTAACGGTATGTTAGCAATATAAAAAACAGAGTACAGCAGCCTCGCGATAACAAAAGCGATCGCACTAGCTATAGCTAACTGAGAATTTTGCCCTGTAATATAAGCCATCAGTGCCGCTGCGGCAAAAATGGGAAATGCTTCAAACGAATTTTGATGCGCCCAAGTAGCGCGTTGGGCGTAAGGCGGCAGCTTGTCAAACAAAGCGCGGGGCGCTGCAATATCGTAACCGACTTGCAATCGCCCGTAAAATACTGCTAAGTAAGGCACGTAAATTAATACTGCCGCAATCGCAATACTGACCAAAAATATTGTCGGTGCTGTGAGTTGAGGTATCGTCATGCTTAATCGAAGTAAAACAAAGTTACTACTTTGCGTTGATCTTCTGCTTCAGTGCAAGTTTGCAGTAACGTGCGGCTGTCGTGAAACGCAAAGCAGATTAATTGCTGACAACGAGAGACAATTTCCTGATTGCACAAAGAACTTGCTTCTGCTAGCGACAGTTGATCGTTACCAGGATTTTCGACTAAGTGCATCACTTGCTCTAATTGCTGGCGAGATTCTTGAGGTTGACGCGCCAAGCTTTGGGGCAAAATTACTGTAAGCAAATTGGGATCGGCACGCATAGCGCCGCGAATAGCAGCAGAATTAGTACCTGTTGCTCCAGAAGTGAGCAACCGATTTCCCGATAAAACTAAGGCATAACTCATCATTTCGATTAGGTGCTGATGAGTAAGAGGGACATGGCGCGAACCAAGCAAAGCAATCCGCTTGGAACCTGTCTGTTGGATTGTGGCTAGTTCTTGCGCTAATGTATCAATTTTGGGTAAGTCTATTGACTGGCTCAAAGACGCGATCGCAGTAAAACAACCCAGTTATTTTAGCAGACAGAGTAGCTAATCGTTTAATTATGGTAAAGCTACGGCTGGACTTAAACCAAGTTGAGTCAGCAAACGGTCAGTATCAAAATGCGCTTGCATTAATTGACGGATGCAATCTACTTTAATTGGTTCGTGCAGGCGGACTTGTCCAAAAGTGCGATCGATGATTTCTACTGTAGAGAGAGTATCGAGATCTACCGACAAAATGGGAATTTCTAATTCTTCAGCTTTATTGAGAATAAATGCAGGCGGGGGCAACTGTCCGGTGAGAATTAGGCATTGAGTAGAGCTTTCTAAAGCTGCTAGCTGAATTTCCACGCGATCGCCTCCTGTGACTACAGCCATGTTGCGGCGCTTGCGAAAATACTTGAGGGCTGAGTTTACGTTCATTGCGCCAATTGCTAGGCTTTCTACCATCAAATCAGTGCGATCGCTGCGGCAAAGTATTTCGGCTTGCAATTGGTTGACAAGTTCGGCGACGCTGACGCTACGCAGTAAAGCATTTTTAGGGAGCATTCCCAAAACGGGAATCTGTTGCTGCTCTAAAAACGGGCGCAGCGAAGAATTTACAGTTTCTAGTTCTTGGCTAGGGATATCATTGAGCAATACGCCAATTAAGCGATCGCCTAAGCGTTGTTTTGCTGATAGCAATGGCTCAATTGACAAAACTGATTTGTAGCGGGCTACCAATAGCACTGCTGCATCCACTGCTTGAGCTACTTGCATCAAACTGAGATCGAATAAATTGCCTTCTTCTAGGGTTCCAGGACCTTCTAGCAAGACTAAATCGCCGCTATTTTGCAAGTATTCGATTGCGCCTTGGTTGTAGTTGGTGAGATCTTCGCCGCTCAAGCGTTTCTGTACGCTAGCTTCATTTAAATGCAGTAAAGTTGGGAGCAGCCGATTTGCTGGCAAATTCAGCATTTGAGTTACAAATTGGACATCTGCTTCTAAAGCTTCAGCTTGACCGTCATAATAACTACCCAAAGGCTTCCCGTAGGCAATATCAATTCCTTTTGCTTGAAGCTGACTAGACAAGCCTAGTACAGTAGCAGACTTACCGCTATTAGCTTCTGTAGATCCAATTAGCAAACACTTGGCGAATTTTGGCACGCGATCGCTCCTAACTTCAACTATACGAAAGAAGAGACTCTCGATTTAGATGTCCTTCGACTTTCCGATCATTTTAAGACGATCTCGATTTCTGCGAATAACAATTATATTGCAGGATTATGTGTAAATTATCCTGCATTCTCAATGGTTCACTGGTTTAGCTTCAATCATCTTTACGTAAAAGCTTGCGGTAGAAGCCTTTGGGGAAGTCGGTAGTACGACCGATTTGAAAATTGACAATGACATCGATCAAGAAGTCTACCAACACAGAACTTGCCATCATAATTTCATAACTTAGCTCTGCATTGCCATCAAACTGCATCCGACAGCGAATTAAGTCAGCAGGTAGGGTAGAGACGTTCCAAGTAGCAACAAAGGGAATATTATCGCCAGCTTCAATTTTGCGTTGTCCCTCTAATACTCCTTTTTTGTATAAGCTGATAGCTAATGGTAAGGTATTGCGCTTGTTGCCTTGAAAGTAAGGCATATACACTCGCACATCTTGGGGGTTAGCAGGTTGTAGTTGTTCGATAGACATAAAATTTAAATATTCCTATAATCATTTGCTGTTTTTCGTCTCCAGTCTTCTAGATGGTTGCTCTTGGCAACTTGAGAACAGGAAACGCTAATCGTAATATTCCCAAGAACTAGCCTATTCTTAGCATAGGAAAATCTTAATTTTCTCCAACCTGCCCTGTGAGACGTAGCACTGCTACGTCTCTACATCTCTCCCTTGTCCTCATTCCCCATTAATTAAATTTCTCTTCTCAATGCAAGAACCACCGACTCAGGGTTTATGCTGATTGAAGATGACCATATCGAAATTCTGGTGAGCAAATCCTATGGCTCCACTGGTTGCCAATTATTACTTGACTTATCGCTGTAATGCTCGCTGTCATTTTTGCAACATTTGGGCATTAGAGCCGCAAAACGAAGCTGATTTTGCCACAATTAGGGAAAATTTAGTTGATTTACGCCGTTTAGGAGTAAATTATGTAGATTTTACTGGTGGCGAACCGTTACTCAGAGCGGATGTTGGTCAAATTTACCAAGAAGCGAAAAAGCTTGGTTTTATGACTAGCATGACGACAAATACAATTTTGTATCCCAAAAAAGCTAAGGAAATTCAGGGGTTAGTAGACTTTTTGAACTTTTCCTTAGATGGTGGGGATGCTGAAACTCACGATCGCTCGCGGGGAGTAAGAATATTTGACAATTTGGTAGAGTCTGTGGCGATCGCTCAATCTTTGGGCGAATACCCAGTTCTCAACCATACTGTTACGGCTCAAAATTACGAGCGTATTGACGAAGTAGGCGAATTAGGAATGCGCTTAGGCGTGCGCGTGTGGCTAAATCCAGCATTTACGGCGCACGATAACTACAATTCCCAAAAAAATCCTACTCCTGAGATGGTTGCCGCAATCCAATCTAGTGCAAAGAAGTACAAGAATGTCGGGTACAATAAAGCTGCATTGGCTTTTATTGAAGCTGGAGGCAACGACACCAAAAATCCCCGCTGCAAGGCGGTGGAGGCGGTAATTGCGATTTCTCCCGATAACCAGCTACTATTACCCTGCTATCACTTTGCTCAAACTGGCGTACCTATTGACGGTAAGCTATATGACCTTTACCGCGAATCGGAAGAGGTGGAAAAGTATCGCAAATCTCAGGGTAAACTGTCAGTCTGCGAAGGCTGTACGGTGTGGTGTTACTTGATCCCTAGCTTCTCTATGGGCGTAGACAAATACTGGTGGTTGAATACGGTAACTTATGCCGGCGAATTCCTGGCACGAAAACGATTCTTACAACGAGCTTGATGCGCTGGGTTCGTTACTGTCTGAATTATCCGAGCAAGACTCAGACGAAATTGCTGACGCAACGCCAGTGTTAGAGACAGCTTTAACATCTGGTTACAAAGGACGCAGGCGCAAAGCGGCTGTGGTATTAACGATGGTATGGGGCGGCACGATCGCCCTACATTTGGTATCTTGGGGGGCTTGGCTTGTTCTGGGCATGACTACAGTTTTTGGTATTCATGCCTTACGCCTAGTCTTGACGCGCCCCCACAGCGCACCAGAACCATTGTCAGATGCAATGGCAACTTGTCCTTATGTCTCGTTGGTAGTAGCAGCAAAAAATGAAGAAGCAGTTATTGGCAAATTGGTAGAGATGCTTTGTCAAATAGATTATCCCAGCCATAAATATGAGGTGTGGGTAATCGACGATAATAGCACTGATAAGACACCGATTTTGTTGAATACTCTAGCAAAGCAATATAACCATCTCAAAGTGTTGCGCCGCGCTGATGGAGCTACTGGCGGCAAATCAGGAGCGCTTAATGATGTATTGCCGCTAACTAAGGGCGAATTTATTGCCGTATTCGATGCCGATGCTCAAGTATCGCCAGATTTACTGCGGCAGGTATTGCCCTTGTTTGATAGGGAAGAAGTAGGCGCAGTACAGATGCGAAAAGCGATCGCAAATGCCAATACCAATTTTTGGACTAGCGGACAAATGGCAGAAATGGCGCTCGATAGTTATATGCAGCAACAGCGCATTGCTAGCGGTGGGTTGGGCGATTTGCGGGGAAACGGTCAATTTGTGCGGCGAGAAGCCTTAGAGCGTTGCGGAGGCTGGAATGAAGAGACAATTACTGACGATCTAGACCTAGCTTTGCGCTTGCATTTAGATCGCTGGGATATTGAATCTCTTAGTTTTCCGCCAGTACAAGAAGAAGGCGTAACCAATGCGATCGCTTTATGGCATCAGCGCAATCGTTGGGCAGAAGGGCAATCGCAGCGCTATTTAGACTATTGGCGGCTGATTACTCGCAATCGGATGGGAACGGCTAAAACGTTTGATTTAGCTATGTTTTTGCTAATTCAGCAAGTTGTCCCGCTCGCCGCAGTCCCAGATTTGATGATGGCTGTAGCCCGCAACCGAGCGCCAATTCTCGCACCGATGACAGCGCTAACGCTTACTTTGTCTGTGTTGTCAATGTTTATGGGTTTAAAGAGGGAACGCAAAAACGAGCAAATTAGCTTGGCTGCCTATTTTGTAATTTTGCTCCAAACTCTACGCGGCACGATTTATATGCTGCATTGGCTAGTTGTAATGATCGCTGCTACAACCAGAATGTCGGTAAGACCAAAGCGTTTGAAATGGGTGAAAACGGTGCATCAGGGGAAGTAAATAATTCGTAATTCGTAATTCGTAATTGAAGAGAACAAAGGCGCGCTCTTTAACTTAAAACTCAAGACTCAAAACTATTTAAAAGTCTTCTTCTAGATCCTCATCGGTTTCGTTCCATTGCTGGGGAGGGATAATTAGTGGTGGCTCTTGGGTAGAAGTTTTTGTTCTGCTGGTGATAGATGAAGTTGAGCCAGATTCTACTACTTCGCCTTTGAATATCTCGGCTAGCCGCGAACTAGCGATCGCTAGTTCATCTTCATTTGCTTCTTTTACCGGATCGGTTATCGGTTCAACTACTTCGATCCTCAATGCTTCTGGTGGTACTGAATCTATTATTGGTGAAACTGCAGCTTCCCTCTGACTAGGTAATGGTTGGGGTTTAACAACAGGTGATGGCTGGCTGACTGGTGGAGATTGAGGTGCGGGTGATGGCTGGCTAATTGGTGGAAATTTGGCTGCGGGCGATCGCCCGTTCTCTTTGTTTGATGCAGTCTTAGATTCATGCTCGACAATTTCTAAGGTAACTCTTACCTTTTGTTGCAACAATTTTCCAAAAGCGGCTTCAACACTTGCTAATTTGCCTTGCGCTAGTTTGAGCAATGGCTGTGATGTAATGCCAATCTGCGCTACACCATCTGCAAACGATAGTAAGCGGCAATGTTGCCCGAATAAAGCTTGATTAGAAAATGGTTGGATTTGTTTAACTACCTGTTGCCAAAGATCGGTATCTGCTTCGGCGCTTGCTGGCAGCGGTTTTTCCTCTTCAGCAGGTGGAGTTAACTGCTGCACTGGTTGAGGAGGAGTTGGTGGGGGAACTTGCTCGAATTTTGGTTCGCTTACTGGCGCTGGTGGGATAAAGCTTGGTTTTGGAACTGGAGGATTATGATTAATAGCTTTTGGTGGAGCTACGGGCGTACTATTTGCTGTAGATAGCAATCCAAGTAGAGTTACTTCTAACCACAGACGCGGCTGAGTAGTATTTTTGATTTGGACTTCACTTTTAGCTAAATGCTGTTGCCCTGCTAAGATATCGCTAATCTCCCAACTTTGAGCAAGTTCGCATAAAGCTTGCCAGGTAGGAGGCGTTAGGGCAACTAAATCGCTGCGACTAGGCGCTGTTTTGGCTATAAGTAAATCGCGGTAAAAACTAGCAAGATTTTGCAAAAGGACTAAAGGCTCTTTGCCTCGATCCATAATTTTGCGCGTGCAATCGACGATCGCTTCAAGGTTATTTTGGGCGATCGCATTTAATAACTCTATCGAATCTTGTTCGCTAACTGAACCGAGTAAATCCCATACTCGTGGCGCGGTAATTTGTCCTGATAATAAACTCAACTGATCGAGCAAGCTTTCGGCATCTCTTAAGCCGCCTTGAGCTACTTGTGCTACTAAGCGTAAGGCATCAGCAGCAATATCGATGCTTTCTTGTTTGGCAATATAACTTAAATGCCCCACCATTGCTTCTAAGGGAATGCGGCGAAAATCAAACCGCTGACAGCGCGAAATAATTGTCGGTAATACTCGCTGCGGATCGGTTGTCGCCAGAATAAATACAACTCGGTTGGGTGGTTCTTCTAAGGTTTTGAGCAAGCAATTGAACGCCGCACCCGATAGCATATGGCATTCGTCGATCGCATATACTTTGTAGCGACACTGAACTGGCGCAAATTGAGCGCGTTCGATGATTTCGCGGATGTTGTCAACGCCTGTGTTACTTGCTGCATCAATTTCTATCACATCTAAGGCAACGCCTTTAGCTATGCCTTGACACGCTTCGCATTTACCACAAGGTTTGTCTGTAGGTACGGGACTTGCCAAACAATTGAGCGATTTAGCTAAAATTCTGGCGCTAGAAGTTTTCCCCGTACCCCTAGAACCTGTAAATAAATATGCTGGGGCAATTTGGTTTTTGCTGATAGCGTTGGTAAGGGTAGTTGCGATCGCTTCTTGACCGACTAAATCGGCGAAAGTCTGCGGACGATATTTGTGGTGCAGCGGCTCGTAAGACATTTGTTTTGGGGCGTTTCCTACCACTAGGATAAAGGCGATCGGTGCTAGATGTCAGCTAAATTAGTACATTTTTACTATAAAATTGTAGCTAAATCTCGGCGGTTATCAGAAGATTAGACGTAGCACTGCTACGTCTCTACATTTCCCTTGTAATGCGCGAATTACGAATTACGAATTATTGAAATTCTCCTTGTCTGCCATAATTTGGGCAAGAAATGTTAATGCCCAAACTGTAAAAATCTAGTTTATGCTAACCTGATTAATCTCTTGCGGTTATTTGCTTCAACTATGTCCTCTTCCCGCAAAATTCAAAGCATATACACTGATGGAGCTTGCACTGGCAACCCTGGTCCTGGCGGCTGGGCTGTAGTTGTTTACTATACGGACAATTGCGTTCATGAATTTGGTGGTGGGGAAAAACAAACTACCAATAACCGGATGGAAATGCAAGCGGCGATCGCAGCTTTGAATTTTCTTGTCAACGCCCAGCAAAAAGAACTGGTTACTCTTTATACAGACAGCGAATATCTAATTAACGGTGCAACAAAGTGGGTGAAAAGTTGGAAGAAAAGAGGCTGGAAAACAGCCCAAAATAAGCCCGTTCTCAACCAAGACCTGTGGGAAGCTTTAGATAGCGTAAATAGCAAACAAATTGCTTGGCAGCACGTTAGAGGTCATGCAGGCAATGTTGGTAACGAACGCTGCGATGCGATCGCTCGTGCTTTTGCTAATGGTAAGACTTTATCTTTGCAGCAAGAGGAACCATCAAGTAGCAGCCACGATATTGCAACAAATCATTTATCTTTAGACGGAGTAGCTGATGTAAATGGCGACAATACGATAATTGACAAAAATATACAAACAACCCTTATTGCCTCGGATGCAACAATTATGGATTCACCCGCCCCAACTTCCGCAAATAGCGAAGAACTACCCCGCGAACTTAGAGTCGCTGGGCTACGCAGTTTGATAGATACGCTGCGGATCGCTGAAGAAATTGCTGCTAAAGGCTTTTTGATTACCAGTTCCGAACTTGCAGACTTGATGGATGTCCACGCCAGCGCTGTAACCAGCCGAGGAGACGAGTGGCGCTGGCGGAACTGGATCGTATCTAGGGTACGACGAGAAGGCAATCAAATTCTCTGGGAATTAGAAAGAGGAGATGAGGTTAACTCGGCACGTGAGCCGTATAACTCCGACCCCGCCACTGAGTAGGAGTATGGTTGGCAGAGAGGAAAATTCTCAGTACCGCTAAAGGATCGGCAAGAGGAGATAGCCAAAATAACCAGCCACCTTTTGCTCTAGATCTGTCGTAGGAAGGTGCGATCGCAAGTAACAAAGCCCAGCGAATTACTATGAGAAATACATTCAAACCCACCAGTAGAGAGTGAGGGGTTGACTGTGGCGGGTAGATAAGCGCACTTGGGGCAATAAATAAAGGTAAGGCTTGTACTGATAGTAGCAGCCATAAATCGCCCCAAAGCTGGCGAGCAGAACAAGCATCTTTAAGATCGAGCGATCGCCCCCACTCTTTCCAAGTTTCTAATGCGCCTTCATACATCCTTACCTTCAATACTTTTGCGCCATCTAAGAAGCCTACTTTGTAGCCACGAGCGGCGATATTCCGAGCTAAGGTGACATCATCGCAAAATGACGAGCGGGCGCTTGTATAGCCGCCTACTTCAGCTAAAACTGAGCGCCGACATAAAAAGCATTGTCCGTTTGCCATTACTCTTTCTGGTGCTTGGGTATCGACACCAGCGCTTTCAAAGCGATAAAGCAAGGTCATTAGTAGTGCTGGTTGCAGCCAGCACTCGCCTGGATACTTGAGGATAAATTGCGGCGAGAGCGATACTAGATCGTAGCCTCGCTCTTTGGCTGTACTTACGAGTCCTGCAACTAGCCCTGGACTTGGTTGAGTGTCAGCATCAATGCCCAAAATCCATTCGCTAGCCTCAGAACTATGCAAAAAACCATTATGCAAAGCCCAAGGACGACCTACCCAACTTGGAGGTAAAGCCTCGTCATTCATCAAGCGAAAGCGCGGATCTTTTTGCTGTGCGGCTTTAACTAAATCCGGCGTACCATCTTGAGAATGACTGTCTACAATTGTAATTTCTCGTACTTCATAGCTTTGCAAGCTCAATCCAGATAAGCAAGGACTGAGGCGTTCGGCTTCATTTAAAGTAGGAACTACAACGCTAACTGATGCTAAAAGATCGGGCGTACTTAAGCTTGGTTTAACCGGAGCTTGACGGCTAGGACCTTTAAGGAGGCGAGACAGCAACACTATTGTTGCTGGTACTTGCATCAGTAATAAACCACAGGCAAGTAAACTTCCTGCTGTTAACCAATCGGTCATTTGAAGGCTGAAGTGTAAAGGATAAGTATGGAACTAGAGGTTATTTGTAAGCAGCAACTACGGGAATTTCATTGCTCGATTCAATTGCAGCCGTATTTTTAATGCCTGGTTGAGCCAACCACCACAAAAGAACAGCCGGAATCACGCCTACAGTAACGCCTAATGACACTGGAATCCAATACCCCGCAGCGCAACTCAATACCCCTGCAAAAATGAAGTTTGTTAGGTAAACTACCAAGGGTAAAGTTAGGTGCGATCGCTGCAATTTGGTTAAAGAAATATTTCTCCACAAGATGGCGGCTACGCTCATAAATATGGCGCTAGTACCAAACCATCCAGCATAATTTTGATAGGGCGTACCAAAAAATGCGCCTGGTTTTTCCCAAAACCAAAAGGGGACGGCAGTTTGACTCATCGCAGGTTCGAGGGCAAAGTCCCAAGAGGTAAACATTACTGCACCAATAGCGATCGCGCCTAGATGACGCAATAGACTTGGCTTTTGGTCTACACTTAAACCCACGCGGGCGATTAAATAAGCAGATAGTCCGACATAAAACCAAGATAATGGAATTGTGAAAGGTACTAATCCAGCAATTTTGTAACCTAAGCCGCTGAGGTAACTGTATTCGCCGAAAGGAAAACCAGTACCAGTTCCTAATAACTCGCTACCCAAGGATATAAATATTGTTGGCAGCATAAATAACAGCCAGGCTTTGACTCCTAGCTGACGATAAGCATAAATTGATACGGCAGCTATGCCGAGGAGAATATCAAATACTCCACCGCCAGCCATGCTCATTTGATAAGCCTTCTGCCCTACTGTTCCCAAATTCATAATTAATTCAGGATGAGGTACTACTAACAATAAACCTGCTAGTCCAAAAACTTTCGCCAATATATGACCGCTCAAGCAGAAGCGCTCCGCGCTAACAAGTTGCTTCATGAGAACTCCTAACAAAACTTGACGCTTCAAAGAGCGTCTTTATTAGTTTACAAATCTTTAAGAGAATATTGTAAGTGTTTTCTTAATTTAGTGCGATCGCCAACAATTTTGTTTGATTGTTACCTCAACTTGCATCAAGGCAATTTATAGCGATCGAGGTATAGCAACGCAGCCACCACTTTGTTTACACTGGTTTATTGATAATTATTGATTTATATGGTAAAGAAGGCTAGATATAAAAAAATCCCTTGGCTAGCTATACTGCTATTACTAACTGCATATATTACATTGGGCTGGTTCTTATCGGCTTCAGAGCCGTTTTGGTTAGTTTGGGTAGTGGCAGCTTTGTCTAGTTTGCTACTAACAGCTACATTTGCATCTCCTTGGGCAGAAATTAGAGATAATTTTGCTAATTTGTTTGCATCAGACTCGAAAGCTTTCTTAGTTGCGGTAATTGCTGCTTTTACTAGCGTTATTGTTATTTCTTGGCTGCATATATTTGTTCATACTTTAGTCGTTGTTTGTGCTGTTTTGTTAGTCAAACTAGACTTGCAAGCAGCTAATTTTCGAGATCGGCAAATTTTTTGGCTGATCTGGATGACATCTTTGTTAGGTTTATTTGTCGGTTGGGCAACAAATCATCTTATTCCCAGCGTAGCGATTGTTAGCCAATAGCTCGGAGCAACACACTAAATAAGGGCAAAATGAGGCACGAGGAAATTGCTGCATACCTCTCGGATGTTGCTGATAGAGCTAGGCGATATACTGGCGATACATCCCAAGGAGATTGGTTTTTAAGATAACTGGTTCGCGATATAGGTTTTGATCGACTACCACAAGTCATTACCAAGCAAGAAATGAATAAATATGTAGCAGCGGGGGAGCGGGAGTTATTTAGAGGGTTGGACTCTTACGGTATCAAAGGCAAAACTGGCGAAGATTTAGCCGAGCAGTTTCGTTCGGGTGATATGTATGTGGGCAAGGGTATCTTTGGTAATGGTATTTATGTTGCTTACGGTTCTGACAAATACGATGCCCAAGAATATACAGGAGTAGGAATAGAAGGTGCTATTTTACGCATCAGTCTACCAAAAAGCGCAAAAGTCATCTCCTACGATAAGTTAATTGAAGAGCAGAATAAAGATTTCCTAACGTCATACCCTGCACTACAAGATCCAGGTCGTTATGCTGCTTTTAAAGGTTACGATGTGATTGATGTGGGAGCAACTAGAAATAGACCTAAATATATGGTCGTTCTTAATCGCACTACACTACGGGTTCAAGAGGAATCGATACCGGAGGTACACTAATGAATCCTAAGCTAGACAGAAGATTAGGTAGAATCTGGGACAAGGTAAGAGAGCGGTTAGGTAATAATGAAACCAACAAATTTTTAGATTTAATAATCCAAGCTAAAGATTTTGAAGATTTACCCCAAGGTTATCAAGATTTAGTATTGGATATTGAAGGCAAAGCCAAAGAAAAAGCTGCTTAAGAAAATGTCAGCGATCGCAATTAAAAAAATACTTTATATATGCAAAAACAGGCAACTATCAATATTCAAGCCGCAAAGCGGCAATTCGTAGATTAATAAATTAAGAGGCATAAAACCTGAATTAATTATTAATTTTGTTCTTAATTACGAATTACGAATTATTTAAGTCGCCTGTTTTGCACAATATTTATGCGTCTTACTTAAGACGCAACTGCTACTGGTTCTACATTATCAGCAGTTGGTGCAGAGTAGACACTAACTTTTTTCCGGTCTTTACCTTTGCGCTCAAATGTAACTACACCATCAATTAAGGCAAATAACGTATCGTCGCTACCGATACCAACATTATTTCCAGGGTGGAATTTTGTGCCGCGCTGACGCACGAGAATATTTCCTGCACGCACAACTTGACCGCCAAAGCGCTTTACGCCTAATCTTTGGGCATTAGAGTCGCGACCGTTACGGGTACTACCTGTTCCTTTCTTATGAGCCATTTTGTCCTCTTTGCTTGCTAATGGTAAAAAAGGGCAAGAAGTCGCCCTAACTAATTATTATTCTGCTTCAGTTTGAGTAGCTTCTGGTGTATCTGCTGTTTTTTCAGCTATTACCGCACCGTTGAGACTAATGGAGTTAATCATCAATCTAGTAATTTCTTGGCGGTGTCCCCGCTTTTTGCGAGTTTTCTTTTTTGGTTTCATCTTGTAGACGAGAACTTTGCGACCTCTAAAGTGCCTCAGTACCGTACCCTCTACACTTGCACCAGCGATAAACGGCTGTCCAATTGTTACGCCGTCATCATGATGTACTAATAATACTGATTCTAGAGTTAAAGTTTGGTCGGGTTCGGTCGGTAATAATTCAACGTCGTAGAAGCGACCTGGTTCAACTCTTAGTTGCTTGCCGCCTGTTTCAATAATTGCGTAAGTCATGGGATGATTTGTAAATTTGCCGTACAGGTAGCTGGATGATTCATTCTACTAAAGCTCCAGCCTTTTTTATGCGTCTACCCGATCCGAGCAGGAATTAGACAGCCGATCTACCATTATTAGAGATAAGCAGATTATCTGTCAATACAATGCCCTAATTGGCTATACCAGTAACTAAATTATTTTTATGTCTCAAGCTACAAATAGCGATCGCTCTTTATTTATCCTCGTTGACGGACATTCTCTAGCATTTCGTTCGTATTTTGCCTTTGCTAAGGGACGAGATGGGGGATTGAGAACTACAACAGGGATTCCTACCAGCGTTTGTTTTGGCTTCCTCAAGTCATTGCTAGAAGTAATGACAATTCACAAGCCTACAGCAATGGCGATCGCTTTTGACCTTGGTTTGCCAACTTTTCGCCATGAAGCCGATGATACTTATAAGGCGGATCGTCCTGGTACGCCAGAAGATTTTGTTCCCGATCTGAAGAATTTGCACGAATTACTAGCAGGCTTGAATCTACCAATTGTGACTGCGCCTGGTTACGAAGCTGACGATGTTTTGGGTACTTTAGCGATGCAGGCAAGTGACGCGGGGTATGCAGTCAAGATTTTGACAGGCGATCGCGATTTATTTCAACTTGTTGACATCGAACAACATATCAAAGTTTTATACCTTAGCAGTACATTTATTCAGCGCGGTGGTACTGGTCCTAATGAGTTTGGCATCGAACAAGTAAAGGAAAAAATTGGAGTTTTACCATCGCAAGTAGTTGATTTTAAAGCTTTGTGCGGCGACAAGTCAGATAATATTCCTGGAGTTAAAGGAATTGGCGAAAAAACCGCAGTTCAGTTATTGGATGCTTACAACAATCTTGATAATATATATTCATCTTTAGACCAAATCAAAGGCGCTACCCAAAAGAAATTAGAAGCAGGCAAAGAAGATGCTTATCACTCGCGGTTTATGGCGAAGATTGTTACAGATGTTCCTTTAGATATTCAATTAGAAAATTGTCAGCTAACAGGGTTTGATAGCACTATTTTAGAGCCTATTTTAGAAAAGCTAGAATTTAAATCGTTTTTAGGCAAAGTTCACCAACTCCAACAGCAATTTGGTGGGATTGCAGAGGTATCAGAAAATAAGCCAGTAAATAAAGTTGAAGAACCTGAGTTTTTTAGTGAAGACTTGTGGTTTTTCAGTGCTGCGGATACAGCCGCTAGCAAACAGCAAAAATCTTCTCCGATTCAACCCCAAATTATTGATACTCCAGCTAAATTAGCTCACTTAATTGATAAGCTAAAAACTTTTACTAATCTAGATACACCTGTTGCTTGGGATACTGAAACTTCAGCATTAGAACCAAGGGATGCAAAATTAGTAGGAATTGGCTGTTGCTGGGGGGCAAAACCTGTAGATATGGCTTATATCCCTATGGGACATACAATAGGAGAAAACTTAGATACAGATACAGTTTTAAATGAGTTAAGGTTTATTTTAGAAAGTGATAAATATCCTAAAGCCTTACAAAATGCTAAATTCGATCGCTTAGTTTTTCATTGTCAAGGAATTACCCTAGCTGGGGTGATATTTGACACGATGCTAGCAAGTTATATTTTGAACCCTGATAGCAGTCATAATCTGAGCGATTTAAGTCAAAAATACTTAGGAATAACAGCTAGAAGTTACTCAGATTTAGTTCCTAAAGGTCAAACAATTGGCGATATAGACATTCCTGCTGTAGCTGATTATTGCGGGATGGATGTTCATTGCACTTTTAGATTAGTAGCAAAGCTAAGAGAAGAATTAGATAAAGTACCAAACTCTCATCAACTACTACTAGAAGTAGAACAACCCTTAGAACCTGTATTAGCGCAGATGGAGTATGACGGTATTCGGATTGATTCGCAATACTTAAACGGGCTTTCTCAGAAATTAGAGCAAGATTTAGCATCATTAGAACAACAAGCCTACGCAGCAGCAGGAGAGACATTTAATTTAGGTTCTCCCAAAAAGTTGAGTGAATTGTTGTTTGACAAACTAAATTTAGACCGCAAAAAATCTAGAAAAATTCAAACAGGTTATTCTACTGATGCAGCAACTTTAGAAAAGTTACAAGGCGATCATCCAGTTGTTGATGCAGTTTTGGAGTACCGCACTTTATCAAAATTAAAATCTACTTATGTAGATGCGCTTCCTTTATTAGTACGTCCAGACACAGGACGAGTGCATACTAATTTTAACCAAACTGCTACTTCTACAGGACGATTATCTTCTTCTAATCCTAATTTGCAGAATATTCCTATACGTACAGCTTTTAGTCGGCAAATTCGTAAAGCATTTATACCGGAATCTGGCTGGTTAATGGTAGCGGCTGATTACTCTCAAATTGAGTTGCGAATTTTGGCTCATTTGTGTCAAGAACCGATATTAGTTTCAGCTTATCAAGGTAATGAAGATATTCATACTGTAACGGCGCGATTGTTGTTTGAGAAAGAGAAAGTTACACCTGACGAGAGGAGATTGGCAAAGACTATTAACTTTGGCGTGATTTATGGGATGGGCGCTCAAAGATTTGCCAGGGAAACTGGAATGAAAGCTGCTGATGGTAAGTTGTTTATTGAGAAATTTAACCAGACTTACCCACAGATTTTTACCTATTTACAAACAATGCAGCAACAAGCGATCGCCAATGGTTACGTAGAAACTATTTTAGGTCGTCGGCGTTATTTTAATTTTACTAGCGATCGCCTGCGTAAGTTCCGCAATTACAAGCCAGAAGACATTAACTTAGATGAAATTAAAGGCTTAACAGCTAATGATGCGGCGCTACTGCGGGCAGCGGCAAATGCACCAATTCAAGGGTCTAGTGCTGATATTATTAAAATTGCGATGTCGCGGCTATTCAAAATTTTGCCTAATTATCAAGCGCGGTTGCTATTACAAGTTCACGATGAATTAGTATTTGAAGTTTCCCCCGATGAGTGGGAACAATTGCAGCCAGAAATTAAATCGACGATGGAATCTGCTGTAGATTTGAGCGTCCCGTTGCTAGTTGAGGTACGTGCAGGGCAAAATTGGATGGAAACAAAATGATTGACCACGATCGCTTGTTTAAGGAACTCATCAGTACATTTTTTGTTGAGTTTATGGAATTGTTTTTTCCAGAGGTGTTAGCTTATGTAGAACGCGATTCAATTACATTTTTAGACAAAGAGATTTTTACTGATATTACCTTTGGCGATCGCTATGAAGCCGATCTAATTGTCAAAGCTAAATTTCGCTCTCAAGAATCTTTTTTCTTAATTCATGTAGAAAATCAAGCGCAGCAGCAAGCTAATTTTGGCAAACGAATGTTCAAATACTTTTCTCGCTTGTATGAGAAATTCGATTTACCGATTTATCCAATAGCAATCTTTTCCTACAAGTATCCCAAAACTATCGAAACAAGTCACCATCAAGTAGCATTTCCCAACAAAGTAGTTTTAGATTTTAACTACGATGTTATTCAGCTAAATCAGCTTAATTGGCGCGATTTCGTGCAGCAAGCAAATCCTGTTGCTAGTGCGTTGATGGCTAAAATGAATATAGCTGATAAAGATCGTCCCAGAGTGAAGTTTGAATGTTTGCGTTTACTGACAACTTTGAGGCTAGATCCAGCAAGGATGCAGTTAATATCTGGATTCATTGACAGTTATTTAAGGTTAAACGAGCAAGAAAATCGGATTTTTCAAGCTGAAATTGATAGAATTGAACCAACACAAAAGGAGGCGGCTATGCAAATAGTTACAAGCTGGATGGAAGAAGGAATTGTACAAGGCATTGAACGAGGAAAGCAAGCAGAGGCTTTATCGCTAACTATGCTGTTGCTCCCTCGAAAAGTAGGAAATATTAGACCTGAACTGCAACAGCGCATTGAAAAGTTGTCGTTAACTCAATTGGAGGATTTGGCAGTAAATTTATTAGATTTTTCTAATATTACTGACTTAGAAACTTGGTTGCAGCAAATTCCCCTCGAAAAATAAGTTTGTTCGAGTATCAACGCACTTTGTCGTTGAAAGAAAAATCATCTTCATCAAAGTCATCTGCTCGATAAGACCTTCTTCTCGAACCGGATATGCTCCATAATGGCTGAATTAATGCCATAAGAATTATGCCTGCACATACGCTAAAAGCTATAACTAGAAAAAATGGCAGTTGAATAGACTCAAAAGTAAGAAATTTTAGCGATATTGGCGTGACGTTTTTAAGAGAGATAACTGCGATCGCGATTACCCAAAAAGCGACAGCTAAAGATATAACTAAATTAGCGGTGGTTCTCATCGATTAATTCCTGCCCAAGCTAAATCTACTGCATTTTAGCTATTTTCCAGCACTCTTTGGCGATCGCCCAATCTTCTTGAGCTTGTATTACTAACACTCGCGCTGATGATTCGGCTTGAGCAATGTCAGTATCAATCGGCGCATCTTCATTTTTTGCTGCGTTAAGTTTTACGCCAATAAAGGTTAAAGCCTCACAAGCTGCGGCTCTGATAAAAGGCTGATTTTCGCCGACACCACCAGTAAATACCAGTGCATCTAATCCGCCTAGAGTGATAAGCATAGCGCCAATATGCTGAATGAGCGATCGCACGTACATATCAATAGCCAATTGAGCGCGGGAATTATTTGTAGCTGCAACAATTTGCCGTATATCGTTTGATATACCAGAAATACCTTTTAAGCCAGCAGCTTTATTGAGCATTTCATCTAACTTATCTGCGTTGTAGTTATGCTCTCGCTCAAGATGAATAAGAATCCCAGGATCGATAGAACCCGAACGACTACCCATCATTAACCCTTCAAGGGGAGTAAAACCCATCGTTGTATCAATACTGATTCCATCTTTGATTGCAGCTAAAGAGCAGCCATTACCCAAATGACAAGTAACTAACCGTAAAGACTTAATATCTCTATTTAACAATTGGGCAGTACGTTCGGCGCAATACTGATGATTGATCCCGTGAAATCCATAGCGCCGGATACCTTGCTCGAAAAATGAGTAAGGAATTGGATACACAGCAGCCTTTAAAGGTAGTTGACTGTGAAAAGCTGTGTCAAATACAGCTATTTGCGTCACATCTGGGAGAATTTGTTCGACTGCTTCAATACCTTCTAAATTAGCTGGATTGTGAACTGGAGCAAAGTTAGCTAGATGAATAATTGCGTCTTTTACTTCTGGAGTCACGATTGTAGGTGTACGGTAGTCTTGACCGCCATGTACTACCCGATGACCGACAATATCTATTTCTGATAAGCTGTCAATTACCTGAGTATCGCCTTGAGATAAAGTATCTAACATCTGGGCAACAACTTCTAAACGGCGATCGCTTGGTATTTCTTGTTGTAGAATGCCTCTACTTGTTTTAACTTTGAGTTCTGCTGTGCCTTGCTGATACGTCCAATTAACTTTAGCTTCCCACAACGGCTCTAGCGGTAAATTGGGGAAAGGATCGTCTACCTGATACAAGCAGCTTTTTTGACTGCTAGAACCTGCGTTTAATACTAAAATTTTCATCGGCTACTACGAGAATCTAGGGCAACGAGCCAGATTTGATAGCATAAAATTTGACTATATACGACTTTCAGACTATCTAGCTTAATAATTCCCTGCTTCTGTCCCAAGTTGTATGCTAGAACTTTTAGAATAGTTATTAACATATCTAAATCTTTGCTTGAGTGCTTTTTAGCTTAGTTATTTGTACTTAATGACACCAAAAGCAGTTTCGGCAATGTGTTAGAGCTTATTAGGGGAACGTAATTATTCGTTCGAGAGGCAGTTATGGCGGTGAATGCCCGTACTTCTACTTCATACCAACGTTTGCAGCAAATCTTTGCGACTCTTGATGCCGCAAGTTGTCCTTACACCTATAACTTTCATATGCATACCGTCCATTCTGACGGTAGGTTTCAACCAGAAGAGTTAATAGAGCAAGCGATCGCTATTGGTTTGCAAGGACTTGCAATTACCGATCATCATAATATCGGCGGTTACAAGGTAGCGCAACGTTATTTAGAAGATTGGAAGTGGAGTCATCCCCAGAGCGAACAACCAGCGCCTCAACTTTGGAGCGGTGTAGAAATTAATGCCAATCTGCTAGGTGTGGAAGTACATATCTTGGGCTACGCTTTTGAGCCTTCACACCCATGCTTGCAGCTATATTTACAAAGAAGCGCTAGTAAAGGCGAAGATTATCAAGCTGCTAACGTTATTGCAGCCATTCACAAAGCTGGCGGATTAGCGGTTTTAGCACATCCGGCGCGTTACAGAAAGTCGCACTTTGAGCTAATTCCCGCAGCAGCAATACTAGGTATTGATGGAGTAGAAACCTATTACGCTTACAATAACCCCAATCCTTGGAAACCTAGCCCGACTGAAAGCCAACAAGTAGGAAACTTAGCTGCTATTCACGGGTTACTCAGCACTTGCGGTACAGATACTCACGGGCGCAGCCTACTGCAAAGATTGTAATAACCCAAATTAGAGATTTGAATGCGGTAGATGTGCGATCGACTATTGCGTAGCGCTAATTGTAGGGCGTAATTTACGCATTATTCTGAGGAATCAGATTGAGTTAAAGCTTGCCTTAGTTGACGAATAGCAGCGCTGGTATTTCGCTCGTAGGCAATTTGTCTGTATTGCAATATTAAAGATTGTAGGTCGAATTGGGGAAAATAACGGCTCTGAGATTGCAGCAGATATTCTGTATCTTGTAGCTGATAAATTGCTAACTGTTTGCGAAATAACCAAACTTCCGGTACTCGGTAGGGAAGATAGTCATTGACATCAGAGTAGCTGGTAACATCAATTTCTAACACGAGGTCGGGCGGTGGATCGCTGCGCCAATCGATTCGTTCTTTACCCAAAATTGCTTGCCAATTGTCGATGTAAAAACAGTAATCTGGTTCGAGCCCACTTTCTTCTGGAAGTTCCATTGTCACGGGTGTGAAAGAGTCATATTCACGTCCATCGTAGTCGAGTAAAACTTTAATGATGTCGGCAATGAGGCTAGCATCGCGTCCGTGTTTGGGCAATGGCGACATCAGTAGAACTTCTCCATTGCAATATTTGAGCCGAGGAATAGAACCAGCACCGCGTTGCTGACATAAACTTTGGTAATTTCCCCAAGTGGCAGGCATTCGCAGCACGCTTCCAGGCGGTAGATGAATTTTGTCTGGCGAGACGATCGCAAGCATGGTGTTTCTCTACTTTTACTTGAACTTGACTAGGTGACAATTACTTCGCTTCCTTGTCGATGCTGCTTCCCAATCTAAGCTGACTGCCACCATACTAATAAGCCTACCCATTTCTGAGCAGGCTTTGTAAAGCAATGTAAAAAATATTAAAATGGCTGATATTAAAAGACAGACATAATTGTAATGATCCCAGCACTGGTAAGGGCAACGGCAATTCCCATAGCTACTGACTGACCTAGATGTTTTGACTTTTCTGAGGTTTTCATTTGCTTTGCTGTTTATCAAGTGTTTATGACATTTAAATTATCAGGTTGCTTCCAACTTTCCCAGAAAAAGTAAGAAAGCTTGACTTTACTTAACCTGGCTTAATAAAAGCAGAAGTCTGTACTTACAAGCGATTGCTCTCTAATGCAACAAAAAGACGCGCCGCAGCGCGTCCTGAAGTAGAAGAAATATTCAGCACTTTATCAAATCCACTTACCGCCTCTAAAGCGCCAGCGGGGAAATAATATCCGCATCACAGCCCAAGAGAGGAAGTAAGCGATTACGGAAACTGCAGTGTATTGAATGATGAACCACTCCAAATTAAAAGTGCTGCGGTCTATAAAAGGTAAACCTACGAATTGGAGGAGTAAGGCGAGAACAATACCTTCGGCAATACAAGCAAAAAATTGAAATACACCAGGCCAATCGTGATCCCACAAATACTGCTGCAAGTAGTTGTATAGGATGTCCCAAAGCAAGCCTAAAACGCCTACCCAAAAGATTACCCAAAAGAAGACAGGGTGAAAACTATAATCGCCAGCAGCAGGACCAATTAAGCCAAAAGCAAAAGGTAAGCTAACGATTAGTCCTACAGTCGCCAGTAAGAATACGCGAGTTTGCCAACGTCCAAATAAAATAGGTGTCATGGTGTTTGATTAGTTGCCCACTTGATCCACTGAATTAAAGAACCCAAACCGTTGAGACGGCGAACTCTAGGCGCACGCGCTCTGGCTAAACCGTCTGTGGCACATTGCGCTGCGTACTGCAAGCCTAAGAAGGTATCTACAGGTGCGTAAGGACCACCCAAGGTCATCACTCCTGCGGCATACATCCGAGCGCGATCGTTACGCATTTCTACAAGTTCAAAGTCATTAGCAACGTGCAGTCTGCCCAAGGGGTTGAGAGGTAAGTTGTAATGGGTGACTAAATCGTTGAGGAAAGGACTTTCCGAGGGTTTAGCATCAAGTCCGGTAGAGTCGATAACAAAGTCTGCATTGAGCTTGCTTTCGCCTTTGATATTGCTAGTTTCTAAGAAGGTAACTAAGCGACCTTTCTCATCCTGCTCAACCCGGTCTACCTTACCGAAATTGATTGTGTACCAGCCCTCTTGCAGCCCACCGCTGACAATTCGTTTCCAGTCAGTGCGATCGGCTGTAGTAGTACCGCCCCAATCTGTGAGCAAGCGCTGGCGTTCTACTGGGCTACCTTCTTCGAGGCGTTTTTTCATATCGCCGCCCCATGTACCTTTGGGCCAGTTGTAAGGCTGGAATTCCCATTGATTCTCGGTCTTGCGCTGGGCGACTCCGAATTTATTGCCTTCGGGTTTGGGCGATCGCATTAAATGCAGTACAGTTACATTCGGGTTCTGGCGGCGGATTTCATACAAGCGCTGAATAATCCGCGAAGCGACGATCCCTCTACCTCGAACTATTACGCTACCGCCTTTAGAGGCTAAATGCTTGTAAACGTGTTCGTGTTCTTCGTAAGCATTGACGACTGACTTGAAGTCGCGGTATTTTTCTCTGTATGCCTGCAAATCTGGCAGAAACTTAATTGCTGGATAGCCAGAAGCTAGGTGGATGTAACGAGTAAGCAAAAAGCGATGGTCTTGGCGATCGCCTTGAGTGCGCGAGTAAGCAATAACATAACGACCGTCTTCTGTCTTGCGAATGGCGCGGAAACGACCGTAACGCAGCATTTTATCCCAGCCAATGCGTGCTGCTTCCCGATCTACGGACGCAAATACATCGCCCGATTTGGGTGTATAGGTGTCTGCCAATACTGGCTCAGAAAATACTTGCCACAGGTGCTTGATTGACGAACCAACTTGCCCTCTAAAGAATTCTTTGAAACCTTCGCGCCAAGCATATCCAGGCCATCCCCAAATGTTGTCTGGGCAAGAGTCCGAACCAGAACGCAGGCGCTCGTGGGAGGGAATTTGCGAGTTTTGGCACAAACGCTGATAGCGTCCGTAGGGCTTCTTCTCAATGCCTAAAACGACGATTTGATCGGCTCTTACTCCAAAGCAGCGCATCGTATCCGCCCAAGTGAAGCTACCCATACCCGCACCAAGGGCTACATAGTCGCTTTCTTCGATTGGCAACCCTGCGGCGTTGATATCGGCAATTGATACTCTTTCTGCAGCAAAACAAGCGGGTGGAAAGGCACTACCAGGAGTGCTGATTTCTAAAGGAACGGCAGCTTGAGCTTCGAGAATGTCTGTTTCTGGGTTGAAGACAATTGTTGAGGATGGAACTACAAACTCTGTTGCTGAGGGATCGCCAATAATTACTTCTGTTGCGCCAACAGTATCTACTACTGACTGGACGGTAACAATAATCTCGTAAGCCCCGATTTTGATGGCATCGCCGCTATTTAAAGGTTGGCTAGATTTATTTAAGTTTTCGCCATTGACAAACGTACCGTTAGCGCTACAATCTTCAATTGTTAGCTGCCCGTTAGTATATGTAATTAAGGCATGAAAGCGCGAGACTTGTTTGCTGGCGAGAATAATCGGGGAAACTTGCTCATCTCCAATTGTGGGCGGAATTTGACCTGCTTCTCTACCAAAGGCGATCGGTGTAGGCAAACGCGGTTCAAATAACTCCCCTGAAGTAGGGTCTTCCCAGCTAAGTTGAATTTCCATAAATTTTGATTACGTACAAGGCAAGAACTTAACTACGGTGTTTCATCGGGAAAAAATACAGCGGTGGGCGCAGCGGCTAAGGAAGTTCCGCACCACTGGCACACTAGCGATAGACTTGCCTGCGGCGAAACATGACCGCAGACATGACATTTCAATCCATGTACGGGCTGCTCTTGGGGAGCGTCAGACGTGACATTAGCATTTAGCGTCATTTTGCCTAATTGAATGGTGGCTCGATGTTTGAGGGGAACTTCCTCTGTGACAACTTTTTGCCCATTGACCCAAGCTGGATTTGGTCTATTTCTTTTGCTAGTAAGATTGCGTAAATAGAAAGTATGTTTTTTTACATCAAAAAATATTTCTACGTGCAATCCAGAGACAGTTTTGGATGAGTCTTTGAGGATGACATCGCATTGACTTTCATCTCTACCAATGCGAATCGGAGGTTCGTTGGGTTTATCAAACGAGAAGGCTTGAGAACGGTTGCGACCTTCTTCCACCCATTCCAAAGCTATCTTGTGCATAAGTGGGAACTCCAAAATTTTTTTCTTAAGTCACGTAAATGAGTAAACAGATTTCTCTATCGCCCACTATTGAGTTATTCAACTAGGTAAGTGGTATTTCCAGAAATATAGCAAGATTGCTATTGTTAATTAAATAGTAACAATTGTTACTATGGCTTTAGGAAATTAAATTGTTTAAATACTACAAGGTCAACAAAGTATAACAGCATACAAATAAAAAATATACTCCTATCTAATTGCATAAATCCCGATCGAATGTTAAAGAATTATTGAAAAAAGGCAGCCCCCTGTAGAGACGTAGGACTGCTACGTCTCTACGTGCGATCGCAATTACCAAGGATTTCCTACCATTGTGAAACCAGACCAAAAATAAGGATGAGCAAAGTTTTGGTTGGGTAAGTTAACACTCCCAGGCGGCAGGGGTAAGCCCTTGACAGAACCTAAGCCCTGCAACTGACCGTCCTTGATATAAACTTTTCCTTTTGCCATTGCTACTTGTGCCTCTCTTAAAGCATCAGCTTTGATGGGCGCTGTATTTAAATAGCGATAAAACTGCGTCATAAAGGCTGCTGTTGCCGCATCGTTTACAAACCACAAACTAGCGACAGTAGTTTTTACACCTGCATTTACAGCGAGTCCAGCAAAACCTAGTTCTGCTTGTTCGTTGCCTAACGCAGTTCTGCAAGCACTTAACACCAACATTTCTACTTGGGGGTCGTTTAATTCTAGTTGGCGGATTTGATTGAGGCGCAGGCGATCGTTCCATAGTTGAATATAGGAATTGTCTAGTCCTCCAGATTCTATATCTGCGTGAGTTGCCATGTGAATGATGCTAAACGGTCGCTGACGGCGGACTGCTTTGAGGTTTTCTTTAGTAAAAGCTTGGTTGATGTATTTACTACCCGACCACAATCTATTGACTAATGTTGTGAGTTCAAAAGTCACCGCAGGTAGTGCAACTTGCCCTTGAGTGCTTTCTGATATACCCATTGCTAAAACTTGCGAATTTTTAATATCTACATAGCGGGTATCGGTCAAGCTGATACTTGGCATCAAACCAACGCTATATTTTTCCACTAAAAAACCTTTACCGTCATGCATTGCAGCTATTGGCATCGATCGCAAGCCTGCATCAAGGAGGAAAACTAAATTACCAATCTCTCTCGCTTGTAAGTCGCTGGCTATCGGCGCAACTAGCCAGTTATACATCTGTTGGGCTGGTTTTAGATAAGTAGTACCGCGCAGTCTTCTGGTATTAGTTACTTCGTTGCGAAGTTTGGTTGCTGTTGCGAGTACCTGCTTTCTAGTTGCTGTCGGTATGCGTCGGCGAATAGGATTGCCTTTTGCTGTTACAACTACAAGTTCGAGTTGATCTTTGTCTTGCGTAGCTAGTTTATTTTGCTTTTGTAAACCTATTTCTGACTCAATCTCAGGAGGAACAAAACTAACGTAGACAAATGCAGGTTTTACTCCTGTTTCCTCTGCAATTTTCTGGGCAATTTCTCGTTCGTCATCTGGGCTAGCAATTGACGAACTACTAGGTATACCTAAATAAGACTCAAATTGATTTGTAAATTCTACTTCTGGCGGCAGTGCATTAATTAGAGGATTGCTAGTTAAACGTGGATTTTGTGGTGTTACAGGCGATCGCTCTGGCGGTTGTGGTTTAATTAGTACCGTAGAATCAGGCGATGGTGACGGGCTTGGTATTGGTATTGGGGATGGTGTTGGGCTGGGTATAGGTGTCGGTGTTGGTGATGGTGTTGGCGATGGTGACGGGGTTGGTGTAACGTTAACTGCAATTTGTACTGGCGTAGAAGATGAAACGCGATCGCTTGCCCTGATACTGAAAGCATTAATATTACCAGTAGCGTCTACAGGCGGCGTAAATACCAAACTATCTGTAGCAGCGATCGCTGCGCCAGGAGTAGCCACAAAGCCATTAATAGTCAAAGTTGCTCCAGGGGCGATCGCATCTACAACTATGGTAGTAATATCGCTATTTGCATCTGCTACTACAGCAGCTAAATCGGCAAAAGTAAATGTAAATGGTTGATTTTGCTGTGCGCCAGTTAAAGAGGTATTAGCGCTTAAAGTCGGTGGAGTATTAATAAAGTTGATTGTGACATTACCTTGAGTAACGCTACCAGGATTGGGGAAAGATTGAGATGTAATTACTTGAGTACCAGTATTAATTGCCCCTAGCGTACCGTTACCATTAGTAGCTGTGATAGTTGCATCGCCAACAATAAACGGGTTATTTGTAATATCGCCATCGTGTTGAATTGAAACTGCGCCGCCCTGAGTATCTCCTTGAGTGAAGATGGTAGTATTTGCAGGGATATTAATAAAATCGTTAGCAGGAATGGTTGGAAGTGTACCTGTACCTCTAACAACTCTATCGGCAAAAATTTGTACGCTACCACCTGCGGCTGTAGCTTGTCCGCCAGTAAGATCCAAGCCGGAAGTAACTATGCTATTAAATGTGACGTTGTTAGCATCTAAAGTTACTGCGCCGCCACTTCCTGCTAAACTCCCAGTAACGATCGCGTTATTAACGGCAATCGAGCCGTTGCTACTTGTCAAGCTAACATTTCCACCATTGCCGAAAGTTGCTTGTACTAGCTCTATATCTCCTGTTGCTAGAAATTCATCAATATTACCCGTATCAGAAATAAGTGCGTCTGCACTGATATTATTGCCTGCATTTAAAGTAATATTGCCGCCATTACCGAATGTACCCCCAGCACCAGAGTTAATTGCTGCGCTAGTAATAGTACCGCCAGCAGTAAAATTAACCGCGCCACCATCAGCATTGACACCAGAAGAGTCCACGTTGCTTGTAGCTATATTACCGCCTGCATTTAAAGAAACAGTGCCGCCATTACCAACAGTATCGGCAAAAGATAAGATCTCACCTGTAGTAATATTGCTCCCAGCAATAAAGTCGATATTACCGCCGTCAGCATTTCCTTCTGTAAAAATTTCATTGCTAGCATCTACCAAAGCTGTAGTAATGTTTCCGCCAGCATTAAGCGTAATATCACCAGCTATGCTCCCAAATTCACCACTAGGAGCAGAAACAAGATTCCCTGTGGAAATTGCGCCGCTACTGGTTAAATTTATATTGCCCCCGTCTGTGAGAATATTGCCTGTAGTAACGCTAGCGCCGGAAATCGTTACGTTTGTAAAAAAGGTACTAATGCTGTCTGTTGGGTTCATGGTGAAAGCTCCTACCCCATCATTGTCAGCATCCGCAGTAAAAGTAATTGCACCTGTAAAAGATGTCAGCGTATTGTCCGCCAGAGTAGCAATAGTTATGTCATTTGTTGCTTCTAGAACTACATCAGCCCTACTTAAAGTATCTTCTAGAGTGGCTTCGGAAATAGTTAGGGATTCCCCAGGGCGATCGCCTGCTAATATTTGACCATCAACTACCTCTGAATCGTCTGTTCCCGTACCTGCGGCGATCGTTATATTCAAAGGATCTAGTAATAACTGCCCAAAATTGCCATTATTAGCACCTAGATCAATATTTCCAGTAAAAATTAAGCTGCCTTTACCAGAAACCTCCGCAAAACCCCCATTACCTGAATTTATCCCCCCACGAGCGCTAATATTACCTGCAAATCCGGTAACTTCATTAGACCAAACAATTACCCGTCCGCCATTACCATTAATCAGGCTATTGGCAGCAATATTAGAATCGCTACTAACGTAAGTACGAGTCGCCTTGGGGATAGTACCACCGCCTTGATAATCTCCGCCAATCAGGATATTTCCCCCGCCATTGGTTCCTGAAGCGTCGATGTTTGCGCTTACTAAGCCGACTTTATTGCCTAAAACTTGAATATTTCCGCCTACTGAACTTGATGTGTCGATAGTGCCAGATGCGATCGCACTTCCAGATGTAGCATCTATGCTAGAACCTGTTAAAACTATTTGCCCTTGATTGTTGAGCGTTATTTCTGTCGCGCTACTAGCATCGCCGCCTGTCAGTAGTTGCGGTAATGAGGCGACTGGTAGCGTCCAATTGGCAAGAGAACTTGCTGGCGGTAGTTGCACGTCTAAACTGAGCAATTGTCCTCGTTCGCCAATCCTGACTAAACTTGTACCAGGTACGGCGGCTAAGGTAATTTGTCCTTGCGGTGCTGATAACTGGAGTTTAGACTATGTATGACAAAAAGACTCATTAATCTTGAGTGTATAGATTAATAAGCAAAAAGATGGTGTGTTGACAAGTTAAGCTGACTTGGAGACTGATTGCTGTCGCCTACTCACA
>NZ_JYON01000013.1 GCF_000952155.1 Aliterella atlantica CENA595 | reverse complement strand
ACAATTGTCACTTGTAGAGGACGAGCCATCTTTTGATCTGAGCTTATTTGCTATTTTTGACTAGCTTAATGCATTAGGCTCACTCAACTTACTTTATTAAGCTACTTTTTACATTAAATTGGTATTAACACCAGGTTGAATCTCTAGCCTGGGATTATCAATCTGCCTTGTTAGTAGTCGCTCCCATAAAGGTACTGTACGATTCGCTTCAATCACAATGGAATCAACTTTAACAATTTGGTTTCTTCCGCCTCCACTAGCAGCTAATGTCTTGGCAGCGATTGAACGAAGACTAGACAGATCCCAATCGTAGTGACAAATAAAACACATCGATCCTCCCCCTTTGCTTGACGTGAATCGTCGTCATCAGCAGGGAAGAGAATTGGTACATCAAGCTTTTTCCTGACTGCATCCATCAATTCAATTGGATTGGAGCATCGAATCACAAGATGATCGATACCAGTTAGCATTTTCCTAATCTCGAATACCATCCATAAAATATCAGATGTTAATTCACTGTGCTGCTTTTCGTCGTTGTTCTTGGCACTGGTAGAGCTTTACACCAATCGCTTTCAACTAAACTTTTACTCGATTAGTTCAAAACAATTACAATTAGTGCCCAAGCAAGCCCATACTTTAGATTGTTAATAGTTGCTAGCAGACCAAAACTTAATTTTCTCAGTTGTTGGCAGATAATTTTTGCAGTGAACCAACAATCTTTTGATGTCTATTCTCTGGGCTGTCTGTTACAGAAAGAATTGTGACATCATTGCGCGAACTTGCTAGTTCTGCAACGATTTCTTTCATATTTCTACCTTTAGCACTTTCACTTCTCACCCAAGAGCGAATTTGGTCAAATGGGATTTCTGTAATATCACTCATAGCAAATTCCCTTCCGCATCAAATATGAACAAGCATTTTTGCTGTTCGTTATCGCAGCTTTTAGCTTCTAAATATAGAAACTGCTCCTCTACATATAGATTGTACAAACAATACATTAGTTGAGACAGCGATCTTACAGCATCACTAAGGGCAACAAATTGTAATTGGGTTATCAATTTGAATAGCGATCGGGTATTGCTAAGTGAAGCTATGCAAAGCAAAATTCAACCTCTATGCGAGTATTCATAAGGCACTCCACATCTCAACAGCGCACTTGAATGAATATACCGATTATAGCTTGGAGGTCTAGCAGTATTGACAAAAATCAGACATTGGTAGCTTGAAAACTGCGATCGCGCAATACTTCCGACCGGACGAAGCCAAACGCATTCGCTATTGATTTACCAATCCGCGCAATTCGTTAATATCGATGTGAATTCCTTGACGCTTCAGATATTGGTTCAAGTTAATTTGGATAAATAAATCTTTGAGTTCTTCAGCAATCTCTGCGGGTGGATTGCCAGATAATGCAGTTGCGATTAGGCGCTCTGCTGTTCGTATCTCACCACACTCGATCGCTAAAGATGCGGCGCTGCGGTGAAGCACAGAACGAGTAGGTTCAGCATCAAGGGAGCTAGCAATTAAGGCTGCGGCTTGAGTTTCTTGCTCAAAGGCTTGGTGCGTGAATTGTGCAGCCTCATCCAATGCGCCTCTTAATCGAGCAACTGCCGCAGCTTCGGCTAAATCCATTGCTTGTTGATGGAGCGATTGAATCTGACTCATTGGAATACGGTTCCTTCAGAATTTTGCTTTGCACTAATAATAGAAATTGGTCGGCTGAACTCTATCACAATGATATACGCTGGCAAGCCTTGTGTATCTGATGCGCGGGTTTGCTCAGTTTTCTGCTTAACTCTGGCATTTATTTGACCCCGATTGCCTCTGCGAATTCCAGAAACTTCTAGACGTGCCATCCGCTCAAATGGCAACGTAGCGACTGAATCTTGATTTCCTAACCAATAGTCAAATCCAGTTCCTTTGCGGGAACGTTCAATCACTGTAAGATTTGTCAATTGCACAATTAACAGGAATGCAATTCCATAGGCAGCTTGCTCAGTCGTGTATTCTTCATCATTCCAACATCGTCGAGTTTGTTCGGTGACTGGCTGCCAATCGAGTTTGAATTGAGTGGAAAATTCTCCCTCAACTCCAAGTTCTACTCCTGGTTGATGAGCCTCATCGGTTAAACAAATTGCACCTGCTTCCGCGATTGCTGCTCCGAAAGCAGGTGTAATCGCAGGAAGTCCTTGGCTGAGGCTTTGCAAATCTAGGACTTTAATCTGGTTCAAAACGGTGTTGCTTCTATAGAAGCTAGAGGCTCAATTCTACTTCAAGGATCGCTGAAAAAAGTTCCATCTGGCATCGTTGTGTTGTTAAAGATGGTTACTTCTAGATAAGCTCCTTTGTTAGACCGATCCAACGAATTTGCATTTTTCCGAGTGCGTCCACCAAATCTACGAATGTGACGCGAACCAAGCCAACAATCCAAATTTGAGCATCAGGGTGACGAGCTTCGAGGCGATCGCAAGCAGCAATTTCACTTGCATCAACTTCAAAGTCTGCGCTTTCAATATCGATCGCCACAATTTTACCGCGATCGCCTTCTTTGACTTGGGGATGTACCTGAGATTCATAAATTTCATCACCACGCCGAGCAAATTCCTCTTTGCTGTAGCGGGGTTGATGGACTGTCATAGGCTCTACCTCATTTCAAGGTTAATCCATACATCTTATATTGTATATATTACAGGTATAGCTAGATACAACATATCGCCTTGAAACCCGTAATTGAGATGATTAAGAGTTAGTAGCACACCAAAACTAAATGTTCTCAGTTATTGGCAGACAATTTTTGCAATGAACTAACAATTTTTTGATGTCTATGCTCTTGGCTATCTATTACAGAAAGAACTGGACATCATTGCGTGAACTTGCTAGTTTTGCAACGATTTCCCTCATATTTCTACCCTTAGCACTTTCACTTCTTACCCAAGACCGAATCTGGTTAAAGGGAATTTCTTTAACATTACTCATAATAAATTTTCTTCTCCATCAAATACGAACAAGCATATTTGCTGTTCGTTATTGCAGCTTTTGGCTTTTATATTAAGCACTCTATCAAGATTTTCAAGGGTAAATAACTAATTTAATAGGCTTGACTTGCCTAAAGCGAGGAATAACTATCAATATCTCAACTAATCAGCAATGGTCGTTTCTGATAGTGCCATCGGGCATGATAGTATTGCAGAAAATAGCTTTGTTCAATCTGATATATTCAAAATCAAAGGCTTTTCTAAGACAACAGTTGGTCAAATTGGCTCCCTTAATAGTAATTTCATTCAAACGAGCGCCAAAAAGATTAGCCCCAGTCAAATTAGTTTCTCTGAGGCTGGTTTGACTGAAACGCACCCGATACAAATCAGCATGGCTGAAATCGGAACCACTACAAACAGCTTCGCCAATAACAGCACGTTTCAATTTAGCACCCCTGAAGTTGGTATTCTCCATCCACGCCCAATCAAGACAAGTGTCTCTGAAGTCAGCGCCGCTACAATTAGCCCCACTCAACTCGGCTCTTATCAAAAAAGCGAAACGCAAGTTGGCGTCACTCAGGTTAGCTCCTTTCAAGTTAATATCAGGCAATCGTGCATTTTGCAAGTTGATCCCACTCAAACTAACTCCACTAAAATCTCTCTCCCCAGCAGCATACCTTCGGAGCAATTCTTCACCGTCCATAATTCTTTTACATAATATTAAAAATATTATTAGTCAGCGTAGGCAAAGCCTAATGTAGACGCGAATTCCACTTGCCCCATACTATAAATTTTCATATATCCTATACCAAACAAAAAAGCCCCCAGTCGGAGGCTTTCACAATATCTAATCGCTCGACCTAAAGCAAATACAACCAGCCAAATAGGATAATCCACACTACGTCTACAAAGTGCCAGTAGATTTCCGCAGCTTCTACGCCAAAGTGCTTTTCGCTGCTGTAATGTCCCGCAGTACGCGATCGCCATCTAACTGATATGTGCAGACGAATCTATCGCCTTCACAACCTCCTGGAATGGTAAGGATTCTAGAACAGACAGAAGATTTACTGCTTTAGCCAGCAAGTATGGCGTATCTTCATAATCATCCTTACTTGGCAGAACAATTTGGATTGGCTTGCCTCGATCGTCAACACCTTTTTCAAACACAAGTAATCGTGGACTGGGATGACTAACTGACATCCAGTGGTTGTGCTGGAGATAGCTGACCACTTCAGCAACGTGAAGCTCCTGGATTTGGGGGTAACTTGACAAAACTTCAGGGGTCATTACCATTCTCCTGTTTTGACATTCTCTATTAAGGTTAGCAAAGATTCTGGGGTGAGTCGTTGCGATCGCGCAATTCTAATTCTTACGGACTGGCGATTTTCGCTAAGGCTACCGCTGAGATATTCCCAGTAGCAGGTTCCTTGCAATCTCAGTTCTGTCTCTTCACATATGAGCCATTGCGTGGAATCTGGGGGCAGAGCTAACAAAATCAGGATACAGGGTGTTGCTGTTCTCATGCTGCGCCTGAGAATCAAGTCATTGTAGGTTTTCGCCTCCAAGTCATAGATGACCTGAGCATCATCGAGTTGCCATTGAGTTGAAGACTTAAGTTGAAAACTGAGAGAAAAGCCAGATTCAACCCGACGATTTTGGCGCACCACAACCTCGTCAAAGCTACCATCTACACCATAGTCATATTCTCGAATAGCTAAGTTGAGTCCAGCGCGTCCAGCGATCGCACGAACATAGGCACGACTTAACGCTTCAGCAATATGCTGGTCAGTTAACACAATTGATTACGGCAAGTGGAATAGCTGTTCGCATCGTAACATAAGCCATTATCAGATTCATTCGCTGTTCATTTGTAATTGGAGGCTATACAGAAGTTTTCTGTGTATCCACTCGTAAAGAGTATGATACGGAAAAATTTTGTAGTAATACTCAAGCGATCGCTTTTAAGCTAATAAGCACTATCAAAAGCACTCAAATTAGGTATGTTTACTAATTAAAAAAAGCCCCCAGTTGGAGGCTTTTGTCATAGAGAATAAATCAACTTAAAGTAAGTACAACAAGCCAAATAAGATAATCCACACTACGTCTACAAAGTGCCAGTAGATTTCCGCAGCTTCTACGCCAAAGTGCTTTTCGCTGCTGTAGTGTCCCGCAGTGCGCGATCGCCACAATACTGCTAAAATTGCCGAAACGCCGATAAATACGTGCAAGCCGTGAAAGCCAGTGAGTACGTAAAAGGCACTAGCAAATAGATTGGTGGTTAGAGTAAATTCTAAATGACTGTATTCGTACAACTGCCCAACTAAGAAAATTGCGCCCATAGCGGCGGTAATTGCCAGCCAAGTTTGCATTCCCTTAACATCGTTCTTTTTCACGGCAGTATCGGCGTTGTGCATCACGAAACTGCTAGAAATTAGCAAAATTGTGTTAACTCCAGGGAGCAGCAATTCTAGGCGATGAGTTCCTTCTGGGGGCCAAGTTGGTAATACAGAGCGAAAAGCTAGATAAGCGCCAAACATACCTAGAAAGATCATTCCTTCAGCCACCAAGAACACGATCAAACCAAATATCCGGTGGTCGGGGTGTTCTTCGTGATGAGCGCCTGCAACCTCAGCAGTATGGTGATGATTGAGAGCCGTTTTAGCTGGATCTATAGTTTCAGTTTGCATGAATCTTCAATAAGTATAGAGTGCGAGTAATGAAGTATGAAGTTAAAAGTTAAAACCTATGCTTCATACTTCATCCTTTATTTGCGGTCTTCTGGATTAGCTGCTACTGCCGGATCTGGTTCAGCACGTAATACTGAGTTAGGTCCAGCAGCCAACGCTGGGTCTTTCTCGTCAGCTAAAGGTACATCTACATCTTTGCGGCGATTGCTCATGCCATAGTCGTAGGGACCTGTTGCCAAAACTGGCAGTTCATCAAAATTTTCAATCGCAGGTGGTGAAGTTGTCATCCACTCCAAGGTTAATGCTTGCCAAGGATTATCGCCAGCTTTGGGTCCTTTGTGCCAACTCCAAACAGCATTAATGATGAAGGGGAAAGTAGAAATTGCTAGTAAATACGCGCCCATCGTACAAATAAAGTTTAGAGTCTCGTACTTGGGATCGTACATAGCAATGCGGCGGTTCATCCCCATCATACCTAGTTTATGCATGGGTAAAAAGGCAAGGTTTAGACCGATAATTGTCAGGGCAAAATGAACCTTACCCCAGAACTCGTTCATCATCCTTCCCGTTACTTTGGGGAACCAGTGATAGTAGCCTGCATAAATGCCGAGTACGCTACCACCAAATAATACATAGTGCAGGTGAGCGACTACAAAATAAGTATCGTGGACGTGAATATCAAACGGTACAGCAGCTAGCATTACGCCACTAATACCGCCAATTACGAACGTACCAACAAAGCCCATCGCAAATAATAAGGCACTATTTAAGCGCAGTTTGCCGCCCCAAAGAGTTGCTAACCAGCTAAATACTTTAATTCCAGTTGGTACGGCGATGATCATGGTAGTAATCATGAAAAACATCCGCAGCCAGCCAGGAATACCGCTGGTAAACATATGGTGCGCCCAGACAATTAGCCCTAAAAAGCTGATAGCAAGACTGGAATATGCGATCGCTTTATAGCCAAATACTGGTTTACGCGAGTGAACGGGAATAACTTCAGAAATTACCCCAAAGAAGGGCAAAATCATGATGTAAACTGCAGGGTGGGAATAGAACCAGAACATATGCTGGTACACGACCGGATCGCCGCCACCCGTTGGGTTAAAAAACATCGTTCCTGCTAGCAAGTCAAAAGCTAGCAAAATCAAAGCGCCTGCTAGTACCGGAGTAGATACCAAAGTTAGGGCAGAAGTAGCAAACATCGCCCAGCAAAACAAGGGCATTTGATGCACGCCCATTCCTGGTATCCGCATTTTTAGCAGCGTCACTAAAAAGTTGAGCGCTCCCAAAATTGAAGATGTCCCTAGTAGTAGCAAGCTCATAATCCAAATAGCTTCGCCTACTTGCCCTGTTACTAAGCTTAAAGGCGGGTAAGAAGTCCAACCTGCATCGGGTGCATCGCCAATCAGCAAGCTGCCAATTAACATCAAACCAGCAGGCGGAATCATCCAGAAAGCTACAGCATTGAGTTTGGGAAATGCCATATCTTTCGCCCCAATCATCAGGGGGATGAGATAGTTGGCAAATCCTGCTCCGGCTGGCACAATCCACAAAAAGATCATGACTGTAGCATGGAGCGTAAACAAGCTGTTGTAAACTTCAGCGCTAACAAAATCAAGGTCTGGCGTTTTGAGTTCTGTACGCACTAAATCGGCTAAAACTCCACCAATACAGTAAAAAACAAATGTAGTAACTAGGTATTGAATCCCAATCACTTTGTGGTCTGTATTGAATGTAAAGTAGTCGCGCCAGTGTCTATTAGCTGGCTCATCATCATGAGCAGGAATATTGGCTCTTTCTTGTAACTGTGCTTGTGTCATGGCAGTTTGAGATGGGGCAGGGGGATGAGGGGAGAGGGGGAGACAAGGAGATTTAATTAACTTCCTTATCCTCCTTGTCTCTTAGTGATGGTGAATTTGGTTGATTAATTGCGAATTGATGCCCATTTCGCTTGTGTAGGGGGCTAGAAATTCGGCGGGGGATAGATTGGCAGGATTAAAAGCGATCGCTTCGTTTAAGCTATCTTTGCTTGCTACTTGTTGCTCTTTTACCCAATTGTCAAAGTCTTGCTGACTTTCTACGATGACTTTGGTGTTCATTGCGCCGTGATATGGACCGCATAATTCAGCGCAAATTAATGGATACGTACCTGCGCGGTCTGGTGTAAAGCGGATTTCGCTTTGTCTACCAGGGATGGCATCTTGCTTTAAGCGGAACTCTGGAACCCAGAATGCATGGATGACATCGTTGGCTGAAATATTTGCTAATACTTCACGCCCTATAGGTACGTGCAATTCGCTAGAAACAACACCTGTGTCGGGATAAGTCATAATCCAGGCGTATTGCATACCTGTGATGTTGACGACAAATTCTGGTGGTTTGCCTTCGCGATCTGGGCTAGGACCGATTGTGGGTGAAACAATTCCTAAGCCTGGCGCATTTTGCTTTTGGGGAATTTGGTCGGCATTGCGGACTGCTGCTGTAGCGGGGTCTTGCATTGCCTCGTTAGACTTTTCTTGGTTGAGGTCAGTCGCATCGGCTTGAGCTATAGCACTATCGCTTAATGTAGCGGCGATCGCGGCTCCTGGCATTTTTATTGCTTGCTCTTTGACGGGAGAGTGCATATCGTGCGGACTAAACCCACCAATTGAGTTGTAAACATCAAAACTGTAAATAGAAATGCCCAATACAACAATTGCTGGGATTGCCGTCCAGAGAATTTCTAACGGGACGTTACCAAAGACTGGCGGTCCATCTGTATCGTCGCCTGGAGGACGGCGAAATTTGAAAGCTGAGTAGATTAAAATGCCTTCAACTAGCAGAAATAACCCTATAGATACGGTCATCATGGTATTAAACAGACCGTCTACTAATAAGGCTTCCTCTGAGGCTGCTGTTGGTAGGAGGTTGTGATTTTGACCGTACCACAGGCTGACTAAGGTCAGCACAATGCCAATAAGTAAGGTCCAAATAGAACTAGGAATTTTCACGGGTCGCTTAGTTTATGACTTTAACTACTATTTTTGACTTCTGCTCACTTACCACGTTAGTCCAGCTATGAAGCATAGTGCGTCAGAAAAAATACTTTTTACTTATTTTCTTTGGGATCGCCGTTCATTATTTCTGATTGTCGCTTTAACTATAGCTTTGGACGGATGTTAAGAAAAGTAAAGATAAGGCAGGGTAAGAAGCGAGCGCACGACGCATAATGCCAACAACTTAAAAAATACCTAAAGGTTAGCAAATAAAAACAGAAAGTCATCCAAAGTATATCTAACGCTTTGCTTGCATTCCTGGTTCTATGCGCTAGGGTGGAAATGAGCCAGCACTTACAAAAACAATAACTTTAGTGGCTTAAAGATGGGCAGAAGGTGTAGTCCATGACAGAATTTGTCCTCAATCGTCAAACAAGTACGGAAAACTCAACGCAGTTGCAGCCTAAAGATAGGATTCGGCGTTGGGTATGGAAGTTGTGTACCGCCACGCTAATTTTGATGGCAATCGGTAGCGCTACCCGCGTGATGAATGCAGGTTTAGCTTGTCCTGATTGGCCCTTGTGCTACGGTACTTTAGTGCCAAAAGCGCAAATGAATTTCCAAGTATTTTTGGAGTGGTTTCATAGATTGGATGCGGCATTAATTGGTTTGGGGGCGATCGCTCTTACGGTTGTCTCCTGGTGGAATCGCCGCGTTTTACCTAACTGGCTGCCTTGGGCATCTACTTTTGCTTTGAGTTTAATTGTCTTTCAGGGTATATTGGGCGGGCTGACAGTTACCGAAATGCTGCGCTTTGATATTGTTACTGCCCATTTGGGTACGGCGTTACTGTTTTTTATCACTTTGTTAATTATCGGAACAGCGTTATTACCCCACCAAGGAACGGGAACTGCGGGAAAGTTGCCTTGGGTTGGTTTGATTGCGGCAATTTTGGTGTACTTGCAAAGTTTACTCGGTGCTTTGGTTGCCTCTCGCTGGGCTTTGCATCAGTGTTTGACAAGTAGTGCCTTGTGTAGCGTGATGTATAGCCATATTGGCGGTGTTGTACTGCCTAGTTTGGCAATTTTGGCTGTAGTTTTGTTATCTTGGCGAACTCCAGCTTTGCATCCAGCGCTGCGGCTGTTGGCGAATATGGCTGGCGGTTTGTTGGTGTTGCAAGTTTTGCTTGGAGTTGCTACTTTACGCTTGCATCTGCAAGTGGAGCCTCTGACTGTGGCGCATCAGGCTGTAGGAGCGATTTTGTTAGGAACTTTGGTGGCTTTTACGGTTTTGGGATGGCGCGATGGCGTTGGTTTGGAAACGAACCGCCTTCACGAAGTGTAGTGAAGCGTTTAGTCGCTAAGGAGACAAAGAGAAGAGGTTTTGAATTTATCGGCTTGAAACTACATCTTGGTTTTTGCCATTTAACTTTTGACTTTTGACTTTCTCAAGTGTTGTTTCAATGATTAAGGAATTAGTGTAAGCATGATTGGGACTAGCGTCTCTCGCCACCATGAGAATTTTGTTCAGGTTGTTCGCAGCTACTATCAGTTGACTAAGCCTCGGATTATTCCACTGCTATTGATTACAACTGCGGCTAGTATGTGGATTGCTGGTGAAGGTAGAGTAAATCCACTGTTGCTGCTAGTAACCCTTGCTGGCGGTACTTTGGCGGCGGCGGCTGCCCAAACTATTAATTGTATTTACGATCGCGATATTGATTATGCGATGGAACGTACTCGTCATCGTCCTTTACCTGCGGGGAAGGTTCAGCCACGAGATGCTTTGATATTTGCGATCGCTTTGGCTACTATTTCTTTTACTTTATTAGCTGTATTTGCTAACTTACTCAGTGCTCTATTAGCAATGTCTGGGATCGTCTTCTACGTCGCTATTTACACTCATTTGCTCAAACGCCATACTGCCCAAAATATTGTGATTGGCGGCGCAGCAGGAGCAATTCCGGCGCTAGTTGGTTGGGCAGCAGTTACAGGTACAGTTGGTTGGGCGGCTTGGGTAATATTTGCGATCGTCTTTTTATGGACTCCGCCCCATTTCTGGGCTTTAGCTTTGATGATCCGCGATGATTATGCCAAAGTTGGCGTTCCTATGCTGCCTGTAGTTGTAGGAAACGAGCAGACAACCAAACAAATTTGGCTGTATTCGCTGATTCTAATTCCAGCTACTTTTACACTCATCTATCCGTTAAACGTGTCTGGCTTAGTTTACGGCGTTATAGCTGCAAGCCTGGCGATTGTATTTATCAAAAAAGCTTGGGCGTTACTTCAAAACCCTGATAGTAAAGAATTAGCCAAAAGTTTGTTTTTGTACTCAATTATCTACATGATGCTGCTATGTGCTGGCATGATAGTAGATTCATTGCCAATAGTTCACAACCTATCTAGCGCCATAGCCACAAGCATCCAAACACTGCTTAATAGTTAATCATAAGCGCGATCGCACTTCATCTAAACTCAAAATGCGATCGCCTTCTTTTCTCTCTGCGTCTCTGCGGTTCGTATAATAGAAATTGTTGAGAAATATAAATCTAGGGAGAATTACTATGGCTCCCGCCGTGTTAATCGAGAACTTACAAAAACGCTACGGCTCAGTCGAAGCTGTCAAAAACGTATCCTTCCAAATAGAACAAGGTGAGATATTTGGGCTATTAGGACCAAATGGAGCCGGAAAAACAACAACATTGCGCGTATTGTGTACGTTATCTACACCAGACGCAGGCAAGATAGAAGTATCTGGCATTTCTGCCATCGGTAATCCCAGAGTAGCTAGACAAAAACTAGGCTACGTAGCCCAAGAAGTAGCCTTAGACAAAGTATTGACAGGGCGAGAACTATTACAATTACAAGCATCGCTCTACCACTTACCCAATGCAGCCGCAAAACAGCGGATAAAAGATGTAGTTGACTTGCTAGGTTTAAGTGAATGGGCGGATAAACGCATCGGTACTTATTCAGGTGGCTTGAAGAAGCGCTTAGACTTAGCAGCAGGCTTGCTCCACGCGCCAGATGTTTTAGTATTAGACGAACCCACAGTAGGGCTAGATATTGAAAGCCGTTTTGTAGTTTGGGATTTTTTGCGTCAACTTAAAGCAGCAGGTACTACAGTCTTAATTACTAGCCATTACTTAGAAGAAATCGACGCTTTAGCTGACAATGTAGCAATTATCGATCGCGGTACAGTAATTGCATCGGGAACCCCTAGTCAATTAAAAGATAAGTTAGGTGGCGATCGCATCACTCTACGAATTCGAGAATTTTCACCTCCCGAAGAAGCCGAAAAAGCGAAAAACCTGCTGCAATCTTTACCTTTCGTTAAGGAAGTAATTGTTAATAGCGCTCAAGGTAATTCGCTAAATTTAGTCGTAGCATCTCAGTCTGATGCTTTAAGCAACGTGCAAAAAGCTCTGGGTGAGGCTAGTTTACCTACTTTTGGCATTGCTCAATCTCGCCCTAGTTTAGACGATGTTTACCTAGCTGCTACTGGGCGCACGTTGATGGATGCTGAACTTGCGGCGGCTGGTAGTCGTGACTTAAAGGCAGAACGCAAGCAAAATATGAAATAAAGTAGATGCATAATATATGAGCAGTACAGTTACACCACCCAAACCTAATACGATCGCTCATCCTGGTGCGATCGCTCAAACAAATACTACCGCCTCAAATGGTTTTGCCGATTTAGTTCAAGAAACTTTAGCTTTAACTCGGCGTTTATTTATCCAGTTGCAGCGCCGCCCGTCAACTTTGGTTGCAGGTATTATTCAACCTGTAATGTGGTTAGTCCTATTTGGGGCGTTGTTTCAAAATGCACCTCAAGGCTTATTTGGTAATAGTAGCAGTTACGGGCAATTTCTCGGTGCTGGAGTAATTGTATTTACAGCTTTTGCTGGGGCGCTAAATGCAGGTTTACCAGTAATGTTCGATCGCGAATTTGGTTTTTTGAACCGCTTATTAGTTGCTCCTTTGGCTTCTAGATACTCAATTGTTTTAGCATCAGCATTATTTATCGTCAGTCAAAGCTTGTTGCAAGCAGCCGTAATTGTTGCTGCGGCAGCGTTTTTAGGTGCTGGCTTACCAAATATAGCAGGACTAGGGGCGATCGCTTTTATTGTCTTTTTGCTAGCTTTAGGAGTTACAGCCCTGAGTTTAGGTTTAGCATTTGCCTTGCCAGGACATATCGAGCTAATTGCCGTTATCTTTGTAACTAACTTGCCTTTATTATTTGCTAGCACTGCATTAGCGCCATTATCTTTCATGCCCAAATGGTTGCAAATTGTTGCTAGCTTAAATCCACTAAGTTATGCAATTGAGCCAATTCGATATCTTTACTTACATAACGATTGGTCTTTAAGTAGTATAGTGATGCAAGCTCCTTGGGGAACAATTAGCTTCGGTGGTGCGTTGCTAGTATTACTAGGCTTTAGTTTTGTAGCTTTAGTTAGCATTCAACCGCTATTGAAGCGATCGCTTGCTTAATCCAAGAATATTAATTAGTATTACCCACCAAACGGCTATGAAAAACACAGCTAAACTATTCCAAAGGCTAGTTCTTGGCACAGTAGCATCAATCGGCGTATTTTCCCTGTTACTGCCACAATCAGCTTGGGCGCAGTCGTCTACTGATGTCAACCCACTGCAAGATTTTCAAAATAACGACCAAAATAACGATCCCTTTTCGTCGAGAAACGAAGACTCAATGAATAGTGTCTTCGATTTAATTCATCGCGCCCAACTAGGAACTAATCGCGATGCCTCAGAATTCAACGCCGAAAAAACTCAAAGTCTTGATGCTGCTGCTGCTGAATTTAGAAAACAACAACAACAGCGCCTACAATCTCCAAATCAAACAAATAATGTAAATCCGCCTATTACAATTGAACGTCAGCCGAGTAATTAGTTAGATCCAAGTAGGCTTTTCTCTAGAAATAGAATTAATCGATCTTGATTACAGTATGGAGCAACAATGCTCCATATTTTTATGCTGCAATCAGCTTGAAGACCTAAAATCAAGTTGAGACAAGTAAAATTATGCTCTAAAGTTCAGCTTGCTAGCGGCTAGCGTATCAATTCGATTCTGCTTCACCTGAAGAATTTGCTTGACGAATCTTTTGTTCCAAATTTTCCTCCCATTTAGGATCGCCAGGATCGAAGGATATCATTCTTCCTACCGACTTTGAGCGATCGATGTATGCATGAAAAGCGTTTGTGTCTTCTCTATGGGTAAGAACGTACCGTCGCAGTTCGTCAAGGCTCATTGAATCATAGTTAGCTAATGTCATGGTTCATACCCTCCTGTTGGCTTAATCTCAAAGTCAAGACTTTCTCCCGAAAGTACATATAAATTTCCATTACGCTCGTCCATCCTGACAAGTTCGACCGATTTATATTGCCATTGGGGGTAGATTGAATTGGTCAATCGATAGCAAAGCCTATAAAGTCCTTGAGCTTGTCTGTTGTTGGGTTCCATACTTATTCAGTCTAACTAAACCCAACTTACTACACGCCGATCGCTACATAACTACAATAAATATTGCATTGCCTTATGATGCTTTGCGCTTAACGCCATGTACTTCTAAAACATCGCTAAAAGTACCACAATAATTTGGCAATCCTAAACTGCCTGGATTAACTGGGTTGTCATAACTAAAATGCCTGTAAGTTAGACAAAATCTATCCCAAGCTGCCATCTGGATGCGGAATATGGGAATTAAGATATTAGCTAAAGATAGAGATAGGGGAATGCGGAAGTAAATCTTTTTATTGAGATACTTACAAACTTCTTCAACTGCTTGATTTGCCGTTATGCGTTCTTGTCCTAAGATTAACTGACGAGAATCGCTACCAGTTGGCGGATTGTCAATCAAATACCTGACAACTTCAGCAATATCTTTGCCATGAATGTAGTGAAAGCTGCCATCTGCCTGAAAAAAGCGGATGATGTTAATTAAATTGGCAACTTCTGGCAAACCTGCTGATAAGTGCGAATAAGGCTTGTTAGTATCTCCCCCCAATACTAAGGTAGGAAAAACTTTAGTAATTTTGGGAGCGATCGCCAGCCCAGGTATTTTCTGGAAACACTCATACTTAGAACGAATATAATCTGTGCCAATCTCTCCAGCTTCCTTAAGTAACTGGTTGTGACGATCTAAAATACTGGCGGTAGAAAAGTAAATTACTTGCTGACAAACATCAGGAGCGAGCAAATTTAGTAGCTCAATCGTTTTGTCGACATTGATGTTAAATATGTCATCTCCGCCCCATACCGTAGCCGTCAATACTGCTGTATCAATAGTTTTGAGCAAATCGTCAAATTGCTCAATTTTGCCCATATCGCCCTGTAAAACAGTCACTCCAGGACGGGCAGTGGTATCTACTTGTAGCTTTTTGGGATTTCTAACTAGCAAATACAGTTCGTAATCTGTTTGCTGAATTAAGATTTCTGAAATATAGTGACCGATGCAACCACTTGCACCAGTCACCAAAATCCGCTTGGGGTTCATAAATTAGTATTGCAACTGCTTGGCTGTCTCAAAGAAGAAAGCAACATTTTCCTCTGGAGTGCTGGGTAATACGCCGTGACCGAGATTTAGTATATGTCCGTAGTTGCCAGCTTTTCGCACTGTATCGTAAATGCGATCGCGGATAAACTCTTTAGAACCAAATAGCACGCCTGGATCGAGGTTTCCCTGCACTTTCATATCTTGCCCCAATCTCGCCCGCGCATCAGCCATATCTACAGCCCAATCTACAGTCACAATATCCGCGCCGGATCTGCCCATCCGTTCTAATACGCCTGCACTGCCGCTAACGAGTAATATTAATGGTGTATCGGGGTGAGTTTGTTTGACTTGCTCAAAGACGCGCCGTTGATAGGGTAATGCAAAAGTATCATAATCTTGAGGACTGAGTTGTCCTGCCCAAGAATCGAACATTTGTACTACTTGCGCTCCGCAATCAATTTGGTAACGGGCGTAGATAGCGATCGCATCTGCAAATTTTGCCAGCAATTGATGCAATACTGTAGGGTCAGAAAATGCCATGCCTTTAATAGCTGAATAGGTTTTAGAACCTTTACCCTCGACAGCATAAGCAGCTAGCGTCCAAGGCGCACCCACAAAGCCGAGAACTGTTGATTTGTCTCCTACTTCTTGACGGAGTGCTTGCAATATTGTTTTGATAAATGGTAGCGATTCTTCAGGTTCTAGAGTACGAAGGTTGTCTACTTGAGCGGATGTGCGAATTGGATCGGCAATAATCGGTCCTTTACCTTCAGCAATATCCATCTCAATGCCAAGCCCAGGTAAAGGCGTGACAATATCGGAAAATAAAATAACTCCGTCTGGCTGAAATGCTTTCCAAGGTTGCAAAGAAACTTCGATTGCTACTTCGGGGATTTCGGATCTGTCGCGAAATGAAGGATATTTATCCCGTAGTTCCCGATATGCTTTCATGTAGCGCCCTGCTTGACGCATCATCCATACGGGGGGACGATCTACTTTTTCGCCGCGTGCAGCGCGTAGAAGCTGGGGAACCTGGGTTGAAACGACCATTTATAATTTTGCCTTAAGTTTGTTTTATGCTTTTGCTAGCTTATCATTTTGCTTTACTAGGTTTGGTGCAACCCATTCAACATTGCAACTAACTGTTAAACTGCGAAGCCCTGCGTGTGCGCTTGCACTATCGCTCTATTAAAGATTAATTTGCCCCAGCCAATACAGGTTTTCCCGTAGACATCACCCGTTCGATAATATCCGCAGCTTTCGCAACTCCCCCTGCTTGCTGATTAGCGGTTTGCAATCTAATGGCATTATTTCGATAAGAGTTTTGCGTCATAACTCGCTCAATAGCACTTCGCAATTTAGCAGCATTTAAACCTTGCAGCTTTATCATCTCGCCGCAACCCGTCCAAACAACCCGCGCTGCTACTCCAGGTTGGTCATTAGCGATCGGAATTGCTACCATTGGTACGCCATGACTAATTGATTCTAAAACTGTATTTAACCCTGCATGAGTAATAGTAAGACTTGCTTTTTGCAATAATTCCAGTTGAGGGGCGTATTTTACTACTAACGGCGCACCAGGAAACTTTGGCACATCTCCACTTAAACCACTACCGAGGGAAATTACCAACTGTGCATCTATTTCCGCGCAGGCTTGAGCAATAGACTCAAAAATGCCCATCAGGCGATTTTGCAATGTTCCCATTGAAGCATAGATTAAAGGTTGACCTGTTAATTTTTCATACGGGAAGTCAATCGCCGCCCTAGAAACTGGGTTATGGTATGCGCCAGTAAAATGAAAACATCTCGGCAAATTTTCGCGCGGAAACTCAAACTCCGCAGGCTGCTGGCACAATTGGGCTAATGAGGAATAAACATCGTTTTGACTATGATGTGGCGGTAAATTCCATTCGCGTCGGTATTGGGCGATAGTTGCTCGAATTGGCTTCCTGACTCGACTTAACAAAATATAGCCAATTTTGTTACGAATTTTTGCCCACTCTGTAGGACTGTAAGACCAAGAAGTATTGAAAGGAGGAATGCTGGTATCCTCATTTAGCATCAAGGCAGAAGATACGCTCACAAAGGGAATACTTAAATAATCTGCAACCGTTCCCCCTGCTGACGAAACTTGATCTACTAATAATGCGTCGATTCCAGCCTCTTTAATTGTTTGCGGTGCTTGCTGAAGCAAAGTAACTGTCGATTTCTGTAGAGAATTTATTGTGTATCGCAGTGCAGCTAATCCGCTTAATTTTCCCAATTCGTCAGAAATTTGCGCTATACTTCCATAAGGATATTCTGACGTAGCGATCGCTTTAAAATCCAATCCAGCGGCATGAGCTTTTTTTTCTGCATCAAGAATTCCTACTACCGTTACTTGATGTCCTCTGTTTCGTAGTTCGTAGCCCAAGGTTGTCATCGGATTGAGATGACCTGCTACAGCAGGACAGATAATACCAAAGTGCGTCATATATATTCACTCTTAAATAGCTAAAATTCCTCGTTCTGCGTCTAGTTTTGCTAGTAATCCTACAGGTAAAGCCGCGTTGCAACCATCGTGTCCAAACGGTAAATCGGAGACTATGGGAATATTAAGGTCTGATAAGCGATCGCGCAATACTTCTGCTATTGTCCAGCTAAGAATATTTGGGGGTGCTTCGCAACGGCTAAATCTTCCTAATGCAATCCCCCGAACTTTTGCCAATACTCCACTTAAGCGCCACTGAGTAAGTAATCTGTCAATGCGATAAGGTGCTTCGGTTACGTCTTCTAAGGCTAAAATTACGCCGTCAAAGTTTGGTTGAATTGACGTACCAAGTAAATGAGTTGCAACAGTAAGATTTGCAGGTAATAGGATTCCAGTAACAATACCTCCTCCCCAGCCTATACCTTGCAAGGGTGCTATGGGACGACCTTCTACTAAGTTAAATAAGCGTTCTGTTGACCAATCGGGTTCGGCTGCTAATGTTGTTAATACTGCACTGTGTACGCCCGATTTGCCTTGGTTGTATAGACTCCACAATAAACAAGTAATATCAGAAAAGCCAACTAACCATTTATGGTGGCTTTTCCACTGCCAATTCTCTAGTATTCTGGCGCTACCATAACCACCTCTAGCGCATAAAATACCTTTGCATTCAGGGTCATTCCAAGCTTCCGATAATTGGTTTATGCGATCGCTATCTTTGCCTGCTAAATAGCCAAAGCGATCGCTAATACTATTACTTATTTCTACTTTATAACCGCGCGATCGCCATATTTCTACACCTTTTTCAAATGCTGCAAATTCTTTTAATGCGCCGCTAGGAGCAATTACTTTTAATAAATCTCCTGACTTTAAGGGTGCTGGCATTTGGCAATTCATATATTTGGATCTGACTTAAACTAAAGTAGTAAGCTAATTAGTGCGATCGCGTCACGTCCTCAATATAAGCTAGGTTGGTACAAAGGAGGAATATAATTATGCAATCGACTAGCACAGAGCAGATGGGAAGAGTTACTACAACCTTGATTATTACAAACAGGCTCGATCAAGGTTTGGCGGAAAGAGGATTAATGCCTGTAGAGTCTGTACGCACAACTACTCTGAAAAACGTGTTAGTTGATACTGGTGCTACTACTTTATGTCTTCCTGCTAATGTAATTGCTCAATTAGGGTTAGCCTTACTCAAAGAGGTAGATGTTGCTACTGCTACTGGTTTTAGCAAAGCCCGAATTTTTGAAGATGCCAAAATTTCTTTGTGCGGAAGAGAAGGAACTTTTGAATGTCTCGAACTCCCTGGCGGAACAGATGCTTTGATAGGGGTAATTCCTTTAGAAGCATTGGGAATTGAGCTAGATTTGCAAAACCAAAAACTTATTGTTTTACCAATTAGTCCTAATGCTAGCTATTTGAGAATTTAGTTGGTGCGATCGCTTATTTCATCATACATTTTTGTGACGCAAATAATCTTCCTTTGTGTATTCGCTTTTCTAGCTGGTTTTATTGATTCAATTGTGGGTGGTGGTGGTTTAATTCAACTACCAGCGCTTTTAGTTTTTCTTCCCAGTACACCACTTACTCTAATTTTTGGCACTAATAAATTATCTTCAATTGCTGGTACTTCTGCGGCTGTTATTAGTTATTCTAAAGCAGTTAAATTTAATTTGAAGATATCTGTAACTTCAGCAATTTTTGCTTTTATATTCTCATTTATTGGTGCAAAAACTGTTAGTGTCATCAATCCAGCAATAATGCGCCCCATAGTTCTTGTACTGTTAGTAATAGTTGCTATTTACACCTTCTTTAAGAAAGATTTTGGTTCCGAACACATACCTAAAACTCGTGGAGTAGAGCAGGTAATATATGCTGCGCTTATTGGTACATCACTTGGTTTTTACGATGGTTTTTTAGGTCCTGGTACTGGGAGTTTTTTAATATTTGCCTTTATTGGAATTTTAGGTTTTGATTTTCTTAAAGCTTCAGCTTCAGCAAAAATAGTTAACTTCTGTACAAATCTAGCAGCACTTATTTATTTTGCTTCTACTCATAACATTATTTATCAGCTTGCTCTACCAATGGCAATTTGCAATATTATTGGTGCAACAGTTGGCGCAAGAGTAGCAATAGTTAAAGGTAGTGCTTTTATTAGAGTATTATTTATTACTGTAGTTAGCTTATTAATTATTAAATTAGCTTACGATATTTCTGTTGAATGTATAAGTTAAAGTATCTTTTTACCAACTACAGAAATAGTCGAGTAATAAATAGCCCAAAAATTACTATCAAATGAATTATTTATATAAGCTTCTACATCTTGAACGGAAGCTTTTTGAGTTTGAACGTATTTAGTTTGTAAAGTTGCAGCCGAACTGCCCGCAACTTTAGCAACTTTAGAATTACCACAAGATAAATGCCTGTTATCTAATACATTCTCAATATGCAAATTGTTTTGTTGTAGTAGCAAAGGCAACTTCAACCCAATAGCTGGTTCTAGATTGAGGTCGATAAACATTTGGGAAATTGCTGCATTTACTCTTTGATGAGCTTGGGCGTTGGGCAAACTATTATCTATTACTTGCGCTGCGGTAAAAGCAGGTTCTTCTAATACCAGCAGTCCACCTGGTTTTAGCAGTTTTATTAACTTATCAATTACCTTAACAGATTCAACAATATGAACTAACACATACCGAGCATGAATTAAATCGAAAGAATTATCTTCTAACTCAACATCAAGTATATCTCCAGCGATTTTACTAATTTGTGGTGCTGAAATTGACTCAATAAAAGCAGTATTTTTATCAACACCAACAACTTGACCGCTACTGCCAACTAAATCACTAAGCCAAGCAAGAATAGAACCCGCACCAGGACCTAGTTCCAAACACTTCCATCCTGCTGCAACACCCAAACTTTGAATTATCTGCTGAGTTTGGGCATCAAAAGCGTCCTCAAGCAATTTTAGCCGCGCAAACTCCGCTTGCTGCTCGGCAGAGGCAAAAACGTACTCATTCATAATATTAGGCGATCGCATCTTTGCATTATATATCTTGCATCACTCAACACCTATCCAGAGCCTTCTTATCTGCGTTTATCTGCTGTTCTGGTGCTACAAGTCGGCACAGCCGCCCATCGCATTGCCTCGTCCATCTGCGTTCCCTTCCCTCCACGCAAAAATCTATTCCACAAGCACCATAAAAGCTAAAATTGACCCTGTGCCATATATGTCTTAGTCCCCTATGCGCTTTACTCCCGAAGAAATTGCCAGCGAAGGTTTAAAACCCGAAGAGTATACCGAAATCATCAATCGACTAGGACGCGAACCCAACAAAGCAGAACTAGGAATGTTCGGGGTAATGTGGTCAGAACACTGCTGCTACAAAAACTCGCGTCCATTACTCAAACAATTTCCCACCACAGGCGATCGCATCCTTGTAGGTCCTGGCGAGAATGCAGGTGTAGTAGACTTAGGCGACGGATTGCAACTAGCATTTAAAATTGAGTCGCACAATCACCCTTCTGCTGTAGAACCATTTCAAGGCGCAGCGACAGGAGTAGGCGGCATATTAAGAGATATTTTTACAATGGGAGCGCGTCCCATAGCTTTATTAAATTCTCTCCGCTTCGGCTCATTAGAAGATGCTAGAACTCGCAGGTTATTTAGTGGTGTAGTATCGGGAATCTCACACTATGGTAATTGCGTCGGAGTACCCACAGTAGGCGGTGAAGTTTATTTTGACTCGGCTTATTCTGGCAATCCGCTAGTAAACGTAATGGCATTAGGACTAATGGAAACTCCAGAAATTGTCAAATCTGGAGCATCGGGGATAGGCAACCCTGTTCTATACGTTGGTTCTACGACAGGAAGAGATGGCATGGGAGGCGCGAGTTTTGCTAGCGCGGAACTTAGTGAAGAGTCAGAAAAAGACCGCCCAGCGGTGCAAGTAGGCGACCCTTTTTTAGAAAAGTCTTTAATTGAAGCTTGCCTAGAAGCTTTTAAAACTGGCGCAGTAGTAGCAGCGCAAGATATGGGAGCGGCGGGAATTACTTGCTCTACTGCGGAAATGGCGGCTAAAGGTGGTGTGGGAATTGAGCTTGATTTAGATTTAATTCCCGTCCGTGAAAGTGGGATGGTTCCTTATGAATACCTGCTCTCAGAATCCCAAGAGCGGATGCTATTTGTCGCTCATAAAGGACGAGAACAAGAATTAATCGATATCTTTCAACGCTGGGGATTGCACGCTGTAGTTGCAGGCACAGTAATTGCCGAACCTATAGTCAGGATTTTGTTTCAAGGCGAAATAGCTGCCGAAATTCCCGCTTCAGCTTTGGCAGAAAATACACCTCTTTATCATCGAGAACTATTGACAGAAGCGCCGGAGTATGCAGCAAGGGCGGCAGAATGGACGATCGCACGCTTACCTGACTGCCAACCCAACGGCATCAAAATAGCAGGCAAATTCCACACCTGGGATGATATTTTACTTAATTTGCTCGATACACCAACGATCGCTTCTAAACGATGGATTTATCGCCAATACGACCACCAAGTGCAAAACAATACAATTGTGTTCCCAGGTGGTGCTGATGCTGCAATAATGCGCTTGCGTCCAGTAAATTCTCCTCTGCAAAAGGATAGACAAACAGGAGTAGCAGCAACAGTTGATTGCAATCCTCGCTATGTGTATATAGACCCCTACGAAGGAGCAAAGGCTGTAGTTGCAGAAGCCGCTCGTAACCTTAGCTGTGTAGGTGCGGAACCAATTGCAGTCACCGATAACTTAAACTTTGGCAGTCCTGAAAAACCGATTGGTTACTGGCAACTTGCCGAAGCTTGTCGGGGTTTGGCTGAAGCTTGTCAGGAATTGGGTACGCCTGTAACTGGTGGTAATGTTTCTCTTTATAACGAAACTCTGGATGCTAATGGCGTACCTCAACCAATTTATCCGACTCCAGTTGTAGGGATGGTAGGCTTAATTCCCGATTTGGCTCATACTTGCGGTCAAGGTTGGCAAGCTGAAGGAGATTTAATCTATTTATTAGGACGCGATGCAGGTTTAACGCTTGGTTGCTCTGAGTATCTAGCTACTATTTGTGGACTTGTGGCGGGTAAGCCGCCGCAGGTAGATTTTGAGCTAGAACGTCGCGTTCAGGCTGCTTGTCGTTATGGTATTCGCCAAGGGTGGATACGTTCGGCTCACGATCGCGCAGAAGGAGGAATAGCGATCGCTCTTGCTGAAGCTTGTATTAGCGGACAATTAGGCGCAGACGTGCAATTACAACTAAATCACCGCGAAGATGAATTGTTATTTGGTGAAGTTGCTGGCAGTATCCTAGTTTCTGTATCTCCCGCCGAGCAAGCATCTTGGGAAAATTACTTGCAGCAAAATTTAGCCAATGATTGGCAAAAAATAGGTGTAGTTAGGAATAACCAATCTTTACGGGTTTCTACTCATGACAATCGCACTTTAATTGAGGCTAGTATCGAGGTGATGAGCGATCGCTTTTATCAGGCGATCGAACGCCGTCTCAATTATTGAGCAAAGTTGTTCTGTGCGAGCATAATTACGTTAATCTTGTATGTGTAGTAGTTAACGTTTTGTTAAGCCCCGTTAAAATTTATAAATTAGCCTGTAGGTAGATACAAACGCTCTGCACCTTAGCCACCTTAATCAAAACTCTGCATCCCGTTCAGGAGTAAAGCCAAAGCATGAACCCCAATTATTCTTCAGTTGAAAGCATCAAGGATAAAGTTGTCGCAGAAGAATCACCTCATACTGTTGATAAGCCAGAGGAAGCGTGTGGAGTTTTTGGTGTCTACGCACCAGGTGAAAATGTCGCCAAACTAACGTACTTTGGCTTATACGCGCTGCAACATCGGGGACAAGAATCAGCCGGAATTGCTACTTTTGACGGCGATACAGTACATCTACACAAAGAAATGGGATTAGTATCTCAAGTCTTTAACGAAACAATTTTGAATAAGTTGCCAGGTTATTTGGCAGTAGGTCATACTCGCTACTCAACTACAGGTTCTAGTAGAGTTGTCAACGCTCAACCAGCAGTTATAGATACAAGATTAGGGAAGCTAGCTTTAGCACATAACGGCAATTTAGTCAATACAGCAGCATTGCGCGAAGAATTACTATATCAGCATAAATTAGTTACTACCACAGACTCGGAAGTAATTGCCTTTGCGATCGCCGAAGAAGTAGATGCAGGCAAAGAATGGTTAGATGGAGCTATCAGTGCTTTTAGGCGCTGTCAAGGAGCCTTTAGTTTAGTTATTGGTACGCCCGTAGGGATGATGGGCGTGCGCGATCCTAATGGCATTCGTCCCTTAGTAATTGGCACATTAGACTCCGATCCTCAGCGCTACGTTTTAGCTTCGGAAACTTGCGGATTAGATATTATTGGCGCTAGCTACTTGCGCGATGTCGAACCAGGGGAAGTAGTTTTAATTAACGAGACAGGTTTATCATCTTTCCAATGGTCGCAGCAACCACAGCGCAAGCTGTGTATATTTGAAATGATTTATTTTGCTAGACCAGATAGCGTCATGAATGCAGAAAGTTTGTACAGCTATCGGATGCGAATTGGACGCACGCTAGCAAAAGAATCTTATGTCGATGCTGATATTGTTATCGGCGTACCTGATTCGGGAATACCCGCTGCTATTGGTTTTTCCCAAGAGTCGGGTATTACCTACGCTGAAGGATTGATCAAAAATCGCTATGTCGGGCGAACATTCATCCAACCTACGCAAACTATGCGCGAATCGGGTTTGCGGATGAAGCTAAACCCTTTAAAAGACGTTCTAGAGGGTAAGCGAGTCATTATTGTTGACGATTCCATTGTTCGCGGTACAACCAGCCGTAAGTTAGTCAAAACTCTGCGGGATGCAGGCGCAATTGAAGTGCATATGCGCGTTTCTTCTCCCCCAGTAACTCATCCTTGTTTTTATGGCATTGATACCGATACTCAAGATCAACTAATTGCTGCTACTAAGTCAGTAGACGAAATAGCTAAGTTATTAGAAGTAGATTCATTGGCTTATCTCAGTCAAGCAGGTATGCTGCAAGCAACACAACAAGATACTAATAACTTCTGTTCGGCTTGTTTCAATGGCGACTACCCCATCTCTATTCCCGAACAAGTCAAGCGCTCTAAACTGATCTTAGAGCCTTCACCTGTGTAACAGTAACCAAAATAATTCGTAATTCGTAATTCGTAATTCGTAATTAAAGAAGGTATTTGCGAACTCCAAATCTTTGATGAGTGTGGTTAACAATTGCGTGTTGGGTTCAAGCCCCTACTGATTGTAATTACAAATTGCCGCTTTGCGGCTTGACCAGTGATATTCACTGGTTTGATAAAGTCCAGGCTAAGGATAGTAAGATAGCAGCGATCGCTCCGATCGCTGTGTTAATAATATTGACTACTTCATTTGTTAGCCAATCTACTTGAGATTGCATGGTTGCACCAATAACGCTTTCTAGGTTGGTGGCAATAAAAGCTGCAACTAAGCAAAAAACTACGCCCCATAAGTCAATTAAACCAACACCCCAAGCAACTAAAGCGATCGCAATTGAACCAATTATTCCAGCCAAAGTCCCTTCTAGACTAACTGCGCCTTCTGTACCTCGCGGTACTGCTTGCAATGTTGTAATTAGATAAGTACGCTTGCCGTAAGCTTTGCCTACTTCGCTAGCACAGGTATCAGATAGTTTGGTGCTAAAACTAGCAACATAACCTAATAGCAGCAAAGATGTAACTAGCTTATCTGGCTGCAAAATCGACGCTGCAACTACGCCCACAGCGCATATAGCCCCTGTTAGCGCCGAACCCCAGACATTTTCTGGTCCTCTTGCACCCGATCGCTTTTCGGCAATGCCTTCAGCTTCTTTCTGCGCCATACCGATGCGAGTAACCGCAGAACCTACTAAAAAATAAAATAATACAACTACATATCCTTGCCAGCCCAAACTACCCCAAATTAGTACGCCTAAAAACCAAGCGTGTAATAATCCTGCTGGTGTAAGTAGTTTTTTCGGAGCAAGCCAAGCTATACCGAGTAAAAATGTGTTTAACCCCACAGCAACTAGCCAAGGATTGAGGAATGATAAAGGTAGCATCATCTTAGTTTTGCCAAAATATGAGTAGTTTTAGTATTTCGTAGCTATGCAAACCATATTCCATCTTGCCTTTCCCATTACCAATATTGCCCAAACAAAAACATTTTACATTGATGGCTTAGGTTGCACTGCTGGGCGCGAAACTCATCATGCTTTAATTCTCGACTTGTACGGTCATCAGTTAGTCGCACACATAACTAAAGAACAACTAACACCACAAAAAGGTATTTACCCCAGACACTTCGGCTTAATCTTTACTGAGGAGACAGACTGGGAAAATTTACTTATGCGATCGCAAACTCACCAACTACTCTTTAGAGAAGAAGCTAAACACCGCTTTCCCAACTCGCCATTAGAGCATCGCACTTTCTTTTTAGAAGATCCTTTTTATAATTTGCTGGAATTTAAATACTACAAACACGCTAAGGCAATTTTCCAACCATTAGAAGGTGCTGCGATTGGCGATTCCTAATTTCCTTAGTATTATTGGCTGGGAGAAATCGCTAAGATATATTGTTGATTTTGGCAAGTCTCTAAATATAGATACTTATTAAGAAATTTGACCAGTTATTAGTAACTACTCGCTCCTATCTGCCTAAACTTTAGAGGGAGAAAGTTGCTACTTTCTACCTAATATTACGTTGAGTCGTTAGCTTTTAACTCTTAGAGATATTTTGAATTTATATAAACTTGCATCAATAAAAATACATCTATTAACAGCCAACACCCCTAAGTATTAATACCAGACGCACAATTAAGTTAAATTTTGTTAATAAATGTCTAAAAATCTTGCTTCCAGTGCTGATAAAATTTCATAATTGCTTTTAATTTAGTCATAATTTAGGGTTGACTGAAATATAGTTCTCAAGGCGGGTTACTAGAAAATCAAAATCGCTATTAATAGAGAGTAGCTAAATTAACATTTTGATGTGAAGTAGGGTGATAGCGAACAAAAGTCAATACATCATAAAGAATAATTACTTGACGTAATAAAAATAGTAGTTAGATTTGTTGGTTAAAAATAAGGAGAAATTAGAGTCATGGGAGCTATTAAGAAGTTATTAACTGGAATTTTATCGTTTTTCGTGGGTTTGCTTGGTGGCAAGAAGGCACAATCAGGACAGCTAAACCCAGCCTCATCGCCAGCTAAAACCAAAAAGCGCAGCGGCTACTTTATGGAGCTAGACGAATCGGAAGAGAACGGCAGTCTGCTCAATAAAATAAATCCGACTGCGGTAGTTAAGCAAGTGCAAGAGACAGCTAACACAGTAGCAAAACAAGCTAAAGAAACGGTTAGTACGGCTACCAAACAAGTCCAAGAAACAGCAAATGCAGCAACAGGGCAAGCCAAAGAGACAGTAAATACAGCCTCAAACAAAGTTCAAGAGACAGCCAATACAGCTACAAACAAAGTTCAAGAGACAGCCAATACAGCTACGGGGAAAGTCAAAGAAACAGCTAAATCTGCTGAACCTGTAGCTGCTAAGTCTGCCAAAGAAACTAATAGGACAGCCGAACCTGCTGCTCAACCAAAAAGTAAAGTTGAGTTAGTTCAAACTGCGGAAGGTCTAAAGGCAGAACCGATAAAGAACGAACCTAGCGTAGTAGCAAGTAGCAACGGGCAAAAAACTGATACTACATTTGCTCCTAAGTATCTGAACCCAGCGACAGCTTCTAGCAAGCGTCGTCGCCCAGGTGCAAATATGAGTAGCTTCTTAGATATGGCAAATCAGGTAAAACCAGCTAAAAGCTAAGTAAAAGAGTAAAGATTAAGGGTTAAAGGGAAAAAGATTTTCTCTTTAACCTTTTTTATTGGGTTGCTTTGGTAAATATTAGGGCGCTGTACAACTGAAAAGCTGAGTCCCAATTAGATTTAGCTCGGCGTAGTATATGAATGTGAGAATTGATGCTCTCTAGTATTTCGGGCTTATCTATTACAGTTTCGCCAAAAGCTGCGAAATCAGACCAAATTTGTGTTGCTGGTGTATATTTCGGCAGAAAATCGAGTAGGCTATTCCAGTTAATTCTAATTGTGGTTTGGCTAGCTAAGGGTGCAATAGTAACGCCTTTGTCGTATTGATAGCTGTTGTCATGCAGCCTGAGAATACAATTTCTGCTAGGAATAATTAAGTCGCAAAAGTGGGCGTAATCTTGAGTTCTGGTTTTGCGCTGGAGTTTGCCACGAGCATTTCGGTCTACTACTTGTTCAAATATAGGTAATAATCCGATCGCGCGATCGCTTACTTCCGACCAGTTAAAATTTAGCGCCCCTATTTGTCCTTGTTCGTTTTCACAGAAGACGGTAGCTGTAGAAATTTGTACGGATTGAAAATAATTGACTTGAAAAACGCGAATTTGCTCAATTTCGGCTATTGTTGTCCAAAAACAGGGGATACCAGCAGCATTTAACTTCTGACCTAAGAATTTGAGTTCGCCAATTGCTCCGCTTTTGTAAAACCTCCAGCCGCGACTAGGTAATTTTAAACGGGCTGTGTAGGGATCGATTTGCATGATTTGAGCAAACTTTTGCGCTGCTACAGTTTTGTCGATAGAGACAGGTTCTAAAACTAATACCCCGATTTGGTTGCTATTTGGTTCTGCTGTAGCTTGGGCGATGTCTGATTGTCTTTGGGCTTGGATAGTTGATTCTACGCGTTGCCAACCTTGACGGGCTTGCATCATCAACTTTTGGTTGTTTGCCTCTTTTAGCAGTGTTAGATACATTTTTTGAGCAGTTTCTAGTTCGCCGGAAACTTCTTGTAGTTTGGCTAAGTAAAATTGTACCCAAGGGTTTTGGGGATTTTCTGCTAGTAGCGGCTGTAGTAGTTGATTAGCGGCTTGGTAGTCTTGGCGTTCAATGGCTGCGGCAACGTCGTCAAGCATGGGGAGAAAATAGGAGTAGTTTTTTATTTATACTCCGTACTTTGGGGATTTTGCACTTGCTGTTTAGACTTGTTTTGCGAACGCAGATGCACGCAGATGAACGCAGATGATTATTGATTATTACCGATCGCTGCTGAAGTCTGATTCCAACTACCAGAGAATACAAAGTTTTCTAAGGGTTTGCGGGTGCGTGGGGCTAGTTCTCGCTGTTGCCATCTTTCAGATAAGGTGTTGGCATCTCCTAGATAACCTAATGCGATCGCTGCTACTGGTTCGTATCCTTCAGGAATGTTGTATGTCTGCTTTGTTAATGGTACGTCGAAGCCCGCCATTTGGTGTACGAATAAGCCGTAAGTTGTTGCTTGCATAGATAAATTGGCAACTGCTGCGCCTACGTCATGAAAGGCATGGCGGTTCTCTACGCCGTTGCGTTCAAAGTAAAGTTTGGCTACGGATATCATTAACACTGGAGCGTTTTTTGCCCACTCTTGATTACCTTGGGCTAAACAACTTAGTAAACGCTCAAATTCAGTTGGGTTATCTTTAGTCGCAATAATGAAACTCCAGGGCTGTTCGTTGTAAGAGGAAGCCGCCCATCTTGCTGCTTCTAATACGCTAGATAATTTTTTGGGTTCGACTGTTTTATCGGCAAAGGCTAGAGGACTCCAGCGCTGCTGGATTAAATCGTTGATAGGGTGTTGAGAATCGGCTAATTTTTCTGTCGTTATATTTCCAGCAGTCATGTTGTTTTCCAGCGAGTAGTGCTGATGTTCTTTTAACAAGTGGCTACTGCAGCTAACTCATTCTTGGGGTTGATTCCTCAAAAGTAGCCGCAATCACAGATAGAGCAACTATTGGGGCTGTAACTGCTCTTAAAATCCGTTTGCCTAAAGAAACAGTTTGAAAATTAGTAGAAGTCGCCTTTTCTATTTCGGTTGTAGTCCATCCGCCTTCGGGACCGATCGCAATAACTATTTCACTAACTAATGGTACAGAATCGATTGCCTTTTTTAAGTGCATATTAGCACCGCGAGCAACGCATATATAGCGATAAGTAGCTGTAACTGTACTAATACTCTTAGTAAAGGTAACGGGTGGGGTAATTGTTGGCACGATCGCTCTTTCCGATTGTTCGGCAGCTTCTAGGGCAATTCTTTGCCAGCGTTCTAGCTTTTGGGGGCTGGGATTGAGTAAAGTGCGATCGCTAATGATTGGCACAATTGTACTTACACCTAATTCTGTACAGTAACGCACAACGTCATCAAAGCCGTTTCCTTTGGGCAATGCTGCCATTAAGGTAATGGTCACAGGTAGCTCAGTTTGTACTGCTATCTGCTCGACAATTTGGGCTGTCTGCGCCTCTTCTAGGGCTGCTAGCCACCACGTACCCAGCCCATCCATAGCAATAAAGCGATCGCCTTCTTTTAACCTTAAGACGCGATTGAGGTAATGATATTGCTCAATCGTTAGCAAAATTTGCTTGCCTTGTAGTTGAGAAGTAGCGATCGCTATACGTTGCATAGGATAGATTTATCCGTTTGCTTTAGCTTCTAAGTAAGCCTTGATTGCTTCGTTGGCTAATTGAGTCATTGGTTTGCCTTGGTTGGTAGCTGCTTCTCTTAGCTGCAAGTAAATATCGTCAGATAGGCTAATTCGCCGACGCAATTTATTATTAGCTGTAGTGGTACTAGCGATCGCGACCACCTGACCGTTAGTTTCTTCGGTAATATCGGCAATTGTCGAATCTGCCATTGCTTCGATTAAGCCATCGCCATCATCTGTAGAATAGGCATCAGCAACATTTTCTGATTCGTATTGTTCGGCAAATTCGCGGATTGCATCAAAGCCGACGCGATCGCAAAATGTACCAAAAGTTTCCCCATCTTGCTTTTCCTGCTTAAAATAGGCAAATATTGGCTTTAATTGCGTCTCCAAATCGTTGATATGCATCCGTTCCATATATGGTTCGGCAAGCCTTGTTTGCGCCGATGAACCGCCTAGCCAAACTTGATACGACTCAGTAGCACTACCAACAAAGCCTAATTCAGCTAAATACGGACGGGCGCAGCCATTTGGGCAACCAGTCATTCGCACCACAAAATGCTCTTTTTCCAAACCTACTTGCTCTAGCAGCGTCTCAATCCGCTTCAACACGCTAGGCATAATCCGCTCGGATTCTGTAATTGCCAAGCCGCACGTAGGCATGGCTGGGCAAGCCATTGAGTATCTAACTAAGGGGTTGATCGCTTCTGGATCTGTTTGTACGCCGCACCGCGTCAAGATATCTTGAATTGCTTGCTTGTTGCTCGGTTCGATGTCAGAGAAAATTACGTTGTGGTGGGGAGTCAGGCGAATGGGTAAATTAAATTGCGTGACTATTTCTCGCAAGGCTGTACGCAATTTTAGCGAACCTTCATCCTTAATCCGCCCATTCTCTACTGAAATGCCTAAAAATAGCTTGCCATCTCCTTGTTCTTGCCAACCTAAGTAATCTTCGTACTTAAATTCTGGCAAGGGTTGGAATGGTGCTAGTTTTTTGCCAAAGTATTCCTCAACTTTAGAGCGGAACTTATCTACGCCCCAATCGTTGATTAAGTATTTTAACCGTGCGTGACGGCGATCGCTGCGATCGCTATAATCTCTTTGGGTAGCGACAATTGCTTTTATTAACTCGTAAACGTCATCTTTGGCAACATAGCAAATTTCATCAGCCATCCGCGCAAAGGTTTCTTCTTTATTGTGCGTCCTTCCCAAGCCACCACCTGCAAACACATCGAAGCCGACTAATTCTTGTTTGTCATTAGTAATTACTACCAAAGTCAAATCCTGAGAATATAAATCGATGGAATTATCGCCAGGTACAGTTACAGCACACTTAAATTTGCGCGGCATATAGTGAGTACCATATATCGGCTCTGGGTTATCGTGGATAATTGTCCCCGTACCGTTGCGCTGACGGGCGGCGACTACTTCGGGGTTTTCTTCGGCGCTAATTACTTTTTCCCCATCTAGCCAAACTTCGTAATATGCGCCTGTTTGGGGTGTTAGTAATTGGGCGATATTTTCTGCGTATTCCCACGCGTATTGATATTCTGGCTTATTTTTAAAGGGTGCAGGCGGAGCCATCACATTGCGGTTGACATCGCCGCAAGCTCCCAATGTTGAACCCATACTTTTAACAATAGCTGCGATCGCATTTTTGAGATTTTTCTTCAAAATCCCATGCATTTGAAATCCTTGTCTGGTTGTCGCTCTTAATGTCTGGTTGCCATATTCGCCAGCTAATTTATCTAGAGTGACAAACAATTCGGGCGGTACGTAGCCTGCAGGATTTCTCGTTCTGAGCATGAATTGATAATCTTTTTCCTGCCCTTTGACGCGATTATCGCGGTTATCTTGTTGATAAGAGCCGTGAAACTTAAGAATTTGAATCGCATCTTCCGAAAAATGCGTTGTATCTTGCTTAAGCTCTGTCGCAACAGGTTCGCGTAAAAAATTACTGCGCTCTTTTAAGCCTTCTACTTTGGATGGTTTGCGCTTGGGTGTAGCAGGGTTGGAGATGGGAGTTTGGACCATAGCACTTTACTATAAGGAGATTTCCAGAATATATCTTGTTACTGCCGCCCAGTAGATTGCCACCGATTGTTAATCTCCGGTAAGTCAGTCGGCATACGAGTAATAAGCCGATCTTAGCACGACAAAAAGTTGGGGTTTGCTGTCTTTACAACAGTCAATACCCCAACTCTATCTAATTATGCAAGCTTATTGCCCAGGAGAGTATTTAGAATCTGTAAGCTGCACCTAGTTGTAAACTGACTGCGGGAACAGAAGTATTTTCATAAGCATCTATGCCTAATTTGACATCGCTGTAGAGCATGATATTTCTAGTTGCTTCAGCCTCAACGCCTGTAGTTAGCACGACTGCATCTTTATTGCCTAAAGGAGTAGGTTTGCCATTCGCTTCTACAAATGAGTAGCCTGCACCGAGATAAACATTGGCTCTGTTCGTAACAGGAACATCGTAGGAAAGCATAGGCATAATCGCGCTTGTTTCGTCACTAAATAGAATTGCGCCGCGTGCAGAAAGAGGCGTATTTGGAATTGCATAACGCCCTTGAATGTTGCCACCAAATGTAGCCGCATCTCCTGTTTGTCCGCCGTTAGTAACACCAGCAGAAACTCCAGCCCCAATATAGCTAGCTTTAGTACCTGTAGGTCGATTTGTAGGTTGGGCAGATGCTTGTCCTACTGACATAAAAATAGGAACAGTTGCTAATACAGATAGAGTAGAAAATGTTGCTAATTTTGTTAAAAACCGTTTCATAATAATTACCTTGACTGTTAGATTTTTCAGTTGATTAGAATGTCGTTAAAACGATTTAAAAAGTTTCAGATTTGCTGCGAGCGCTACTTGCAGATCTTTTGAGCTAGCTCTGTTTGAGCCTGTAACTTATCCTCTTCAACATATTTAATCTAACGAATCAAAACAATAGATTTTGTCTTTTGTAGCCCCTTGTACAACTGTCACACAGTAGACCAGTTAGCAACTGTCACACTTATTTATTAATGACTATATTTATAGAGGTAGCTAACAATTTAATCTATGACAAAAGTCATGTTTGCCAAAGACAAAAATGGTCAAAAAACAAAAAAGTCAGCAGTTTAATATTACATAAATGCCAACTAATATTTGCAATATTTGTTTTTTACTCAAATAACTTATTTTAAATCAAGTAAACCTTTTTCTTTAAGCTTGGGATTAAAGCGAATTGGCACTTGCGAACCGCGAGACTCAAGTTCTGCTAAAATTTGCTGTTCGACTCGCCGCGCGACATTTTTGAGGAGTTTTGTTTGCATCATTTCATCACCAGATGCATAACTATTTTGCTCGTCAGCCGTCATAGTAACTTTGGCATCAATCGGTTCAGTCCATGCTGATTCTTGTGACCGATCGCTTGGCGATATTGTTCCGTCACTAAGCCAAGCATTACGGATATTTTCCAGCAAAGTGCGACTGGGGCGATCGCTCGTTTGCACTTTGATCCAGTAACATTTTTGGACTTGACGCACTAGATGCTGTTTGAGGCTAAGATCGACATCGCGCGAATAACCTACATATTGCAGGATTTTATCGCGGTCAAAAATTGCATAGACTCCCACTTTGCCTTGAAATTGTTCTGGTAATTGACCTTCAGCATCCAAAAAAGGGATGTACTCTAGACTGTCTAGGGAGGGAATATTATCAGTTGTCATTAGCTGCTTATTTTACTCGGCGATAGATGGCACAAAGACGACTCGGTTTAAAGATTTTTGCCCCAAACATGAAGTTAGGCGGGACATTGATAATAACGTATTCATCAGACTGATGATATTGCTCAAATTCTGCTGGCATACCTTTAGGCGTTGCTGTGCTGTAAGGTACAGGTTGGAACAGCAATTGCGTAAATTCGACCGATTCGCAGTGCATTTGCGCGGATACCTGCTTGATGAAGGCTTCACCCTGCAATAAATCAAATAACGCAGCTTTAGCAGCTAAATCGAGGCTAAAACTACTATCAAAGTGTTCGACAATCTTTAAAGGCATTGTTATTTGCAGATTACTACATTCGATCAGCCTAAAAGATCGGGCGATCGCTTGTCAGCAGACAAATAGTAAAAAATTGCGATCGCAATCACTATTCATCTGCGTTTATCTGCGTGCATCTGCGTTCGTCAAAACTCAGCTTTCAGCCTAATATTTGCGACAATAGGGAATTATTCAGGGCAGTTAAAATCTATGGATTCATCCCTACCTACCGATAAACCCTCATTTCGCCGTCCAATACATCAAGCGTTACCAGCAAAGATATTTCACTGGATTAACTTAATAAGCCTGTTTCTCATGATTACCAGCGGCTTGCAGATTTACAACGCCAATCCAGTTTTCGGCGGACGCGGTGGCTGGCAAATTCCCCCATTATTTTTACTAGGTGGTTGGTTAGCTGGAGGTAGACATTGGCATTTTGCCGCAATGTGGTTATTTGCCCTTAACTTACTTTGGTACGGCATCTATATCTTAATTACGCGCCGCTGGAGACATCGATTTGTCAGCAGCAAAGATATCAAAGCCATCCAACACAGCCACAACCCCAAACGCAAAAACTATGCATGGCATAGGCTAGCGTACACTGCGATCGTGCCTATTTTACTTTTGGCTATATTTAGCGGTATAGGAATGTATAAGCCTGCTCAATTTTCCTGGATTGTTGACTTTTTTGGTAGTTGGCAAGCTTTACGCATCGTCCACTTTGTTTCTGTGCCGATAGTCCTTAGATTTACTATTATTCACTCGCTACTCGGTCTTAAAGTTGGTGGTTCGCGTTTATTAGAATCAATGTTTTGGGAAGGAATGTTATGAGTTTGATAGAAGTTCCTAGCCAAGTATTGCTGCGCCGTAGGTTTTTGCAGCTATCAGGACTATCTAGCCTAAGTTTGCTATTAAATGGGTGCGGGGGACGGTTCTTTGAAGAGGTAGTAGGCAAAACTTTTGAGCCTCTAAATCAGAGCGTAGAAGCTTTATTGTTGAATCCGCAAAAGCCCGTACCCGAATTTAGTAGAAGTGCAATTGAACCTGATGCCCTAATCGTTAATACCTTTGACTTTACCCCAGAAATCGATTCCGCTACTTTTCGCCTTAACGTTAACGGCAAGATTAGTAATCCTTTAAGTTTAAGCATGGCAGATATTCACCAGATGCCATATACATCCATGACTATTCGCCATGTCTGCGTTGAAGGGTGGGCGGCGATTGTGCAGTGGGGAGGATTGCGACTGCGCGATATTATTGCCCTCGCTAAACCAAACCCCAATATACGCTACGTCTACTTTAAATCTGCCGATGGTTATTACGAAAGTTGGGATATAGCTTCAGCTATGCATCCTCAGACATTGATGGCTTATGAGAAAAACGGCGCTCCTTTGCCTGTAGATAATGGTGCGCCGCTACGTTTAGCTGCGCCAATTAAGCTTGGTTACAAGCAAAGCAAGTGGGTGACTGATATTTTATTAGTTGAGAATCTGCTACCGATTAAGGGTTATTGGGAAGACCAAGGGTATGAATGGTTTGCAGGGCTTTGACAGTGACCAGTTACCAGTTACCAGGTAAGTGAAACAGTCAAATGCTGCCTTGCCTTGTAGTATATGAGTGCATAACTTGCAACTGTTTAGAATTTAGGCTTGGCGACAGCTATTTATATATTTAACTGGTTGGTAGATTGATAAGTTGTTAATCAGCTTCAATTTCGCGCTGGAGTTTGAGTTGAGAAGCAATAAAGGGAACTTTAGGCGCGAGGAAAAAACCAACTAAACTAGCAAACAAAACTGGTGTAAATGGGCTAATTACAGTTAATTTTGCCATTAGCAAGGTTGTACTTATGGGTGTGCGCGTGACAGCAGCATTTAAAGCTGCCATAGTGCAAATCATCGCTAGTACAGGCTCAAAGCTAGGAATGCTGAGGGCTACGGCTTTACCTATACAAGCACCTGTAAAAAATAGGGGAATAATAATTCCGCCCCGCCAGCTACCAGTGACAGTAATACTGATAGCTAGCATTTTGGCAGCAGCTAGGCTAAATAGAGCGATCGCACCTAAATTACTGCTAATAATTAAATTAAGCTCGTGATGCCCGTAGTAACGAGTTAAGGGAAAAAACATTGCCAAAATGCCCAAACCTAACCCAGCTAAAGCAGTCCGTACGTAGATAGGTGCAGGTAAATCGGCAAAAAAGCGATCGCAAATCCGAAAAATAAAGATAAATATCCATCCTGCTACAGCGCCCAAAACACCGTACAGAATCGCCATCGCAAAATCGTCAATATTATCTAACCTATACTGAGGAAATTCCCAAGTAGGTCCAATCTCTAATTTGGTAATAATGACAAAGACGATATAGCTAGCACAGCTAGAGACAATCGCTGGCAAAATCGCTTCGTAGTATTCTAAAACATATTCGTGGTGCAGAATTTCTAAAGCAAAAATTGCTCCACCTAAAGGTGCGCCAAACAGTGCAGTAAAACCAGCAGCCATTGCTGCAATACTGAGGGATCTAAGTTGTTCTCCTTGCAGTTGCAAGCGATCGGCTACCCAAGTGCCAAAAGAGCCTGTAACCTGGACTAGAGGTGCTTCTGGTCCAGCGCTACCCCCAGCGGAAATACTTGCTAAGGAAGCAAGAATCATTGAGGGATTTTCACGGGCGTTCAGCCTACCACCCTGAAAATGAATATTATCGACAAGTAATCCTATTTCCCCAGGATTACCCAAAAAATAAATTACTAAGCCTACAAATAAGCCAGCAAGTGGCATAACTAACAATAGGCTAAGTCCTGTAAATGCTTCTAGCTGATGAATTATTGCTTCTAATACAAGCCAATAGCAAGCAGCAAATAAGCCGCAGACTATACCTACAGTTGCCCACAGTAGCACCCAAGGAGAAATAGTCAGCGGGTTGCGTTGGGCAAGTTGAGCGATACTAGCAAAAGAGCGTTTTCTCACTGACACTATCTATGAGATTGAATTTTGCTACTTCTGGCTTTGCCAAATAAAGCTGCGATCGCTAAATCGCCCATTTCTCTAACTGGATGGTGAATTATGCGCAATTCATGAGCATATCTAGGCTTAGGATCTTTGACTAGCCAAATTGGCGGAACCATCATTGGATCGTAGCTAGCTATTTTATCAAAGCTTCCTGGTTGAGATTTTAACTCAACCTTTTGACCAGGGCGGTACTCAAAGGCTTCTTCCCAGTCTACGTTTGCATCAAAACTCATAGCAAATAGCAGTAAACGGTATCTGTTGCTACTATTTTAGCCTTCTTCACAAAGAAGTTGATAAATCTGTAACTTTAGATACAGATTGTTATATTTAGCTGCACAATTTGTTAACTTTTGCTTGCGTATCTAGGCAGATTTAGCTCAATACAATTGAAGTTTTATTAAGTTAAACAACTACAACTTATAGCTAGCGATCGCACTTTTCGGCAATATTGAGCGATCGCATTGTTGTTTTTGTTACCTAAACTGTAACAGTCAGATAATTTAACTCAACACCAGCGATACTAACAATAATTATTTGAATCTGTAAAATTTCTGTTGCAAATAACAGTTATAAGTTTTAGCTCTGCTAAAACTTAAATTGCAGTGTGGCTATTTTTTTAAGGAAAACCATGCTATTCCAAGATGCCCGCGATTATCAAATTTTATTTTTAGCTTCATTTCTAATGCTAGGTATTGCTACTAGAGATTGGACGTTAAAACCTGAGTTAATTGGTGCTATTATCGCAACTTGTTTGGTAACTCAGTGGACAAGTGACGAGCTAGTAAAATACTTAAAAAATAAGGAAGATTTTCAATTATCTAACCCTTTGAAGCTATCTTCACTTCGTAGCGCCATAATTACAGCTTTAGGATTGAGTTTGTTACTACGTGCTGATAGTTTCAGTACAGTGATGCTTGCAGGTTCTTTAGCAATTTTAAGCAAACATATTTTTAAATTTAATAACAAGCATTTTTTTAACCCAGCTAATTTTGGGATTATTTCTGTCTTGACATTAACTACTGATGCTTGGGTTTCACCTGGACAATGGGGAGATGAATGGTGGTATGCATTATTGTTTTTTGGTGCAGGCGGAATTGTTTTAAAACAAGTAGGTAGATGGGATACAACAGCAATTTTTCTAGGCACTTACGCATCATTAGAGGCTATACGTAATGTTTGGCTAGGGTGGACTTGGGATGTATTTTTACATCGGTTAATGAGTGGTTCGCTGCTATTATTTGCTTTATTCATGCTAACAGATCCGCGTTCGATTCCTAATGCTAAATTCGGTCGTTGTATTTGGGCAATTTGTATTGCTGGGTTAACCTTTGTTTTGCGAAATCAATACTATGTTCCTACTGCTGTTTTTTGGGCGTTGTTTGCGCTTGCACCGCTAAGTGTAATTTTAGACATTGTTTGGACTGCACCAAGATTTAATTGGTTGAAAGCAAGTAATGAATTGATTGCCAACTAAATAATATTACTTTGAGGAGTTAATATGCATATAAAACGATTTTTGATAGGGTTAATAGCAGTTTCTCTAGCTATTTTTTGTTTCGTACCGAATGCTTGGGCTTTTTGTGGGTTTTATGTATCTAAAGCTGATGCCAAATTATATAATAAAGCTTCGCAAGTAGTAATTGCTCGTGATGGCGATCGCACAGTTTTAACGATGGCGAATGACTACCAAGGCAATGTCAAAGATTTTGCCTTAGTTGTTCCCGTACCTGTAGTTTTAAAGCAGGAACAAGTACGTGTAGGTGAAAGTAAAGTTATCGAACGTTTGGATGCTTTTAGCGCCCCTAGATTAGTAGAATATTTTGATGAAGATCCTTGTGCAACAAACTATTTAAACGATGGCGTGTTTAGAAGTGCAGCACCAGCATCGCCAGTAGCGCAAGAATCAGCACGAAATAGAAGCGATCGCGCGTTAGGAGTTACTGTAGAATCACAGTTTACAGTGGGAGAATATGACATTGTAGTTCTTAGCGCCAAAGAATCCAATGGTTTAGAAACTTGGCTAAATCGTAACGGTTACAAAATCACTAAAGGTGCAAAGCAGTTATTACAGCCGTATATTCGGCAAAAAATGAAGTTCTTTGTCGCCAAGGTAAATCTTACAGAATTTGACAAATCTGGCTACGAAAGACTAAGACCATTAAAAATGGCTTTTGAGTCGAAAAAGTTTATGCTGCCAATTCGCTTAGGCATGATAAATTCAACTAGCGAACAAGACTTAATTGTTTACGTATTGTCGCCAAAAGGACAAGCCGAAATTACCAATTATCGGACAGTAAATATCCCTTCTGACACAGAAATTCCCTTGTTTGTCAAGGAGGAATTTGGCGATTTCTACAAGTCGATGTTTAAGAAGTCCTATACTCAAGAAGATAAAAAAGTAGCTTTTCTTGAGTATGCTTGGAACATGAGTAGCTGCGATCCTTGTTCGGCGGAACCTTTAAATGATGAAGAGTTGCGCCAAGCTGGGGTATTTTGGACAGATTCGCCTGCAAATGGCAATGTATTTTTGACACGCCTCCACGTTCGTTATACTCGCGATAAATTTCCTGAAGATTTGATGTTTCAAGAAACTGCAAACAATCAATTTTTCCAAGGTAGATATGTTTTGCGCCATGCTTTCAAAGGCGAAGCTAAATGCGAAGCTGGCAAACAATATCAAAGAAGTTTACCTAGGCGTTTTGAACAAGAATCGCAGACTTTAGCTAAACTGACTGGATGGAATATTCAAGATATTCGCAAGAAAAATAATCTTCCAGAAAGTCAGTCTATTCCTTGGTGGCGAAAACTTTGGTTCTAAATCAATAATTATAACTGTATCCCCTTTTCTTAGCAGAAAAGGGGGTAATTTTTGCTTTTTCTACTCAAGTGAATATAGATATAACTGCTTTAGCGATCGCCTGTCTGTAGCTAGTAATACTGTTTATTTAGCAAACAATATAAGTAAATTTACCTAATATTTTACAATTTTTGAAAACAATACATTTTTATCAGTTTTTGTATAAAAGTTACATATTTTTAGAAATAAGCAAATAATCATCAAATAGTTTCATTTTTAAACAAATAAACTGGTCATTGCTAGACTAAATGTAGCAAGCAGAGGCGACAGATATGACTACAGCAGTATCAGAGAAATATTCTCAATCTTCTCAAGAGCGATCGCTAATTCTCTGGTTTGATGAAGTAGGAATCAAAGATATTGCCTTAGTAGGTGGCAAAAATGCTTCGTTAGGAGAGATGATTCAGCAGTTAACTCCTAGCGGTATAAAAGTTCCACACGGATTTGCTACGACTGCTCATGCCTTTCGCTTTTTTATTGAAAAAGCGGGAATTGCAGAAAAATTGCGATCGCTATTTACTGAATTAGATGTCGATGACGTGCATAATCTGCAACAAAAAGGCAAACAAGCTAGAGCTTTAATTATGCATACACCATTTCCTGGGGAACTAAGAAATGCGATCGCCCAAGCTTACACTCAATTATGCCAAAAATACGGCAACGATACTGATGTTGCAGTACGTTCTAGCGCTACAGCCGAAGATTTACCCGATGCAAGTTTCGCCGGACAACAAGAAACTTATCTTAACGTCCATACTATCCCAGGAGTATTAGCAGCTTGTCATCGCTGCTTTAGTTCGTTATTTACTGATAGGGCAATTTCCTACCGTCACCACCGAGGATTCGATCATTTAGATGTTGCCCTCTCTGTCGGCGTACAAAAGATGGTACGCTCCGATTTAGCTTGTTCTGGGGTAATGTTTTCGATTGACACCGAGACAGGCTTTAAAAATGCTGCTTTGATTTCTGCTGCTTACGGACTCGGCGAAAACGTCGTCCAAGGTACAGTCAACCCCGATGAATACTACGTATTTAAGCCTACTTTGCAACAAGGATTTCGCCCGATTCTCAAAAAGCGAGTAGGTAGCAAAGAACTGAAAATGGTCTACGATGACGGTTCTAAGTTTACCAAAAACGTACCAGTAGACGAGAGCGATCGCGCCAAATTTGCCTTGCAGGATGAGGAAATTTTACAACTAGCTACATGGGCTTGTGCCATAGAAGACCACTATACCCAAGTTCGGCAACAATACACGCCGATGGATATGGAATGGGCAAAAGATGGGATAACAGGCGAACTATTTATCGTGCAAGCAAGACCTGAAACCGTCCAGTCACAGAAATCCCAAAATATATTACGCAGTTATCATTTTACCACCAAAGTTAACCAAACACCATTAATTACAGGTCGGAGCGTAGGGGAAGCGATCGGACAAGGTACGGCAAGAATAATATTAGATCCGCATAAAATCGACCAATTTCGCCCAAAAGAAGTATTAATTACCAATAAAACCGATCCAGACTGGGAACCGATAATGAAAAAAGCCAGTGCGATCGTTACAAATTCTGGGGGGAGGACGTGTCACGCCGCAATTATTGCTAGAGAGTTGGGGATTCCGGCGATCGTTGGTTCTGGAAATGCTACAAATGTAATCAAAACAGGTCAAGAAATAACTATTTCCTGCGCTGAAGGTGAAGAAGGAAGAGTTTATGCAGGGTTACTACCTTATGAAGTAAGAGAAGTACCCCTCGAAAATTTACCTCGTACTCGCACCAAAATATTAATGAATGTAGGCAATCCCGCCGAAGCATTTAGTTTATCAGCAATTCCCAGCGATGGAGTTGGGTTAGCCCGTTTAGAATTTATTATCGCTAACTACATTCAAGTGCATCCCCTAGCTTTGATTCATTACGATAAGTTAGACGACGAAGTAGTTAAAGAAAAAATCGCCCAGCTAACAGCACTTTACACCGATAAACCCCAATACTTTATCGACAAGCTAGCGCGGGGAGTCGCCACAATCGCTGCTGCATTTTACCCCAATCCGGTAGTAGTGCGAATGAGCGACTTTAAAACCAACGAATATGCCAACCTACTCGGCGGTAGACAATTTGAACCCAAAGAAGAAAATCCCATGCTTGGCTGGCGCGGTGCAAGTCGCTACTATGACGAACGTTACCGCGATGCTTATGCATTAGAGTGTTTAGCCTTAAAACGGGTAAGAGACGATATGGGCTTAACCAACGTCATTCCGATGATTCCTTTTTGTCGCACCCCAGAAGAAGGAAAAAGAGTAATCGCCGAAATGGCAAAACACGGCTTAGAACAAGGCAAAAACGGCTTGCAAGTTTACGTAATGTGCGAATTGCCCAGTAATGTAATTATGGCGGAAGAGTTTAGTCAAGTATTTGATGGTTTTTCTATCGGTTCCAACGATTTAACCCAACTAACACTAGGATTAGACAGAGATTCTAACTTAGTCGCTCATTTATTCGACGAACGCAACCAAGGTGTAAAGAGGATGGTACAAATGGCGATCGCAACTGCTAAGAAAAATCATCGCAAAATTGGCATTTGCGGTCAAGCACCCAGCGATTACCCAGAGTTTGCTAAATTCTTAGTCGAACAAGGAATTGACTCAATGAGTCTTAATCCTGATTCTGTCCTCAAAACTTTACTAATGGTAGCCGAACAAGAAGCAAGATATGAAGTATAGACTTATGCCTGATAATTTAGCTTGCCCTTGTTTTTCTGCTTATGACTTACTCTCACAACCGCCCTGAATCAGATAACTGGTTTCGGATTGGGTTAGCAATCATATTTTTACTGTCGCTTTTCCTTAGATTTTGGGGGTTAGGGCGATTTAATACCTTCGTGTTTGATGAGGTATATTACGCTAAATTCGCCAACAACTATCTCACCAATACGCAATTTTTTAACGCTCACCCACCTTTAAGCCAATATATTATCGCTGTTGGCATTTGGCTCGGCAGCCATCTTCCCTTCGGGCAAGATACAATCAATAATCTTACAGGTTCAGTGCGTTCTACTTGGAGTTACCGCTGGATCAATGCTTTTACAGGTTCGTTTATCCCCCTAGTTATAGCAGCGATCGCTTATCAAATTAGCAATCGTCGCAACTACGCTTTAATCGCGGCTTTATTTGCTGCTACAGATGGCTTGTTCTTAGTAGAGTCCCGCTACGCTTTAAACAACATCTACCTAGTGATTTTTGGGCTGCTAGGGCAGTTGTTTTTGTTATTAGGACTCAAATCGCATAACAGGAAACGCAGCCTATTTCTAGCGCTTGCTGGCGTGTGGTTCGGTGCTTCAGCAGCAATTAAGTGGAACGGCTTATGGTTCCTACTGGGGGCTTATTTAATTTGGCTAGCAGCATGGGTTATAAGCTGGGTAAAACCACTCAGAAATACATACGCAACTCGCCCCAACGCTTCACCCCTGCAAAACCTAACTCAGCTTAAAATCGGACATATATTAGTTTATTTAGCCATTATTCCCGTTGCAGTTTACAGCCTTGCTTGGATTCCCCACTTGCAGCAAAACCCTAAGCCGAACTTCTGGGAGATGCAATACCAAATTTTGTCCTACCACGAAAGAATTGGCGATGGGGCAAACGTACATCCATATTGTTCGGATTGGTACACCTGGTTATTCATGCTGCGCCCCGTAGCTTACTTTTATAAAACTGCAAGTTCCACAACAGAACCATTGTCCTTTACAACTCCAGCCTTACCTGCAGGTGCGGCAAAAATCATTTATGACGTTCATGCTATGGGTAATCCAGCCTTGTGGTGGCTATCTACAGCAGCAATTTTTTATATGCTGTGGCTGCTATTGCGTCATAGTTGGACACCAAAAACAAATATATTTAGCCAAACAAGCGATCGCCACATAACCGACAATTGGATTGTCCTGTATTTAACTCTCAATTGGCTAGCTAACTTGCTTCCTTGGGTTCCTGTTACTCGCTGCGTCTTTATTTATCACTATATGGGCGCTTCAGTATTTTCGGGACTGGCGATCGCTTTTTTTGTAGATCGTTGGCTGGAAAGTTATCGTCCACAGCTACGGGCGCTAGGCGTAACAATTATCTTCGTTATTCTTGCAGCTTTCGTTTTCTGGATGCCAATTTATCTAGGATTACCGTTATCGTTAGAAGCTTACAGGCTGCGTTTACCTTACTTCAATTACGCCCAATTACCTGCTTGGGTAAAGCAATTTTTGCCTAACTGGATTTAACGGCGAGTAAATACAGCCCGATAAACAGCTTCCCCACGCGCTAAAGTTGTTTGTTCTCTTTCTGTCTGTACTGGTAAAGGGTTGGGCGTAAGCAAGGGATCTTGACTTTGGCAGATAAAATCTGGATGCTGGACAAAGCGATCGCTCATTTCTACTAGCAATGGCTCAATATCTGACTGCAAAAACACCATACTACCAGGACTAAGATAAGTGGCAAGTTCTGCGACTAATTGCGGCTGTACCAAGCGCCTTTTGGCGTGACGATTTTTGAACCAAGGATCGGGAAATTGAATGGTTACTCGTTGTAAAGTGCCTGGAAGTAAGGATTTTAGTAGCGGCGCAAGGGAATTATTGACATTGCAAAATAGGAAATGCAAATTAGTTAGATTTAATTTATTGGTAATAGCGATCGCTTCTTCTACCAAAGGTTCGCGGATTTCTAAGCCGAGAAAGTTCCATTCTGGCGTTAAACTTGCCATACTCATCAAAAATTGCCCTCTAGCGCAGCCAATATCTAGATGCAGAGGTTGATGCGGTTGGGCGTAAATTTTTTCCCAATCCAACGGTGCGATCGGTTTTATGTACTTAATTGCTAGTGGATTTACGTGCTGGCGAACTCGAACGGGCGACAAAATTTATCCTCCAAAAATAAAACAATGCTGCTGTGAGGGTAAGGGCGCAATGTATTGCGAAGGTATCTTTTGGGATGAATCCTTCTTCCCAAAAATGCCGCCCCCTACGTACCTACCTGACGACAAATGCCAAAAACAGACGTATAGCCGTGTAAAAATGTGCTACCGCCCACAGGACCAATTTCACCGCTGCAAAAGAACCCACCTAGCGGAATATTGTCCAAATAACGCTTAAATAACTGAGAATCAAAATTTGGTTTGCCATATAAGCCCTCACCTCTACCCAAACAGGAGAACATCAACGCACCTACGGGTGCGGGTTGAGATTGATTGTGTTTTTGATACTTTTGTAACAACCATTCCAAATCTTCAGCCGAAGTTTGAGCATCGCGCAGATGAAATTGAATGCGTTGTCCTGGACGAATGCGATCGCCGATCGCAATTGCGCCTATATTAGGATCTACACCTAGCAAATTGCGAATTAAAAAGTCTCCTTGCTCTAATTCCAGCTTAAATTCATCGCGGACTACGCCAATAAATAAAGCTGTCTGCGCGAGTAGGCGATCTTCTTCGCTTAAACTTTCAATTAGTTGTCGCAGCAATACCAAAGGCGGTTGTTCGTCAATTTCTAGGATGATATTGCGATCGCAAGCAGTAACTTGATAAGGCTTGCCAATTGGTCGGCATCCTTGCGCCACAATAGTTTCTAAGACGATATTGCCGCTTAATGCGACACCTACAGTACCCTCACGATAAAGGCGATTATTACAAAATAATCCAGTACGCCCAGGGGTTGAGCTACCGCTAGCTAATCCGCCCACACTAACTGAACCTGGATAAGCAAAATCTAAGCCTTGCAACAAATCGTTAATCTTCGCTGAAAACGGGTCGGATAATAAAATAAATTGCGGTGTGGGAGATGGTTCGACACCAATCGCCTCTACCCATCTATTAGGAGGACTATCGAGATCGGGTAACTCCTCAGATACAATATGAAACGCTTGCACCTGAACATCTGGCAAGCAGGCTAAACTCAAACTCAAAGCTGGTGCATCCTCAAGTTCTTGCATTTGTCCCCATTTGGACATCCCAACAATTCCCCCACCGCCACAACCAACGATCGCTTTGACATCTGGTAGTTGTTCTCGCAGCAAAGGTAGGAGACGGGGATACTCGCTAGCAAAAGCAGCCGAAATAAATACCAGCCCTAAATCGGCTGGCGCTGGTAACAAAGAAGCTGCACGTTCTGATACATCTGCAACAGCAGCTTCTAAAGAAGAACGATTAGATAGGGCATTAGCCCACTGCATTTGTGCCATAGGTTCCACCATTTGCTAATATCACCAACATATCTAAAAATATGATGACTTTTTGGTTGTACATTGCTGATGCGATCGCTAGAGGAGAAATGTTAAAACATAAAGAGCGATTTTGATACTAAAGTATATTTACTTGTACTACTAAGAAGGAGTAATACTGCAACATTAATTGACATCGGCAAGTGGAAAATCGCACTTTCGCAGCAATTGTCTGACTTTGGTAGTAAGCACAGAGCAATATTTTTGCAGTAGTATGGCTCCTGGAACCTTTCAAACTCAAAGTTTTCTTATACTAGGAAGAAATACCATTACAAACAAATCTATGACCAACATCAACCAACAAATCGAAGACGAAAGAGACCAAGCCCGCACCGTTTGCGATACCAAGGGCGAAAACTCAAGCGAGTGCGCCGCAGCTTGGGATGCAGTAGAAGAATTACAAGCAGAAGCATCACACAAGCGTCAAGTTAAACCCAAGAACTCCTTAGAACAGTATTGCGACGACAATCCTGAAGCTGCTGAATGCCGACTGTACGAAGATTAGTAGCTATAGCGGGTTGCTAGCAGCCCGTCTATTTCCAAGCAACTAGGACGCTAACAACGTACCTCGTTGCTTTTTTTATGCCATAACCCTTGAGGAAAAGGGGAACGGGAAAAAGTTAATATTTAAAACGAAAAACCCAAAAAAACTTAAAACTACTTTCTTCAACTCAAAACTCAAAATTCAAAGCTCAAAACTATTTTTATGCAAGATCCTGTTTGGCTGCGCTCCCTAATTTGGACAGATTACCGTCTAGCGGTACTATTTACAGTTATTATCCCGCTCATATTGCTGATTTGGGCGTTTGCTCAAAAAGCAGATGCGATCGCCCGCTTGTTAACTATCTACTGGCGAGTATCTAGTTTACTAGCAATCTCAGTATATTTATTGATGGCGGCTATACCAGCTGGCTTTATTTCTGGGATTATGGCGCGGATTTTGATCCCGATCTCATTGTGGTTTTGGGTAGACCTAAATGAAGAAATCGCCGATCGCCCATCAGGTCCTTTGAAGCTATGTTTCAATGCTTGGCGGTGGGCAATTTCTATCTATACGGTAATAGGAGCGATCGCAACTTTACCGTTTTTACAGTGCGCTTTTTCTCAAGAAGCGCTCGCTGGCTCTTTTTGTCGCACCTTTTTGGAACCGCCTTTACTATTTAAAGAATATTTCCATCCCAATACCCAGGTTGGCTTCTTAGGCTTTCTAGGTTATGCAGGTCTAATCTTTTATGTCGGTTGCTTGATTTATTTTGTCTTTATCAAGCTCGGCAAGCAAGGGCGATCGGCAATTCCCCAGTAATACTAAGGTGATATATGGATCTTGCTGTTGGTAAACGTCTAGAACAATACACTATCAAAAAGCCTCATGAAGTCTTAATTGTGGATGTAGAAATTGCTCAAGAGCAAGACACCATTGCCATTTTTAAGGGTTTTTCTAGTTCTTTGATGCGTCCAACAGCATTCGATCCTGATATTCCAGTAATTTCAGAAAGAGCAAAAATTCTCAACATCGACAGAGTAGCTAGTCCTTATAATCCAGAATCACCTCGTTATATCCAGCAAGGGCTAACTTGGGAGACTATGCAGCCATTACTTGCTGAAGTAGGACTATAGATTTGTGGAGAGAGTTAGTTTTTGTCAAAGTCAGGGAAAGATTTAGAGGAAAGAGGAAAATTCCTACAGAAGGTTAATGTGCAAGGCTTACTGTCAATGCTAGAAGTATATATACCTAAGTCATGGTCGATATAACTTTTGCAAAATTAGCAGAAAGTGTTATCCTCTTCCCGTGTGCGCGTGTTGTGTGTGGAGTTAAATTATGGTCACGTCCCCTATCAAAACCCAAACTGCCGATTCCCAAGCATTGTCTTGGGATTTTGATTTTTTTACTAGCAGCACTTACAGCTTGAATTTGCCCAAAACTGCTTTATTTGGTACTGACGGGATTAGGGGACGAGTAGGAGACATACTAGGCGCTCCTTTAGCATTGCAAGTAGGCTTCTGGGCTGGATTAGTATTGCAAAAACACTCTGGAAACCCTGGTGTGGTAATTGTCGGACAAGATTCGCGCAATTCTAGCGATATGCTAGCAATGGCTGTTTGCTCTGGTTTGACATCTGCTGGTATAGAAGTATGGAATTTAGGCTTGTGTCCTACTCCTTGCGTCGCTTATTTAACAAGTATTAGCGATGCTATCGGCGGGGTAATGATCTCTGCTAGTCACAATCCACCGGAAGACAACGGGATCAAGTTTTTTGGCGCTAATGGGGCAAAGTTATCTCAAAGGTTGCAAGAAGAAATTGAAGCCGGATTGCGGGGAAAGGGAGTATTACCAGCAAATAAATTAGCCAAAGCCCAGCACTACACGCGCTCGGAATTAGTCAGAGATTATTTAGCAGGCATTAAAAATCCCTTGCAAGCAAAGCTCAATCTGCAAGGAATGCGGATTGTTTTAGATTTGGCTTGGGGTGCAGCGGTAGGAATTGCCCCAGCAGCGTTTCGGGAAATGGGCGCAGAAGTAATTTGCCTGCATAATAAAGCAGACGGCGATCGCATTAATGTTAATTGCGGTTCTACTCATTTGGCTGTGTTGCAAGCTGCTGTGATTGAAAATAATGCAGATATAGGTTTTGCTTTTGATGGCGATGCCGATCGCGTGCTAGCTGTAGATAACATGGGTAATGCTATTAATGGCGATTACATCCTCTACTTATGGGGACAAAGCCTGCAAGCAGCCGGAAAGTTACCAGGAAATACGATTGTCTCAACAGTCATGGCGAATCTTGGTTTTGAACGCGCTTGGGAAAAACAAGGCGGCAAATTAATTCGTACAGCCGTAGGCGATCAATACGTGCAAGCCCAAATGCAAAACATGGGTGCAATGCTAGGCGGCGAACAATCGGGACATATCCTTTGTCACCATTACAGCGTCACTGGCGATGGATTGCTGACAGCCTTACACGTAGCAGCATTAGTTAAGCAAACAGGCGTAAGCTTATCTGAGCTAGCAGCCCAAAGCTTTACTACCTACCCACAGATACTCAAAAACGTGCGCGTCGAAGATCGAGATCGCCGTTTGGGATGGCAAAACTGCGTTCCGGTGCAAAGTGCGATCGCGCAAGCAGAAACAGATATGGGCGATCGGGGTAGAATCTTAGTGCGCGCGTCAGGAACCGAACCAGTAATTCGAGTTATGGTAGAAGCTGCTGATGCTGCTCTTACTCAACATTGGACAGAAAAGCTAGTATCGGTAGTGCAGAGGCATTTAGGCTGTTAATATTTAGCCATGAGCGAGACTGTCTATATTGAAACCAGTATATTAGGCTATCTCACAGCTAGATCGACCAAACACTTGATTCTAGCTGCAAATATAGAAATTACAAAAGACTGGTGGAACTCTCGTCGAAGTGCATTCAAACTTTACGTTTCACAAGTGGTTCTAGATGAAGTAGCGAGGGGAGATGCTGAGATTGCTACTAAGCGTCTGGAAATCCTCAATGGGTTGCCATTAGTAGAACTTAATCAATCTGTACAAAGTCTATCAGCGCAGTTTCTCAGTCGTAGCAATCTTCCTCCAAAAGCTGCCGATGATGCGGTTTATATTGCGGCAGCAACCGTTCACAGATTAGATTACTTGCTAACGTGGAACTGTAAACATATTGCCAATGCTCAAATCCAAAGAAAATTTGCAGAGATTAGCCTTGATTTTGGCTACCAGTTACCCGTAATTTGTACTCCCTACGAACTATTAGGAGGTTAAACGATGTTGCAAAATGAAATTCTGGATGAAATTCACAAAATTCGTGAAAAACACGCAGAATCGTTCAATTATGACTTAGATGCAATGTTTGCAGATTGGCAAAAGAGGCAAGCAGAAAGTGGCAGAGAAGTTGTCAATTTGTCAGTAAATAGCGATCTAATAACTCAAAAGCAGCAGACGGAAAGTAGCTAGTAGGATAGCTAGACAACGAGACCTCTTGTGTGAGTAAATTTACTCAAAAGGATTCCCTCTACAACCTTTACCTAAAATTTTGTTGAAATCCGCTACAGTCCGGTCGGAAAACCGGAGTTTTGTGTAATGATCGCTAAGTAATCAAAAATGGGATTATCGATCAGAGGTAAAGATTCATGGCATTAAGATTAGGCGATACAGTCCCTAACTTCAAACAAGCTTCTACACACGGCGAAATTGACTTCTACGAATGGGCAGGTGATAGCTGGGTTGTACTATTTTCTCACCCCGCTGACTTTACCCCAGTTTGTACTACTGAACTAGGACAAGTCGCCCATCTCAAACCAGAATTTGACAAGCGTAATGTTAAAGCGCTGGCGTTAAGCGTTGATAATGTTGAATCTCACAATGGCTGGGTGGGAGATATTGAAGAAACTCAAGGCGCCAAACTCAATTATCCAATATTGGCAGATCCAGATCGCAAAGTCTCCGACTTGTACGACATGATCCACCCAAATGCTAACAATACTCTGACAGTGCGATCGGTGTTCATTATCGATCCGCAGAAGAAGTTGCGCCTAACATTTACTTATCCTGCTAGTACCGGACGCAATTTTGATGAGATTTTGCGTGTAATTGATTCATTGCAGCTAACAGATGGCTACAGCGTAGCAACTCCTGCTAACTGGGAAGATGGCGGCGACTGCGTAATCGTTCCTTCTTTGAAAGATCCAGAAGTGCTAAAAGAGAAGTTTCCCAAAGGCTACCAAGAAGTTAAGCCTTATCTGCGGATGACTCCACAGCCAAATAAATAAAGTAGTAGGGTGCGTTGACTTGCAACGCACCCTACCAAGTTAGCGGGTTTTACCAAGTTGGATCGCTGTATAAGTTAATTGTTAAATGCGATCGCCCGTCAGGAACACCAGTAATGCACGCGCGTACTGGATTGCCATCATCTATATCTACCTCGCAAGCATGGCAAGTCCCCATCAAGCAGCCTGTAGGAATTATAATGCCACAGCGACTTGCTACATCTAATAGTAGTTCTCCTGGCTCTGCTTCTACAGTAATGTCGTCTGGTAAAAAATGTACGGCAACACTCATTTGCACTTAAATTAAAATATCTTTCAAGTTTAGATGAGCTTCGACACTCGTAGCGAGGTAGTCGAGCATAGTTTCTCGTTGCTCTCGGTAGTTGGGAATACCTGTAGGCAAAGACTTCAAGCCTCTTTGCTGGCGCAAACGGTTTAACCAAGCCCGTCGCCACGCGCCATTATCAAATAGCCCGTGTAAATAACTACCCCAAACAAGCTGACAGCTATCTACTAAACCTAAGCTTGGATCGTCAAATAAAGGCTTATAACCTTCTGTCGAGACATTAGGTGCTTCAATTAAACGCGATCGCCCTTGATGAATTTCATATCCGCCTACAGGCAAACCTATTTGGGGAAAATTAGAAGTTACTTGCCTTTGTTTGGCAATTTTGTAATCTGTAATCATCGTTTTAATGGGCAGCAACCCCAACCCTTCGCAGCGATTAAACTCGCTTTCCAGGCGATCTGGATCGGTAAGAAACTGCCCTAACATTTGGTAGCCGCCACAAATGCCTAATACTGTACCCCCAGCAGCAGCATAATTTTTGATCGCTTCTGCCATGCCGCTTTTTTGCAACAATATTAGGTCAGCAATAGTCGTTTTAGTTCCAGGAATAATTACTGCATCGGGATGTCCTAATTCTTGTCTGGGGTGGACGTATCTTAAAGACACTGTCGGCTCCGATTCTAAAGGATCGAAATCGGTATAGTTAGAAATCCGAGGTAAACGAACGATCGCAATATTTAAGTCAGCTTGGGACTTAGCCGAGCGACGCTCAAATAAATCTAAAGAATCCTCGGCAGGAAATACTTGTTCGATCCAAGGAATTACGCCGACAACTGGGATACCTGTATATTTCTCCAACCATTCAATTCCTGGTTGCAAAATACTTCGCATCCCCCGAAACTTATTGATGACTATACCCTTAATTAAAGCGCGTTCCTCTGGCTCTAATAAAGCTAAAGTACCGACAACATGGGCAAAAGCACCGCCGCGATCGATATCTACAACAAGTAGCGTCGGCGCGTTGAGATACTTCGCCACGCGCATATTTGTTAAATCTCGGTGCTTGAGATTGATTTCTGCTGGGCTACCCGCACCCTCACAGACAACTAAATCAAATTCTGCTCCTAACAGCTGCAACGATTCTTCAATCGCCCGCCAACCGCGCTCGAAATACTGCTGGTAATACTCTGCTGCTCCTACTTTGCCTTCAGATTTCCCCTTGAGGATAACTTGAGATGTCATATCTCCTTGAGGTTTGAGCAAAATTGGGTTCATTTCCGTCATCGGCGCGACACCTGCTGCCCAAGCTTGCACCGCTTGCGCGTAGCCAATTTCTCCACCTGTAGAAGTGACATAGGCATTCAAAGCCATGTTTTGCCCTTTAAATGGAGCTACTCGCCAACCGCGACGGGACACGATCCGACATATAGCTGTAGTCAACAGTGATTTTCCAGCGTGGGATGTGGTTCCCACTACCATTAAGGATTTCATAAGCAGTTATTTATATTAGGCGGGCAGAAAATAGGAACAAGCGTAAACTATATTCTTCATTCTTCCCTTTTACTGCTTATTTTTAACTATGAATGAGAATTTATTTTAAAATGGCAATCTCAAATAGCGAATTGCAGCATTTAACAAGCGATCGCGCCATGTAGGATTTCGCCACTTACCTTTTTGCTCGATTAGCTGGCTGCCTAGCGGTGTCAGGCGAAAACTATCGGTAATTCCTTGTCCATCTACTTCGCGTCGTAGTACGCCAACTTGAATTAACCATAGTAAGTAATTTTCTGCTGCTAATTCTGCTAAATTGCTGTGAGTATAGTTATTTTCTATACCTGCTGCTTGGGCGATCGCATTTGTCGGTACGCTCTCCCGGCGCATTGCCTCAAACAAATTTACTTGAAAAGGCGAACATATTAGCGCTCGTTCGGCTCTAGCGATCGTTTTATCTGCATAGACTAACGATTTAGTATTTTTGGCATTAATAACAGTCATTGTTGTATCTATAAATACTGTTTATTCTGAAAATTTTGATAGGACTATCAATTTACATTGTAAACAAAATCCATGAGTTTATTGACTTTTGCAAAGCAGCTAGGTTATTACTTTTAAAGTCTTAGGTAGAGCAAAAAAAATAATCAGCTTCTAGGGTTCCGATTTAAGTTTTTAGCCAAGGTGAGAAACTTAAATGCCAGGTCCGAGAGAAGCAGCCAGCTAACAGAATTTCTTTGTGATGGTGGTTACACGGCGGGAAAAAAGCCCGGGAGAAAGATAATAGTTGTCAAACTATTATTGCCTGCCTGGGTTTTTTGACAGTGACCAGTAACCAGTTAAATATTCATCCATTGGGTCTAATTCCCACTCTTGAAGAGGTTTGTGGAGGACTGTGCCCACCGCAAACTTTCCGCAACTTAAGACTGCGTTGTAGGTTTAAAGTTGGCGTTACTCGTCCCCACCAGTAAACCTGCTCACTGGTAACTGACAAACTGGTCACTGATTTAATGGGATCACCTTTGTACTTTGGAGAATTGGGAAAATGACAGAACGCGATCGCCCCTTAGAAGAAAGTTTAGAATCTCACTCGTCACAGCCCCCTAGCGAAGCAGAAAGAGCCTTAGAACGCGAAAGACAGTTGCCGCTCACAGGCTGGCAGCAAGAAGTGTCCAAAGGCTTAGAATTTGGCTTAGAAGCAGCAGAAAGTATCGGCGATCGCTCGATCCCGACGTTTTCTCGCGGCGAATTACCTCACTTTGCAGGTATTAATACTTTCCTCAAAGCCCCCTATGTTGAAGATGTCCGCAAAGTAGGCGAGTACGATGTTGCAGTTGTCGGCGTACCTCACGATTCTGGCACGACTTATCGCCCTGGAACTCGTTTTGGTCCTCAAGGGATTCGGAGAATTTCCGCTCTTTATACGCCCTACAGTTTTGAGTTAGGCGTGGATCTAAGAGAACAAATTACTCTATGCGATGTCGGCGATATCTTTACAATTCCCGCTAATAACGAAAAGTCTTTTGACCAAATTTCCAAAGGTATTGCTCACATCTTTAGTTCTGGAGCATTCCCAATTATTTTAGGCGGCGATCATTCCATCGGCTATCCTACAGTGCGGGGGATCTGCCGTCATTTGGGTGATAAAAAAGTAGGCATTATTCACTTCGATCGCCACGTAGACACCCAAGAAAAAGACTTGGACGAAAGGATGCACACTTGTCCTTGGTTCCACGCTACAAATATCAAGAATGCACCGCCAAAAAACTTAGTCCAACTAGGGATTGGCGGCTGGCAAGTTCCCCGCGAAGGCGTGAAGTTTTACCGCGAAAAAGCTAGCAATATTTTGACAGTTACAGACATCACTGAAAAAGGCTTAGACTACGCTGTAGACTTTGCCTTAGAAAGAGCCTTAGACGGTACAGATTGCGTCTATATCAGCTTTGATATTGACTGCATTGACGCAGGGTTTGTCCCTGGTACTGGTTGGCCCGAGCCAGGTGGCTTATTGCCCCGCGAAGCGCTATATATGCTGGGTAAAATCGTCCAACGCGCTCCGATTTGCGGCTTGGAAGTTGTCGAAGTGTCGCCGCCTTACGATATTAGCGATATGACTGCGTTGATGGCAGCTAGAGTTATTTGCGATACGATGGGGCATTTGGTAGTTTCAGGGCAATTGCCAAGAAAAGAAAAACCTGCATATATCCACCCTTACGCTCAACCAGAATTAGTTAATGAATCCACAGGTTAAAGTTATGGACTTGCATCCTCAACTACGAATTACGAATTACGAATTACGAATTATTTGGTGAGCCATGCATGAAACTGATATGACCAAGGCTTTAATTATGACGATTAAAGATTGGTGGGAAGAAAACGAACAGCCGCAGATTGCTGCTATCCATTTAATTGTTGGTAAATTTACTTGCGTTGAGCCTGTCAGCTTGCAATTTGCTTTTGAGGTGCAAACTCGCAATACTTTTTTGGCTGGAGTCAAATTAAATATCCAAGAAACACCGCTAATTGCTTTTTGTCACCGTTGCCAACATGAGTATTTACCAGAAATTGGCATTCAATACGCTTGCCCTGATTGTAAATCGCCAATGGACGATATTCGATCGGGCAGAGAACTCAAGATAGATCGGATTGAATACTCGCTACAAGCAGAAACTTATGCATCAAACATTTGAAGCAGGATTAGGCGTTAATATTCTTGATGCCAATCAGCAAGGAGCAAACAGCAATCGCGCTCATTTTGACGAATGGGGGGTAACTTGCCTCAATATTATGAGCAGTCCTGGCGCGGGTAAAACTGTACTTTTGGAGCAGACTTTAGTTGCTTTGAACCAGGAAATGAAAATTGCTGTGATCGAAGGCGATATGACTACTCAGTTAGATGCCGATCGCTTGCGTAAATATGATGTCCCTGTAATTGCGATTAATACTGGGCGATCGTGCCATTTAGATTCAAAAATGGTCGCTGGCGGTATCCATCAACTAGAACATGGCTACAACCCAAAAGACTTCGATTTGATATTAGTGGAAAATGTCGGTAACTTAGTTTGTCCTGCTGAATTTGAAGTAGGAGAACACGCCAAAGTTGCACTTTTAAGTGTGACGGAGGGAGAAGACAAACCGCTCAAATATCCAATTATGTTTCAACAAGCAGATTGTTTGTTGATTACTAAAATTGATTTGGCTCCTTATTTAGAAATTGATATTAGCCAAATTGAGGCAAATGTCCGGCAAATGAACCCAAATGTCACCATAATTGCTGTTTCTGCTAAGACAGGCGAGGGATTATCAGCTTGGTTTAAGTGGGTGCAAATAATCGCCAACCAACAAAATTCAACATTGCCTAAATCAGAGCGATCGCCCGTTTACCCTCAGTAATTAAACAAAAACAATCCTTATTGCTACTAGGAGGAAATTTTATCTGAATTAACATCGTATAAACAATAACGTAATATAAGTGAGAACAAATTGAGTTAGTGAGAAATCGTGAGCAAACCTGATAACTCTCTAATCCTATATTTGGCTCTTGTGTTTACGATTGGTTTGAGCGTAGGCGGTCTGCTTTCTATAGGTGTTTTTTGGTTGCTAAATCGCGTTGCACCAGCATCTATTTCTAACAAGCAATATCCACCCACAACTAAATTATTAACTGGTCAACTAACGCTGTTAGGGGATACCTTTAGTGGCTACAGCACGTTTCGCAATCCAGCTTTTGGGCGAGAACTAAAAGAATCTGGCGTAAGTTTGCGCTATGCAGACGAATTTAATCAAGCTAAACGCGCGGAAATGTTGCGTCAAGGACAAGCTGACTTTTTGGTAACAACTTTGGATCAATTTCTCAAACAAAAGCCACCAGGAAAAATTGTTGGACTGATAGATCGCACTGTAGGCGCAGATGCGGTTGTTTTGAATACAAAAAAGTATCCCAATCTTAAGTCGCTGTTGGATTTGAACTTGTTGGTACAAAGAGCGCGATCGCAAGGTCAGCAATTGAGTATAGTTTTTGCTAGCGACACTCCTAGCGAGTATTTGGCGCTAGTGTTAAGCACTAAGTTTGAGTCATTTAAGCTCTCAGATTTTCAAATCAAACGAGTAGCAGATGCTTCGCAAGCTTGGGATATGTTGCAAGATCCCAAAGAAAATGTCGCAGTGGCGATCGTGTGGGAGCCTTACGTTACCCGCGCTCGCAAGCAGGGATATACGGTGGTTTTATCAAGTCGAGATACTCCTGGGGTAATTGTCGATGCGATCGTTGCCTCTAACCGCTTGTTGCAATCTCAACCGGATAAAGTTGCAGATTTACTCTCAGTTTATTACCGTCGCATTGATGCTAATATCCGCGATGCTTCTGGGTTGCAAAATCAAATTGCCGAAGATGGCGGACTATCACCTAGCGATGCTGCGACAGTTTTGCAAGGGATTGAGTTTTTTACCGCTGTTGAATCTAAAGCTTGGCTGACAAATGGTACTTTAGAAAAACGCCTCACTTCCACTGCTGCGGTACTAACGCTAGCAGGCAGAATGGATCGAGTTCCCCAATCGCCCAAGGAGTTATTTAGCGCCCAACCAATTAATAAAGCTGCAAGTAACACGCAAACTCTAATTAGTTTAGTCCGCGCTGATAATCCAGAACTAGCAGATAGGCTAGCAGGACAAAAACCAGCCGCAACCAGGCGAATTTCTAATCCTAGCCAAGTGACAGCAGCGCCGAATATTGGTAACTTGCGATCGCCTGGTGAAGTCAAATTTACTAGAGACTCTGCCGAACTTACGGCGACAGGGCAGCAAACTTTAGATCGATTAGTTAAAGAAGTCGCCGAATTTAATCCCCAAACTGTCGCTGTGAGAGTTATAGGTCATACATCTGCTGGTGGTGTGGCTGAATTTAACCAAATTCTCAGTCAAAGACGAGCGCAGGTAGTTGCCGATTATATGCGATCGCGCGGGCTACGGCATAATGTCGTTGCTGAAGGCAAAGGTTCTAGCCAACCCTTGACAAATATTTCCCCTTACGATTCCCGCAACCAGCGTACAGAAATCCGCTTAGTTCGGGTAAATTAAATCCAATAAAATATTTAGGAGATTTGATGAAGTTTCGCAGTTTAGTATCTTTGGGTGCTGTATTTTTATTTAGCTTGTTTGTTACTGTTAGTTGCGCTGCTCAAGAGCAAACAACTACTAATAGTGCTAGTCCTACAACTGCACCGATTCAAATGGGTTTTAGTGCTTGGCCTGGTTGGATTCCTTGGCAAGTTTCTCAGGAAGAAAAGTTATTTGCTAAAAATAATACCCAAGTCGAACTCAAATGGTTTGATGGCTATCTAGACTCAATAAATGCCTTGACAGCAGGACAATTAGATGCTAACTGCCAAACTTTGAACGATACGATTAGTTCTGTTGCCGCAGGTGCAGATCAAGTCATAGTTTTAGTGAATGATAACTCTACAGGCAATGATAAAATCATTGTGCGCGAAGGTATTAATACTATTGCCGATTTAAAGGGCAAAAAAGTGGCTGCTGAAGAGGGTACGGTAGACCATTTTCTCTTACTTCAGGGCTTAAAAACAGCCGGACTGACGCAAGCTGATATTGACTTTCAACCTTTGGAGACTGGTGCTGCTGCTGCTGCTTTTGCTAGCGGACAAATAGATGCAGTAGGAGTTTTCGCCCCATTTACTACTCAAGCATTGAAACGTGCTGGTAGCAAGGAGTTATTTAGTTCTAAAGATTTTCCTGGCTCAATTCCCGACCATTTGGTAGTTAGTCGCAAAATGATAAACGAGCGATCGCAAGATGTCCAAGCGCTAGTAAATACTTGGTTTGCAACGTTAGATTTTATTGCTGCTAATCCCGAACAAGCATATCAAACAATGGCACAAAGAGCCGGAGTATCAGTTGCAGATTACAAACAATACAATACTGGAACTAAAATCTTTACGATTGAGGAGAATTTAAAAGCTTTTAGTCCTGGTAAAGATATGAGTTCTTTATCTTTTGCTGCACAAGAGATTAGTAAATTTTTAGTTGATGCTAAATTAGCCAAACAAGCTCCAGATTTGAGCAAAATTTTTGACGATCGCTTTGTCAAGGCTTATGCTGCTGCTAAAAAAGGTTGAAGTATATCTTGTCTTGCTTCAGCAATAAATTTTTCATAAAGAAATTTAACCAAATCGGTAAAATCTTGATGAATGATGTATGCAAAGCAGGTTTTACCTGTCAACGCGCTATATAATTCTGGAGGAGACCTCCAGAATCCGCGCGTCAAACTTAACTAGGTAACTGCTCATTCAGTAACTTTGCTAACAGTTTTGCTCCCCATTTTAGTTCAATAGTTAATAAAAACTAAAATTTGGGAATTATAAGTTTGGAAATAATCCCTAATTTTTTAGGGTTGCATTTCACTGGCAGCTAATCCAACTACTGAGGAAAGCGTTAACTAATTGCATCTATGAATTCAACTACTACCCATAAAATGCTACGAGAGACAGTATTTTGGCGGATTGGCGAAGATATACCCAAATCTTTGAACTGGACTTTAATTGCTTTATCAATTGGGATTCCCTTTATTTTATGGTGGATAATTTCCAATTCAGGGATAGTCCAACCAGCATTTTTATTACCTACGCCTACTCAAGTTGGAGCAGCACTTGGGCGGTTGTGGGCGGATGGTAGTTTGCAAAAAGATATTACAGCTAGTTTATTTCGCGTTCTTAGTGGCTTTTCATTAGCAGCGATCATCTCCATCCCTTTAGGAATTTTGATGGGTGCTTTTCCCAGCATTCGCGCTTTATTAGAACCAATTATTGGGATTGTGCGCTATATGCCTGCGCCTGCTTTCATTCCTTTGTTAATTTTATACTTTGGCTTAGGAGAAACACCTAAAATTCTCTTGATTTTCATTGGTACGTTATTTTTTAACACCTTAATGGTTATGGATGCCGTTAAGTTTGTACCTAAAGAGTTAATTGAAACAACTTATACATTAGGTGGTTTGCGTAGTACGGTACTTTTGCAAGTAATTTTTCCTTATGTTTTGCCTAGCATTATAGATGCCGGGCGCGTCAACATGGCAGCATCGTGGAACTTAGTAATTGTTGCAGAATTAGTAGCAGCGACAGAAGGCTTGGGACGAAGAATCAGCGTAGCACAAAGGTTTTTGAAGACTGACGAGATTTTCGCTGGATTAATTGTTATCGGCTTAATTGGATTGACTATCGATTTGATATTTCGCTTACTGCTAAGAGTTTCCAACCGTTGGGCGGTAAAGTAATAAAATATACCAAAAAGCTAAGTGACAAAGGAACTGCAAAATTGATTTAAAAGCTTTAGCAGACAAGAAAACAAGGCAAATTTTAGGAGATGTTTATGGGGTTGCAAGTATATAATCTACACAAACAATTTACGACTCGTAATGGTTCGTTAGTTGCATTGAAAGATATTAATCTAAATATAGAAGAAAGCGAATTTATCTGTGCAGTGGGGGCTTCGGGTTCGGGAAAATCTACTTTACTGCGGCTAATTGCAGGGTTAGATACCCCTACAGCTGGACATATTCAAGTAGATGGGGTAAAAGTTACAGGACCAGGACCAGACCGAGGCATGGTATTTCAAAAATATACGCTTTATCCTTGGATGAATGTGGCGGAGAATGTAGGATTTGGGTTGAGGCTGCAAGGTATATCGAAAAGTGAAAGAAGAGAAAAAGTTGGGTATTACTTGCAAGTTGTGGGCTTAAGTGAATTTGCTCGTGCTTTGCCTAAAGAACTATCGGGAGGTATGCAACAGCGAGTTGCGATCGCTCGTGCTTTGGCATCTCAACCAAAAATTTTACTACTAGATGAGCCGTTTGGCGCGTTAGATGCTCAAACTAAAGAAACTATGCAACAGTTTCTCATCGATTTGTGGAGAAACACGGGAGTAACAGTATTGATGATTACTCACGATGTTGAAGAAGCTGTATTTTTGGCGCAACGTTTGTACATACTGTCCTCGCGCCCTGGTACGATTAAAAAAGAATTGACAATGGATTTACCAAGCGATCGCACTTACCATACCAAACGGCATTCTACGTTTCAAGATTGCAAAGAGACGGTGTTAGAGTTGCTTAGAGGTGAAAGCATTAGCCATAACTTTGAACTATCAGAGCGCAAAATCGCCGTTTAACAACCGCCGCAAAGTGGAATAATACTATCATTAAAGTCATTGTATAGTAAGGAAATACTCAAACTATGCCTTTAGCAGTTGGCACAGACGCACCAGCATTCACCGTCAAAGATACCAACGGCAATACCGTTTCGCTATCTGATTATGCTGGTAAAACAGTAGTGTTGTATTTCTACCCCAAAGACGATACTCCTGGTTGTACGAAGCAGGCTTGCAGTTTCCGCGATGCTAGTAATGAATATCAGGGTAAAGATGTTGTGGTATTAGGGGTTAGCGCTGATGATGAAGTGTCTCACCAACAGTTTACTCAGAAGTACAATCTCAACTTTCCTCTCTTAGCGGATACAGATAAAAGTCTAATTAAGGCTTACGATGTCGATGGCGGTGGTTATGCCAAACGGGTAACTTATGTAATTGACGGTAATGGCAAAATCGTTCATGTTGACTCTAGCGTGAATACTTCCAGCCATGCTAGCGATGTTTTAGCTGCATTAGGAATAAACTAAGCTAGCTGACTAAATAATTCGTAATTCGTAATTCGTAATTTATGGTTTCAAGCCCTTTAATTTATTACTGCAGAACAATAAAACGCGAAGCATCGCTTATTAAAGCCCTTGACTGAAGTTAAGGGGTAACAAAGCGCGAAGAAGTGCGAATTACCGCCTTGCGGCTTGACAAATTTTCCTTGTCCCTAATGTGTTAAAGCGCATTGGGGATATTTTTATGCAAATTTCTCAGATGAAATTAATTTTTTCGGATTTGGAACACTTTAGGATTGTAGTTGTCAATAGCACATAAAAATACTCCGTATTAACTCTGACGAAATTAAATTACTTCAGCTAATTTAGATACATACTGCCCTGCTAGGCAAACAAATATGATAGATAAAGCAAACTTAAGAGTACCTGCGATCGCATTTAGTCCGCGCGATAAAATTTGTAGTGCGGCACTTGCAGTTGCTTGGTTTGGGGCAAACTTTCCAGCTTTGCAGTGGCTATTTACGTCTTTGCAAGACACTTCTGCTTTTAATTTAATAGTTTTTGCGGTAGTAGCGATCGCTCTACTCATCCAAGCTATACGTTACCGCCGCAAGCTAGAAATATCGCCCGTATCGATTTTGCAACCAGTACCTTTGATATTGGTGTTTGGAACTGCTATCTCTGCAAGCTTAGGTCAATGGCTGCTAGATGTTCCCCAAATTTCGGTGCTGCTGTTTGCTATTGGTACTTATGGGTTATTAGGTTTATTTATTTCTCCTCGGATATGGCGCAGAGGAATACCCGCAGCGATTATAACTGCTTGTATTTTGCCTTTTAGCGTCCAATTTGGTACGGGGTTGGGGTTTCCTGTTCGGGTAATTACAGCTAAAACAGTCGAGCATATTTTAGCAGTTTGGCAGATTGGAGCAATTTCTTCTCATGACATCATTGTGCTAGAAAATAGTATTGCCCGTGTCGATTTGCCGTGTAGCGGACTCAAAAGCTTGTGGACTGGGACTTTATTTTTGCTGGCTGCAACATGGCTGGAAAATCGGCAAATTAGATACAAGTGGTTGCTAGTTTTTTTTGCAAATATCTTGCTGCTAATTGCTGCTAATACAGGCAGAGTATTACTGCTAGTCTTAATTAGCAATACCTACAACCACCCAGATTTAGGGCAGATAGTTCATATTCCACTAGGGTTAATAGGATTTATTAGTGCAAGTTTAATCACCTGGCTATTGTTGCAAAAAGTTCCGCGCTACAAATTGCAGCCAGTACCAAAGTTAGAATCTACGCCCTTACATCCGGCATCATTATCTCAGCAAATTATCGTCTGCGCCTGTATACTAGGAATTGCTTGTATTCCCCATCCGCCACAGGTATCGACAAGTGCGATCGCATCTATTCAGATGCCCCTAGCAACGCACTCTACACCGATTGAGCTTACAGGTGTAGAAACAGAGTTTTTTGCTAATTACCCAGGTGCGATCGCCCAAAAACACCGCTTTGAGCAGGAAAATATCTCAGGCTCAATCCTATTTATCAGCAGTAATTCTGTGCAAGCTTATCACGCCCCCGAACTGTGCTTATTAGGTAACGGATTGAAAATAGACAAAATGCAACAAAAACAGCTTGCACCAGAGGTTTTAGGACGTTGGTTGTCTTTAAATAATGGCAATTTAGCAGCGGCTTATTGGTTTCAGTCGCCTCAACATACAACTGATGATTTTTTGACGCGCCTCTGGGCGCAGATTACGCGCAAGGATCGCTTGTGGGTAATGGTTTCTATCTTATTCGATGAAGCTGAACAGCCTAATACACCAGCAATTGAAAGTTTTACTACCAATATTCACGATGCGATCGCATCAGCACTACAAGGAACATAGCAATGGAAACCACTTCTAATAGATCGCCTTTATTTGGGCTGTTTTTTTGGCTATTTAACTTAACGTTGCTGCTGATTGCTTATGTAGGCTTATTACCTTTTATTGGCACTGGATTAATCGCCGATGCTTTAAAAGGCGAATTACCGTTTGACTTTTTATTATTTCTGATTGGTTTAGTAGGAGTTCCTACTACTGTCACGATTATTAGTCTGAATAACTCTGCAACATCAGATAAACGCTCGATACCTTTAACTAAGCTATTTTACGGTGTAGAAGTGCCGATGCTAGCAGTATGTATGCTGCGCTTTTTCTGGCTGCGGGAACTTACCCCTAGCAGCATCTTAATTTTGACTACTGGTTTTATCTGCGTCGGCGCATATCTGCATCAGCTAATTTACAACAAACCCACAGGTAAAGGTGCATGGATACAGTTAGTTTGTCATAGCTTAATGCTAGCGATCGCTCTTTACGTAGGCTTACTAGCATTATTCTACGTGCTGCCAATCTCAGCAGCTATTTTATATGGCATATCGCACACGCCCATAGAAACTACCTTTATGGTACTTTTCTATGCGATCGTCCTATTCCCCGTTCCAGTAATATTAACAGCGATCGCTACAGGACCTTTTGGCATCACTAGCGTTTATTTTCAAGCTTGGCGACAAAATTTGCACGACTTTGGCTGGCGTTACGGCAAAAATAAAGCTTGGGGAGTCACTATATCTGTGCTGCTAGTTTGGCTATTCTTGCTAGTAGTAGCGCAGAAACAGCCGCAAACCGAAGTATTTGAGTTACTGCAGAAGCCAAATAAAACTGCAAGCGATCGCGCTTTATTGGTGCAACAATCGGAAAAAATCCGCCAAGGATTGCTTAACGCTTACTTAGCACCTTATCGCTATCAAGACTACGGGCAAGAAAATACTAACATCCGCGACCTTTATCGGACTGTTTTCCACTGGGAAGAAAGCGCAGCGCAGACATTACAAGATACTTATAACATTTTAGCTTCGCCTTTCCTATATAACGGCAGACGTACAGATCGAGACACCGCAGCCAAGCTGTATGCAGAGTTTTTTGATACACCTATATTACGCGGCGAACAAAAGGCAATTCAAAAAGCAGTGCAATCAACGTTTAATCGTACTGAAGCTAAAGCCGGATTGCTAGATGTTGATGAGAAAAAAGTTTGGCTCGCCGAACAGCAAATCAAAGTCGAACCACAAGGCGATTGGGCAAATGTAGAGGTGTATGAAATCTATAAAAACCAGACATTTGAAGACCAAGAGATATTTTACTCCTTTTCCTTGCCCCAAAGTGCAGTAATTACAGGAGTATGGTTAGGTAATGATAGCAATCGCTCTAACCGTTTTCCCTTTATAGTCTCAACTCGCGGTGCTGCCCAACAAGTATATAACGCGCAAGTACAAAGGCGTGTAGATCCAGCACTATTAGAACAAATAGGTCCCAACAATTATCGCTTAAGAGCATTTCCCATCCCAGCCGGAGAAGGTAGAGAATTGCACCTATGGATGACTTACCAAACCTTGCAAACCAAAGATGGAATAGCATTACCGCAACTAAGCGAAAAACGTAATATCTACTGGACTAAAGATACCAAGCGTTTGAGTAATGGTAAAGCTATCAAATCTACTCAAGATAGTTGGTTTCCTATAGCTATTGCAGCTAACCCCATTCAACCCCTACAGCACCAAACTAACTTAAATGGCTATCAAATTACCGCTAAACCCTTAACTAGCCAAGATTATCATTTGCCTCAAAACAAGCACATTGCCGTAGTGCTAGATACTTCTTACAGTATGGCTGCTCATAGAAAAGAAGCAAATGAAACCTTCAAGCAATTAAAAGCATTATCAGCTAGCAACGATTTTGACTTATATCAAACTTCCGCGCCTGGTATTGCTGCAACCAAGGTAGATGATATTACCAAGTTTGATGTAGAAAAGGTGACATTTTACGGCACAATGCAGCCTTTATATATGTTGCAGCAATTTGAGAAGTTACGGGGAAATACAGCTTACGACGCTATTTTACTAATTAGCGATCGCGGTAGCTACGAATTAGGAGACGATAAAGCTAAACCAGTTGCTCTATCTGCACCTTTATGGATCGTACATTTAGGCGGAGTCCAAAGTGCTTACGACGATGCGATCTTTGAGACAATTCAAGCTAGTGGCGGCGGTGTCGCAACCAAAGTAGAGAATGCTTTGGCACGATTTACTACTCAATCAGAACTAAAACCTGCAGTTATTAGTGTTGATGATGGTTATGCTTGGTTTAGCCAAAAAACTGACGTACCAGCAGATCCCAAAGATGAGTTTAATCCTTTTGCAGCAAGGCAATTGGTTAATTATCTCAGTCAAGATCGAGATTTGCAAAAGATTGCTAATTTAGACGGGATTCATAAAGTCGCTAAAGCTGCTCAAATAGTTACGCCCTATTCTTCGATGATCGTGCTAGTTAACGACCAACAGAAGAAAGATTTAAAAGCAGCAGAACAAAAAAAAGATCGCTTTAAGCGAGAAATTGAAGACAAACAACCAGCGCCGCAAATGGGTAATCCTCTAGATGTTTCAGCCGTTCCCGAACCTGCTGAGTGGATGTTGATTTTGGTTGTGGCGATCGCTTTGGGGTTAATTGTTAAGCGCAAACAAACGAACGCAGATGCACGCGGATGAACGCAGATGTCAAAGCGCTAGATTTGTAGGTGCGTTGACTTGCAACGCACCTACTTTGCTTTCAACTCAAATCTATTAAATTTGTCAGCAATAACTGATTTTGCTCGTCATTACCTACTGTAATTCGCAATTTATCGGTTAAGCCTGGTTGATTGAAATAGCGCACTAAAATACCTCGCTGTTTCAATGACTGATATAGATACTCTGCTTGACTGGTTGTAGGAGTAGCCAGTACAAAATTGCCTTGCGAATCTCTAACTGTAAATCCCAATTTTCTTAAGTCTATAGTCAACTTTGCTCTAGATGCTTTGACTTTTTCTGCACAAGTATTTTTATACTGTTGGTCGCGCATTGCGGCTGCACCTACTAAAGTGGCGATCGCATCTACGTTATAACTATCTTTGACCTTAAATAACCCTGCAAGTAATTTGGGGTTGGCAATTCCAAAACCTAAACGCAATCCTGCTAAGGAATAGCCTTTAGACAGCGTTCTTAAGACAATAACGTTCTCAAATTCTTGCACTAAGGAAAGGGCAGAATATTCGGCAAAATCAATATAAGCTTCGTCAATTACTAAAACGCCAGCTAATTGGCTAGCAAGTTGGCGTAAATCTGTTAAAGGTACGCAATGTCCAGATGGACTATTGGGAGAAGCTATAAATGTAATTGCTCCATTAGCTGCAATTAATTTATCTATTGGTAGTTGAAAGTCTTCAGGATAAGGAATTTCAACAACTTCAGCAGGCTGCATTGCTGATAGCGTGCGATATAGGACATAAGTAGGCATCGGGTAAACAACTTTGCGATCGCTTCCTTCTGCACAAGCCCTTACCAATGTATTTAGCAGATCGTCGCTACCATTGCCAACAATTATCCAATCTGAAGGTACTTTTAATGCTTCGCTGACGGCGTTGCAAAATTCTCTTGCATAGGGATCGGGGTAGCGCCTCAACCACTCAATATCTAAGGTGCGTAGAACTTCAACTGCTTTGGGTGAAGGTGGATAAGGGTTTTCATTAGTATTTAGTTTAATAATCGGCGTTCCTGGTTTTGGTTGTTCGCCAGGAGTGTAACCAGTCATTGCAGCGATCGCAGGACGAAACATAATCAAGGAAGGTAAAGGGGAAAAGAAGAAGAGGGCGATCGCACATCTGCTGTGTGAAGTTCATTAAAGTTTTCATGTCTAGCTCATCCCTTCTCATAGGCTTCTCGTTCACTTCCTGTTACTTCTCTAGCACTGATGAGGCGAATGGAATTACCCGTAACTGTATAGCCAGAATCAATTCGACGGTCGGGTGCATTGGGGGGTATTATGCCGCACTGCTACAAATACTCTAGCAACCTGTCGTACTCTGCATGGGAACCAACCCAAAACCAAATTACCGTGTTTCCATCTAATTGACCGACTGCTCGATAGCTTCTACTGATACGTGCCGAGTAAATTGGCAACTCTGGATGTACCTTCTTAAAGCGAAGACTTGGATAGCTTGGGTCTTCCTTAAACTGACGATACGCTGCGCGGGTTTGCGCTTGAACCTGTTCGGGTAAATTAGCAAACAATTTACGGAATTCAGCAGTAGTGCGCGATCTCACATTGTCTCTGGGTCAAGCTCTTGAGTTTTACCTGCACGATACTCAACCATTGCTGAAGCTGCAAGTTTTGCAAGAAGATTAGGTGAGCGAGAGAATGATTCATGCCAACGCAGATCGTCCTCAATTTCCTCCAGAATCATTGCAGCGATCGCGTCCTGCTCATTATCAGGCAAGGTTTGCAATCTGGCGATCGCCCGATCGAGTAACTCGGTCATTGCTACTCCAATTTATGAATATCAAAACCACATCCTATTCATTATCACCGTTTTCAGGCACTTATAGCATAGACCGAACACGTCCCTGAAATACATTTAAACTGCCCTAATTTTGCCAGATTGGTAGGGTGCGTTGTTTGGCAACGCACCTACTGCTAGAACCCAAGCCATCCAAAACTTCTCTCCAACTCCTAGATTTGACATAAACATCTCCGTGTTATGGTTACAAACAAGGCGAGCGCCACAATCTAGCGATTTCAACTCCTAGCCCTTAATACCTGTTCAGCCGTCAGTTCTAAGCCTGGGAAGGTTGGCGAGACGATAGTTTGACTACCTCGAAATTGCTGAATTTCATATTCTCCCTCTACTAGCGTACAGACACAGAGGGTTGGTCGTTTGGGCTTGCCAATGTGCCGAGTTCCACCATTACCTGCGTAGTCTGCAATCCAATATTCAGGAATGCCTAAAACTGCGTAGTCCTCAACCTTACGGGCATAATCATTTTGCCAGTTACTACTAACAACTTCCGCCACAAACTTAATTGAACTACCCTGTGTCAGGATCGATTGCTCAGACCAAAGCGGTTCTTCGATAAGCTCATTTTGGGCAACAACTGCAACATCAGGTCGAAATGCCGTCATCCCAACGTTGGAGGGGCGCAATAGTCCGCGCTGAAGCACAAACCAAGGTAAGCCTGCTTTATCAATCTGGACGCAGATTTTTGTCGTCAGGAGGGCGGCAATTTCTTCATGCAGACCTGTTGGTTCCAAGTCAAACACCTCTCCATCAATCAGTTCATAGCGGTTATCATCGCTATAAAGGGCAAGAAACTCGTCAAAGCTGAGTGGCTGTTGGATTAATTTGGCGATCGCAACTGTCATAAATCAACTTAGCCCAATCAATGTATTCAGTCTACTAGCTCGATATTAGAGAATTTATATAAAAGGTTTATTATCGCCGATCGCGTTGGAAACAAAACTAAAATAGAGAATAGCTGCGCTTACTATATTTCAATTTAATTTGATGCAATCTATTTCTCCAACCATTATTTCTGGCTTTCACGCTCTTTCTGACCCGTTGCGAATTACTATTTTAGAACTACTTAGAGAACAAGAACTTTGCGTCTGCGAACTAGGCGAGGCTTTGGGCGTAACTGGTTCTAAACTTTCTTTTCACCTCAAAACCCTTAAGGATGCTGGCTTAGTCCGCTCTCGCCAGGAAGGACGTTGGATTTATTACGGGCTGAATTTAGCTCAATTTGTCGCTTTAGAACAATACTTGTCTGAGTATCGCCGCTTTAGTCAAATATTGCCTGCTCGTCCTTGTACTTGACATATCAACTTTTCTTGAAATATTATTATATCAACTTTTGTTGAAATGAGTATTAGGCAATGCCCAGACAAGGCACAAAATTAGTTTGCCCTGCGCCTGCTATTGCTATCTCCCATTGCTGGCGAGAAGCAATAGCCGAAGGTATTGGCACGTTTATCTTAGTCTTTGCAGGTACGGGCGCTGTAATGGCAAACTCTATCAGCAATGGCGCAGTAACTCATTTAGGCATTAGCTTTGTTTTTGGAGCGGTTGTAGCGGCTTTAATTTATTGCTTAGGGCATTTAAGCGGCGCACACTTTAACCCTGCTGTAACACTAGCTTTTTGGGCGAGTGGAGTGTTTCCTAGCAAAACAGTCATGCCTTATATATTGGCGCAATGTCTAGGTGCGATCGCAGCTTCAACTTTATTGCTGCTTAGTCTTGGAAATATCGCCAAATTAGGGGCAACTCTACCGCTAAATGGTAATTGGTTGCAGTCTTTAATTTTAGAGACAGTTTTAACATTTATTTTGATGCTAGTTATTTTGGGTTCGGGACTCGATCGCCGTGCCCATATTGGCTTTGCAGGATTAGCGATCGGTTTAACTGTAGGACTTGAAGCTGCTTGTATGGGAGCGATTACAGGCGCAAGTATGAACCCTGTCAGGAGTCTTGCACCTGCTTTGGTAGGTGGAAATATGCAATATCAGTGGGTTTATTGGCTAGCACCAATTTCCGGCGCACAGTTTGCAGTTGTAGTTTATCGGCTACTTTCTAACGGATTTAAGGATATTTAGTAATGGTTAGCACTCATAAACCAAGAATTCTGTTTTTATACGGTTCTTTACGCGATCGCTCTTACAGCCGCTTGTTAGCAGAGGAAGCAGCCAGGATTATTACCGAATTTGGCGCAGAAACGCAGTTTTTCGATCCGTGCGAACTTCCCATACATGGCAGTGTAGAAGCTACGCACCCCAAGGTGCAAGAGTTACGAGAATTAAGTTTATGGTCAGAAGGTCAAGTTTGGTCATCTCCTGAAATGCATGGCAATATTACAGGGATTTTGAAAAACCAAATTGACTGGATTCCTTTAAGTTTAGGTGCAGTTAGACCAACCCAAGGCAGAACTTTAGCTGTGATGCAAGTCAGTGGCGGTTCGCAATCTTTTAATGCCGTAAATACAATGCGGATTTTGGGCAGATGGATGCGGATGTTTACAATTCCCAATCAATCCTCTGTTGCTAAGGCATATCAAGAGTTTCACGAAGACGGGACTATGAAAGACTCTGCTTATCGCGATCGCGTAATTGACGTAATGGAGGAACTTTATAAGTTTACGCTGCTGCTGCGCGACAACACCGACTATCTTACAGACCGTTACAGCGAACGCAAAGAGAAAGCTGCACAAGAGGCAATTATTGCTGCTAACAACGCTTTAGAACTTAATACCTCAAAACTATGAAAAAAATTATGTTTGTCTGCAAGAAAAACTCCCGTCGTTCGCAAATGGCAGAAGGATTCGCGCGTAAATTAGGAGCAGGTAAAGTTGCAGTAGCAAGTTCGGGATTAGAAGCAAGCCATGTAGATCCTAAAACTGTAGAAATAATGTCAGAAGTAGGGATTGATATCAGTAACCAAAAATCCAAGCCATTAAGCGACTTTAAAGCTGAAGACTACGACGCGGTAATTTCCTTATGCGGCTGTGGTGTAAACTTGCCCGAAGAGTGGGTATTGAGAGAAATATTCCAAGATTGGCAACTTGACGATCCTGAAGGGCAATCTATAGACACATTTCGTAGAGTGCGTGATGAAGTCAAAGAACGAGTAGAAAAATTAGTGCAACGTCTTAGTTAAATTAAGATCGAGGATATTTAATTTACAAGCGGAATCAGTAGGGTGCGTTGCGCTGCGCAACGTACCCTACAAATCACTACTCAGATTGACCAAACTTTTCTCTTAATAAAGCTTCTACTTGAGTTTCTGGGTTTTCAAGATCGAATGGATATGGCTGTTCTGTAGCTGGATTGCGCCGATTCATTAAAACCTCTAATGCCGAGCGAAACTCCTCTTCATTATTGCGATGCTCTGAGAGATAGCGTTTTAATTCAAGATTGGTCATTTTGCTGAGATGCTCAATCATAAAACAAAGTTCCAATTTCCATCTGCACTAATTATGACAGCAATATCATCTGCTCTACCAGCTTGAATATAAAGCGTTTTTAACTTGCGATCGTAGCGAAATATCTGGATAGGTTGATATAGGTTGGGGAGCAATTGACAGAGAAAAATTGCTGTATCTGCCTGTTTCTGTTTTGGCAAAAGCTACACCTCTAAAGCACACCAGAACTACACTACCAGAAAGCTAGTCTTTAGTTCGCTGTTTTAATAGCGCGATCGCATCTTACGGCAGTAAAAAACACAAACTCAGATTACAACTGTGGGCTATCCTAAATAGATTAGAGATAAGCCGATAGAGTAATCATGAAGCTGGCAGCACGTGTAGGTGAGGTAACGCCGTCATTAACTTTAGCAATCGCCGCCAAAGCTAAGGCAATGAAGGCTGAGGGTGTAGACGTTTGTAGTTTCAGCGCTGGAGAACCTGATTTTGATACTCCAGCACATATTAAGGCAGCAGCAAAACAAGCTTTAGATGAAGGTAAAACTAAGTACGGTGCGGTTGCTGGCGAACCAAAGTTAAGAGAAGCGATCTCCCATAAGCTGAAAACTGACAATAATCTCAATTACGAAGCTGAAAATATTATCGTTACCAATGGCGGCAAGCATAGCTTATTTAACCTGATGCTGGCGCTACTCAACCCAGGTGATGAAGTAATTATTCCCGCACCCTACTGGCTGAGTTATCCAGAAATGGTTAAACTTGCTGCGGGTATTCCAATTATTGTCGATACTGCCGATACTGGCTGTAAACTTACGCCAGAGCAACTAAATGCGGCAATTACAGCCAAAACTAAGCTATTAATCCTCAATTCTCCTTCTAACCCTACAGGAGTTGTTTACACGCCTGCGGAAATTAGTGCGATCGCTAAAGTAGTGGTAGAAAGAGATATTTTAGTAGTCTCGGATGAGATTTACGAAAAAATTGTCTACGATGGAGCGGAACATATTAGTATTGGCTCGTTAGGTGAAGATATATTTGCCCGCACAATTATTAGTAGCGGTTTTGCGAAAGCCTACTCGATGACTGGTTGGCGGATTGGCTACCTAGCAGGCGCAAAAGAATTAATTAAAGCCGTCAGTACAATTCAAGGGCATAGTACCTCAAATGTATGTACCTTTGCCCAATATGGAGCGATCGCTGCGTTGCAAGGTTCCCAAGACTGTGTAGAACAAATGCGTCAAGCTTTTGCCGAACGGCGTAAGGTAATGCTACAAAAGCTGAATGAAATTCCCGAACTTAGCTGTGCTAAACCTGATGGCGCATTTTATCTGTTCGTTAATATCGGTAAAACTGGGCTAACTTCTCTAGAATTTTGCGATGCTTTTTTAGAAAAACAACAAGTTGCAGCTATTCCTGGGATCGCTTTTGGTACAGACGATTGTATCCGCTTATCATACGCAACAGATATGGCATCAATTGAAAAAGGTATGGATAGGTTAGATAAGTTTGTCAGTAGTTTGCAGGCTTAATTAATAATGACCCAACCTACTCGCGGCGTAGTTGCTGCTGGCAATCAAAAAACCGCTGCTGCGGGGATAGAAATGTTGCAACAAGGCGGTAATGCTTTTGATGCAGCAGTAGCAGCAATTCTTGCATCTTTTGTAACTGAGTCTACTTTGACATCAGCAGCGGGAGGCGGGTTTCTATTAGCCCATACACAAGCTAACGAGCATATTTTATTTGATTTTTTCTCGCAAACCCCTCAAAGCAAGCAAGTAAATAATCTTAACTTCTATCCAGTTGAGATTAATTTTGGTGATGCAGTGCAGGAGTTTCACATTGGTTTGGGTTCGATGGCTGTACCAGGAAATATTGGTGGCGTTTTTCACGTACATCAAAAGTTGGGTAGATTGCCGTTTCATGTTGTCGCCGAACCAGCAATTCATTATGCCAGTAAGGGCGTAGAAATTCAAAAGTTTCAATACTACTCGGCAAATATCCTGGAACCTATTATCAGCGCTTCTTCAGAAATGCTGCAAATTTATGCACCAAATGGGCAAATGCTTGCTCCTGGTGAAACTTTATTCATGCCATATTTTGCTGATACTTTGGCTTATTTAACTCAAAAGGGAGTCAAGGAATTTTATCAAGGAGAAATTGCTCATCAGTTAGTAAAAGATTGTCAAGAATATGGCGGTTACTTAACTTTGTCTGATTTGAAAAACTACCAAGTTATAGAACGGAAACCGTTAATTGTCGATTACAAACAAAATACATTTTTAACTAATCCACCTCCAAGTTCGGGCGGCATATTAATTGCTTTTGCTCTGGAATTATTAGCGAATGTTGATTTCACTAACATTGAATTTGGTTCTACTAAACATTTGCAGATACTTCAAAAAGTAATGCAACTAACAAATATAGCTAGAAAAGATAGGTACAACACCAATATATATCAACAAGATATTGAAAAAAGCTTTTTATCTAGCGAACATATCAATATCTACACCCAGCAATTAAATAAATGGGGAAGCACTACACATATTAGTGTTATTGATGCTGAAGGTAATGCTGCAAGTACCACTACATCTCACGGAGAAGGCTGCGGCTATGTTATTCCAGGTACGGGGATAATGATGAATAATATGTTAGGAGAAGAAGATTTAAACCCGCATGGATTTCATCAATGGCAAGAAGATGTGAGGATTTCTTCGATGATGTCACCGACAATTGTGCTGAAAAATAACCAGCCAGAAATTGTTTTAGGTTCAGGTGGTTCTAACCGAATTAGAACGGCAATTTTACAAGTTATATCCAATATAATTGACTTCAAAATGCCTGTAGATATGGCTGTAAATAGTCCCCGCATTCATTGGGAAAATAACGTGCTGAATGTAGAACCAGGCTTTGATGTGCAGCCAGAATTATTGATAGGCGAGCGCACAATTTTATGGAATCAGCAAAATATGTTTTTTGGTGGAGTGCATACAGCGATGGAATTTGACGGCGTTATTACGGGTGCAGGCGATCGCCGTCGCAATGGTGCGATCGCCTCTCTATAACTATTTCAAACGCTGGTGAGCATCCAAAATAATTCTTTCTGTTTCCTCCCAACCAATACATTTATCTGTCACCGAAACGCCGTATTTAAGTTGTGTCAAATCTCTAGGTAATGCTTGGCTACCTTCATATATATTTGATTCCAACATCATACCGACGATAGATGTATTACCATCGATAATTTGTTGAATTACATCTTCAAAAACCCCTGCTTGGCGCTTGTAATCTTTATTAGAATTGCCATGACTGCAATCAATTACAATTCGCGGGGGCAAATTTGCTTTTTTCAATTTTGCTTCTGCATCTAGTACGCTTTCCGCATCAAAATTAGGCTTACTACCACCGCGTAAGATAATATGTCCGTGAGCATTACCTTTAGTTTTAAATGTACTTACTTGCCCTTTAGGATTGATACCGAGAAAATTGTGCGGGCTTTTGGCAGATTCTAAAGCATTTAGAGCTACCATAATACCGCCATCAGTACCATTTTTAAAACCTACAGGCATAGATAAACCGCTTGCCATTTCTCGGTGAGTTTGCGACTCAGTAGTACGCGCTCCAATCGCCGACCAAGAAATTAATTCACCAATATATTGAGGTATAATCGGGTCGAGAGCCTCTGTAGCAGTAGGCAAGCCCAACTCTGTAATTTTTATTAATAGTTCGCGAGCAATCAATATGCCTTTTTCAATATGAAAAGAATCATCCATATCAGGATCGTTAATTAATCCTTTCCAGCCTACAGTTGTACGCGGTTTCTCAAAATAAACTCGCATAATTAGCAGTAGCTTATCTTGTACTCTGTCAGCTAATGCCTTTAACTTCTGCGAATATTCTTCAGCCAATTTGACATCGTGAATAGAACAAGGACCAACTACTACAAACTTTCTACTATCTTGAAATTCTAATATTTGCTCGATTTCTTTTCTGAACTTGAGGACAGTTTTTTCTGCTGTATGACTTAGAGGTAACTTCTTTTTGATTTGTTCGGGAGTTATTAACGTGTGAGACTCTTGGATGTGCGTATTTGACAGATGGTTTTGATGAGACATATTTCCTAGATGCGATTGGGGTAATTATTCAATATTAACTGTAAAAATAGAGGTTTACTAAAAGTTTAAGTATATAAAATATGGCAATTAAATAACAAATTTTTCGCTCGGTTATTTTAGCTTAAAGTCTACATAAACTGCATCATAAAATCGTAACTATTTTGATATCACCGCCGAATCTCAAATCCTTGGATACCTTCTAATGATTGATATTCAAGTATAATATCTTTAACTTCAGCAGGATGTTGTACTTGACGGATAGAAAGTAGCATTTGCTCGATATTGCTACTATTTCCTTCAAAAACCGCTTCTACTCTACCATCAGGAAGATTTCTCACCCAACCATTAACTTTAGATTTGGTTGCTGCTTGCAAAACTGCATACCTAAAGCCAACTTTTTGCACTCTTCCCGAAACAAAAATATGACAGCGCCTTAAATTATCCATTTGCGACGATCGCATTAAGTCAGTACATATTTATTAAATCAGTAAGCGATCGCTCTTTTCCCGAAGCCAGCAAAAAGCCGTACAACTGCGACTAACAGTTATACAGCTTGTAAAGTTAGAAGCAGGATCGCTAACTAATCGTCATCATCGTCATCATCGTCATCGCGCCGTCTGCGGCGATCGTCATCATCATCGCGGTATCTGTAGCTACGTTCATCATCGTCATCATCGTCATCGCGCCGTCTGCGGCGATCGTCATCATCATCGCGGTATCTACCCCGCCGATCGTCATCATCACGCCGTCTGGTGCGATCGCCGATTAAATCCCTAAACTTATCTCCTAAGTTCATACTTGCTCCTAGTAGATTTTGATTGAGACAATTTACTTAGGAGTGTGTCACGCAGTTTCAACAGATATCTCTGTCATGAGTTATAAATATTAGAATTTAAAGCTCATTTCATTTGCTCACTGGTAACTGGTAACTGGTCACTGGTAACTGGTCACTGGTAACTGGTCACTGGTAACTGGTCACTGGTAACTGGTCACTGGTAACTGGTAACTGGTCACTGCTTAAGCCCAACCGCGCAATTTGTAGATTAGCAGCCCTACATACTCTTTTAAAGCGCGAGTAAAATTTTGTAAATGACTGCTATCAGGCAACAAGTTTAACAACCTAGCTTCAACAGTACCTTGAATTTCTTGAATTTCATTGCTGCTAATGAGAAAATCAGTAGGTGCAGCAACAGCATCGATTTTTTGGCGTTTGAAGATAGCCAGACTGCGCGGCATATGCATAGCTGAAGTTACCAACAAAATCCGGTTAATGCCCCTTTGTTGCAGGATTTTTTTGACATTCACGGCATTGTCGTGAGTATTGTAAGAATTTGGTTCTTGAACAATAGCCGATCGCGGTACGCCAATTTGAGTAAGAATTTCCGTCATATCCTCAGCTTCAGGAGGACCGCTACCCTTCCATTCTATGCGTCCGCCGCTGACAATAATTAAAGGTGCTAAACCTTGGCGATACAAAGTAGCGCCATAGAGAACGCGATCGCCTTCTTCACTCAAATCTACACCAGGGCGGGGCGGAAAACCTGCTTTCGTACTACCACCCAAAACAACAATCGCCTCTGCTGAAGGAAGTTGGGAAGGGATATTTTGCCATTCTAAACTTCGTACCATAGCCAGTGCAGTCCAACCATTGCTAGTCAAAAGCAAAGTTAGTAAAGCTGCAACAACAGGAATAGCCACCCAGCGCGATTTTTTCCATAACATTACCAACGCCACTACTAGCAGCACGCACGTAAACCCTAGAGGATAGATGAATAGAGGTAGTAGTTTGGATAGATAAAGGAACATTAGATGGAGACAAGGAGATGTAGAGACGTAGCATTGCTACGTCTAGGACTAGGTAGAGATTGAAAATACAGGTTTATATTTTGGTTAATTGGGCAGCAATAGGTTGGCTGGTATCTAGCGATCGCACATAAGGTTGTTCTGCTGGTGTAAACGCGTCTGAGGCTGCAATTTGGGACTCTAACAAGTCAGCAGTAGCATCAGCAATATCACCTCGCCGCTGTTGCAAACGCTCCTTCAAGACTTCAATAGGGGCATTACAGTGGATAATTTGCAAAGGTATTTGCTGAAAGTCCGCCATGTCGATCGCATTCATCCTTAAATCTGTGCGATCGTATTTGGCATCCAAAATTACCGTAAAACCTTGGCTTGCCAGCATAACTCCCAATTGCAGCAAGCGATCGTAAGTTTTCTGCGTCATTTCGGGCGTATAAAGTTCATCGCCGCCGCGCTCAGATAGCGCAATTCCACCCAAATGCTTGCGAACAGCATCAGAGCGAATCACAATAGCATCCAACTTCCGCGCCAAGTGTTTTGCAGTCGTACTTTTTCCCGAACCCGACAAACCCGACATCAAAATCAATCTTCCTTGATGGGGTTTAGTGTACTCCCAAGCCAATTTGTAGTAATCAGCCGCAGTTGCTTTAGCTTCTTCTTTAACTTGTGCTGGTACGCCAGGATCGTCAAGCAAAAACGAAGTTACCTTAGCACGCACATAAGCTTGACGGCTCAAATACAAAGGCAATACCTGCAATCCTTCCCAATCGCCAGTTTGTTCCACATAAGTATTGAGAAAAGCATTCCCAAACTCAGGACATTGCCTAGCTTGCAAATCCATCACCGTGAACGCCACATCGTACATTACATCGACAAAGCGAAACGGCTCATTAAACTCAATACAATCGAACAGCAGAATTTTATCTTGCCACAGACAAATATTTCTCAAATGCAGATCGCCGTGACACTCGCGAATAAAATTATTTTGTATCCGACTACTAAATAATTGCGATCGCTCATCGAAAAAACTATCCGTATAATGCTTAGTTTCATCGTACTGAGCCTGACTTTGAGGACCGCCAATATACTTAGTAGTTTGCTCGTAATTTTCATCAATAGCTTGACGTACCTGCGCCACCTCACCAAAAGAGCGAATGAGATCGCTACTTTGAGCATTAGCATGGTACAGAGCTACAACCCTCCCCAACTCCTCCATCTGAGCCTCAGTCAACCTACCATGCTCAAACATTTCACTTAGCAGCACATCTTGAGGAAACTGCCGCATCTTCAGCACATATTCCACAGCCTCCCCAGAACCACCCAAAACAAACTTCCCATTATCCTGAGAAATCGGCAACACCTCCAAATAAAGCTCAGGAGCGCCCCGCTTATTCATCTCCAACTCTTGCCTGCAAAAATGCTCCCGCTTCTCTAACGTAGAATAATCCAAAAACCCAAAATTGACGGATTTTTTCACCTTATAAGCAAACTCACCAGTAAGCAGCACATAAGAAACATGAGTCTGAATCAACTCAACAGGCTCTCTCACCCCATGAGGATAAAACCCCGCCTCCAACATCCGCTCAATCAAATCCGGCACAACAGCATCACTCATATCTTGTTTTACCTCCTCTTTTCGCGCTCTTCGCGTCTATACGCTGCGCTACACTATCGTGAACGCGGTTCGTTAAAAAAAAACCAGGAGTCAAACCCCTGGCATAATACAACAATAAACTACCCCAAAACTTAAGCCGATTCCGTACCAGCTTCCGCACCCTCACTACTATCAGCCACAGCCTCCTCAATAATCGCCTCAGCCTCAGCGCTAACAGTAGAAGGCACAATCGAAACCACAGCCCGCTCAGGCTCACCCAAAGCCGTAATACCCGCAGGTAAAACAAGCTGATTTACATACAAAATATCTTTAAGGTGAAGATTAGAAATATCCACCTCAATAGCATCAGGAATACTATCAGGAGCGCATCTAACCTCAAGTTGAGCCAACACCTGATCTAACACGCCGCCTTCTAGTTTCACTCCAGGAGCTTCGCCTACAAGTTGAATTGGCACTTCCACATCCAAACTATCTTGAGATGCGATCGCAAAAAAGCTGACATGATATGGCGATCTTTTAGCTGGATGCACCTGCACTTCCCTGAGCAAAGTCTTCCCGCGCCAAGACAAGTCAGGAATACTTACATCAATCACAGTATTATTCACCGAAGCTTTTTTAAGCAATGTCTCCAAAGTCTTCACTTTGACTGTCAGCGCGATTGATTCTGCACCTTTATGCCCGTACAAATTAGCAGGAATTAAACCTTCTCGGCGTAAAGCTCTCGGCTTGCTACCTTCCGCCCGTTTTTGACACTCAACTGTAAGTTCCATGACAACCAACTAAATATAAACAATAAACACAATCTAAGAAGCTACCGGAATTCCGTTAGCATCCAACAACGCCCGCTTAGGACCGTGAATCGGATCTTCAACTATAATTGTTTGATCCCGACTAGCACCCAAAGAAACGATCGCAATTGGTACGTCCATCAACTCAGCCAAGAACTTGAGATAATCCAAAGCTTGACGCGGCAGATCGTCTAATGAGCGACAATGCTCTGTAGACTGCTTCCATCCTGGCAAAGTTTTATAAACTGGACGACACTGGGCAAAACGGCGGGCGCTACGGGGAAAATCCTCGCACTTTACGCCATCGATTTCGTAAGCAACACAAACTTTAATTTCCTCTAATTCATCGAGAACATCTAGTTTAGTAATTGCCAAACAATCCATGCCATTGATCCGCACGGCGTAACGACCAATAACAGCATCAAACCAACCGCAGCGGCGCTTGCGCCCTGTTGTTGTGCCAAATTCTGCGCCGCGTTTGCCAATGAGTTCGCCAATTTCCTCGCGTAACTCGGTAGGAAATGGTCCTTCACCTACGCGCGTTGTATAAGCTTTGGCTACGCCAATTACGCGATCGATCGCTGTCGGACCTACACCCGTACCGATGCAAGCTCCTCCAGCTACAGGGTTAGAGGAAGTTACATAAGGATAAGTGCCGTGATCTAAATCTAACAGCGTCCCTTGTGCGCCTTCAAATAATATATTCCGGCGACGCTGGATTGCATCGTAAATTTTTAAAGAAGTATCGACTACATGAGGGCGTAAGCGATCGGCATACTCTAGATACTGGGTAATTACTTCTTCTGGATCTAACGGCGGCAAATTATACAGTTTTTCTAAAATGACGTTTTTGTAGCCAATCGTCCATTCCAACTGTTCGCGCAGTCCTTTGGCATCCATCAAGTCCAAAACTCTGATGCTTATCCTTTCTGACTTATCAGCGTAAGTTGGACCGATCCCCCGCCCAGTTGTCCCAATTTTATAGCTGCCTCGCTTCTCTTCTGATGCTTGGTCGATCAGCCGATGGTAAGGCATTGTGACGTGGGCTGTTTCTGAAATTAGCAGATTGCGCGTGGAAATATTTAGTTTTTCTAACTGGTCTAGTTCGCCAATTAATACTTGGGGGTCAATTACTGTACCGCAACCGATAATGCACTCAGTTTCGGGGTACAGAATTCCTGAAGGGATCAAATGCAGCTTGAACGTTTGACCCTGAACGACAATTGTGTGTCCAGCATTCACGCCCCCTTGGTAACGTACAACAATATCAGCCGACTTACTAAGCAGGTCCGTGATCTTTCCTTTTCCTTCATCGCCCCACTGGGAGCCTATTACTATGACGTTAGCCAAGGGATTTTGTTAAATATTAAAGTTTTCACAAACTACAATTATCAGCATATACCTTAACTTTTGTCAACAAAGGTTTTTACTCTATGGCAAGAGCGTACTTTAATGGCTATTTTGTCAAGCAAAATTTGCTAATATTAGCATTAAGTAATTTAAACATATAAATATAGAGGTCGCTGTGACTTTATACGCTGAATTACACCGTCACTTAGGCGGTTCTGTCGTACCTCGAATTTTGTGGCGTTACTTTCAGCGTCACGCTAGCGATTTAATCGAGCGGTTTCCTGATTATCCTGATTTTGAAGAATTTTACACGCGATCGCGCAATACTTTAGATGAATATCTAGAACTGCACACGCTGGTAGAAAGCGTCCAAACTGTGCAAACTCTGCCTTATTTTATCTACCGATTAATTCGCGGCGCATATATATTTGAAAATTTAGCTTATTTAGAACTGCGCTACACTCCATATCTCCGCACGCCAGATAGTTTGAGCCAGTCAGAACGCATTGACAAAATGGCGGAAATTGTTGATGTGGTGGGAATTGCTAGTCGCGTTCCTGAATATCCCATTGTCACCAGCCAAATATTATGCGCTCACTCGCGGCTACCTTATGAAGTTAATAAAGCAATCATTGACTTAGCAGCCAGCAAACAAGAGTATGTCTGCGGTATAGATATAGCTGGGGGAGACAGTCATTATGCAGAACGATTAGATGAGTTTATCGGCTTATACGAGTACGCGCGATCGCTTGGTGTCAAAACTACCGGACACTTGTACGAAACTACCGCCGGATGTTACCCAGAAATGCTACCTTACTTGATGCGAATTGGGCATGGCATTCAAATTCCCTTATTGCATCCAGAGTTATTAGCTGAAGTAGCAAGAAACAAGCAGTGTTTGGAAGTATGTCCGACAACTTACTTAAAAACAGGCACTTTGGACGATATTAAGCAGTTAAAGATAGTATTTGACCGCTGTTTTGATGCAGGTGTAGATATTGCTATTTGTACTGATAACGCTGGCTTGCACAACGTTCGCTTGCCATTTGAGTATGAAAGCTTGTTAACTCATGACATTATTAACTTCGAGCAACTCAAAGCGTGTCAAGAAGCAGCTTTTCGTCATGCTTTTGCTTGGGGCGGTCGCGATCGCCCAGCTTCAATTCTAACTAGCTTGCTGCAAGCTTAAACTGTATGATGGGGCGCAAGAAAACAAGGATAATTGCGATCGCCTGTTTCTACCTGAATTGTAGAGTGTTCGATGCCAAATAAATCGTGAAGCTGCTGACTAATTTGACTCAAAAAAGCATCACTGGGACAGCCTTGAGGCATAACTAAATGTGCAGTTAGCGCTGTCTCAGTGGTACTCATTGCCCAAATATGCAAATCGTGAACTTCAGCAACACCCTCAGTTTCTTCTAAATAAGTTTTTACAGCAAGTAGTTCGATTCCTGGCGGTACGCCATCAAGAGCTAGACTTACAGAGTCTTGTAGTAGCTGCCAAGTACCAAAAACAATTACTGCGACAATAATTAAGCTCACAACCGGATCGAACCACAACCAACCAGTCGCCACGATTGCGATTCCAGCTAGCACCACGCCTAAAGATACTATAGCGTCGGCTGCCATGTGTAGGAAAGCTCCTTTGATATTTAAATCGCGATCGCGAGCAAACATTAAAGCAGTGATAGTATTGATCGCAATTCCTACCGCTGCTACACCAATCACAACACTACCAGCTACTTGATGAGGATTTAAAAAGCGTTGCACAGCTTCCCAAGCAATCCCACCAGTAACTAATAACAGAAAAATAGCGTTAAACAAAGCTGCCAAAATAGAAGAACGCCGCCAGCCGTAAGTATGACGGTGAGTTGGTAAGCGACGCGAAAGAATACTTGCTCCCCAAGCCAGCAACAGCCCTAAAACATCGCTCAAATTATGACCAGCATCAGCAAGCAAAGCCAGGGAATTTGCAAAAACTCCATAGAATGCTTCAATGGCAACAAATCCAGTATTAAGAACAATGCCAATCACAAAAGCTTGATTGTAGTTCTTAGGAGTGTGAGAGCGATCGTGGTGATGGTGAGCAGACATGATTTAGGCTAATTAATTGTTTGATTTCGGGTTGTGCTAAACAGTAATTTAGAGATTGAAAGAGAAGCGTCCGTCTACCTTTTCGCCCTTAATATCTGAGGTGATTTTTACTTGATACTGACCTGCTGCCTTTTCCGGTAGCAATGCAGCGTAGTGTTTGCCACTAACATCATAAGTTAGGTTTAATGTTTGCTGCTTTCCGTCTGGCGATTGAACTTGCGCCGTCACTTTAGCATCAGCAATTGGTTGATGATTGTCACCTGTTTGCAAATAAAAATCTAAATGAGTGCCGTTAGCTTCTGGTTCCGGTACAAGCTCTAAATGGTACTCACCTGATTCTACTACTTGCCCTCCGGCTTGCGGTACTGAGGCTTGGTCGTTGGAGGTGGTTGGAGATGTTTCTACTTGGGCTGATGGGGAAACCTTAACATCGGTAGTTTGCTCGTTATTACAAGCTGCTAGTCCGAGCAATCCTAGACTAGCAAATAGAATCAAGCTGGTCTTCACTAATTTCATGTTGTTAACTCCTGGGGTTATTTTTGGCGTATGCGCCTTGATGGTTTAAATCTAAAACTGCTGTATCTATGGTTTCAGCAGCCTTTGTTTTCGGCACTAAAATATTGCCGAATTGACTATATAAAGCTGGTAGTACCAGCAATGTCAAAGCTGTAGAAGTAAATAATCCGCCTAATACCACTACTGCTAAAGGCTGGAGGATTTCTTTACCCGCTCCGCCGCCAATTACCAAAGGTCCCAAGCCCAAAGCGGAAGTAAAAGCTGTCATTAAAATCGCGTTGAGTCGCTCCATCGAGCCAGAAACGATCGCTTCCTTTAAAGGCATTCCTTGGGCAAACTTGCTGTTATAGTTGTCAACTAATAACAAGCCGTTGCGAGTTGCGACACCAAATAATGTAATAAAGCCAACTAAAGAAGCGACAGAAATAACTCCGCCTGTAAGCGCTACGGCAACTACTCCCCCAACTAAAGCTAGAGGTAAATTGACCATAATCGTAGCTGTAGAAGGAATTGAGTTGACGGTTAAATACATTAAAACTGAAATAATGACGAAAGCGATCGCGCTAAACACCAAAATATTTTGAGTAGCGCGTTGCTCTGACTCAAATTGCCCGCCGTACTCAACAAAGTAGCCAGAAGGTAACTTTATTTGTTGCGCTACTTTTTGGCGAATTTCATCCACAATAGACCGTAAATCTCTACCTGTGGCATTTGCGGAGACGACAATTAAACGAGAGACATTTTCGCGGTTAATGGTATTTGGTCCTGTACCGTAGGTAATTTGGGCAACTTGAGCCAGTGGAATTTTTTGCCCTGCTGGAGTATCTACTAACAAATTGCCGATCGCATCTAAATTGTTACGCGAGTTTGCATTTAACCAGACGACTAGATCGAAAGTTTGCTGCTCATCCAAAACTTGGGACACTACTTGCCCATTAAGTGCTGTTTCTATCATTTCCGCAAGCGCTCCTACAGTTAAGCCATAACGAGAAGCTGCAAGGCGATCGAACTGAATTTGAATTTGTTTAATTGGTACTTGAGGTTCGAGTTGCAAATCTACTACTCCAGTAACAGTTTGCATGACTTTTTCTACTTCAACACCAACGCTGCGGAGTTGTTCTAAATCTGAACCGAAAATTTTTACAGCGATCGCAGTTCTTACTCCTGATAAAACTTCATCTAGGCGGTGAGAAATAAATCCGCCGACATTTGCTGCTACTCCAGGCAGCCTAGCAAATTCCGCTCTGAGTTTTTCGATACTCGCTTGTCGATCTTTAATCCCTGCGGCACTTAGTTCTACATCTAATTCGCCAAAATTCACGCCACCGACATCGCTATCGCCTGGTGCGCGTCCCGATCGCATAGCAATTGCTTCGAAGCGGCGATCGCCTTTTAAAGCGTCTTGAATTGCCAAGCCAGCAGCATTAGTAGTTTCCAAAGAAATGCCAGGGTAGAGGTTGACTGCATTAATTAGCGATCGCTCTTGAAATTCGGGCAGAAATACCCGTCCTAATGAGGGAGCAATCGCGATCGCCATTACCAAACTTGCCGCCGCTGCTATCAATATCAATTTAGAGCGACGCATTGCAAATATTAAAGCAGGACGATAAAGCCCTTTAAAAAATCTTGCTACCCAAGGCTCTCTAGTTGGCAAATGACCGTAAGGCAACAATACAGCAGATAAAGCAGGCGTAATTGTCAAGGCAGTAAGACTAGATGCTAAAACTGCAACTAAATAAGCTATCCCCATCGGTGTAAAAATCCGCCCTTCCACGCCAGCTAAAGCAAAGATAGGGGAGAAAACAACGATAGTAATCAAAGTTGCGCCAAACAATGAATCGCGTACTTCCTGACAGCCTGCAAAGACGACTTCTAAAGGTGGTAGGGGGTTCTCTTTCAGTCTGTTTTCCCGCAAGGAGCGGTAGACATTTTCGGCATCGACAATGGCATCGTCAACGGCTGAACCGATGGCTACAGCAAGCCCTCCTAAAGTCATGGCGTTTAACCCTTGTCCTAGCCAATTTAAAGCTAGCAATCCCAGTAGTAAAGATAGGGGAAGGGCAGTTAGGCTCACTGCTAGAGTTCGCCAGTTCATTAAAAAGGGGATAAGAATAGCAGCAACAATAATGCTGCCTTCAATTAAGGCGGCGCGGACGTTATCAATGGAAGCATTAATAAAATCGTTTTGCCGAAAGGTGACAGCTACCTTAACATCTTTGGGCAAGCTAGATTTAGTTTCTGCCATTGCTGTCTCAATAGCTCTTGTCACAGTGGGAGTATCGGCAAGCGGCTGTTTATTGACTGTTAGAATAATTGCCTGCTTGCCATTTAAACTCGCATCGCCGCGTTTGAGTGCTGCCCCAATTTTCACCTCAGCAATGTCAGCTAATCTTACAGGCGTACCGTTGCGGGCTGCTACTACAGATTGTTGTAAGTCTGCAATCGATGTCAAGCGCCCGACACCTCTAATTAGCAATTCGCGATCGGAGGTAGTTAAATAGCCACCAGGAGCATTAACGTTTGCTTGCTTGGTTGCTTCAGCGACTTCTGCTAGGGATATGTCAAATGCTGCTAGTTTTTCAGGACTTACTAATACTTGATACTGGCGTACATCGCCACCAAATACTACTACTTGCGTAACTCCTGGTACGGCTAAGAGGCGATTAGTTATTTGCCAATCAATTATTCGCCGTACTTCCATTAAGGGAGTGGTTTCGGAAGTGAAGGCGTATTTAATTACTGTGCCGATAGGAGAGCTAATTGGGGAGATTTGCGGCTGTTCTACACCTTCAGGGAGCTTTGATTGTGCTTGTTGCAACCGCTCGGCTACTAGCTGCCGCGCTTGATAAATATCAGTTCCCCAGTCAAAAATAACTCTGACAACAGAAATACTAACTGCGGATGAGGAACGGACGGTTTCTACTCCTGGAGTACCATTGAGAGCGCTTTCTATTGGTAAGGTGACAAGAGACTCTACTTCCTCTGGAGCCAAGCCAGGAGCTTCTGTTTGAATCTCTACCTGGGGTGGCGCAAAGCTGGGAAATACATCTACTGGCATTTGCGCTGCTACGCGGATTATCCATAGGGTAATTAAGATTGCTCCTAAAATAACTAGCCAACGTCGAGCAATAGACCATTTGATAATTGCATTAAGCATTTCTGATGGTGAATTATTATTTGATCTGCGACTTTTGAGTTTTGCATAGGCGTTCTTCGATCGGTTCGGCTGTTATATAAGTAAGTTTTTTAGGTTTACTACGCCTACCAATCCAGAAAGCAGTAGCACTAATTAATCCCCCAGCAGGAACTAGCAACCACCAAGGTAAATTAGATTCCGCGTTTAGATTCGTTGTTTGCGGCGTATCTTCTCCATCATTACCACCGCGTAAAGATTGGGCGTAAAGTTGGTTTGCTCTTTGTGTAACTACCAAGTCTCCAGTAAATAAACCGCTTTTAACTTCAACTAAATTTCCTGATGTTTGACCTAAATTCACTTCTACAGGCTGGAATGCTGAACCATTTTGCACGTAAACAAGTTGTTTGCCGTTTGCCTCAACTACTGCTGAAGTAGGAATAATAGCGATCGCATCTGCTGTTTGGTTTGTGAGGATTTCTATATTGGCGAACATTCCAGGTTTTAGCTGGCGCAGCGAATTATCTACGGCAATTTGTACTGGTACTACTCGCGTTTCTCCTGCAACTACGGAACCAATGCGGGTAATTTTGCCTGTAAAGGTGCGATCGCTTAAACTAGAAATTCTGACGGTTGCTTGTTGACCTATATTAATTTCGGGTAAATCTTTTTCGTAGACATTGGCGGTAGCGAAAACACCGCTGTCGTCTACAACGGTCATTAATTTGCCACCCGCGTCCTCAAATGATTGACCTAAAGTAACTTGGCGATCGCTTACTTGTCCAGAAATCGGCGCTGTTACTGTTACCAACCCTTTAGCATTCGCAAGGCTACCTAGTTGTTGCAGTCTAGTTCGATAAGTTGCATTGCTCAAATTGATCCGCGACTTAGCTACATTTACCGCCGATTGAGCGCGTTTGAGTTGGGCTTGAGCTTCGATTACGTCTCTACGACTATCAGCTTTAGTCAATTGGGCTTTTGCTTCTACAACCGCTGTTTGCGATTCTAAAGCTTGACGGCGAGGTAAAGCGCCCGCTGCTGCTAATTCTCGATCTTTGTTGTCACGTTCTTGAGCAAGTGCTAGTTGGCTTTTGGCTTCGGCTATTTCAGCGGCGGCTATTTGCAAATAACGTTGATAGTTTTGTTGGGCTAAGTTCAAATCTGCTTGCGCCTGTTGCAAATCTGCTTGTGCTTCTGCTTGTTTTTCTTGAGAAGTTACGCGCAGTTCGGCAAGTTCGGGACTTGACAAAACAGCAACAGTTTGTCCCTTTTTAACACTACTACCAGGTTCGACTAATAGTTCAACTATTGTTCCAGGAATTGGCGCTGTTATTTCGACTTGTTTGTTAGGTACAGTCTCAATTTGCCCAGTAGTTTTAATGCCAATATTTAAGCGCTTGCTATTAACAGGTTCTACTTTTATGCCTAGCCTGGTGGCAGTTTCCTTATCAACTGTAATTGAATTAGTAGTTTGACTGCTTGCCTGATGTCCGCCTTGAAATTCATTGCCATGTCCGCCGTGAGCTAATACATTGTTAGGAGCGATCGCATTTAAACATAATGAGCTTGCTGCACTCCATAGTAATATTTGCCAGAAATCAATTCTAGACATAATAATTTGCGATTTATAATCAAATTACTGGTTGTACCAAGCTTTACGCCACTGTTGCATTTGCTTAACTTCTGTTTGTTGGGAAGCAATAATTTCTTGGGCTAATTGCTTTATTTCTGGACGATTAGACTTATTTAAAGCATCTTTAGCCATAGTTACAGCACCTTCGTGGTGAGGAATCATAGCATTAATAAATCGCAAATCAAATTGAGCATCAGCCGCGCCTAAATCTTCCGACATCATCATAGTTTCGTGCTGTTTGGCTGACATTGGTACTACTGACTTATTTGCGCCACCATAGGCGACGGGTTGTTCGCTTGCTTGGGGATACCATGCTTGTCGCCATTGCTGCATTTGAGCAATTTCTTTCTTTTGCGCTTTGATAATATTGCTAGCTAGCTGCTTAATTTCTGGGCGTTTAGATTTCTCTTGAGCTTCTCTTGCCATTACTACCGCACTTTGGTGATGCATTGCCATTGCATCAATAAATCGTAAATCATAATTAGCATCAGCCGTACCTAAATCCATGTCCATATCGTGATTCATAGTGCTGTGGTCTGTATTGCTAACAGCATCTACACTTGGACTAGAAATGTTTTGATTTGGATTGTTAGTGTTAGTACAACCAGTTACTGAGGCGATCGCTATAATTGCTAAACTTAAAAAACTTATTTTCATGCTAGTAAGTTTCATATTTGTATTCTCCTGATATCTGCAATCAATCTGCCTTTACGCTATTGTAAAGTCTCCACTTAACTAGAGTGTCAAGCGGTAGATTGCTAAAAACTTCCCCAATTAATACAAAATCAGGGGAGCCATAATTTATAAACTTGGATGGTTTGAGAGGGAAAACATAGCGCCGTAGCTAACTAGAACATTTGCATATACTAAGAAGTAAGTGTTCCATCCAAAAATGAAATCAGCGTGAAATTGCTGTACTCCATTAGCAAGAAATATTTGTTCCATCATTGGGAGGACGAGATCGCATTTTGCAAGCTTTAGCGTGATGGGCATGAGGCTACTTGTCTGGCGTACCTAAAAATTGAGTAGAAGTAAAAATAATGACACATCACACATTATCCTTGCACCAAGTCAACCAAGAAATGCAACAATGCATTCAAAACTGTTTGGACTGCCATAGCATTTGCTCGAATACTATTACCTATTGCCTACAACAAGGCGGTATGCACTCCGAACTTCCTCACATTCGCCTGATGCTTGACTGCGCGGAAATTTGCCAAACTAGCGCTAATTTTATGCTACGCGGTTCTGAAATGCACGCTCGTACTTGCGGTATTTGTGCCGAAATCTGCCAAAAATGCGCCGAAGATTGCGAAAGAATTGGCGATGATGCTCAAATGAAGGCTTGCGCCGAAATGTGCCGTACCTGCGCCGAATCTTGTCGTCAAATGTCTATGGCGATGTCTGCTTAAATATTGAATTAAATATTGAACAGTATTTTATTCCCCCAACTATGCCAAAGTTAGGGGAATGTTTCTCTTGATTGTAATTACGTACGCATTATCAATTACGAAATATATTGACTCTCCAGTTAAGTGGAGAGTTCACAATCAAGTTAGGGCGAGTTGAGAGTATGACATGGAAACCCTAACATTAAAACTTAGAGGCATGAGTTGTGCTTCCTGCGCCAAAAGTATCGAGCGAGCAATTCGCGAAGTTCCTGGCGTAGTTGAATCCAACGTAAATTTTGGTATCGAACAAGCAACAATTAGCTACAATCCCAAGCAAACGAACCTAGAGAAAATTCAAGCGGCGATAACTAATGCGGGATATAGTTCTGACTCTTTGCAAGATGAGGAATTTATTAGCGGCGAAAAAGATGCAGAAAAGGATGCCCGTTTGAACCAATTACGCCATCTGCAACGTAAGGTTTTAGTTGGTACAGTTATTAGTATTGTGCTGGTAATCGGCTCTTTGCCAGCAATGACAGGGTTAAATTTACCTTGGATTCCTACATGGTTGCATAATCCTTGGTTGCAATTAGTGCTAACTGCGCCAGTACAATTTTGGTGTGGTAAATCTTTCTATCAAGCTACATGGAAAGCTTTAAAACGTCATGCAGCAACGATGGATACGCTAATTGCACTAGGTACAAGTGCAGCTTACTTCTATTCAGTATTTGCAACAGTTTTCCCTGGCTTTTTGACAAATCAAGGATTAGCACCAGATGTTTACTACGAAACAGCAGCAATTGTGATTACGCTAATTTTACTGGGCAAGCTGCTGGAAAATCGGGCTAAAGGGCAAACTTCTGAGGCTATTCGCAAACTGATTGGCTTGCAAGCTAGAGACGCAAGAGTAATTCGCAACGGTAAGGAAATGGATATTCCCATTCAACAAGTACGACTTGGCGATATAGTTTTGGTACGCCCAGGGGAAAAAATACCAGTAGATGGCGAAGTTATTGCTGGCGACTCTACTGTAGATGAGGCAATGGTGACGGGTGAGAGCGTCCCTGTAAAGAAGCAGCCAGGAGATGAAGTAATTGGCGCTACGATTAACAAAACAGGTAGTTTTAAATTTCGGGTGACGCGAGTTGGTAAGGATACTTTTTTAGCGCAGATAGTTAAATTAGTTCAACAAGCACAAGGCTCTAAAGCACCAATTCAAAAGCTAGCAGATAAAGTTACAGGCTGGTTTGTACCTGCGGTAATTGCGATCGCGATCGCTACTTTTGTAATCTGGTTCAATATTATGGGCAACGTAACTTTGGCACTAACTACTACTGTAGGGGTGTTAATTATTGCTTGTCCTTGTGCGTTGGGTTTAGCTACTCCCACGTCTGTAATGGTAGGTACTGGTAAAGGTGCAGAAAATGGCATCTTAATTAAAGGTGCTGACAGTTTAGAACTAGCGCATAAGATTCAAACTATCGTTTTAGATAAAACAGGTACGCTCACAGAAGGGAAGCCTACAGTTAGAGATTTTGTCACTGTTAACGGTACGGCTAATCGCAATGAGTTAAAACTACTGCGTTTAGCAGCCAGTGTAGAGCGAAATTCCGAGCATCCTTTAGCTGAAGCTGTAGTTAGATATGCCAAAGCCCAAGAAGTAAGTTTAACAGAGGTAGAAAAATTTCAAGCGATCGCAGGTAGTGGCGTTCAAGCTATAGTTGCAGATAGATTGGTGCAAATTGGTACTGGGCGCTGGATGAGTGAATTAGCCATCGATACTAGCGCTCTAGAGGCTCGTAAAGCAGATTTAGAGTTTGCGGGTAAAACTGCTGTTTGGATTGCTGTAGACGGCGAAATGCACGGCTTAATGGGTATTGCTGATGCGCTTAAACCTTCTTCAGTTGAAGCAGTTAGGGCGTTGCAGAAGTTAAGATTGGAAGTAGTAATGCTAACAGGCGATAATCGTCCTACAGCAGAAGCGATCGCTCGTGAAGTTGGTATAACTCGTGTATTTGCCGAAGTGCGCCCAGAACAAAAAGCAGCGCAAGTGCAAGCATTGCAAGCAGAAGGGAAAATAGTAGCAATGGTAGGCGATGGGATTAATGATGCGCCTGCACTAGCTCAAGCAGATGTAGGGATTGCAATTGGTACGGGAACAGATGTGGCGATCGCTGCTAGCGATATTACGTTGATTTCTGGCAATTTGCAAGGGATTGTGACGGCGATTCAACTTAGTCGCGCCACGATGCAAAATATCCGCCAAAACTTGTTTTTTGCCTTTATCTACAACGTTGCTGGTATTCCTATTGCTGCTGGTATTTTATTCCCGCTGTTTGGTTGGTTGCTTAGTCCAATTATTGCTGGGGGTGCAATGGCTTTTAGTTCAGTTTCGGTTGTTACTAATGCTTTGAGATTGCGTAGTTTTAGACCAAAGTCAGGATTTTAGCTATGTTGAATGGAACGCAGATGCACGCGGATGAACGCAGATGGAATGGCTGGTTAGTTGCACGCTGCCAGAGGTATATTGTTGGTACGGTTATTAGCTTGGGGTTTTTACTTGGCTTTACTGGTGTAGCGTCAGCACAAATGCCAGAGCAAACTAATGAATTTCGCCGAATTGAGCAACCTATAGGCTTAAAAACTGCTGTAACTTTGGGTGGATTAGGATTGATTGGTGCTGAGTTATGGTGGTTTTTATTTAGTAAAACGCGATCGCAAAAAGCCGAAAATACTCATGGTGTCCAAGAGTTAACAATTAATGTTGATGGCGGATACGCACCAGATCGGATAATTGTCAAGTCAGGGCAGCTAGTTAGACTAAATTTCTTGCGTAAAGATCCAAGTAGTTGTTTGGAGAAGGTGCTAATACCTGATTTTCACATCGCCCAGGATTTAGCTTTGAATAATATCACGCCGATTGAATTTATTCCAGAAAAACCTGGACAATACCAATTTACCTGTGGTATGAATATGTTTCGCGGTGTAGTCGAAGTACAGTAATGAAGAAATGACTTTATATTTCTAATGGCTTACCGCAATCCTGCTCCTACTGTTGACATTATCATCGAACTCGGCGATCGCCCGCATCGACCAATTATTCTTATAGAACGTCACAACGAACCTTTAGGCTGGGCGATTCCTGGTGGATTTATTGATTATGGCGAACGTGCAGAAGTAGCAGCGCGGCGCGAAGCTGAGGAAGAAGTTGGCTTGCAAGTAGAATTAATCGAGCAATTTCAGGTATATTCCGATCCTAAGCGCGATCCTCGCTCCCATACTATGAGCGTAGTATTTATCGCCACAGCAGTAGGAGAACCCCAAGCGGGAGATGATGCAAAAAGTTGTGGAATTTTTGAATCGTGGCGCATTCCTGCTAACTTATGCTTTGACCACGATCGCATTTTGCAGGATTATTGGCGTTACAGGCATTATGGCATTCGTCCTCGTCTATCATGAAACAAGTTATTAACACAGACAAAGCACCTGCCCCAGTAGGACCTTATAATCAAGCGATCGCAGCTAATGGACAAATGCTGTTCGTTTCTGGGCAAATTCCTCTAAATCCCGATACTGGCGAACTTGTTGGTGCAGGCGATATTACTAAGCAAACTGAGCAGGTACTTACCAACCTCAAGGCTATTCTTACCGCCGCAGGTGTGACGTGCGAAAACGTAGTAAAAACTACAGTCTTTTTGGCAGATATGAACGATTTTGCCACAATGAACTCAGTTTACAGCCAATACTTCGATGAAGCAACAGCCCCCGCTCGTGCTTGCGTTCAAGTTTCTCGTTTGCCTAAAGATGTATTAGTAGAGATAGACTGTATTGCTGTGATTTGATGCCTTATCAACTTTTAGACGCTAATTTAGCTGATATTCGCTTAGTTGCTACCGACATGGACGGGACTTTAACTCAAGCGGGTAAATTTACACCAGAGTTATTGCAAGCTTTAACAGATTTACAGGCAGCAAATATTCAAGTAATAGTTGTAACTGGGCGTTCGGCGGGATGGGTAAGTGGAATTGCTGCTTACTTGCCTATTGCTGGTGCGATCGCTGAAAATGGTGGCTTGTATTATACTAATGGAGATGAATTACCTATATCCCTAAGTTCTATTACTAATTTTGATAGTCATAGGCAGCAGTTAAAAGGTATTTTCCAGAAACTCCAATTAGATTTTCCCCAAATTCGCGAAACTGGAGACAATCGCTTTCGCCTGACTGATTGGACGTTTGACGTGCAAAATCTCAGTGTAGACGAACTACAAAAGCTAAGTAAATTATGCTCTGGTTTAGGTTGGGGTTTTACCTACAGTAACGTCCAATGTCACATTAAGCCATTAAATCAAGGTAAAGCTGCTGGATTAATTCAAGTGCTGCGCGATTATTTTCCTCAAGTTACATCAGAGCAAGTTGTCACAGTAGGCGATAGCCCAAATGATGAAAGTTTATTTAACCCCAGTTATTTCCAACAGTCTGTAGGCGTTGCTAACGTGCGAGAGTATGCAAACCAAATGCAGTATCAACCTAAATACATCACAAATGCTGCTGAATGTGTAGGATTTGGGGAATTAGCAAGTTATTTGCTAGCTTGATTGTTAAAAGAGTAGGGTGCGTTTTGAAAACGCACCCTACCAAGTTATTAAGCTTTTTGCTTGAAACCTTGTCTAAAAATCCACTGCATAAAACCAGGTAATACATTGTAAGCTGCTTTGGACATTCCCGCGGAACCCACTAAAATCTCTGCTTTTTGGTTTTTCACTGCATCCCATACAGCTTTAGCTACATCTTCTGGCTTTTCCACTACTGGAGTGCTAATAACTTGTTCGAGTTGCTGCCGACGTGCCTTAGCATCTTCTTCGTCTATGCCGCGAAAAATTGCCCGTTCCATCAAGCTGCTTTTAATTACGTTCGGATATATGCCGCAAACGTGAATCCCTTTAGGTTTTAGTTCTGAATGCATCGCCTCGGTTAAACCGTTAACAGCAAATTTGCTCGTACAGTAGGGAACTAAATACGGGATTGGCACTTTACTGCCTATAGAAGCTAAGTTTACTATAGTGCCACTACCTCTAGCAAGCATATGGGGTAATAAAGCCTGAATTGTATGAATGTAACCCCACAAATTGGTGTCTATAGCTTGATGCCAATCTTCTAAGGAAAAACTCTCTATTGGTCCTGATATATAAATACCTGCATTGTTTATTAGCACATCCACATTACCCAACTGTGCTAACGCCTTATCTACAAGTGTATTGACTTGTTGGGGATCTTTCACGTCACAAGAAACGGTTAAGGCTGTACGACCGAGATTTTGAATTTCTTGCCCTACTTGGGCTAAAGGTTCTTGCCGACGTGCTGCAAGTATAGTATCGTAGCCATTTTGAGCAAATAATAGTGCAGTTGCTTTACCAATACCTTGCGAAGCACCTGTAATTAAGACTGTAGGAGCCATATTAATGATTTACAAAATAACTTGCTTAATTACCATCTATTAGCCTTACAGTGCCGATCGCAATCCTCTCTCTGTTGGCATAAATGTCTGCCTGAGAGCAAGCTTAGTTGTTATCTGCAATACTATATCAAGCTACTTAGAAATCTTGACTTTGTCGCAACGGAAATACTACCATCTCTTGGCTTGTTTACCATAATTTTACAATCTATGCTGCTTTGTTGCAATTCGTGTACTTTGAGTATATACTCACCTTATATGCTGCTTAGACAGACTTGAGATTTAGTGATTTCTGTTAATAAAAGGACAAAATAACTGTCGCAAGCAGTTAAATATAAATTTCAAGTTTTAATTTATTAATACCTAATATAAATAGATTTTATTATTAAAAATATTAAGTGTATATTGATACAATTCTAATACTAAATACTTTTCATGATTGTAACCTCAGACAGACCAATGTTTAAGTTGAGTTAGATAACATTGGCTATACAGATTACATCCAAAAATAAGTTCCTGCGATCGATAAATAGTAGCATGACGAACAGCAAAAATTCATTTAGTGGGCTTTGGGTTGCTTTATCTATCCTTGGTATATGGGCATCTAGCTTGATTTTATTACTATCGGTTGATGTTAATGGAGTTAATAATCTGCTATTAACTCCATTTATTATTATTCAAACCTTTTTATACACTGGATTATTCATAACTGCTCATGATGCCATGCATGGCGCAGTTTTTCCTGGAAACTTAAAAATAAATAATTTTGTCGGTAACTTGGCGGTAACTCTTTACGCTCTTTTTGACTACGACAAATTATTACAAAAACATTGGTCGCATCATCATCATCCCGCTAGCGAATTAGATCCAGACTTTCACAACCTCAAACATAAAAACTTTTTTTCTTGGTATTTATACTTTATGTTTAGGTACTGGAGTTGGACGAGAATTATATCTTTGATGGCGCTATATAATTTGATTGCTTTTACATTACCTGTTTCGGAAAAGAACTTAACTTTGTTTTGGGTATTACCATCAATTCTTAGTTCCGTACAACTATTTTATTTCGGTACTTATATTCCTCACAAAGAACCAGAAGGCGGTTATACAAACATTCATCGCGCTCAAACTAATCCATTACCAACTTGGCTGTCATTTATAACTTGCTATCACTTTGGCTATCATGAAGAACATCACGAACATCCTGAAGTTCCCTGGTGGGGATTACCAAAAGTATTTAAGATGCAGCGCCAACCTGTTAATAATTACTAATGTAATTGAGTGGTGATATATCGATGGTAAAAGTAGCGCTGACGATTGCTGGCTCAGATAGTGGTGGTAGTGCTGGTATTCAAGCTGATTTACGTACTTTTGCTTTTCACTGCGTACACGGTACTAGCGCTTTGACGTGCATAACAGCACAAAATACTTTAGGGGTGACGAGAGTTGATGCCTTACCAGTCGATGCAGTTGTAGCCCAAATTAGGGCAGTATTTGAAGATATAGATATCCAAGCTGCAAAAACTGGGATGTTATTGAACCAGGAAATAATTACTGCTGTAAGTGCAGAAGTTGAAAGTTTAAATATAAATCATTTGGTAGTAGATCCTGTAATGGTATCGCGTACGGGCGCACAGTTAATTGATGATGCTGCTGTTGCTACCTTACGAGATGTATTGATACCCAAAGCAATACTCGTAACTCCTAACCGTTATGAAGCGCAAATATTAAGCAATTTAGAAATTCATACCCTTGATGAGATGAAAGCCGCAGCGAAAAGAATTTACGCACAAGGCGCAAAGGCGGTTTTAGTCAAAGGTGGCGGAATGAGTGGAGAATTGCGCGGTGTCGATGTGTTGTATGACGGTTTGCAATTAGAGACTTTGCAGACAACTTCTGTAGATACAAATAATACTAGCGGTACGGGGTGTACGCTGTCAGCCGCGATCGCTTCTAACTTAGCTCTTTCTTACCCACTAGACAAGGCTGTAGAAAAAGCGAAAAATTACGTTACTACCGCCTTAAAACATTCTCTAACAATTGGTAAAGGTAAAGGACCTGTAGGACACTTTTTTCCTTTATGTGCAGAACAAAAAGAATAAGCATCATAGCGCATTTAGCAGAATAAAAGTGCTGTCTTGTCTATATAAATTAACGTTTGCTCGAAAGTAGAGAAAATTCATACTTAATTTTTATTAATAAAGATCAAATTGGGGAAATTTCCAGTATGGTTGGGCATAGCTAAAACAGTGACCAGTGAAACAGTGACCAGTGACCAGTGTTGGCTGGTAGATAGTTGCTGTTTGTTAAATGGTATTGGCTTGCATCTGCTATCAGATTTAGCTAAATTGCCCCTATTAATCTTTTCCTATGCGATCGCACCCTAACTCGGATCGGAATTTATCACCAACAGCTACTTATGCGCCCTCTGTACCCCTTTCGGTGTATAGGGAACTAGCTACAGAACTGCAAGCAGCAAAATCGCTGTCAGACTCTCTCAACACCCAAAATCAGCAATTAGCCAGACAAAATCAACAGTTGCGTCAAGAAATTGCTAAAGCTGTAGAGTCAATTTTGCGCTTAGAACAAATTGTGAACTTGCAAAAAGCACCATCTACGCGCACTATACCCAAATCTATCCACAAAATCCCTAAAGTAACAGAAGGACCTTTACCTTTTCCGACCAAAAAGCCGAGTTATAGGGCGGAAACTATTAGCGAACAAGAACAACGTCGCTATCGCCGCCATCACGACGATGTTGAAACTAGCGGCGCTGTTAACGGTTGGTTTTTGGCAATCTCGATTATTTTAATTATGGTGACAGCTTTTGGCGCAGGGTACTTTTTGATGCGTCCTCTAGTTCGCAGTCGCTAAATCAGCTAAAATTGGCGATCGCTATTAATAAATTGTATTAATTGTTACTTATCATTTACCTGATTGAATGATATTCAAATCCAAGGACACTAAAGGCAAGCTGACAAATAAGAGGTTAAATTGGGGAAATTTCTGGGGATTGTACCGATGGAAATAATTGCGCGGTAAACTCTCTAATGAAGGCAAAAGGCTATATAAGGTAAGGAGTGAAGAAGTTGAAAAAAGTTGAAGCAATTATCCGCCCATTCAAACTAGATGAAGTCAAAATCGCTCTAGTAAATGCTGGTATCGTCGGGATGACAGTGTCCGAAGTCCGAGGGTTTGGAAGGCAAAAAGGGCAAACCGAACGCTATCGCGGTTCTGAATACACCGTTGAGTTTTTGCAAAAACTCAAGGTAGAAATAGTTGTCGAAGATAGTCAAGTAGATATGGTAGTAGATAAAGTCATCGCCGCCGCCAGAACAGGCGAAATCGGCGACGGCAAAATATTTATTTCCCCTGTAGAACAAGTAATTCGGATTCGTACAGGCGAGAAAAATCTAGAAGCCGTATAACAGTGACCAGTGACCAGTGACCAGTGACCAGGTAAGAGTAGAATCAGTAAAATGCTGTTTTTGCTTAGTAGCTGAATAACTGCATAACTGGTGACTGGTAACTAAGTCATCTGTCTCGCTTTACTTGCTGAAGTTTTTGCAACTTAGGTAGTAAAGCCTGAAAAGCTTGTCCGCGATGGCTAATTTGGTGCTTTAATTGTGGTGGCATTTCGGCAAATGTCATTTGCTGGCTTGGTACGTAAAAAATGGGATCGTAGCCAAAACCACCAGTACCGCGCGGTGTATCAAGAATTTCTCCAGCACAAATACCTAGTTCCTCCAAAGCGATCGCTCCATCAGGGCTAGCTATAGCAACCGCACAGACGAACTGTGCTTGCCTGTTTGCGGTGTCTCCTAGCTCTTTTAACAGGCGGGAAATGCGATCGCTATCATCTTTGCCATAACGAGCAGAATAGATGCCTGGAGCGCCATTTAAAGCCGCAACTTCTAAGCCAGAATCATCGGCGATCGCCCAATTTCCTGTAGCTTGAGCAACTTGGGAGGCTTTGAGACGAGCATTAGCAACAAAAGTATCGCCTGTCTCCTCAATTTCGAGTTCCTTGGGCTTAAGTACCAATTCCCAATCTAAATCGGTAAGATAAGCCTGCATTTCGCGCAATTTACCAGGGTTTCCAGTAGCAACTACCAATAATCTTGTCATGTTTGTAAGCAGGAAATTAACCGCCAAAAAATACGTATAGCAATGCGTTTAGAAGCCAAGCTAAGAGTTAAATAGAGAATCTATATAGGTGTACCAACCATCTATTCAACTCAAGACTCATAACTCAAAACTCATAACTATTTCAAGCTGCCCACTCTTTCGCCCATGCTAGGGTTTGGTGTACTTGCTCTAGATCTGCTGCTTCGCAATATAGGCGCAATACTGGTTCTGTACCGCTAAAGCGAATCATTAACCAACTGTTGTCGGCTAAACGGAATTTGTAACCGTCGATGCTGATGCAATCTACTACTTGCTTACCAGCAATTTCTTTTAAAGGTTGGGTTTGCAACTGTTGTAGCAAGCGCGATCGCACATCCATACTAGCAAGTGGTAAATCGATGCGATCGTAGGCAGAATGAAAGTTGGTTTTTGCTTGCAGGCTACTGTAAAGTTCGCTTAAATCTAGTCCTGATTGAGCGATCGCTTCTAGTACGTATAAGGCAGAAAGTAAGCCATCGCGTTCGGGTATATAATCAGCGTAGCCAATGCCGCCTGACTCTTCACCACCTAATAAAACGTTGCTTGCTAGCATCCGATCGGCGATGTATTTGTAACCAACTGGAGTTTCATATATTGGTAAGTTATACATTTGGGCAACTAGGGAGATTAAATCGGAACCGCTGACTGTTCTAACAATTTCTCCAGTTAAACCGCGCCGCGCTGCTAAATGTTCGATCAAAATTGGAATTAATATTTGCGAACTTAAGAAATTTCCTTGCCCGTCAACAGCCGCAATCCGATCGCCGTCGCCGTCAAATACAAAGCCTACTGCTAATGCATCGCTAGCTTGCGATCGCCTGTGACTGCGAATCTGGCTAAATAACTTAGATAGATAGCGGGGTAAAGGTTCGGGTGCGCCACCTTCAAATAATGGATCGCGATCGCTATTTATTTCTTGTACTGGTACGCCTAATATCTGCGCCATTCCCCCTGCTGCTGCACCATGCATGACATCGACAAATACCGTTAATTTGCCAGCATTGATGCGATCGCATATTTGGCTAATATCTACTTTCTGTCTGAGATTTTCGCAATAATTAGCCCAAGGTTGGAATTTTTGCAAAGTCCCTTGAGTAGTAGCAGCTAACGATTCGCTCTGCAATAACCCTTCTATTTTCTGCGTTACTTCAGGAGGAACAGATCCCCCAAATGCCCCTTTTACTTTCAACCCCAAGTAATCGCCAGGATTGTGACTAGCTGTAATTACCAACGCACCCAAAGCATTATGATGCTTGACTGCCCAACTAAAAGCTGGAGTTGAAGCATAACTATCGGCTAGCATGACATCAAAACCTGCTGCCATTACTGCTGCTGCTGTTTTTTCGGCAAAGGTTTCTGCCATAAAGCGGCGATCGTAGCCAACAATTATTTTTTTATTATTTACTGTATCGCCGTAAGTTTCTAACAATACTCGTGTAGCGATCGGCGCGACTAGAGTTAGGCGATCGAAGGTAAAGTCGTCGCCAATAATGCCTCGCCAGCCATCTGTTCCAAATTTAATTTCTTTCGCCGCTACTGGCATCAATTTTCCCCCACGCTTCTCAGGCAGGATTTTAACATTTTTGTTAGGATGTCGCGAATAGAAAGGGGAAAGGATAAAAGCAAATAAAATACCTATCTCCCCCTGCTCCCCCTGCTCTCTTTTATAGCTGCGATTGGAAGAACAAAACTATTTGCCCTAAGACTCTTTTCCATACTGCCCGTTTGCGCCAAGCAGCAATATTCACTTGTTTGCACTGAGAAAGTCCGCGTACAAACAAATTTTCGATATTTTTTACTAATTCAGGCTGTGCTGTAGATATATCTAGTTCGTCGTTATGGAAAAAGCTACGCGGATCGAAGTTAGCGCTTCCGGTACTAATCCAGCAATCGTCTATTAACAATGCTTTAGCGTGCATCATACTTGGTTGATACTCGTTAATTTCAATTTCTGCTACTAATAAATCGCGGTAGAGTTCGCAGGAGGCGTAATAAACGAATTTTTTATCGCATTGAGAGCCATTAGTTAAAATTTTTATCTCCACGCCTCTATTTTTTGCCCGAATTAAGGCTTTGCGCGAATTTTCATCAGGCAAGAAATACGGGCTAGAAATCCAGATCCGCTCTTTGGCTGCATATATGCTGGTAAGAAACAAGGCTTTAACTGAAGAAGAGCGATAAGAAGGATCGTCACCAGCAGTAACTAGCATTTGGGGATCGTCTGTAGGCTGAGGATGGAATATATTTAGGCACAGATCGGCTTTACCATGAACGTAAGTCCAATGTTGCATGAACATCCCTTGCAAAGCTGCAACTATTTCGCCCTCAAAGCTCATCTCAAAGTCATACCAAGCACCAGTATCGTCAATATTATCTATACCGTCCCAAAAATCAGAGATCCCAGCACCACCAATTAAAGCTAATTTGCCATCGATTAACAGCAATTTGCGGTGGGTGCGGGCAAAATAATCGATAGGCGCTCTCCAGTTGAAACTATTGAAAAAGCGGATATCTACACCAACGTTTTTTAACCTTTGCCAGTAGCGTTTGGATAGCTTTTTTGAGCCGTGATGGTCTACAATCATTTGCACTTTGACTCCTGCCAAAGCGCGATCGCATATCGCCTCTGCAAACTCGTTGGCGCGTCGCCCAGGAGTCATGAAAAATGTCTCAAAATGAATGCTAGATTCAGCCCTTTTAATTGCCTCAATCCGCGCTGCATAAATATCATCTGCTTCTATCCAATAGTCGATATTTCTCCCTGTAGTAAATACAGAGTTAGATAAAGTCGCCACAGCTAGCGCAAACCGAGGATCTTGGGGATGGGGAACGTTGGTAAGTTTGTATTCAATGCGATCGCGAAACGTTCCCCGAAAATACAAAATAAATAATATTACAGCAATAGCGACGAGGATAACCCCGCCGCTCCAGCAGATTACAGTATAAATTGTTGTCATAGCCACACCTCTATTTTCAGCATAGAGGGTTTTCGGCTCTTACCATCTGCCCTTGCCAAAGTTGTGAGTCTTGAACTAAGAGTTATAACTCAAAACTCAAAACTATTGTGCTATCTGCCTAACGCTTTACTGATGAAGCTAATGCGCTCGTCTTGATTCAAAGATTGCAAAGATTTCAGCACTTCGTTAACGTCTGCAGAAGGGCTAATGTTTGCACCACTACTACTAACCTTTTGCCCCATTTGATACCAAAAGGCTAGCTTTTCTTCTTTACCTAGAGAGCTATAATCGCCTACTGGGATGTTTTCATTTTTTCCCGTAACCAGTTCGCCTAAAGCTTTACTAGGATTTGGATCTAGTGCAACTTCATCTCCATCTTGTCTTTGGGCATCTAGCATATCGCGCAATGCGTCTGTCTGCAATTCCTGGGATAGTTGTCCAACTTTATTAACTAACTCGCTAACTTTAGATGATTGAGGAATAGAGTCTGCAGGTACTTCACGCGCAACGTGCTGAAAAATTAGCGCCATTGCAGTTAGTTTGTCTTCCATTCTCAAGCCGCGAAATGCTGATAAAGCTTTTTGTAGAGATTCGCTTTGTGCTGATGTCATTTTGCTACCTTTTTAGGGTTGTTAGTACTTACGATTAGTTAATCAATAAACAATAGGAAGCTGATATTTTTACCTAACCTCAAGCCTTAAAATATCGCTTCCTATTTCCCCTGCTATATGTTAAATATCAGAGCCTGATTTTGCTTCTGCACCCATCGGTCCTACATAATCGCGGAACAATGTAATTTGCTGTTGGAATTCCATGCCTTTAATTTTGTTAAATACCTCTTCGGCTTGCCCGGAAACTTTGTAATCTGAAGGCATAGGAATGATAGTTCCATTATCCATCCCCTGTGCTAGACGATACCAAAATAGTAATTTGGTAGTTTCGCTCATGGAACCATACATCCGAGTGTATTCATTATCAGCCTTATTAATTAAATCGCGCTGAAGTTGCAATTGCTCTTCATGAGACTTTTCTTTGACTTGATTAAACAAACCTTCAGCTATGTCTGTACCAACAGTGCTAGCACCAGGAGCGGCGGGCGTAATTGAATTACCCATTTCCTTGTAAATTACATAGAACAGACCTAGTTGATCGTCTACATCTAAGCTTTGCAATGATTGTACAGTTTGACTGATATCGGGATCGTTAGTTTGAGTAAATGTCATAGAGCCTCTACTACTTGATTGACAACAGCAATTGTTGCGTTGAAATTAATACTGAAAAAATGTCTGTTTAACGACAATTTCTCTTGAAGATTAACAAAGCAAAAACTGTGATTAAACCTACTTTCGGCAGAAGTAGGGAACCTAACTCAAGGTAGAGGTAAGAGTAATTGAATTTAGTAGGGTGAAAAAAGATGATTCTGCGATACGGATAGACGATTAGAAGGCAAAGTAGCGATTATTACTAGCGCAGGTGCAGGAATTGGTGAAGCGATCGCTTGCCACTTTGCTAAAGAAGGTGCAGAAGGAGTCAAGAGCGGGCTACCGGACGATCCAATTGATGATGACGCAGCACAACTGAGGAAATTGCCAACGTTTGGGCATTTATAGCCTCAGACGAAGCAAGTTACGTTGCTGGTGCTTTGTGGTTATCTGATGGGGGAGTTACCGTTGCTAAAGGTGGTGATACGTTTCGGTTGCGCGCAACCTCAAGGAGAATTGCGCCTAGAACACGCCCGCGACGGCTTAGAAAATAAAGACGCGCAAACTATAAAATAGCTAGGTGAAAGGAGAAGGTTAAAGGGTAAAGTAGAAGAATTTTCCTTTATCTTTTGCTAACAGATTGGTAAAATTACCTTTTACGTGTCTGTCTGTATTATTGGCTGGAAGCTACTTGCCTAACAGCACTAACGTCTATGCCTAGTTCTTGAGCAATTTGCTCTACGCTCATGCCAGTTTTAAGCAACAAGGGAACTGCGGCTAATTTTCCTCGGATTTCGCCTTGTTCAAGTCCTTGTTCAAGTCCTTCTTGGAGAGCATCTTGATAAACTTTTGTTTTCTTCAATTCGCTTAATCCCAACATCTCCTCAATCTCCTGGCGACTTAATTTGGGGAACTTGTACACGAAAATCGTCTCTATTAATTCTAGAATTTTTTTCGACTCTAATATCTGCTTTGGCTGCTGTTGTACTCTATTTATCAGGTTTCGGGCTTTTTGAGGCGCAACTGATTGCTGTACGCCGATTAGTTGTAATAAGCTTAGACCTATGGATGATTCGGTTTGGCGATCGCTCATCCTATCTAGATAAATGCGTTGAAACCTTTGGCTATTAGCAAATTCTTGATACTGTTTAGGTACTCCTGGATCTAGACTAGCCTTAGTGAAGATCAAAACTCCTTGCCAATCGTTTACAGGCTGATAGGAATGCAAATAAAGGAATATTTGGCTAAAAAAGCTGGAATATAAGACGTTTTTTGTGTCTTTGTAGCCTTGGATCTCTACAAACAAGATAGGTAAATCTGTTGCATAAATAGGCGGTACTAAAATACCGTCAATGCGGAAGCTTGTCTGTTTCACTTCTTGGGAAGCAAAGCTATAAGTAGAGGCTCTAGGATCGTTGTTACCGATTAGTTCAAATAAAATACTCGGTGCTGTTTGAAATATTAAGTAAAATAAGCTGTCAGTCTGCACGCTGGTGTCCGGCTCAAATTTAGAGAGCAAACACTTATTTTAAGCCAAAATTAAAGCCATACTACGCATAGCATGGCTAGAAGAGGAATTAGCTATTTTCTGAATCGGACTAAATTTTGACTTTAATCCCTACGTTCTTCGTAATCTTCAGAAGACATAGGATCTAAATCCCAACGACGATCGTCCCGTTCTTCTAATATTTCATTAGTGCGTAAAAAAGCGCGATCGCTCATTTCTAATCCTACTGCTGCACCTAGTTCGTCAACTATATCTTGGTCGGGTGTAGGTGTTGTTCCGCCTACTGCTTCCTCGCCTACAGTTGCGGCTTGCTCCCAGTTTGTATCTACATCTCCACCTGTCAAGGTTGGAGTTCCACCAACCTCGTCTTCTAATTCATCAGATTCGTGCCAAATTGCATCTTCTTCAGCCGCCGCCAGTTCGTGAGTAGGAATCGTATATTCTGCTAACTCTTCTTGCATATTGCCATCGCCAATATTGCCCCCAGGCATGGACTTTACGCCAGTACCATAAGACTCAGTAACTTCTTGCGGTAAGTCTTGGTTATTGATTGCATCTTTTTTCGCCATAAATTTACCTGCGATCGCTTACACAAAGATAGCGCTTCATTTGGTTTGTAACTTATCCCCACAGATGTATCCCTATTGACAGAAGCAATCTATCCCTTTGGAGCGAAGAGAGTGAGAGCTTGGCTGCATACGCTTAATTTAGGGGCAAAGGTAGGGAATTTGAAAATTTTTAGGTTATGAAGCACGACGAATTCATCAAACACGTTCAAACTGTTGCTCAACTTAGTTCAAAAGATGAAGCAGAACGTGCCACTCGCGCCACGCTAGAAACAATCAAGGAACGGATTGTTGGCGATGAAGCGAGCCAACTTGCCGCCCAACTACCAAAGGAATTTGGGCAATACCTACACGGGCGAGAAGGCGAAAACGGTGACACTTTTGGCTTAAACGAATTTGTGGAGCGAGTAAGTAAAAAAGCAGGCACAGAACCGACAACTGCCGCAACGCACGTAAAAGCTGTATTTACTGTTTTGGCTTCAGCAGTAACGCCTGGAGAATTTGCCGACGTTCGCGCTAATTTTTCTGAAGATTACAGCGAGTTGTTCCCAGCATAAAACAAAAGTGCGATCGCTTCAGCAGTAAAACATGACATAGGAGACATCATGGTAGGCAATCATCAAACCCCACAAAAAGTTGCTATTTTAATTGAAAACGGCGTAGAAGACGCAGAATTTCAAGTGCCATACAAAGGTATAAAAATGGCAGGCATGGATGTCACTGTCCTTGGTTCGCGCATGAACGAGACTTATAAAGGTAAGCAAGGCAAAGTCTCAGTGCAGCCTGATGGTACGACAACTGAAGCTATGGCGGCAGACTTTGACGCGGTAGTAATTCCTGGGGGTATGGCTCCCGATAAAATGCGGATTAACCCAAATACTGTGCAATTTGTCAAAGAGGCAATGCAACAAGGCAAACTTGTAGCTGCTGTATGTCACGGACCGCAAGTTTTGATTGAAGGCGATTTGCTCAAAGGTAAGCAGGCTACAGGTTTTGTTGCTATCAAGCAAGATATGATCAATGCTGGCGCAAACTACAGCGATGAGCCGCTAGTAATTGATGGTAACTTAATAACTTCTCGTCAGCCTGGAGACTTGGCAATCTTTACCACAGCTATTCTCAGTCGCCTCGGTTATGGTGGCAAAGAAGCCGCATTACCAAACGAAAAGGATAACGATGCCGAGTGGTGGAAGTTAGCTGATGCTTGGGGCGGTTCTACCAAAGGTGAAATTGTCCAAGGCTTAAATACAGCACTAGCTGGCGAACGTTATGCCCAGGAAGCATTTGAGCAGTACGCGCAAAGAACTAGCGATGAAGAATTTCGCGCTTTGCTCAGAGAAACGATTGGTAACAAACAATTCCATATCAAAAATTTGGAAGCAAGATTGCACCAAATGGGCGAAAAGCCATCACTGACAGCTAATGTTGCCGATACTTATGCCAAGTTGAAAGCATCGGTACAAGGTAGCGACGATACTTCCTTGCTGCGTCGCGCTTTAGGCGATTTGCAAACAGGTGTGGTTGATACCCATAACTTGCGTGTGAAGTTTACAGATCCGGTATCAACAGCTTTATTTACAGCCATTGAGAAAGATTTGTCAGTTTACGAGCAGCATTTAGTCCAGTTGTATCGTTCGCGCTTGGGTACAAAGCCAGCGAAGCCGACAACAGGTGCATCAGTAACAGCGTAGGGATGTAATGGATGGTGTGGGCGCAATGCATCGTAAGGGTGCAATGCATTGCGCCCCTTACAAGTTTTTCCTATTTTTATAAGGAGTAGAAAGTGAGTTCAATTTCTGAAGATAAGAGCAATCAAAGTAATGATGCTGGCGATACTGGGAAGTGGGCTTCGCTAATTGGTGGCGGGGCGATGGTTTTGATGGGATTACGCCAAAGATCCTTACGCGGGGCATTAATGGCGATCGCAGGTGGTGGTTTAGCTTATCAAGCTGCTAAATCCCAAGGTGGCGTTAAAGAAGCGCTAGGGATGGATAAAACAATTAAAGTTGAGAAAACTGTCACAATTAATAAGCCTGCTGCCGAACTGTACCGTTTTTGGCACGATTTCAGTAACTTCGGCAACTTTATGAAGCACGTCAAGTCAGTAACCGTAGTTAACGACAAGCGATCGCATTGGGTAGCTACTGCACCATTGGGCGCAACTGTAGAGTGGGATGCAGACATCATTGAAGATCGGGAAAATGAATTTATTTCCTGGGCTTCGGTAGAAGGCGCAGATATTGATAATTCTGGGTTTGTGCGCTTTAAACCAGCACCAGGCGATCGCGGTACGGAAGTCAAAGTCGTGATGGAATATGCACCTCCTGGCGGCGCTGTGACAGCAACTATAGCTAAGTTGTTTGGCGAAGAACCAGAACAGCAAATTGGCGATGACTTGCGTCGCTTCAAAATGTTGATGGAAGCAGGCGAAATTGCCACCACAGAAGGTCAACCAAAAGGTAGTTAAAAGGAATAAATCATCAATGAAAGCTGTATGCTGGCAAGGCGCTAATAAAGTGCAAGTGGAAACAGTGCCAGATCCAACGATTCTCAACCCGCGCGATGCAATCCTCAAAGTTACATCTACAGCGATTTGCGGTTCTGACTTGCATATATATGGCGGCTATATTCCCACAGTAGAAAAAGGTGACATTATCGGTCACGAATTTATGGGGGAAATAGTCGAAGTTGGCAGTAAAGTAAATAATCTTAAGGTAGGCGATCGCGTTGTCGTACCTTCCACAATTGGCTGTGGCAATTGTTACTACTGTAAAGGCGATCGGTGGTCGTTGTGCGATAACTCCAACCCCAACGGCTGGATGCAAGAAAAGCTTTGGGGTAGCGTCACGTCAGCAATTTATGGCTACTCTCACTTATTAGGCGGCTTTGCAGGCGCGCAAGCAGAATACGTGCGCGTACCTTTTGCCGATGTGGGTGTTGTCAAAGTTCCTCAAGGCATCCCTGACGAGAAATTATTATTTATTTCTGACGCTATTCCTACAGGCTACATGGGTGCGGAATTAGCCGACATCCAACCAGGAGATACTGTAGCTGTCTGGGGTTGCGGTGCTGTTGGTATATTTGCCATGATTAGCGCTTATATGATGGGCGCAGAGCGAGTGATTGCGATTGACCGTTTTCCCGAACGGTTAGAAATGGCACGCAAGTACGCCAAAGCCGACACTATTAACTACGAAGAAATTAGTACAGGCGACGCACTCAAGGAAATGACAGGCGGGCGCGGTCCCGATTGCTGCATTGACGCGGTAGGTTTGGAAGCGCATGGAGTAGGCTTTGAAGACTTCTACGACCAAACCAAACAAAAGTTAAAGCTAGAAACAGATCGTCCTCACGTTTTACGCGAAATGATGGTTGCTTGTCGTAAAGGCGGCAATTTGTCAGTTATGGGTGTTTATGGTGGCTTTGTAGACAAACTGCCATTGGGTGCAGTTATGAATAAGGGCTTGACCATGAGGGCGGGGCAAATGCACGGTCAAAAGTATATGCATAAGTTACTGGATTTAGTTTTAAACGGACAACTCGATCCATCTTTTGTTGTCACGCATCAATTACCCCTAGAACAAGCACCTCACGGCTACAAAATTTTCCAGCAAAAACAAGATAACTGCGTCAAGGTCGTACTCAAACCCTAAACATTACTAAATAATCCTTATGAAAGCACTTTGCTGGCATGGCACTAATGACGTTCGGGTTGATACTGTACCCGATCCGAAAATTCTCAATCCGCGCGATGCCATTATTAAAATTACATCCACCGCGATTTGTGGTTCCGACTTGCACCTTTATGATGGCTACAACCCAACTATGAAGCCTGGGGATATCCTCGGACATGAATTCATGGGTGAAGTTGTCGAACTAGGTAGCGCTGTTAAAAACGTGCAAATAGGCGATCGCGTTGTTGTCCCCTTTACTATCTCTTGCGGTTCGTGTTTTTTCTGCAACCGCGATTTGTGGTCGCTATGCGATAACTCCAACCCCAATGCTTGGATGGTAGAAAAGATTATGGGCTATTCTCCCTCTGGTCTTTTTGGTTACTCGCATTTGACAGGTGGTTATGCTGGCGGACAAGCTGAATATGCTCGCGTTCCTTTTGCCGATACTGGTTTATTCAAAATTCCTGATGGCTTAACAGACGAGCAAGTTCTGTTTCTTACAGATATTTTCCCTACTGGATATATGGCAGCGGAAAACTGCGATATCAAGCCAGGCGATACTGTAGCAGTTTGGGGTTGCGGTCCAGTTGGGCAGTTTGGAATTAAAAGCGCCTATATGTTAGGTGCAGAAAGGGTAATTGCGATTGACCGAGTTCCCGAACGCTTAAAAATGGCGAAAGAACAAAGTGGTGCAGAAGTCATCAACTACGAGGAAATAGATCCAGGTGAAGCCCTCAAAGAAATGACAGGCGGGCGCGGACCTGATTCTTGCATGGATGCTGTAGGGATGGAAGCACACGGCACAGGTTTAGAAGGATTCTACGATGAAGTAAAGCAAGCGCTGCGGCTGGAAACAGATAGACCTACTGCTTTAAGGCAAGCGATCGTAGCTTGTCGTAAAGGTGGCACAGTATCAGTACCAGGCGTTTACACTGGCTTTGTCGATAAAGTACCGATGGGTGCTTTTATGAATAAAGGTTTGACTATGAAAACAGGACAAACTCACGTTCATAGATATTTCCGCCCGTTAATAGAACGCATTCAAAATGGCGAAATCGATCCTTCTTATATCATTACGCACAGGCTGAAATTAGAAGAAGCGCCCCACGCCTACGAAATCTTTAAGCACAAAAAAGATAACTGCATCAAAGTCGTACTCAAACCGTGAAACATCTAAGTCTGGCGATCGCATTTCTTCTATCTACTGTATCTTTCCCTGCTACCGCCCAATATTAAAACGGTAAAGACTTGCGTCAAAAGTTCTCCAGCTTATTTTGCATCTGCATTAATGCCCAACCACTGTTACTTACAAGGTAGAAAATATGAGCGATACAAGTGTAAAAAAGGTAGATTCAACTAATTCTCCCAAAGGTCAATTAGGACAAAAATATCTCGCCTCTGGTAAATCCTTATCTATGCGTCTGTGGGAAAATGAAGAACCAACCTCAGAAGCCAAACCCCCAGCTACGCGGGAATACGAAACTGTAGGTTACGTCATTAAAGGCAAAGCTGAACTACATATTGAAGGACAAATGATATTGTTAGAACCTGGTAACTCCTGGGTAGTACCTAAAGGTTCATCTCACACCTACAAAATCTTAGAATCTTTTACAGCCGTTGAAGCTACAAGCCCACCCGCCCAAGTTCACGGACGCGACGAAGACTAAAATTAACAGCAGTTACGTCTTACGTAACTGCTTTTTTATGCCTTTAGAACGAATATTGGTTAAATACTTTTGTCCGTCCTTGCTTATCAAACGCAACTACAGCAAATGAATCTTTTTTATTCCCCATTTCCATTCCTGGCGTACCTACAGGCATACCTGGAACTGCAATACCATTGATATCGGGCTTTTGTGCTAGAAGTTGCTTAATATCATCGCTAGGAACGTGACCTTCTACTACGTAACCATCAATAATCGCCGTGTGACAAGAGGCTAAATCGTCAGTTACTCCATGTTTCTGCTTAAAGGCAAACATATCAGCCGTAGGCACATTTTTAACTGGAAATCCTTTTGCTTGCAAATGCTCTATCCAGCCACCGCAACAAGTACACGCTGGATCTCTATATACAGTAGCTTCTGGTAAATTGGCAGCTTGCGCGTCTGTAGTAGCTACTAGCAAAACTATGGATGCGATCGCAACTATATAAACTGCCAATTTCTTTATATACCGCCCAATCAAAATTTGTCTATCGTTCATACTGACCCTAGAAATTTATTTTTTATCTAAATTTATTCTAGGCGATCGCTGGGTGTATTTAGATTAATAGCACATCAATATTTGTGCATTTATACCTAAGTGCTTTTTTAAGCATAAATATATACATTGAATTGCGGCATAGATATTGCGAACTTCACAGCGCTTAAGCAAAAAATAATTTATTTACCTAATTTTAACTAGGCATTTCTGTAAGGCTAGCTGAATCTTAGTGCTTGCCCAACAAGTGATCTAGGCGACATTTAAGAATAAATGCTTATATCAAATGGATATTATTTTGTCATACTTCTGGCTGATGCTCCAAACATATTTAAGTAGTTACCTAGAAGAGTAATAGCACTAGCAAATATCTGCGCTTTAAATAAATTTGCTGTCAGTGGCTAATAAGATTTCTCGCCAAAGAAAACAATCTAAGTAAGGAAATTTAAATGTTTTATCACGCCAAAAAGTTACAGTATTTCACACCACCAGAAAAGCCAGATCCAGTTTACGCCAAAAAAATGCAAGAACTCATTGGTGGTTCGTTTGGTGAAATGACTGTAATGATGCAGTATTTATTTCAGGGTTGGAACTGCCGAGGACCTGCAAAGTACCGCGATATGCTGTTGGATATCGGTACTGAAGAAATTGGTCACGTTGAGATGCTAGCGACAATGATCGCCCATCTGTTAGATAAAGCTCCAATAAATATGCAAGAAGATGGGGCGAAAGATCCTGTAGTAGGTGCGGTTATGGGAGGATCGAGTGCCAGAGATGCAATAGCTGCAGCTATGAACCCTCAGCACGCGATCGTTTCTGGTTTGGGTGCAATGCCAGCAGATAGTGTAGGCTTCCCTTGGAACGGTCGGTTTATCGTTGCTAGCGGCAACTTACTAGCAGACTTTCGCTCTAATCTCCATGCTGAATCTCAAGGTCTGATGCAGGCTGTACGGTTGTATGAGATGACCGAAGATCCAGGCGTAAGAGACCACCTCAGCTTTATGATTGCCCGCGATACCATGCACCAAAACCAGTGGCTAGCGGCAATTGAAGACCTGAAGAGCGAAGGCTTTGAGGAAACTGTTGTTCCCAAGATTGCCCACGAATATGGGAAGAACGAATACGCATATCAGTTCTGGAACAACTCAGAAGGACAAGATAGCGCCCAAGGACGTTGGGCAAAAGGTCCATCAATGGACGGCAAAGGTGAGTTTGAGTACGTAGCCAATCCTCAACCTATTGGACCAGAACCCAATCCCCCGCAGCCCGATCCACGCTTGCACGGTACTCCGGCTTCTCCAGCAATGCAAAAGACAAGTGATGGTGGAAGCACTAACATTATTGAGGACGTATCTCAAGCAGTCAAGGGTGCAGGCGAGACAATTAAGCGCACAATTATTGAAGGTGGTAATTTGTAGTCAGATTACCTATGCTTAGACACAGCTAGCGAATCCTTGAGTAACTGAGTTTTAAATATTAAGAAAATCCCTCATCCTTTATCTAGGTTTGAGGGATTTTGTTTCAAAATAAAGTAAGGATGTCAACCAAGTTACTAATGCTAGGTAAATTTTTTAAAAAACCAGATGAGGAACAAAGCGATCGCGTTCCTCCTGGTCAATACTTAACTAAAGGGTTTCCTGTCCTTACCTACGGACAAACTCCGCAAATCAAGACGGAAGATTGGCAATTCAAAGTTTGGGGTTTAGTCAAAAGTGCGACTTTCACCTGGTCGGATTTTATGGCATTACCCCAACATGAGTTTACAGCCGATTTTCACTGCGTCACGCGCTGGTCTAAGCTTGACGTCAAATGGAAAGGGATTAAAGTTACAGACTTCATGAAACTAATTGAGGTAGACCCGAAAGCCGTTCATGTTATGGAACATTGTTATGGCGGTTACACTACCAACATTTCTATGTCAGACTTCGTGCGAGAAGAAAACTTTTTTGCCCATACTGTATTTGACGAACCATTACCAGCCGAACACGGCGGTCCGATGCGTACAGTTATACCTCATATCTATGCATGGAAAAGTGCTAAATGGATTAATGGTTTAGAGTTTCTACCGCGTGAAGAACTAGGCTTTTGGGAACGCAACGGCTACCACAGTCGGGGAGAACCTTGGGCAGAAGAACGCTATAGCTGATACTAATTAATATAGTTTGGAGCGATCGCTAATTCGCTCCATAATTTTGTCCTCCTCACAAAAACCTCAACTTGTTTGGATATAACCATAACTGTAGAGAGGTTGCACGATCTTAACTCTCTAATTTGGATCGATCGATTTTCAGGAGGTTAACCTCGTGAACGCAGCAGACATTATGAGTAGGAATACAATAACTATTCGCAGTTCAGCAACGGTTGTTGAAGCAATAAAGCTGATGCAAGAGAAAGGCTGGAGGGCGCTAGTTGTAGAGCGTCGCCACCCACAAGATGCTTACGGTATTATTACTGAAAGTGATATTGTCTGTAAGGTGGTAGCGTTTGGCAAAGATCCTACCAAAGTGCGCGTTTATGAGGTAATGACTAAACCTTGTATTGTCGTCAATCCTGATTTAGGTGTGGAATATGTAGCGCGATTATTTGCCGATTGTCATCTGCACGTAGCGCCTGTAATTCAAGGCGAACTGTTAGGGATAGTTTCGATATCTGACATCTTGAGCAAAAGTAACTTTACCCTGCAACCCCAAGAAATTTTGTTAGAGCAAAAACTCCAGTTAGCAATTGAAAATGCTGGCATTAGCTGTGCTAAGAAAGGGGCAGATTCTATAGAGTGTACTGCTGCTTGGGATATTGTAGACGATCTGCAATCAGAAATAGCCCATCAACGAGCCGAAAAGCAACCAACAACAGCATTAGTAGATTACTGCAAGCAGCCTGCAACATCAATGCCACAACGAATATATGAAAATTGGTGCAGCGGTTAGAAAATAGCTTCAATACTGCAGGTGGAAGTTCTAGATTAAAAATTCTTGTGAGATTGCATGGGGTGCGACTTGAAAACGTACCCTACTTTAATGATGAATGGGTAAAGTACAAGCGATAGCTTGCTGCAATGCCTGCTATCAATCCATAGCCGCAAATAGCTTGAGTAAAAAGCTAGCAACACCAGCATTTCGCGCTTGCTCAGTTGTCTCAGTCGCCCTCAATCTGCTCATTGCCACAATCGTAATATCTGGTTTAATACATTGTAAATCTTTAATTAATGCTTTTATACACAAGTTAGAAGCTTCTGCTTAAATGTGTAATAAAGTCAAGTATTACGGAATTTAAAGTTCTGTAGCCTTTTGCTGAAGGTGCGAGCGCCTGTGCGGTAGACTATGCCTTAATTATGAGTTTGTCACTAATAACAACACTCGTTTTGGAGTTTTGATTCAATGTCTCATACAGTCAAAATTTACGATACCTGCATCGGCTGTACTCAGTGCGTTCGCGCTTGTCCTACAGACGTTTTAGAAATGGTTCCTTGGGATGGATGCAAAGCAGGTCAAATTGCTTCATCCCCCCGTACAGAAGATTGTGTAGGTTGCAAGCGGTGCGAAACTGCCTGTCCTACTGATTTCCTTAGTATTCGGGTTTACCTGGGTGCGGAAACTACTCGCAGTATGGGGCTAGCGTATTAAATTGGCATTTTACTTCAAGTTCTTGCAGTGCTAACAAGCAAGCGCCAAAACAGCAATTGTTACGTTCAGCGCTGCGTTCGGACTACGTTTGACAAAACATTATTGATAAGGGGGTTAACTAACTCCCTATTTTTTTGTTAGCTTATGTTGCTAAAGGCGATCGCATATTACAAATCATCTTGACCAAAATAATTCGCGCATTAAAGAGGTAATGTGCGAATACAGGACAACAACCAAGCTTTATCGGTCGCAAGCGACCGTTCCATAATTACGAATGCGCGAATGCACGAATTACGAATTGCCTCTTTGCGGCTTGACGATCTGCCCAATGCTCTTGTAGCTTTTACATACATAAAGACCTAGTGGGATCGGCTATGTGCGGAATCGTTGGCTATATTGGCACTCAAGCAGCTACACAAATCTTACTTTCTGGTTTAGAAAAACTAGAGTACCGAGGCTATGACTCTGCTGGAATAGCGACGGTTTTAGAAGGCGAAGTGCATTGCGTCCGAGCAAAGGGCAAATTGCACAACTTGCGCGAGAAACTAGAAAGAATCGAAAACCCTGCAAAAATTGGCATCGGACATACTCGCTGGGCAACTCACGGCAAACCAGAAGAATACAACGCCCATCCACACATGGATACAGCCAAGCGAGTAGCAGTAGTCCAAAATGGGATTATTGAAAATTACCGCGAACTGCGCGAAGAATTGAAACAATTAGGGCATGAATTTCGCTCCGATACCGATACAGAAGTTATTCCTCACCTGATAGCCCAGTTTTTAAAAGCAGATAACCTAACTTTTCTAGAAGCAGTCAGACAGACAGTAAATAGGCTAGAAGGAGCATTTGCGATCGCAGTTATTAACGCCGATTACCCAGATGAATTTGTTGTCGCCCGCCAACAAGCACCTTTAGCGATTGGTTTTGGACAAGGAGAATTTTTCTGTGCTTCGGATACGCCTGCTTTAGTTCCCCATACTAGGGCAGTATTAACGTTAGAAAATGGCGAACTAGCAAGGCTGACACCATTAGGAGTAGAAGTATATAACTTTGCGGGCGATCGCCTCAAGAAGCACCCGCGCACCCTTAACTGGAATCCGGTAATGGTGGAAAAACAAGGTTTTAGACACTTCATGCTCAAAGAGATATACGAGCAACCAGGAGTGGTTAGAGCCTTCTTAGAGGCTTATCTAGATGCCGCAGATGTCATAAATTTAGGCTTGCCAGAATCATTATGCAAAGATGTAGAAAACATCCAAATAGTTGCTTGCGGTACTAGCTGGCACGCGAGTTTAGTAGGTAAATATTTATTAGAGCAGGTAGCTGGGATTCCGACATCAGTTCAATACTCCTCAGAATTTCGCTATGCGCCACCACCTTTAACTGCAAATACCCTGATAATTGGCGTAACTCAATCGGGAGAGACAGCCGATACTTTAGCAGCGCTGACAATGGAAAAAGAGCGCCGCATAGGTAAGTCACCTGCTTATCAGCCGCGCCTACTAGCAATTACCAATCGGTTGGATAGTTCCATAGCATCAGTTGCAGGGCAAGTTATCGATACTCATGCTGGAATTGAAATTGGCGTTGCTGCAACTAAAACTTTTATTGCTCAACTACTTGCTTTTTACTTGTTGGCATTGGATTTAGGCGCTCGGCGGCAAACATTATCAGAAGAACGTCTAGAAGAGATTGTTACTGGTTTACGTCAATTACCAGCCCAAATTGAGTTAATTTTAGAAAGTCAAGAGCGATATATTCAAGAACTTACCCACCAATTTACAGAGACACAAGACTTCATTTTTGTAGGTAGAGGGATAAATTTCCCGATCGCATTAGAAGGTGCATTGAAGCTTAAGGAAATTAGCTATATTCACGCTGAAGGCTATCCTGCTGGCGAATTGAAACACGGACCGATCGCTTTATTGGATGCTAAAGTACCTGTAGTTGCGATCGCTATGCCTGGTAGCGTTTACGAAAAGGCTATTTCTAACGCCCAAGAAGCCAAAGCTAGAGATTCGCGCCTAATTGGTGTCGTGCAAATGGACGATGCTCATGCAGAAGAAATTTTCGACGATTTAATTCCCTTACCTGCCGTTGATGAGTTACTGTCGCCAATTTTGACAGCAATTCCCATGCAACTATTGGCTTATCATATTGCAGCGCGACGTGGCTTAGATGTCGATCAGCCCAGGAATTTAGCCAAATCAGTAACGGTAGAGTAGCAAAAGTAGATGAACCTCAACCTCGTGTAATAGAAAAGCCTACACTCATATTGAGAAGCATAGGTTTCACCGTTTTTTCTTCCATTAAAGGTATTGATGTAAGAGAATGGATGCAAGCCAAACTTGAGCGATATGTAATAAGAAGGACGCAGACAAGGTACTAGCAAAAATTATAAACCTTGGATAGAATGCGGAACTTGAATTGGTTATTAGGAATAGATGCGTCGCTACACCTAGTCAATTAAAATTAAAATAGTTAGTCAAATCAAAATGTTTGAAACCCCGAACGAGATTCAATGGGTAGTTCTTTGTGACTACATTCAAACGTTCGCTCAAATAAGGTTTTGCCTCTACAATTTATACATGAGCGGTAGTTTGTTATTTATTGAAATTAAAAGTTGCGATGATGAACTTGTAAAACATCTTTATATCATTAATTCAGAAGGAGAATTGTTGTGAACCTTGAAAACATAGAAATTGGAGAAATCAAAAATTATATTCAACAAGAGAAAGCAAAGGGACGCTCTGTTAGAGACATTCTTAAAGAAATAGTTGCTGTACGCAGCGATGTTACAGTTTTATCTCACGACCCAACAACTGGACGACAGCAGATATTAGAATCACTTAAGCAGTATCAAAATTAAGATCGCTTCCCTTGCGTTTTTAAATGAGAAAAATCTTTAAGCGCCGATTGATATGTTCTCTATCCATTCATAGTCTAGTTAAGTTACAAAGTAGTTAGAGTCGCTGTTTAAGGTCGAACTTCTTGGACTTCATCTTCCTCAACGGCTTCTAACACCACATCCTCGCAAATTAACTCAATCGAGCAGCTAAAATCGACACTTTTTAATTCAAATTCAGTACCTTCTGTATAGGTATAAAGCTCCCAAACTCGCTTTTCATTCAATCGATAGCACTCAATAATATTCTGCTCAGAACCTATCAATACGTATTCCTTTAATGTAGAAATGCGGCGATAATTTTGGAACTTTTTTCCTCTATCGTTTGCTTCAGTGCTAGGAGAAAGAACTTCAATAATCAAACAGGGATGATAGATAACTTGAATCGCCCGCCTATCTCGTTCATCACAAGTAAGCATCACATCGGGGTAGTGAAATGGACCATTTTCTGACACACCAACCTTGGCATCTGCCATTGAGACTTTACATCCTTTTCCTCGCAGATGATTTTTTAAAGCTGTTGTGAGGTTAACTGCTAAATCGTTATGGGGAATCGTTCCCCCTGTCATGGCAAAAACTTCGCCATCTATGTATTCATATTTAATTGATTGTTTTTCCTCCCAGTCTAAATAATCCTGGGGAGTTAGGTATTGTCTTTCTGGAACTGCTACCATGACAACCTCCTAATTAGCAGCATTTGCTCAATAATCGCGCTTTTAAGCAAAAATTGGCTGTAAATCTAGAACAAATCCTGGCAGAACATCCTCACCAGATAAAGTTGTAGCATCTAAAATCTCAAATTCTTGGTTTGGGCGATAAATTTCTACTCGTCTAGCTTTAGGATTAATTAACCAACCTAGCTGCAAGCCATTTTCTAAGTATTCCCGCATTTTTGCTTGAGTTTCTGCCAACTCATCAGTTTCAGAAACCAGTTCAATGACAAAATCTGGACATAAAGGTAGAAATTTTTTTCTTTGCTCCCCAGTTAGTGCGTTCCATCGCTCTATCCTTATCCACGAAACGTCAGGAGAACGAGTTGCACCATTAGGTAAGCGAAAACCTGTGGAAGAATCAAAAGCTTTTCCCAGCCTGTTTTGACGATTCCATAACCAAAGTTGCCCAGCTAATTCAAAATTGCGATCGCCTGTTTCTCCCCCAGTTGGCGGCATAATAATTAATTCTCCACTAGCTGTTAATTCCAGTTGCAACTGGCGATTAGCAAAAGCAAGTTGCTCAAATTGCTCGTCAGTAAGTCTAAGAACTGGGGGTAATTGCAAAGTTACGCTCATATCAATTCTGCTCCCCTAAAATCATAGTATATGCAAACTAATCTGCTGCTAACGATTCCTGAGCATCAAGAGTAGAGGGTTTTGCCGTTTGCTAAACTATCTGGAGCAATAAAGAGCGATCGCATTTATCTAATCAATGCAAGATTCCCAGCAAGAAGAACCTAAGTTTGGTGCAGATATCTACCCTCTCGAACAACGCAAAACTTGGTACAGTACAGTAGCAGAGGCTTACAACCGCGTTAGACCACGCTATCCTCAAGCATTATGCGATCGCGCTATAGAACTAGCAGGATTGCGTGCAGGTGCATCTATCTTAGAAATAGGTTGCGGTCCTGGTACTGCTACCCTATCCTTTGCTCAAAGAGGCTTTTCCCTAGTTTCCCTCGAACCAAGCCTAGAAGCTTATCAATTCGCCTCGCTGAACTGCGCCCAATATCCCAATGTAGAAATAAAGAATACTACCTTTGAAGATTGGGAATTAGGCGAAAGAAAGTTTGATGCTGTATTGGCTGCAACCTCTTTGCATTGGGTTTCGCCAGAAATTAGATTTGCAAAAACTGCTGCTGTTTTGCGTGACAATGGTGCGCTAATTTTGCTTTGGAATGCTACCGTTCAGCCCCAATATGATATTTACCAAATAATGCATGAAGTATATCAAATTCATGCTCCTTCTCTAGGCAAATATGAAGACAGCGAAACTCAACAACAAAGTCTGGGTAAGTTTGCTCAAGCTGTAGTTGATTCGGGCAAGTTTGAAAACTTAGTAGCTGAATATCTACCCTGCAAAGCGACTTATAGTATTGATGATTATCTGATGCTTCTGAGCACCTACTCGCCGTATATAGAGTTAGAAGCGTATAAGCGAGACACTTTGTTTGCAGAATTAAAAGCAGCGTTAGTAAGTAACGAGATTAGTAGCATTCCCGCCTCCTATCTTTCAGTTTGCCAAGTTGCTAAAAAAATCTAGTTACAAGCTAGGAGCATAAATTTTACGCAATACTGGAAGAAATCAGCTTTAAGTAGAACACGCGGATGGAAATTCGAGCAGTTGACACTCCACTACTAGATTGGGCTGGAGATGCCCTAGCTTTAGGTTTATTTGAAGATAGCATCGAGCAATCTGACGAGTTAAACCAGTTGGATAGCAAACTCTCTGGTTTGCTCAAAGAAATAATTGAAGAGACTGAATTTAAAGGCAAAGAAGGCAGCAGCACCGTCACTAGAGTTGGCGGTGGTAGTGCTGTGCGTAAAGTCATGCTATTTGGACTTGGCAAACCCGAAACGCTGAAATTGGATAGTTGGCGGCGTTATGGCGCAGCGATCGCTAAATTAGCTAAAAAAGAAAAGTGCAAAACTTTAGGAATTAGTTTGCCTCTAGGCAACAACGATTCAGCAAAAATAGCTCAAGCTGTTTCTGAAGGAATTGAGCTTGGTTTGTACCAAGATCGCCGCTTCAAGTCAGAACCAGAGGAAGATGCGATTAATTTAGAACAGGTAGATTTACTTGGGCTAGGAGGACAAAATGAAGCTATTAACCGCGCTCATCAAATCGCCACAGGTGTAATTTTAGCAAGGCAATTAGTAGCTGCCCCAGCGAATACAATTACTCCGATAGCGATGGCAGAAACAGCCCAACAAATTGCCTCCGAACACGGCTTGCAAGTGGAAATTCTCGAACGGGAAGAATGCGAACGTTTGGGAATGGGGGCTTTCTTAGGAGTTGCTCAAGCTTCAGATTTGCCGCCAAAATTTATTCACCTAACTTACAAGCCAGATGGCACGCCGAGAAAGAAGCTAGCGATTATCGGTAAGGGCGTAACCTTTGATTCTGGCGGTTTGAACATCAAAGGCGCGGGCAGCGGCATCGAAACGATGAAGATGGATATGGGCGGCGCGGCGGCGACGCTAGGGGCAGCTAAAGCGATCGCCCAACTCAAGCCGGATGTGGAAGTCCACTTTATTAGTGCTGTGACGGAGAATATGATTTCAGGTCATGCTATCCACCCTGGCGATATTCTTACAGCCTCTAATGGTAAGACCATTGAAGTTAATAATACCGATGCTGAAGGGCGGCTGACCTTAGCTGACGCGCTAGTATTTACCGAGAAATTGGGCGTAGATGCGATCGTCGATCTAGCGACGCTTACAGGCGCTTGCGTGATTGCTTTGGGCGATGATATTGCTGGCTTATGGAGTAGCGACGATAATGTTGCTAACGGGCTAGTACACGCGGCGGAAATCGCTGGGGAAAAGATGTGGCGGATGCCAATGGAAGAAAAGTATTTTGAAGGCTTAAAATCGCCCATCGCTGACATGAAAAATACTGGTCCTCGTCCTGGTGGTTCTATTACTGCTGCATTATTTTTAAAGCAGTTCGTCAAAGAGACTCCTTGGGCGCATATCGATATTGCAGGTCCCGTTTGGGCAGATAAGGAAAACGGTTACAATAACCCTGGCGCTACAGGGTACGGCGTTCGTACCTTAGTTCATTGGGTTCTCAGCGATAATTAATAGCAACTAATTTTAGACAACCGCCATTATGCTGTAAAAGTGTAGTGGCGATTATTTTGGTAATTAAACTGTAGCCACAAGCAAGCGATTGCTCTTTGTCAAAGGGTAATTTATCCTCCTTGTCCCCTTGTCCTACTTACGTTCAGGATGAGCAGCAGCAGGCGTAGGCATACCCAATTGATTAATCTTGGCAATCATTTGGTACATACGCCCTAAGTCTCTTTGGTTGAAGTAAAGAACCAGGCGGGGTAATTTAGCTGTTTCATCTTGGGCTTCTTGAGGTAAAGCCTGACTTTTCTCAATTCGTCCTTTAACTAATATGTCGCTAAAATCAGCATTTAATTGTTCGACATCAGCATCAGATAGTTCTGTTTTGAGACGAATTACTAATTTCTCGCGTACGTAGCGGCTGGAGTGATAAACCTGGTAAAAACGGGTGATAGCACTGCAAGCTACATCTAAGTTGTCAGTAAGCGTGTAAAGGCTGGGATCGTCAGGACTTACTAAACCTTCTTTGACTAAATGTTTATCTATATACGCACTCCAATCGTGCCAGTAACAGCCACCAGGGCGATCGACTAAAATTATTGGTATAGGACCGAATTTGCCTGTTTGGCTTAAAGTCATGCATTCAAAAGCTTCGTCTTGAGTGCCAAAGCCTCCAGGAAATAAAGCTATAGCATCGCTTTCTTTGAGTAAAAATAACTTGCGCGTGAAGAAATACTTGAAGTTAATTAGCTTAGGATCGCCTTGCATCACAGGATTTGCTTCTTGTTCAAAAGGCAATTGGATATTCAAGCCGAAGGAATTATCTCTTCCTGCACCTTCATTTCCTGCTTGCATGATGCCGCCGCCGCCGCCTGTCATGACCATAAATCCAAGTTTGCTGACGCAGCGGGCAAAGTCAGCCGCCATCTGATATTCTGGGGCTGTTGATGGTGTGCGGGCAGAACCAAAAATTGTTACTTTACGGACGTGCCTGTAGGTATGAAATAGCTCTAATCCCCGTTCCATGTCTGCTAGAGAAGCAGATAGAATCTTCCAGTCTAGGCGATCGATCTCGCTGCTAGCAAGCCGTATAACTGTAGTTAGGGTTTGCCCGATTAATTGCCGATTTTGTAAGTTTGGCAGTTTGTCTAGTAATTCGGCAATATCGGCTTCTAAAGAACTGAGGGGATCGAAGGAGGGAGATGGATTCATGAGTGCTGCGGCACAACTGGCACTCTATTCTATCGATTTTTGGGGTACGATTGGCGCGATCGCACTCTATTGGCTGACAAAAAAGCACCTAGCGATCGCCAGGTGCTTTGTATTGATTTAGATTTAAGACTATTATCTAAAGATATTTTTCCAAAGTGTTAGATAAAGTTGTTTTCGGTACTGCACCGACTACCATATCAACTCTTTGTCCGCCTTTAAAAATCATCAGTGTTGGGATACTGCGAATTCCGTATTGGCTGGCAACATTGGGATTTTCATCAGTATTGAGTTTGACAACTTTAACTTGACCGTCGTACTGTTGGGCAATTTCATCGACTACTGGGGCTACCATCCGGCAAGGACCGCACCAGGGCGCCCAAAAATCGACTAAAACTGGCACTTCGCTGTCTAGCACTTCTTGCTTAAAGGTAGAGTCTGTAACTTGTGCGGCTGCTGACATTCCTAGAAATCCTTGGTTATATTGTTTATAACTTTGCTGAAAATTCTATCATAGGGCAAAGCCTATGCTTTAGTTGTAAGAAGTGTATATTTAGATAGATTTTACTTGATTATAACTTTTGTATCGAGATTTTGTAGTTGCTAAAATTTGTTTAGGTTTTCAAATCATATATTTTATAGTTTGTCAACGCTGGAAAAACTAATATATTTGAGATAAATATTTTAACAATAGGTACTAGCATCTTCATTGTAGTTAAATTTTAAAGTTCAAACACATATAATTTAATAAAAAATTATATCCAGCTTGACCATAAAGTAGTACAAAAGCAATCTCTCATTAGAGTTATTTAAGGATTGGCATAAATAATGTAACAGTTGAGATTGTTTAAGTAACAAGCGAGCGCTCAATCCAATCAAATTAAGTTTTTTGCAACAATCAAGAATATGCAGTCTGTAGATTAGCGATCGCTAAAACTTTATTTTCGCCTCCGTAGTAAGTCAGAAGCGATCGCTCCTACTCAATGGTGAAAATAGAAAAGCAATAATTTGGACTAGCAATCAATGCAGCAGAAGCAAAATGCTTGGGTTGCTTTGGGAGTTATTTGTTTTTCTATATCTGTCACTAGCTATCTGAACTCACTACAAGCTAGAACTAGAAAGTTGCTGAATAATTGGCAAGCGATCGCTAAAACTTTAGATCGATTACCATATTAATTCTGAGGTTGCTAGAAGCTGCTCAAGTTGAGAATAGATAAGTAATAATTACTTCGCTTGTAGCCAAGAAATTGATTGTTTGAGGATATCTAGTAACTAATTTGCGATCGCACCTGTCTTAGCTTAATTTTTCAGATATCGCAGTACAGCTATAAGTTGCAAACCCTAAAACTTTGGATAAGTCGAGGTTTTGGGGTAATTATTTATATAGGGAAACAAGGCGACACCCAGATTTGAACTGGGGGATAAAGGTTTTGCAGACCATTATACAACTAGCTGTAAATGATACTAGACAAGGCTTTGAAGCGGATAGCCTTGATAAATGCCTAATTTGTGCCTAAAATACTCGATCTATCCTTGGATGTAGATCCTGCTTTTAGCAGGATCTCTTCGCAATATTTTACAAACATCGCGGGTTCAACCTCAATTGTAAGCGATCGCGCTAAGGCGATTTTAACCGTATTTGCAACGATGCCAAATCCTTAGCTCGAAGCTAGCATCGGCTCAGTTTATACGTATTACTTATTATGGCTGAACCGACATTAACTCAAGTATTTGGACCAGGCGCGGCACAAACTGCTACTACCCTAACAATTGCTAAAGCGGATTTGGCAACGGTGGGATTAACCGCCGCCGCCAGCAACACGGCTGAAAGCTTATTTGTATCTTTGCTCCTGCTGGCTAAAAATTCTCTTACCCCCGCCGCTCAGGAATCCAATCCCGACCAATCCATCACGGTTGCAGAAGCAGATTTCAATTTTCAAACTCTGGTTACTCGTAACAATGCAACCTATAGGCAAAGCACCTACTCAGTGAATCTACAAAAACTAGATACTGGCGCAAACATCGACCCAGATGACTACTAATCTATCCTTGCAGCAACTATTTGGGGCAAGTGCGTATCAAGATAGCGATCGCCTGGTAATCAATAAAGGCGATCTATTTAATCTATCTACTAGGAGTACCAATACAGCAGAAAGCCTATTAGTAGCACTTGTAATGAATGCTTGCAAGCAATTTGAGGGATTAATAGAAGATGAAAATAGTCACCCTATTACCAATGAAAATAATCAAGCTATTACTTATAACAATAAGGATAGATATGAGCTACTAAATGTTTTCTATTGGAAACGTCAATATATTGCCTTTCAATCTCTACCTTATGCACTCGATACCTTTGTAATAGAAAGCAATGAAATACAATGAGTTTGTAGAATCTACTAACTTGCGAGATGATGATATTTTGCTTATTCAAGAAGCTAGTACGCTAGGCATAAAAAAAGTAAAGCTATCCACACTTAAGCAATACATAGGTGTTGGTAGTGAAGGCTCAACAAGCCCAAATTCTCCTGCTGCAAATCCTCCCACTGGTCATATTAAATGGTATAGAGCAGATGAAGTTACTTTAAACGGCAACCTAGTTACTTCTGTAATAGACAAGTCACCTAGTAAAAATAATTTAATACCTTTTAGCGGTAATCCTACTTTGATCGCTAATGCTATTAATGGTAAAGCAGCAATTAATTTTAATAATAGTGCCTTAAAGCATAATACTGAAGCTTACACAGCTAAGATTATCTTTTTAATATTTAGAAAGAACGATAATAATAATTTTTCCGACTATGATGGATACTTAGCTTATAGAAGCGGTAGTTCAGATAAAGTACCTGCTAGCAATGAAACTATTGTTGCTACAGGTATTCGCTCAACTAATAACAAATTAACTGCTGGCGATCTTACTAATGCTTATATTGATAACGTTTTGCAGTCAAGCGGTGATATTCAAAATTTTAATGTAGGAGTTCCTTTTGATACAGGTGTGTTCCACATATTAGAAATTGCAAATAACAATTCAACAGTAGGGGATAAAAACCCTATCGTTGGGGCTGATGCTTTTAGTAGTGGTAGATATTTACAAAACCAAGATATAGCAGAAATCCTAATATACCCTAATTTATTATCAAGTCAAGAACGTACTAATATCTATTCTTACTTTAAATCTTATTATGCTTTTAGTTTTTTATAATTATGGCTACTCATTGCAAATTAGATGATACTCAAGCAACTGTATATATTAATTATCCAATTCAAGAAACGTTAAAGTTTAAAGAGTGTCCAATTGAAATAAGTGTGACTGTTAATAATACTGGAAATAACACCGTTAGTATTGTTTGTGACTACGAACAAAATCACGAACATCATCCTAACTATGTAGTAACTTGGACTGATAGCGAAGGAGTATCAACCGATAGATATTCTTTAAGGTTGGTTGTATGTAGTAGCGGTAATTGTGGAGCGGCTAGCCCTAACAGGTATGGCGAATCTTTTTATGCAATGCACATAGTAAAAAACGGTATTGATACAGGCAATCACTTTCATCCAACAGGTGTTTATAGCGCTAGTATTCAATCTGTTGATTATAGCGGGGTCGGTGAATACACATTTATTGTAACTGACAACAAAGGATCTACACTTACTAGAATTTACCAATCATCACCGCAATATACAGTTACTTGTGATGATGAATGCCCGCCTGGAACTACTAAATGTTTATCTACAAATTACCCAGGTTATTGCTGTTTGCCATGCAAGGAAATCGCAGGGGAAATAAAAGCGATCGCAAGCCAAGTAAGGAGATTAAATAATGGCTGATTGTTGTGCAGAAGTGAAAACCGAATTAGCAGCTTTAAGGGCAGAAGTAGCCAAGCTAAAAAGAGTAGATGAAGAATCAATAATTAATAGGGCAGTAAACAAAGCTAAAGAATTGTTGAAGCCAGAAATAGCAGGAGTTGCGGCGGTGGCTTTTGGGGCTGTTAAGCAAGCAGATTTGTCAATATTTTTGACAAAGCAATTGCGACCTGAAGTAACAACAGCAGTATTACAATCGCGATCGGCATCACTAGCCGCAGAGCATTCAAGAAAACTGGCTGCAGGGGCAATAGATTTAGGCGAACTTGCGAGTATGAAATCTACTCAAGCGGTCATTAAATCTAAAATGGCAGCAGCAGAAGCAGCAGTAGCCAAAGCCCTAGGAACTTCTGCCCAAGGAGCCGCGACGGCAGCAGCGACAAAAGCAACGATAGCAACTAGAGCAGCAGCAGTAGCTCAAGGTGCTGCTACTGCTGCCAGTACATTGGCAAACAGCGCACTTGGCAAAGTATTATTACTTGCTGCAAATGTACTGTCTTTGGCTGGCTCGATAGCGGGATTATTTGCTTTATATGCCACATTAAAAATAGTGTTCCCACGCTTGGATGCTCACGATCGCGAGCTAGATAGATTAGGAAACGATATTTCAACAGCTTATTCGCTGATTGGCATTAATAAAAATTTGGCAATGCAAGCTTTGGGTCAATCCGATCGCGCTCTACTAAATGCTGCTTTTGCTCAAAGCACTGCTAATACTGCCGATAGTAAAGCTAATAATGCTCTTGCCCAGCTTCCACCAATCGAGGTACTAGCCCAGCGTGCTAGCAACACGGCAGATACAGCCAACACTAAAGCTGATAGAGTTATCGCCCAGCTTCCGCCAATTGAGATCCTTGCCCAGCGTGCTAGCAACACGGCAGATACAGCCAACACTAAAGCTGATAGAGTTATCGCCCAGCTTCCGCCAATTGAGATCCTTGCCCAGCGTGCTAGCGAACTTGCAAAACTTGCAGACATTAAAGCAGATCGGGCATTAAACCGTCCTTTGATTCCTGGACCTGCTGGCACTCCTGGTCGAGTTGGCGCTCCTGGTCGAGTTGGCGCTCCTGGTCGAGTTGGTACTCCTGGTCGTGATGGCGCTCCTGGTCGAGTTGGTACTCCTGGTCGAGTTGGTACTCCTGGTCGTGATGGCGCTCCTGGTCGAGTTGGTACTCCTGGTCGAGTTGGTACTCCTGGTCGTGATGGCGCTCCTGGTCGAGTTGGTACTCCTGGTCGTGATGGCGCTCCTGGTCGTGATGGGAAGGATGGGAAGGATGGAAAAGATATAAATCCTACAATCCTTGCAGGCATTACAGCAGCGATCGCAGCATTAGCAGCAAGATTATTACTACAAGAAAAAGTGAATCAAGAAGCCATTAATAAGCTGAATCAGATTTTTAGGATTAATACAACAATTCAGCAACAAACCTTACCCCAAAACTTAGCCAATGCGGCAGCTACGGGAACTTGCCAAACAACAAAACCTGGCGGGTGTATGAATAAGCTTGCTAATGATGCTGCTAAAAATGCTGCTGATAATGCTAGTAGAGGGCTATTCGATAAATTATTCAAGATTCTAGGAGCAGGAGCAGATCTAAATAGTTTAGCTTTGTTGAAGCCCATCCAGAATACTTTAAATACAGTAAATACAAAACTTGGTCCTGCAATAAAAAATGGTGGGATATCGGGAAAATTGGGGAGGCTATCTAGTTGGTTGCAGCTAGATCGCGCCCTAAATTTACTAACTTATGCTGCAACTCTACATAATGCCTGGATGCTATCTAGTGGATTTGGACAAACATTAATGAGCGCAACTTCAAGCTTATTAAATGCTTTTGGAATCAAAGATGACGATGGCAATGCTTTAGATATTCAATCATTAATAGGTAAGCAAGTAGAATTAGCAGCTAAATCAATATTTGGAGAGCAGACTGTTGAGCAGTGGGAAAAACTCTATAAGAAATATGTTCGCGTCTATCAAGCAACAGCTAATATTCTCAGTAAATTTACATCTATTGGATACAGCATTCTAGGAGCTATAAGTGTGATTGGATCTAGAATTAGCAGGATCGGGAATGCTCTTAGATGGTTTGGAGTGCTAGAAGATCGTGCCTACGCCGCAATGAATGAATACGATGATTTTAGTAATCCATTCTTTACAAGGATAACTAGATTAGAGGAAGCAGCAAACGCGATTGATACTGTATCTAGTGAAGTTGTAAATGTCAGACAGCAATCAATAGAGCTTAAAAATCAGAAGAAAGAGTTGGACAAAGCTATTGATGATTTAGAGAAGTTTAGAGCTAGAGAAGATGCTGAATATGCCCACAAAGTAGACAAGTTTACGCCAAAAATCACTGATAAAGATCTAGAAGATGAGTAGATTTACTTGGAGAAGATTTAGAGAAGTTTTAGGGCGAGTACATAACGTACACGTCAAGCGTGCTATTAGAGAAGCTAATAAAGGAGTAGATGATGCGCGGTTGCTTGTTAATAACAAGCGCAATTTAATCTTAGAAAACTGTTTAATAGACAAAGATGATACAGCCCAAATCATCCTACTTAAAGAATTGTTATTTTGGATTGATTTAGGACACTTAAATAAAAATAATTTAGGTTCTGTTTCCTTACCTGAAAGTTGGACTGCTAAAAGGACTACAAACATACCTCAATTAGTAATTAGCTATAGAAATCCACGTAGTAAGAGAACGGATCCGAACTATCAATTAACAATCCCACATTACAAAGGCACTCGTAAACCTACCGCTGTACCTTATACAAAAGGCAACACAACAGGAACTTTAATACTTAAAGACAATAGTAAGTTCGTAGTTAATGCTGTTTCTGAAACTGAAGTAGAAAAATTAGTCAATCATTATAAGAAATACATTAGTACAAAATTCTTGACTAATGACTTGCGAATGACTGAAAGAAAAGGAAAGAGAATAAAAGTAGTTAAATATACACCGATACGTGCTGATTATTACCCAAAAGGGCAAGATGTACCTTATCCAGAGTGGAGACACAGATATTAAAACTGCAGTCTATATTATAATGTAGACTGCAGTTTTGTAGTCTAGAACTTAGTAATATCAGTGCTTTCACCGATTTCTATTCAATAGGTATTCGGTCATAAAGTAAATGAGGTTTGGGCAGAATTAACCATGATTAGTTCTGCTTTTTACTTAGTCATTACTAATGAGGTAATTTATGTCAACTTTTGCACCTGGTAGCAACAACGCTCTAAGTTCTACTAATATTCCAGGAGCATTTTTAGAAATGGCTTACTTGCTTAATCAAGCTGAAAAAAGTATTTCAACTGTTGATAATCCTGTTAACAACGTTACAATCACTTTTGATTTAGAAGCTAGTACAGCAGCAGTAGCAGCAACATTGCCTGTAATAGCATCCTCAGCCGCAAACGGTACGATTACTATAGCAGCAGAAGACTATATTGATAGTCCGATTACTTTTGGATCTGGTAGCACTTTAAAATCTCCTACTTACCCCGGTGCTTTCATAGAAGTAGCACAACTACTTAGTGTAAGCGAGGCAAGTATTACTACTAATCCTGTTAACAACATTACAGTTAGCTTTGATTTAGAAGCAAGAACAGCCACAATTGCTGCAAGTATTCCTGTTACTCCAACTAGATCGAACCAAGGCGGCGTTGAAGTAGTTGCCACAGATTATCTATAAACTAATTTTTGAAATTTTAAATTAGGAGAGCATAATTATGGCAACTCGTAGGGGTCCAACAAAAGGATCGAGAATTTTAGTACAGCTTCCTTTCGGGCGCGATAAGACTGGGGGCGGTAAACCTGCAAGCAGACTTATCTATATCAAGCAGGGCGTAGCTGATGCTTTGGGATTCAAACCAATTCGCACTTTACCAACTCAACAAGTACGCTATAAAACTGCTAGCGGTACAGCAACTACAACTAGATATCAGAAGGGATCTTATAAGCGAAAATCGGTAACTTTGATTTTCAAAGCTCCTAAAAATATTACGGGTTCTACCGGACTATACAAATCAGTTGCTATGCCCATACCAAGCGGCGTAACTCTAGATGATGTAATTAAATACTTTCATACTGGCGCTGGCAAGAGTAAAGGTGTAGTTGCCTTAATTAGTCCTCAAGGATCTCGCATGCAGTGGGCAGAGGCAACACTTAGATAGTAGGAAAATGCTTAGTAACAGTTGGCGATTAGCTGCTAGTTTTAACTGGTCAGATACTACTAAAAATAGTTTGCCGATCGCTAGCAGTTATAAATTTAAGTCTCAAATTATCAAAGTTGAAAGTATTTCAAGCTCTGCTCCTATTAAGTGGCGGCGGGCAGGATATTTGCAGCAAACCGTTTCTACTATACCGATAGTTGAGATTACTGCTCTAGTTGTGCCTCTAAACAGACAAAAAATATTCGCAGTTCCCAGATTGTACGACAGCTACAGTTTTGTTTTTACTCCTGTCTCTTGGCTAAAGAATGGCTTAAGAGTGAGACTGTGGGAGTACACAGGAGCAACAATAGAAAGAGAATTTATGGAGCAACTTTTCTTTATTAAGTAACTATTACTTATCATTGAAAACTTCAACAAATGAACACAATAGTAGTATGGGCGGGGCTAATTGGAACCACTTTAGGAATAATTACTAGCGTACTTGGCTGCATTGCTCTTTATCGTACATCGGTAATCAAAGGCTATGCAGCACAACGAGATTACGAGCATTTAAAAAATTATTACAAGTCGCTTGCAGAGGCTTTTAAATTTCAAACAGAAACTTTTGAGCATGAGTTTCGAGAGGTTCGCAAAGATATAGACAATAGGTGCGATCGCATCGATCAAAATCTGATTGAGCTTAAAGCTTTATCATTTTCAAATGTGCGATTGAAGGCTATCAAAGAAGATGAATAATCTTTTGCAGCGCTTCAATACGCGCTCGTTTGTGATTTTGATTTTAGTTACTGGGGTACTGTATCTGGCAGTTGTCGATCGCTCTTTTCGGATGACATTTGGCGATTTAGCAAAAATTGGAATTGGTGGATATTTAGGACAGTTGATACCACGAGAGGATAAGTGAATATAGCATTAACATCAACTTTGGATACTTCTTTTGCAAGCTCAATTGTGCGCTGGATGGTTGCCAAGAAATTTCAAATCTTTACAGGTCCCAGGCGCTACAACATCGTGTATGTGGAAGGCTGCAACGCTGACGGGACACTCAACGCCGATCGCCCTAACGAATTTAACGATCGCCGCCTAGTAATTGAAATTGTAGATAAGCCCAAAATTTTAGGCAACTGGGAAGCGACGACTGAGCCAGGGGACTATTACACGCAGCACCCAATGAATTCTAAGGGCGCAGCGCGGATCGCTTTTGGGCAGTACGAGGGCTGGTCTGTTGGCTTTCACGGTAAAAGAGACGCGCACGAAGCTTTAGTTCAAGTCTTGCCCGTAGTCGTCTGGCGCGATTACAACAAGGATTACAGGCGAACTGGAGACTTTGCAGATCGCGGGTTATTCGGCATTAATCAGCATTGGGGCTACGATTTGCCAGTAACCAAAATATTTAATGCATCGGCTGGCTGCTTGGTAGGGCGCACTCGTGCAGGGCATAAGGAATTTATGAAATTGCTAAAGCAAGATGCTCGGTACGCCGAAAATAAGAACTACAAATTTTGGACTACGATCGTGCCTGGCGACGAGATGCTCAAGCAATATCCGATTAAGAGGTAGTTGATAGTAACGGCTTGAAACTGGGTAAAACTAGATCATCCGTATTACTACTGTAGTTGATGATGCTTGCAACCCAATACCAGCCAGTAACCGAAGAAGCGCAGCTTGATATGTTTTTGATTGAAGCTACTAATTCCCTAATTAAGAGTAGAAAGATCGAGCTTATTTTTGCTGCTTTGAGTAGCTTTAGCAATCCACACCTTAAGAAAGATATTATTAATTCGCCTAGCTTTATCGAATCAGTAACGCTAATTAAGCGGTTGTCACCTAGTGGCAAATTATCTCTAGCCCATGCTTTACTCGATCAGATAGTATAAAAAGCGATCGCTCTTTCCTTAGCTTTGAGATTTTGAATTCAATGTTGCTTGTGTGGGCAAGGGCGATCGCACAATCTTTATATCGATTCCCGTGATAGTTCTGAGGCTACTATAAACTGCTCAAGCTGAGAATAGGTAAGTAATCCACCGCTTTAAATTACTTGCCTTGTTCTTGTATGAAAGCTTCTAAATTATTATTGACTTCTCTATCAGCCTTCAGCTTTATTTCTATTAGTACGATGCCTCAAGCTGCAAAAGCAGCCGTATCCTGTGAGGCTGGTACAGCTAGTAACTACTCTAATGGGTCGCTGGAAAGCTGCTTTTTAAGTATTGAGGCAAATATTGGATTAAGTAACAACTACTTTCCTTGCAAAGCTAGTAGCAGAATTTCTTTTGATGAGAAAGGACAGTTCAATAGTTGTACTCTTGCCCGTGAAATACAGCTTAGGAGTGGTAACGAGCTTACTACTTGCCCAGCCGATGCCAAAGTGTATGTTGAGATTCAAGAGAGCGGCAATCAATCGGTTAGCTGTTACTAAAACGATGAAAAACTTATTTAATTTAGTTGCCCTTGGCGTTACTTGTCTTTCTCTTTTTACTTCTAGGTATGTTTCTCATCGTCTAAATGATACATCATCAAGAATTAATGATTTTTCCCAGCAGACCAGCCAGCTTCAAAACCCAGTTGATTCTGTATCAAACATCAGTAGTGATACAGAATCACCTCAGTCGCTCAATTCAATGGAGCAATCGGTTTACGAGCAAATCAATAGGCATCGTGAGGCTAAGGGTTTGCCGCCGCTCCTTCTAGATGACTGGCTCAGTCAGCAAGCTAGAAAACACAGCCAAGCTATGGCTAGAGGTGATATCTCGTTGGATCGTGAAGTTTTGCAGCAGGTCAATCAAAAAATTATTAATACGGGACCTTATCAATGTGCTGGTACTGCTGTGGGGATGAATTTAGGCTACGCTAACCCCGCTCAAACAAATGTCGATTATTGGTTGAGGGATGTCTACGGCGACAATCCTACAACTATATGATGGCGAGTATGAGCTAACAGGCGTGGGCGTGGCGATGAATTTCAAAGGCGAGTATTACTTTACTCAAATTTTCTTGCGTCGTTAGTCATTTTGATTCTGTATCGCTTTTGTATCACAGTGTTACTTTGATACAGAATCATTTGCAGCGATCGCAGCGACCAAGCCGATCGCTCAATCAACTGACTATAGAATCGGCATCAACTTTCAGCCAACATGATGTTTTTCCGCTCGATCCATTCGTGCTGATGATGCCAATGTCCATCCGCATCCCTGAGCATTTTGTAAGTTGGGTCAATTTCCAAAATTTCGCCAGATGCCAAACCCGCCGCAATAATCGGGTCTAAAACCGTGTCTTGCGGTTTTTCGGTACTTTCCCTTATTCGCTCCTCCATCTCTTTCCTACGCCCTTCTAATTCTTCGTATTCTGCCCATAATTCCGTGAAGTTCTTGTCGATCCATTTTTTGGGCAGCACTGGGTATTTTGGTAGCTGCTCCATTTTGCCCGCTGCAAATTTCCGAAACTTATCTTTATCTTTTTTCCCGATCTCTCTCTCAGTTTTTGGTTTTTCGTTTTCGTTTGTAGAGAGAGTCTGAAGAGTATAAATAGTCTTATTAGTCTTAGAGGGCGTGAAACCTTTGTTTGGTGCGGATTCTAGAACCTTAACTTGATCATTTGCGATCTCCTCCGATCGCGAATGATCTAGCCCGATCATTTGCGATCGAACCCGATCATTTGCGATCGTTTGCGACGTCAAATTTCCTAAAGCGATCATTTGCGATCGTTTGCAGTCGTTTGCGAGTGCATCACAATCATTTGCGATCGGTTCAGCACATTCATTACTTCGCTCAGACCGTACCCGCCCTTGAATGGACGTTAGCTCAAACTCAAGCCAGCCAAGGTTATCAAGAACTTTTAAAGCTCTAGAAACAGTGATTCTTGATAGCCCTAGCTGCTCGGCTAGTTCAGTAATGTTGATGTTTATCCACTTCTCCCCAAAAGGATCTATTGTTTTGAAGTAGTAAAAAACAATCATCTGCGCTTTTGTTAGTTCTCTGGAAGCCTTCATGTGTTCCTCGGTTTGTAGTGGGTAAAATTTGCCCTCAATTTTGGGTTGAGGGGCATATTGGGTGAATGTCATAATTTTTTGGGGTTTAGAAACTACGGGTTTGTTGAAATGAAACTAAATATGCTCCGGTTGGCTTGTTATATTCAATCCAGCCAAGCTGACCGAGAACTTTTAAAGCGCTGTATAGAGTACGTTTTGAAATCCCTAAATCTGCTGCTATGTCTTGGATGTCTTGGGCGGTGAAGTTCATCCAACTGCCATCAGAACCTAAAATCTGAAGGTAGTAATAGACAGCGCGTTGTGTCGAATTTAGCTCTCTACAAGCTTTTAAGTGTTCTTCCATTCGTAGCGGGTAGAACTTGCTTTCCGTCTTGCTTTGAGGAGTGTTATTGTTGTTGTTATATGTCATAACAGCCTTGGGGTTTGTGAATACTAAATGTATTTATAAATACATAGTTCTTGAGTAAACCCAGCTTGAAGAACTTGTGAGCCTTGAAGCTGGGGCAGGAACAGGCTGTAATCCCTGCGCTATTATTTGTAGCAGCAGGGATTTTCTTAAAACAGCGTATTTCCACTGGTCTTAATCCCTTGCAGGGATTGAAATTTTGCAGGCTTTTTCTGCCAGCTTTTTATTAGGTCTTTCACTTGGGACGGGGTTGCTCCTTCCTCTATAAAGGTGAGAATTTTCTTGGCTCTGGAAATCGCTAGCGGGCTGCGCGTGTTGCCGCCAGGAATATGCAAATGTTTCATTTGTTCGCCATCCCTGTAGCTGAACCGGAAATATTGATTAACTCCTTTGGCGTTTCCCCTTGGGTAGTAGGGGCTGACTGGTTTGTCAGTGAAGGATAGAGATTTGGTTTCGTATTCACCTTGGTCATTTTCTACTTTGAACAGGATTAATTGGGTCATAATTAGGTAATTCCCTCCCAGGGATTGAAATTCCTTCCTTGATTGGATTCTGTATCAGTCCGCTTGCTGACGAACCACACAAAAGCCGCTCGGTCTAGCCAGTAGATCGGGCGGCTTTTTTATGTGGTTAGGTCTGACTTGGCGATCGATGCGGCGGTCCGAAACTATCAGGTAATTCTTGAATCGATTTACCCTTGAACCGCAGCAAGCGATCTAACGCTTTCATTTGGATAATCGTAAATGTTGGTACGCTGTCACCTGCCTCCCAACGACTAACTGTTCTCGCTGACGTACCTATTTGTCTCCCAAATTCCTCTTGGGACATATCTAGCTCCTCTCTAAGTGCTTTCAATGGCGACTCACTCTCCTGTTGAACTCTAGACTCTCTTTTTTTTACCATGATAATACGTCTAGACAAACTGACTAGATAGGCTTGACAGAAGCGCAAGCTTCTAGACATAATGTCTAGTCAGAAACGACATTAAAAAGGACAGTCATAAGAAGGCGGGAAACCTATGAAATGGTCTGTCCTAAGCGGTTCATGCCTGGAAGTTCATAGCTTCCAGGTACATTTAGGTCTATTTAAGTACATTAGGGTATATTTAGCCGACGGTAAAAGCGCCAGGAGCCTAGCTAATAGGTCATTACAGCCATACAGATGAATTAATGGCGGAATCCAGCACTTGCGAGGCGAGAACACCTGTACTAACTCCAACCCAAACTATGAAAAAACTAAAAAATCTCACGATTACTATCTCCTTGCCCCTCAACAATCTAGATTTGTGCTTTGAGCAGCTAAGACATCTCAGAACAATGACTTATTCCTCATGTATGGAATCAGAGGCAAAGTACGACCTCAGAGAACAGATTGAGAAAGCAGAGAAGCGACTATCTAATATGAACCTATCCCACTAACTTTGGAAACCAAATATAGGAACAGGCTAGGAGGAGGAAAGCATCAAAACACACCTTCAAACGTTCCCATCGGACAACGAGTCTTCTGTACTTGCGTTGAAACCAAGA
>NZ_JYON01000044.1 GCF_000952155.1 Aliterella atlantica CENA595 | reverse complement strand
CGCGGGTGATGATATTGTTTACCCCTGGGTCGCTAAAGTAAACCCCTCGTCCTGGATCGACATTCAACTGTTGCAAACTATGAAATAAATTGTCGCCCCGTCGCGCTCCGCCATCAATGCGATCGCCTGGCGTACTTGCCCCCAAGGGAACAACCACAGAACGCTCGTTTCCCAGCGTGTCATCGGCTACAGGTTGGCTTTGTGCTGCTCCCCAATTTGCCCATCCTCCCAGTAGTATGCCACTAATGATAATTCCGTTTGTTAGTGCTGTTCGCCAACTAGGACGAGGCAGAATATTTGTTCTTTTAATGTTATTCATCTGGTTAACAGCATAGGCACAGATGTTCAAAAAGATACCTGATGGCACAGGTATCTATAATCGAATTTACATTTTTCTTTACAAAATTCGCATAATTTCCGCCTGGGAAATTTGAGAAATCAATAGAGCATTGCCAAAAGCAAGCTTATTATCTATTACGGCTGACATCATGAAAAAAGTTTGAACGCTATAGTGGCAATTGCCTATCGCCAATCCCCACAACGGTTGCTATGCCTAAATACCACCAAAAGTAAAGTTTATTGCTTTATTTAGTTTAGTAAATATCACATTGAAAGCAATAGTTCAATAAAGTGAACTATTACGAACAACTTCCTACCTTTCGCCGCAGAAGTTGCGAATATCTCCAACTATGTTCGCTGATATATTCAAAGGCACGTAGCGTAGCTTTGAATCTGCTCTGTCTGCAATCTGTCTGTAAGTTATTATGAGTATTCCAACACTAAGTGGATTAGAGATCAAAATGCGATCGCATTTGATGTATATCAATAATCCGTTTAAAACATATAGTGTTTTTAAGACTTAACACATCTTCCCAGTTTATGCTTGCAGGCAAAATTGATGTATTCAAAACTACTCAATCGGCGCAAATTTATCTAAAAATTGGGTTTAAACACTCGCTCTTCCAGTCTCCTTTAGGACACCCAAGTAAAAACTAACATTAAACAATCTACATCCATCTTAGTTTTGGGAAACAGTGTACTTAGACAAATCCGCTACTTTCAAGGCAAAATGACTTAACCTTGGCAGAGAATACATTTTGCTGGAGAACATACTGCGCGATCGCTTCTCCAGGCATAAAATCGGCAAATCATTTAACAAACGAACTTTTGCCCCGTATTAACTAGATGTAAATTATGACTGTTAAACAAATTGATAAAGTTAAAACTCCTAAATTTATTCAGCAAATTGAATCAACACTAAAACCAATGGAGTTTTTAGAGCGTTGTGTCCAAGATTATGGAGAGCTTTTCTTTACTAATTCCTTCGGCAATCTAGAAACTTTAGTTGTTAGTCATCCCCAGGATCTTCAAGAGTTATTTAATCCCACGAACAAAATTCTTGATGCTCCAGGTGATGCTAATAAAATCTTCACGGCTCATATCGGAGAAAACTCGTTAATGGTCCAAGATGGATTACGCCATCAGCGACAGCGACAGCTAATGATGCCTCCCTTTCATGGAGAAAAAATGCTCAATTATGGGCAACAGATTTGTGAGATTACCCAACAAGCAACCCAACACCTTAAATCGGGTGAAACTTTTATTGCTCGTCATCTCAGTGAAGAGATTACTATGAATATTATTTTAAAAGTAGTCTTTGGCATCAACGAGGAATTAAGTTTTGCCAAACTAAAAAATTTAATGACAACTTGGTTGGGTTTGACAAGTTCCCCACTGAGCGCCAGTATTTTATTGCTTCCCTCTTTACAGAAGGATGTAGGTGCTTGGAGTCCTTGGGGAAAATATATCCGGTTGCGAAAACAGATTGACGAGCAACTGATGGCTGAAATAGTCAAGTGTCGCCAACAACAGCAGCAATCGAGTCGTTTTGATATTTTAAGTTTGCTCGTGGCAGCAAAATATGAAGATGGCGAGGCGATGAGTGATATTGAAGTACGAGATAATCTCCTTACTTTACTTAATGCAGGTCACGAAACTACTGCTAATGCGATCGCTTGGGCTTTGTACTGGATTCATCAACAACCAGAAGTTTACGCACGAGTGTTGCAGGAATTACAAAGTCTAAATACTCCTGACCCGATGAAAATTGCCGGACTTCCTTATTTAACAGCAGTTTGTCAAGAAACTCTACGGATTCACCCAATAGTTTTTTTCACTTTTCCGAGAATTACTATACGCTCTGTTAATTTGAGGGGATATCATGTTGCTTCTGGAACGTATGTGACACCTTGTATCTACTTAACTCATCGCTGAGAAGATTTGTATCCCCAACCAGACAAATTTCAACCGGAAAGATTTATTAATTGTAAATACTCACCTTATGAGTTTTGGCCTTTTGGCGGAGGTTCTCGCCAATGTCTAGGTCAGGTATTTGCTCTATTTGAAATGAAGTTAATTTTGGCAACGATTCTCTTCAATCATCAGTTGAAATTAGAGGAGAAAGTTCCTGTTGTTCCAGCACGTCGAGGTTTTGTAATGGGTCCTCAAGGTGGAGTAAAAATGAGTCTGGTAGTAGATAATGCTCGTTAGACGTAAATTTAAGCGTTGAAACATATATACTACAAATCTACCAATAATGTCATGCCTGAAGAAATTTTTGCAACACCACCTGATAATTTTGTCCAAAGCGGCAAGACCCATTGCCAGACAATTGGCAACGCAAAAGTAAAATAATGGAAATCACTACAACCAGAGTACCGCGTTGGTTCGTTCGCAGAGACATTGATGGTTTATTTGGGCTGGCGCTTGATAATTTTATTCAAATTTTATTGATTGTTAATTTGTGCCAAGGAGTGCTAGCCTTTCCTGCCTCGTTAGTTTATGGGCGGATTTTGCCAGGAGTTGCAATCAGTTTGATTGTTGGTAACTTCTATTACGCAAAGCTAGCCAAAGAGCAAGGCAAACGCGAGCAGAGGGACGATATTACTGCTTTGCCCTATGGGATTAACACTGTCAGCCTTTTTGCTTATATTTTTATGGTGATGTTGCCTGTAAAATTGGCGGCAATTTCTAGTGGTGTATCTGGGGAACAAGCTGCCCAATTAGCTTGGCAAGCAGGATTGGTGGCTTGCTTTGGTTCCGGTTTGATAGAATTTATCGGGGCTTGGGGAGGAGAAGCACTCCGCCGCCTCACGCCCCGTGCAGCGTTGCTTTCCACTTTGGGCGGTATTGCCATCACTTTTATTGCCATTGGTTTTCTATTTCGTACCTATGCCAATCCCGTAGTTGGCTTAGTGCCTCTTGGTGTAATTCTGTTGACTTATTTTGGGCGAGTGCGATTTATCATCCCTGGCGGCTTGTTGGCAGTTCTATTGGGAGTTGCCCTTGCTTGGGGAACAGCTTTAGCCAGTTGGGATCGTGTCCAGTTTATCGCCACATTGCAACCAATTAGGCTTTATCTCCCTTCTTTATGGCTGGGAGAATTGTGGAGCAGTCGTTCAGTCTTGGTCGAATATTTCAGCATCATTCTACCAATGGGATTATTTAATCTTGTTGGCAGTCTCCAGAATTTAGAAAGTGCCTCAGCAGCAGGTGATACTTATCCTGTGGCTCCCTGTCTGAGGGTAAATGGTATTGGTACATTGGTTGCTGCTATTTGTGGTTCCTGTTTCCCGACTACTATTTACATTGGTCATCCTGGCTGGAAAGCTATGGGAGCAAGAGTCGGTTACTCTATATTCAATGGTATAATCATGGGCTTGCTTTGCTTAAGTGGAACTGTGGCAATGCTGGCTTACTTTGTTCCAGTTGAAGCTGGGATGGCAATTGTCTTATGGATTGGAATTGTGATTGTCGCTCAAAGCTTTACAGCCACCCCGTCACACCATGCACCTGCTGTAGTTATTGGTTTATTACCTGGCATTGCTGGTTGGGGTGCGCTAATTGCTAAAAATGCACTTCGGGCAGCAGGCTTGGGCACGCCAGAAAAACCTTTGACACCAACTTTGATCGATCGGTTTAAGTTGAGCGATACGTATATTGATGGGGCTTTTGCTCTTGAGCAAGGATTTATTTTTTCTGCGATGATTTTAGCTGGCATCACAGTCTACATTATTGAGCGCAAGTTTCGCCAAGCTGCCTATTGGTCTGCGAGCGCTGCTGTCATTTCCTGGGTTGGGTTAATGCACAGTTATCGTTGGACTGTTGCAGATACAGTTGTTAATTTCGGCTGGGGAACTGGCACGCCTTGGGCTACTGGCTATATAATGCTTGCAATTCTCTTTTTCTATGTCGATTGGCAAGAAAGACATAAGACTTAACCAAACAGTCTTGCAACTGCCCCAGTGACACAGAAACCAACAAAGCGCTAAAAATTTTGGTTGTGTTGCAAAAAATGGTAGTGCGTCAAATTAACGTGGGATAGGTGACGAGATCGTGCCAAGTCCAAGACTGTGACGTTAATCCTGCTCGCCCAAAGCTGCTGTCGTCTTCAATCTACTATACTGCCAAATCCAGTTAAACCTGAACTGAAGCGTATTGCTTGTAGGGTGGCAGGGCTTTCGGTAGGTCTTCCCAGATGAGCGCCATTTTTCAGTTGATATAGGTTGTTCCTCAAATTTTCCGCTTGGTTTTACTTGCTTGCAAACCAAACCAGGTACATCTAATTGCAACTAACCCCAACCAGATGACTCCGAGCGCGATAAGGACACTGCTATCTGGTTCTGGTAGTGGTTTAAATTGGATACTAATAGCAAAGATTGGCACACCAGTGGCGAAGCTGACTGGAATAGCAGGTGAGGAAGGTAAAGTCTGAAACACAACTGAAGGCATAATTTGAGAACTGAGTGCTTGCGGGTGGATGTTTAGCTTTAACCTGAAGGCATAATTTGAGAACTGAGTGCTTGCGGGTGGATGTTTAGCTTTAACCCTTGCTCAGAAGTAGCAGAGAAATTATTGGGCAATACCTTGAGCGTAGATATAACTCCTAAACTAGACCAGTCCACGCGATCGCTGCCTTGTAAATCGGCGCGATCGCCAACAAATGAAGCAGCTTGACTTGAAGTAGGAATGACAACAAACACAGTTGCGATCGCAATTGATAGTAACTTTCTGCTCGAACACTGTCGATCGGTTTAGTTCTCAAGCAGCGTAGTTAAAAGAGCGAGAACTTGCGCCAATTTATACAACCCAATTAATTAGGAATTATTTAGTCAGGTGCATTTTTTCTGCTACGTTGATAAGGGAAGAATCTGATTGGCAAAATATTGGGAAAACAAACAGCATTGTGTCAAGACGCATTAGCTAACAAGCGATCGCGCCCAATAACCGCAATGCCTCTGTTTGTGCGTCTGTCAATCCCGTTACGCCTGAGATATTCATACCCTCATAAGGGCGCAGGGCAGTCAACACTCGCAAACACTCACCTGTAAAGCTATCCCAAATCCGAACCGTGCCATCCTCACTACCGCTGACCAGCATTTTCCCATCTGGAGCGAATGTTGCCGAACGAATTGGGCTGGTATGTCCTTGCAAGGTGGCGATATTAATGCCCTGCTGTAAATCCCAAAGTTTGAGCGTCCGATCGAAACTGCCACTAGCAATCAGGTTTCCTTGGGGATGAAAGCTAATGCTGACAACAGCGCGGTTATGCCCCTGCAAGGTTTGCAAGCACTGTCCCGTTTGCAAATCCCATAATTTCACGGTATGGTCATCGCTACCACTAGCAAGCCTGCGCTCTGTAGAGTCAAAGGCGATCGCCTGCACTTGTCTGGTATGTCCTTTGAGTGTCAAAAGACAATTGGCAGTATCAGCGTGCCAAAGCTTTACAGTTCCGTCTTCGCTACCATTAGCTAAACATTTCTCTAGTGGACTAAAGGCTACAGATGGAACCCAGTTCACTTCCGGCTCAATAACTCGCAGACATTGCCCAGTTGCCACATCCCACAGGCGAACGACGCGATCGATCCCAGAACTCGCAAGTATCGCTCCATCCGCACTAAAGGCAACTGAATTTATCCAGCCATGACTGCGGAGGGAGCGGATAAATTTACCACTTTTGACATCCCATAGACGGATGGTGCGATCGAAACTGCCGCTTGCTATTATCCGCCCATCTGGACTAAAGGCAACAGATGCAATGCGATCGCTATGTCCTTGCAAACAACTGAGACATTCTCCAGTCTGTACGTCCCACAACCGCACAGCTTTATCTCCATGACAACTTGCTAGAATTCGTCCCTGCGGGTGAAATACGACACAGAACACAGCTTGAGAATAGCCCTGCCAGGTCTTGAGGTGTTGTCCAGTTTGTGCGTCCCACAGGCGGATTGATTGGTTGAGCGCCGCACTGACAATTGTTTGCCCATCGGGGCTAAAGGCAAGCGATTGGACTACAGCCGTGTGTCCTAGCAAAATGCGACGACATTGCCTAGTTGCAACATCCCACAGCTTAATCGTCTGGTCTTCACCGCCACTAGCTAAGGTTTGACCGTCAGGGCTAAACGCAAGCGTCCAAGCTGCAGCGTTGTCGTGTCCTTGCCAAGCTGCGAGTTCTTGCCCCGTTTGCACATCCCATAAGCGAATCGTGCGATCTACGCTCGAACTTGCAATCTGTCGTCCATCTGGGCTAAAGGCTACAGCTAAGACTCCTTGCGTGTGTCCCGTAAAAGTATGTATCTGCCCAGATCTAATATCCCATAACCGAACAGTGTGATCGCCACCACCACTAGCTAATAGATAGCTCTGGTCTGGGGTTGAAGGAGCGCTAACAAAGGCAAGCGCAGGCAACCACCCATATTCGTGTCCTGCCAATGTTTTTAACTGCTCTCCTGTATGCATATCCCAGATGATAATTGTTGGGTCTTCGCCACTACTAGCTAGGAATCGCCCATCTGGACTAATGGCAACACTCAAAACAGAACTTGTGTGTCCGTGTAATTCGCGTCGAACTGTTTGGGAAGGAATATGCAGCAGTTTGACAATGCACTCGTGGTTAGCGATCGCCAGTGTTTCACCATCTGGGCTAAAGGCAAGCGATTTGACCCAAGAGGCGCTTGCTCTAAAGGTGGCAATTTGTTGTCCGTCTGCCAACTGCCACACGTACACTTCACCATTATCGTGACTTGTGGCAATTTGTTTGCCATCGGGACTAAAGGCAACGCTCAAAATATCGGAAATAGACTGGGTGAAAGTAGAGTAGCTCAGGTCAGCACCACTAAAATTCGTTTCATGTAAATCTACCGTCTGCAAGTCTGCCTGCCAGACTGTTAAATTTGAAAAGTCAAGATGGCTCAAATCTACTCCAAGCTGGCGCAGCAGATGGATAGCATTTGCCGCAAAGTACCCCCTTTGCAATGGTGCTTGTACCTGCTGAATTTTTAGCAGTTCTAGCAGCAGATTTTTCAGGCTTTCTTTGCTCCCTGTCACCTCCAAAAGTTGCGCTAATGTCGGCTGCAAGATCAGCCGCGTCTGTACGTCTTTTATGTAGTCTTTTGCCTGCGCTTTTACCAAGGCATGGCTTCTGAGGCAATCAATTTGTACCTGCTCTAATTCCTGGCACACTTGTTCGATTAACTGTGATGTCACATATTCCATCACCATAGCCTGTTGAGTATAGCTGACACCATCTAAATTCATCGGTGCTGGCGCTAGATTCTGCTGACTTTTTTCAATTAGCGATCGCCCGTTGAGCGATTGTAGGGCGTAGCGCAACTGTAATGGGGTTACTGAGGGCAAAAGGTCTGCTTGTAGCTGTGCTGCGGTAACAGGCTCTCGTTCGATCGCCAACCAGTACATTACTTGTCGCTCCAACGAAGTGAGACGCGCGAACTGATGGGCTAATAAATCGCGGATGTCTTTAAATAACAGCGTATCTTGGGCTAAAAAGGCGGCAATATTGCTATTGAATAACTCTTTTATTGGCGTTGCCACAATTTCTAATGCTAGGGGATTGCCTTGGTAACGCTCAATTAATTTTTGCACTTGTTGTAGTTGCTCTGTTTGCACTTCTAGCCCCTTGGCTGCTAGAATGCTTTTTCCTTCCTCAGTTGACAACGGCTCTAGTCGCAACAACCGCACTGCTGCTGTCGGTCCTGCCTGGATAGAAATCTGCGCTGGAATTTCCCGACTTGTCAATAGCACGCTACTTTGATGTCGTCCTGCTCCTAATTGTTGAAACAACCATCCATAGTCTTCGTAGCCAGGTCGATAAGTACCTACTAATTCGCTACCTTGCAACACCGCCTCAACATTATCTAAAATTAGCAAGCAACGACGATCTCGCAACTGCTCTAGTAATTGGCGCATCATCACATCAATCCGCAACGGTAGCGATTGCCCAGGTGCGATGCCGAGTACGGCGGGCGCAGCCATCGCGCTCATTAAGTCTATTAGCAACTCTTTTAGGGGTGGAGCTTGGCGCAGACTGCGCCAGACGACGATATCAAACTGCTCGGTGTCTACAAGCTGTTGTGCTAACCGAGTTACTATTGTTGTTTTGCCAATCCCGCCCATGCCCACAATTGCTAACATCCGGCAACGTTGTTGCATTACCCACTCTTCTAGCTTGGCTAATTGTGCGCCTCGCCCGCAGAATTGAGAAACATCTGGTGCTTCTCCCCAGTCCACACGCTGATGTGACAATGCAGGGCGATCGCGCATTTGTTGCAATTGCACATACTGCATCAAAGCCTCCCGCAAATTCAGTTTTGTCACCTTGATTCCTAATTCCTGAGTCAGCAATTGCCAGAGTTCGGAACCAACGTCTTTGATGTAACTGTCCTTGTAGTTGCATTCTTGTGCAATCTTGACATAGGAATGATCGTTCCAAGTTCCTCGAAAAACATCTATTTGTACTCCGCTGAGGGAGCAAGGGGATAAAACCGCCTTGACGAGCTTTAATGCGTCCTCAAATGTCATATCTAAGTTCTTTTTTTAAAGTACATCTATTCAGAACTCCCTAAATCTGCGACAGTTTTATGCAGTTCTTATCACTTTTCTTTTAAACAACAGCAATCTGAGGCGAACTTTTGCCCACAACTTCCTAACATCGTGGCGATGAAGTCCCAAATTTATCTAATATTTGCCAGCACATAGCTAGAGTGGGAACTACGACATCGTAGAACTAAAGACTGGAGAACATTTTTGATTTGAGTCACAGCGATTAATTCATTAATGGCGCTGAAGTAGTATTGCTTTTGCTCGGAACGATTCCATCAAATTTGAGAAGGAATCGTTCTCAAATTCTGCTTACTAAATTAGAGCAAGTTATACCTTGAACCAGTTTAAAGCCCCACCAATGGCGACTAGCATGGAACGAAGCCGTAGAAATAGCTAATGACAAAGTTCCCTTTGGTCGTATTGTGCGAGTAGTTATCGAACAGCTACAAGCAAAACCTTTAGTCCTAGCTCAAGACTACTGCCAAGTAGGTGATGTATTTATTTTATAGACTTTAAGGTAAAGAGTATCGGTACAAAGGCTGCTATAGCGATCGCTATGTTTTCATTCGCTCGATTAGAGCCAAAAATGAAGAAGCTTATCTTGCAGTTTTGTTTTTTGTCTCTCTATCTATCAACTCGGATTAAGCGATCGTTGAATTGCTCGTCGTTGCGTTTCCCAGATGCTTCTCTCCTCCGCTCGGAAGTTTTCTACAATCTCAAAGCTAGCCGTTTGGGGGGAACCGCATTGAAATATAGGGTTGGGGGCGTATTCTAGCGATAATTGGATCTCCTGAGCTACCTTTTCCCCGTACAATTTGGCTGCTAGCACTAAGCCGAAGTCAAGTGCTGCGGTAACTCCTGCCCCTGTAATCCGACTGCGATCGATAACAACTCGCTCGGTAACCGCCTCAACACCAAACAGTTCTAATAAATCCATAGCAAACCAGTGAGTAGTAGCGCGATATCCTTGGAGTAAGCCTGCAGCAGCTAGTAAGAGCGAACCCGTACAAACTGAAGTTACGTAAAGAGCGCGATCGCCTTGTGTTTTGAGAAAATGCAAAAATGCAGCATCTTCTAGCCTGGCATTAACGCCTAAACCACCTGGAACAAACAACACATCTAAGGCTGGAGAACTTTCAAAACTCGTATTGGGCAAGAGGCGAAAGCCAGACTCAGTGTAAACCGGATCGAGAGTTGGCGCTAATAGATAAACTTTGGCACTAGGTAAGCGAGAAAACACTTCATAAGCGGCGGTAAAATTCAATAAAGTTAAGTTGGGAAACAGCATCATGCCGATCGCGAACGATCTGTTGCGTGGTTGAGTTATCATTGAATATGCCCTCAAAAATTGCGATCGTGTCGCTTTATCTGCGTTGCTAAACTTGCCAAGCGATGCTGCTGTCTCCACGCAGAGCCTTCACTGTAGCCTTGACGATAATAAATAAAAATACTCAGCAACCAGTGTTGTAGGAGGGAAAAGCAGTTGAGGGAGCCATTTTTCCAGCCTATACAGTAAAGCTTGTATAGCAATCCCATACGTTGAATATGCATTGGATAATTCCTTTGACTTACGTTTAAATGCGTACGCTCAGTTGGTAGATGCACTACTTCAGTGTTAGTTAGTCTTGGATGAGACGATCCCAGCTTATGGATATAAAACACACCCCGATAGCGCAATACCTGTACCGATTGAGTAACATCTTCAGGCTGAAGATGCGGCGATCGCTTGTTCATATCTCGCTCCTGTCTTAATTTATGATGGAAACAAGGTTTTTAAGTGGCGGTGTCAATCCGCGCACTATAGACTTCAATGCGCGAATTACGAATTATGAATTACGAATTATTTTGGTCAACATAGCGATACCAAGACTTTATCTACTGCGGCTCTAAATGCCGTTGCTGCGCCTGCACTCATATCGCGAGGAGCGCAGATGCGATTTCTGACATAAGCAAGGGCGATCGCTCCCACAGCAGACGGTAATAACTTGAGATTGGTTTTTGTCCCAACTCTACCCCAAGGTAAGAGAACTTTATCTCCATGCAAGAGATACGCGGCTACCAATCTGAGGTGAAAGTCAATTGCCTCTTCAACAGCGGAAACATCTACACTACTAAAGAATGCTTTGATGCCAGAATTTTTGAGAATATCTGAAATCGCTGCTTCGTAGTTATCGCTTAATCGTTCAGCGGCTTCGGCTCGATATTCCAGCTTTGTGCTTACTGTAGGATCTAGAGGTGGTAAATTCGCGATCGGTTCTGCACCCCAAAGACGACAAAACATTAAGTTGTTGGTAATTGCATCTGACTTAACGCGATGATAAGCAGGACGCTCGGCGATCGCGTCAAACCAAGCATTGATGCGCGGAAAGCGAGGATTGTTTCTAATCGAGAAGCCTTGATAAACAGGTAAGCACGATGCCAAGCGATCGAGATGCGGGCTATACATAATATCGACAAGGCTAAACGTACTTAAGAAGTAAACCCCTGGATATTTAGCAAGAGTTTGTTCGAGTTCGTCTAATTTTGCTACAAATGTAGCTTGATTGTTAGCAACTTCATCAGAGTTGTCATGGCGTTGAAGTAAAAACTTGTAGCCCGCTGCTTGAAATCCGTTAGTTTCAGCTTCTTCAATCCACACTCTAGCAACTGTATGCTCCTCTCGCCGCTTGGGCAGCAAGGTTTTGCCAAAATACTCTTCTAGTTGTAACAGGATTTCTTTTGACTCATAGACTAACTTACCCTTAATTTTTGCCGTAGGTACAAGCGCTGTCGGTACGAGATTGGTAAACCATTTGGGTTTGTTTGCTAAATCGATAAACTCTGTCTCAAATGGAATTTGCTTTTCTTCTAAAGCAAACCAAACTCTTTCGCAGAAAGGACACCAAAAGTTTTTATCGCGGTAGAGCAAGACGGGGATAATTACATCAGGTGGCATTTTATGTAAACTATTGGAAATTGGAGCAGTAGAAGGCGATTTTCCTAATCTCCGCACTCGCCGAGTTGATGTGTTGTTTTTCGCAATCTCTTGCAATAGCTCCCAACTAGATACACTAGATGTCATATTCTGAGTTGACATATTTTACCTCTTTAATTGCTGCAAACATTTGTATAACTCTCGCAACTGAGAGATTAAATCGTTTGGATGCGGCGTAAAGCTGATACATTAGCTGCCTAAAGGATGCGATCGCTGATTTATCTTTGCACCTGCATAAATTGGTACGCGTCTTTAATGGCAACTAACCGCTCGATACCTCAACAAGAGATTGTCGGCAAAGAAAAACCTGCCTTTCTCAAGGCTTCAAACTTGCCTCTAGATGTGAGACACAATGCTACTTCTGGGTTAATTTTGTAGTATCCTGCTAAAAATTCTAGGTAGTCTGTACTAAAAAAGGTAAAGGTAGGATGACTCAAAGTTTGCACTGAAATTTCTGTTTGGGCAAGACCATCTGGAGGATTGCTTAACAATCGCCAGAAAGGTTGACGCTCGTCTATGTTGTGCAGTGGGTTGAGGGTGCGATCTCTAAAGCACTGGATGATAACTTTGCCAGCAATAAAAGCTTCTCCAGCAAGACTAATAATATCGCCATCTATGACGTAGTGGGTAACATCTAAATTAGCTCCTCCGTGTTGGATAAATTTAGCAGCGATATCGCGGCTCGTACCAGGCGAACTAAACGTCACTACTTCTTTAATCCAATCGATCAGTTCTGTGGCGATAATTTGCGCGATCGCTCCTCCCAAACAATGTCCGACAATAACTGCTTTTTGGTGAGTTGTTTGTGTGGCGTGAATTAGCCATGTTGCTAGCTCATTTTGGTACTTGATAAATTGGCTAAGTCCGATCGCTTTATGGCAATCGCGAGCAATGTCATCAATTGCTTTATTTGTACCGCGCAAAACGAGTACGGGCGATCTCCCTGCTACAGTTGGTAGCAGACCAAAAGCTCGAAATTCAATATTTGGAGCGCTAAAAGCTTGACCGAGCGCGTATCCCGTATTACAGAGAAATTCATTTACAGGTTTGTCAAACTCAGGATTGTCAAATATGTAAGCGATTTCTTTTGCTAAAATTTCGTAGACTGGATGTTGTGCTGTCATGTTTTAATTCCCGCTCTGTAGTCTCTCCTAAACTTTCGGACTAATAAGCAAACGTTTGCTCAAAAAGGATGCAAAGGTAAGTGGAAAGTGAAAGAGACGCTCTTTCAGGCAGCCGAGTATTTAATGTCTGCTCAACGCAGGGTTGAAGATGGAGCAAATAATGTTGTTCGTACTGGAACGAACGCGGGTTATGAATACTGCCAACGCCAGTTAATAGCATAAGGCTTTTGCTAAGGTTTAGGTGGTGGAAGTTTACGCTCGTAAGTATTGCCTCGATAAATTAGAGTCACTGTTTGCAGTCTGTTTGCTCCTGGGCGGAAACTAATACGACAAACGAGTTTAAGTTGGCAACGCTCTTTTAAATCATCATTAGCAATGTATTTAGCTTTGCTATAAAAGGAAGATTTCACGATGAACTCCTTATGAATTTAATTTTGAGTTAGCTGAAACATCCAAATTAGCGCGAACAAATTGGTTGCTGTTACGGGACGATCGCTTGTTGCTTCATGATTGTCTTGTAGTACGAGATACCGCTAGCGATCAGTTGCGAATATACTTCTCCTAAGATCGCACAACTAAAAACAACAGAACTACCAACGATCGCTATGCCCAGAAATAGCAAGAACATCTTTCTGATAGCTTGGGTGGGATTATTAGCAAACATAATTTCCTCAAGAAAGCAAACAAAACATGGGTACTGCAATTGATAGCAGCCTAAAAGCTCAAAATTTGATTTCAACTTGTTTGCCGTCTTGCAATAGTGGCTGCGCTTTCTGACACGAGCATCTCGTCTGAAGCCTCAATAGTAGCCAATATTGAAATCGCCATTTGTCAGGGTGGTTCTTCTGCCAGCCGAGACGAGATTTTTGGCGATGGCGATCGCTGCTTGCAGGCAGTTTGACTGGGCTGATTTCTGGTGAATCGTACGATTGGATATCTCGGCTGTAAAACACACCTTGATAGTGCAATATCGGCTGAGAACCAGCTTCAGCTTGAGATAGATGGTACTCGTACAGAACACCTCGATAGCGAAATTTCATGGTTCCTCTTAAAGGTAAAAAGACTGCATCTTGCCAAGATTCTTGCTAACCAAAATTACTTTTTCCACTTATATCAATAAAAAGAGTAAGAGCAGTTCGGTAATTCTTCGGGCGAAGAGTATGAAGTTGGTTGGAAAAGTTAAGTAGCTAGACCTGAAAAAGTATAAGCTATTGGCAAGCACAGGTGTATGTATTTTTCCTCCCACCTCATTCTCCCAGATGAATCGTCTTGAGGATGAGTGGTTACATCTCAAATACGACGAGTTAGCTGCTCAGGTGTTTGAGGACGAATATGAGGAGCGCTCTCGCTTTAATCGAGGCAATTGCTGCTAGAGGACAACGAGTAAACTACCCTGTTGAACGTTTCAAGTTTAGGGCGTGTCTCGCTACTTATTACCTCTTATTTACCTAAACACCAAATCGCCTCAACTATAAGTAAAGGTAATTTGTATTTTTATAGCAAACTTTTTGTAAAAATATACGATCGTGAAAAATGATTTTCAAAGTTTAATAAGCTTTGACGGCAATTCAAAATTAATTGTCACAATCAAATTACTGTTTTCGTCTTAATTGAGTAGGTCAAATTTTTATTTGTTATGACTGAACTCATAGAGCTATTGCCACTTGTTGACACTGTACTAAAACAAACTTTACCAAAAATTGCCAGTCGCCTACAGCCTGGATTAACTCACACAAATATTCAAGAAAAAACTGCTGCTTATTCGTGGGTTTTGCCTCAAGATGCTTACAACTTGTATCAATGGCACGATGGACTATCTGGCACACCAGGAAAATTAAATTTGGCACAAAAGTTAATTAGATTTAAGGAAAAATGGCACGGGCAATTATCTGGCAGAGAAAATGAAATACACTGGCTCTTGGGCGATCGCCTAATTATTGCTAAGTTTTTACCCCTAGATTATGCATTAGCAGGACATCGCCATTTGAAACTAGGTAAATGCGCGATCGATCTGCTGCCCATTTTTATCCTCAATGATGGCAAGCAGACAATGTACTGCATGATGCGGTTAGATGCAACGCAACCAATAGTATATTGCGCCAACGGGACGAACTTGCCACCGATAAGAGTAACTGAATCATTTTTAGCAACGCAGCCTCAATTTAGCCGCCTTAGCGACGCGTTCGCATTGTTAATTACCTATTGTCAGCAAGCAGTCACGCCTAATTTAGACAATCTGACTGATGCAATTGATTTTGAGATCGATCGAGAGCAGTTGGCTCAATAATACCAGCAACACAAACAATAGCTGCAATCTCCAGCTTTGTGTCACAACTACTGCTAACTATTCGTCTTAATAACTAGATATTTAGCAATTACGCTCATGAAACTGCTTGAAGTTCAATCTAGTGTTCGATTGGAAAAATCAATTTCTCGTGCCTTAAGTCACGAATTTATCCAAGCATGGCAGAAATACAACCCTAGCGCACAGCACAAACAACAAGACGTAGGAATAAATCCCCCAGCCCATCCTACCGAACTGTGGACAACAGCAAACTATACTTCTCCTGCAACTAGAACGCTAGAGATGGAAGCTACACTTGTTGATTCCGAGCAATTGATTGAGGAGTTATTATGGGCAGATCGTTTATTACTGGGCGTGCCGATGTATAACTTTAGTATTCCATCAACTTTGAAGGTGTATTTAGATAACATTGTGCGAGTCAATCGCACTTTCACTTTTGACTCAACCAGTTTTAGGTTTGCTGGGCTAGCTAGAGACAAAAAAGCTTTAGTCATTACTCCTAGTGCGGGAAATTTTGCGCCGCATACACCGCTAGGAAGCATGAATTTTTGTCAAACCTATTTGCAGTCGATTCTAAAATTTATCGGCATTGAAGATATTGAAATTGTCACTGTTCCTAATCAGTTTATGCCAGATGACATTCGCCAACCGGAAATCGAACGCGCCCGCACAAAGCTACTCGATTTAGCTGCAACTTGGTAGATATGAACCGATTAGAACTATTTAATCAAAATAAGTCGCTGCTGTTTGCGATCGCTTATCGAATGCTTGGCAGCGTCACCGATGCGGAAGACGTGATGCAGGAAGCTTGGATACGCTGGCAGCGCTCTGAAAGTAGCGTACAATGCCCCAAAGCCTATCTTTCTAGTACCGTAACTCGTTTGTGCATCGACCACCTGCGCTCTGCCCGCGTACAGCGAGAATATTACATCGGAACGTGGTTGCCAGAACCTTTAAGGACAGAGACACTAGCCGCTCCGCAAAATTGCCCTGAATTAGCGGAATCAGTTTCATTTGCGTTCCTCGTATTACTTGAATGTTTATCTCCAACTGAGAGAGCAGTTTTTTTATTGCATGAAGTCTTTGATTATAATTACGACGAAATTGCCCAGACGATCGGTAAAAGTCTATCAAACTGCCGTCAGATAGTATGCCGCGCTCGTCAACATCTGAGCTTGCGTAGACCAACAGTAAGCCAAGCTAATTATGCCCAAGATACTCTTATCGAGCAGTTTCTTACCTGCTGGAATCAAGGCGATGTGCAAGGACTTATTGCCTTGATGGCAGAAGATGTCACATTTTGGGCTGATGGCGGTGGTAAGGTTGTAGCAGCACAAAAGCCGCTACATGGTTGCTGCAAAGTTGCTCGTTTTTTGGTAGCAATTCGCCGCAGCCAATTAACGCCAAATATTGCGCCTCAACTTGGCGAAATTAACGGTCAATTTGGCATTATCAATATTTTGGAGCAGAAGTCACATAGCATTTTCAGCTTCTATTTTTCTGGCGATCGCATTCAAGCGATTTTTGCTGTCGTTAATCCTGATAAGCTAAGAGCATTCCAACTGCAAACTTAGTTGTCTGCGAGCAAGTTTATTCTGGTTCGCTAGCAATTTTTGCTTTAGCTTGCTGCCACATATTTTCTAATTCCTCTAAGGTATAATCTGCTAGCGGTCGCCCAGCAAGGGTTTCGACATGAGATAAGCGTTGAATAAATCTTTTATTAGTGCCGATTAAAGCTTCACTTGGATCTAATTTATACCACCGAGCGAGATTAATTATCGTAAATAGTAAATCTCCTAATTCTGCTTGCTGTTGAACGCGGGATTCTAAGGCGATCGCTTGCTTAAATTCTGCTAATTCTTCCTGAAATTTTGCCCAAACTCCCTCAACATTTTCCCACTCAAAACCTGCTTTTGCTGCTTTTTGCGAAATCTTCATTCCAGCCATTAATGGCGGAAAAGTGTGCGTATAACGGCTAAGTTTGCTACTTAGTTGGGTATTCTCTTCGCCTTTTTCTATCGCTTTAATCTCTTCCCAATTTTGCTTTACTTGTTCGACGCTACTTGCTTCTACATTTCCAAATACATGAGGATGGCGACGAATCAGTTTCTCACTAATTCCCTGCGCTACTTCTTTGAGACTAAACTTATTTTCCTCAGTCGCTATTTGTGCTTGCAGTACGACTTGCAAAAGTAAATCTCCCAATTCTTCGGCGATCGCCTTTTGTTCGCCGCTATGGATTGCTTCTACGACTTCGTAAGCTTCTTCTATGACGTATGGTGTGAGCGTTTGTTGTGTTTGCGCCAAATCCCAAGGACAACCGCCATCGGGCGCTCTCAGACGCGCTACTACATCTATTATTTGTTGCAATGCGGATAGGGTAGCCGCATCGGGGTTATGATTTGTTTGTTTAGACATCATTACTAGCGGCTTTTTGGTTTTGCTGCTTTTATGGGGCGGTTAGATTTACTTTTCTTAATTTTGCCACGCCTGAGTTGACGTTTATAGCTAGAAAGGCGATCGCTTACTATATGACTAATTGCCCCTATCTCTAAGCCTACAAACAGCGCGATCGCACTGTAGGTTAATTTCCGATCAATTTCCCTCAAACTCAGCCAATTCCAGCTAAATCCCCATAATTGCGCTATTAATAAGCTAAATACTCCCAGCAAGCTTATCCAAGCAGCAAGATATAGTAAACGCAGCGTCGTACCAATTATTACCCCGTGAGATAGCAAAGAACGGTGTTTGATCGCTTTTTGGTAAGGTAGCCACAACCAGCGCAAATATCCCCACCGTTTGTATTGTACCGAGTAGATATCTAAATCGGGACCAAACATTAAGCCGCTAAATAAAAATGCTCCTGAGACAATTAAAGTGCGATCGCTACTTTGAGTAGCTATGTAAGTGCAGCTAGCGACTACAGGTAAACTCCATAAGGTAATGCGATCGTGCGTGGAACCAGAGGACATGAGATTTATTTATGTTTTATGTAAGTACATATCACAGAAAATGATTATGCAATAGGAGATTATTTGCTATGATATAAATTCACTCAAAAAACGGGCGATTAGCTCAGCGGTAGAGCGCCTGCCTTACAAGCAGGATGCCACTGGTTCAAATCCAGTATCGCCCATTGATTTTGGCAATTAGTAAGAAGTTGGGATCCTCAAATCATACTCAGAATGCTAGATGAGTTGCGGATATTTGTAAGAGCGCTGAAGCGCAACTACGTACTGCTTAATATAAATTTAGGCTTGGGAATTGTGCGATCGCCATTCCTCGGTAGAATTAGACAAATATAAAATTCAACCGAGAGCAGAAATGAGCAATCGTCCAATCATTCTTGGTATTGTCGGTGATAGTGCTGCTGGTAAAACAACGTTAACTAAAGGGATTGCTCAAGTCCTGGGCGAAGAAAATGTTACAGTCATCTGTACGGATGATTATCACCGCTACGATCGCACTCAAAGAGCAGAAATAGGCATTACAGCGCTGCATCCCGATTGCAACTATCTAGACATCATGCAGCAACACTTGTCGTTGCTAAGAACGGGACAGCCGATTCTCAAACCAGTTTATAGCCACAAGACAGGTACATTTGAAGCGCCCTTGTATATCAAGCCCAATAAATATGTTGTTGTAGAAGGGTTGCTTGGTTATTCTACACGCGCAGCCAGAGATGCGTATGATGTCAAAGTATATTTAGCACCGCCAGAATCATTACGCGCTAGTTGGAAAGTGAGACGCGATACAGCAAAGCGCGGCTATAGTAAGGAACAGGTATTAGCAGAACTAGAAAAGCGCGAACCAGATTCAGAAGAATTTATTCGTCCTCAGCGTCAATGGGCGGATGTGGTAGTTAGTTTTTATCCACCATCGGATGCTACTGATGGCGACAATCCATTATTAAACGTGCGCTTGGTGCTTAGACCAACTATTCCCCACCCAGAACTTACCCAAATTATTAACCCCAGTAACCCTAAATTGACTCGCGCAGTGCGTTTGGAATTGGATCGAGATATGGGTAAACCTGTTGATGCTTTGGAAGTAGATTCTCACGCAACGTCAGAACAGGTGCAAGAATTAGAGCATTTGATGTGTAACGAAATGCCTAATCTCAAAAGTGTATGCGATCGCGACAGCAACCCAGAATTAGGTAAGCTAGTTGGTACAACTGGGGAAATTATTCAAAGTAACCCGTTAGCTTTGACGCAGTTACTTATTACCTACCATATGCTCAAAGCTCCCCAAATTCGCCAATAAGCCTAGCTTACTTTTGTAAAATAGAATTAAGTAATATTTCCGATGAAATTGTAATTTTTTAGACTTAATTGGGATAAATAAGGGTAGCCTCATTGCTATTGAGTAACTACCTGCTATGACCTACTGCCTGAGAATTGCTGACTTACCGACTACAGAACGACCGCGCGAACGCTTGATGGCTAATGGTTCTCAAGTTTTGGCTACAGCGGAACTAATTGCAATATTATTAGGCACTGGGCAGGGACCTGGGAAACTATCGGCTGTAGGTTTGGGGCAACATATTTTACAAGAACTGGGCAAATGCGATCGCGATCCTTTGGCAGTATTGCGGGAAGTTAGCGTCCAAGAATTGATGCAGATTGATGGTATAGGTCCAGCTAAGGCGACAACAATACTCGCTGCTATAGAATTGGGCAAACGTGCATTTCAATCTCGTCCGTTAGATAGAACGCCAATTGAAAGCCCAGCCGCCGCTGCTGCTGCATTGAGTCAACATTTGATGTGGAAGATGCAAGAACGCTTTGCTGTGCTGCTATTAGATGTCAAAAACCGTTTGATTGGTACTCAGGTAATTACTATCGGTACGGCGACAGAAACCCTCGCACCTCCCCGCGAGATTTTTCGGGAGGTGCTTCGTCAAGGTGCGACAAGAGTAGTAGTTGCTCACAATCACCCATCAGGTAGCGTCGAACCAAGTCCGCAAGATATTGAGTTAACCCGCCAGCTATTATCTGGAGCGCAGATATTGGGTATTCCGCTATTAGACCATTTGATTTTGGGCGATGGCAATCATCAAAGTCTGCGGGAAGTTACTACGTTGTGGGATGAGTATCCCCAAGGGGATTAGGTAGTGCATCAAACTAATGTGGGATAAGTGATAATATCATGCCAAGTCCAAGAACGAGTGGCTAATCCTACTCTTTGTGCGGCAGTTGTTCTAAGTCGGCTATGTTGCCAAATCCAGTTGAAGTAGCTCACCACTAATCGAGTTGTTATTTTCGTCATATCCCACCGCTTGCTAAACTTGTTTTGTCGTCGATGCCATCTTCCGGTTTGTTGCCCTTACAATGCCATTGGTGCGTTCAAGTCGCTGTGTTTTGCCAGAGCCAATATAGTGCTGAACCTCCGGCGGTAGAACCCGCTCATATCCACCCTAATCATCGCGCTTTGAAACGCTTGCAGTTCGTTTTTCCCTCAGTGCTGATGACAAGTTGTTCAATGAGTTCATCAGTGTGTTTGCAAGCAAGCTTTCGGGAAGAAGCTTCTTCCCGAAACGTTGCGCCCACTCGTGCTGCTAGAATTAAGCCACTCGAATCGGCAAGACTCAGACCTATCCAACAATCCCCAACCTTTAACTTTTGAGCGCAACACTGTTTCTGTTTTTTGAAACAAATGACAAGCCAAAATTGGGGAGAATTATTCTTCCCAATTGTTGCCGCTACATTTCATCCGCACTCACTTCCTCGGTTTGCACGGCTTGTACTTCTGCATTACGAACAAGTTGTGCCTTGTGGCTGGCGGCTCAAACAATACTCAAGGACCGTGTTGTAAGCAAGTCCAGTTGTTCGACTAATCCCTCGTAAACTACTGCCTTCACTATGTGCTTGCAACACGGGCGCGAATTTGTTTAGGACTAATATGGCGACGATAGTACAAACTGTCGAAGGATTCCGAGAACGTTTGATGGCAAACGGGACACAACTAACGTTGATGTCCGTTCGGCATCTTGCCCTGTTTATGGGCTTTAATATGACCACACAGAGGGCAATCCATAGAGGTGCTTCGAGTTTAAGACCACTCTGTCACTATATCATCCCACATTGAATAGAGGTGCTTCGAGTTTAAGACCACTCTGTCACTATATCATCCCACATTGAATTGACGCACTACCCACTCTTGATAGTCCAGAGTTGCGGTTAAAATGACTATGAGTTCGCTACTTATTTAACTAAAACAGCAATCATGAAAGTACACAGTATTGGTTTAATCAGCATAGCATTCACAGCAATTTCTTATGCAGGACTAAATACAAGTCTACCTGCCGCCGCCGCCACTTTATATAATGTAACCGATCTAGGGACATTTTCAGGAATTGGTAATAGTAGAGCTACTGGCATCAACGACCTAGGTCAGGTGATTGGCACGTCACTAATTAGCTTTGGCGAGGTAGATGGTCAGCCTATTTTAGCTACGCAGGCTTTCCGTACCGCTCCTAACAGTCCAATCGATGTAGCAACAGACAATATTGGCGGCGCACAGGGAGAGACTACTGCTAATGGGATAAACAACTCAGGTCGAGTCGTCGGCACAGTTAGCGTTCTTTCTGCGTCTACAGTTTCCTACCGAACATCACCAAATGGCTATGTCTCAGAGCCAGGAAGTAATCTAAGTCGTCTGACTGCTAACGACATTAATGATACGAGTCAAGTGACTGGTAGGGGTCGAGTTACCTTCGATCCCGATCCTAGGATTTTTCATGCTGTACGAATCGATGAGCCTAACAACAATGCTGCTTCCCGAATCGATCTGGGAACCCTTGGTGGGACGGAAAGTGCAGGAAATGCAATAAATAATTTAGGTCAAGTAGTGGGTAGTTCAGAGACTGCTGATGGAGCAACTCGTGCCTTTCGGACTGCTGCTAACAGTACGATTAACGCTACAACCGATGACTTGGGTACTTTGGGTGGGTCGTCAAGTACCGCCTTCGATATCAACGACAAAGGTCAAGTCGTTGGTAGTTCAACGACAGCTAGTGGCGCAACTCACGCCTTTTTGACTGATGCTAATAGTGCCATAGATGCCAATGACGATTTGGGAACTTTAGGCGGTGATTTCAGTATTGCATACAGTATCAACGAATCAGGCTTAGTAGTAGGTGATTCCCAATTAGCGGATGGCAGCGATCGCGCTTTTATCTACGATGGTACTGAGCTATTCGATCTCAATACTCTAATAGCGGGGGATTTTGACTTTGTACTGACCAGTGCTAGGGGTATTAATGAGAGCGGACAAATTGCTGCTACTGCCTTCTTTGATGATACCCAAGCCACTCGTGCTGTTCTGTTAACACCAGTTCCCGAACCAACATCTGTACTAGGTGTACTAGCCTTTGGTGCTGGTGCTGGCTTGTTGCGGACTAGAGCTAAACAGAAAGTCAAAATATAACGCCTGAAAAGTGACGCACGAGGGATACTTCAATGCCATCTATTCTACCCTCTGATTTGCATTTACTATTAGCCAGGTTAACAATCCAAAGCATCTATCTTTAACTTCATTGACAAAAATAGTTACTGGTTGATATTGTCCGCATGGGTGCATCGTCTTCATCTAAACAGTTATTTAGTTTGTATAGACCTCAACTACAAATTTTAGGAGATACCCAAATGCTCAGTAATGTTGGTAAATTTTCGATTACATTAACTATTTCTGCGGTAATTGGTTTGATAAATCTACCAACCCAAGCAGCTTTACTTGTCAGTAGCAGTGGCGATAACTCAGTCAAACAGTATGATGAAACAACAGGGGCATACATTCGTGACTTTGTTACCGCAGGTAGTGGTGGACTGGCTTCTCCACAAGATTTAGCAATCGGACCGAATGGCAACCTGTTTGTTAGCAGCCAACTCACCAACAGCGTCAAGGAATATGATGGGATAACAGGGGAGTTTATTGGTGATTTTGTATCTGCTGATGATGGATTGCGTTCTCCTATAGGCTTGTCTTTTGGAGCAGATGGTAGCTTGTTTGTAGTTAGTTATCAAATTCCTGGCGCTAATACGGACGGTGTTGAAAGAGGCGGCATCTTACAGTACGACGGAGATACAGGAAAATTGCTTAATAGCATTATTACAGGCGCACCAGGCTTTAGTCCAGCACCTCTTGATGTAGCTGTAGATGGACCAAGTGATAATGTATATATTAGTGAGTCTTTTCGTGGTTTTAATCCTGGTGGTATTAGAGAATACGACTTAGTAACAAATAATTTTACTGGCTTGCAAGTTGGTCCTGCTCCTTTGAGTACCTTACCATTCAGCCCTCAAGGTCTTGCCTTAGAAGATAATAATTTATTTTTCAGTAATTCTCAGGAAGTTGGTCTAATCAACTTAGCCGATAACACAGTCGATTCCTTGTTTATTGATAAAGGTAGTGGCGGTTTGAGAGAAGCAGTCGGCATCACTATCGACAAAAATGACAACCTGTTTGTAGTAAGCTCTGCTACTAATAATATCAAACAGTATGACGGTCAAACAGGAGATTTTCTGGGGGACTTTATTGCCTCTGGTAGTGGTGGTCTATCTCGTCCTACTTACATCACCTCTGCTAATGTCCCTGTTCCCGAACCTTCTTCAGTGTTAGGTGCGATCGCCCTTGGTGGTTTGTTCGTTGGTACTGCTTGGCAACGCCGAACGATTAGAAAGCAAAGTGATAGCTCTATTTTTTAGATTTAATTTAGTTTTCGTTTAATTTTCCTACGGTATAGTCCAACCCCAACGCCAAAAGCTAGCACGCCTAAAGTTGTTAACGGCTCAGGAACAGGAGTTAATAGAAAAGCTCGTGTAGTTGCCTGAGAACTATTAAAATATCCATTAGCTACAATTTGTCCATTATCATTAATATCGTTGGCGCTTGTCAGTACAACACCAGAGTTGGCAGGAATTAAGGTGTTGAGGTCGAACATAGCAGTGCGATCGTACACAAAAGCATGGGTGATGTTACTAGCTAAGGCTGAATCACCAACCACTAGCCCTAAATTGTTGATGGCGTAGGCGTTGCTAAATTCCCCACCCAGAGTACCCAAGCCATCGGTATTGGGATTAATTGGCATATTTGCCCTAGTGCGGAAGGCTTGAGACTGCCCATCAGCATTTGTAGAAGTGCCTACTACCTGTCCTAGATTATTAATATCTTCGGCAATGCTCAAGTTTCCACCCAGAGTCCCTAAATCATCTTTAGTCGGATTGATTGGCATATTCGGTGCAGTCCGAAATCCATGTAACAAACCAGTAGAAGTCCTTAAATTGCCTACTACTTGTCCTAAATCGTTGATGCCTTGTGCATTCGTATATTCAGAGTCACCCATAAGATTGCTCAGGTCATCTGTATTGGGATTAATTGCTATATTCGCTTCAGTACGGAAGGCTGTTAAAACAGCAACAGAGTTAGGATCTGGAAGTGAAATACCTACCACCTGACCAGTATTGTTGATAGCAAAAGCATTAGTAAATCCTCCACCAAGCGTACCTAAGTTATCCGTAACTGGGTTAATCGATCTATTTGGTGCAGTACGAAAGGCTTGTCTAATCCCACTGTCGTTAGATTCTGAGAAACCTACCACTTGTCCTGCGTCATTAATATCGAAAGCAAAACTGGTATCACCATCAAGAGTACCTAAGTCATCTGTAGCCGGATTAATTGCTCTATTTGGTGCAGTACGAAAGGCATGGTACTCGCCATTGAAGTTAATTGAACCACCTACTACTTGTCCGATATTATTGATGCCAACAGCAGTTGTAGAACCATTTCCACCTAAAGACCCCAACTCTAGAACGTTATATAGGGTAGCTGCAACAGTAGGTTGAGACGCACTAAGTCCTGTAAATGACACTACTGCCGATGATAAAGCAATCTGAGCAACACTAGATAACTTCATACTGATATTTGCTGAGGTAGTTTTGAGGAGATTTACGCTGAGAAGTTAATCCCCACTGTAACTTAAAGGAATTTGAGCTAAAGCGGCTCAGTAAATATACGGGATTAACATATTTGTTATCTCCGTGTATTTACTTATCGCTCGTTAATCTCCTGACAAGAAATTTTTGCTTGAAGCACCTGTTAGCATCAATAATGGTTGCTTTTGTAGAGGAAGCGATCGCACTACCACTAGCATTTCGGGCAATCCCCACCTTCTGGATTAATAGTTGGAATAGTTGACCGATGAAAGTGTCTTTTTGCGTCAGTTGCAAATGGTGGAGCGAGAAGGAAGCCAAGATAACATCAAAGCACTTTTGATGAGTTTTGAGCAGTTGAGGAACTAACGATATAAAGTCGCTTTCAATGAGTGTTTTTGGACAGGGGATTGCCGCTAAATTGTTGCCTGCAAGCGCGATCGCTACTTGAGTAATATCGATGCCGTAATAAGCCTGAATGGGCGTTCCTACTAAAGCTGAGGTGGTGTTATATGCATCGCCACATCTGAGATCGAGCAGGTGAAACGGCTTTTGATGGCGTTCAACTAAAAATTGGTGTAGAACACTGTAAAACTCACGGTGTTCCATGTAGTTGTTTTGCAGAACCTTTTGATAAATCTGCCAGTTGTGATTGAAAAATTCACAAGGTTGGGAGAACGTAGTAATTTGTTCTATCTATGTTCGATCTACCATTGTTCTGGATCGAATTGTAGTTGTGTTGCAGAAAACTTTTTGCCGCTCCTCTTATGGGCTAGCTATTAGAGACACCTACGTAAGATTAAAAATTCTGCCTGAATTTTATCAGACTCATTTGCATCAAGCGCGATCGCCATGCAAAAACGGACATCTTTGGCGTTGAGTATTTGCTAAAAGTGTTCTCTTATACCAATTTAATGTAAAAAGTAGCTTAATAAAGTAAGTTGAGTGAGCCTAATGCATTAAGCTAGTCAAAAATAGCAAATAAGCTCAGATCAAAAGATGGCTCGTCCTCTACAAGTGACAATTG
>NZ_JYON01000055.1 GCF_000952155.1 Aliterella atlantica CENA595 | reverse complement strand
AGAAGATTTCAGCCAGAACCTTGAAAACTGCATAGCAACAACAAATAGCAGGCAGGTACAATTCGTATCTGTTGTAAGCAAAGAAACTGGTCAAGCTACAAAGGGCTGATGGTGGATACCTAGGCACGCAGAGGCGAAGAAGGACGTGGCGACCGACGAAAAGCTCCGGGGAGCTGGAAGCAAGCATTGAGCCGGAGATATCCGAATAGGGCAACCTAAAAACAGCTTGTTGAATATATAGACAAGCATGAGCGAACCCAGCGAACTGAAACATCTTAGTAGCTGGAGGAAAAGAAAGAAAAATCGATTTCCTTAGTAGTGGTGAGCGAAAGGGAAAGAGCCTAAACCAAGTGTTTTCACACTTGGGGTAGTGGGACAGCAATATGGAAGCTGGAAGCTAGACGAAGCAGATAGAAACTGCACCAGAGAAGGTAATAGTCCTGTAGTCGAAAGTGGAAGGATACTAGCTGCATCCCGAGTAGCGCGGAACACGGGAAATTCCGCGTGAATCAGCCTCGACCACGAGGTAAGGCTAAATACTACTGCGTGACCGATAGCGAAACAGTACCGCGAGGGAAAGGTGAAAAGAACCCCGGAAGGGGAGTGAAATAGAATATGAAACCATCAGCTTACAAGCAGTGGGAGGACGATTCAACGTCTGACCGCGTGCCTGTTGAAGAATGAGCCGGCGAGTTATAGGTACTGGTAGGTTAAGGCACTTGGTGCTGAAGCCAAAGCGAAAGCGAGTCTGAATAGGGCAATTAATCAGTATTTATAGACCCGAACCCGGGTGATCTAACCATGTCCAGGATGAAGCTTGGGTAACACCAAGTGGAGGTCCGCACCGACTGATGTTGAAAAATCAGCGGATGAGGTGTGGTTAGGGGTGAAATGCCAATCGAACCCGGAGCTAGCTGGTTCTCCCCGAAATGTGTTGAGGCGCAGCGGTGACGATTATAGTTTGGGGGTAAAGCACTGTTTCGGTGCGGGCGGCGAAAGCTGTACCAAATCGAGACAAACTCAGAATACCAAACGCACACGTCACCAGACAGACGGTGGGGGATAAGCTTCATCGTCAAGAGGGAAACAGCCCAGACCACCAGCTAAGGTCCCCAAATTGTCACTAAGTGATAAAGGAGGTGGGAGTGCAAAGACAACCAGGAGGTTTGCCTAGAAGCAGCCATCCTTGAAAGAGTGCGTAATAGCTCACTGGTCAAGCGCTCCTGCGCCGAAAATGAACGGGGCTAAGTGACGTACCGAAGCTGTGGGATAATTTGATTATCGGTAGGGGAGCGTTCTGTAGTAGGAAGAAGCACTAGCGGCAAGCAGGTGTGGACGAAGCAGAAGTGAGAATGTCGGCTTGAGTAGCGAAAACATTGGTGAGAATCCAATGCCCCGAAACCCTAAGGGTTCCTCCGGCAGGTTCGTCCGCGGAGGGTTAGTCAGGACCTAAGGCGAGGCCAAACGGCGTAGTCGATGGACAACGGGTGATTAATCCCGTACTGAGTATGGTTTGTGCAGAGGGACGGAGAAGGCGTATGTTAGCCAGATGTTGGTTACTGGTGCAAGTACTAAGGCGCTGAGGAGCGGCGAAAACGCTCTGAGCTAAGGTGCGAGTCCGAGCGTCTACGGACGCGAAGTAGCAAAGTCAAGCTTCCCAGAAAAGCTCCAAGCACGTTAAGCCACATTCACCTGTACCCGAAACCGACACAGGTAGGGAGGTTGAGAAAACTAAGGGGCGCGAGATAACTCTCTCTAAGGAACTCGGCAAAATGGCCCCGTAACTTCGGAAGAAGGGGTGCCCACCTCAGACGTGGGTCGCAGTGAAGAGATCCAGGCGACTGTTTACCAAAAACACAGGTCTCCGCCAAGTCGAACGACGAAGTATGGGGGCTGACGCCTGCCCAGTGCCGGAAGGTTAAGGAAGTCGGTCAGGGCGCAAGCCTGAAGCTGGCGACCGAAGCCCCGGTGAACGGCGGCCGTAACTATAACGGTCCTAAGGTAGCGAAATTCCTTGTCGGGTAAGTTCCGACCCGCACGAAAGGCGTAACGATCTGGATGGTGTCTCAGAGAGAGACTCGGCGAAATAGGAATGTCTGTGAAGATACGGACTGCCTGCACCTGGACAGAAAGACCCTATGAAGCTTTACTGTAGCCTGTAATTGGCTCCGGGCTGTGTTTGCGCAGGATAGGTGGGAGGCATTGAGATTGCCCTTGTGGGGGCAAAGGAGCCAACGGTGAGATACCACTCTAACACAGCTAGGATTCTAACTTGGAGCCGTAATCCGGCACGAGAACAGTTGCAGGTGGGCAGTTTGACTGGGGCGGTCGCCTCCCAAATGGTAACGGAGGCGCGCAAAGGTTCCCTCAGCACGCTTGGAAACCGTGCATAGAGTGTAAAGGCATAAAGGGAGCTTGACTGCAAGAGCGACAACTCAAGCAGGGACGAAAGTCGGCCTTAGTGATCCGACGGCACTGAGTGGAAGGGCCGTCGCTCAACGGATAAAAGTTACTCTAGGGATAACAGGCTGATCTCCTCCAAGAGTTCACATCGACGAGGAGGTTTGGCACCTCGATGTCGGCTCATCGCAACCTGGGGCGGAAGTACGTCCCAAGGGTTGGGCTGTTCGCCCATTAAAGCGGTACGTGAGCTGGGTTCAGAACGTCGTGAGACAGTTCGGTCCATATCCGGTGCAGGCGCAAGAGCATTGAGAGGAGCCCTCCTTAGTACGAGAGGACCGGGAGGGACGCACCGCTGGTGTGCCAGTTATCGTGCCAACGGTAAACGCTGGGTAGCCAAGTGCGGCGCGGATAACCGCTGAAAGCATCTAAGTGGGAAGCCCACCTCAAGATGAGTGCTCTCACTACAATAAGTAGGTAAGGTCACAGGAAGATTACCTGTTGATAGGCGCGAGGTGGAAGTGCAGTAATGTATGTAGCCGAAGCGTACTAATAGACCGAGGGCTTGACCTGAAATTCAAGCAGTTGTTGCTGTGCAGTCTTCAGGGTGCTGCGTGTACGCACACCCATCAGTTTTCCTGGTGTCTATGGCGCGGTGGACCCACTCCGACCCCATCCCGAACTCGGAAGTGAAACGCTGCTGCGGCGACGATACTTAGGGGGTTGCCCCTCGGTACAATAGCTCGATGCCAGGTTTAATAA
>NZ_JYON01000043.1 GCF_000952155.1 Aliterella atlantica CENA595 | reverse complement strand
ATCTCTAACTGCTGTAGAAGATACACTATGCCAGGCTTTGAATCAACTTAATGCACAGCCAGAAAGTTTACGCTCAATGACCTTTTTCCCTCATTTGAAAATTACGCTCTAGAACGCGATTTGGTATTAGAAACATTTGTCGGCTCGAAAAAAACAAAATCTGGCTCTGGACCGCAGTTGACCACTTCCAACGAGGGATCTTAGGTTGGGTGTTGGGAGACCACAGTGCCAAGACGTTTAAACCGTTGTGGGCAGTTGTCGCCACTTGGAATTGCTACTTCATTATCACGGATGGATGGTCAGTCTATCCTAACTTTATTCCCGATGGAGACCATATTGTTAGCAAGACATACATGACACGGGTGGAAGGGGAAAATACGCGGCTACGGCACTATCTCGCCCGATTGCATCGCAAGACATTATGTTATTCCAAATCCGAAGAAATGCTGAGGCACTCAATTCGATTGTTACTGCACTATCTTAAATTCTGGGATGTTCCAGTTCCTTCCTAATTCATATCTTCATTATGCAACGCCTTAGAAGTTATGTTTAGTCACAGCCAATTAAGATTTCTAGCACCAATTGGGTCTGACTACGGTAATGAGTTGTCTGCTTGAAGACGACCGACTAAAGGCAGAAAAATCTCTCTGTCGTGAGATAGGAATAGTTAATGAAACCAGGACAATTAAGTAGGTTTATGAAAACTAAACTTCATTGTTTTCTGAGTTTACTCAATGATTGGTTCGTCTGCTGAAATTGCTACTGGGGTAGATCGCATCTTGGTCGTTGACGATCTTCCTGATAACTGCTTTCTACTGCAAACAATCCTAGAGAGTGAAGGATATTCTGTTGAAGTTGCCGATAGCGGTCACGCAGCACTAGAAAGCATTGCATCCCATCCTCCAGACTTGGTATTATTTGATATCATGATGCCAGGGATGAACGGGTTTGAAGTTACTCGTCGGCTGCGGCAAAATCCTGCTCTGCCTTTTATTCCCATCCTCTTAGTTACGGGCTACAGCGAACCCACACCTGCTGATGGATTTGATGTGGGAGCCGACGGATTTATTCGTAAACCGATTGATTTTGATGACCTACTGCACCAAATTCAGACAATCTTACAGCCTAGAAATTTGATTGAGCCGCAAAAATAGAATGGCGCGTTTTAAGTAGCGATCGCCCATGAGCCAAACCACAATCCACCACGTTATCGGCATTGACGGAACTACATTGATAGTCTTTTACACCGAAGCCCACTGCTAGCAATTGGGGTTGATTAGCGCTGGTGGGGCAGTATTTGGGAAGCGCAAAATCTACTACAGCGCTGAAGCTGCACTTAGGGCGGGACTGGAGTGAGTTGCTTGGGGGAGTTAATAATACCTCGTTAATCCTTGATGGTTTTCCCTAATAACAAACATCTTACCTAGAAGCTTTAAGAGAAATTACGACCCAGTTGCAATTATCTTTTTCAATGCCACTAAGTCCCATTCAAAATTCACCTATAGCAAGCGCTTACCTAAGCAAATTTGGCAATAAAGGTAACAAAATACACAGCAACTGCCATTAGGTAGATTTAGTCATTTCCAGGCTGAATTAAACTGCTGCTAGTTCAGAAATACTTGATATTTACAGGGTTGCTCTACCCAGCACTCTTGATAGTCTAGAGTCGCTGTTGAAACGACTATGCATTGTCAATTACTTAATCAAAACAGCAACCATGAAATTACATAAGATCTGTTCAATTAGCCTAGCCTTAACAACAGTTTCCTTAATTGGATTAAATACGAGTCTACCTGCCGCTGCTGCTACTTTCTATAACGTGACCGATCTAGGGACATTTTCAGGGATTGGTAGAAGTAGAGCTACAGGCATCAACGATCTAGGTCAGGTGATCGGTGAGTCAACAATTAGCTTCGGTGAGGTAGATGGTCAACCGATTTTAGCTACCCAAGCTTTTCGTACTGCACCTAATAGCCCCATTAATATAACAACAGACAATATTGGAGGAGGAGGGGGAGAAACTACTGCTAATGGGATAAATAACTCAGGTAGAGTCGTCGGCACAGTTCAAGCTTTTACTCGTTTTACGCTTTCCTACCGGACATCACCCAATGGTTACGTTTCAGATCCAGGAAGTGGAATAGGCATTCTTCGTGCTAACGACATCAATACATCGAGTCAGGTGACTGGTAGAGGTTTAGTTAACTTAGATCCTGAAACTTATCATGCTGTGCGAATCGATCAGCCGGACAACAATGCTGCCTTCAACAACTTTGTCGATCTGGGAACTCTGGGTGGAACAGACAGTATAGGAAATGCAATCAACAACTTAGGTCAAGTAGTGGGTAGTTCAGAGACTGCTAATGGAGAGACCCGTGCCTTCCGGACTGCTGCCAACAGCACTATTAACGCGGCAACAGATGACTTAAGTACTTTGGGTGGGTCTTCAAGTACCGCATTCGATATCAACGACAAAGGTCAAGTCGTTGGTAGTTCAACGACAGCTAGTGGCGCAACTCACGCCTTTTTAACTAATGCTAATAGTGCTATAGATGCCGAGGATGACTTGGGGACTTTGGGCGGTGATTTTAGTATTGCTTACAGCCTCAACGAATTAGGCTTAGTGGTTGGTGATTCCCAACTAGCTGATGGCAGCGATCGCGCTTTCTTGTATGATGGAACCGAGCTATTTGACCTCAATACCTTACTAGCTGGCGACTTTGACTTTGTACTGACTAGCGCTAGAGGAATTAATGAGAGCGGACAAATTGCTGCTACAGGCTTTTTCGCCGATACTCAAACTACTCGTGCTGTTCTGTTAACACCAGTTCCCGAACCAACATCTATGCTAGGCGTACTAGCTTTTGGTGCTGGCGCTGGCCTTCTGCGTAAAAGAGCTAAACAGAAAGTAGAGCTATAACAGCTAACTAAAACTTGCATAAAAGCCAGATGATTGTTCACTGGTCATTTGGCTTTTTGTTTATAAACACTGATTACGAACGTATTAAAGAAGCGTGAAAGTCATGAGCGTTTATAACTAAAACCTCCTGTTAGCATTTTGGACGCGATCGCACAAGGGCAAACTTTGGCTACCCTGCTAACTTGAGCCTTGATAGCAGCTTCATCCCAGTAAGACTGAACAAGAGCAGGTAGTAATGCATAGTAATGGTAAGCCGATAAGCTAGTAAGAGTAAGCATTGCAGCTAAACCTATGAACTGTCCTAAGTGCCAATCTACTCAAATCATCAAATACGGGCATACTCATTATGGCAAACCACGATTCCGCTGCCAAGCCTGCGGGAGACAGTTTGTAGAGGATGCAACCCGACAACCGATTGAGGATGCAACTCGTCAATTGATTGATAAGTTGTTGCTCGAACGTCTAGCGCTGGCGGCAATTGCACGGGTGACGGGTGTTTCCCAGCGATGGTTACAAATGTACGTCAATCAGAAGTTTTACCAAACGCCAAAGACTATCGAAGTCACCCAAAAAAACCAGGTCGGTTGACGATTCAAGTTGATGAGATGTGGTCCTTTGTTGGCTCTAAAGATAACAAACAATGGGTCTGGTTAGCTATTGATGCTCATAGCCGTGAAATTGTTGGGGTGTTCGTGGGTGCTCGTTCTCGGCAAGGTGCAAAGGGGCTTTGGCAATCTTTACCTGCGGTTTACCGCGGAGCCGGAGACGCTCCGCCTCCGGTCAGTGTGCGCTCTGCTACACCGATTTTTGGGAGGCGTATGAGCAGGTGGTACCTAGCAATCGTCATCGAGCGGTTGGCAAAGAAACTGGGAAAACTAGCTATATCGAGCGATTCAACAACACCATAAGACAGCGAGTTGGGCGCTTAGTTCGTAAAACCTTGTCTTTTTCTAAGAAATTGAACAATCACATTGGCGCAATTTGGTATTTTGTGCATCATTACAATGCCTCCCTACGCTCTTAACCATTACTATTCACTACTACCTATTTATTATCGGCAGAAATTGAAGCGATGCGATCGACAGTTAAAAAAGGCAAGGGTCGTCATGCTCACCGAGATTCAACTTTAATTTTGCTAATTTATCGTCATAGATTGCGTGTAGCTGAAGCATCAGCATTGCAATGGACACAGATAGATTTTAATGGAGGGACGATTTACGTCAAGCGAGTTAAAAAGGGAACTCCTTCGGTGCAACCGCTATATGGTGACGAGATTCGGTCACTTCGCAAGCTACAACGAGATTATCCTGCTAGTCCCTATGTTTTTCAGTCTTCGCGATTTGGACCGTTAGCTCATGATACTGTTGGTGGCATTGTCGAGCGGGCTGGAGAGTTGGCTGCTTTACCAATGCCCGTTCATGCCCATATGCTGCGGCATGGTACTGGCTATTATCTGGATAATCGAGGTACTAACGCTCAGACGATACAGAGTTACTTAGGGCATAACAATATTCAGCATACTGTTCGTTACACCGAACTTGCCTCTACCAAGTTTCAGGGACTTTGGGATAGTTAACCTACTTTTCCATAACTATTTGGTCGATCTGGCATCACCTATCTCCCCCGAAAAAAATCGCTCTCCATGACCAACCAAGATCACCATAAGTTGCCAAGAACCCATAAACTGAAATACTCATTTCTGAAGCATATCATGAGTTAAAATCTCATTTTTTAGTTCAAATCACAGTAATATGACTGCGAAATTTATTAATACTGACTACGAATATAATAGTAGCGAAGCACAATAATGCGATCGCATTTGGCCAAAGTAATTCCAGACCAACACCCTTGAGCAGAATGCCACGTACAATCAAGATATAGTGACGTAGTGGATTTAGCAAAGATAGGTACTGAAACAGCAAGGGCATACTCTCAATCGGTGTGATTGTACCGGAGAGGAGGATCAATGGCACATTAATCGAGAACGATACGAGTTGAGTCTGTTGCTGGTTGCCCAAAAGCGTCCCGATAAACATACCCACCATCATACCGCTGAAAATATACGTGCCTGAAAGGATTGCAAACAGCAACAAGTTACCCCGGAAGGGTAATTTGAATATTAGTCTGGCCAAGCCCAGCAGCAAGATAATATCACCTAGTAACAAAATAAATAAAGGCAAAACTTTGGCTAATAAGATTTCCCAATGAGCGCTGGGAGTCATCAATAATTGCTCAAGCGTACCAGTTTCTTTTTCGCGCACCACTGTGGCTGAAGCAACCATCGAACTGACTAGGCTCAGTATTACTCCCATTACCCCAGACACGAAAAACCAACTACTGATTAGACCAGGGTTGTAAAGGAATGTGATTTTGGGCTGGATCTGTGGAGGTACCCAGTTCGGGTTCACTTGGCGATCATAATGGCTGATGATCTGAGTAATGTAACTCCTGATCAGTCCAGCAGTATTAGCGTTAACTGCATCTACCAAAACCTGGACTTTTGCTGTATCCTCCCGATGCAACTTCCGGTTAAACTCAGGCGGGATTACTAAACCAACAGAGACTTTTGCTGTCTGAAGCTCTTGAGTTAGGGTTTGTTCACTATTATTGTAGCGAGGGAGAAAGATCCGATTCTCAGTCAAGGCAGAGACTAGTTCACGACTTGTATAGGTTTTGGCATAATCAACAATCCCAAGTTTGAGGTTGTGTACATCAGGACTGATGGCAAAACCATAAATCAGCAGTTGTACTGTTGGTAAAACAATCAACAGAAAAAGTAATCGTTTGTCTGTGAGAATCTGGTGAATCTCTTTCACCACTAATGCCCAAAAGCGGCTCTGAAAAAGACAATAGATGAATTTCATTTTTTTTCCCTACTCCTGGCAATTTTGGCTTGCTGATTAATACAGTACGGCGGAAATAAACCTACCATTTCAAACAGCCATAAGCCTTGATATATCAACCTTTTGACTTCTGTTCTGCGGTACTAGTCTGGTAGCTGCATCTGACCTAGTTTCTTGCAAGCCCCAAAAAAGAACAATAAACCCAGCAGTATCAACGCTAAGTGAACAAACCAGACACCAGACCATCCCGTTCCCCGCACGAAAGCGTCACGAGTCAATTCAATATAGTAGCGGACTGGGATAAGATTGCTAATTAGCGATAATGGAAAAGGAATATTACTCAGCGGATAAATTAAGCCAGACAGTAACAGGGCAGCTAAGTAACCGATGCTTAATACTTTCTGAGTAGCCTCACTTTGGGTATTTGAGCCGACTCCAAAGAATAGACCAAAGAACACACTAGTCATTAAAAATAGTAAAGTACCAATTATTAGGGAGGTGGGTTCCACCGCCAAACGCAGTCCAAAAATTAATGACCCCAACAGGGCGATTGAAACAGTTTGGGCAACGCCAACGAATAAGTAAGCTAGTCCCTTTCCCAGCAACAATTCTGGCGCACTCAGGCTGGAAGCGTAAGCTTGGATGATTGTGCCTTGTTCTTTTTCACGGGTCATAGAAAGGGCTGCAAAAAGTGCCGGATAAACCCAAAGAATCAGACCATAAGCTCCCGTAACAATATAGAGGGATTCTTGCCGCCCTGGATTAAACCACAGACGGATCTCGGCAGTTATTTGGCTGCTATTTGGTTGTAAACCAATACTTTTGAGGAAAAAGTCAGTGGTAGCGCGAATAGTATTTTCAATCACGCGGGCGTTATTGACATCTGTACCATCGATCAGGGCTTGAAACGTGGCGATCTTGCCAGATTTAAGGCGGCGGGAAAAATCAGGTGGAATCACCAAGGCTACTTTAGCAATGCCACGGTCGATCGCCTGGGCTGGATCGGCAATGCGAGAATCTAAAGTTGGGTAAACTGACCACTGTCCTCTGTCTAAAGGTGTCGCTTTGAACTGGTCGGTAGCAAACAAACGTTCGATATAGGTACGGCTAAGTAGACTTTGATCGAAGTCTTGAACGATCAGGGGAATTGCTTTGAGCTGGAGTCTGATGGCAAAGCCGTATATTAGTAAGGTAATCAAGGGTAGCAAAAAAACTAGGGCTACAGTCAGACGTTCTCGCTGAATTTGGGCTAACTCTTTGATGCATTGAGTCCAGATCTTTTTCATTTTTCATTTTGTTGAGCGTGTTGCACAATCCTTATAAACGAATCCTCCAGCGAAAAGGGAATTAGTCGTAGAGAATGAAGATTGATCCCATCCATTTGGAAAATTGAACGGATATGGGGAATATCAAAGTCAGGGCGATCGCTAACAACATGCAAGCGATCGCCAAAAATCGACACCCGCCAAGCTGCTAACTCAGTTTTTAGTAAATTAGCGGCATTTTGGGTTTTATCAATAACTATCTCTAACAACTGACCGGGTTGAGAAGCTTTAATTTCACTCGGCGAACCTTGGGCTACTATTTCACCCGCCACCATAAATCCCATACGGTTGCATTGTTCTGCTTCTTCTAAATAATGGGTAGTCACTAGCACTGCTGTACCTGACCTGGCAAATTCATTAATTAACCGCCAAAATTGACGACGTGCTAAGGGATCTACTCCTGATGTGGGTTCATCGAGAAACAAAATTTCTGGTTCGTGCATCACCGCCGCCCCAAAAGCTACCCGTTGTTTCCATCCTCCTGGTAGTTTGCCTGTAAGCATATTTGCTTTCCCGACTAAGCCACAAGTTGCTAATACCCAGTCAATCTTGCTGCGCTGTAACCGAGTTGGCACACTGTAAACTCCACAGTAAAATTCTAGATTTTGGATAATAGTCAAATCATCGTAGAGCGTGAATTTCTGGCTCATGTAACCAATACGTTGCCGCACGCCATGACTACGTAGATTCTTACTTTGTCCAGCTAAAGAAATTTTCCCCGATGTTGGTTCTAGCAAACCGCAGAGAATTTTAACTGTAGTCGTCTTTCCTGCACCATTTGCTCCTAGTAAGCCGTAAATTTCCCCATAATGCACTTCTATATCTACACCTTTAACGGCCTGAAAGTCGCCAAATACCTTTCTCAATTTATTTGCACTAATAGCAATAGGTGAGAGATTAGCTATTCTCCAGTCGCCAGTCCTTTTTTTTGTCCGAGGAAAAGAAATAAATTCCGGGTCTTTACCAGCTACACGTAGGTGGTTAACGAAAACGTTTTCTAAAGTTGTATCAACAGTTTGGATGCTGTCAAGTTGTAGCTGCTGCTGACTAAAAATTGTCTGAACTGCTGTTGAAGCGATCACAGCATTTTTCACTAGCACATCCAACCGATCTCCAAAGGTTTGTACGTCAACAATAGATGTTTGTTTGTTGTTTGTCGCCTCGTGCAGTGCTTCCTCAGCTGCTTCTATATTATTAGTCCGCACCTCTAAACGTTGTAAACCTAAACTTTCACGCAACTGGGAAAGGGTGTCAATTTGCTGGATCTCTCCTTCATACATTAAAGCAATGCGATCACACCTTTCGGCTTCATCTAAATATGGTGTGGCTACAACCACTGTCACTCCTTCAGCAGCCACAGCAGCTAAAACATCCCAGAATTCCCGACGAGATACCGGGTCAACTCCTGTAGTTGACTCATCCAACAGCAAGATTTCTGGTTGGGAAATCAATGCACAGCATAAAGCTAATTTCTGCTTCATCCCACCGGAGAGTCGTCTTGCCAAGCGATCGCCAAATTTATCCAAACTCATTAGTTGCAAGTATTTCTGACGACGTTGCCAGAATTGTTTTGCTGGTAGTTGACGCAATCCAGCACTGTAACGCAGATTTTCATCAATACTCAAGTCCAGATAAAGTGAAAATTGCTGTGTCAAATAACCAATAGATAAACGAGCATCGCGGGGTGATTTCCCTAAAATCTGGATATTGCCAGTAGATGCTGCCATCACCCCGGCTAAAATGTGGAAAGTCGTAGTTTTTCCCGCACCATCAGGGCCAATTAACCCAAAGATTTCTCCTCGTCTGACAGCAAAATCTACTCCCTTAACGGCGACTAATTTGCTGTAACGTTTAGATAAGTTTTCAACCTGAATTACAACATTAGTCACATCGTTTTGCCCTGAATTAAAAATTAATTACAAAACGTAAATACACCTGAAACCTTTACAGATGACAAATAACAAATGAGTCCTAAATCTTAATCTCAACATCTGCTGGCATTCCTGGCTTGGCTAAACCATCAGGGCGATCAATGGTAATTTTGACGCCAAAAACTTGCTTAACCCGGTCTTGCTGGAAATAAATGTTTTCAGGGGTAAAAGATGCTTGTGTGTCAATGGCTGCAATTTTAGCCCTTAAGGGTTGTTTGGGTGCTGAATCGAGAAACACCTCAGAGGGCTGACCTACTCGCACTTTCCCAATGTCACCTTGAGGTATAAAAGCACGCAGATAAACTGTATTTGGATTAATCACAGTTAGCAGAGTTTTACCAGTGGTTACAACTACTCCTGGTTCAATATTCCGGCTGATAACTACACCTTGAATTGGACTGGTCACATTCAGGTCGGCAATTTTGGCTTTAGTCTCCTGTTGAGCAGCTACAGTATTGGCTACGTCAGCTTTGGCTGCGGCTAATTTTAAGCGTGTCTGTGCTAATTGTATGCGTAATCTGGCTAGTTGGGCATTGCGGATAGAGGGATTTAATCCTGTGCTTTGGGCTTGGGTCAATTGACCTTCGGCAGAATTAACTAATTTTCCAAAGGTTACTATTGCTGCTTGATGTGATTTGAGGTTGGCAAGAGCAGTTTCAAAGTTTGTTTTGGCTTGGTCAAATTGTTGCTTGGCGATCGCTCCTTCTGCTACTAATTGAGCGTAGCGATCGCGATTCATCTGTGCTAATTTTAATTCTGATTTGGCTTGTTGCAGTTGAGCGATCGCTTGATTTAACTGCGCCTGAGTTGAAGCAACTGAAGACTCTGCCTGAAAAATCCTACCTTTGGCGTCTCCTTGTGCTTGTTGCAAAGAAATTTCACTCTCTAAAATCTGACTTTGGAGGAAGTTAACTTGCAACTTTGCTTCTTCTTGTTGTATCTGAGTGGCATTTAAACGGGCGATCGCCCCTTTTAATTGCGCTTGAATTTCTGCATCATCCAACTTGACAATAATTTGACCTTGGTGAACTTCATCCCCTTCTCGCACTGCTACAAACTCGATACGTCCCCCTACTTTCGCCCCCACATCAGTTTCATAACCTTCTATACGACCGCTTACCCTCAGTACATTTTTTTGCGGGTGGGATACCAACAAATACCAAGTTGATACAGCTACCCCCGTTAGTAATAAACCTAATAAAATTAGCAACCGCCAAGAAAGTTTATGCTTACCTGGCTCAGATGTATCTGTATCAAATATTTGCGAGTCTTCCCCAAGTGACTTGGCATTAACTAAGGGAGTAAAATTTGCTTTTTTGTTATTCGTTGATTTGGGGGTCATTTTTACTAAACTATGTAGTAATTAGGTATTCACACTTTTGTAACTCTCCAACTAATGGCGGATCTATATTTTGGGAACAATTAGCCCCTAAAGGCTGATTAAAACTTTTGATAGCTTGTTTTAAATCTTGAGGAATAGATTTAGCTTTTGCCGATTTCAAATCAACGCATACCAGCCTGATTTTAGCCGAAAATATGGTCTCAGGCAATGAGACATTTTGATCTTCAGCTAGATGAATTTCGTCAGTTTTAGGTAATCGTAAAGTTATCACTTGCTGAACTTTAATACTAGTTTTTCCGACATCAGTTACTTGACTAATCACAAATAATTCCTCTTCTAGCAAAGCCGGACGCAAATAATGAGCCTGAATTTCTGATATAGCTAATACAGAACCGGAAGATATCAGCTTTTCTAAGCTATAACCACATTTTTTCATCCCATAAGAGCGCGCTCTTTCCAGGTATTTTAAATAATTAGGATGATGGACAACTCCATGAGCATCCACATCTTCAAATTGAACAGTTAAAGGAAAAATAGACAGTTGCAAAAATATCATTAGATTCAGATTGATTTTGATTTGCTTAAATTTGCTTCAATCATCAGATGTTTTAACCATTGTTCCATTTGAGACCACAGCATCAACGGAACTCGACGATGAAAAAAACCAAAATGTCCGATGCTCTCTAATCCATAATCTTGAGGAACGATCAGCTGATGATTCACCGTGGTTCCGATATAAAGACGTGCTAATGCTTCGACTGAAACAGCAGACGCATAGTCATCATCATCTGAGATGGTAACTGTAGTTAAGGGATTTTTATAGTCAGCAAATCGTGGTTCAACATTCACTCCATTTGCGTCTGTCAGTACACCAGTCCGCCCCCACTTTATCCATTGCAATAAAACCTGCCTGGGACATTGCTGGGGTAATGTATATTTAGAAACTGGCAATTTACCAAATATACGAATAAAAATGGGAAAAAACATATAAGCATAATGGATTCTCAGGCGTGCCATCCCTTTAAACAGCTTTGGGATACCTCTTTGTGCAGAGATAAAGAGCGCACCATCAATACATTGATGAACTGGACTCTGCCCCAACAAATGACCTCCAATACTGTGGGCGATCGCTCCCAAAAATTTAGTTCCAGTTCGTTGCTTGACTTCAGCGACAACAGCTGGAATATCTAAATTCACCCAATCATCAAAAGTCACAGAGGAATCACATTCAATGTCTTTCGACGCTCCTACGCCTCGATAATCAAACGTTAAGACTCCCCAACCCTGTGCCGCAAGATAAGCTGCAAACCAACGCAGGTATATCTGGGGTGCGGCAAGCGCTGGTAAGAAAACTACACTATGTTCTGAAGCTTTAGCTCCCAGCCACCACCTTGCAGATAACTGCCGACCATCCGCTGCCACTATAGTAATATTTTCCTCTCGCAGTCTTTGGGAGGGCATAATTTTTACCTCATAAATTGGAAATCATCGCTTACGCGTTAAGCTGCTAAATTAGTTTGCTCCAACAATCAGATTATCAGACTTACGCACTGACATCACTAATCAAATATGAATGAGAATTTTTCAGTCGGGAAATTTTCATTTATCCCAAATTAGCGAACGCTACATATTTTCAGATAGCAGCTAAAAATCTCAAATGACTGAATTTAGGCAATTCATCTAATTTATTAATCTGTACAGTACGTAAGTTTCTATTTAACTTAGATGTTGGTCGCCGATTCAACAGCTATTTTTAAGGGATCGAAACTACTGTTTTTGTTTCCGGCGGTATAGTCAGCATCAAGTCTACTGTAAGCTGAGAAAAAGGAAGATTCTGTTAACAACTTCACATGTTCGTAGATTCCCTTTTCTTGAAGTAATTTGTGAAGCTTGGGTAGCCGATAACAAGGAACCCCAGGATAAAGATGATGCTCTAGGTGATAATTAGCCCCAAACCATAATGCTGTTGCCAGTAAAGATGTCCGATTCCATGAATTATGAAAGATATCATTAGGATCGTGGCTGGTATCTCCGTGGTCAATATAGGACTGAGATCCTGATATAATTAGTAATACCAGTAATGGCAGAGCAATGGAAAATAGACCAGCGAGTGGATCGTACAAGATTACCGCAATGTAAATTCCGCCCCAAAATAGAGCAAAACCAAAGTTTATCCAACAAAGAACGCGTACTGTTCTAAGTTCAAAAGGCATCATGTAAGGAAATGGCCAGGGACGACCTAAAGCAGTATTGATAGTAGTCCTGATATGGTGAAAATTCAGCAAAAAACGAGCAAAGAATAGTCTCTGCCACCATGTTTTTAAGGGTGCAAGTATTTGAATGTCAGGGTCAGAAGGTTGATTTGTAAAACGGTGATGGCTCCAATGGCGCATCATCGCACCTGTATCAAAATATGTCACCACTGAAGATGCAACAAAAAGCCCTAAAACCACACTCACCAATTTGTTTCGATGTAACGAAAGATGAAAACCTTCATGACCGATAAAACCCAATAGCTGAAGACCATATCCAGCAATAATCGTTAAGGGGATAATCAGCACAATTTGCAGTAGCAAAAAGTTAAATGACTTGGCAATCAAGTAGGATAAGTACGCTGGCACGATATACAAGCAAAAAGCGTAAGCAATCAATACCGTAGTACCTAGAAGGGATGGTCGATAAAATTCTGCTGGTATTGTAGGTCTTTTAACTACATGCATAATCATAAATAACTCCTTAACTGAACGTTATGCTCTTAATGAGTGAAATGCTGGACTTGTTTTATTACCTTCTACTACCTCAGCAACGGTCTGATTAATTTTGCCTACTGGATATTTCAGAACTTGTTGAGCAGGTGAAGGATCGAAGTAAAACTCTTTGGTAAAAAAGCGACTCCATTTATGAGGCTCTAATCCTGAGCCATATCCGAGTAATCGCAGACACACAGCTGTAGTACTACCACTCGCGTGAATAAGTTCTTTGGGGATAGTACGAACTTTTCCGTGACGACCGGCAGCACGAGCAAAACGTCCCATGAGTTCAGTCCACAAAATATTCTCATCTCCGATCAAAAAGCGATCGCCATGTTTAGCAGTTTCCAGTGCGGTTACCATACCGTGAGCAAGCGACGTTGCAGCAACAAAATTCGTGCCGCCTGGAGGAGCATATAGTGGAGCAAATGAACGCACTAAATTCTGATAAAAACCTGCGAGGGTCAAATGCCTAGAAAAACCAGGGCCAACCACCCAAGATGGCTGGACAATAGAGAGGTTTAATCCTCCACTGCAAGCATTAAGAACAGCTTCTTCTGATTCTGCACGACTGTAACAATAGGGATGATCGAGGGTAAGTTCTGAAGCGACTGCGTGATAGAAAGAAGTGACAAACACACCGCGCCGCACACCGCTTCTTTCCGCTGTCTGAAACAGCTTTACAGGTGCTTCAACGTTAGTATGTTGATAAAAATCCCATGCACTCCCACGTACAAGTTGACGGTAGTCAGGCGATGCCGCAAAAATAATCCCATCAATGTTATCAAAGGCACTGCTGATATCTTCTTTGAGATAATCTCCACTGACGAAAGTAGCCTGGTCGGGTAGGGTGATTTCTTTCGGGGAGCGGCGTGCCAGAATTCGCACTTTGTGTCCACGCGCACAAAGTTCAAGAACTACATGCCAGCCAATGACGCCTGTGCCACCAATTACAAGTACATTCATAATTTTCCTTGATCTCAATTGTTACTAACTAATCAAATGCCAGGTGACCTTTAGAGCTAATTTCCCGATAAGGACACTGGAACCATAGGGTCAAAAGCACTATCTTGACTTGCTGCTTGTGGATAACTAACAGAAAGAGCCTGGATATATGGCTTGAGAACAGACGGCTCAATTAACCCTCCTGATGCTGCACGGTCGTAAAAGCCCTGTTCTTGAAGTAAACGATGCACAGCTGGCAAACGATAGCATGGCACTCCCGGATAAAGATGATGTTCGAGATGATAATTGTTGCCAAAGTACAGCCAGGTAAATATGAGTGAGGTCTGGGTTTTGGCATCACGACCCAGACCGATCGCGGTTCCAGTATGTTCTAGATAAGGTTGTAGGCTAGAAATAAAGTACATCACTGTGGCAGGTAATAAAATGCAAACAATTCCAGTAACTGGGTCATAAATCGTCACAGCTGCGTAAAATGCCAGCCATAAAACTGAGAATGCGATATTCGCCCAGGCAAGTAAGACCACCGAACGAGACTTGAATGGAAATTGATACGAGTAAGATAACGGCAGGTTGAGTGCCATCTTCAGCGTATTTGTGAAGTACTTAAAGTTAGCTACAATTCTTGCTAGGAAAAGTCTAGACCAAAAACTCTGGAAGTGTTGAAAAATTTGACAATCTGGGTCTGAAGCCTGATTAGTAAAACGGTGATGATTCCAATGAGAAATTGCAGAGCCAGTCTCGAAATAAGTTGGTAGTGCTGATGCAAAGAAAACTCCAGTTAAAGCACTGACAAATTTATTCCGATGCAGCAAAAGATGAAAGCCTTCATGACCCAACCAAGCAAATAGCAACATTCCTTGCGCCGCCAACCAGATCAACGGCAGCATTAAAAGCGCCGCTAGTGGTAGTGGTAATGGTGTCAGCAACAAGACACGCGCTAGGAAGGCTGGCACAGTGTAAAGTGCCAATGTATAAACAATGAAGGAAATTGAGCCAATTATAGAGGGACGATAAAACTCTGACGGTATTGGTAGCCTTTTGATTTTGTTTTCTTCTATTTGTACCATTGGTCTTTCGCTCCGATTATGGATAAATGAATTCAAGAGCTTGAGGTGAGGCGATCGCTAGGTATGAAATAAACCATACTTCTGATTCTCTTGACTTTTCAGGGCGGTCGGCTCATGTCAACAAGAACAGGTTTTTTGAGAAGCAATTAAGCAGATATTCTATCGGGCTGCTCGGTCTTTTTCTTCTGATGGAATAGCTTCACCATCTCTTGACGGCTGCTTCCTACTGCTCTCAATAGAGGGAAAATGCCCCGTTGGAGAAATTGCTGGGAGCTAATGCCAACTCCATTAACCCCAAGACGCTGGTCATACTCTGGAATCAATCCCACTCCTGGCATTTGAAAGTGATAAATCACATATGCTAAATCAGCTAGAGTTCCCTCTCGGTCTTCTTCAAGTTCCAATTGGAGAACTTTGATATAAAAACCCATGTGAGCAGCTTCATCACGACTAACGTAGAAGTAAATTTTATCCAACACTTCGTCGCCCTCTTGTCGTGCTTTCTCCATCTGAGCGCGATAGATCAAAAATGTTGCTGATTCTTGCAATGCACCATAGCAGGTCATTTGCCGTCGTGTATGAAACGGTAGTTTCCAGACTTGGGCAAAAATCTGCTGTTCAAAATCTGCATATTGTTCTTCTGTTCTCTGACCTGAGCGAATCAAGTACTCACGAAAAGTCAGCCCATGCTTAGATTCCTCATAGCCCCAATTAGCTTGGAACCAGGCGTGTCCAAAAATTGTCCGCGTTAAATTAAAGCCGTTTGCAGTATAGTCTGGAACGTACAACTCGACTCCACAGAATGTCTCGACACAAATAGCTTTTTCTTCGGAATTCTTTGCCGGATTGAGCTTTTCCCAAGGAATATCATTGAGGGGATGCCAGCGTCGTTTGCGCTCTGCTATATCAAAGAATTCCATATAAGCACGATACATTTTCTCTTGATGTGTCAATGAAGCGCTCATTTTGACCTCCTTATTTGTTTGTTGCTAATTTTTTCAAGCGATTACGTTTGTGTGCTGGCGAATTAAGTTAATAAAGCCTTTGATAGTACTAATCTGAGCTAATTCATCATCTGCAAATTGAACTGACAACTTGTTTTCGATGTATCCCGCCATTTCTAAGGCAATAATTGAACTGACACCAACCTCACCGAGTGTGCGGTCAATTGTCAGAGCTTCTACTGCTAGTGCTTGCTCTGGAATAGCAAACACAAAAGCTTCTTTGATTAGAGCCAAAATTTGCTCGTTGGTCATTGTTTTTATTCCTTTGTGAAAAATATAGGTCACTTAAATACAGCAGAATTCATCTCTAAATTTTCTACTTGACTCAGTTAAACTGCTATGTCAATCAACTCGACGAAGGGCTATTTGTACTAGGGATTGATAGCCTTTTTCAAATGCCATAACGCAAGCACTCAAATATCTTTCATACTCTGCAAACTTCTCGTCTCCCCAACGTTGTCGAATCAGCAGATCATTATTTTGCAGCCGTCGCAACCACTCTGTTGTCGTTTTAGCATAGTGTTCTCGCCTGGTTTTGACTTCCATAATTTCCCAATAAGGATTCACTGATGCAGCGATCGCTTCTAGACGTGGTGTGATTGCTCCCGGAAAAATGGTAGATGTCACCCAACTAATTTCTTGAACGTCGTATCGGTCTCGCGGGACTCGAAAACCAACCACACTTTGAAGTCCAAACCAAGAACCAGGATTTGTCCACTCCCAAGCTCGGCGAAAGTAATTTCGATAAATTGAGATATGTTCACCGGTACGCGCTTGTTCTGGTGTGGCGATATGCTCAAACATCCCAATGCTAACGATCGCATCAAACTTTTTTTTGGGTTGATAGTCTGTATATGACACACATTCAACAGATAGTCCAGGAATAGATTTAGCCTTAATTTCTGAGTATTGAGCAGGGGATAAGGTAATCCCAGTTACATCTTTCAATCCCATTTCTTGTGAGAAAAACTCTATAGTCCCTCCCCAACCACAACCAATATCTAGCAGTCGCTTATTTGGATCAGCTCTCACCGCTTCGTGAAACCATTTGAGCTTGTTGAATTGAGCAGTCTCTAAGTCATCAGTTCCTTCAAACAAAGCACATGTATAGATCATGCGTTTGTCTAGCCATAACCGAAAAAAATCATTAGAAACATCATAGGAAACTGCAATTTCTGCTTGTGTAGACAAAGTAAAATCCTCCAATTGATTTAATCTGTTTGTAAATCTTGCTTACTAGTACAGCACGGCGTAAATAAACGACTGAAACAGTGATAACTGATAACTGTTGACTGTTCACTGATTTAAGAGTTCGTCCGATCTAAAAGCAGCACTATACATTTTCTGAGACTTTTTATGAATGCTGACCTGATTGCAATTTTTGCCATAGGGTCTTTACTTCCGCTTCCAGAGAGCGGAATTTAATTTTGTGCTGAGGATTAACACACCAATCTGCAACTATATCTAAGGTTCCGGCAAGAAATTCACCCCGACAAGCACTGCGTTGGACTTTACCACTAGAAGTTTTAGGCAAACTTCCAGTTTTAACTAGTAAGACTGCATAAGCTTGTAAATCGTGCTGTTCTGACACAGCTTGTAGAATTGCCTTAATCACTTCATCAGCATTGAGCTTGCGAGAATAACTACGCTCTACTTCTTGAGCAACTACGAGCCTTTCTTTACCTGCGATATCGAGGGAAAAGGCTATTCCAGAGCTTGGACGCAGGGCTGGATGAGATTTTTCTACAGTCATCTCTATATCTTGGGGATAATGGTTACGACCAAAGATGATAATCAAATCCTTGAGGCGACCTGTAATAAACAGTTCACCATTTTGTAAAAAGCCTAAGTCACCGGTTCGCAGAAATGGCCCTTCTTTTGTATCTGCAAGGTAGGCATCAAAAGTCTCTAGAGTTTGGGATGGTCGATGCCAATAACCTTGAGCAACACTTGGCCCTGATACCCAGATTTCTCCTACTTGATTGGGAGGACAGAGGGTTAAGGTTTGGGGATTGACGATGGCAATTTTCTGGTTGAGTTGGGTTTTACCACAACCAACAAGTAACCGATCGCCCTCTTGTTTTCCACTACCAGCTATGACTCGGTTTTCCTCTAGGTCTGCTCCTTTGATTGAACAAATAATTGGCACTGCTTTCTTCAACCCCCCCGATACGATTAACGTTGTCTCAGCCATTCCATAGCAAGGATAAAATGCCTCAGGGCGAAAGCCACAAGGTGCAAAAGTAGTGGCAAAACGCTCTAGAGTCTCGACCCTGATGGGTTCAGCTCCGGTAAAAGCAATATCCCAACTACTTAAATCAAGAGTTGCTTTCTGTTCAGGAGTAATCTGACGACAAACCAGGTCATAAGCAAAATCAGGTCCACCGCTAGTAGTAGCTTTGTAATGCGAAATTGCCTGTAGCCAACGAAAAGGCTTCTTAATAAAGGCTGTTGGCGACATCAATGTGACTGGAAAGCCACCATAGAGGGGTTGTAGTATGCCGCCGATTAAGCCCATATCATGATAAGGTGGTAACCAGATGACACCTTGACTATGGGGCTGATGCTCGAAACATTGGTAAATCAAAGACAAATTATGGAGTAAGTTGCCATGACTAACCATTACTCCTTTCGGTGTCCCTGTAGAGCCGGAAGTGTACTGAAGAAAAGCTAGTGTGTCGCTATTAATTAATGGTTGTTGCCATTTCTCGATGACATCACGATCAATAGTATCTGTAGCTATCCAATGCAAAGTTGCTAAATCTGGAGTATGTGGAAATTGCTCCTCTATATTCGTCAAGATGGATGTAGTCGTGAGGGCAATTTTTGCCTGTGCATCTGCCACGATCGCCTGTAGGCGAGGCATGGGTTTGTTAAAACGTGGTGGATAAGCAGGAACAGCTATAACTCCCGCGTACAAACATCCGAAAAAGGCCGCGATGTATTCTAAACCAGGCTGGTAAAGTAGTAATGCTCGTTCACCCTTGGTATTCAAGGATTGCAGATATGCAGCGATCGCCCTCGCCCGCTGCTCTAACTCCTGATAACTGAGGCTGATTTCTTCAGTTTCTCCATTCTTGAGAAAAGTATAAGCGGTTTGGTTAGATTGTTTGTTAGCTCTGTACTGTAGTAGCTCAATTAAAGTTAAGAAGTTAAGTAAATTATCTGGCAATGCAAGCACATAATTACTCATGAAATTTTCCTGATTACCTTATTAACATTAGCTATATCTATATTCCTCATTTGTCACTCTTGTTACTTTCGGAAGATTAAAATCTGGGGTAGTCCTAAATAAGTAAGGATAAATTGTAGTGATGCACGAAATACCAGATGGCTCCGATATGGTTATCTAGCTTTTTTGAGAAGGACAAAGTATCTTTAACTAAACGTGAAACCCGTTGACTGAGCGTACAGTTAAATCGTTCAATCAAATTGGTTAAACCACTCTCTTTGCCAACAGCTCGATGCCGCGAACTAGGGAAAATCTGCTCATAAGCAGACCAAAAATCTGTGTAACAGATGGCGCATTGTCGATACACCGCAGGCAATGAGTCCCACCAGCCTTTTGCACCCTCATGGCTGCGCCGACCAACATAAACACCTACAATTTCTCTTGTGTTTACATCCAAGGCTAGCCAAATCCACTGCTTGTTCTTCTTGCTAGCCACAAATGACCACATTTCATCACATTGAATAGTTAGTCGCCCCTTTTTTTCACCTTTAGCAAAGTTGGTTGGAATACCAGGCGAGGTAGGCAATGTCTGAAATACAACTGGCGGCGTAATCTGAGAACTAAGTGCTTGCGGGATTTGGACGTTTAGCTTTAATCCTTGCTCAGAAGTAGCAGAGGAGTTATTGGACAATACCTGAAATGGGGACGTAACTCCTACACTAGACCAGTCCACTTGGTCGTTACCCTGTAAATCGGCGCGATCGCCAATAAATGCAGCAGCTTGACTCGAAGTGGGAACGACAACAAATACAGTTGTGACTGCAATTAATGATAACTTTCTGCTTGCACACTGTCGATCTTTGTATATAAGCCTTTTGAGGTTTTCTCCAGAAATCCAAGGCATACAGGAAAGCCGTTTTAAGTAGTAATTCATACGAGAGTAAAAAATTGTAAGGTAATGACGGCAAAGAATGTAAAACTTATGCAATTATTAAGCTTGCGCTTCAGAAATAAACTCCAGTTTAGGTTTTTAAGCAGCGAAGTTGAAAAGTTAGAAGATCGAGATCGAAGTACATTTAATTGCTTACTTCTGACGGTTTTCTGTTATTCAGCGGTATAACTACAGTGCTAGCAACCTGGACAAGTGTATTTAGAAAAACATCCCAAAGCAGCGCAGCAACGCACTTTAAAATATACATCGAACGAGAAGTGCTAAAGCTCGGTACTTATTCGGGCGAAAGGTAGGAAGTTGTGAGTAATAGTTCGCTTCAGTGCTAACAACGGTTGTGTTCCAAGCAGCAACACCAGAACATACGACATTACAACCAAGCATATAATTAAGTAACGCGATCGCCCAGAAACAACATCGGAAAAATAGCCCCGCGCTCGTCACTGTCATTGATATATTTAATACTACAGATACTTAATAAAAACTTGCTCTCTTATTTAGCTAGTTTTGCCCCAGTCAAACCTTGTTTGCTGTAGCTTTTCAGCACTTGCAGCAAGATATTCGGCGCAAACAAAGCTGTCGGTGGTTTAACCATGTGTATGACTTCCGCAAATGCTCTAGATATAACTGGACTGTCCTGCATCAGTAAGAAGACGCGATCGACGTATTTCTGTACAAAGCGATCGCTCCATCTTGGCTTGGCTCCCTCGGTAGTTGACCAGCGACTATCTTCTCCAGTTGCCATTAGCCAAGGTGCTTGCAAAATGCGGGCAAGCTGGCGATGAAAGCGGAGTGGGAAGCCGTTAAGCTTTGTGGGGTGTGCCTGCTGCAAACAACGGTCGAGGGCGATCGCTCCCAATGCTGCGGTTGTCATACCCTGCCCGTACACTGGATTAAAAGTGCAAACCGCATCGCCAACTGCTACAATGCCGTCTGGCAAGGACTTTAACTGCTCGTAATGTCGCCAGCGATTTTCAGTTCGACGGTAGCTATAGATGGGCGATAAAGGTTGAGCATCTTTGAGTAAGTCGTATAGTATCGGTACTCGTAAGCTACGAGCAAATTCTAGAAAGCCTGCTTCATCGGTTGGGGGATAGTCTCGCCCTATACCTCCTAAGGTAACAATCCAGCGATCGCCTTCAATTGGATATAACACGCCACCCCGCGAACTGACACCTTCGACGGCGGCGATCGTGATGCCTTGCCAATCTACCTCCAAATTCTCTGGGCGCTGGTACCAGCGACTTGCATAGCCCAGAAATGCATTGATTTTAGTTTCGGGTGGTGCCTCACACCCCATCTCGACTAAATAGTCAGGCAAGGCAGAATTGCGTCCACTCGCATCTACAACCAACGCAGCATTCAACGAATCAACTTCACTTGCGTTAGGGCTGTGCCAATGCAGTTTGACCCCTGTAACGCGAGTTGGAGCTTTTGCACTTAGCAATCCTTTGACCTGGCAACCAGTTAGCATAGTTAGGTTGGGGTAAGCTGATAACCTTTGGCGAATTAGTCCCTCTAGTAAAGTCCGGCTACAAGTCCGTCCAGATAAATCTGATGGACAGCGAGGGTTCCACTTCGATCTTCCCAACATTAGCCAGTCAGCAGTCCATTCTACTGTTGGCGCACCTGCAGCACTAAGTTCCTGTGCCAAACCTGGAAATAGCTGCTCTAGCAGGCGTTGCCCTTGAGTCAGCAAGACGTGTACGTGCTGCGATTGTACGACACCAGGACGCGCTTTTTGCAGTTCTGTAACATCATCTTTTTCAATCAATATGACTTCAGCAAAGCGGTCGAGTAAAACGCGAGCCGCAAGTAGACCTGCTATGCTGCCACCAATGACAATGGCACGAGCGGGCGAATTAGCAATTGTGTTGTTAGCTAGCTCGGACATTGAATTTAAATCCTAAAATAACTCGATTGTACTATTTGAATCAGTTCGCGTGCTGTATTTTGCATCAGCTCACCTCCTCTACATATCTTCTTCTGCTTAGGGTGATAAAACAAAGTTATGCAGCAGTTCTACCAAACCGTAGACATCGTGCAGTCGGTAAACAGACTGGTAAAACGGGCTACATCGAACCCTTGAACAACACGCTCCAACAACGAGTATCTCGCTAAGTGTACAAAACATTGTTATTTGTTAAATTAGCATAGCGACCGCATTGGTGCAATTTAGTATTTTGTCCGCTACTGCAATGCATCATTACTTATTTAGCACTACCGACATGGGAGCCTCCACGAACAGCTTCATACACTTCGCCCGAAGAAGATCCGAACTTCTCCAATTATGTCTTTAATAAAGTCTTTGTAGTGCTACGCTCAAAAACAACAAACGAGAACTATCTGTTTTTGTTAGAGTTTGACCAATTTGTCCCACGTTCAAACGTCATGAAATGAAGAAAAACTACGACTAATGCATCAGTCCAAACAAAAAAACAAAGCTAACTGTTGTTTTCCTTCGTCACTTTTGCCATTTTCTACCACGTTTGTACTGTAGTAACTTAGACAGGTTCAAGCACCATACGAACAAGAACGGCTAAGAACAATGCCATTCTTGCACAAATTACACAAGTCTAGAACATTACCCTAATGGAGCACGCTATCTTACCTCCATCATTCAATCGCTCAATTTCCCGTTGTTATCTATTCGGCGTAGCGTTGAATTATGTTCAGACAAATGACAAGCAATTCGAGCATTAGAAAAAGGTTGATTCTAGTTAAACACTTGAAGCGATCTAGTAGCATTTGCGCGATCGCAGGAGGTGTTTTGCTGGCAGCTAAAGTTGATTTAAGTGGCTATGGATTTATCTTTCTTGCTCTTAGTTCTAGTCAGATGCTTTTAGCCAGCATTTTAAAAAAGGACCAAAGCATGATTTTTTATTCGGCTTCTCTCTTTTTGTTTGTTGATTGTTTAGGAGTTGATAGGTGGATTTTCAGCTAAAGCTATTTTCTAAATTTATGCGATCGCCAAAATGATTTTTTGCTCGTTCCAGACTTTACAGTTAAAAGGCGCGATCGCTTGTTCCCAGTGCTACATACCAACTATCCGTTGAATAATTTGCCGACGCATCTCAAACAAAGGTTGACCTTGGGCTTGTACCCTTGCTAAAACAAGAGGATTGGCTGTTTGGGAAGATCCACCTAGAAATGGAGGTGTAGGATTGTATTCCATCTCCAATTGAATCTCTTGCGCTACCATTTCCCCGTACAGTTTGGCTGCTAGCGCCAGTCCTAAGTCAATGGCGGCGGTAACTCCTCCACCTGTAATCCGATTGCGATCGATGACAACTCGCTCGGCAACAGTCTCAACTCCAAACATCGCTAATAACTCTAGAGCAGACCAAGAGGTGGTGGCACGGTATCCTTGAAGTAAGCCTGCACCTGCTAGTAAGAGCGAACCAGTACAAACTGAGGTTACGTAACGAGCGTGTTTTCCTTGAGTTTCTAGAAAATTGAGAAACGCAGTGTCTTCTAGTCTAGCATTAATACCTAAACCACCTGGTACAAACAATACATCTAGATTGGGAGATTTAGCAAAAGTAGTATTAGGAAAAAGGCGAATACCCGATTCAGAGTGGATGGGATCGAGAGTTGGAGCTAACAGATAAACTCTAGCATCAGGTAGATAAGAAAAAACTTCATAGGAAGCTGTAAAACTCAGTAAATTCAAGTTGGGATATAAAACTATGCCGAGCGCGAGCGCACGAGCAGAAGATTGATTTATCATTATTACTCTTTAAGTTGGCAAAAAATTTAGTATTGGCTGCTGGCTCTACCTGTTCGGAAATAACTAGATGAGGAGCGTCATTTCAGTCGCTCTGCTTCCTCATGCCAATTAAGGGTGTAGCTTAACATTACTTGTATCTACTGAATACGCGCCAAAACTTCGTTTACTACTCGCTCTGCTGACTCCAATGCCCCTTCCATCCCAGCAGATGCGATCGCTGTATGTTCGCCAGCAAAGTGCATCCTCTGCCAAGGTTGAGCCATTTTGCCTTGAAAGCGGCGGATTTGTCCAGGCGCGAAGTGAGCGTAAGCACCTCTTGCAAATGGATCTCGCCCCCAAGAAACGACATTAGTTACCTCTACATTCCCCTTACTTGCAGGGCGGATGCGTGCTAGTTTTGATTGGACAAATTCAGCCAACATCTGCGGATTCATCGCATCCAACTGTCGAGCGCTATTTCCACCTGTAATACAGAATAGGTTTTGCGTTCCGGTTGCATCTGTTACAGGAAAGATGTTTTGCAGTCGCGTATCCGTCCACATCTGCGGGGGAAATCCATCTTCTTCCCAAAAAGGGCGGCGGACTGCTAATTGCATCCGCGTTATTATCGTATAAGGTAATTCTGCTACTGCTTGGGCTTGTTTGCCTTGTAGGGGAGGAGTTATTTTTATCCGCCGCAATACAGAAAAGGGCAAAGTAACCACTGCATAATCAGCTTGAAAGTTTGAACCATCTGCACATTCTACTTCTACACAACTGCCACTTGACCTAATCGATGTAACTGTCTTGTTTTTTTGCACGGGAAACTTAAGGGCTGCTGCCATTTTTTCTGGTAGACGAGAATTGCCCCCCTCAATCCGCATCGGTTGTTTGCTAGGAGTTTTGGTTCTTTGATTATTTCTCAGTGCCCAAAGAGCAGAGGTAGCTTCTATACTATTGAACAAGGAAGCAGGATTAAAGTTCATTAAGCGTAATGCTTCTGGTGAAGCACCTTTGGCACTCAGATATTGCTCTAGGGAAATGTCAAGGTCAGCATATTCTGCCTTTAGCCATGCTGTTTCGTCTGGTAAAGGATTATCTGGACTGAGGTATGATGTCAGCAATCGTGGTGGCAGGGTATTGCGCTCTGTCTCTGCTAATTTGTTAGCTGTTGATGTAGCCCAGTCTGATGACACTACAGGTTGCGATCGCACGTAAAGCAAAGAGTCTCGCCCTGGCGGGCTTGCTTGTGTTGTAGGCACTTGCAAACTTGCAGCTAAAGCTAGCAAACGCTGGTATCTTTCACTGAATCCTTGCCCTCCCGCTTCTGGTTTACCAGGAAGATTATCTAAAGTGTAGACGCGACCTCCTACGCGATCGCGCCCTTCTAAGACAACAACCTTAACTCCTGCTCTTTCTAGTAGTAATGCAGTATATAAGCCAGATAACCCTGCTCCCAAAACTAAGACAGAGGGCGATCGTTGGGTATTGTTAGCCCCGACTAGATTGTCTTGAAGGAGGCTAGAAGATAAGGCACTTAGACCTAATCCCCAGATAAATTCGCGACGCTTAAGTGGTTTGAAGTGCATCAATTTTACCTACAAGCTGTGATAGAGAAAATATGTTGGGTTTTGGGAACTAACAAGTCTAAAAACTGATTTTTGCTGATGTACATTACTGCTTGCGAGACTTACAAGCAGCGCGATCGCATTATTTAGATATGAAATACATTTCACAAATTGCAACATCCGCGCTACTCATTACAGCGTCAGACTGCACAAAGCCAGGAGGATGGCGATCGGATGCAACACCCTGATATGTGAATCGTATCTTTACCTCTGCAATTTCTGACTGCATTACCTGATAACTGATTCAAAACTCGGTTACTCTCAACTATGCGCTTTTGAATGTATCAATTACAAGGTTAGAAAAGTTAGGGACTGCTTCGGACAAAAGGTAGGATATTGTCCGGAAAAGTTCGCTCAGACCAAAAGTATATTATCTGGTTGTAACAAAGTATAAATTTAATTGCTAATTCCCCACACCGTTACCTGTCTTTCTGTTTTATCTTCGTCTATGCTGTAACAATATTTGCTGCCATTACATGACTACTGAGGAAATGACTAATATACGTTGCCCTAGTTGGAAAATACTAACAAGCGGGACTATTGTCAGTTGTCTGCTGCTGGGCTGGACAAATCGGGTAGCAGCACAAAATAGACCGATCGCCGATGATACTTTAGGCAATGAGCGTTCTACAGTTGTGCCGCTTGGTGGAGATACGCAAGGCGATCGCATTAATGGCGGCGCACGACGCGGCGACAATCTATTTCATAGTTTTCAGCAGTTTGGTGTAGATGTAGGACGTAGCGTATATTTTATCGACCCTGGTGTAAACAACATCATCACGCGCGTTACTGGTGGCAACTCTTCGCAAATTGATGGCACGTTGGGCGTGCTGGGAGGAAGGGCAAACTTATTCTTGATTAACCCCAGTGGGATTATTTTTGGTGCTAACGCCAGATTAGATTTAGGTGGCTCGTTTACTGCAACTACGGCATCGGCGATCGAGTTCAACAATCAAGGTAATTTCAGTGCCACCAATCCGACTGCACCACCACTACTTACAGTGCAACCATCAGCATTTTTGTTTAATCAACTCAATCCTGCACCAATCGCTAATAATTCGGTTTTACCGACGCAAACCAACCCCTCTGGCTTGCCTGGATTTGGTTTACAAGTACCAAATGGTAAGAATTTAACGCTACTAGGTGGCGACATTAGCATAAATGGTGGTGGCATAAATGCTTTGGGCGGACGAGTAGAAATCGGTGGACTAGGCGCACCAGGAACAATCAACCTCAACGCTGATGGTGGTTTGAATTTTCCGATTGGAGTAGCGCGAGCAGATGTTTTGTTGGCTAACCAAGGTCGTATCGATGTAGTGGCAGATAGTGGTGGCAGTATTACTATAAATGCAGGCAAGTTGGAGATTTTAGGCAGTCGTTTATCAGCAGGAATTGGTCGCGACTCTGGCTTTGTTAGTGCTCAAGCAGGAGATATTACGCTCAACGCCAGTACTATTGTTGGTGAAGACCGAGCCGTTATTAGAAACCAAGTTGGTATTGGCGGCATCGGCAACGCAGGCGATATCAGAATTTCTACTGGCTCACTCTCCTTGGCTGATGGTGCTCGAATAATTGCCCTTACAGTAGGAAAAGGCAACGCTGGCAACGTCATCATCGATGCTCGCGAGCGCGTTACTTTTGACAGAAGTTATATTTTTAGTACCGTAGGCACTACTACCTCAGATGCTACTACTGTTGTGGGGAATGGCGGAGATATCCGCATCACTACAGGCTCTCTCTCCTTAACTAACGGGGCACAATTGGCTGCAAGTGCATTCGCTGGCAAAGGTGATGCTGGCAATGTGATTATTAATGCTCGCGATATCGTCACTATAGATGGTAGAGATCCCATAGAGCCTATCTACCGTAGTGTTATTTCTAGCACTAACGGTGCAATAAATAACGCCAATCAGATTGCTGTAGGTAACGGCGGAGATATTCGCATCACTACGGGTTTCCTCTCCTTAACTAATGGGGCAGGACTGACTGCAAACACAATAGGAAAAGGTAATGCAGGCGATGTAATTATCAACGCCCGCGAGCGCGTTGCTTTGGACAACAGTGATATTTTTAGTGCTGTAGGGTATGCTTACGCAAACGAATTTGCTGTAGGTAATGGTGGAGATATCCGCATCACTACAGGCTCTTTCTCCCTAACTAACAACGCACTACTGAGTGCAAGTACGTTTGGACAAGGTGATGCTGGTAACGTCATCATCAACGCTCGCGACCGCGTTGCTTTGGACAATAGTGCTATTTTTAGTACTGTAAGCTCTACTAGCGCAAATGAATTTGTGGTACGTAATGGCGGAGATATTCGCATCACTACAGGCTCTCTCGCTCTAACTAATAGGGCAGGACTGAGTGCAACTACCTATGGAAAAGGCAACGCTGGTAACGTCATCATCGACGCTCGCAACCGCGTTGCTTTGGACAATAGTGGTATTTTTAGTACTATCGAGTCTGATGCAAATGGATTTGCTGTA
>NZ_JYON01000042.1 GCF_000952155.1 Aliterella atlantica CENA595 | reverse complement strand
ACAATTGCGACGGAGATTGTCTGACATTCTCAAAGACTTAACTCCAGAATTGATTGCTTCGCTTACAGGTTGGGAGTTTATTACTGATGCTGTATTAAGTTTATCTTCACATTAAATTGGTATAAGATCCTTAATTAAAGTGTTTGCGTTAGGGTATGACAGATTTGTGATTGCCTCGGCATGTTCTACAGTAAAAATCGGTCTGAAATAAAGGCTCTCAAGCAAGGCGATCGCATTACCCGATCTACGTCCCATCTCATTAATTACTAACTGACGATGTTCCTCTTTCAATTTGACAATTTTACGGGCAGTAGCAGCAGCTTCTTGAGCAACCTCATAAACACCACGTAAAAAGAATTTGAGCCAACCCTCCCAGTTGCCACTATCTCGGACAGCCTGCAGGCGATCGTAATATTCGGCGCGGTATTTCTTGAAATAGTAAGAGATGTAAAGTAAAGGACGTTGAAGTATATTTTGCTCGCACAACAGAAAGGTAATTAGTAGTCGTCCTGTTCTGCCATTACCATCAAGAAAAGGATGAATAGTCTCGAATTGAGCGTGGGCTAATCCAACCTTAATCAAAGTTGGTATAGGTTGTGGGCTATGCAAAAATTTCTCCAAATTGTCTAGAGATTGGAGCATTTCATGCGGCGGTGGGGGAATATAGGTTGCTTCTGCTAGGGAGCATCCTCCTGCACCAATCCAATTCTGGCTACGGCGAAACTCCCCTGGATTGCGTTCAGCACCTCTCACCCCTGCCATTAACTCTTGGTGAATTTCTCGAATTAATCGCAAAGATACGGGTAACTCTTTGAGTCGCTCAAGACCATAATTAATCGCAGAGATGTAATTCACGACCTCTGCTACCTCTTGGGGATTATCTGGCTCTAAAGCCTGAGATTCAAATTCTAGAACATCGATCAAAGATGCTTGTGTGCCCTCAATCTGGCTCGACAAAACTGCTTCTTTACGAACATACATGAACACAAATAAATCTGGGTTTGGGAGTGCATCAGTTGCTCCGTCTAGGCGACCCAAGGCACGATCCGCTTGAGATAGCAAATTCCACATTTCCTGGTCCATAATAATCTCAGGCACGGGTGGCAGTGGATTAGGTATAAAGGCTCTATAGCCCTCTAGCTGTTCTACATATTGCCCTGCTCTAGAAGCCTCAAGCATTGTTATCGGTTGCGATAATACTGAATAAATTGTCACCCTATATTATCAGAAAGCCCTCTTTTTCGTTAATAAGATTGCTCGCACAGAATACCTTACACTACATCTAGTGCCTTGTAGAGCAACCTAACACTGCGTTGGTGCGGACGAAACGGAGATTATTGGTGGGCGTTCAAGCATATTTACCGCCGCACAACTTCACCGTTAAACGCGATCGCTTCTGAGCATAAATGCTAATGTAATTATTTTTAGTTTCTATAGAATAAAACATAAAATTTTAGGCAAAGGGCGATCGCCGACCTAAGCGCAGCTTGAGAAAAGCAAACAGGATTACTTCTAGAATAGGTGGTAGATCCCCCTGTGTCCCCCTTGTCTACCGTGACCCAACCCGACGCTAACTTACAAAATCTCCTTGAATCTGTCGCTGCTGGCGAAATTAATCCCGCAGTTGCACTAGAAAAACTCAAGCATTTTGCCTATGAACCTGTAGGCGATTTTGCCCGTATAGACCATCACCGTAAACTGAGAACAGGTTTTCCAGAAGTAATATGGGGTCAGGACAAAACACCAGATCAAATTGCTCAAATTATGACAGCAATGCGCCAACGCAGTTCGGTAGTTATGGCGACGCGCATTGAAAGTACAGTTTACGCTCAATTAGAAACAAAAGTTGCAGGGCTAGCATATTACCCATCGGCGCGAATATGTGCGATCGCTCCTGCTAATATCGAACCTGAATATCCAGGTACTATTGGCATTTTATCGGCTGGTACTGCCGATTTACCTGTAGCAGAAGAAGCAGCAGTTACAGCGACTCTGTGCGGCTTCCAAGTACAACGATTGTGGGATGTAGGTGTAGCAGGGATTCATCGCTTGCTCAACAATCGCCATGTCATAGACTCTGCATCAGTGCTAATTGTGGTTGCAGGGATGGAAGGCGCATTACCGAGTGTAGTTGCAGGTTTAGCAGATTGTCCTGTAATTGCTGTACCTACTAGCATCGGCTACGGGGCAAGTTTTGGCGGACTTGCACCACTACTTACAATGCTCAATTCTTGTGCTGCGGGTGTAGGTGTAGTCAATATTGATAATGGCTTTGGCGCGGCAATTTTGGCAGGTCAGATTTTAAGAACGGCAGCGAAGTTAAATCGGCTTTAAGCACCTAATAGGAAGTTTATACTTATAGTTATACAAACTTGTAGTATCAATCTATAGGTAAATTTATGCTATTAGAACTAAATCAATTAGTTGTCAAACCTGGGCAGCAGTTGTTACTGAAAAATATTTCTTGGCAGATGTATGAAAATATTTTAGAAGAATTAGGGGAAAAGCGTGCTGCTAGAGTTAATTATAGTCAGGGACTATTGGAAATAATGACTCCACTACCAGAACATGAGGATGACAAAGAAATCATTGGCGACTTATTAAAAGCGCTACTTGAAGAACTTAATATTGAATTTAGACCTCTTGGTTCTACTACTTATAAAAATAAGCAGATGTCTGTAGGAGTAGAAGCCGATCAATGCTTTTATATCCAAAATGAAGCAGCAATTAGAGGTAAAAAACGCATAGACCTGGCTATAGACCCGCCGCCAGATTTAGCACTGGAAATTGATATAACTTCTCGCACTCGCCTTAACAACTACGAAGCTTTAGGAGTACCGGAATTGTGGCGATACGACGGTGAAAGTTTAGAAATAAATGTATTAGAAAGTGGCAAATATGTTAAATCAAATATTAGCCGCAATTTTCCTAGCTTGCCTTTAGTTGATATTATTCCTCACTACGTCGAGCAAAGTAAAATTAAAGGTAGAAACGCCACTATTAAAGCTTTTAGAAGTTGGGTAAACTCCCAAGCCAAAAATTAAGTTTTCAGTTGGATGGCAACATGAGTGAAAAAATCCGCTACGATCGCGCCATATTACCCTGTAAAATTACATGAGACGCGATCGCACTGGAACAAACTCAGTTTTGTGTCACTTAACCTCTAAACCCTACATTGGACGGTAAACGCGGTAATTGATTTCTGGGAAGATGTTATCCATTTCTTCCACTTTTTCTAGCCAGCCACTATCAACTTTACCCAGATTGAGTTCTTCGTAGAGCTTATTAAACCGCATTAAGTGCGATCTCGTCCTCCTCACAGCATAGGGAACCATTGTTCCCGTCCGCATAATAAACGCCCAATCTGAAGACTGCGCTAGTAATAATTCCCTCGCTGCTTGATTTAAAGCTTTCCATTCCAACTCATCGGCTGGTTCTTTGCGTCCAAGTTCGATCATCCGTTCGGCGGCTTTATGTAGGTGCGGATAAACCCAAGCATTAGTCTCATTCAACCAATATTCATGAAATCCTTTAAAGCCCCAACTAGATTGAGAAGGACGACAAACTTGTTGATTAGGATTTTCCCGCAAATAATCAGCTAAATGCGTCATTTTGTACGTTCCCTGGTCGTACCATGACTTGCGGAAAAGGTAATCGATAAACCAAGGTCCTTCGTACCACCAATGACCGAATAACTCAGCATCGTAGGGAGAAACAACAATCGGCGGGCGCTGCATAATGGCGTGCAAATTCCCAACTTGTTGCTCGCGATTGTACATAAAATTGCCAGCGTGTTCCGCAGCTTTTTCTCTTGCCCAGTAAGGATCGTAAAGCGCCTTGTCCGATAACCCCAAGCCGCGCCCAGTGATTTTATGGTACTTAATCCCTGTATTTTTGCGCTGACCGTTGGGCATGATGTACGGCTTAATGTATTCGTATTCTGCTTCCCAACCCAAATCTTTGTAAAACTCGCGGTATTCAGCCGCACCAGGATAGCCAACTTCTGACGACCAAACTTGCTGAGACGATTCGTGATCGCGTCCAAACGCTGCTACCCCCGTCTCTGTAAATATCGGCGCGTAACTGCCAAAACGCGGGCGCGGACGGGCGTAGAGAATGCCATGACCGTCTGTAAGGAAGTAACGCAAGCCAGCATCAGCTAACATCCTTTCTAGCCCCTCGTAGTAGGCGCATTCGGGCAACCAAATACCTTTGGGCGGACGACCAAAAGTTTGTTCGTAGTGTTCGCAAGCTACCTGAATTTGCGCCCAAACTGCTTGGGGATACATCTTCATTAATGGCAAATAGCCGTGAGTAGCACCGCAGGTAATAATTTCTAAGTTATTAGTATCTTGAAATTGCTTAAATGCAGTTACTAAGTCGCCTTTGTAGTGTTCCCATAGCTGACGGGCTTTGTTAAACTCGTTGGCGTAATACTCGGCTAAATAGCGGATGTGTCCGTTATTCGTGTTGCGTTCAGCTTCTAGCTCGATTAATTCTTCTAATTGGGCTAAGTGAGCATCGTAGCGTTCTTGCAGCAACTTATCGCGCAGCATAGACACCAGTGGCGGTGTCATGCTCATGGTAATTTTGAAGTCGATGCCGTCTTTTTTTAAGCCTTCAAATACTTGCAATAAGGGAATATAAGTTTCTGTGATGGCTTCATAGAGCCATTCTTCCTCCAGTACATAGTCACTTTCAGGGTGACGAACAAAAGGTAAATGAGCGTGGAGGACAAGCGCGACATAGCCAATAGCCATAGTAATCTCAAAGTTGGGTGTGCAGGGATATAGCGATCGCCAGCTAGGGTAAAAGCAACATATTGTAAGAATTTTATGCCGAAAGAGGTAGCACCGTGAAATGTCTCGATCAATTCCCAGCGTTAGATAGATGTTTTTGCCGTACATTATTCGCTAAAACCTTACTAGAGCAGTAGCTAGCAGGGAAAAAAGCCGAGTAATGACTAATAAAGCCCAAAAACAGCCAGAAAACTCACCTTCTTTTTTGGAATCTGTAACTAAAAACGCCTTTGGGGTTGCAAGTGCGATCGCGTCCATAGCTTTGGATGCTGGGCAGAATGCCGCCGATACAGCCCACGACTGGATTTCTCAAGCGACAAAAGGGGCGGGACAAACTATTGATAGTATTGGCGAAAATTGGTTTGTTCGCAGGCTAACTCGCTTTCTCAACCTCGATTGGCTATTTGGTGCAACTTCTAATGTTGATGTCTCAAAGGCTGAAGATGCTGTCAAAAAGCTGCAACAAAAGTACCCTAACGATTCGCCCAGTCAAATTGCTCACCGCATTATGGTAGAAAAAGCTACCCAAGCAGGCGGAATTGGGCTAGCCAGCAGTATTTTACCTGGTGTAGCTTTGGCATTATTTGCTGTAGATTTAGCAGCAACGACGCGCTTGCAAGCTGAAATGGTATATCAAATTGCTGCTGCTTATGGCTTGGATCTCAAAGATCCGGCGCGTAGAGGCGAAGTATTAGGAATTTTTGGTTTGGGACTTGGCGGCGGGAGAATTTTACGGGCTGCGGGTTTAGGCATACTCAGAAATGTACCCTTTGCAGGTGCAACAATTGGCGCAAGTTCAAATGCAGCGATGTTGTACTCTTTGGGCTATGCTGCTTGTCGGTTCTACGAAGCTAAGGTGAAATCAAATCAGCCCGTAGACGCAAAAACTCTCGACAACTTACAGCAACAAAGCCAAGAATATCTTAAAACGGCAATCGCCCAACAAATCGTTATGGATCAAATCTTGGTACACGCAATTTTGGCAAGTCACCCCGAAAAGTCATGGGAAGAGATTTTGCCTCAACTGCAAGCATTAAACCTCACTCCGTCGTCATTAAAAGCGATCGCGCGTAATATCAAAACGCCGCAACCTCTAGATGATTTACTTGCTATCCTCAACCGCGATTTTGCCATTCCCTTGTTAGCACAGTGTTACCGCATTGCTGAAGCCGATGGCGTACAAACACCTCAAGAGCAAGAAGTAATCAAAGCGATCGCCACCAAGTTTAATATTGATATCAATGCGATCGGTGCGGCTGTAGATAGCAACCAAGAAACGCCTACAGAATTGAGTGCTTCATAAAACTTAGCAGATTAAGCAAAACATTAATTCAAAGGAAAGTTCCCCAATCTTCAGGGGAATTTTTGCATATACGGATATTGAGCCTTGAATTACTCAGTATTAGGGCAACTATAGTTTGCCGATCCCTGTATTTCTACTAATTTCACCAGCAAAAAAATTTGATAACTTCACTATAGGTAAGTGATGCGATCGCACAATTGCAACTTGAGAATGTTCTAGTACCAGAGCAAGATCGAAAAAGATCGCCGCAGCTAAATATCTATAAACTTAGAGCGAACAAAAGTGAAGTTTCTTGCTAAAGCCTCAAAATACTGGGAACGACAGATTCCAGTAGCAATCAAAATTTGCCTTCCCTTGCTGGCTGTTACGGTTGCTACTGCAACTGTTTTGACAGTTAATGCTAGTACGACAATTAGAGAACGCCTCAAAGAATCGCATAACAACCAAGCTAGGCAATTAGCAAGCATTATTGCTGTAGAATTTAGCTCTCACGCAGAAGATGCGGCGAGCATGAATATCTTTTTAGAAGAATTAAAGAAATTAGAGCCATCAATTCACCGCATCAACATATATAGAATTGTTGACAGCGTGCCGAAAGTTTGGGCTAGTAGCGATCGCCAGAATCTTGAAGTTGATTATCCTCTAGAAAAGCACGACCTTGAGCCGTTAATTACAGGTAAATCGAGCGAGGAAGAGGAAGACGACGAGCAACTATTAGAAATTAGCGTGCCGTTAAAAGTCAACGGTCGAATTGTCGCTGCAATGGGAGTATATATTGACTTAGCTCCGCGCGATCGCGCAATTGCAAGCTCTACTAAAAATATTGCGATCGCGACAACTATTGGCGTGGCTACCCAAATTAGCGTACTCTTACTCATTCTCTACTGGGCAATTATGCGCCGGATTGCCAGGTTAAGCCGCGCTACTTTATTAGTTGCAGCCGGAGACTTGTCCATTCATTTACCCGAAGGAGACTGGCCCAAAGGACGCGACGAAATAACTAACGTTGCTCGTACTTTTGACCAGATGGTAGATGCAGTTAGAGAGCGCACCTACCAGCAGACAACAGTTACCAAAATCAGCCAAACAGCAGTAGTTGAAACCGATCTATTTGCTTTGATGCAAACAGCCATTAGCGCGATCGCCCAAACCTTAAAAGTTGAGTACGCAAGTATATTAGAATCTCTGCCCTACAGCCAAGCATTACTGCTCCGCGCTGGAGTAGGATGGCAACAAGATTTTGTCGGACAAGCAACGCTAGAAACAGCAACACACACTCAAATCGGCTATCAGTTAATTAACAACAAACAGTTAGTTATTGAAGACTTAAAAGCCGAAACAATTTGGAGCGATTTAGGACTATTGCAAGAGCATCAAATTGTCAGTAGCCTTAACGTCCTCATCGCTACATCGCAAGAACCTTATGGAGTCTTGAGCGTCCACGAAACGAAGAGTAGGACTTTTAGCGCCGACGAAATCTACTTTTTGCAAGCGATCGCCAACGTACTTGCGATCGCCATCGAACGCAAGCGCGCCGAAACAATCTTAGTCCGCGCTCAAACTGCTGAAACTGCCAAACAAAACCTAGAAAAAGAAGTTACAGAACGTTTGCGCGTAGAAACAGCTTTGCGCGAGAGCGAACAGAGATATATCCTCGCCGCCAATGGAGCCAATGATGGATTATGGGATTGGGATTTAAAAAATAATCGGCTGTATTTCTCGCCGCGTTGGAAATCGATGCTTGGTTACGAACAACACGAAATTGGTAATAGCATCCAAGAATGGTTTAATTGCATTCATCCAGAGGATGTAGAAGGATTTAAAAGCGCCCTTAGCAAACATCTCCAAGGTTTAACTACCCATTTTGAATTCGAGTATCGCATCCAGCATAAATGTAACAGCGATCGCTGGATGCTAAGTCGGGGGTTAGCAGTTCAAGACGAAAACGGTAATCCCTATCGCATCGCCGGATCGCAAACTGATATTACAGAGCGCAAGTTATTTGAAAACCAACTACTCCACGACGCTTTCCACGACTCGCTGACAGGCTTGGCAAATCGGGCTTTATTTATAGATCGTCTCGAACATAGAATTAAACTCAACCAGCGGCAAGAGCGCTTATTTGCAGTATTATTTTTGGATCTAGACCGCTTCAAAGTAGTTAACGACAGCTTAGGTCATATTTATGGAGACCAATTGTTAATTGCCTTTGCCCAGATATTATCGCCTTGCCTGCGTTCTATCGATACTTTAGCTCGGCTAGGCGGCGATGAGTTTGCTATTTTACTAGAGGATCTCAACACGATCGGCGATGCTATAGAGGTTGCTAACCGAATTCAAGCACAGTTGGAACCACCATTCCAGCTAGCAAGCGAGTGTCAAATTTTTACAAGCGTAAGTATTGGGATTGCGTTGGCGAAAAAAAGCGATAAATCCGCAGAAAATCTATTGCGCGATGCTGATACTGCTATGTATAAAGCTAAAGCCCAAGGTAAAGCTCGTTATGAAGTGTTCGATCCAGCTATGCACGCCAAAGCATTAACGCGCTTGCAATTAGAAAACGATCTGCGCCTAGCTTTAGATAGCCAAGAACTGCAAGTCCACTATCAACCGATAGTAGCTATGCAAACAGGCATGATTACAGGGTTTGAGGCACTAATTCGCTGGCAGCATCCAAGTTATGGTTGGGTTTCACCAGTAGACTTTATTCCCATAGCCGAGGAAACTGGTTTAATTGTGCCGCTTGGCTACTGGATACTCCGCCAAGCTTGCCGTCAATTATGCCAATGGCAAGCAAAATTCCCTACAAGTCCACCTTTAACAGTAAGCGTCAATCTTTCGCCCAAACAGTTTTCCCAACTAAATTTAATCGAGCAAATTAAGCAAATTTTGCAAGCAACTGGACTTGAAGCACAAAGTTTAAAGCTGGAAATTACTGAAGGTACGATTGTCGAAAATGCCGAAGCCGCAGCCAAAATGTTGATGCAACTTAGAACTTTGGGTGTCAAACTCTATATTGACGACTTCGGTACAGGGTATTCATCTTTGAGCTACCTACACCGCTTCCCCTTTGATGCCTTAAAAATCGATCGCTCGTTCGTCAAACGTATCAGCGCAAATGGCGAAAATACAGCAATTATTCAAACTATCGTTACTCTTGCCCATAATGTCGGCACGTATATAGTTGCTGAAGGAGTAGAAACACAAGAGCAGCTAGCACAATTACAAAAATTGGATACTGGTAAGGGACTCGCCCAAGGATACTTGTTTTCTAAACCACTAGATGCAGAAGCGATCGCAACTCTGCTCGCCCAAAAGCCGATTTACTACCCCCCATCTGTACCAATTTCCCATTCAAGTTAGACCTATGTAAAAATTCGCCCAAAAATGTGCAAGGATCGACATACACCGATTTCTTACAGAAGTCGTACAAAGGGAAGAAGTTTCCTTGTTGATGGCAAAAATAATTTTTGTCATTAGTTTAGTAACTAGCGTCGCTTTAATTTGGGTTTTGCACGTGCCGAAAGTAGGCATTATCTACAACGACGAAAAGCCTGTAGCGCTTCGCGTCGCACATGAACTAGAACACAAGCTAACAGCCACAGGGTGGGATGTTTGTATGGCAACTGGTATTGGTGGCATTTTAGGCTACGCTACGCCAGACAGCCCTATATGTCTAACTCCGATTGAATGTTTGACTCCTCCTGGTTTTGACTCAGACATGAGTTTTGCTGTCGTGCTGGGTGGTGATGGCACAGTGCTTTCTGCTTTTCGCCAGGTTGCGCCGATTGGCATCCCCCTATTGACGGTAAACACTGGGCATATGGGGTTCTTGACAGAAACTTACGTCAATATGCTAGCTGAAGCTTTAGATAACGTTAGCGAAGGACAGTACGAAATTGAAGAGCGAGTAATGCTTGCCGTACGAGTAGTTCGCCAGAATAATACTATCTGGGAAGCATTGTGTCTCAATGAAATGGTGCTGCATCGAGAACCATTAACGAGTATGTGCCATTTTGAAATTGCGATCGGGCATCATGCTCCTGTAGATATAGCCGCCGATGGAATTATTGTCTCCACGCCTACAGGTTCTACGGCTTATTCTCTTAGTGCGGGCGGTCCTGTGATTACCCCAGGCGTTCCTGTACTGCAATTAGTGCCAATCTGCCCTCATTCCTTGGCTTCGAGGGCTTTGGTGTTTGCCGATACCGAACCTGTTACGGTGTTTTCGGCTAATCCTACGCGGCTAGTGATGGTAGTCGATGGCAACGGCGGCTGCTACGTGTTTCCTGACGATCGCATATATATCGAGCGATCGCCTTATCAAGCTAAGTTCATCCGCTTGCAATCGCCAGAGTTTTTCCGCATTCTCCGCGAAAAATTAGGCTGGGGTTTGCCTCATATCGCCAAACCTACTTCGGTGGAGCTTCCTTAATTTAGATGATATAATAAGTATTAATGCTCAAGTGCTTGATTTAGACTTAGTTTAAATCGTGCTTTGCGTTAAATTAGAACCACGAAGTTATGTGGTTAAGAATCCTTTAGCCGGATGAAGTTATGATAACAACTGTCGATCGCAATGCTTGCGTGTTGGTAATCGAAACTGACGAAACTTTAGCAACTCAAGTAAGTCTCGATTTACAAGCATCAGGTTACGAAGCTGTTGTAGCCCACGATGCCGATAGCGGTATTGCTAATTTGCGCGATCGCCATCCGGCGTTGATTGTGGTAGATCGAATGCTAGCAGGAGAATCTGGGCTAAACTTGTGCAACTATCTGCGGAAGACTGGGGCGCGAGAGCCAATGTTAGTATTAATGGCACGCGATACAGTAGACGATCGCGTAGCTTGCCTAGAATCAGGGGCAGATGATTACTTTCTCAAGCCCTATCGTGCGGAAGAATTTTTAAAGTTAGTGCGGCTCTACTTACAAACAGAACCTACCGTAACAGAACAATTGCGGTTTGGCGATTTGGTATTAGACTTAGGCACTCGCCGCGCCATTCGCTACGGCAAAGCGATCGATCTGACAATGAAAGAGTTTGAATTGCTTAAATATTTGATGGAACATCCCCGTGAAGTATTAACCCGCGAACAGATTTTAGAAAACGTCTGGGGTTACGATTTCATGGGCGAATCCAATGTAATTGAAGTTTACATTCGCTATCTGCGCCTGAAAATCGAAGACGAAAGCCAAAAGCGTCTAATTCAAACCGTACGCGGAGTAGGCTACGTACTACGCGAATCATAGTGACCAAATAATTCGTAATTCGTAATTCGTAATTACGAACGGAATTAATCATTAATTCATTTGGTTTTCAATCCAAGCGGATTCTCTCCGCAAATGTCGCGCCAAAATTTCAATTATGGAAAAAGAAAGAAGTGCGTAGCCCCACATTCCAAGAAAGCGAATTTACTCAGAGGGTAATAATGCGCGTATTCGCGCATTAATAATTACTAAATTTTTGGGAAAGCTAAATGTAGACTTTGACATTTTGAAGATGAAAACTCTACTAAATAGCACAATAATTAGCTTGTTGACACTAACGCTTACAACTGCAACGCCAGCGCAATTAAGCCAGCCAGAATTGCCAACAACGCCACCAGATACATTAGTAAAAGTAGAACGTAGATCGGGAAACTGTCCGCAATCAATTGGCGTTTGGACTAACACACGTCAGTATGAAGGTGGGGGACAATTTACAATTATTCCTGATACCTTAGCCTTTGCAGGTAAAGCTAAGTTAGTAGTAGCAAAACCTAAACTTGTAGAATATACAGCATCATTAAAACCAGCATATTCTAGTTGTATCGCTAGAGCAAAAAATCCAGAAATTAATTCTAGATTTCGTTTTGCTAATGGCAACGTTTATTTTCAATTGTATTTACCTCCAGATACTCCAGCTAATCCATCTGGCTTTGATACTCGCAGTATTTTTACTGCACGTCCTTATATACAATGGTCAATCGCAGATTAAAATTACTCTACATTCAGCCAACTCTTAATCTCTTGAATTAACCAACGCCGTTCTACATCAGTTAAAGGAGGAGAAACAAAATATTTTTTTCCTCCTGTCTCGATTGCTAAAGCCTTATTTGGTTGTTCAATAGTTTCATTCATTGCTTCAAGAAAAACATCTTGAATTTCCTGGCTACAACCCTGCTGTTGTCGATAAATAAACCCAAACAACTTAGATAAAATTATGAATTCATCTTTATCTAAACAAATTTGCGTGCTACTAAAACTACTTTCTAAATGACGAAACCATAAAACCACAAAAGGAGCCAAAACAGCACCTATAAGCACAGCAGGTATTATCGATAGTAATCCAGGTCTTAACAAAAATCCTATACCAAATATTGCTCCAACAGCTAAGAATGGAGTAATAAAAACAGTAGAAATTAATAAAAAAGGTATATTTGATATATTGATACCAATTGCAGGTATAAAAATATTTAGCTCATCAATAGATTTTTTTAACCTAATTCGAGTATCGCTAGGTTTAAAAGTTTTAGCCAAACCACGCTCGATTGGCTGTTTTGCTTGCAATAAATCCAAAGCTTGACGAGCAGTTTGAGGTCTACGTTCTGGAGCAGGTTCAGTCAAATATTCTAACCATTGCACCAAAAAAGGACTAACACTAACCAAGTCTCTAAATTGCAAGCGTAAATCTTTTTGGGGTAAATCCGCCGGACTAATCCCTGTAACTAAGTGAATCAAAGTTGTACCCAAAGCATACAAATCAGAGGCAAAAACAGCCCTACCGCTAAACTGTTCCATCGGCGCATAACCGTAAGTACCAACTACAGTAAAAGTGCCACCGGAAACCGCTACGCGATCTTGCACAGCCCCGAAGTCTACCAAATATACTGAATCATCATCACCCAAAATCAAATTACTAGGCTTAAGATCGCGGTGGAGAACAGGCGGAGATAGTTCGTGCAAATAAATTAAAATTTGCAAAACACTAATAGCAACATTTTCTACGTCTGGTTCGCTAAACTTGCGTCCTTGCGCCAACAATTGGGCAAAAGAGCAACCAGGAACGTAATCTTCAACCAAAACAAACCAAAGCACGCGATCGCTAAAGCAAAAATAGTCGCGATAACGAGGAATCTGAGGATGATTTAGTTGCTTAAGCACCAAAGCTTCCCGCTCAAACAGCTTCACATTTTCCCACCCTACAGCCGCCCCAAAACCAAGCAACTTAACAACAACCAAACGATCGCTCTCCAAATCCACCGCCAACCAAGTTTCGCGTACGCCGCCACCACCTAGCAGCCTCTCAACCCGATAGCGATCGCCCAAAACCCGCCCAACCGCCAAAATCCTCTCTGCATCCTCGCGGTTCGTCATCCAAAACTCACTTTGCCACTTTGATACAAATCCTGCACAACCTGACTAGCACAAACCAAAAACACAATTCCAACTACCAGTAAAGGTGACCAACCAACGCCAATAACAGCTACCAACACCAAAACAGCCGCCGCCGCAAAGCGAAACTTAGTTCTCACCTTACACCTAAATATAACTCCAGTCCGGTGTAAAAAACCCAAAGCTAGCAAACACAATGCCACCGAACCGCAAAGCAGCCAACGCTTTTCAGCAGGCAAAGCCACACTACTTTCGCCCATAATAATATGTTCCACGCCCACGCCAGCAGCAGCTAAACCAATCACCAAAGGTAAATGCCCGTAAAGCCACAACTGAAAAACCTCAAGTTTGCCAGCAGAACTAGCAGAACGCAAAGCCGAACCGTCAATATTTTCAAAATAGATCCACCACAGGCAAAAAGCGATCGCAAAACCTAACACAGCACAAACAGCACTAGAGACATCCCATTCTTGCTCTGAAACTCCATCAACAACCGCAATAATTGCCTCACCCAGCACAATAATCGTAAACAGCCCAAAACGTTCTGGCAAATGTTCCAAATGAGGAGGCAAACCCGCCTGCAACTTGCGCGCCGTCAAAGGCGTAGCAAAATCAACAATTAGCCCGATTACCCAGATAATAAAACGCTGCGGCGTAGGCACAAAAGCAGACAACAACCACAAGCTAGCAGCGATCGCAAAACCAGTAGCATAGCGAGTAGCCAAAGCCCGCGCCGACGGAATATGCTTTGCCACCCGCAAATACTCAATTACCAATACAGCCCTACCAGCAGCATAAGCCAGCGCAAAGCCGCCAGAAGAATCGCTCAAGCCGTGATGAATATTTACAGCCAAAGCAGCGATCGCTACCATCTGCACTCCAGTTAGCAACCGATGTGCAATATCATCGCTATCAAAGCGATTGGAGTAAAATGTCGTACCAATCCAAGCCCACCAAATCGGTATAAACAGAAAAGTAAAGCCCAAAAATCCTTTGAGAGAAACATCCTCATACAGATTGTGAGCAACTTGAGACACAGCAACTACAAATACCAAGTCATAGAAAAGTTCTAACCAAGTAGCATGACGGGGTTCTTGTTCGCTTTCTTCACCAATACGCAATCGCGGCGGCTGCAACAAGATTTTCATATTAAATATGCCTTAAATTAACTAATTTTATGTTCTTGCCGATTCTTGATTGTTAACAAGCTAACGATCGCACTAGCTAAAGCCAAACCCACAGCAATCCACATTACTAAGCGAAAACCATCTACAAAAGACAGCGCGATCGCTCGTTCGATATTTGCACTTAATTCATTACTCAAACCAGGCGGAACTTCTGCACCTGCTAACTTTATTCGTTCTGTTGCGAGTAATTGTTGTACTTGCTGCGGTACATTCAGCGCTAGCAAACGCCGATCTAAACTGCGATTAAAAGCAGTTAAGACAAAAATATTCAAAACCGCAATAGATAGCAGACTAGCAGTGCGCGAAACAGCATTATTAATTCCTGATGCTACACCAGCTTGCCGCGCCATTACAGCGCCCATAACTGTAGTTGTCAAAGGTGCAACGCTAATTGCCATGCCGAAGCCTAGCACAACGATCGCGGGGAAAAATGTCGTCCAGTAACTACCGCCAACTCCTGGAATACTAAATAGAGCAAAGCCAATAGCAGCGATCGCCGGACCAACTACCAAAGGTAATTTAGCACCATACTGACTAACTAACCCACCAGACCAACGCGACAGCACAAACATCAGCAAAATAAACGGCAAAAAGGCAGCCCCCGCCGCTGTAGCCGAGTATCCCTGCACTTGAATCAAATTAAAAGGAAAAAAGTAAAAGACCCCACCCAAGGCTGAATATAGCAGCAATGTAAGCAAATTTGCCCCGCTAAAGGTACGAGATTTAAATAGAGAAAGGGGCATCATCGGAGCGCGGCTATTGCGTTCGACAAAAATAAAAGCCGCCAAAATAACAGCACCTAATACCAAGCAACCAATTACTAGAAAATTACTTAACCCCAGACGAGAAGCTTCAATCAGTCCAAAAACGATCGCCCCCAAGCCAAGAGTAGCAAGCAATGCTCCCCACCAATCGAGATGACGAGCAGATTCATCGCGGCTTTCTGGTACGCGCCAATAAGCGATCGCAATTACAACAACTGCCATAGGCACGTTGATAAAAAATATCCATCGCCAAGAAGCATTTTCCACCAAATAGCCCCCCAAAACAGGACCTAGAGCCGAAGTAATCGCCGTAAACCCCGACCAAGTACCGATCGCCCTGCCACGTTCTTCGCCGCTAAAAGCCGCGCTAATAATTGCCAAACTCCCTGGTACAAGCATTGCACCGCCCACACCTTGAACCGCCCTAGCAATAATTAATTGATTGACGTTAGGCGAAAAACCACACCAGATCGAAGCTAGAGCAAATATAGCTACACCATAGATAAAAATCCGCCGCCTGCCAAAGAAGTCGCCCAAAGATCCACCCACCAAAATCAATGCAGCCAAAAATAAAGCATAAGATTCGACAATCCACTGCACATCAGTAGCCGTAGCATTGAGAGCTTCTTGCAATACAGGCAGGGCAACATTGACAACAGTGCCATCAATCAAGGCAATGCTAGAACCAAGAATCGTTGCGGCTAGTACCCATCGCCCCACATTTCTACTACAAGGAGCAACACATTGTTTGGAGCGAATCACACCTTCATCGCATGGCGGCTTGATTACGGGAGTCATGAGTTTTATCGCTTAAATTTCGCTAGGCTCAATCCACTTTTGGACAACAATAGGTTGATAATTAGCTAGTAAATCGAGCAAGCGTACAGGATCTCGCTCTTCTAGAACTAGCTGTCGGTTTTCTTGGCGTAAGAACTGTTCGCTCACAGCGCGATCGAACATGGCAATCAAATTGTCATAATAACCATCAACGTTGAGCAAACCGCAGGGCTTTTGCTGCAACCCTAACTGCGTCCAAGTCAACATTTCGCAAAACTCATCTAAAGTGCCGTAGCCTCCTGGTAAAGCAACAAAAGCATCTGACAAATCGGACATTAAAGCTTTGCGCTCGTGCATAGACTTAACTATATGCAACTTAGTAAGCCCAGTATGGGCAATTTCTTTAGCAACTAAAGATTTAGGCATTACACCTGTCACTTTACCACCAGCAGCAAGCACTGCATCAGCGATTTCTCCCATCAAACCCACATTACCGCCACCATAAACAAGCTCAATTCCTTGCTGTGCCAGCACCTTACCCATTGCTTGAGCCGCCAATTGGTAAGTGGGTTTTAAGCCCATACTAGAACCACAAAAAACACATACGCTTTTCAATTTGGTCACTGGTTACTGTTTTAAGCTAATTAAACAAAAGTTTTGTCGATATAACACCACTTCCAATCTTCGCCAGGTTCGATAGACTGCACAATGGGATGATTAGTAGCGTGAAAATGTTTGGTAGCGTGTTTATTTTTAGAAGAATCGCAGCAGCCAACATGACCGCAGATTAGACATTCGCGCAAATGTACCCAGCGATCGCCCATTTGCAGACATTCTTCACAACCATCAGTGCTAGGCGAAACATCTTGAATTTGGCTAGTATGCGTGCAAGCTGTACTCATAAGATTCTCCTATTTATTGGACTTTGTACCAAGTAGGCGATCGCGATCCCCCTTATCCCCCTTGTCCTCTTATCCATCAAAACCACACAAAATCTACTGATCTGTCGGACGAATCAAAATTTCATTAACATTGACGTGCGCTGGTTGAGTAACTGCGTAAACAATAGCATTGGCAATGTCTTCACTTTCTAACGGTTTAATTCCCTCAATCCACTTACTGATTCTTTCTTTCGCTTGTGAGTCGGTAATATGATGAGTTAATTCTGTAGCAACTGCTCCTGGTTCAATAATTGTCACGCGGATTTTTTCGCTATGAACTTCTTGGCGCAATGCTTCAGATAATCCGCATACACCCCATTTAGTTGCGTTGTAAACTCCCGCTCCTGCTTGCGCTACTCTCCCAGCTACCGAGGATATATTGACAATATGCCCCTCTCCTTGACTCTTCATTATTGTTAAAGCTGCATGAGTTGCATACAGCAAGCCAAGGATGTTGGTATTTACCATTCGCCGCCAATCTTCAGTATTAGCGCCGTCAATCGTACCTAGCAGCATGACTCCAGCATTGTTAACTAGAATATCCACACGCCCAAATTCAGCTTGGGTTTTACTTACCATATCTTGGGCTTGCTTTTCGTCAGCTACATCAGCAACAATTGGTAAAGCTTGCCCGCCACTATCTGCAATGCGCTTAACTAAAGATTCTAAGCGATCGCTGCGACGGGCAGAAACAGCAACTTTTGCGCCTTCGGTTGCAAGAGCGATCGCTGTTGCTTCGCCAATTCCCGATGAAGCCCCTGTTACAAGCGCAACTTTGCCATCCAATTTATTAGCCATTGGTTCGCACCTTTTTCATCCTTATTTCTTCACAGGATATGAACCTTTGGCATAAGTTGATATATATCTTCAGGCTGAAGATTTACACTGAAGATACAAGTATCAATGCTTCCAATTGGGCGATCGCTTTCCCCTATTCCTCAGCAAGAATAGTATATATTTCTCGCTTGGCTCGGTGCAAAATTTCCTTAACTCGACTAGCTCGATCTAAATTATTACTACGAGCTACTTGCATCACGGCTGAACCTAATTCCGTCATTGCCTCCTTTAATTGATTCAACTCTGGGGATCTTTCGCCCCTACCTGCAAAATCAACAGGCGTATCTCGCCCTGCAAGTAACTCCCTCCCACTATCAGTAATCGTATAAACACGCTTGCCTTCTACTTGTTCGCTAGTAAGATAGCCGCCTTCTTCTAGCAACTGCAGTGTAGGATAAACCGAACCTGGACTAGGACGATAGAAACCGCTGTAACGATTTTCCAATTCCTTAATTAGCTGATATCCATATCGGGGTTCTTCAGCTAACAAGGCAAGCAAAATAAACTTAATATCGCCACGCGGAGTTCTTTGTTCATCTCCCCATCCTCTACCAGAACGTCGATTGCAATTAGGCTTTCCTTTACCAAATCTTTCTCTTCCCGATGCAAAATAACCAGGATAACAATAAGCATTGCCAAACATATCGGTTCCTCTTGGGTAACTTAAACGATTAATTTAAGTTTAAGATATATCGCGATATATCGACAATTATATATCTGGTTGCACAATGGGCAGACGGACTCTAAAGCGAGTATCGCCAGGTTTAGACTCAAAATGGATATCGCCGTGATGCCTTGTAACAACGATGCGATAAGCAATTTCCAAGCCTAAGCCAGTACCTTCACCCACACCTTTAGTAGTAAAAAAAGGTTCAAAAATCCGCGATTGAATAGCTGCAGGAATACCGACACCACTATCGGCAACTTCTACCAAAATACAGTTATTTTCTTTAGCAGTAAGAATAGTTAATTGACCTTTGCCATTCATAGCATCGATCGCATTATCAATTAAATTCGTCCAAACTTGGTTGAGTTCGTTGGCGTAAGCGTTGATACGCGGTAAAGTGCGATCGTACTTGCGCGTTACTGTAACTCCTTTTTTGAGTTTGTGACAGAGCATAAGTAAAGTATTATCTAGTCCTTCATGGATATCTACTTCTTGTAAAGGAGCGCGATCCATATATGTATAGCCCTTCACGGCTTTGACTAACTCCGAAATTCTAGAAGCACTTTGCTCAATTTCGTCAATTAGTCCAGATGTTGCTAAAGTTGCTTCTAGCCAAGTTAATGCATCGCCAATTCCCGCACCCAAATTATCGGCAATTGTATCTAGCTTGTGAGTATCGATTCCTGCACTTACAAAAGTAGGAGCAATTTGCCAAGATTTATCAACATCATGCATTTCTAGCCAGTTGGTAACTTCGTCTTCCTTATCGCTTTGAGTCAAAGGATCTAGCTTAGGTGCATTGGTAGCGTAAGTAAAAGCTTGTTTTTGCACCTCTGCAAGCATATTTAATTGCTCTGCTGTCAGACAATGCTGATTTAGCTGCATTGCTAATGGTTGCAAGCTCGTGAAGCGATCGCGTAATGTATTTGCAGCCCGTTTTGCAGCGGCGGCGGGGTTATTAAGTTCGTGAGCCAAACCTGCGGACATTTTACCCAAAGCGGCTAACTTTTCTTGTTGCCTAAGTTGCGCTTCGACATCTAGAGTTCTGCCTACCATCGCTGCGAGGAGCGTATCAGCTACAGGCGATCGCTCGATCAATATTTGTCTAAAAGCTTCTACTTCCAGGCGCAGTACGCGACTAGGAATAATAGCTTGAGCGCTAGCAATCGATGCTGACTGGTTGAGCATAGAGATTTCCCCCATAAACTCGCCTCGATGATGAATAGCCAGCAATTTTGTCTCATTTCCAACCAATTTAGTAATTTGAATTTCGCCTTCTAGCACGACATGAAAGCCGTAATTAGTATCGCCCTGTGAAAACAACACTTCACCTTCAGCAAGCTCAATTTCTCTGCCATGTTGCTGCATTTGCTGCAAAGCTTCTTCAGGCAACTTCGGAAACAGTGTAGTTTGGTTAGGATCGTGCAACATGGTAGTACCTTTAGCTAACTTATGCTTTCTACCTTATGGCAAACCTAATTAAATGAGTGCGATCGCTATTTTTTCAATTTTGTGGCATACTGCCATAGGTTTTAAACCTGTATAAAGCCGATGGCGAACTTACCAAACACTACAACAACTACTGTTTTAGAATTGCAGCGACGGTTGTTAAAAATTATTAATGAAGCAACAGCCGTAGGATTTATCATCCTCGAACAGTATGGAGAGACAGAGATAACACTTGTTGCTTTAGAAGATTTGCAGAATGTTAGAGAGCGAGCTAACACCTACTACTCGCGTTTTTATACACTCTTACTAAGAATTGCTGAATCTCAACCATTTGCTACTAATGCTATGTTAAACCTATTAGCCCGCTCAATTGAAGATGCACAGGCTACTGCTGATGGCTCAGAAGCTACTATACAAGAAGAAAAAAGGAACTTTAACCTGCCATGACTGAACAACCACAACCTCCTAGCTTAGAGAAAGTCAAGCAGACAGCCGCTAAAATGCAGGAAATTTGTAAGCGTTGGGATGCACTAATTGCAGTTACAGACTACATGATTGGCGAATTAGAGGAGCAAATTCGCAAGCAACCAAATGAAATTTATCGTTTAAAACGGGCAAAACAGTTGCTAAATATTGAAACTGAAGAAGTTATTAAATAAGCGCGATCGCTCCTTAAATCTACTATATTTAAAACTGCTTTAAATTATGACTCAGCAAATAGCCCCAGAAGCAATAATTTATCAAGGACAGTTTGGAGAATTCACAATCACACCAGGCGATCGCACTGGCGTAATTATCTATCGGACAGGCTTATGTGTCGCTGCTTTAAGTTTTGCTATAGGTAGTGCTATTGTCCTATTTGCTCCTAACTACCTATACTTAGTAACTCCGTTATTTGCCTGTTTTTGTTTGGGATTAGGTGTTAGTTTACTTACCATCCATATTTATCTAGCAGCACTGCATAAGGTTTTACAAATATTTTGGACAATTGGTACTACATCCGCAGTGTTTTTTACCGCTTACAGCCATAGTTCTTTACCTGCGAGCGTCTACAATCAGCCATTTGCTTTACTAGGAGTTGGCTTTGTATTTGCAGCTTTAACGGGTATTTATTTCAAAGAAGCTTTTTGCTTTAACCGCCTAGAAACTAAACTGCTCACTCCTTTAGTTCCTACTCTGCTTTTAGGGCATATACTGAATGTTTTGCCTTTGCAGTGGGAAAAAGTAATGTTAGGAAGCTGGGCAATTTTATTTATTATATTTGGCTTGCGTAAAGCAGTACAAGCAATTCCACCAGACATCGGTGATAAATCTGTATTTACTCACTTGCAAAATTCTCACTCCTAAGAGCTACTAAACAGATTTATCTTACCGTAATGACAAATTTTCATCCGAGAACAATGCATCAAATCTTTGATTTACCCACGCCGTTATAAAACGTAGCTTGCTGGGGTCAAAGTTGATGCACTGAATAGTTAATCTCTGCTAAAACTGCACCTTGCGTTGCCAAATGGAAACTTCAGGCTGACGAATACCCAAGCGATGAAAGGGATCTTGCTCTACAATCTGCATTGCCTCTTCTAAAGACTCAACCTTTAAGATATACATTCCGTCTCCAGTTAGCCGACCTTCAATTGTTTGAAATGGTCCGACGAAGGTCAATTTACCATCTTCATGCAGAATCTTCAAAAACGCTAGGTGTTCTTGGAGAGTAGCACTAATTGCTTTCGGCTCGTTGCCATTTAAAATAGAACGAACAAAATAGAATGGCTCATGGGCAGATGATAAAGGTTTCAGTGTCATCGATGTTGTACTTTGTTTGGAGTCAGACATTTCAACTCTTCCTACTTGTAGATAGCAGATTGTCTTAGAGCTTGTAACTTATTACTTTTTGCAGCAACCAGCGCTGTTTGAAATGACTTCAAGAAATGAATCATAAACTCATAACCAAGTTAGTCAACACCTTAATAATCAATATATTGATTATTAAGGTGTTGAATATTTGATAAAGTCTAACTGACTGTTGCTGACTTTGATGGTTTTTGCTGTTTTAATTCCCGTCTACCCCAAGGCTTCAACAAGGAAATGGTAATAACCGCTACTAAGCAAGCAACTTGCACAATAGTTCCAATTAAAACCCCTTTAGCATCAAAATTATAAAGTGGATTTTCTAAAACTTGGAGACGTTGAGCCTCAGAGAGTGCAGTCGCAGCGTTTGCCCAGGGAAATAGCCAAAAGGTTCCAAAGATAATTAAAGCAACAGTAGCAACCCACTTTACAATCACCCAATAGTGTTTGAAGAATCCCCAAACTGTCAACCAGCACAAAAATGTGCCAGTCAGTAAAGAACCAATTGCAGTGGGAATGACAACGTAATCATCGAGTAGATTAATAGCTGAGTTTAAAGCCTGTAAAACGCTAGCATCCGTTGAATGTTGATTTCTCAGCGCTAGTAAGAACATACTTAATACAGTTCCAGTCCAAAGTGCAGCAAAGATGACATGAGCAGATACTAGCCAATTTTTTTGTTTGACATTCAGTTTTGGCATTTTACGTCTCCTTTAGCAGGTTAGTTTAACGATGTATAGTTGCAGCGCATCACACTCGCTGCGTGTATGGATTTTTGAATTTGAAACCGAATCGATTAATTACTTAATACATAAAGTATTAATACATTAAGTAATTTAGTCAAGTAATCTAGAATCTGTAGATTATCTGTTAAGACAGATTGGCAGCAATCCTGTCTAGCACTTTCGTAACAAGTTCTCGTTCGGCTGGAGAGATGCCTTCGAGCGCTTTATTAACGGTCTGTTCACCAACTTGGGGCAAGACTAATTTTAATTTTTCGCCTTCTGGGGTGAGCCAGATTCTTACCGTACGTCGGTCTTGCGGGTCGCGTTCTCGATAGATCAGATGCCGTTCTTCCATGCGGTCTACAACGCCTGTGAGGGTTGCGCCTAACTGTCCAAGCTTTTCAGCAATTCCAGAGGTCGACAGCCCATCTTCCTCCCACAAACAGCATAAGACTAAGTAATGAAATGGGGTGAGTGAGTACGATTCAAGTCGTCCCAAAAAATCCCGATACATCAATTGGGAAGCTAATTTTAGCTTATGTCCTACATTGTAAGGAGCGAGTGCGTGTCGCCACTTGTTTAGGAATTCTAGCTTGGTTAATGAAGTAGACATACACGCTCAAATAATTTAAGTCTTAATATTCAATATATAAAACATTTATGACAATGGACTACCCAAACTGCTCTATATTCCTGTTACTAGATATATTTTTAAAATCTAGTCCAGATAAGCCCTACCCATGCTAATCTGTTAAACACTGTTTTCACACTAATACACTTGTACTTCTAGCTAGAAACAAGCCCCACTAGCGCCCATGGTACATATCAAGCGACTGGAACTATCTCACTTTAAATCTTTTGGCGGTACAACCCAAGTTCCATTATTGACAGGGTTTACAGTCGTTTCGGGACCAAATGGTTCTGGTAAATCAAATATTCTTGACGCTCTATTATTTGCTCTTGGTCTTGCTAGTTCTAAAGGCATGAGAGCAGAGCGTTTACCCGATCTAGTAAATCACAATCAAGGCAATCGCGGTACAGCAGAAGCTAGCGTTACCGTGACTTTTGAAATAGATGAGGTTGAGGGAGATCTTCATGAATGGAGCGTTACGCGCAAGTTGCGGGTAACTAAGCAAGGTACTTATACGTCGAACTATTACATTAATGGCGCTGCTTGTACGCTAACGGAACTGCACGAACAATTATCGCAACTGCGGGTATATCCTGAAGGCTATAACGTCGTGCTACAAGGCGATGTTACTGGCATTATTTCTATGAATGCTAAGGAGCGGCGGGAAATTATTGACGAACTTGCTGGCGTTGCTAATTTTGACCGCAAAATCGTTCAAGCTAAAGATACTTTAGAAGAAGTACGCGATCGCTCCGAGCGCTGTCAAATAGTCGAGAAAGAATTAATTACCCAACGCGATCGCTTGTCTCAAGATCGCCTCAAAGCTGAAAAATACCAAAAGCTCCGCGCCGAACTGCATCAGAAACAACAGTGGGAAGCCGTCTTAGTTTGGCGACATCTCCAGCAGCAACAAGAACAGCTAATTGCCCAAATCCAAACAGGCGATCGCACTAGCACCGAATTAAGCGATCGCATAGCTGCTCTAAATCTGCAAATTCAAAATTCTACTGTTGAACTTGACACCCTCAACGAACGCGTCAAAGCCTTGGGTGAAGCCGAACTTCTGGATTTACAATCTACCCTAGCAAATTATCAAGCCGAACAGCGCCAACTAGAAAAGCAGCAACAGGATATAGATAACGCCGTAGATTTTATCATAGCTAACTTACGCTCAAAATCGCAAGAAGTCGAGCAAAATCAGCAATTATTAACGCAAACTATTCAAGAACAAGAAAGTATAGAAACGCAAGAAATTACAGCTTTACGCTTGGCGCAAAACGAAGTACAGATTGCTTTAGAAAAGAGCCGAGAAGAGGCAAATGCGATCGCAGATGCATCGGAAGCATGGGTACAACAACAAACAGCTTTAAGCCGCCAAATTGAGGCGCTCCTGCAATCTATCGAGCCTCAACGGACAGAACAAGCAAAGTTAAAAGAACGTCACGAGCAACTAAGTAAACAAATTGACGACCAAAAGCAATTAGTTAGCTCTGTAGAGCCGCTAATAGTTGCCAAGCAAACGCAATTCAATCATCTAGAAGCACAATTAGTTAGCTATAAAAAGGAGATAGAATTATTAGCTAGTTCCTTAGCTGCCGCAGAACAAGAACTACAAATTCAACAGCAAACGCAAAGTAGATTAATCCAAGAACAAAGAGAAAAACAAAGAGCTTTAGATAAATTAGAGGCACAAACACAAGCTATTGCTGAAACTCAAGGCACTTATGCGACTAAAGTAATTTCGCAGGCTGGATTAAGTGGTGTATGCGGGTTAGTCGCACAGCTAGGAAATGTTGAGCCACGCTATCAACTAGCACTAGAAACAGCCGCCGGAGGTAGGTTAGGGCAATTAGTAGTTGAAGATGACTTAGTAGCTGCAGCCGCAATTGAATTACTCAAGCAGAAACGGGCGGGAAGGGCAACATTTTTACCTTTAAATAAGATTCAGTCAGGACGATTTTCACCTACAGTAGCACTGCGTTATGCTAATGGATTCATTGATTATGCGATTAATCTAATTGAGTGCGATCGCAAATACCAAAACATTTTTGCCTACGTTTTTGGCAGCACAGTGGTATTTACAAATTTAGATGCAGCTAGGAGTTATTTAGGACAGCACCGCATAGTTACTTTAGAAGGAGAATTGCTAGAGTCTAGCGGGGCAATGACTGGCGGGATGAGTAACCAACGTTCGGGGCTGCATTTTGGGACGAATGAAGCAGCAGAAGCAGATGAAACTTTGCAATTGCGCCGGAGATTGCAAGATATTACTCAAATTTTAGAGCGTTGTAATGAAGTAATAGGCGGATTAGTTAGTAAGACGAAACACCTTGCTCAAGAACTGACAGAAACGCGCCAGCAGCACCGTGAAAAACAGCTTCATAGCGAGCAATTAGCTAAAGAAATTCAAAACTTAAATCAGCAACTAGAACAAACGCGATCGCAATTAGAGCAAACTACCACACAAGCAACAACTGCCTCGTCGCGCCTGCAAACTTTAGAGCAAGAATTACCGCAGTTAGAAGCGCAGTTGCAAACCCAAAGACTTGCTTTAACAGAGTTAGAAGAATCGCAGACAAACAGCCAATGGCAGCAAATTCAAGTAACGATTAGAGATAAAGAGCAAAAATTACAAGCACAAGCGTTGGAGTTAAGAAAAGTAGAGGAAAAATTAAAAGATTTGGAAAATCAGCGATCGCGTCTTCAAGAGAAAATTCAAGCAGGCGAACAGCGAATTGCTGAATATAACAGCGAACACGTAGTTAAACAAAATTTATCAGCCCAACTTGTCGAACAAATTGCCGTACTTAGTACCCAAATCAGTGAAGTTCGCACAGCTTTAAGCCAGGTAAACGAGCAGTTACAGGTAGAGAAAGAAAAACGCGATCGCTTTGAGCAGCAATTGAAGGAGCAGCGTTTGACTCATCAACAATTGCAATGGCAGAAAGAAAAACTTGAGGAAAGTCAAATCAGCCGTAAAGAGGAGTTAGGGGCGCTAAAGGCGCAACTACAAACTCAAAGTACAGAATTACCCGAACCATTGCCAGAAGTGCCAAGCCAGGTAGAATTGGAGCAATTACAGGTAGAAATGCGATCGCTTACTAAAAAACTAGAGGCGATGGAACCTGTAAATATGCTGGCTTTAGAGGAATACGAACGTACTAATACGCGCCTTGAAGAACTGACACAAAAATTAGAGACATTAGCAGCAGAGCGTACCGAAATATTATTAAGAATTGAAAACTTTACTACTTTACGTCAAACAGCTTTTAAGGAAGCATTTGATGCTGTAAATGAGAACTTTCAAAGTATCTTTGCTACTTTGTCTGAGGGTGATGGCTACCTGCAATTAGAAAATCCTGAAGAACCATTTAACGGCGGCTTAAATCTTGTCGCTCACCCAAAAGGTAAACCAGTACAAAGATTAGCTTCCATGTCTGGCGGCGAAAAATCGCTGACAGCCCTCAGCTTTATTTTTGCACTGCAACGCTACCGCCCTTCACCCTTCTATGCATTCGATGAAGTCGATATGTTTTTAGATGGGGCAAACGTAGAAAGATTAGCTAAAATGATTAAGCATCAAGCTACACTTGCTCAATTTATAGTCGTCAGTTTGCGCCGACCAATGATAGAATCAGCCGAACGTACTATAGGCGTGACTCAAGCACGAGGAGCATATACTCAAGTGTTAGGAATCAAGTTGTAATAGCCGAACATCTTTAATGATGAGAATTTGCTATTAATAGTATGGACATAACCGGATTTCGAGATCAGGACTCGGCATAGAATGACCTCTGAACAAATTATTAGGCGTTCCGACATCTTGAACACCAAGGTGATTACTGACGATAATGCCAAGCAACTAGGGCTTGTGAGTCAATTATGGGTAGATATCGATCGACAAGAGGTTGTCGCTCTTAGTTTGCGAGACAACCTGATCGCCTTCTCCGGTGTGCCAAGATATATGTATCTCAGCAGCATCCGCAAAATTGGGGATGTATTGCTAGTTGATAACGAAGATGTGATTGAAGACATTGATGTAGAGGCTTATAGCAACCTCATCAACTACGAAGTAATCACCGAAACAGGCGAACTATTAGGTAGAGTAAGAAGCTTCGTTTTTAACCCCGAAAATGGCAGGATATTGTCATTGATTATTGCTTCGATTGGTATTCCCCAAATACCCGATCAAGTTTTGAGTACCTACGAGCTACCAATTGACGAAATTATTAGCTCTGGTGCAAACCGGATCATTGTAGTTGAAGGTGCAGAAGAAAGGCTAAATCAATTAACTGTAGGCTTATTAGAGCGGTTGGGTATTGGTAAAGCACCTTGGGAACGCGATGAGGAAGAGGCTTACTATACTCCTACTACTACCAAAGCCGAAAATCAGTTAGGAACAGGCGTACCTTTACAAGCACCAACGACTCAAGTACGTACCAATCGCGCAGTAGTCGAGCAAGCTTGGGATGAAGACGATTACGAGTACGAATTAGAAGAAAGACAGCCACCACCACAGCAGCAATTGCGTCAGCGTCAATACGAGTCGGTTCAGTACGAAGACGACTTAGAAGAAGATAATTGGAGCGAAGCATCAGCACCAGAGCGTTACGAACCCAAGAAGTACCTTGATGCCGAAATTTCCAACGACAGCTTGTACGACGACGAACTAGAAGATGCTTGGGATGACGAACCAAAGCCCTTAAATATACCCAAGAAAAATAAAGATAAAGTACCAGAATATGAAGAGGAAGAAGGCGGGTATTAGTTCTCTAAAGCGGTAAATCTGTTAATAACCTTTGTGTAGAATTAGCCAGCGCATCATGAGCATGACGCTGGTTTTTAGTTGCTATCAAAGTTTGGATTATTGGCTGCAAACAACGTTCCGCATCTACGTAACCGCGCTGTTGTAGTTCGTTAAGGCGATCGCTACTAAAATCAAGTAAACTACTAATTGAGCCTATAATCAGGCGATCGCTGCTATCAATTGGTTGTTCGGGTCTAATCTCAATAATCGTTTGCTCAGGAAAGTCGTGACGGCTCCATGCTGTACCATTACCGAGATGAATTACAATTGCGTGAGTGCATCCACGCGCAGCAAGTGCTTTTAAGGGTACATTGTCAGCTAAAGCGCCATCTACATAAGCTTTGCCGTTGACTTTTTGGCTAGGAAATGCTAGCGGGATAGCAGCACTAGCTAGAAGTAAGTTATATAGCCTTAATCAATTGGGTTAGGACGTTATTGTAGAGGTAGAGGAAAGTTCAGGAGTAACTATGCCAGCCCCCTACAGTTATGACCTGCGCTGCAAAGCGATTGAGGCAGTAAAACAAGGCGAAC
>NZ_JYON01000054.1 GCF_000952155.1 Aliterella atlantica CENA595 | reverse complement strand
GAACTTTCCCAACTCGAAACGCTTCGCGCCGAATCCTTCCGGCAACCCGTCCTGATTTACAAACACAGCACCTCGTGCAGCATCAGTTCGACGGCCCTCAACCGCCTTGAGCGGAATTGGAACGCTCAGGAAATGGCCGATTTGAAAGCCTACCAGCTTGATTTAATCCGGCACCGGGCGGTATCCAACGCCGTGGCCGCCGAGTTTGGTGTCCGCCACGAATCGCCCCAAGTACTCATCCTCCGCAACGGCGAGTGCGTGTACGACGCCTCCCACCTCGGCATCAGTTACCCGGCAGTGAAGGCGCAGGTGGCTTGATTTCTGTGAGAAGTGAGATGTTTTTAACCTGCATTTACATCTCACTTCTCACATCAGTTCCAATGAAACGTCACCGCCTGCTCCACATCGGGGTGCAGGGTGAGGGCCACAGGGCAACTTTGGGCAATTTCTTCGCATTTTTGGCGCTGCTCGTCGGTCAGTTCCACGTTGGTGCGCATGTGCACTTGTACTTCGATACGGGCGATGCGGCGCGGGGGCTGGGGCGTCATGATTTTCGTGACGGCTAGTTCGGTGCCGGTGAAATCCAGCCCTTCGGCCCGGAGACGAATGCCCATCGTCGTGATGATGCAGGTGCCGAGCGAGGTGGCCGTCAGGTCGGTGGGCGAAAACTGCTCGCCCTTGCCGTGGTTGTCGGTGGGCGCGTCGGTGCCGATTTTGGTGCCCGATTGCAGGTGGGTCGCTTCGGTGCGGAGGTCGCCGGTGTAAATGATGCGAGCGGTAGGCATCTTGTGCGTGACTTTTTCGGTAGTTTGGGGAAAGAATCGCTAAACCTACGGCTTTTTCCCAAAAACCCGTCCCGGCGGCTTGCCCACCACCGCATCCCACCCCATGAAAAGTTGCACGTTTCGTTTATCGCTCGTTAGCCTGCTGATGCTCACCGGGCCGTTCCGGGGGCTGGCTCAGGTGTCGGGTGCCGCCTCGCCTCCCGCCGCCGAATTACAACGGTTCAATGCCTTTGGTCTGACAACCAACACCAACTCCGGCGTCGTGGGTGGGGTTGTGCTTCGGCAAACCAAATCCCTCTCCAACCACGAACTGCCCCGATTTCGCTACCTCGCCGCCGAATTCGTCAACGTGCGTCACCCGTCGGAGCGGGCGTACGTACTCACCAACGGCAACCGGCTTATTCTGGGGAAGCAATCGTACTTGTTCGCCCTGCGCGGGCAGTGGGGGCGTGAGTTCACGCTGTTTCGTCGTGCCGAGGTCCGGGGCATCGAATTGAACGGCATCCTGGCCGGCGGCCCGACGCTCGGCCTGCTCAAACCGTACTTCGTGCAGGTGGTGACGCGCCAGGCCCCCCGCCAGACTTACGAAGTTCCCTACGACCCTACCCTCATCCAAAGCCGCGAGGTGTACATCAACGGCGGCGGTAGCCCGCTGCGGGGGTTTGACCGCCTGAACGTGGTGCCGGGGCTAAACGTCAAAGCCGCCGTGGCGATTGAACTCGATACGTTCCAGCAGGCCAGCATTGGCATTGAAACGGGTTTCCTGGTCGAAGGCTACCGCCAGGAAATCGTCATTATTTCGGGCGTCCCAAACCGCCAGTTCTTCACCTCCGGTTACCTGACGCTGTACTACGGCACCCGACGCTAACCGAACCAAGCGGACGGGTTTTGGCGTTGGGGTGCTACCTTTGGGGAGTTTTCAGTTTTCGGTTTTCAGTTTCCAGTTGACATCCAACTGAGGGCTGCTCAACTGAAAACTGAAAACTGAAAACTGAAAACTGACTATGAATCAAGACGTTCTCGAAAAAGAATACCAGGACCTCAATAGCATCGCGGCGGTGTACGATTACGACGACTTCGACCGCGACATCCGGCATTACATGATTCGGGCGATGGAGCCGTTTCTGGTGCCGGGCCGGGCGCTCGAAATGGGCTGCGCGTACGGGGAATTCACCGAAATCCTCAGCCACCACTACGCCGACCTGACCGTCATCGACGCCGCCGAGGAATTTCTCGACCACACCCGCAACCGCCTGGGCGACAAGGCCACGTACATCCTGAGTTTGTTCGAGACGTACCAGCCGAAGGAGGAGGAAAAATACGACGCCATTTTCATCATGCACACGCTGGAGCACCTCATCGACCCCGTCGACACGATGCGGCGCGCCAAAAGCTGGCTGACGCCAAAGGGCCGACTCTACCTCGTGGTGCCCAACGCCAACGCCGCCTCCCGCCAACTGGCCGTCAAAATGGGCCTGCTCAGCCACAACTGGGCGCTCACCGAGAAGGACCACAAGCACGGCCACCGAATTTATTACTCCTTCGACACCTTCGAGCGCGACACCCGCGAAGCCGGGCTGGACATCGTCCACCGGGGTGGAATTTTCTTTAAACCCCTGGCCAATTTCCAAATCGACCTCGCCCTCAAGCACGGTGTCATCAACCGCGAGTACATGGAAGCCTGCTTCCAGTTGGGCTACCTCTACCCCGACCTCTGCAACAGTTTGCTGCTGATTGGAAAGTAACCCGACCTTCGCCCCTGCCTCGCCCGCACCGCTCGTTCTCGTGACCGGTGCGGGCGGTTTTTTGGGCCGGGCCGTCGTGCGCGGACTGCTCGACGCGGGGTTTTCGGTGCTGGGAACAGGGCGGCGTTTTTCGGAAAACCTGAAACTAATTCAGGAGGAATTTCGGGAACGGTTTCAGGTTCAGGAAGTGCCGGAAAGCGGGTTTGAACCAGGTATTTTTTCGGGGAAGAAATTCGCTTCGGTCGTTCACCTTGCTTCGTTCGTCCCGACTAGTGCGGGGGGCAACATCTGGGCGAACCTGCGAGCTATCCAGCGGGGCACCCACGACTACACGCTCTCGCTGCTCGACGCGGTGGCGGGCAAAACGGCTCACCTCGTTTTCGCCAGCAGCGTGACGGTGTACGGAAAAAGCCGCTCCGGCGTGTTTCGGGAAACCGACGCGACGGAGCCAACCGACCCCTACGGCCTGTTCAAACTCGCGGGCGAAGGGCTAGGCCGGTTGTTTTCCCAGAACGAGAAAATCCCCTGCGCCCTGCTCCGACCCACCCAACTGTACGGTCCGGGTGAGCCGCATGGGTTGTTTTTCCAGAAGTTTTTCGTCCCCGCCGCGAAGCGAGGCGAAGACATCCGATTGGTGAAGGGCGGGCGGGAAGTGAAGGATTTGCTCTACATCGACGACGCGGCGCGGGCCTTTGTCGCCGCCGTGCAGCAACGAGCCGACGGGGTTTTCAACGTCTCGTCCGGCGTGGGTACGTCGGTGCGGGAAATCGCTGAAGCGATTGAAACCCTGGCCGGAAGCCCTCCCGCCGACCTCACCGACGACGGCGGGCCGGTGCTGAGTCAGGTGTTTGACAACGGAGAAATGCGGGATGTGCTCGGCGTGACCCCCGCCGTGACCAT
>NZ_JYON01000012.1 GCF_000952155.1 Aliterella atlantica CENA595 | reverse complement strand
TAAGGACTATGAGCTGCTAGTGGAAATGAGTGAGGCAATGATTTATGGCGCAATGATTCACACCATGTTGCGTCGCTTGGCGAAGCTGAAACCGAACCATTCATAATTGTTTAGAAACAGGCTCTAATGATGCACCATTAGCGATATACTCCTGCATTTTGGCTTGCAAGCCTTTGAGTGTATCGCTTTGAGAACGCAATTCAATCACAAAATCAGGGCAAATAGGGGCAAAAGAAGCTTTTTGCTCTGCTGTTAAAGCATTCCAGCGTTCTAACTTTATCCAAGAAACATCGGGCGAGCGGGTTGCACTGTTAGGTAGAGTAAAGCCTGCACTAGAGTCAAAAGTCTCCCCTGTACCATCTACATCTGCCCAATTTCCAACTTGTTGAGCAATTTTAAAGTTTCTATTACCTGTATCGGAAAAAGCTGGAGGCATAACAATAACTTCCCCTTGGGCGGTACGCTCAATTCTTAAATCGCGATTGGCTTGGCAAAATTCGTAAAACTGTTCTGTAGTCATCGATTCACTACCAGGAAGAATTACCGTTAGCGGGGTACTTTCGTTTTGAATTAGTAATGTAGTCATATCAAGAATAGGGGCGCTGATGAATACAAACTAATTTGAGTGTATCTGCTTTGCTAGTAATGCCGTACCGTAAGCTGCGGCTGTATTAATTGGCTGGATAATTGGCACTTTGAGATAGCGATCGCGTATCCTAGTCCAAGTAGCATTTTTTGCGCCGCCGCCTGCTGTATAAACGCAAGTTAATTTATCTGCGCCTAGTTGTTGTAATAGCTGATATCCCTGCGCTTCGATTCGAGCAATACTTTCCAATAATCCATGCAAAAACTCTACATCGTTGTCTGGGCGCGGTTCTAGCCTTGGCTGCAATTGGGGATCGTTGATGGGAAAGCGATCGCCCACTTTCAATAATGGATAATAATTAAGCAAACTTGCTTTATCTGCATTAATCTCGCTGCTAAGGCTTTGCAACTGTGCATCTGTGAAAAAATGCCTCAACACTGCACCACCAGTATTAGAAGCGCCGCCAGTTAGCCATAAATCGCCTAAACGATGGCTATAAATTCCATACCTGCTATCTTCTACGCGAGTACGGCTTAATAACTTAAGTACCAATGTAGAGCCTAAAGAAGTTACTGCTTCACCAGGATTTTTAGCGCCACTAGCCATAAATGCGGCAATACTATCAGTTGTACCAGTACAGACGATGCAATCTGGCGGTAAACCCAAGGAGTCGCTAACTTTAGCTGTGACTTCGCCAATTGCAGTACCAGGAGCTAAAATTTGCGGCAATAAAGGCGCTACCGATAGATTAGTTAGCCAATTGGGATATTCTAAACGTTCTACGTCGTAACCTAGCTTTAAGGCATTGTGGTAATCGCTAATTCCTAACTTGCCATGCAATAGAAAAGCCAGCCAATCGGCTTGATGGAGAAAATAGCACCCTTGAGGAAAAAAGTCTTGCTTGCTCATCCACAGCAGCTTAACTAGGCTGGATGTGGCGCTAATAACAGTGCTGTTGGTAGGCGCGATCGCTTTTACAGTTTCTAGTACCTCTACGCCTCTGCCATCGTTGTATAACAGTGGTTCGCTTACAGGGGTTCCCTGGCGATCGCATAGTAATACAGTTGAGGAAGTACCGTTAATTGCGATCGCTTTTATTTGCTGACGTACTGGTTGAGAAATCTGCTTAATTAAGCTAAATAAAGTCTCCTGCCACATTTGTATCCAAATATTAGCTTGAGTATCAGCTTTAAATTGCTCCTCAACTTCCGCCTGAATATTTCCGCCAATGTCTATAACTACTGCTCTTGCGCCTGATGTACCGAAATCTATGCCTAAATATAAATCCATTGATTGTTTAGTGTTGTAACAACATATTTCCTTGCATAGGCAATTTAGTCGAAAGTAGTGAACGATTTACTAATTGGACATTAATAAATTAGGAGGTTTTTAACCATGTCTTCTATATCCGATCTGCAAATTTACGCAGCGCTCGTTGTAGCTCTGATTCCTGGCGTTTTAGCATTGCGCCTAGCAACAGAACTTTACAAGTAAGGTTTTGTTCTAGAACAATTAGCAACGCTTGCCCTGGTAGTCAAAAATGCTGATAGTCTCTCTACTTCTTTAGGTAGATTTTCTGGGAGCATTCACAACTGCCAGGGATATTTTATAGGGTTGTTAGGCAAAGCGCGATCGCCAGCTAAACTGTTGCCAACTCTAGCTTTTGTATTAATTATTTATTAACTATTCTTAATCATAAAACCTAAAAAAATGTAAAACAATCGTCGAAATTACGGTTGACTAAAAAACATATTCGTGGTAGCTTGCTTATGTATTTTTAGGTTAATTGCCAGATTTGCAGGTAGTTTCACCTACATCAAACTGAATAAAAGTTTATAATCTGCAAGAAGAATAAGCTTTTGTAAGTACACAAATTGCGGTCTTTGAATATGCACGCCCTTCGAGAATCTAGACCACCGTTAGAGCCAAGACAAACAAGCAGGACTCCCCGAAGAAAAGTCCGCAAGCGCGTCAATGCCAATCCTTACCGAGTATTAGCGCTGGAAAATACAGTAAAGCTATTTGTCAACGGGTTATTGATAGTAGGAACCGCCTCTGCTTTAGTAAAACTCCTACCCTATAGCTTTTCGCAACAAGCAAAGTTGCAAGAAATTACTACAGAAGTAAACTTAACGCAAAACCGCGTAGACAATCTTCAGAAAGACTTCAAGCGCAATTTTGACCCCCAGCAAGCGCAGAAGATTATGCAAGAGCAAAGCAACCGCGTTGCACCTGGTCAACGGCAAGTAATTATTTTAGATAAAGCAGCTAGTAAGTAATTTAGCTTGATAGGGGACGAAGTAGCTGGGCAAGCCAAGTGTCTACTTGCAAGCGCAAGCGAGTATAGTCAACAGCAGAATTTGGAACCTGATGCCGCTCGATATAAGTTAAAGCCCGCCCGTAATCAGCGATCGCTAGGTTCCAATCTCCCCATAAATGATACGTCCGACCGCGTTCGGCATAAATGTTGGCTTGAAGTTGACCGAGATATAAGGCAAAATCAAGGTTTTCGATTGCTTCCTCATAGCGTTTCAAGTCGCGCAGAGTGATCCCGCGATTGATCCAGCCTCTAACGTAACTAGGATTGAGGTCTAAAGCGCGATCGTAATCAAATAGCGCTACTGATAAATGTCCCTTAGCAGCATAGAAATTAGCCCTGTTGTTGTAAGCGCTAGCTAATTGGGGATCGAGTCGAATGGCTTTGTCATAATCGGCGATCGCGCTTAGAAGTTGACCGCTTTGAAAATAAACGAGTCCCCGATTGTTATAATCGATAGCATTATCAGGGTGGCGGTCGATTAGATGGCTGAGTAAGGCGATCGCTTCTGTGTAATTGCCCTGTGCGGCTTGTTCGCGTCCAACAGAGCGCAAACAGCGATCGGGGAGAAGTTCTGGCTGCCAGGAAGTTGAGAGGTCAACTTCTTGCGGATTTCCAGCACCTAGAGAATGCTGTTTATAACAATTTTCTAGAGTTTTTAGGGTTTGACGATTCATTTGCTTATAACTGAGCAGTAGCTCAATAATTTCAACTTATAATGTTTTTTACTAATAAAGAGTAGTTTTTGTGTCACTTACTCAGGTGTCTAAAACTCATCATCAACGTATTTTGCTGGAAATTAGCAAAAGTTAAGACTGAATTCATAGTTCATAAATTAGCTCTTTCCCAGGATTACTTCATCTTTCGCTAGGTAAATTCCTGAAAGAGTAAACGCAGATACACAGCAGGCTATAAGGTATAGAAGCGAAAGTTAGTTCTATACCAAAGTGCTAAAAATCAGCAACTATCCTCTGTAGTCCCCTTGTCTTCCCATCCCTTCCTTCTCCCTGATTTATGTTGTATTTTTGGGAAAAGCAAGTCTGAAGGAAAATGGCATGAAACGCCTACTCAACAAAGTATTTGACTGGAAAAAATACCTACAACGCTCAATTTTGCTTTTGGCAGTAACAATTTTTAGCAGCCAGATGATTGTTTTGCCAGCAAGCGCTACAGGCGTTTATCAAATCCCTAAAGTTACTCCAGGCGATCGCCCTTGGGTAATTGACCAAGCTGAAGTAATTAGCCGCGTTAATGAAGGCAAAATTAGCAGCGATCTAGAGAAATTAGCGAAAGAAACTGGCAATGAAGTCAGAATCGTTACTATTCGCCGCTTTGATTATGGTGACACGGCAGAAAGCTTTACTAAAGCCTTGTTTGAAAAATGGTTCCCTACGCCAGAAGTGCAAGCCAACCAAACTCTCTTAGTTATAGATACTCTTAGTTCTGGTACAGCCATTCGCAGCGGGGATACAGCAAAAGCTCGATTATCTGACGATATTGCCCAAAGCGTAGTTGACGAAACTATCCTAGCACCGCTTAAAGAAGGCGAAAAATACAATCAAGCCTTCTTAGATGCTAGCGATCGCTTAGTTGCTGTTTTGGCAGGTAAACCCGATCCTGGACCGCCGCAAATTGCCAGCAACGTCAGTACCAAAAGCACATTTAAAAGTGCGGAAGAAACAGACACGGGCAATGCTACTGTGTGGGTAATTGGGCTTTTGCTAGCAGCTACTATTATCCCGATGGCAACTTACTACTTTTATGTGAGATGAAAACTTAATCTTGAACGTACTCGCTGCCATTAATTAAAGCGATTTCAGCCCTGACAAACTCCCGACCTAAATAAGCCGCATGGTCTAAAAGAGTGACGACGCAGGGCTGATTTTGCTCAAAAATTGCGATACAAAGCTCTTTTGCCGTTCTGCCAGTAAACAACTTACTTGCAGTTCGTTCTACCTTACCGCGTACGGGAATGGGTTTGCCAGTATCGGGATCTACAGCTAAACCGCGATCGTCAATGATATTTGTAAAATGTTTAGCACAAATTAACCTAGCCTCCAAGTCTAGATAAATAATGAAATACCCACTTGGATCTAGATCGATATGACGCTTAGAAAGCTTGTCATCAATTTCTGCTAAAGTACCAGCCAACTGAACCATAATTACATCGTATTAAACAGCCATATCTTTCCACTATAATCCTTCACTATCGTCCTCGGATGGCAGTTTCTCTGCTCAAGAATTGTCGCAGTTAAAAGGCAAATTTTGATTAATCGCCTCAATTTCCTGCCGTTCTAATTCATTTACTTCTTTTAAGTAAGGAATTAAGATTTGCGTCAACCGACGATTGTAAAAACGGTGCATACTGTGGTTGGGAGTTGCCGGAAAACCGCGTCGTTTTTTGTGTCTACCTCCAGCGCCAGGGTCAAAAGTTTGAATGCCGCGAGCGATCGCCCATTCAATCGGCGCATAATAACATACATCAAAATGCAGGCAATCAATTTCTTGAAAACTACCCCAGTAGCGCCCGTACAAATTTTCGCCTTTAGTCAAACAAAAAGACATTCCTAGCGGCTGATGAGCGTCATACTCGCTGTAAGCGGCGACGAATACCACCCGATGGCGGTAATTTGCCTGTAATTGCTCGAAAAATCGTTTAGTTAGATATTTACTACCCCACCAGCCAAATTTGTCGCAAGTATCGGCATAAAAGTTATACATCAGGGGAAAAAATGATTTAGGAATTTCATCTCCTGTTAGCACTTGCAGGCGCAAACCTGCTTTTTCTACAGCTTTGCGTTCCCGCTTGATGTTGCGGCGCTGATTGGCGTTAAACATTGCCAAATAATCATCAAACGTTTGAAAGCCTGAATTTTGCCAGATTGAACTGTGGTGCAGCCAAGGAGAGAAACCATGCCGTTCTAGTATGGGTTGCCAATTGGGATCGACATAGAGAAAATGACAGCCAGAGATATCATGGCGATCGCAAAAATGGTCGATTGCCTTTACCATTATTGCTGTAAGTTCGTCTTCATCTTCCCCTGGCGCAATCAAAAACCGATAGCCTTCTGCTGGCGTAAAAGGCGACATTCCTAACATTTTGGGGTAATATTCAACGCCGATGCGTTGTGCCAAATCTGCCCACTGGTGGTCGAAAACAAATTCTCCTTGGCTATGTCCTTTAATATATAAAGGCGCAGCAGCAATTAGAGTTAACCCCCGCCAGATAGTTAAATGATTGGGCAACCAGCCTGCTTGTCCTGTAGCACTTCTTGAGGTTTCGAGATTATTTAACCATTCCCATTCTAAAAATGGCGTTTTTAGGGGCATAGCTAAAGCATCCCACGCCACTTGCGGTACTTCAGAAATTTTGTTAATCCAAGCGACGTTATAATTAGGCTGAATCGACTTGACCATAGAAAAAGCGAACTTCTAGCAATGCTACTTCTACAAGGGTAATCAAATCGGCTCAATTTTGGCGGCGGTAGTGGAGAAAGACTTCTTGGGCGATCGCATTTACTGATAATAATTCCAGGCGCGGCGCAGCAATAGCTGCAAATCCCGTTCCGTCTACTGGTGTAGGTGCAGTATTACCGCCTAAAAGCACTGGGCAAATAGTTAACCACAATTCATCAATTAAATCTGCTGCTAGCATAGCTGCAACTACTTCGCCGCCGCCTAAAACTGCCAAGCGGCTTAAACCCATACTGGCTATTTTTGCCATAGCACAAGTCCAATCTATACCTGTAGCACCAGCAGTTTCGCAGACTAAAACTTGCTCGAAAAATTCTTTACCTTGCCACTGCTTTGCGCCAGCATTTGTAGTTAGCAACCATCGAGGTACTGGTTGGCGAAAAAAACGCAACTGGCGATCGATATTACCTTGACAAGACGCAACAATGTGTACTGGTTGGGGCGCTAAATTTTGCTCGTGTCTTTGCTGCACCAACTGAGGCTGAGAAACACGCAGAGTTGTCCCGTAAGCGCGGAGAGTCCCAGCACCAAATAACACAGCATCAGCAGCAGCAATTTGCCGTTCTAGATGCAATTTATCTTGCAGCGACGAAAACCGCGCAGGCGACCTTTGAGCATCAGCAATTTTACCATCCGCACTCATGGCTAAAACTACTGTGGTGTAGGGGCGATCGCTTGATAGTGGCATTTATTTCTAGATAGATGAGTAGAGACGTATTAGTGCTATATCCAGCCTCTACGTTTATTATTTTTACAGAGAGCAAGTATTATATTGAGACGAGTGCAAACAATAAATCTTTATAACGAGCGCTCTAATTATTGCTTGAGCAAAGCCAGGACTTATTGATGTATAAGATTTGTAACGTTAATAAGAGCTTGGTAGATAAGTATATTAGATCCTTGTGGAGATTTAGGGCTGCAAGCGGTAGATATTATTAATTACGTGTAAAACCCCGATTTATCGCGATCGCCGAACTAGAATTTAGAGATAGATGCTGAGTTGCAAAAGTCGCGTTAATCATTCGAGGATTTTGCATTTTCCTTGAGGGACATTCTATGGCTAAACCCGGTCCATCCTCGTTTCGCCGCATCCTACTATCACGAATATTGCTTTTGAGCTTACCAGTTTTGTTAATAGGCGAGGTGGCAGCGTTCCGTAAAGCCCGCCATAGTCTGCTGGCAACTTCTCGCCAACACGTCAATATCAGTGCTGAGAGAAAAAGCGAACGTTTCTTAGATACGATCGCTACCTTGCAAACAAAAATGCTGGTATCTAGTCAAACTATGGCGCTGAAGTCTGGTTCGCCATCGCAAGCGCAAAAGTTCCTCGATCGCCTGATGCTGCAATTACCTGATAATATTTACTGCATTCAATTAGTTGCTTTATCGACTAATAAAGCGATCGCGAGTACCTGCAACAACTACCGCCTAAGTCCAGCAGTTGACTCTAAAATGTGGTCGCAGCAAGAAAATGCGATTCTCGATCCCCAATCTGTTTACATTCAAGAAGCGATCGCCCCAAATAATAAAAAGCAAATGCAATTGCTGCTATCCGCGCCAGTTTACGATCGCACGGGGCAACTAAGTTATGTGTTAAGAATGCAGTCAGCTTTACGCCCAGAACATGATAATGACGGGCATCATCTAGGATCTATTGCCGATTCCACAGTAATTATTGCTGAAAATGGAACTATTTTGGCGCATCCCGATCGCAAACGCATAGGACGTAACATTAGTCAAGAAGCTAATGCCGAAGCATATAAAAAGATAATTAGTAATGCGATCGCTGGCAAGCAAGAAGTATTAGATTTATCTCTAGCTAAAAATGGCGCAAAATTTTTAGCAGGTTATACCGCTATACCTAGCCCAATTACTCAGGAACAAGGTCAGCGCTGGATAATTTTAGCTGTAACGCGTTTAGATAGTGCTTTATTTGGCTTGCAAGAAATTCAACTTGTTCTAGTTGTCTTAACTATTGGTTTATTAGGTGCAAGTTTATTAACAACGCTGCATCTGGCGCGGGACTTAACAGCGCCTTTAAAACAATTGCGCGACTATGCTCTAAAGCTGCAAAACTACCATGAAGTAGAGCGAATGCCGCACGATTTTCAAATTAAAGAATTCAATCAACTAGCCGAAGCCCTCGATCTGATGGTAGAGCGCTTAAAAAGTTCGGCAGAAGAGGTAGAAATAGCTTGGGAAGAAGCAAAAGCCGCTAATAATAGCAAAAGCAATTTTTTAGCCACAACCTCCCACGAACTCCGCAATCCCTTAAATGCCATAATCAATTGTATTCGTCTAGTTAGAGATGACTGCTGCGACGATCGCGCTGAAGAAATGGAGTTTTTGGAAAGAGCCGAGGATGCAGCAATTCATTTGTTAGGCATTATCAATGACTTGCTCGACATCGCCAAAATTGAATCTGGCAAACTTTCTTTGGTTTTAGAAGTTGTAGATTTGAGACAAGTATTAAAAGAAGCAATTAGCTTGCAATCAGTTCATGCCGAGCAAAAAAATTTACACTTATTAGCTTCGGAAGCACCTGAGCCAATTTTGGTTCAAGCCGATCGCGCCAAATTAAAGCAAGTATTAATTAATATTATCGGCAACGCTGTTAAATTTACCGAACAAGGTAGTATTACTGTCAAAACCAGGCTAGAAGCAGATGGCAATAGTTTAAGAGCGATCGTTGCCGTACAAGATACGGGAGTAGGAGTCGATCCTGCCCATCAACACAAGTTATTTCGCCCCTTTGTGATGGTAGATGGCACGACAACGCGCAAATTTGGCGGTACAGGTTTGGGATTGGCAATTTCCAAGACTTTGATGGAATTAATGGGCGGCAATATTATGCTGTGTAGTGCAGGTGTCAATCGCGGTACAACTGTGGCGATCGCTTTGCCTGTAGTTAATGCGGCTGAATTGAAAATGATGAATTTTGAGGAATTCGATCTTGGTTCAAAGCCGATTTCTGGAGGTGATGCGATCGGGCAACCAATTTTAGATCGCGCTGGTTGATTGTTGGTGTTGTTTTTACTAGATGTAGCAGTGCTACGTCTCTACATCGATTAATACTCTAAATGCTACTTCCGCTGCTGCTTGTTCTGCTGCTTTGATGGAACGCCCTTTGCCTTCGCCTAAATTGCGCCCTTGCAACCAAACTTCGGCGTGGAAACGCTCTAGCGAACCTGGATGTGGGGTAATTTCTCGAACGCGATATTCTGGCAATACTTTAAAGTGTCCTTGCGTCCATTCTTGCAAGGCAGCTTTGTAGTTGCGTCTAGCTGGATCTAAACGAATTTCGCCTGCTAACTTTTTAAAGTGCGGATCTAACCAAGGGCGAATTAATTTTAGACTGTGAGTGCTGAGATATAAAGCACCTAATACAGCCTCGAAAGCATCAGCTAAACGGGTTTGTTCGCCACCTTTATCGGCGCTAGCGCTACCAGTCACTAATATATATAGCTCCAAGCCGTAATCAGTAGCTAAAGTTGCTAAGATGCGATCGCTCACTATTACAGAACGAATTGCCGCAAATTCGCCTACCGTCCAATCTGGATGCGTCTCCCATAACACTTCTGCTGCTGCTAACCGCACTACTGCATCGCCCACAAACTCTAATTGCTCGTAATTTGCCTGGGGAGAAACGCTGGGATGAGTTAGCGCCAGATCGAGTAATTCCCATTTTATCGGTGCTGTTATAGGTAGCCCTAATTTTTTGACTAAATCTTCTAGTTGCTTTTGGCGACGTGGATAACTCAAAGCCATGACAATTTAATTAGGGAGTTTTGCTGCAAATTTTCTCTATATTATTGCCCTGTGATGCTGTTATGAATTTGCCCTTGGTTTATCATCCCGATTATGTTGCGCCTATAGGTGAAGAACATCGCTTTCCCATGCCTAAGTTTCGCCAACTGTACGATCTCCTACTTAGCGATCGCGTCGCCCATCAGGAACAATTTTACTTACCAGAAATTCCGCCGCCTAGTTGGATTGAATTAGTACATACTCCCCAATACGTCCAAGCTTACACTCAAGGTACTTTGGACTACAAAGCGCAACGGCGAATCGGTTTACCTTGGAGTCCGGCTTTGGTTAAACGCACTTGTACGGCGGTAGGCGGGACAATTTTGACAGCAAAACTAGCCCTAGAACGAGGTATAGCTTGCAATACGGCAGGTGGGACTCATCATGCTTTTCCTAGCTATGGTTCTGGTTTTTGTATTTTCAACGATTTGGCGATCGCCGCGCGGGTGCTGCAACATCTTAATATTATTCGTAAAGTCCTAATTATCGATTTAGACGTGCATCAAGGTGATGGCACTGCGTTTATTTTTCAAAACGATTGCAGTGTTTTTACGTTCTCCATGCACTGCGAAGTAAATTTTCCTGGTACTAAACAAAAAAGCGATTTAGATGTACCTCTCCCCGTTGGGATGGAAGATGATGATTATTTGCAAATTTTAGCTAGCCATTTATCCGACGTGCTGCGGCAAGTTAATCCAGATTTAGTTTTATACGATGCAGGCGTAGATACTCATGCAGGCGATCGCTTGGGCAAATTGGCAATGACTGATTCAGGGATATTTCGCCGCGAGATGCAAGTTTTAAGTACCTGCATGGCAGCTAGATATCCGGTTGCTTGCGTAATTGGTGGCGGTTATGCTGATGATTTGAGTAGTTTGGTTTACCGTCATTCTTTGCTCCACCGCGCTGCTAGTGAAGTTTATCATCACTATAGACTTTAATTTTTGCTTGTAATAGTCGAGGTAAAATAGTTGTAAGTAAATAAAGAATTTCTCTCCAACAGATAATTTGTACTCAAGACAGAGGGATCTTTAAGTGTCCCTAGATACAATTTACCAAAACGCTATACAGGAAGCCGAGGAAAAAACTGTGCTGCTATCAAAAGGCTTTGAAGTTGAGATGTACACTGGAACGCCGCAAGGCGATGTTGTTGGTCTTTCCGACAAAATTGTTGCCGATCTCGATGGATATATGCGCGAGCCAGATAGCCGTAATGTTGAATACGTTACTGCGCCTTTTTTGCAGTATGAAAAGCTGTTATGCGAATTAGTCTTACCAAGGCTGCGGCTGCGAAACTATCTGCAACGTTTGGGCAATTACACGCTGATTCCTGGTAGCACTCTATCTTTAGGTGGTAGCGAGTCGTTTCATCGCTCCGATCCGGAAAATCCTTATCACACGTATATCGAACAAACTTACGGTACTAAGGTAGTCACCGCTAGCATCCATATCAATATTGGTATTAGCGAACCTGAATTGCTGATGCGGGCGTGCCGCTTGCTGCGCGTGGAAGCGCCTTTATATCTTGCCCTCAGCGCTTCTTCACCGTTTTTAGATGGTAAAGTTACGGGCTATCATTCTACGCGGTGGGGGCTGTTTCCCCAAACTCCTGAGTATGTGCCTTTATTTGAAAGTCACGCTCATCATATTGAATGGGTAGAAGCACAATTAGCTGCGGGAACAATGCAAAATGTCCGTCATCTGTGGACATCTGTAAGACCAAATGGCGATCGCCGCCCTTACGATCTAAATCGTCTAGAACTGCGAATTTGCGATTTGGTTAGCGATCCTATTTCTCTACTAGCAATTACGGCTTTGATAGAGGCGCGGTTGTGGCAGCTAATTAACGATCCAAGCTTAGATCCTTTAACAAGTAGTACGCTACCAGCTTCGACTCGTGCTAGCGATTTAATTGATATTACTGCAAGTAATGAAGTTGCTGCTGCTACTTCTAGTCTTGACGCTCAACTAAGACGCTGGCAAGATGGTAGCACTATTTTAGCTAAAGACTGGATTGCAGAAATTTATCAGGATGTATGGGCGATCGCTAAAGAACGTGGTTTTAGCTGTTTTCTTTCGCCTTTGTTAAAGATGCTCCGCGAAGGTAATGAAGCCCAGCAATGGTTAAGACTTCACGCTTGCGGCTTCGATCCTCGCCAAATTATTAACTACGCTCACTTGAATATGGCAGAGCGCGAGTTGGAATTGGAAGACAAGCTTTGTCCTTCTTTGGTTGCTTAGTACGGACGTAGGGCTTTGCTTTAATCTTCTAAATTAACTATAAAGACGCGAGGAGAGTGCTTTTCTAACTCTGTTCGCGCTTTTAGCTTTTTTTACCGTTCAGAATATCTAATCAATCAGTTAGAGAAAGCAACTATTAAAAAAAACTATCAGTTTTCTATGTCTGTGGTTAGACTATGGTTAACCAAAAATATGTAGCCAATTTAAGCTAATTTCTGAGTTAATGCCGCAAATTGTTTTAGTTAATCCGCAAATTCCCCCAAATACAGGTAATATTGCTCGCACTTGCGCTGCTACTTGTACGGAACTTCATTTAGTAGCACCTCTAGGCTTTGAAATTAGCGATCGCTATCTCAAACGGGCTGGGCTAGATTATTGGTCTTATGTCAACTTAACTTGCCACGAGTCAATTAGTGCTTTTGCCAGCTACCAGCAACAGCGGGGCGGGCGAACGATTGGTTTTAGCGTTCGCGGTAGTTCTAGCTATCTACAATTTAAGTTTCAAGCGGATGACTGGTTGTTATTTGGTAGTGAAACTACTGGATTGTCGCCTGCTGTTCTTGCTGGCTGTACGACAACTGTATATATACCGATGATGCAGCCAGGAGTACGCAGTTTAAATCTTTCTGTCAGTGTATCAATAGGACTATTCGAGGCTTATCGTCAAATCGGCTACTGGGAATGATTGGCTTGAGGGCGTAGTGGGGCAACACTAAATAAATTCAGCTAAGTTTGCAACTCTATTTAGATACATATAATTAAATTTGTAAAATTATATTTTCTTGATTATCTAGTTGCTGACAGTTAGTAGAGCTATAATCTCTCTTTTTAGCAATTTAAAGAGGATGTTGGCAATTAGAAGCTACAAAACTGCCAAAATTATCAATATGCATTGATTTCCATCTTAAATTGCTTAAATGCTAACGATTATTTTGCTTGGACAGCCAGCCAGCGATAGTGGCATTAGATAAGAAATTTATATATAGTAGCGGTTGGTCAACACTAAATTAGTGATATGTAATGCTTGCCTAAATCAACTAGCTAAATCGGCAGAAAAAGTTATTAAAACCTGCTCTTGCAAGCATTACCAGATAAAAGAGCAAAACATCTTTACTAAGCGCGATCGCTAAAACCGTCAAAACTTGCTCTTGCTTTTTGCCAAAACAATTAGCTAAATTCGGCTGTTGTGTTTCAGCTAAGTCTGGAAAGGTCAGACAAAATAAAAAGTTGCAGTGAATATCCAGACTCAAAACCAGTAGTAGTAAAATTTCACTGTCATAGAGGATATAAAAATGACATAGACTAAACTTCAGACAGATGACCTGAGTCAAAAACAATCTAAAAACATTGAAATATTCTCAATTTCGTGTAAACTTGTGTAAATTAAATTAGCCAAATGACATTACTTAAATTATGTCTATTGGATGTAGGCGGAAAAGTTTGTGTAGTGTCCTCAATGCTTGGCTAAAATCGGCTCTAAAGTAGTAACGAATTAAAGTTAGTTAGGCAAAGCGTGTTTCTAGGAGGTCGTTTTTTGAAACGAGCATGGATGAAAAAGGTTAAGGCTGTTCCTGGTTGCAAAATCAAAGATGACTTAGAAGGGAAACTGAAGCATGGGCAGCCAAAAGTAAAGTTGCGGCTATTTCAGACCTCAGCAGCAACAATCGGACTGATAGCTTCAATAGGAACGCCCAACCTTTTACTAGCACTGGGCAGCGATCGCGCTCCTGCTGCCCAAGCCCCAAGCGAGGGAGAAACAATTAACCAGGCTGTTCCCACACTAGAAGCAATACAAGGTGCTAATGCTTTAGGGCAAGAACCACCAGCAGCGCAAATCGCCCCTGCTAGCGTACAGGTTGAAGTAATTCCCGTACAGACTATACAACCGCAGGTAGTAAAGAGCGATCGCCTTGCCGAACGTTTAAAGACAAGGCAAGAAGCAAACACTAAAGTACATCAAGCTGCGCCAACAAGCATTGAAGTAGAAACAGCAACAAGGACGCGATCGCCAGAGCAAAATTATCAGCCGCCCGCGCTGCCAGTAGAGACAGCGCCCGCAAACGTTCAAGTCAACATTGAGCCAGTAGAAACAATTGCTGCTAGTCCTCAAACGCCTGCAGACAGCCGCGTAAATCGGTTAGTAACACGTCTTAAAGCGAACAAAAATGCTACCCAGCAGGTACAAGCTCCTCTAACTCAAAGCGCTTCAGCACCAGAACCGACCGCAGAACAGTGGGCAGTGCAGCCACAACCAGTAGTAGTGAATCGAGAAGCTGATAGTGCTTGGACAGCGAAGCAAAGATTGCTGATAGATCGCTTGAAGCAAAAAGAGCAATCAAGTCAGCTATCTAGTGTTAGCGAACCAACAACACCTGCAGTTAAGTTACAGCAGCCACAAACAGCGATCGCACCCACCACAGCATCGGTAAACGAGCAACAGGCGTTGCCGAGCAATAACAGAGTAGTAGAAGTTACGCCCCAACAACAGCCAGAAATCGCAGTTAGTAGCGATAAAGGTACTGAGACAGTACAGCCATCTTCAACAGATAGATTGCTAAAAAGGCTAGGCTTGCCAGCAACCCAAACGCAAGAGGAAGTTGCTAGCAGTGTGGGAGAAGATGCAACCCAAAAAGAGCCAGCAAGTACGATCGCAATTGATGAAACTCAGGAAGTAGGGAAGGAACAGCAAACAGAACAACTATTACAATCAGTATTTGTTCTACCAGACTCAAAAACTCCAGAAATAGCCACCGACGCACAAATAAGTGCAGAAACACAGAACAGTCAGCCACAAACAGCTAGCGCACCAGTTAGCCCTCCTGCTAGCGCAGAAGTTGCCTCGGTGACGCTAGAATTAGTATCTGGCGCTGACGGCTCTAACGTAGCCGAGCCAGAACCAGAATATCAAGTGAAATCTGGAGACACGTTGAGCGCGATCGCAACAGAGCATAAAGTATCTGTACCGGAAATTGTCAGCGCTAACCAACTGCAAGATCCAAACTTACTCTTGGTCAATCAAAGGATCGTAATTCCTAGCTTAGTTGATAAAAAGAAGATTGAAAAAGTAACAGTTGCTATGCTGCCAGAAATTGAGCCAGCACAGGCAACTAACGTACCTGCTCCCGTACTTGAAACTAACGCATCAAATCCGGCAGTTTTAGTTGCAGCCAATAGCTCTAACCAGCAGCCTGTAGATTTGGTCAATCAATCGCCAGCAAACTCATTTAACGGGATTGGCGGTAGCACTGCTGATGAAGTAGAAGCGCCTAAACTGAGTCAAGCACAGCTAGAACAATTGCAAGCGCAGTATGCCCAAAAACTGCAAAACGACGTGCAAAAGCTGCAGCACAAATACTACGCGCAAAACAATAGTAATTCGTCCGCTCAAGCTGTAAAACCTCGCCTACCTGCAATTAGTAAGCCTCCAGTAAGTAGCAAGCTGTCGGATGACGAACCAGTTAATCCTGAATTTGTCGTAGCACAAACGGCTCAAGACTTAAAGCCAGCACAGCCAAAGCAACTAACAATCAAAACCAATTATGCAGTTCCAGCTAAAGGCAGAGTCGCCACTGCACCGACAGATATTGACTCTAGCGAAAGCTTTAGAGGACAGCAAGTATCGCCAGAATTGCCACCTTTAGCACCAGTTGAGAACTATTTACCTCAACCTAACGGTAGCCGAGGTTCCTTTAATGGCTATATTTGGCCAGCTAAGGGTAGATTGAGTTCCGGTTTTGGCTATCGTTGGGGACGTATGCATAGAGGCATTGACATTGCCGCACCGGTAGGAACGCCAATATTTGCTGTAGCTGAGGGTGTTGTCGTCAGGTCTGGTTGGAGTAGAGGTGGTTATGGCAACTTAGTTGATATCCAACACCCCGATGGGACGTTGACTCGTTACGCCCATAACTATCGGTTGTTGGTGCAACCAGGGCAACAAGTCACACAAGGACAACAAATTTCCTTGATGGGTAGCACTGGTCGCAGTACAGGACCCCACTTACATTTTGAGGTACATCCTAACGGTAAAAAGGCAGTGAATCCGATCGCTTTGTTACCGCCAAAACCAAAAAAGAAGTAATAAAATAAGGGCGTATTTATAAATGCGCCCCTACTTCTTTTCTAAGTATTGAAATAGGCTTTAAAATTTTTAATATCCTCTTACCTTGCTGTTTAAACACTACACGCACGTGTTGGCGGTTAATTAAAATCTTGTTTTCTACATCATCCGATAAGATTGCTGCGATCGCGCCTGGAAACGACCAATAGGAATGCACATCGGCGTACCAGCAACCGGATCTGTAATAATGCGACACGATAGCATAAATACTTGCTCAATTGTGTCTTCAGTCATAACTTGACTGGGCGTACCTTGAGCATAAATCCGCCCCGATGCGATCGCCACTAAATAATCTGCATAGCGACAAGCTTGATTCAAATCGTGCAGAACCATAACAATTGTTCTTCCCTGCGTCTGATTCAAGTCATACAACAGATCCAAAACTTCCACTTGATGAGCCAGATCCAAAAAAGTAGTCGGTTCGTCCAGCAACAACACCTCAGTATTTTGCGCCAACGCCATTGCAATCCAAGCCCTTTGTCTTTGTCCCCCCGACAGAGTTTCTAAAGGACGATTTGCTAAATGCATCAAATTAGTAGTAACCAAAGCTTGCTCCGTCAACCGTTCGTCTTCCGGCGACCATTGCTGCAACCAGCCTTGATGCGGATAACGCCCTTGCGCCACCAGTTCGCGTACTGTCAAGCCTTCAGGCGCAACCGGACTTTGAGGTAAAATGCCTAATTGCTTGGCTACTTCTTTCGTAGACAACTTAGCAATAGACTTACCATCCAAAAAAACCGTCCCCGTACGCGGCTTTAACAACCTTGCCAATCCCCTGAGCAGCGTTGACTTACCACAACCATTTGCCCCTACCAACACAGTAATTTTGCCAGCAGGAATAGCGATCTCTAGATCGGAAATAATGCAAGTGCGATCGTAAGTGAGTGTTAACTTTTGGGTTGTCAGCGCTTGTTTATTCATTGGTTGCGGTTGCGATAAAGCAAGTAAAGAAAGTAAGAACGCCTACGATCGCTGCAATCATACCGCAAGGCAGCCCGATCGGCGCATTCAATAACTGCCTTGCTAAGTCTGCTAAAGCTACCATAATTCCCCAAAAAACCCAAACCTGCATAAACTGATAAACCAGTGTAGCCTGATACGCACAATTAGGTGTTCCTGATAAGAACCATCAAAAGCCGTCACAGCATCATATATAGTTGGTAGCGGCAAATCTACAGCACCCAAAGAAATACTAGCGATCGCCCAAATCGCCAGTATTATTAGTCCTAGCAGCAATCTACCTAGCAATTGCAAGTGAGATTGAAACCAAGTTATTTTGCGTTGCTCAGTGCTGTTCAACACATGATTGCCAAGGTAAAGGATAATTTGTCAGGTTGTGGCTGCAAATATAGGTGCTAACTGATAGCGAGTATCGCTTACTATTAGTTTTTCTTTGGCAACGTTTGAGTCTTCATCTCCAACAATTTTTCTAACTAATTGATATTTCTTCTCAAATGAACGTAAACCTAATGCGAGTCTATGTCAAGTATTAGAACAAGCAAAAAGCGCAAAACATATAGATTCAATCCAGCTTAACAACTCAAAAGTGCTGTACAGCAAAAGTTTTAGTCAGTGTATAATTTGTTAACAACAAACACTTACATCAATATTGATTAGTAGAGACTCTAACCTACAGCAAAATCTGTTAGTTGGCGCATTTTAGGAGGATGAAACCTGATAACTATGTCTTGTTTTCGTACTCCCATCTCAATTAATTCGGTAGTGATATCAAGAAATACTACCTGAAATTGAAATAATGGTATTAGAAATTATTAGAAAGCATTTTCAATAGTGCGATCGCCACTCTCGTAGGGTGCGTTGTACATCAACGCACCCTACAATTTACTTTACCGCGTTTTAGCACGATCGCACTCGCATACTACCGCTTGCCTCGCGTAAGTGATGCAGAAAATTACAGCTTGAAAATATCTATTAGTATTCTGCCGCCCCGATATCACGCGCAGAACCCCTGGAGGCTGAATTGCCGTAAATGTCTTGTGAGGAATTTGCCCACGATAATTCTACATTGGTCGCCGCATTAATCGCAGAGCTACCAGATCGCAAGCGGAAGTTAGCACTTGCAGGATCTACAAATAATGGGTCTACCTTCTTCGATGCTGGATTGGGGCTATTAGAGCCAGCAATAAAAAGTAACTGCGGTCCAGAGTAGGAATCGGCTTGCCAATAGATATTATTTGATTCGCCAAACTTTGCATCCGACTCGACTAAATATCTATGGGGATTTTGACTTGCCACCATAATGTTGTTACGTGCTTGCAAAATATCTGCACTACATCCCTCAATGCATAAAATACCACCATTGAGCCAATATCCCGTATTGTGATAAAACTCTGTACCTAGGTTAGCCCCCCAGCCACTTTTGTATCCGCGCACTAATAAGAACTCTCCACCTCGTTTCTGTAATTGGTCGAGGGTAGACGGGCTGATATATGGTGATTCAAAGCCAAAAGCGCTGTACGTGTTATACGCATACTTATTGTTTTCGGCTCGCTCATCGCTAGTGCCACCAAGCTCGGTAAAGGTAGATTCGCGCCAGCTTGTATTGTGATGAATATAATTATTGCTGCCCTTGTAGACTTCAACACTTGCACCATCAACATCGTAGTCCTCAGAACAGCCGACATTGCCCTCGAAGTAGTTGTAGGCGACTTCGTTATAGTCGCCGTTGAGCAATATGCCCCATGCTCCAGCGTCGTCATTGCCATTTTGAGAGCGCGGGGTAAGGCGATCCATCACGTTGTTGAACGTTAATCTGTTAAATAATGCTTTATTAGTGCGCGAACCTTCTCCAAAGCGTACGCCAGCAGTAAAGCCGCTAGCCTCGCTGTATCGCACGATATTATGCGAACTGCCGCTTCTGGTATCGAAGCCAATTAACCACCCAACAGGTTGAGATTTACATTTTTGAGCGTTTGCAGACCCCCCTGGCTTAGTTGCACGTACCTTAATGTACTCAAAAATTTGATGTTGCCCAGTAATTTTGACCACTTCATTGCTCTCGGCTCCCTTGTCGATCGCAGGTAAAGGAAGAGCGGAACTACCATAAGCTCCAAATGCAATTGGGGCGTTGCTGCTGCCAGTCCACCTAGCATTAAGCGGACCCTTGAAGCTGCAACCACGTTTGAGCAGCAAACTATCGCCTGGATTTAGTTTTAATGGGTTACTCCAACGGTTAACCGGATTCAGTGTTTTCCAGGCACTACTTGGGGTCGTACCGTTATTGTTATCGCTACCATTGGTACAGTCTACGTAGTATGTCTTGCCCTGCGGTACGCCTTCCACCACCACTTGTCTGATAGCGATCGCATTGCCACGATTGACGAGCCGGATGTAGCGCGATCTTTGATTATTAAACCCATACCGCTCCAGGTCGGCTGTGCGTTGGCTGTTTTGGTCGGCTAAGACTCGCTTCCAACTAATCCCGTCCGTCGATACGTCCACATCGAAAGTGCTAGTGCGTTTGTCACCCTCATAAAACTTAATTTTTACAGCGTTTACTGTTGCCAGCCCACCTGTGTTGAGTTCGAGGTACTGACCCTTGCCATCAGCATTCCACCAAGTATTGTCATTGTTGTCGAGAACATTAGTCGCCATGCCTTTGGTATTCTTCGAGCTAGCTGTTGCATCCGCAATGAAGAGGTTGTTTGTGTTTTGAGCTACTACTGGATTAATCGAGCTACTAATGGCGGAGGTAGTGCAGATCGCAACAACTATGGAACTTTTTAACATCAATCAATCCTTACAATTTAAATCAGACATATCGCTCCAACATATCGATTGACTCTTTTGCCTGATGCCTCTGTTCTGGTTTTGGTGACACTTCCTAGCATTCCTAATTTTTCATCCGCTTGAAAGTCACAGGTTGTATATGCAAGCATCTTATTTTGCTAGGTTAAGAGTGGCAAACAAAGAGCGATCGCATCTGTGGATGTTGGCTGTTAAAAAAATATAACGTTTGCTCGAATGTTGCAAATACATTTTTTCTTCTGGGGCATCGCCAAATGAGGCATGACTTTGTCTCTCGTTGTCTATCCCCAAGTTGCAAGCCTTTCGTTGAAGAGCGATCGCCTAATGCTGAATATATAGCTATATGGCTGCCAGACAGTGTAGAAACAGAACGGAGTGCAAGTTTTGCCCTCACTCTAAAGTTGGCTTGCCAATTTCCAAAGCTACAAATCTATCTTCTTTGTCAACTCCTAACCACTCTAGCAACATTGGCGGCAGCACATCTAGATGTATTTTAGAAATATCGCCAGGTCGTCTAGCATAGATATCAACTTCATGTCCTAAATCTTTAAACCTGTATTCTGATTTAATATAAACGTTTCGGATCCAGTTGGAAAAATAGCACAACAAAAGCTATTTTTATTAGAAAAATCCTAAATTATCAAGCAATATTAATTAGCTTACAAGATGAAACGTAAGTTAATTAAATTTAAATAAAAATATAGTCCAAACAGGCTGATTAACTCTTAACCTTTGTTTAAGTTCCGTTAAACACCTTTTCAAAAGATTTGCCTTATTTTAAAAGTACAAATTTAAAATCTTTTTCAAACGGGATATAAAACGTTTTAAAAGTGGTGGTTTGTACAGGTTATTATATTTTTCGACTATAGGATTCATACTATTTTTAAAGCAATCAAAATTTCCCAGTTTCAGAGCTTCATCAAAAGCAATATGGCTTTGACTAGCCATTGATATTCTTAATTCATATATCTTTTTTTGTTTTTTATTTAGATGATCGAATTGAGCTTTGACGCGCTTTTTAGGTCTCCAAAAACCTGCTTTGTCTTGCAAATGGAGGCGATAAGCTAAACCATCGCGTCTATGTCGCAATCCCGCATCTTGGGATTTTGCAACTTCATCAGCATTAATGCTATCTAAATTCAATCTTCCTGAAGCTATACCACTCTCAATTAAAGTTTGAATTAATGGATTACGGACGACAACAACATTAGTACCGTCACTATCTTTAACGTATTGAGGCAACCAGGCATCCCCAACAACAATATCTGCGGTTTCAGCTATTACATCATCGCAGTAATCACAAGCTTGGTACTTGAAAAAGCCATGTCCCCAAAGATAGCCGTAAAAATCATGGTTGGACTTAGTAGTTTTAATTTCTTGGTTATCTTGATTGCTTACAACCTCGATACCATAACGATTTGCATCTTGATTAGGAATTTTCTTTCTGAAGTTAATAGCAAGAAGATGACCAGGTTTTACTCCACACTGCCAAGCAAACATATCAGCAAATCGAGTAGTTTTTAAATGTCCGCATACAAGTCCTATACAAAATCGAATGCTTTCACCAATAATGGGGTCATGTTTTGCTAAAAGACGAACTGCCTTAATAAAGCATGGAACACCAACTATTGCGTATCTGCCAGGGCGTTTCCGAACTAAATCTAAGACTTCTGACATTTCAATTGGATAGTAGCGTGACTTTGCACCAGCACGGATTTTATCAACTGAATCTGAAATTTGAAAACGAAATAACATCGGATCGGTTGCCGATGGTTTTTGTCCATGCACATGAATTACAGCATCAATCAAGTCTTGGTTAAATAGTTCATTAATAATCCATGTACCCATACCACCGGAACTACCATGCTGGCGAAAATCTTTTTCCGACACAAATCCAGCATAATTAGCTAAGTAGTAACCAATTTTATGATGGTACTGACAATTCTCACTAAAAAGTTCTTGACCTATTCGATCTTCGTTATCACTAACCCCTGAGAATGGGCAAACTGCCAGCACAGAAGCATTAGAAGTTTTACTACCATTTGAAGGATCTAGGGATGCTCCCAAACGACCATATTTATCCAAGGTTATATTAATTGGTGAATCACGAACAGATGCACAGGCTCCGCAACCAACACAATATCCACCTGCAACTACGGTATTGAATAGAGTAGATACTTCTTCTGATTGATTTTGGTGCATTTTAAATGTTTGTCCTTTAATCTTTAGCCGATTAATTAATCCAGAATTGTTGACTACTTAATGATTTAACTCATCTAAATATCAATTATCTGAGGAATCTTATCAAAATATTCAAAATTCCAATCAGGAACTTCTCTACTTTCAATAGATAAACACTGCTCAACAAGTAAGGGAATTGCGTCAATATCAGGCACAAATTTAATGAAAGAAAGTTCTTTAAACCAGTGCATTGCCGAAGTCAATTTATGATCTACGGTCGGCAATACTACACATGGCTTTCGGCATAAAATTGTAAAAATTAACCCGTGATAGCGATCCGTTACTACGACATCCGCAGCCTCAAATAAATCAAGTGTGCGCTCTAAAACTTCTTTCCTTTCATTGGCTTTGATAGGACTGGCAATTGTTGTATCAAAGTAGGTGCAATCATAAGGTAGTTTTTCGCCTATTTCCTTTCTTTGCTGGGCATTTAAGGCAGATTCGTCATCTAGTCTTAGACAAAGAAGAATTTTGGGTGGGTTATTCTTAATATCTGACCGCCTTGGTGGTAAAGACAACACAAAGTCAGGCGTACAGAATATTTTAGCTTTGGGAAATAATTCTTGAGCTAGCTCGCCACTTTTTGGATCGCGACCTATAACTGTGAGATTTGGGTGAGCAGTATAAATTCGGTGGCTATTCTCGCGTTCTATTCTGCCAGTTGGCGTATCGCTAAAGTAAATCGTTTGTGGCAAACTAACAATTTGGTTATCCGGGAATGAACTAATGAGTAAACGCCGGATGCTCTCAGACCAGATACCGCGATCGCCTAGATTTCCTCCACTGTGAAGAAAAAATAAATCATTGGGTTCGACTAATTGCTTTAAAGCTGGAAGCAATTTTTGAGATTCATCTTTATCTAGTTCAATAACTGGCAATTGCGGAAAATGTTTTTGTAGCCAAAGTCTAATAGCAACTACTTGGGCGTGATCGCCTACATTTGTTAAATGTGCTGGTGGCGTTAGGGCATAAATGATTTTGCGCTGATTCTTTAAATATTTATGATTATCTAAAAACTTTGCATTCTCTAATCTTTGTTTAAGTAGACGTACAAAACTACTTAATGGGCGCAGAAGTTTTTTAATCATAGTTATGAGGCTGAATTTTTATTGTTTGCGTTTGACGATGAGTAAGATTAAATCATAAAAATCATGAACTGCTGCTCTTATTGCTGGCAAAATAATCAAAATTAGCAAATTAATGACTGCATTAATTACAAAATCTATAAACAGACTAATTATAGGATGAAATTTTCCTAGCCATTGGCGAGTTTTCAGTAATGCTGACAAGAAACATAAAGATGCAAAGGTAGACGGAGCTATTATACGATATATGATATGTGAGGAGCATCCAGATTTGGCAGATTGACTTGTGTAGTTCAATATTTGCAGAAGCGAGAGCCACTGCTACATCAATATGAACTCTGAAGAAGCCCAAAGCCTACAAGAATGCGTGCAAGAGATTGCAGCTATCAAGAAGATGCTGAAAACCCCCTAGCTTCAGCAGGAAAAAGGTGGAGAAGCACGGCTTCAGAGCGCTGCTTCGTAACTGCCTTTGAGAATCCCCCTCGTTTCAGCAGGGGGAGTACGTCAACCTCTACAAAAATACTCCGGTCGAGCAACTAACAACTTTAGAGGAGATTGAAAAGTTAGTGCGACAGCAGATGCTAGAGCATATCAGTCCAGAAATAGGTCTTTTTTGTCAAGTAAGTTACTGGAACTGTCGCAGGTAAAACTACACAACAACAACTGGTGCAGCGACAGGAGTTGGAGATGCCAACAGGTGGCAAGGTGCGCTCGCGGGGCAACAAAGGGTAGACAAGTTATTGGCGGGACTATAAAGCTGTGCGGTTGGGGGCGAAACCCTCTTGCTGTTCAAGGACTGATTTAGGATTGCTATAGTTCCGCTGTCCAATATGAGGAAAAAAGCGATCGCTAACTTTAAACTATTATTTCTCAATCTCGAAATACTTTTTATTTGGCTCTAAATAAGTACGTTTTTTAGCATAAATATTTTTGAAGTGAAATTTTACGGTATTGAGACTAATTTGCAGAGTTTTAGCGATTTGTTGATAACTATATGCTTGCGATGACAAATTCAATATTTGGGTTTCGCGTTCTGTAAAAGCGTATTTCTTCTGCTCTGTACGCAATTCTTCTTCCCAAGTTGCATTGCGATCTTCTAAAAAAAATAAAATACATTCTCGATTTTGAGAGACGACAATATTTTCTTGTTCTAATGCACAGTTTAAAGGGCAGGCACGAATGCGAATAGTTTGCTTTTCATCAATCTGATAATCGACCATGAATAATGTATCTTTAGAAACATTGCTTTTAAATAACTGATGAGATAAATGAGAAAGAATCGGTGGAAGTTGAGATGAGGAATAATTCCTTCTATTCCAAAGCATCTGACAAATTTCTTTGGCTTTTAAATTTAGATAAGTTGGTTGCAAACTGGGAGAAATTATTAGTAACCCTTCCCTAATTAACTCCATTAACTTGCTTTGAATAAAATTAAAGTTAGAATATAAATTTTGCTGCATTTTCGTTGTTATTTTTATTTGCTAGTGCTTGGTAAAATCTTCATTATTTTGCTAAATGTAGTAGTAGACATTACATAGACTACCCGCATTAAAACCTGTCAAAATCAATCAAGTCATACCCATTTTCCTGCCATGCAGTAGAGGATAATCGGCGATCTTTGAACCAGTTTGATGAGGATACACCAGATGCAACTACTGACAGCTTTTCTGCAACTGCTTTGAGCGTCAGCATTTTGTAGGTAAATTCGCATCTAGTGCAGTTGGCGACTATTTTCTGACTTTTAGTTGCAGCGATCGCTACTGTTTCAAATTCTTGTCGTTTTTGACCATTCATATTGAAAAATGGCAATATTAAAGCAAAATTAAATCCATCATCTGTGTTAGTCTTTAATGGTACAGAAATCAGCAAACCAAGATTGCTTTGCTGTTGCCCAATCTCATCACCTTGGAAAGTAAACTTACCTTCAGAACTCTGGTAATCTAACTGGGGAATTTTTCGATTGCCTTGAAACATTCGCGGCAAAAAGACGATTTGTAAATTGTTAGATTGAGTATCAGTAAAGGTAAAGCGATCTGCTTGGTAAATTGGATGAGAATTTATTTGGTGTTGCATTGTATTTTAATCTGTCCTTATCAGTTTTTGAATTTATGTTTGCTAGCAAATTGTTTAAAAACGTACTTGCCTTGGCGTACTGGTGACGCGCAGTACAGATTCTTGTTGAAATTGCTCTTTATATTCATCAACAATTTCTTGGATTTCCTCTTCATCTTCTTGCGTGTTGAGATGAATTAAGATCAAAAGCTTTGTTTTTTCCTTGATAACTCCATTGCTACCTAAAAACTGCCCGTTAGCATCTATTACTGTTAATCCGTCGGGAAAGCGCGGCGTAACTTCTTTTTGCAAAAATATCTGAAAATCCCGCTCAGAAACTTGTCCTCTTGGCTTGTTGCTACCCAAGTACAACTCATCTTGGACAAATATATTTGTGCGGATCTCGTTAGTTGCTGGTGCTTGCGGAACTTGAGCGTCAACTTGTTTTAAAGAAGCAATAGAGCCTGTAAATAGCAGGCTAGTGATGAAAAGAGCGCTAAAACTTTTTTGTAAGGTTTGCATGATTTTTGTACTAACTATTTGTTATTGAGCGGTTGTACCCACTGACAATAAAGCTTTGACTGTTCGTCCGTTCGCCATACAGCAACTAGCTTGCTGCAATTATGAGGATTTTTATTAATAGCGATCGCATAGCAACCAATAATTTGTTAGTGCATTTTAAACCTATATATTTACTGGTAGTTGCGGGAAAACAATCACCACATTTCTAAATTAAGTGGGGATTTTGTGTTTGTCGTTACAGAAAATATCTGGACTTGGCAACTGATTAGCTTAAATAACTCAGAGCAACTGTTCTACCTCTCGCTCTTGTAGTAGTATTACTTCCTAACCAATTGAGCGCCAACGAAAATATATAAAGGAAATCAGTGCGATCTTTTTACCTCTGGAAATCTCAGGTAGAATTTAGATGCAGCGAGAGATAAAGCACAAAATGGATTTTGAGCAAGCGCTGGAAGTAGTTGATGCATCAGTGTTTGCCCGTTTCGGTAGACATCTAACAGATGTGGAAACTGCGATTTTGAGCGGAGCTTGGCAAAGTCAAACCTACGAGCAGATTGCTGTTACTTCAGGCTATTCGGCGAGCTACATTACCCGCGATGTTGGACCAAAAGTTTGGAAAAGTCTTAGTGAAGTATTAGGCGAAACCGTTAGCAAAACTAACTTTCAAGCAGCACTAGAGAGGCATTGGCGATCGCAAAATAAAACAATACAGAGCATAACCCGCCTAGACGCTGACAATGACTTCTTAGAAGTTCCTGTAGGGATAGTACCGCTCGATTCCGCATTTTATATCCAACGTCCTCCGATTGAAGAACGCGCCTACGCCCAAGTTAGCAAACCTGGTAGCTTAATTCGCATCACCGCCCCTAGACAAATGGGCAAAACTTCTCTCATGCACAGAATTCTAGATCGTGCTAGGCAAGAGGGTTTACGCACTGTGCTATTGAGTTTGCAGCAAGCAGATAACAGCATTTTCACATCGTTAGATAAATTTTTGCGCTGGTTAGGAGCTAATGTCAGTCGACAGCTAACCCTTGAACCAAAACTAGATGCTTATTGGGATGCAGATATTGGCAGCAAAGTTAGCTGCACCATATATTTCCAGGAATATTTGCTATCAGAAATTAACTCGCCAATTGTCTTAGCATTGGATGAAGTCAATCGAATTTTTGAGTATCCCGAAATTTATCTCGACTTTCTCCCACTCCTGCGCTCTTGGTACGAGGATGCAGTAGAACTAGAAAAGTGGCAAAAGCTCCGGCTCATAGTAGTTCATACTACAGAAGCTTATATTCCCCTAGATATCAATCAATCTCCCTTTAATGTCGGGCTGCCGATTAAATTACCAGAATTTAGCCTCGAACAGGTGCAAGATTTAGCAGCGCGTCACCACCTAAATTGGCTCAAACAAGAACAATTAACTGCCTTGTGGGCGCTTGTGGGCGGACATCCTTATTTAGTAAGAGTTGCAATGTATCATTTAGCACGTCAAGAAATATCCCTTGCCGAACTCTTACAGACGGCTCCCACTGTAGCAGGTATTTATAGCGATCGCTTACGCCATCATCTTGCCTATCTCCAAGAGCATCCCGAACTTGCAACAGCATTCAAGCAGGTAGTAGAAGCTGATGAGCCATTGCCGTTAGAAGCGATCGCTGCCTATAAATTAGAAAGTATGGGTTTAGTCAAACTACAAGCAAACCTAGCAACGCCAAGCTGCCAATTGTATCGATTGTACTTCCGCGCACAATTGAGCTAAAGCTATGGATAAGTATGAATATCAAGTTGGTGGCAGTTTAAGGATGGATGCGCCAACTTACGTAGAGCGCCAAGCGGACTTTGAACTCTATCGTGCCTTGCTAAGGGGCGAGTTTTGTTATGTATTTAGTTCTCGCCAGATGGGCAAATCTAGTTTGCGCTTGCGGACTCGAAATCGGTTGGAAAAGGCTGGTTATGTTTGCGCTTCTGTGGATCTAACGCGGATCGGTAGCGAACATATTACTCCGGCTCAGTGGTATAAGGGCATAGTAGTTGACTTATTACGGGGTTTTAATCTACTTGGCAAAGTAAATCTCAAAGCTTGGTGGCAGGAAAGGGAAGATTTAACGCCATTGCAACGATTGAGTGAGTTTATTGAAGATATTTTGTTAGTTCAAGTTCAAGCTAAAATTTTTATTTTTGTTGATGAAATTGATAGTATTTTGGGGCTTGATTTTCCTACAGCAGATTTTTTCGCTTTAATTAGATATTGCTACAACCAAAGAGCAGAAAATCCAGCTTATAACCGCCTTACTTGGGCGCTATTTGGCGTTGCTACGCCCACAGATTTAATTGGCGATCGCCAGCGCACTCCCTTTAATATTGGTAAATCTATCAATTTAACTGGTTTTAAACTAGCTGAAATTCAGCCCTTAGCCGCTGGATTAGAAGGCAAAGTAGATAACCCTTTAGCAGTGCTTAAAGAAATTTTGGCTTGGACAAATGGGCAGCCGTTTCTGACTCAAAAGCTTTGTCAGCTTATCATCCAACAACGTTCTAGTAGCAATTATTCCCCATCTGACAACGGGGAAGAAGTGGAGGAGCGCTATAAGTTAGACACTCATTTACCAATTGTTAATTATCACTTGATTGGCTTTTATCATCAATTTTCGCCCTTGCTCCTAGAAAAACTGGTGCGATCGCATATTATTGAAAACTGGGAAGCAAAGGACGAACCAGAGCATTTACAGACAATCCGCGATCGCTTATTGAGAAACGAACACTATGCAGGGGCGCTATTGAAGCTTGTTAGGCAAATATTGCAAGGAGTTGAAGTAGTATCAGATGGCTCCAAAGAACAAATAGAACTGCTGTTATCTGGAATTGCTACCGAGCAAAACGGACAACTGCAAATTAAAAATCGCATTTATGCCGAAGTTTTTTCTTTAGCTTGGATAGAGCAACAATTAACTAAACTGCGTCCTTATTCCCTATCTTTACAACAATGGATCGCAACACAAGATTCAGACTTACTATTGCGCGGACAAGCCTTAAACCAAGCTCAACAATGGGCGGAGGGCAAAAGTTTGAGCGATTTAGATTATCAATTTTTACTCAAAAGCCAACAATGCGATCGCTCTGAAGTAGAAACCAAGCTAAAACAAGTTACTCAGCGGCAAAAATTACTGGCGATCGTTCTAAGTTCGCTCGTACTCGTTTTAGGAACAATACTTTTATGGCAATTTTTAAATTACTCTTCATTAGTCATACCAGTAGGGTGCGTTTTCAAAACGCACCCTACAAGATCGGCATCTCTCTTAGGATTCGTTAGGCAAATTATTGGGGTCAACACCCTGAGACTGTAAATAGGCAATTAGCCTTTCTTTCTGCTGGCGTTCTTGTTCGGCGCGTTGGCGTTCTTGTTCTATCTGTTCTACTGCCCACAGTAACAAATTACCTGTTTCATCCCACCACCGCAACCAATAACCTGTTCGAGATTCTTTTGTACCTTGCCAAGTACCTAAAAATAGTCCCATCGGTGCAATCCAATGACGACCATTTTCATCAGGTTGCTTTAATTCGTAGCGTCCGTTTTCCAGTTGGTAAAATTCCAGCAGACCACTATCTGGCTCAAATATTACGTAAACGGGAACTTGGAGAATTTGTTCGTAGAAAAACCATTTTCCTGGTGGATAACTGCGTTTGATTGAATATTCTCCACCCTCAGTTTCCGATAAAAATTCCATTACTACCGCCGGAATATCACCCTCTGTATTGGGCGTGTAGCTTCTGCGGTTAGCTAACATTTGCTTTACACGAGGAACGTAAACCCAGTCAGGGGCTTTGGTAATAATCTGTTCGTTGAGCGTTGCACAAACAGCAAAATTGGAGGCTATTAACATTTGAGGTTGAATAAAACCGCTAATCTCCAAGCTTTCACGCAAAGCACCAGCCAAAATTGGCTGACCTGTATTCTCCACTGGGTCATCCTCTAATTGAAAATCATCGGGTAATAGTTCCCAAGTGATTATAAGTTCAGTTGCAGGTTTGGTTGCACTAAGCTTGGCGCTCATAAGTATTGCCCGATCGCGATCTGGTGTTTTTATTTTATCGGTTTGACAACTTTGGGCATTGCTTGAATCTAAAGGTTTTTAAAAATATCTGTAAATTTATAGATTTAATTGGTAGATCGATATTGTAAAGGTGTGCAGACTGGGGTAGAAAACCTATGTCCAAAATCCAAAGCGATCGCCTCCAAATATTGAGAAATCTCCAACGCTGGCGATATCTACTGTTAGCGGTGTTTTTTACCTTAGTCATCGTTGCTTGCGATCGCACTTCTACGAGCAATCGAGATTTGGTTAACGCGGCTTTTACTGAAAATAAAGTCCTGAAAATTTGGTGGGATAAAGGCTTTACTTTGGAAGAAGATGAAGCGCTGCAACAGATTGTTAGCAACTGGGAAAAACAAAGCGGTAACAAAGTAGAACTTTCTTTTTATAGTACCGACGAGCTATCGCAGAAAACAGAAAGAGAGCTTCGATCTGGCGAGCTTCCCGATCTAATTGCCATGTTTAAAAGTGAAAAGTCGCTTGCTCCTCGTCTAGCTTGGGAAGGAAAACTTGCCGATGTTTCCGATGTCATCGAACCAATTAAAAACCTATACTCAGACAAGGTTTTACAAACTGTTAACTTTTACAATCAAACAGATAAAAAGCGTAGTTATTATGCACTGCCTATTCATCAAGCAACAATTCACGTTTACTATTGGCGAGACTTGCTAGAGAAAATAGGACGAAGTAGCGATCGCAATATTCCTCACGATTGGGATGGTTTCTGGAAATATTGGATGCAAAGCCAGGACGAGTTACGGGCAAAACAAATTGATATTTATGGTTTAGGCTTACCGCTATCGGTAGCTGCGGGAGATACATACCAGACTTTTGAGCAAATTTTGGAAGCTTACGATGTGCAAATGTTGGACTCTCAAGGTCAACTCCAAGTCGATAATCCGCAAGTGCGTCAAAGCATTATCAAAATTTTAAATTGGTACAACAAAGCATATCAACAAGGTTACTTGCCACCAGATGCATTGCACTGGTTGAACCCAGATAACAATCGTAACTTGCTCAACCGCAAAGTATTGATGACAACCAACGATACTCTTTCTATTGCTACAGCATTGCGTCAAGATCCAGATACCTATAGTCACAAGCTAGGAATATTAGAATTGCCCAACAAACCTAGCGGCGAGCAAATGCGTTATTTAATTACAGTGCAGCAGGTTATTTTGTTTGCTAACTCGCCAAACCAAAAGATAGCTAAAGACTTTTTAGCCTATTTAATTCAACCGGATGTGATTGGTAATTATCTCAAAGTTGCTGGAGGTCGTCATTCGCCAGTGCTAAAACCAAATTGGCAAGATCCTTTTTGGACAAATCCCCAAGATCCTCACGTTTCCACCGCCACAAAGACGATCGCTCAAGGGCAAACGCGCTTATTTTACACCTTTACCAATCCTGCTTATAGCATGGTACTAAAAGAAAATGTTTGGGGTAAAGCCTTAAAAAGAGTTTTAGTTGACGGTAGTTCGGCAGAAGTAGCTGCCGATGAAGCGATCGCCCGCATCAAACAAATTTTTGCCGAATGGTAAAGTCCTTGTACCTTATGCATGGCAATCAGCACCTTACTTCTAAAGTCGCAAGTTTATTCCTCCTGTTGTCTCTAATCGCTATTGGTGTAGTAGGTGGTGTGGCTTTTTATAGAGCTAGAGAAGCTTTGAAGCAAGCAGCATACAATCAACTGAGCGTAGCGGCAACATTAAAAGAAGAAGAAATTACCCGTTGGTTTCAAGATCGGCAACAAGACTTTTTTGCGATCGCTAAGTTTCCCGCACAACGCCAAATCGACAAGATTTTGCAGGCTCAAAGTGCCTCTAAGCGCAATCTTGCTACGCACCAAATTGCCAACTACTTAATCGATATCACCCAAACCAAGCCAGATTTCCAAGAAATTTTTATTCTCGACCGCAGCAACAAAGTAATCTTATCTACTAATAAACAGCATGAAGGTCAGTACGAAATTTTAGCCGATACTACCTATATTGAGAAGATAGAGCAAGGAAAAACTTTTGCACCGATTTTCTACGTTTCACCCAATACTGGCAAACCAGCCGTAACTTTAGCAACACCAATAAGAGACGCAGCCGGAGTACGTCAAGGCTTAATCCTCGCTCACCTCAATTTAGATCGAATCGATCGCATTGTCCGCGAACGTACAGGCTTAGGTAAAAGCGGCGAAACCTATTTGGTTGGCTCTTTGGTAGTCAAAAACACTTTCATTTCTAAAGCAGATCGCACCGATATGCAGGCGTTTTCTATGGGGGTTAGCAGCCAGGGGATTGATACGGCAATTAGCGGAGTTAGTGGATTTGGGCTGTATCAAAACTACGCCAACGTGCCAGTAATCGGCGTATATCGCTGGTTAAACGCCCAAGACTTAGCTCTACTCGTGGAGATGCAGCAAGCCGAAGCATTTACCCCAGCGCGTCAATTAGCGGGAACGATTGTTTTAGTCGGACTTGTATCTGTGGGAGTGCTATCGATAGGAGTGTATTGGCTAGCCCAACAGTTGCAACTTTCCCGCGCCCAGTTAGAAAATTACAGCCACAAGTTAGAACAAAAAGCCCAAGAAGCCCTAGCTGCCAATCATGCCAAAAGTGCCTTCCTCGCTAATATGAGCCACGAACTGCGGACACCTCTTAGTGCCATTCTCGGCTTTACGCAACTAATGACTCGCGATCCTGCTCTTAGTGCTGCTCAACTAGAAAATTTAGCAACTATTAGTCGCAGTGGCGAACACTTACTAACTCTAATTAATGATGTCCTATCGATGTCTAAGATTGAGGCAGGGCGCATCACCCTAGATGAAACTAACTTTAACCTTTACAATTTGCTGGACGCTTTGGCAGAGATGTTTGAGATTAAAGCTGAAGCTAAGGGATTGGAGTTAATTTTCCAGCGCGCTCTTGATGTTCCTACCTACGTACGGGCAGATGAAAGTAAGTTGCGTCAAGTATTAATTAACCTTTTGGGCAATGCAATTAAGTTTACTGCAACTGGTAGAGTAATTTTGCGCGTGTCTGTTATTAGCGATCGCCAAGAGCAATCAAGCGAAGGTTTAACTTTGCATTTTGAAGTTGAAGATACGGGGATGGGAATTGCTCCATCGGAGTTAGAAAGATTATTTAAACCATTTGTGCAAACTCAAGCTGGGCTACAATCTCATCAGGGAACGGGTTTGGGGTTATCTATCAGTCAACAATTTGCCCGCTTGATGCATGGTGAAATTGCTTTACGCAGTACGCCAGGGCAAGGCACAATTTTTTCCTTCGATGTTCCGGTAAATAGAGCGCAGATAATAGAAGAAAGTGAAACTAGAGTAAGACAAAGAGCGATCGCATTAGCTCCCGATCAACCTATTTACCGCATCTTGGTAGTTGAAGATAAAAGCGAAAATCGTCAACTTTTAGTTAAATTTCTCACATCTATTGGCTTTGCAGTCCGCGCCGCCGAAAATGGACAAGTAGGCGTAAGTATCTGGCAAACTTGGGAACCTCATTTAATTTGGATGGATATGCGGATGCCTGTAATGGATGGATACGAAGCAACTAGACAAATTAAATCCCAGGCAAAGGGAAAAAATACGATCGTCATTGCCCTTACTGCGAGCGCCTTTGATGAAGAACGAGCTTTAGTATTATCGAGCGGGTGCGACGATTTTGTTTGCAAGCCTTTTCTTGAAGAAGTCATCCTCGAAAAAATGGCTAAGTATTTGGGAGTGCGTTACCTATACGCAGATAGCCAACCAACCGTTAAGTCAACAGAGTACGCGCTGAAAGTGGAAAGCTTAAGTGTTATGCCTCAGCAGTGGATAGAAGAACTACACCAAGCAGCACTGCGTACTGATGAGAAACAAATTTTTAGCTTGTTGCAGCAAATCCCTTCCGCCAATGCACCTCTAGCAGATGGTTTAGCTGAAGCTGTCAATAGTTTTCGGATTGATAAAATCATCGATCTTACCCAGCCAGGTTCCCCATGAATCAACAACTAGAAAAAGCAAATATTCTCGTTGTGGACGATAAGCCAGACAACTTGCGGCTTTTGTCTGCTATGCTCGCTCAACTGGGGTATGAAGTGCGTAAAGTAATTAACGGGCAAACTGCATTGAAGACTGTGCAAGCTGCGCCACCCGATTTAATTCTATTAGACATCATGATGCCAGATATGAACGGCTATGAAGTCTGTCAACACTTAAAAGCTTCCCCACAAACCTGCGACATCCCAGTAATTTTTATTAGCGCTTTAGATGAAGCACTAGATAAAGTCAAAGCCTTTGCTGTGGGTGGAGTAGATTACATTACCAAACCATTTAGTGAGGAAGAAGTATTTGCTCGTGTCGAGAATAACTTGACAATCCGCAAACTGCAAAAGCAACTAAGCCAGCGCAACGCCCAACTCCAAAAAGAAATTTGCGATCGCCAAAAAGCTGAAGCAAAACTTCGCAATCTCTTTGCAAACGCTCCTGTAGGCATCTTTAGCGTCCGTATCGCCGATGGTTTGATTGTAGAAGCGAACCAGTATTTCATCCAAATGCTAGGTTACGCTCAGACAGCAGAGGTAATTAACCAAATAGCCTGTAAAGATTTATACATTAACGAAGGCGATCGCCAGTTGATACTAGCAGACTTGCAAACTCAAGGCAAGGTAGATAAATTTAAAACGCAGTTGCTTAAACGCGATCGCTCTACAATGCAGGTACTAATTTCAGCAATTGTGAATTTAGAAGAAAATTGCTGGCAAGGGGTAGTTATAGATTTGCACAACTTTCCTGCCAGTATAAATAAGATATAAGTGCTAACTTACTCAAATTTCCAAACTATCAAGTTCTCAAAGTTTTTACATAGCGCTCAAACCACAAGCCGATCGCAATTATCCCCACACCGCACAAAATAAAGATTAAAGACTTAAATATTAATCCAGTAACGGATATTAAAACCCAAGCTGCAATTCTCAAAGTTATTAGCAGCATACCACCCCAAAAAGCGCGGCGTTGTCCTTGAGCCAATCCTTCGCGCATCAAGCCTGTAGCTAGGAGAAATAGTGAGGCATTGAATATAAATGTTGCTGCTAAGGCAATTGGCGTAATGTAAGTATGCCACAAAGGTATTAGAGCGGCGATCGCGCATAATCCGGCAATGACAATTGTAGTTAAATTCCAATTGTGAGAACGGCGCTGTTTTACGATATACAACCATTGCCAAATAGCAATTACAGCCAAAACAAAGACATCGATTAAGGGAAACCAGTTTAACTTATTACTAGCGTTAACTGTTGAGGATGACCAATTATTCCACAAACCATAAAAAGAGCAGATATAAAAGACGATCGCTAGATAAACTAATGCTAAATTTCGCGCGATCGCCACAAATGACTTGGGTGCTACGCCTCTACCAAATAAGCTACTATACACCCACAATGAATCATCATAACTCCATAATAAGGCTGGTGGTAAGGCAAATGCGATCGCAAATATCCAACCTTCTGCTTGCAAGGGAGTGAGATTAGATACTCCGACATTGTAGGGAGTTATATTGCCTATTAGCGGCAAGAAGATAGCGATCGCGCTTAAAGCAAAAATCCATTGAGAACGACACCAATAAGCTAGTGGTATAAATGTGATGCAGGCAATTATTGGTAAATGCTGTCCTAACAACGATGACCAAGAAACTTCTCGATTTAGTTGTAATAACGGATATAAATCTGTTGTAGCAAATCCTAAATAACCACCTAAAATTAAGAAAATTGACATAATACCCAAAGATGTTATTTGCAGGCTATAAGCCATTGCAATTACGCCAACTCCCCAAGCTAGTAATAGTTCGTAAAAAGGGCTACTAATGTGAAACATTTGTCCCATTAACCCCATATTTGCCCCTAATATGAATGCTCCTAGTAGCAGCAATCCATGTCCAAGACGTTTGCTAGCATCATTTGGTTTTCTCCACAAGTAAAATCCAGCAATATTTACACTGATAAATAAACTTAATAGTAGTGCTACTCTGATACTTCTTGACATTTCTTGCCAATTCGCGGCGACAAAAGTAATTATTCCTAAACCGATCAGAACGCTACCTAATCCAATCAAAATAGTTACAAATTGATTGCGGGAAGCAGTATCGAGAGTGTCTAATTGATAGCGTTGCGCTAGTTGTTCGTATTGATTGTCTTGAATTATTCCTTCACTACGCCATATTTCTAACTCATGTCTTAATTGCTGACGAAACTTATCTGATGCCAAGGTATTTACCTCTTCTCTTACTCTTTAATTTGTAATTCTTTATATCCTGTTTGTTTATCAACAATTCTATCAAAGGTAAATTCTTCACTTACACCGATGACAATTTCAGCAGTTGTGTAAATAATGCAACCGTTTTCCAAATGTCCGCCAATAGTTTTACCCTGACTATCAGCGATCGCAATATGAATATGAATGCCTGTGATTGCTAATGTACCGTTAAGTGAAAGTATTTCAAATTTATCTTGTAAAACTGTAGCAGTGTTTTGATTGGCAAAACGAATACTTGCCTGTTTTAAACTACCAATTGCTGTCAAAATAAATCCGGCTTTGATATCTTGCTTTTGAGTAAATGCTTGTAAAGCTTGTTTCAAATCTTCGTCTGGCTTTAGTCGGAAAGCGAATGTTTGCATAGTGCTATCAAGGGTATATTTACTAATTCAGTTTATGAGACGTGCAAATATATCAGTAATTTCACTGTAACTTTTATAAAAATGTAATTTCTAAAATATGGAAGATATTATTTTTCACTAATAGGACAAAATAATGACAACACTGTTACCGCAGTGTCAAAATTTACAAGCACAAGTTGAAAGCGTACTGCAATTATTGCATCAAGAACCGACATTGCGATCGCAAGATACAACGTCAGTCAAATCTAGCTTAAGAAAAGCAGTTTCTCCCACATTTGAAATTGTTTTTGCTGGCGCTTTTAGTGCTGGTAAGTCGATGTTAATCAATGCTTTGTTAGAAAGGGAGCTATTATATAGCGCAGAAGGACACGCTACGGGGACAGAATGTTATATTTTTTACGCCGAACCTGATGCCGAAAAAGTTATTCTGACTTTCCTTAGCGAAGTGGAAATTAGAGAACAAATTGTCGCTTTATGTCAAAAGTTAAATCTCACAGCACAAATTAATATCAATCAAGCTGAATTCCTGGATTTACTGCGCCAAGGATGTACGGCAATTATCCAACAAGAAGGCGGCGAAAGCAAGTCAGAACGAGCCAAACAAGCTAAAGCACTGATACTATTAATCGCAGGATTTGAGGGAAATCGCGATCGCATCCATACGATTAATAATGCTACTTATTCGATGGAACAGTTCGACTTTGCTAATTTGAAGGAAGCAGCAAGTTATGCAAGACGTGGTAGCAATAGCGCTGTTTTGAAGCGGATTGAATATTATTGTCATCATCCTTTACTTGCAGATGGAAATGTAATTATTGATACTCCAGGCATTGACGCACCCGTACAGAAGGATGCAGAACTTACATACCGCAAAATCGAACACCCAGATACTTCAGCCGTTGTTTGCGTACTCAAACCTGCATCAGCGGGAGACATGACGAAGGAAGAGACAGAATTAATTGAAAAAATGCGTTCTAATCCAGGAATACGCGATCGCGTTTTCTATGTCTTCAACCGAATTGATGAAACTTGGTACAATACGCAACTGAGACAACGCCTTGACGATCTAATTAGTTCTCAGTTTCGAGATACTAGCAGGGTATATAAAACTAGCGGTTTACTAGGATTTTACGGCAGTCAGATCAAACAAACAAGCGGACGCGATCGCTTTGGTTTAGATTCCATATTGGCTGAGAGTGTAAGTAGAGAAGAAACACCGCAATTTGTTAACGAATTAAACCGTTACTGTGCTAACTCTGGTAAGCTATCGCCGAGTATTTTTAGAATCTCTGTCAACAGCTTTGAATCGCCAAACGAAAACTACGTTCGGATATTAGCCGAACAAGGAACTTTGCTAATTAACCAGCTAATTCAAGATAGCGGTATTGAGGAGTTTCGCGCAGCTATTACTCGTTATTTAACCCAAGAAAAGCGTCCTCAACTATTTGCTAACTTAGCTGACGATTTACAACCAATCTGTATTAGCTTGCGGAATAACTATATTACTAAACATCGTGATTTAGTCAGTCAACCCCGCGAAATTGAAACTATGAAAGCGCGGGAGTTAGATCGTTTAAGCCAACAATTGCAGGAAATAGGAGAGCAATTTTATCAACATATTGAAACAGAAATTAATCAGCTAGTCACAAATAAATGCGATCGCTTTGAAGGAGATTTTCGTCTGCTGCAAACGAAAATGATTAGCCGCTTAGATGAGTTGTTAAATACTTTCTCGGTTGCAGATGCATATAGTCGTGCTACTCTCAGCCATCGGCGCAATGCTACAGCACCTTTGATCGCTATTTTAGTAGAAGCACTTTACTACTTAGCTAATCAGTTAGAAGATGTTTTAGTTAATTCTTGTCAGGAAGTGGCTGCAAGCTTTTTTCAACGGTTAAATGAGCGAGTGCGTAAAGCAGAATATTACAGTCAATTGTACCGCCTGATAGGCGGTGATGCAGGAATTGAACAACAGATAAAAGAACTAGAAAACCCTATCAAGCAAGCTTTAGCAAGTGCAGCACAAGTAGAATGCGATCGCTTTGTCAGAGAAAGTCCCAGATTTTACGATGAAGGTACTTTTTCTATCTATCAATTTCGGCAAACACTAGCACAAACATCGCAAGGTTATGACTGCGAAAGTATGGTAGAAGCAGAACCAGCAATTCGCCAACTTTTGAAGTTAGATTTTGAGCCTAAAGTCTCTGCAACTATTCGCAAAAACTTCCGCCAGACTATCAATCAAATTTTGAAAACTCAACTGTTATTGTTAGCAGAAAAGCAAGCTAATGACATTTTACAGCAATATAGTTGTGCGCGTAGTTATTTAGAGCAGACATTAGAAAAAGAAGCAGAAGAAAAGATTGCAAGTAATAAGCGATCGCAAGCTGAAATTGAAAGCAATATTACTGAATACAATCAGGCTGTTGCTGGAATTAATAGTTGTTTGCAAGCAATGCAATTGCACAATCATTTATTGCCTGTAATTGCTGATGCTGATTATATAACTGTTGCAGTTGATACAGGTGTTTTGGAGACTGCTTTGGCTGTTTAGATTTTAGTTCTTATTCACGGGTTACATGAATTTTGTAACCCGCCTACGCGAGTTTTGTCTGTGTAGACACGAGTTCTATTTGATGGTTTATTAGTTTAAAAAATATAAACACCTTAAGGAAAAATATTGAGATGGAAGATAAATTTTCTCAACCAAATTACAGTGAAGATGATGTTATAGCATTCAATTCATCGGAGATGTGTAAGTTTGGTAGCTTTAAAAAAGCATTGCAATCAGCCCTGCAAGATAAATTAGCAGATACCTTAGTTGATTTTTTAGATTCTAAAGGAATAAAAGGAACAGGTATTAGTGAATTTCACCAAAGATATAATAGATGGCAAAAGAAAAATTGGAAGTGGTTTAGTGAGGGAAAAAATTGTGAAATTTTAAGTATTGGTTCTGGAGGTTGGCAAAAAGGCAAGTTTAGAATTAAATTTACTTTAGAATTTTGTCTTGACGAGCCTGAATTTAAACAAATAAAACCAAGCAATGAGCTAGAAAATAATCAATCTGAATCCCCTCTTGACGATCTACGGCAGATGATGAATAAAGATAATTAGAAGCCTGAGCGAATGGAATTCGCAGCTACACAAACACAACCAGCTTAATCGCGGGTTATAAAATCTTTTTACTGCAAATTTTAACCACTGAGGAACAACAATGAACGACAATTTTAAAAACTTAGAACATGAAGATGTTATCACTGTATATTCTGGTCAAATTTTTGTTAGTAGTCGCACGTTTACAGTAGATGAGTTCATTGCAGCAATGATGCAAGCTACTAAGAAACAAATAGGGGAATTAACAGATGGAAAGGAAGACTGGTTTGGAGAAGGATTGGACTGTAAAATCTTGAAGCCTGGCGCTAAAAGTTGGCAAAGAGGAAAAGTAAGACTTACTTTAGAATTTACCCCTGAGAATCTTGATGTTGTAGACGCGAATGAAGCTAATGGATTACCACAAAGCAAAATAGATTCACCCCTTGATGATATTCGCCAAAAAATGCACTCTGGTAATCAACCAAATAATTCATGAGTAAAACGTCACGCATCTATATTCCTCCTACAGTGAGGAAATATGTTTTTGAACGCGACTTATATCATTGCCGAAGTTGTGGGAAAAATAACCTAGAAACTAATCTTGCCATCGACCATATCATTCCTTTGGCACGCGGCGGACAAAATGACATTAGCAATCTACAAACACTGTGTTTTGCTTGCAACCAACGCAAAAGCGATCGCCTAGATCGCCGCTTTAGACGATATTTCGATACATAAGTTAATATTAAGTTTGACTCTTACTGAGCCTATGTCTAAAATCTCTAGTCAAAAATCAAACCAAGTCTTGATCCGCCTCGTGTTGGCGGTAGTAATTTTAATCGCAGCTTTTCCCTTACTGTATGAAATAAAATCGAGAGCAGGAATTGATATAGTACGTGGAGTACACGCTGGACCCTTTTTTGAAAAACACTCTCACGGACTTATCAAGTGTCAGTGGTTGTATCCTTATCATTGTCCTAGCGATCGCATGACATAAAAAGTCAAAAAACCCCTTAAAGTTACTTAAGGGGTTGATAGTTAATTTGGATAAAACAGCTAAAATGCTTGTCTGGCGTGGTTTTTAGGATAGTTGACTTAGCAAAGTGCTGACATCTATACCTAACTTTTGCCCTAACTTTAGCAACTGTCGCAAGCGATCGCACTCTTCCTGACTCTGACAATCTGACGGTAAGATTTGAGGCAACTTACTAAAATATAGCTCCTGACTTCGCGCTAAAGACATACCTAGATTTAACTGATATCCAACGTCAATTAGCCTTTCTATCCGCTGGATTTCCTCAGTAGTAGCAGACTTGGGATCGTGCATAATTTGCCATAGCGATCGCAAAGCCAACTGTTCCATCGTCTGCTTACCTTCTGGTATATGCAAATTGCAGTGTAAATGTTTGGCTTCTGTCGCTGTTGCTTCCAATTCCGCCAAATAGTGCATTGCGCTAGGTTCAGAGATTTCTTCCCATAGCGATCGCAATAAACCTACACAGCGATGCTTTAAAGCTATCTCAGCGGCTACCTGCAACTCTTGGGGTACGCTCAATTCATCCCTGTGGAATGCCATCAATACGCCGTAGTTATCGCGATAAACTTGAGTGTAAAGCTGATCTAACCGCGTCAGAGTTTCCTGACTCAATAACTCCATAATCCGGTGACGTTCTTCAGCAAACAGATTTTGTAAGCTAAAAGTTTGTTGCCCGAATAATTGATTAATTGCCAAAATTGTATGAGCAGCACTAGCTTGTTGCAAAGATGCAAATAGCTTTTCTTTCAACTGACTGTACGCCCTCCGCCCTGCAAAAGATGCAATGCTGCAATGAAAATCCCAGCCGCCTAGATGTAAGACAGCAAAAACTAAATGTTGGCTTTCCCAAGTTATATCGGAAACTAAACGCAACTGCCCTACTGCCAAAGTTAGCGATCCCAAGCGTTGCAACTGATAGTCAACTTGATGCGCCGTGTAGCAATATACGCGCTGAGGTAGAGGCGTGCCATTTGCCCTGACTTGAGGAGTAGGCGATAAAGAGCGATCGCCAAATAATGAAGTAATTGCATATTGGGCGGCTACTTGTCTAAACCCAATTTGGGCTGTAGATACCAGTTGGCGATAGATTTCCGCGCCGTGTTTGAACAAGTCAACATTACTCGGTGCTTGCGCTAGGCGTTTGATAAAAGCTCTTTCTAGCTGTACGCCAGCAACATCACCAGCCAATTCTAAAGCGCGGGCTGCATAGCGGAGAATCTGCGTACCCTCTGGGCGAGAAATTTCCTCAAAAAACCAACCGCAACTGGTGTACATCAACAATGAATGACGCTGCATTTCTAACAACCGCAGTGCATCTATTTGTTCTAGTTGCGTCAGTTTATGGGATTGGTGACGGACGAGAAAGCGACTAATATTAGCAATAGAGCGATCGCGAATTACCTGAATATATTCATCTCTCGCCAGCCAGGGATCGCGGAAAAATTGCTTTCCTGTCTCCTCATACACGTCAATTAAGCGATCGCGCAACCAATCAAGCGAGTCTCGTAATGGTTTGCGCCATTTTTGATGCCATACACCGCCTTCACCACCGCAACCGCAATCATCTTGCCAGCGATCTACGCCGTGAGCGCAACTCCAAGCCGTTACAGGCTTTAATTCTACTTCCCATGTTGGCGGATTGATACTCAAATAATGAGCATAATTGGTTACAGTCCAATTGCGATGCGGAAACTCATTTAAAAAGGCATAAGCTAATGTCTTTTCTGTACCGCCTTTATGATGTCCAAAAGTTTCCCCATCAGTAGCTACAGATATTAACTGCGACGTGCGATGATCCCCGCGTACTGCTTGCCCAATTCGGCAACTTAAGCGATCGGCACTATATAAGTCATCGCTAAAGCCCATGTCGCGGGAAATAGGACCATCGTAGAAGAAAATATCAATATAATCGCGGTTGGGATCGCCGCCTGGCAAGAAACAACGGTAAGGGCGGGTAGGATCGATCTGTGCGCCACCAACTTCGTACCATTCACCTATATGTTGATGCGGTGTCGGTAATGTGCGACAGCGCTGTGCTTGAGAAGGTGCAAGCACAATAAACCGAATATTCTCAGCAATTAACGCCTCTATAGTTGCATAGTCTACAGCCGCCTCTGCTAACCACATTCCTTCGGGATCGCGTCCAAATCTAGAACGGAAGTCTTCTTTCCCCCAACGAATCTGCGTGTACTTGTCCCTTTCATTGGCAAGCGGCATGATGATGTGATTGTACACTTGAGCGATCGCATTGCCATGTCCGTTTAAGCGATCGCAACTTTTACGATCTGCCTCTAGTATTTTTTGATACACCTCAACATCGTAGCGTTCTAGCCACGACATCAAGGTTGCGCCAATATTAAAGCTCAAATACTCGTAGTTATTAACGATCCCCGTAATTTCACCGCGCTCGTTTAGCACTCTAGCAAAGGCATTAGGACGATAACACTCGTGATGGATGCGTTCGTTCCAATCGTGAAATGGCGCAGCACCCGCTTGACGCTCAACTGCATCTAAATAAGGGTTTTCACGAGGTGGTTGGTAAAAATGACCGTGAACAGTTACGTAAACACCTGTCGCTGTTTGCAGGGGATCGGTGTTTATATTTCGATCTGGTGTAATATTTGCCCCAGCACTGACTGGGAGATCGGCAGCAGAAGTCATGTATTAATATCCAAATAGTTACAGTAATTGACAAATCTCTGCGTCCAAGCACTAAATCTAGGCAAAGCTTGGCATAGCAATTAGTTGGAGAAAGTTAAATCTATGTTTGCTGGCAACGGCGCATTTCTCTTTCGAGGCTTATTCTAATCGCTCTTTTATAGCTATTGCCTCAGTCGGTGGTTACAAACTGCCACCCCCTTATTAAACCGTAAGTATGGAATTAAGTTAAGTCAGCTTAATATTTATGCAACTATTGTTAGCGATCGCTTTGCAAAACTACATTTACATTTACAAATTTATAGAAGCGTTTAGTAACGAGCAATTAGCTGTTAGCCTTGTACAAACTTCGTGTCGTAATAATGTCGTTCAAAAACATCTTATTTTTAGTTCTGCTATTATTTATCCCAGTTTCCTTAGCGGCGCACTTTTTACACTGGGGAGAGCTAGCTGTTTTTATTACCGCCGGATTAGCAATTTTGCCCTTAGCTGCTTGGATGGGTAGCGCGACAGAAGAAATAGCTGTAGTAGTAGGTCCGACGCTCGGAGGGCTATTAAATGCTACTTTTGGTAATGCTACCGAACTAATTATTGCTTTAATTGCCCTCAATGCTGGGTTAGTAGATGTTGTTAAAGCAAGCATTACAGGATCGATTATTAGCAATCTGCTGTTAGTAATGGGTTTTTCCATGCTACTAGGCGGATTGCGGTACAAAGAGCAAGAGTTTCCCCCATTTGTAGCGCGGGTAAATGCCTCTTTGATGAATTTAGCCGTAATTGCAATTTTGCTACCGACAGCGGTTGATTTTACCTCTAGCGGCATTCCTGAAGCTACTTTACAGTATTTATCGATTGCAGTAGCGATCGTCTTGATTTTGGTTTACGCGTTGACGCTGCTATTTTCGATGCGTACTCACTCGTATCTTTACGATGTGGGTTTGGCTGAAACCGAACAAGCAGAACTTGCAGAGGCGAATTTGGCTGGCGGCGATGCAAAGGTAAATTTATGGTTGTGGGTTGGGGTGCTATTAGGTGCTACTTTGCTAGTAGCGCTAGAATCAGAATTGCTGGTGGAATCGTTGGAAGTGGCGACAGCGCAGTTGGGTTTAACCTCATTATTTACAGGCGTGATCCTAGTCCCGATTATTGGTAATGCTGCAGAACACGCTACTGCTGTTACAGTAGCGATGAAAAATAAGATGGATTTGTCTGTTTCTGTGGCTGTGGGATCGAGTTTGCAAATTGCTTTGTTTGTTGCGCCCGTTTTAGTGCTTGCTGGGTGGGTGCTTGGTAAGCCTATGGATTTGGATTTTAATGCGTTTGAATTAGTTGCTGTTACAGTGTCAGTGTTGATTGCTAATTCTATTAGTTCTGATGGTCGTTCCAATTGGCTAGAGGGGACAATGTTATTAGCGGCTTATGTCGTATTGGGATTTGCCTTTTATTTCCATCCAGTAATTGACGGGATTGGGTAGGGTGCGTTTTCAAAACGAACCCTACATCTCTAGTGTTAACGGTGCTGGTGTTCTGCTAATAAGGCTTGCGCTTTTGGCTTGTAGATTAAGTAGAACAATGCCTCAATATAACGCAGCAAGTCTTCGCGGTTTTCCTTGGATGTAAAATTCCAAAATCCATAAATTCGCGCTAAAGTCAAGAGCTTTGTAGTGTGAATTTTCCAGGTATAGGTGCTATAAACCCTATCAATAGCCCGCGTAGAAATCTCATACCAATAATTAGGATTTTGGTCGCATTTGGTAACAAAATCAAGGATTCTTTCGGCAGTTTCTTCTAAGTTCGTAGGATTGATATAAAATCCGTTGGTTTTATTTTGGATAATTTCTAAAGGTCCGCCAAATTGAGTTGCAAAAGTTGGCAATCCTGAAATCATTGCTTCCAAAATCGTCAATCCAAAAGCTTCAAATAAAGCAGGCTGGACAAATATACCTTGATGATCGGCAATTACGCGGTAAATTTCTCCAGATTGACTTTTAGATAGACGCACTCCTAACCAACGAATTTTGCCATACAAATTGTACTGCTCTATAATGTGGTAGAGTTTTTCAATTTCGTCGCGTTCTTCGTTATCTCCTGATTCTTCTACCCGCAATTTACCAGCAACTAAAATTAAATTGCAATGTTCTTGCAATGCTTCGCTTTTACCAAAACATTCGGCAAGTCCAGTTAGATTTTTGATTCTGTCCAGCCGCGCCATTGAAAAGATTGGGCGTTTATTAGGATCGTCAAGTTTGCCAAATATTTGCGCTGGATCTTCTAGAGTAAATAGCATATCTTCTAGCTGTTCGCGATCGCTTATTACCCGATCTTCCATCCGCGAATAGGGAAAATAAGCAGCTTCATTTACCCCTGGCGGGACGACGTTGAACTTAGGACTAAACAATTCAATGCCATCAACTACATGATACAACTCTGGCATAGTAAAACACTTATATGATTCATACTGTCCTACACTGTCAGGCGTACCGACAATTTCTTGATATGTGCTGCTAATAATAAAATTTGCTGCATTCATAGCAATTAAATCGGCAGTAAACTGTAAGGAAAAATGATATTTATCATCAAGTTCTTGCCAGTAAAGATTGCTAAATAAGTATTTCGACTTTTCTAAAGCATGAGCAATATTACACTGCGTCACTTTCAACCGTCGGGATAGCAAAAATGCTACCAAGTTACCATCAGAATAATTACCAACAATTAAATCTGGCGCTCCTTTAAACTCTGCTAATAACTCTTTTTCTGCGTCTATAGCATAAGTTTCTAAATAGGGCCAAAATTCAAAGCGAGAAATCCAGTTTTGCGTCATATTAGGATTAAATTCCCGCAACGGTACGCGCAAAATCCAAGCATTATCTGTGTTATGGACTTTCTCTAATCTTTGGTTGCAAAGAGTACCATCACTGTTAGGAATCAAGCGTGTTAAAATAATTACTTTTGGCTGTACGCCTAAGCCATCCAAACCAGCTAAACTGACATCTTCTTGCAATTGCTTTTCTAGACTTTTTGCCTGATCTAAAACGTAAACTACCTGACCGCCTGTATCCGGTCGTCCCAAAACTCCTTCTTGTCCAAACCAACCATGAGGCGATACCAGAACAATCCTAAACACCATCGGAATGCGGGAAATAAAGGCTTCTAGAGTTTGGTGATCGGGAGAATCGATCAATTCATCTAAAATTTCTAAAGTCTCTCGTACGCGCCCAGCAGTGTTTCCCCAGCCTGCTTCAAAGCCCATCAATTGCAAGACGAAGCGGAACTTTTCGTAGGGTTCGTCAATTTCCAGATCCGCTACAAATGTTAAGGCTTTCTTGATTTGTTCGGAAAGTTGCTGCTGCGATTGAATTCTACCATTGATCAACAATGGCATCGAGTCATATTTATGCAACCGTAAAAAGTTAAATAAACTTTCCAGCCATTGTTTGGGATCTTGAAATAATTTGCTAGATAAATAACGATTAAGAAATTGTACGCCCTTACCAATATTTTTAGGATCGCGGATTGTCGGGGTATAATCGTAAAACGGCTGAAAATCTAGTTCTAATATGTCGCCCTCATTGGGGTGATAATGATTGACAAAGCGATCGCGCACATCTAACAGTTCTTCTACTGCCAATTGCTCAATATTCAACTCTTCTGTCAATCTATACACTTCTTGACTGGCGATTTTAGAGCGAATAATTAGGCAAATGTTGCCATCTTCGCGGATGATTTCTTGCGTGTAGTAAATTAACTTCCCTAAATTAGAAGATTGATAAAATTCAGGTGGCTTTTGATACTTGCTGCAATACTCTCTGTAAGCATTCAGGATATCGTTACGCAACAAATACTGTTTTTCTTGGTGGCGTAGTTCGCTAATAAAAGAGCGCAAATCACTTTTTTCGTCACTATCAATCACATTTTGAATCAATTCTGGCGACATCAATCCCTCCAAACATTAATAACTCTTAAACTAGCAATTTACAAAACGTTACTGAATCTTACTTCCTTCTCAGGGGTGGCAAAACTTCTACAGTGACCAGTTATGTCAGTGACCAGTTATGTCAGTGACCAGTGACCAGTGACCAGTGACCAGTTAAGAACCAGTGTTAATTATCTGAGAGATTTACTATCTCATCATGAGCATTTAGTGGTTATCAGATACAAGGGCAAGAGTGTTTTTGGTGTAACCGCGACTATTTTGCAGTTATTATCTCCTCGATTTGGTAGTATTTTCCTATTTCTCTTTTACCTGGTCACTGGTTACTGGTAACTGGTCACTGACATAACTGGTCACTGTCTAAAAATTATACAGTTCGCCAAATTTACCTTTGATGTAACGAATAAATGGCTCGATACTCAAAGGCTGAAGTGTAACTTTTTCGACTATTTCGGCGGCGGTGTACTTGCGTCCGTGTTGGTAGATATTTTGTTTGAGCCAATCGTGCAGCACTTTAAAATTGCCTTGCCTAATTTGCTGAGGAATTTCTGGATGTGCTTGCAAAGCCGCTTCAAAAAATTGAGCGCTCATCAAGTTACCCAGCGTATAACCTTGAAACACTCCGCCAATCGTACCGCCGTACCAATGCACGTCTTGCAATACGCCATTAGTATCGCTAGGTGGTACAATCCCTAGATCGGATTGATAGCGATCGTTCCATGCTGCGGGTAAGTCTTTGACTGCTAGTTTGCCTTCAAGTAATGCTAACTCCAAGTCGAAGCGAATCATGACGTGTAGATTATAGGTAACTTCATCAGCATCAGTACGAATCAAACTGCGCTCGACTTTATTGATCCCCCGATAAAAAGTATCCAAAGAAACCTGTTTTAACTGCTGCGGAAAAGCCGCTTGCAACTGAGGATAGCAAAATTCCCAAAAATTGCGGCTGCGTCCTACCAAATTTTCCCACAACCGCGATTGACTTTCGTGAACGCCTGAAGAAGTACCACCCGCTAAGGGTGTAGCTTCAAAATCGCGGGCTATACCTTGCTCGTACAAAGCGTGTCCAGTTTCGTGAATGGTGCTAAATAACCCTTCATTTAAGTCATTTTCCCGAACGCGGGTAGTAATGCGTACATCCCCAGTAGAGAATTTAGTCATAAACGGGTGCAATGTTTGATCTTGTCTTCCCCGATGAAAGTCATAACCTAGTTGTTTGATAACTTCGAGACTAAATGCTAGTTGTTCGGGTTCGCTATAGTGTTGGTGCAAAGCTGTAGCATCAGTAATCGGTTGAGATGCGATCGCATCTACAATTGGTACTAATTGCTGGCGTAGTTGAGCAAATAGCGCTCGTACAGATTCAGCATTCATGCCATAATCTGATTCATCAATCAGGGGATCGGCAATATGTTGGTAGCCAGGAAAAAAGTTCGCCATTTCCCGACTCAGTTCTAAGGTTTTTTCTAAGTAAGGTGCAACAGCAGCAAAGTTATTTTCCGGTCGCGCTTTCGCCCAAGCTTCGTAAGCATCAGCGCTATGCTGAGAGAATTTGGCGGTAAAAGCTGGGGGAATTTTGACTAAGCGATCGTAGTCTAAGCGCGTGACGCGGATTAAACTAGCTTCATCAGCATCATAAGGCAAGCTACTTTCATATTCGCGCAAATCTTCTAGTAGTTGTCCTATAGCTGGATCGGTAAACTTAGTATGGGCAATATGTCTGAGGGTAGCCATTTGTCTTCCCCGCGCTGCTGCACCACCAGGAGGCATATAAGTTGCTTGATCCCAGTAAAGTAAAGAGGCGGCTGATTCTATATCATTAATTTCGGCTAGGCGAGTTCTCAGTTCTTGGATAGGATGAGTCTTGTCGAGAGTTTGCATACCTAAAGATCGATCTAGTTTTATATAGTGTGACGCTGAAGTAAAGTTACTACCACCATAACTAACTACTAATCAACTCCACTGCATCTCGTGCATCCAAATCTTGTAAGTAAACTTTAACTTTTTCTTCTTTAGCAGTAGGCAGTTTTTTTCCCGTAAAGTCAGGGTGAATTGGTACTTCCCGATGACCTCTATCTACGAGTACAGCTAGCCAAATAGTAGAAGGTCTACCATAATCATTGACTGCATTTAAGGCAGCACGAATCGTCCGCCCTTTGTAAATTACATCATCTACGAGCAAAACTGTTTTTCCAGTCAAGTCAAAAGCAATCTCAGATTTGGCTGGAGTCCTGACTCCAATTTGGTCTAAGTCATCGCGGTAAAATGTAATATCTAAAGCTCCTACTGGCACAGTTACACCTTCTAGCACTTCTATTTGTCGTGCTAACTGGTGTGCTAAAAACACTCCTCTAGTATAGATCCCCAAAATTACCAGCGTTGACAAGTCGCGGGAGCGTTCGATTACTTGCGAGGCGAGGCGAGTCATAGTCCGTCGGATTTCCTCAGAGGATAAAATTTCAACGACTTTAGCAGCCATAAAGATAACTTCCTACCTATTAGGAGGTAATTGTTGAAATAGCTAATAGCAAAATTAACGCAATTACGAGCCAAATCAAAAAACAATAGCGCGTTAGTGCCAAAGCTTGTTCTACTCGCACTACAGTAATCGGATAAATTGCATCTCCAAGTAGTGGTTTAGATTTTGCAACCCCGCCATACCAATTGATTCCACCTACTTGCACGCCTAATACCACTGCATAAGCGCATTCACTCCAACCAGAATTAGGACTTGGATCTTTAACCGCATCTCGGCGACAAATGTTCCACACCTTTATAGGCTTACCTGATAATAATGCCAGAGTAAATACATTTAATCGACAAGGCAACCAAGTCAAATAATCTTCTAACCGAGCGCTAAACCAGCCAATATATGTGTAAGGTGCGCTGCGGTAGCCAACCATCGAATCTAAGGTACTAGCAGCTTTGTAGGCTAAAGCCAAGGGAACGCTACCAACAGTCGGGATAAATGCCCCAATAATTGCATAAAACAAAGGAGAAATCGCCCCATCAGTAGCATTCTCTGTTACTGTCTCCATTACCGCTCTTAATATTTCTGCTTCAGATAGGTTTTGCGTATCTCTACCCACAAACAAACTTAACTTAGTCCGAGCCTGTTCTAAATTCCCACAGTTCAAAGCTTGCAAGACATCCTGCGCCGAATTTCGCAAACTTCTAGTTGCAAAACAACTAGCCAGCATAATACTGTGTGTAACAATGCCAAACAAAGGATGAACTAAACTCGCACCCCGCACAATTAACCAACCCAACACACCACTACCGATAATCACAGTCAAACCCATTCCAACACCACTACAGCGTTGTAAAACAGGGCGATCGCAGTATTTTAGTGTAAACTTAGTCCACTGGCTAATCGTCCAACCCATAACCTGCACTGGATGCAGCCAATGCCAAGGATCGCCAATGAGATAATCTAAGACAGCAGCAACGAGAAGAATAATGATTGAGATCCCCCTGTAGTCCCCCTTATCCCCTCACCTACTAAACTACAAAACTCGTCGCCTCACCTTGAGAAGCTTGCCAACTACGAGCATCGTAATACAGATCGGCAAGAGTTATAGCATACAGCGCTTCTTTGAGTTTTTGGTGCAATCTTTTCCACAGAGTAAACGTCACCCAGTCCTCAGCTTGAGTTTCTGTTGGGCTATGGCGAGGTAAAGGTTCAATAGTTTCCCCCACTGCTTCTAAAATTTGTCCTAGCAAGATTTTTTCTGGCGACATTGCCAATCTGTAGCCACCTGCTGCACCGCGAATCGATTGTACCAGCCCCGCGCGGCGCATCTCTATCAGCAGTTTTTCTAAATAGGGCGCAGGGATATCTTGACGCAGGGCGATCGCTTTTACACTTACAGGCTCGGACTTTGGTTGCAAGCTTAAATCGAGTAATGCTTTAACGCTATAGTGTCCGCGAGTTGTTAATTTCATTAAATAGAGAGCGAAAAGTTGCGCTAGTGAATTTTAATCTCTTTTTTAAGCAATTTTAGGTCTTTTTTTTCGATTCTTTGTTTGTTCGTCTTACTTGTACTGCTAGGTAAACCCAATTTTGCCATGTCTAGTGCTACTCGCTTGTTTTTGTAGCAAAGCCGTTCAACTCAAAACTTAAGATTTGGTAGATAAAACTAATTTTCTCTTCTAGTAGTGCTTCTGTCTGAAGAAGCGATCGCTTACCATCAATAAGATAGATATCTCAAGCTTTGCCTTTACGTCTCTTGGCAGTTAATTTTAGTTTATATCTAGTAACGATTAAATAATCTTGCAATCGCGCGATTGAATCAGATTTAGGAAGTAAACTATTTTTACATAATTATATATACTTTTGACAATCCCTAGCGCTGCTAGCAATAAATTCGCCAAATAATAATCATATTTGTACATTATTAAATAATGGCATTTTCAGTGTAGTATAGTTGTCTAAGCTAATATAAAAGCTAAGGAATATTGCTCTTTAGCTTTTGTAAGCTAAAATGGAACGCAATTAATCCTTCACCATTCGTTTTCCCCTTTAAGTTGATGAATAAAAAGAAGAAAATAGAGCCACTAGCAGGACAAGAACTCCTTGATAAAGTCAAAGAGCTAGGAAACCTCAGCAAAGAAGAAAAAGCGAAAGAGTGTGGCTACTACACAGTTACTAAAAACGGTGTCGAGCGGGTCAATATGATGAAGTTTCTCAACGCCTTAATAGATGCAGAAGGCATTGAGTTAGACGGTACCACAAGCTCAAATGGGCGGGGTGGACGCAGTGCTAGTTATAAAATTAGCGTTCAGTCCAACTCTAACCTCTTGATAGGTTCAGCCTATACAAAACAAATGGGTTTGCAACCAGGAGATGAGTTTGAAATTACTTTAGGGCGCAAACACATTCGCTTAAAGCAGGTAGATAGAGAAGAAGACACCGCAGAAGCTACAGCATAGAACTTTAAGATAAGGAAAAGCAGGAAATAGTTTTGCAGGTTGGGCGTTCGGTAATAAATTCTTAAAATCAACGGTTCATAATTGTGAATTTATACTGGGACCTGAGCAAAATTCATCAAACCATAACTTATGACTATTTCTAGCTTTTCTTCTGACAATGAAAAAGTTTATTGCTGAGTGCTAAAGCCTAACTTAAAAGTAGCGTAAATTATGGGCTGCTACATTCCCAGCCAAGGTACTTTTTTCTACTTACCGCTAAAATCCGCTCTAGTTACTCTTGCTTTATGGCAATTTTTTATTTAACCAGGGGCAAAACTCAGACAATCCTCTTATTGACAACGAGTTAGCGTTAGTTTAAGAGTCAAGTCATCAGCAACAGAGTAACTAGGCAAACAGAGTATTAACAAATCGGGGTATAACTTAACTTTTAGGGTAAAATTAACAGTTTGCACTAAATAATTATGCTTGCTAAAAGGAGTTACACTTATGGCGCGAATGTACTATGACACCGATGCAAATTTAGACTTATTAGCACAAAAAACAATTGCAATTATCGGTTATGGCTCTCAAGGTCACGCCCACGCGCTCAATCTTAAAGACAGTGGCATGAACGTGATTGTCGGCTTATATCCTGGCAGTAAATCAGCCGAAAAAGCCAAATCTGCAGGCATTCCCGTACACAGCGTTAGCGATGCTGCTAAAAGCGCTGATTTTATCATGATTTTGCTGCCAGATGAGGCACAAAAAAGCGTTTACAAGCAAGAAATCGAGCCTCATTTGACACAGGGAAAAGTTCTAGCATTTGCACACGGCTTCAACATCCATTTTGGTCAAGTCGTACCACCTGCCGATGTTGATGTAGTCATGATTGCACCCAAAGGACCAGGGCATTTAGTTAGGCGGACATACGAACAAGGGCAAGGCGTACCAGCATTGTTTGCAGTATATCAAGATGCTACAGGGCAAGCACGCGATCGCGCAATGGCATACGCCAAAGGTATCGGCGGTACTCGCGCTGGAGTATTGGAAACTTCATTTAGAGAAGAAACAGAAACCGATTTATTTGGCGAACAAGCAGTATTGTGTGGCGGCTTGAGTGCCTTAATTAAAGCTGGGTTTGAAACCTTAGTTGCTGCTGGTTATCAACCAGAACTTGCTTATTTTGAGTGCTTGCACGAAGTCAAGTTAATTGTTGACTTGATCGTTGAAGGTGGTTTAGCCAAGATGCGCGACAGCATCTCAAATACCGCCGAATACGGCGATTATACGCGCGGACCTCGGATTGTTACCGACCAAACCAAAGCAGAAATGCGAAAAGTTTTGCAAGAAATTCAATCAGGGCAATTTGCGCGGGATTTCGTCTTAGAAAACCAAGCAGGCAAACCTGGATTTACAGCCATGCGCCGTCAAGAAGCCGAACACCCCATTGAAGCAGTAGGACAAGATTTACGCGCGATGTTTAGTTGGATGAAAAAAGATTAACCATAGGGGGCGGCATCTTTTGGGAAGAAGGATTCTTCCCAAAAATGCCTTCGCAATGCATTGCGCCCTAAATTATAGCAAAGCATAGGGAGAAGACAATTTGCGCCCCAACCGATCGCCTAAATAATTCAAATCGCCAACTGCGGGCGCTGTTGAATCCCAGGTTTAGCCGCATCCAACTGGGCGGCAAGGCTAATAATAGTCGCTTCAGAGGCAGGGCGACCAATTAACTGAATGCCAATCGGCACACCTCTAGAGTCAAAACCAGTCGGCAAAGCGATTGTAGGTTGTCCTGTAGCGTTAAAGGGCGGACAAGGTGCAACCCAACTAATAATTTTCTGGAAAGTCTCTTCAGGGCTAAGATTTGCCCACTCCCCAACTTTAATCGTCGGGTGCATATAAGTAGGTAGCAGTAGCACATCTACAGTATCGAAAAAAGCTACAATCCGCCGTGCGATCGCCTGCATTTGCGACACAGCCCTTAAATAATCGCCCGCCCCACCTGTTTGCGCCAACAACCACTGATTCATCGGTTGCAGCACCTCTTTAGGGATACCAGCATAAGCTACGCCAGCCTGCCAAACAGCAGTAAATGGTTCAATTAAGCCAGTGAAATCGGGGCAACCTGGCTCAACTGTATGTCCTAATTGGGTTAATAGTTTAACCGTATCTAATACCGCTTGCTTGCTTTCATTCTCAGCTTCGCCTACAGGTGCAAGACTGGTAGCAAAAGCAATTTTTAAATTACTTGGCGGCGCAGTAGTGGCAGCATAAAAAGATGTCTCTGGCTGAGGTAGCCAATAAGGATCGCCCGTAACATAGCCAGAAATTGCATCTAATAAAGCAGCCGCATCAGCAACAGTTCTAGCAATGGGACCAACAGCAGCTACACCGCTGATGCGATCGCCTACAGGAGCATCGGAAACCCTACCCCTAGAAGGCTTAATTCCTACCAAACCGCAACAAAAAGCTGGACCACGTATCGAACCACCTGCATCTGAGCCTTGAGAAATAGCGCACAAGCCCGCAGCTAACGCCGCCGCAGCGCCACCACTAGAACCGCCAGCAGTATAGTCTAAATTCCAAGGATTGCGAGTAGGGGGAAAACCAGTAGGTTCGGTATAGGGAAAAGAACCAAGCTCAGATGTTGCCGTTTTACCTAAAATAATAAACCCAGCCTGTTTAATTTTGGTTACTACATTATCATCGCGATCGGCGATATTGTGAGCAAGTGCTGGAGAACCATAAGTACAACGCACGCCAGCAACACAATTGAGGTCTTTAATTGTAATTGGTACGCCAAAAAAAGGCGGCAGTTCTGAGTTATTTTGAGCTAATAATTCTGTTTTTGCCTGAGCATCAGCGATCGCACTTTCAGCTATGACTGTAAAATAGCTACCTAATTGACTATCTAGCCGTTGAATGCGTTCTAGGTATATATTTACTAACTCCAACGGCGATACTTCCCGATTGCGAATTAGCCGCGCTTGTTCCAATGCTGGGGTAAAAGCTAAGTCAATTTGATTCATGCCCAATTTGAGGTAGTTTTGTTTATTGTCTACCAGCAAAGCAGAATTAAATCAAATTATCGTCTATTCCCAGCGATCGCAATCTTGCTTTTAACTGTTCTACTTGCTGCTGGGCGATTTCTTTTTGCAAGCGTTCTTGTTCGGCGGCTTCTTCTGGTGTAGGAACTAAAGTGCCATCGGCTGCAAAATAACGCAGTTTTCCGGCATCAATACCCAAAAACAAGTCTAAAACTTCGCTCCACAATTGACCGCGATCGTTAGAAACAATTTCTTGATACCTATTACCAGTTAACCGAAAACCTGCAAATTCTAAAGTTTCTGGGGAAAACCAAAAGTATTCGGGCGTTCTAAACCTATTTTGATAAAGTTCTTTTTTTAACGTCCGGTCAACTCTAGCCGTTGAAGTTGATAGTAATTCAATAATTAAATCTGGGTATTTGCCTGATTCTTCCCACACTACCCAGGAATTGCGATCGCGTTTGGGCGTATCTTTAACTAAAAAAAAGTCAGGTCCGCGAAAATCGCGACTGCGTAACTGCTCTCGACTAAAATAGATAGTTAAATTTGCGCCAACAAAAAAATCATCTCGGTTGCGCCACAACCATTCCAAACAACTAACCAACATCAGCAGTTGATTGTAGTGCAAAGAACTTTCCATCTCTGGCTCATCACTCAAAAGCTGCGTTGCATCTGGCATTTGGGCTGCCAATTGTTGAGGACTTAGGTACATATTGCAACCAATTTGATTGAGAAAGTACGTTCAGCAACTTATCCTGCTTAATCTAATAAAGAGCGATCGGTCAAAATCTCATAACCGTCATTTGTTACCAGTACAGTATGCTCGAACTGCGCCGATAAAGAGTTATCGACAGTAACAGCCGTCCAGCGATCGCCAAGAATGCGCGTAAATTTAGAACCTGCATTTAAAATTGGCTCAATTGCCAAAGTCATTCCCGCTTTGAGCTTGACATTAGGCATTTGGCGCGTGCGGACGTTAAAAACAGACGGTTCTTCGTGCAAATTGCGCCCTACACCATGCCCAGTAAAGTCTTCAACTACTTTGAACCCTTTAGCATACACATGGTCTTGGATTGCGCCAGCAATATCCATCAAATAATTACCAGCTTTAACTTGCTCGATGCCTTTATATAGTGCTTCTTCTGCTACGCGAATTAGTTTCGCTGCTTTGGGGGTAACTTCGCCTACAGCGATCGTAATGCAAGAGTCGCCATGAAAACCTTGATAATAAGCACCAGTATCTACTTTTAAAACATCTCCAGCCCTAATTACTTTTTTGGGACTGGGAATACCATGCACGACTTCATTATTAATGCTGGAGCAAATAGAACCTGGAAAGCCGTGATAGCCTTTAAAACTGGGTGTTGCACCCATTTCTCTGATTCGCTTTTCGGCATGAGCATCCAGATCGGCTGTTGTCATCCCTGGTTCTACCAGTTCGGATATTTCTTTTAAGACAGTAGCAACAATCTTCGCCGATTGTCGCATAATCTCAATTTCCCGCTCGGACTTAATTTCAATGCCTCTACGTTGTTTTGGTTGTTGGGGCGATTGAATTGTTTTAGGCAACAGGTCAGTAAAAATATTCATGGATGCAAGAAATTTAGGCGAGTAATATCCAACTGTAGCTAGCAGAATATATATTTAAATTAACTTATCCTCGGTCTTTTCTGATTAATATTGCCGTTGTAGGGGCGGATTGCAATCCGCCCCTACAACTACAACTTGGCGGACACTACATCCTTAAAGCAGTTATCAATTACCAGTCAAGAGCGCAAGGTTTAAGTCACCACGCCTAGCCCGATAACTAATAACTGGTCACTGTTATGGTCCGGCGGTAACGATAACTAATTTATCGGGTTGCAGTAGTTCTTTAGCCGCCTGATTTACATCCTCAAGCGTGACAGCTTGAATTTTCTCTGCAAAAGCGCGTAATTCTCCTTCACTTAATCCATAAACTTCATTCATCAAGATTGTGCTAGCAAGTTCATCGGGATTTGCCAAAGCAACATTGTAACCGCTTGTCAAAGAGCGTTTAGCTACTGCTACTTCTTCAGCCGTCACGCCTTTATCGTGAATTTGAGCAAGTAGGGCGCGAGTGCTAGCGATCGCACGACTCGCATCTTCTGGCGCTGTTTGCATCGATACTACAAATGGTCCAGCGTTTTTACCAGCGCTAAAGTAGCTGTAAATACCGTAAGTTAGACCTTGGCGATCGCGTATTTCTGTACCCAAGCGACTAGACAAAGTATCGCCACCAACGATTTGATTTAGTACCGAAGCTGCATAGAAACGCGGATCTTTGCGCTCAATTCCTAGATCGCCGATAAATGTAACTGCTTGAGTTTTACCAGGAAGTGAAGGTTTAAGTTCGACAACTTTTGCTGGTTCTGGAACTTTCGGATAATTAGCGATAGGTGGTTTACCAGTTGCTTGCCATTTATCTAACCCAGTTTCCAGGAGATTGCGTACAGCTTTAGGATCGAAATCTCCCACTAAAGTCAATATCATCTGGTCGGGACGATATTGTTTTTGATAAAAAGCGATAACATCCTTACGGCTAAGACTCTTCAGGCTTTGCTCGGTGGGAAAAGTATGGAAGGGATGATTTTCGGGGTAAACTGCTTGTTGAAAAGTACGTCGCGCTACTCGATTTGGATCGTCTAATTCTACCTGCAAGTTAGATAAAGCGCGTTGTCTGCTCAATTCAAGTTCTTCTTCAGGGAATGTAGCATTTTGAACTATATCAGCCAAAGTTTGCATCAAAACTGGCAAGTCAGTTTTCAAGCTATAGCCGCTAATATCTACGCCTTCACGCAAGGCTCTAAAGTTCAAACTTGCGCCGCGATCTTCTAACGCTTTAGCTAGCGCTAGTTCATCTTTAGTTTTGGTTCCGCTTAACAAATTATCTGCCGTTAAAGCTGCAAGTCCTGCTTTTGCTGGCGTGTCAAATTCCGCCCCAGCCTTAATAAAGCCACTTAGCGTTACTGTCGGCGTACTAGGGTCTGGTAAGAGCAATACTTCCGTACCATTAGCTAGCTTAAATTGTTCTGGCAACGCTCTAGTAGTTGGGACTGCTGTATCTATTGGTGGCAAGTATTTTGCTACTTCAGCCGGATTTACAGGTGCGCCAGGACTAAAGTTTTCTGATGTTTGCGTAGAACTTCCTCCAGAACTTGCTTGTCCGGTTTGTTTCGTCGGCTCAAATAAGCCTACAGTCCGCTTTTCCGGTGCAAGGTAAGTTGTGGCTACGCGCTGCACGTCTTTGACAGTTACTTTGTCAATCGCAGCTAAATAGCGGTCGGTAAAGCGATAGTCGCCAGCAGTTGTCTGGTCGTAGCCTATCTGCATTGCTTGAGAGCTAATATCGCGGTTATTGAGGATTGCTGAAGCTTTGAGTTGAGTTTTAGAACGGTCGAGTTCTTCTTGACTTATGCCTTTGGTAGTGAGAGATGCGATCGCATTTTGCACCGCCGCATCAATTTTGGCTAATTCTTGACCTGGTACTGCTGTCACTTCCAAGTTATACCACCCGCCACCAGCTAAGGTTGCAGCATAGCCATTCATATTGCTAGCCAAACCTGTCTCAATTAGCGCTTGATACAACCGAGAATTGCGTCCCTCTGTCAGAACCCCATTCATGACATCCAAGGCTGGAGTATCGGGATTATTAATATTTGGGAGGGGATATACTACTTGCAAAAGTGCAGCCGCGCCTGGTTCTCTAAGCACAATTGGCTGTTTTTGTTTATTTGTAGCTCCTAGATTAGGTTTTGTTTCTGCTTGCTGTTTTCTATCTTCAGCTTTTTGAGCATTAGGTACTTTACCAAAGACCTCTTTAACCGTAGCTAAAGTAGATTCTGGCTCAAAATCGCCCACAATTATTAACGTGGCATTATTTGGGCTGTAGTAGTTGCGATAGTAGCTTTTGACTTGTTCTACTGTAAACTTCTCTACATCAGCCTTAGTGCCGCCTACAGTTAAACCATAGGGGCTATTTGGCAATGCTGCTCGCATTACTGCTCTACCCAAGCGGTAGTCGGGATTATTTTCGTAGCCTTGCAACTCAGAAATTACTACGCGCTTTTCGCTATCTAATTGTTCGGCATTAATCAGCGCGTTTTGCATTCTATCGGCTTCTAATTCCAGTAGCGCCCGCAATTTGCCGCGTTCAACTGTACCGAAGTAAGCCGTTTGATCGTAGCTAGTAAAAGCATTAGAATCGCTGCCTAAAGCACTAAACAAGCGTCCAAATTGAATAGGGCGGCTAGTAGTACCTTTGAACAGCATATGCTCTAATTGGTGAGCAATACCGTTTACTCCTGGGGCTTCATTGCGCGAACCGATTTTGTACCATACTTGTACGGTAACGACTGGCGCTGTTTTTACTTGTTTGGTAAGAACAATTAGACCGTTATCTAAGACTGTTTTCCGTACGTTTTCAGTTACAGAGAGCGGAGTTTGAGTATTATTCAAGGGGCTAGATATAGCGAAAGAAGTGTTAGAAAATAATGTCACAGTGAGACAAACGCTAAACAGTAAGAATAAAAAGCAATATCGACGTAAAAAAGTTGCGATCGCAAGCATATTTGACTTATTACCGTCTTTACAGCAATAGCAGCTATGGAAAGCGCTGTTATCTACTTTAATCTTTTTACTAGCAACCTGGGGATCGGCAATCTCGTCTCGGTCAACGCGCTATCTAATTTTGGAGGTCTCCTCACCGGACAGGTCGCTCAACGCGGGGAACCCGCGCACGCGACTGTCCTCCAAAATCCGCGCGTCAATTACTCAAAACACGGATAAACTCTAAAGGTAAATTATCAGTATCGGCAATAAAAGCTACTTCATAAATGCGATCGCCGATTTGTTGCTGTTCGGGTGCTAATAAAATTTTAAGTGGCTGATACTGTTCTGGCTCTTGTTGGTGGGCTTGAGCGAAACTTTGTTGCAAAGTTGCTAGCCAATTAGGTAAATCGGGCGTTAGTTCTGTAAGGTCGAACGACAAATGATAGTAGCCAACATAATGCTCGTCACCAAAAGCATCGGGAGCGGGGTGCGGTTGGGGAATTTGGATTAGTTCGATGCGTCCGCCCAAGCCTTCTATCCAACAAGCTAAAGTGTAGCCTGTGGTAAAGCGATCGCATACATTAAAGCCTAGCCGTTCGTAGAAAGCGATCGCTTTATGAATATTTGCTGTCCGAATAGAAGCGTGATGCATGAGAATAGGTTTGAGTTTTTAGGTTTGAGTTTTGAGTTAGAAGTTTTTTACTCAAATTTGCAACTATTTACTCAAATAAGCGGAAATAGGGGTAACGGACTGGGACACCTGGCTCTTTTTCTAAGTCAAAATTAATTACTTCCCAGCATGGCTCTTCTTGAGGGTCAGGGCTAAACTCCACTGGTAAGCCGTAAAGCTTGGGACGCGATTGATCTGATTGTCCGCGCCAAGGCGTACTGCGTTCTAAATAGCCGCTAATCAAATCTTGGTAGCGCCTAGCAACAATTACACGCGTTGCCCGATAACCTTGCGTATATAGGCGGTCTAAAGCTTCATGAATTTCAAATCTGATCCCGTCAGGATGAGTATGTTGCCTGTACCACTCATTATTCCATCTGCGCCAGTGACGACCAGATTGGAGATGAATCAATTCTCCGGTTTTGGGGTCGGCTTCAAATGCACCATGACGCGAACATAGGTAAGTGTCTGTAAGTGTCAGCGCCGGAACAGATTGCCGACAGTGGGGACACTGAATCTCTGGACCAAAAATTGGGTATTGAAAGCCTGAGTCGATCATGTAGTGCAAATCAGCATAATTCTGCCATTACTAGCACCAGTAGTTTTGTGTTGACACTCTTACCCCAAAAATACATGACTTTTGGGCTGCACTGCTGCCTACTAGGAGTGTAGCACTGTACTATTGTGCTTAAAGCGCTGCATGGCTTGAGTTTTTCTAATCTTACTGGAAAGTATATCTGCTATTCTATCTGTGTCCATTATGTCTTATTTTCCCCTTTGCGATCTTTCCCAAGCTGCTTTTGTGGCGGCAAATGCAACTGTTATCGGTCAAGTCAAAGTAGCCGCAGGCGTTAATATTTGGTACGGAGCGGTAATTAGAGGCGACGTAGAGCGCATTGAAATTGGTGAATGTACTAATATTCAAGACGGAGCAATTTTACACGGCGATCCTGGTAAACCAACTGTTTTAGAAGATTATGTTACAGTCGGGCATCGCGCTGTGATTCATTCTGCTTATGTCGAACGCGGTTGCCTAATTGGTATTGGCGCTATACTACTCGATGGCGTACGGGTAGGAACTGGTAGTATTGTCGGGGCTGGAGCCGTTGTGAGTAAAGATGTACCACCTTATTCTTTAGTTGTAGGCGTTCCAGCAAAGCGCCTGCGCGAAGTTTCAAAGGAGGAAGCCGCCGAACTTATCGTCCACGCCCAGCGTTACGAAAAGTTAGCTTTGGTTCATGCTGGTAATGGTACGGATCTAGGATTTGTTACTACGACTAATTAAAAACATTTATTGGTCCTAAGTATGGCTTATTTGCCTGTTTCAGCTAAAAATAAAAAATGAGAACAACTCAAAAAAACTTAAATCTCTAAATTTGAGAGAGGACGACAACAGATGGATATTGATTTTCGCGTGGCTATAGTTCTTTTACCAGTAATTGCGGCAGCAAGCTGGGCAATCTTTAATATAGCTCCCGCCGCAATTCGGCAGATCCAAGGCTTTTTAAATAAATAAGCAAAAAATCGCCATTTTTAAGCTAAAAAACCGACTTTTGCCAATAGGGTCGGTTTTTTATTATCTCTTAACTGGTCACTGGTCACTGGTCACTGGTTACTGGTAACTAGCCGCTTGCGGATAGTTTCAGCCCGTCGCTTGGCTGTAACGTTGTTAGGTTGAGCTTTTAACACTTGCTCGTAAGTTTCTAAAGCTGGTGCTGTTAAATTCTTCTTCTCGTAAGCATGACCTAAGTTATTGAGGGCAACAATATAATCAGGTTTAAGCTTCAAAGCGTCTTTGTAATGGCGTATTGCTAAGTCGTATTGTTCTTGGCAAAAGGCAGCATAGCCCAAACCATTATAAATAGGGGCAACATTTTCTTCTTCTTGTTCTGCTGCTTTGAGGGCTTTTTGGAATAAAGCGATCGCTTGGGCGTACAATTTTTTCTCTAGGTAAATGCTGCCTAGCTCGTAATACTCTTGGACTGTACCCTTTTCATTGTTGAGTTTTTTTTGCAGCCGCCCCAAATTATTTTCAGTTTTACGAGTTTTTAGCACTTGGCGAAAGACTACAATCCCAGCAATAAGCAGGACAAGTAGTAAAATCGATAAATAAGCAATTGGTAGACTATTATCCATTGCAATTAAATTGTAGTTTTATTCTTTTACCATATTGCCATCTCCCAATCAGGAAGTGGAGTTAGGTTGACTTTTTCCCTGTTTTCTTAATCCAGCAGTAGGATTAGGCAAACCCCAATAACTCAATCTTTGCTCTATCCAACCATCTGCAACGTAAAGAGCGATCGCATTATTAACTAACTGTCGCAGTTCATCATACTGCAAGCCTTTAGGCATAGCTACTGCCAAAGCTTCTGCACCAATCAATGTCGCAAGCAATCGATATTGCGGATACTCTTGCACCCAACCCGCTAATACGCTAGCATCCCCAGCAAAAACATCTGCACCATTAGCCTCTAAAAGAAATCGTGCGGCTTGATAAGAGTTAACGCCAACAAGTTGCGCCTGTGGTAGCAAATAGCGCACGCTAGCGATGGTACTAGAGCCATTTAATACCGCAATTTTACTTCTAGTGACATCGTTCAACCTATTAATAACAGCATTTTTAGTAACTAAACCAGTACCGTCAAAATAGTACGGCAAGCTAAAGCTAACTAACCTAGCGCGAGGTTCGGTAGCTGTAATATCAGCAATAGCAATATCTACTTTATTTTCAAAAACTAACGGCAAGCGATCGCGATTTTGTACTGGTTGCAACTTAGCTGCATCGGGTTTACCTAATATATCTGATGCCAAACGCTTGGCTATATCAATTTCTAACCCTTGCAGATTGCCGCTTGCATCCCTAAATCCCAAAGGACGCAAGTTGTCTTTAACGGCAATAGTCAGGTAGCCTCGCCGCTGAATTTCTTTAAGTTCGGCGGCGCTACTTGGCAAACAAAAACTAAAACACCAGAAACAGAAAGCAATAAGGAAACATAGTAGCCTTTTGCCTTCGTTCTGCATTACTTAGATTGAGCAGCCATTTCGGCAACTTTGCTAAAACCTGCTGGATCTAGCACTGCCATTTGCGCCAGCATTTTGCGATTCAAACCGACGTTAGCTTTTTTCAAACTGCCCATTAATTGACTGTAGCTGATGCCGTGTTGTCTAGATGCGGCGTTGATGCGAACGATCCACAGACGGCGGAAATCGCGCTTGCGCTTTTTGCGATCGCGATAAGCACTTCTTAGCGCTTTCATTACCTGTTGATTTGCCGTTCTAAACAGTGTGGAGTGCGAACCGCGAAATCCTTTAGCTAGTTTGAGAATTTTTTTCCGACGTTTGCGAGCGACATTCCCGCGTTTTACCCGTGTCATGGTTTATTTATCCTTAAATATTACAAATATGGCAGCATCTTGCGGACGTTTGGCTCGTCGCGCTCGTCTACAAGTACCAATTTGGAGAAACGGCGCTTCTTATCAGAAGACTTGTGTTCTAGTAAGTGGTTTTTGCCAGCTTTGCGGCGGACAATTTTGCCGCTACCAGTGGCGCGAAAGCGCTTTGCTGCCGCTTTGCGGGATTTGAGTTTGGGCATATACAGTTCTGCAATCAGGACGCAATCTACAATTATAAACAATTTTTGGCGAATATTTTTGTCTAGTTTGCAGATAACGCTGGTTCAAAAGCAATTAACTTTAAATGACTGGGATCGGCGATGATTTCTTTGGCTAACAAGTAACCAGCGATCGTCCAAGTTTGATATTTGCGGGCTTCTTTGCCAATTAACCGACCATCAGGACCATCATAGTATTCAGCCCAGCGATCTTCAGCTAATCGTCGTTCGGCAATGGCGATCGCATGATGAGCAAGTTCGCCTCGATCCATCTTTTTCGCTGCCGCAGTTAGCATCCACAGCAATACTGGCCAACTGCCACCATTATGATAAGACCAAGGACGATTTTTGGGATCGGCTCCAGTTATCAGTCGCCACTCTGTATCTTCTAAAGCTGGATAGCATAATTTCATCGGCATATTACCAATCAAATCGCTCCAACGCAGTTCAATTAAATTTAGGATTTGATGGCATTGCTGTTCGTCTGCCAGCGAAGAGATAATTGCCATCAAATTACCCAAAGCAAAGAAACGACAATCTAGTTGTGAAGGACCTAAATTGCCAGCTAAGTAACCGCCTGCTTCTGGCAACCATTTCGCCAGCCGATAGAAGGGAATCGAGTCAGAGTAGATATTGAACTGGTTGAGAGCTTCTTCGCCATATTCTTCTACCTGAAAGCGGTAAATCACATTTAATCTTTCTGTATCCAACCAGTAATTTTCTCTTAGCTGCTTGAGCAAAGGACCTAAGCGGTTGTAAATACCATAAATGATATTTTGATTTTCTTTATTAGGGGTAAGCAACTCGCTACTGGCTCTTAAAGCTGCATAATACAGCGATTGAATATCTAAAGGATGCCCGTATAGTCCCAAACGGCGATCGATCATGCTTGCACCATCAGGAACTAACACCATCGGATACATATCAAACCGCGTAACAAGACATAGTTCTAAGATTAAGCGGATACCTTCTTGAAAATCGCTGCGTTCTGCTAAAGATTTATCTCCAGTAGCAATAACATAAGCGCGGAGGAGAATAATCCACCACAAACCAGCATCAGCGGGAGCAACTCTACCGATCGCATGGTCGCCAAAATCAGCTTTTAAATACTCGCGTCCATTGGCATGAACGACTTTGAAGCTAGCTGGTATCAAGCCGCGACTAGGTTTTAAGCAATCTAGTTGGACTGTTTTGGGCTGTAATTTCAGCGTTTCTTCGAGAAAATAGCGGACAATATCGCTTTTGCCTTTGATCAGGAAGACAAATGCCGAAGAAACAAAATCGCGAATAAAGCACTGATCGTAATTTAAAGCAGTAATATCTGGATCGAGGGCGGCTATAGTTCCGATCGGTTTACCCTGATAGTGAATAATTGATTTTTCCAGCGCTTCCCACGCTTGTTCTTCGATTGCTAAAGATCGATCGCTCAACTTCCCGCCGTCCTCATTGAAAAAGAACAAAGTCTTATATTAAAGCAATTACCCGCAGACAACCAGTTAGTTAGATGACAAAGGGTAAGCGATCGTAAGAGATGAAAAAGTGTTATTTACTGCTGGTTGTAAGTTAATCGAGCATTGGTATTTAGTGCTATCAATTTTTCTGCTAGTAGCAACTCCTGACGCTTTAGTTCATCAAGATGACGCTCTAATTGCTGTTTCTCATGTGGATCGGAAGCCGCAGCTATTTTTTGCCGCACTAATTCCTGTTTTCTCTGCCACCGCTTTTTATGTCCGTTGGGCGTTGGTACAGCAAACACCCCACCAGCTTGCAACTCTAGTTCTGCCAATTGAGTTTCGTATTGTGATTCTTCCTCGTGAGTCATGATTATTCCTGTCCTTCGATTTTACGTTTGCCTATCGAGCAGTCGCCTAGCTGCTGCTATTGTCAACTCCAATTCTGGTGCGTTGGGCGATCCTTCTCCTGTCTCTATAAAACCTATTTTCTGATAAAACTCAATCGCATCTGGGAGCGCATAGAGAAGAATACGACCAAAATGCCCGTTTCTGTCACTTTCGAGAGCTAATAGTGACATCAATGCCGTTGCAGCTTTATTAACCGACAAAGGCGAGTCTTGAGTAATATTCCAGGGTGCTGTAACTATATATTCAACAAATAGGTGATCTGCCATATCGATAACAATAGCTCCAGCTTGTAAATTCCCTCGGTCGTCACGAACACCTCTAAAGTCTTCGGGTGAAACTAGCGCTTCTAACAGCAGATCCGATATGACATTGGCATTAACTTCAATTCGTCTTTGTAACGGTGAGTCATTTCCAATTGCTCGCTCAACTGACTCGGTTGCTATTTGGCTCCATTGCTGCAAATCTCTGCGAACGGCTGAATTTGCTTGATTGACAATAGAAAACACAACAATATCCTCTCAGCATTAATGCGATCGCGTTAATAGCTCATTTTCTTCCTTATTATGGATAAATATATAATTTATTAGCACTATCTGTTGTATTTTTATGATTAACTACAAATTTTGCTGCCATGCTCTTGCTTGCATAAGTAACTGCTCAATTAATGGTGTTTTACTATCGGTATAGCGATCGCATCGTGCCTAAATTCCTCAGCTAATTTCCGCTTCAAAGCCTCATATTGCTGCGCCGCCTGAGGATGAGATCGTAAAAAATCCCGAAATAGTATATGTCTGTGCCAAAAGTCGCTATCTACCTGCACTGCATGGATTTGATGAGTACGAGGCATTCCTCGGCGAAAATAGTATCTTTGAGGAATTCCAAACTCACCAAAATATTGATAGCCTAGATGCTCTAAACTCAAAACTTGCGCTTGCGTTGGCGGTATTTCTTTTAAACCCAAGAGAATGTCAATAATAGGTTTAGCCGCCAACCCTGGTACTGATGTACTGCCTATATGCTGAATATCGGCAATAGTATCGCCTAAAGCAGCAAGAATTTGACTTTTTTCCTGCTCGTATTGGTTATACCAATTAGCATCATAATCAACTATGACAATGGGATCTTCCACACTTTATTCTTCCTCAATTACAGCATCGCGTTCGAGAACTAATAAGTTACGCAGACTATCTGTATCGAGTTCTGTAAGCCATTGTTCGCCTGCACCTACTACTTGCTCGGCTAATTCTTTTTTGCTTTCAATCATGGCATTAATTTTTTCCTCTAACGTGCCAGTACAAACAAATTTATGTACTAATACGTTGCGCTTTTGTCCGATGCGAAATACACGATCTGTTGCTTGATTTTCTACGGCTGGATTCCACCATCTATCAAAGTGAAAAACGTGATTTGCCCGTGTCAAGTTCAATCCCGTACCGCCAGCTTTTAGCGAGAGAATCATAATTTGCGGACCTTGCGGATCGTGCTGAAAACGTTCTACCATTTCTTCTCTTTGCTGCTTAGAAGTGCTGCCGTATAAGAAGAACACTTCTTTTTTAAATTGTTGCTCTAGGTAAGGTTTTAGTAACTTTCCCCATTCAGCAAATTGAGTAAAAATCAAAGCGCGATCGCCTTCTGCAATTACTTCTTCTAACATTTCTTGCAAACGCTGCAATTTACCCGATTGCTGTCCATCAAGTGTCGTCTCTTTTTCAAATTGCGCTGGATGGTTGCAGATTTGTTTTAGTTTGACAAGCAATGCTAAAATCATGCCTCGACGCTGTACGCCTTCAGCAGATTCAATTTCTGCTAATGATTGTTCAACTAATCTTTGATATAAAGCTGCTTGCTCTACAGATAAGCTGCAAAATACATTCATTTCTTGCTTTTCTGGCAAGTCTTGAATAATTGTGCGATCGCTTTTCAACCTACGTAAAATAAATGGCTGTACGAGCGATCGCAATGTATTTAAAGAAGCTGCATCACCATACTTTTCAATTGGCATAGCAAATCGGCGCTGAAAAAATTGTTTTGCTCCTAAATAACCTGGATTGAGAAAATCTAAAATAGACCACAATTCAGCTAATCTGTTCTCTACAGGCGTACCAGTTAAAGCAACCTTAAATGTAGCTTGTAATTGCCTTACAGCTTGCGATTGTTTTGCGTCTGAATTTTTAATATTTTGCGCTTCATCTAACGCTATGACTTGCCAAGCAACTCCTTCTAATGACTTAATATCTCGCTGCACCAAAGCATAGCTTGTAATGACTAAATCTCTATCTTCCGCTGCTTTTACAAATGCACTGCTTTTAAGCCTTTTATCACCGTGATGCAACAATACTCTCAAACTAGGAGCAAACTTTCTGATTTCTCGCTCCCAATTACCTAATACTGAAGTTGGACAAATAATTAATGTCGGTTGTGTTAGCGCTTCTTGCTCTTTTAGGTGTAGTAAAAAACTAATAAGTTGAATTGTCTTACCCAAACCCATATCGTCAGCTAAACAAGCACCTAAACCCCAACGTTCTAAAAATGCTAGCCAACTAAAACCCCTTTGTTGGTAAGGACGCAATTCTCCTTGGAAACTGTTAGGTGTAGGTAGAGTTGCGATCGCATTATTATCTGTCAAGGCGTTCATCAATTCCTGAAGCACTCCTGACGCTTCAAAACTGACTACTGGCAATTTTTCAATTGTCTGCGTATCTCCACTACTAAGGCGCAACGCATCTTCTAAAGAAAATGTCAAGTTATCTTTACGAGAGGCAAAAAATGTTTGAGCAGTTTTGATATCTTGAGGGCGCAGTTCTACCCATTCGCCATTAATCTCTACAAGCGGGCTTTTGAGGGCTACAAGACGTTCAAACTGAGCTTTAGATATAGTTTGTCCGCCAATAGCTAATTGCCACTCTAGAGTCAGTAAACTGTGCAATCCCAAACGTTCTTGCTTTCGCTGTCCTGGCGTAGTGGCGCTGAGTTTTAAGCCTAAACGATTTGCCCATCCCGTACCACTCAAACTTGGTGGTAGAACTACTCCCAAGCCATTATCTTCAAAGCGCCAAGCAACAGATTTAATAAATTCGTATGCCTGAACGGGGGTAAGAGTGCAAGAACTGGGATAAGATTCTTCTAAGCTAGGAGCGATCGCACTGTACAACCTGGAAGCTAAACCCAAACCCCGCAAAAAGATTTCTTGCGGCTGTTCGATGGAGCGGTTTTTATAAACAAAGCTTTCTACAGGATGTTGCCAAATAGTTGCTGCATCGACTAAAAATTCTGCATCATCCGCAGCCTGCAAAAAGTACGCCAACTTCCATTCGTTGTTATCATCAGGCGGGATAAGCTGAAAACAAGTACGGAACCGATTTTGCGCCGCTGTCAGTTGATATTGCAACGGCGCAACCCAAGCATTTAAGGCTGATTCCAACCGTTCTAACTGGGCTGGTTCTGCTTTAATTTGATTATCGCTACGTGCCAAACTTTGCAACCACTCTTTTAATAAAGGCGGTAGGATTGGCACAGATTCATTACCAATAGCAGCGCGTACTTGAGCATCTATTGTGGTATTTAAAAAATCTTGGATTAGTTGCTGAGGTTGTACGGGTATATCTACCGCCAAAGAAGTGCTATTTGCATCTTGCTGATAGGTGCGACAAGCCAAAGGCATTGCTTGAGCGAACTTTTCTAAGCGGGTAGAGTCTACAGCACTATCTAAAAGCGATCGCCACTTAGTTACTAAGCTATTATCTAATTGTCGCTCCAAAGTAGGCAAAAACTTAGAACGGCTCATTAAATCCAGACTCCAACGGGCAATTTGCGACCAAAGACGCAAATCTCCGCCTAAATAGGAATTTTCTTCTCCGCCAAGAGGCAAAGATATCAGCAACTTCATTGCCTCTGATTGGCTAAAAGCAAATCCTTCAACTCGCCAAGATTGGAGTACGATCGCTTTATTAGTTTCCAAATCTAAAGAGACAGAATGCACTGGATACATCAATGTCTCATCAATGGATGTTGGTAAAGCGATTACTTGAGCAGAAGATGCTTTGTATGTCACCTTATTGGCTGGCGTTGTGGATGAGCCACCTTTACGCGTGCGTGCAGTAGTTGCTATTGCGCGAGACGATACTGATAATAAGTTAGCAATTGCTGGATTTTGGCTAGACAACCACATTCTTAACTCATCAGGTGTCATCGCCAAAGGATGAGCAGACACCTCTAATAAATTAGCCGATATTCCTGCTTGCGATCGCCAAGTTTCTCCCCAAATAAATAAACAACTATTTTGCTGTTGCTGTACCCAACTACCGTGTAAAATTGCCATCTTCTCAAAACTTCAGACTTATACAAACTTTGTTAGAAAATTAATTATTGCTATTTTGAAGTAATCATCTATACAATGAAAGCTCAGTGCTAATCGGCTAATTGTTTGATATTGACTAAATAAGAAATATTTAGTAGAGCAATAATTCAAATATTTTTACATATTACAGTTTCCTATTTATAACCATAAAAAACTTTACTCATCGAATTCTAGATCCCCCTGTGGTCCCCCTTACTCCCCCTGCCTCCCATCAGTGCTACGATTGCGACAGAGAAGGAATAGTGAAAAAAGAAGGAAGAACAACTGAATGATAGAGATTGATAAGTCAATATCCTTTGATGGACGGGATATTCGACTGAAAGTTGGTCTGCTAGCTCCTCAAGCTGGTGGGTCAGTTTTAATGCAATCTGGAGATACAGCAGTATTAGTTACTGCTACGCGCTCCGCTGCCAGAGAAGGCATTGATTTTTTACCCCTAACTGTAGACTACGAAGAAAGACTGTATGCTGTAGGTCGAATTCCTGGCGGCTTTTTGCGCCGTGAAGGTCGTCCGCCAGAAAAATCAATTTTGACAAGTAGATTAATTGACCGCCCTCTGCGCCCTTTGTTTCCTGGTTGGTTGCGGGATGACCTGCAAATTGTTGCCACAACTTTGTCGATGGACGAATTAGTACCGCCAGATATATTAGCGGTAACAGGCGCTTCATTGGCGACACTGTTAGCACAAATTCCGTTTAACGGACCGATGGCAGCAGTACGAGTAGGATTAGTGGGAGATGATTTTATTATTAACCCCACTTACGCCGAAATAGAAGCTGGCGAATTAGATTTAGTAGTAGCAGGCTCTCCCGATGGCGTAATTATGGTCGAAGCGGGAGCAAATCAGTTGCCAGAACACGATATTGTCGAGGCGATTGATTTTGGTTATGAAGCAGTACGCGACTTAATTCAAGCCCAACGCGACTTAATTGCGGAAATGGGAATTGAAATGGTGCAAGAAACGCCACCAGAAGAAGATCGGACGTTGATCGACTATATCAGCGATCGCGCCACTAGCGAAGTCAAGCAAATTTTGGCACGATTTGACAAAGATAAAAACGTCCGCGATGCCGCACTAGATACAGTCAAAGAATCAATAGTAGCAGCGATCTCCGAACTTCCAGAAGATGACGCAATTCGCGCAGCCACAGAAACGAATAGCAAGGCTCTGGGCAACAATTTCAAAGCCCTAACTAAAAAGCTAATGCGGCGGCAAATTATCGAAGATGGCGTACGCGTCGATGGGCGCAAACTAGATGAAGTCCGCCCAGTGTCTTGTCGTATTGACTTATTACCCAAACGCGTACATGGTAGCGGCTTATTCAACCGAGGACTAACGCAAGTATTATCAGCTTGTACTCTCGGTACGCCTGGAGATGCCCAAACTCTGCTCGATGACTTGCAGCCAGACTTGCAAAAGAAACGCTACTTGCATCATTACAATTTTCCGCCTTTTTCTGTCGGCGAAACCAAACCCTTACGCGCACCAGGGCGAAGAGAAATCGGTCACGGTGCTTTAGCTGAAAGAGCTATCATCCCCGTTTTGCCACCTAAAGAAGACTTCCCCTACGTAATTCGCGTAGTATCAGAAGTTCTTTCTTCCAACGGTTCAACCTCAATGGGTTCGGTATGCGGTTCCACTTTGGCACTAATGGATGCAGGCGTACCAATTGCGAAACCTGTCAGCGGTGCAGCAATGGGCTTAATTAAAGAAGGTGAAGAAGTGCGCGTTCTTACTGACATCCAAGGCATTGAAGACTTTTTAGGCGACATGGACTTTAAAGTTGCTGGCACAGATGCAGGAATTACCGCCTTGCAAATGGATATGAAAATTTCTGGTTTGCCGCTAGAGACAATTGCCAAAGCAATAGATCAAGCACGTCCAGCTAGATTGCATATTCTAGAGAAAATGCTAGAAGTCATCGACAAGCCACGCGTCGAAACGTCACCTTTTGCACCGCGTTTGTTGACAATTAAGATCGATCCTGAATTAATTGGCTTAATTATTGGACCTGGTGGGAAGACAATCAAAGGTATCACCGAGGAAACTGGGGCAAAAATTGATATCGAAGACGATGGAACGGTAACAATTTCGGCTATAGATGAAAGTAAGGCGAAAAAAGCCCGCAACATAGTTCAAGGTATGACGCGCAAACTTAGCGAAGGCGATGTTTATGCAGGGCGCGTCACTCGAATTATTCCCATTGGGGCATTTGTGGAGTTTCTACCTGGTAAGGAAGGGATGGTACACATTTCCCAATTAGCCGACTACCGCGTGGGCAAAGTGGAAGATGAGGTAACAGTTGGCGATGAAGTAATTGTCAAAGTACGAGAGGTTGATAATAAAGGACGAATTAACCTTACTCGCTTAGGCATTCACCCCGACCAAGCCGCAGCAGCCCGCGAAGCCGCAGCGGTAAATCGATAAAGCGGCTTTAGCAGAGGGAAAAAGGTTATATGCTCCTTTTTCCTTCTTCATACTATGGGAAATAAGCGCGATCGCGCTTATTTTTTCGTTTATTGCTCTTGCCAGTAATAAAAGCCGGATAAACAGTTAAAGAGTTGATTTTTGCTGATTCTCGGTTCTGCCCAGGTGAGACTTACACCTTAGTCTAGTTGATTATTATTGGGCAAAAAACTAATAGATAAATTAATAGCAGCCATATCAGAGGAGCAGCTTTAATGGTTCGACCAGTTAGCCCAACTGGGCAGTATCGTAGAAAATTTATCCACTGGTTATTACAAGAAGACCAACAGCAAAAGGAGGGACCTTACTCTAAGGAGGAACCACATCGCAAACATCCTTGGTGGCAAGTCATGTGTCTAACTGGTGTAGATTATTTTTCTACTCTTGGTTATCAACCTGGAATTGCCGCATTAGCAGCAGGCGCTCTTTCGCCTATAGCTACACTGATTTTAGTTCTGCTCACACTATTTGGAGCGTTACCAATATATCAGCGTGTTGCGGGCAAAAGTCCTCATGGTGAAGGGTCGATTGCTATGCTCGAACATCTCCTTCCTTGGTGGCAGGGCAAGATATTTGTACTTTGCTTGCTGGGCTTTGTTGCCACTGATTTTATTATTACTATTACTCTTTCGGCTGCTGACGCTACGGCTCATATCGTTGAAAATCCTTTAGTTTCCAGCTTTCTTTCCGGTCAACAAGTTAGTATTACGCTGATATTAGTAGCGTTACTAGGTGCAGTTTTCCTTAAAGGTTTTAAAGAGGCAATTGGCATTGCTGTTTTTCTAGTCAGCGCCTACTTGCTGTTGAATCTGATAACTATTGGGGTTTGTGCCTATTACATTTTGTACCATCCAGCAACGATTGTTAACTGGCAAACGGCACTATTTACCAGCTATCCAAATCCTTTAACTACGATTGGTGTAGCGGCGCTGTTGTTTCCCAAGCTAGCTTTAGGATTATCAGGTTTTGAGACAGGTGTAGTCGTCATGCCCTTGGTTAAGGGTAGTAGCAGTGACACAGAGGAGCAGCCCAAAGGACGGATTCGGAACACGCGCAAACTTCTAACGGCAGCAGCGGTAATTATGAGCTTCTTCTTGCTGGCGAGTAGTTTTGTCACAATCTTGCTAATTCCTGCTCCAGAATTTCAAACTGGGGGCAAAGCTAGCGGACGCGCTCTAGCTTACTTAGCGCACCAATATCTAGGCAATGGTTTCGGAACTCTTTACGACATTAGCACGATCGCTATCTTATGGTTTGCCGGAGCATCGGCAATGGCAGGATTGCTGAATGTTGTGCCTCGCTATCTACCGCGTTACGGTATGGCTCCTGGCTGGGCGCGGGCAACAAGACCTTTAGTATTAGTTTATATAGCGATCGCTTTTATCGTCACAATTTTGTTTCGGGCAAATGTAGAGGCTCAAGGCGGAGCTTACGCCACAGGTGTTTTGGTGTTGATGAGTTCAGCCGCCTTTGCTGTTACCTTGTTAGCTTACCGTCGGCGATCGCAGCGAGGAACGATATCATTTGGTATCATCACGTTAGTATTTTTGTACACTACTGTCACCAATATTATTGAAAGACCTGAAGGAATTAGGATCGCTGCTTTATTTATTGGTGCAATTATTGCAACTTCTCTCTTTTCTAGAGTGTGGCGCTCTACTGAACTACGAGTAGAGCAAATAGAAATAGATGAGACAGCCCAACGCTTCCTTGCCCAAGAGAGCCAAGGCATTATCCGCATCATTGCCAATCGCTTGAATGAAGGAGATGTCAACGAGTATTTCTTAAAAGAGAAGGAAGTCCGTGAGGACAATCACATTCCGCCAATGGATTCAATATTGTTCCTAGAAATCCAAATATCTGATGCCTCAGAGTTCGCTAATATTATTCGCATCAGAGGTGTACAGGTTGGTGACTACCGCATTTTGCGGACTCAAAGTGCTGCTGTACCCAACGCCATTGCTGCTATCCTTTTGTACATCCGCGACCAAAAGGGAAAGCTCCCCCATGCCTACTTTGGTTGGGCAGAAGGCAATCCAATTCAGTATTTGTTACGTTTCATTCTATTTGGAGAAGGAGACATTGCTGTTGTTACTCGCGAAGTGCTGCGTAAAGCCGAACCTAATCCCGAACAACGTCCCGCTGTCCATGTTGGCGGTTGACGCTTAAATTTCGTCTGCTGCGACTTCCCAACGCAAAAGTCTTGGCAACTGTGACAAGTCTAAAGCATAGTTCAAAGTCCACAACACAATTTCAACGAGCAATAAATTCTGTACCCAAACTAAGTTAGTGTCAGGAGCGAGAATAAATATTCCTTCATATAGCTGCCAAATACGGTAAGGCAAATACAAATAAGGAACCATTACCCAAACTACAGAATGAAACCAGCGCAGTGTAGCAATTTCCGAGAGAATTTGCAGTGCTAGCATAACAAAATACGAAGCAAGGACAACGATCGCACGATCTTTGCCTTGCCAAACTACCCACAACAGGACTATAAACGGAATTAATCCGCCGCCAATCTGCACTGATAAAAACCAAATCTTAAACCAGCTAGGTAATAGTTCTGGTAGTTGGTAGGGTTTTGCTTTTCGCCACGCCCAGCCAACAATTGCCAGAAATAATGTTGCTGTTAGTAGAAACAGCAAGTCTTCGCCAACGATATTTAGATACATCATCACAATAGGTGAAGATTTACCTATCAAGTTAGCTGACTAGCAGCAAGGATACAATAGAATCGCCTGTCTGAAGTTTATTAAACGCAGATGAACGCAGATGGTAATTGCAGTAATGCGGGTGAGAATAGCGCAATTCTATTATGACTAACAACTTCTTTGAACCACAATCGCCTACACCTGTAGAATTAGAGGTGCGATCGCCTTTGCCCTACCGTCTACCTATATGGCGGCTGTTAATTCCTCTATTAGTGCAAACAGGCATCATCTTAGCTATACCTGCCCGCTCTGCATATACTTACGTTACAGGCGAAACTGTTGTTTTGCAGACTATCCCTGTAGATCCTTACGATCCATTGCGGGGTTACTCGCAAACGCTAGACTACGATATTTCTCAGCTTAGAACTTTGCAAAAACTTCCAGGTTGGCAAGAAGTAGTTACCCCAAAAAGTATAAGTTCAGATTATTTGCAGCCAGGAACGGAGTTATATGTAACTCTATCACCACCAAAGAACTCAAGTACCCAACCGCCTCAAGCTTGGCAGCCTGTAAAAGTAAGTAGAAGCCGCCCAACATCATTAGCAGCAGATCAAATAGCTATTAAAGGTAAATCTACAGGTTTTTCGATTAAGTATGGCTTAGAAACTTACTACTTTCCCGAATCAAGACAACAAGAAATCAATCGAGATATCAGGCAAGCGCAAACAGGTAGGCAACAACGCCTGGTAGTTGAGGCAAAAGTGGATAATCAAGGCAATGCCGTACCTGTAAGCTTTTGGGTAAGCGATCGCGAGTACCGCTTCTAGATACAAAAGTCTAAATAAATCTATAAAAGTTAGTTAGTGTTGACCTTTATTTAGATAAATCTTACAACACGCTACGATTTTTATCTCAAAGGTTAAAGATAGGTAATTGGTTAATTAAACGCGCGATAATTTCTCCAAAAGGAGCGATGAAAAATGCCTTGCTTACTCTACACAATCGCTCCAGTAAAAGCAAGGTACTAAGGAGGTTTTATGAACGAAAAAGTGAGGTTAGGAACCTGCAATGTTGCCATTGTCGGTCCCTACTTGAGCGGTAAAACCACATTACTTGAAAGTTTGTTGTCAGTTACGGGGGCAATAACGCGTAAAGGCAACGTCAAAGATGGCAACACCGTCGGAGACAGTTCGCAAGAAGCACGCGATCGCCACATGACGGTAGAAGTAACTTCAGCCAGTACCCAATATAGCGGTATTGGCTTTACTTTTTTAGACTGTCCTGGTTCTGTCGAATTTGCCCAAGAAACTTACAATGCCTTAATGGGTGTAGACATAGCAGTAGTAGTCTGCGAACCTAGCAACAATGATGCTAACGGATTGCACCAGAAAGTTCTTACCCTTGCACCTTTATTTAAATTCCTCGATGACTGGGAAATCCCTCACCTAGTATTTATCAACAAAATGGATCGGGCAAGCACTAATTTTATGGATGTGCTGCACGCCCTCAAATCAGTCTCCAGCCGTCCCTTAGTACCTCATCAATACCCCATCAGTCAAGGCGAACAAATCAGCGGCTTTATTGACTTAGTAACAGAACAAGCCTATCAATATCATGCAGGTGCGCCCGCCGATCCGATTCCATTTCCCCACCAGTTAAAAGAACAGGAACACGCAGCGCGCACAGAAATGCTAGAAGAACTAGCAAATTTTGACGACCATTTATTAGAGGAATTACTAGAAGAAATCGAACCACCCCAAGATGAAATTCTCCAAGATTTAAAACTGGATTTAGGTGCAGATTTAGTAGTTCCCGTTCTCTTTGGCATCGCCGAACAAGATTATGGTGTACGTCCGTTGTTAGATGCGCTAGTAAGAGAAGCACCTACACCCGAAACTACAGCCCAACGTCGCGGCATTACTAAAGATGCTGACGTGCCTTTAGCGCAAGTATTAAAAACTTACTTTACTCCCCAAGGCGGCAAACTATCTTTAGTCAGGGTGTGGCAAGGTAAGTTAACTGATGGCATTGTTTTAAATGGCGTTCGCGCAGGCGGATTGTATCGATTAATCGGACAGCAACAGCAATCTGTAAATGAAGCTGGTGCAGGGGAAATTGTCGCCCTCAGCCGCCTAGAAGGAATCAAGACAGGCGATACGCTAACAACTAATGGTAATAAGCAACAGCTAGCTTGTGCCGCTAAAATGACCCCTGTATATGCGCTGGCGATCGCTCCGGAAAAGCGCAACGATGAAGTTAAGCTAAGTGGCGCTATTACCAAACTATTAGAAGAAGATCCCTCTCTAGCTTGGGAACAACATGGCGACACCCACGAAGTTATTTTATGGGGTCAAGGTGAAATTCACTTGCAAGTTGCTTTAGATAGACTGCGGCGCAAATACAACCTGCCCATGTCAACGCACCTACCGCAAGTACCTTACAAAGAAACTATCCGCAGACCTGCATCCTCAATTCACGGGCGCTACAAGCATCAAAGTGGCGGTCACGGACAATTTGGCGATGTATATTTAGAGATTCAGCCTTTACCAAGGGGCGAAGGCTTTAACTTTAGAGATACAATTGTCGGCGGTGTAGTACCGAAGCAATACATCCCTGGCGTAGAAATGGGCGTGCGCGAATATCTCGTACGCGGCGCTTTGGGTTTCCCTGTTGTCGATGTAGCTGTCACCTTAACTAACGGTTCTTACCATAGCGTCGATAGTTCGGAACAAGCATTCAAACAAGCCGCCCGAATTGCTATGCAAACAGGGATGACTAAATGCGAACCTACACTATTAGAACCGATCGCCCAAATTGAAGTAAGTACGCCCAATGAATTTACCGCCAAAGTGTTGCAACTTGTCAGCGGACGGCGGGGGCAAATTTTAGGCTACGAACCAAGAGGCGATTGGCAAAGCTGGGACAAAGTAACTGCATACTTACCCCAAGCCGAGATGCAAAACTTCATTGTCGAACTGCGATCGCTTACTTTAGGTGTAGGATGCTTTGAGTGGCATTACGACCATCTCCAGGAAGTCCCCAACAAAATTGCCGAAAAAGTCCTAGCAACCAACAGTAATGGCGGCTAAAATAAACCTGCAAACAGTAGGGTGCGTTTTGAAAACGCACCCTACGCAAAATTTGACAATGCTCTTAGTCCGCGCAGGCGGACTTTGCGTGTATAGCCCTCAATTGCATTCGCCAAGGTATGAATACAACACAGAATTGGTACATTGTCAAGAGTCCAGCCGGAAACTGCGAAATAGTTTCCGATAATCAAGGACAAACAGCAGAACACTGGGGACCATTTGCATCCAAAGAAGAAGCGATCGCGCGTCGTGTCGGCTTAATTCGCGCTGGCAAATGCCAACCAGTATAAACACATTCAACTGGTCACTGGTCACTGGTCACTGGTCACTGTTAACGTACAGACTCGGCTCTAGGACCGCGACTTGCAGCAATTTTTTGATTTAATACTGACAGAGCTTTATCGTATTGCGGATCGCCTGGCGTACCGACTTTAGTACGATCGCCAACTAACTGTTGTTTTTGTTTTTCTGTTAGTTCCAACACTATATCTGGGGCAATTCCGGCGTGATTAATATCGCGACCTTTGGGAGTAAAGTATTTAGCGATCGTTACAGCCATTCCCGAACCATCGCCTAAAGGTCGCACCGATTGGACTAAACCTTTACCAAAAGTCTTAGTACCTACCAAAGTAGCACGTTTGTTATCTTGCAAAGCCCCCGACAAGATTTCGCTAGCACTTGCCGAACCGCCATCTACCAATACAACTAAAGGCTTATTAGTTAAAGCGCGACTGTTAGCTCTTTCTAAATCTCTTTGTCCTTGCCTGTCTACCGTAGAAACAATTGTGCCTTCGTTCAACCACATTTGGGCAATTTCTACACTGGAAAATAGCAAACCACCTGGATTAGAACGCAAATCTAATATATATCCGTTCACCTTTTTGCTTTCCAAGTCTTTGATAGCGTTCCGCATTTCCGCCCCAGCATTAGCGCTAAATTGGACTAGGCGAATATAACCTATACCACCAGTAGGAGTTTTTTGATAGCTGTAGCGGACAGGGTGAACTTCAATTCTGGCTCGTTTGACGCGAAACTCCCTTTGCTGATTGTTACGCAAGACAGTGATTGTAACTTCAGTTCCAGGTTTGCCGCGAATTAGGGATACTACATCATTTATATCCATGCCTTTAGTGCTTTTACCGTCAACTTTGTCAACGATATCTTTGGCAAGAATACCTGCAGCCGCAGCAGGTGTACCTTCCATCGGGGAAATTACAGTAATTCTTTTGGTTTTTTCATCAGGCGCAATTTGAATCCCAATCCCTGTGAGTTCCCCTGACGTTTCTACTTGCAAACTTTTGAACTCTGCCGGGTCCATAAAGCGGGTATAAGGGTCTTCCAGCTTCTCTAGCATTTTGCGGATGGCTTTATAGGCATCCTCTCTATTCGTATAATTTTTACTTAAATATTCTTGACGTACATTGCGCCAATCTATTTGATTAAACGTACCGTCTACATAACTGCGATCGATAACTTGCCAAACTTCATCTACTAATTCTTTGGGGCTTTCTTGAAAAAAAGCCTTACTTGGTGAATGGATACCCGCAGCAGCAACGGCAACCGCCGTTAGCATCGCCGCAGTAGCACCTAAAACAATCCCTTGTTTTGTAATCGCCATATAACTGCTAGAGCCGGAGATAAATATGCAAAGTCTTTAGTAAGCCCAATGTAACACACGGTTTTGTTTAGGGCTGTTTTATCGCGACAATTGCAATAGTGTCCCTAACAAAAGCCCAAAGTCAAAGTATCTGTGAGCAAGGTAGAAGCACAGCTTCTACCTTTCTGCTATGGATCGATCCAGCGATCGTCTGCTTTGATCAAGTTAATCAACTCAGTCACGCCTTCAGATTCAGGCACTTTTTTGATTTCTTCCCTACCACGATACAAAGAAATAAACCCTGGCTGCTTGCCTACATAACCATAATCTGCATCTGCCATTTCTCCAGGACCATTAACGATACAACCCATAACGGCAATATCTAAACCAGTTAAATGTTTGGTTGCGTCTCGGACTTTGTGCAATACTTCCTCAAGATTAAATAAGGTACGACCGCAAGAAGGACAAGCAACGTACTCTACCATCGTTTTGCGTAAACCCAATGCTTGCAGAATGCTGTAGCACACAGGTATTTCTTTTTCTGGCGATTCAGTAATCGATACGCGGATTGTATCGCCAATTCCATCAGCCAGTAAGGGCGCTATCCCCGCAGTTGATTTGATGCGTCCGTATTCGCCATCGCCTGCTTCAGTAACGCCTAGATGCAAAGGGTAGTCCATTTTTAGTTCATCCATCCGCTGCACCATCAGACGGTAAGCAGCAACCATTACAGGTACGCGGGAGGCTTTGAGGGAAATTACTATGTTGCGAAAATCCAGAGATTCGCAGATGCGGATAAATTCTAAGGCTGACTCTACCATGCCTTTAGGAGTATCGCCGTAGGTAAATAACATTCGTTCAGCTAAAGAACCGTGATTGACACCAATTCTCATCGCTTTACCTTGATCGCGCAAAGATACTACTAATGGTTCTAGAGTTTCGCGGATTTTGTCGCCGATTTCGTCAAATTCAGCTTGGCTATATTCAGTATTTTTAGCTTTTTCAAATACATATAATCCAGGATTGATCCGCACTTTATCAACGTGCTTGGCAACTTCTAGGGCAATTTTCATGCCATTGTGATGTACGTCAGCAACTAGGGGTACGGGTTGATAAGTTGCAACCAATTTCTGTTTTATTTCTGCTAAAGCTTTGGCGTGCGCCATACTCGGTACGGTAACGCGGACAATTTCGCAACCGATTTCGTGCAAGCGGCGAATAGCGGCAACTGAACCATCTATATCTAAGGTATCTTCGTTGATCATTGATTGCACTACCACCGGATAGCCGCCACCGATAGTAATATTACCTACTTTAACTGGGCGAGTTTTGCGGCGATGAATAGTAGTGTCTGTTAATGGGCGGTTGGTTGTGGGGTTTGGCAATGTCTGCATAACCTGTTGGCTGTGTTATACGTAACGAAGATGTTAGGTTTATTATCTGTTTCCAGATTGACACAGTTAGGTTAAATTTAGCGAACCAACGCGATCGCACTTGTTAAACTTGTAGCAATTACTATTAATACTTGTTATGTCGCTTGCTAAAGATTTAGTGCCTACAGATGATATTATCTTTCCTCCAGGAGACTTATATAGCGACGAACCGCCTGTGGAAACAGATTTGCATTTGCGGCAGATAATCTTACTTTTACAGTGCCTTGACTGGTGGTGGCGATCGCGCGATGATTATTTTGCTACGGGCAACTTAACCATTTATTACAGTCCGCGTCAGTTAAAATCAGAGGATTTTCGCGGTCCTGATTTTTTTGTAGTCTTAGGCACTGAACGCAAAACTCGTAAAAGTTGGGTAGTTTGGCAAGAAGATGGCAAATACCCCAATATCATTGTCGAACTACTCTCTAAGAGTACCGCAGCCACCGATCGCAGCTTAAAAAAACAAATCTATCAAGATACTTTTCGCACGCCTGATTACTTTTGGTTCGACCCTGATTCGCTCGAATTTGCAGGTTTTCGTCTAGTTGGCGGTCAATATCAACCCATACAACCCAATCCCCAAGGTTGGCTGTGGAGTCAGCAGCTAAAACTGTATTTAGGCATTCATCAGCAAAAGCTACGATTTTTTACGGCAGAAGGGTTGTTAGTACCTACTCCTGAAGAAGTCGCCCAAGAACAAACGCAAAAGGCTGAAATTTTAGCCGCCAAGTTGCGCGAATTAGGTGTAGATCCTGACAATTTATCGTAATCATCCCATTGTGCGATCGCTCAAATTGTACCTTGGCGATCGCATTTTTTAATCTTCCGGCAGTACCCACTTAGGCGGTTCGCTCATTTTTTTTCGCAGCCGTTCTTCAGCGATTTCAAGCATCCGATCTAAAGAAGTTTCTTCAATAAACTTAGCTGACTCTTGCTTATATTCCAAATTTGGACATTTATCGCCTAAAACGCACCCATTAACGCAGGCTGTTTTGCAATCAATAGTTTGTTCTTGCATATACTCGATGTAGATACTGAAATGTCAGTTTTTAAGGGCAAGTTGTTATAGTTCAAATTATATAACTTTGCTATAGGCGATCGCATTAGTCTCAAGGTGGTAGCAATATTCAGCAAAAAGCGATTGAGCAACTTATAGCTAGGATAATAAAAGCTAGCTATCAGATTAAAAATGGCAAGATATACTTAGATGTTTGCTTCAGGTGAAACTATAGCCGCGATCGCCACTGCCATTGTCCCCCAACAAGGTAGTGTAGGCATTGTGCGCCTATCGGGTACGCAGGCGCTAGCGATCGCCCGCAGCATTTTTGCTACTGGTGGTAAGCAAGTTTGGGAATCGCACCGCATTCTCTACGGTTATATCCGCCACCCGCAGACGCAGCAAATAATTGATGAAGCGCTACTGCTGATTATGCTCTCTCCCCGTTCTTATACTCGTGAGGATGTAGTAGAGTTGCACTGTCACGGGGGAATTATGGCAGTACAGCAAGTATTGCAGCTATGTCTAGAACAAGGCGCAAGGCTAGCGCAGCCAGGAGAATTTACCCTAAGAGCATTTTTAAATGGCAGACTGGATCTCACCCAAGCAGAAAGCATCAATGACTTAGTAGGTGCAAAATCTCCCCAAGCGGCGCAGGCGGCTTTAACTGGATTGCAGGGAAAATTGCGATCGCCGATTAGTCAATTGCGGACAACTTGTTTAAATATTTTGGCAGAAATTGAAGCTCGGATAGATTTTGAAGAAGACTTACCGCCTCTAGATATTGAGGATATTACAGCCCAAATTGACCAATTACTAGCACAAGTAAGCAAAATTGTAGCGACTGCTGACCGAGGCGAGTTATTGCGTAGCGGCTTGAAAGTAGCCATAGTAGGACGACCAAATGTAGGCAAATCTAGCTTATTGAATGCTTGGAGTAAAAGCGATCGTGCGATCGTCACCGATTTGCCTGGAACTACCCGCGATGTAGTAGAGTCGCAGCTAGTAGTTAGGGGAATTCCAGTTCAAGTATTGGATACAGCAGGAATTAGAGCAACAGCAGATACAGTAGAAAAAATAGGCGTAGAACGCAGTTTATCAAGCGCTCAAAAAGCAGATTTAGTCTTGTTGACTATTGACGCTCAAGCAGGTTGGATAGATGCAGATCGAGAAATCTACGCGCAAGTCCAACAACGTCCTTTAATTTTAGTAGTTAATAAAATTGACCTAGTAGCCAATCCGCCACAAGTACCAGAAACTATTAACCAAGTAGTGCAAACAGCAGCAGCGCAAAATTATGGTATCGAAGCATTAGAAAATGCGATCGTGCAAACAGTGCAAGCTGGCGTACATAACGCAGATATGGACATGGCAATTAATCAAAGACAAGCAGCAGCCTTGACGCGGGCAAAAATAGCACTGCAAGAAGTGCAAAATGCGATCGCCGAAGCGTTACCTCTAGATTTTTGGACAATCGATTTGCGATCGTGCATCCAAGCTTTAGGAGAAATTACTGGAGAAGAAGTAACAGAATCAGTCCTCGATCGCATCTTTAGCCGTTTTTGTATTGGCAAATAAGTTGCGCCTTAGTATCACTACCTAACAGCGCAACTAAACAATGCTAGCGCGGACCAACAATTTTCCACGTAGTATCCGCTACACGACTAGGGTTGAGATAGGTTCCGCTCACTAAACTGTTACCGTCCATAAACCACACAGAAACATAACCGTCATCGCGTCGCCAGAGAATGTCTGTTTTGCCATCGTTATTGAAGTCACCTGTACCGACTGGCTTCCAGGCTGTATCTGCTACACGACTGGGATTAAGTAAAGAACCGCTAATTAAGTTTGCACCATTCATAAACCATACAGAAAGATAACCAGAATCGTGCCGCCAGAGAATATCAGTTGTACCATCGTTGTTGAAGTCGCCCGTACCAACTGGCTTCCAGGCTATATCTGTTACGCGACCAGGATTGAGTGCAGCACTGCTAATTAAGTTTGCACCATTCATGAACCACACAGAAACATAACCAGAATCGTGCCGCCAGAGAATGTCTGTTTTGCCGTCGTTGTTGAAGTCACCTGTACCAACTGGCTTCCAGTTGGTATCTGTTACACGGCTGGGATTGAGTGCAGCACTGCTAATTAAGTTTGCACCATTCATGAACCACACAGAAACATAACCAGAATTGTGTCGCCAGAGAATGTCTGTTTTGCCATCGCTGTTGAAGTCTCCCGTACCGACTGGCTTCCAGTTGGTATCTGTTACCCGACTAGGATTGAGTAAAGAACTGCTAATTAAGTTGGTCCCATCCATTAACCATGTAGAGAGATAGCCGCTATCTTGCCGCCAGAGGATGTCTGTTTTACCATCATTGTTAAAATCAGCGCGGGGTGCGTTGCTATTAAGATTGAGTGTAATATTTCCAGAGGCATTACCGTAACCATCTACAGCAATGCGATAAGTAGTACCAACTACAGCATTGAAAGTTACTGCACTTGTCAAACCTATAGTATCGTCATTAGCAGCAATTTGAGTTAATCCGCCGACTGAGGAACCTGTATAAACGCCAAGTAAAGTATCAAAATTGCTGCCTGCAGTTGTAATTGTTACGCTACCTGACCTTGTTGCCGTCCACGACCACCATACCGAACCGCCGCCACTATAACCAGCGTGATTGGGTTCGTTAGCTTCTTTAGTGGCATTCGTATTTGTTGCCGTGACAGCGATCGCTGCCCCGCCAATTGCTCTACTATTAGCAAAGTTATCGTTAGCAGGGCGAGTAATTGTCGTACCAGTAGCAGCCAGCAGATTCAAACGCGGCTTAGTAATCCCATTTTTGGCATCTGTTATTGGCACACCTGTACTTGTGATTCTAGAAATAGTTTGGTCTACAGTATCTAAGGGAAACTGCGATCGCAATACGGCTACTGCACCTGCTACGTGTGGTGTTGCTTGCGATGTTCCAGACATAGTAATACCTGCCGCGGTAATTGCCCAACCAGGAGCAAGCACAGTTAAATAATTAGCGCTGTTAGAAAAGCAAGTTACGCGATCGCTAGCAGTTATAATGTCCTCACATCTAGACCAGCCTGCGGAACCTACATCAGAGACATACACTGCACCTACTGAAACTGCACTAGGAGCGCAAGCTGGTTCGGAAATTCCATTACTATACCCGTTGTTTCCCGATGCAACTACAGGCACAATTCCAGCCGCTCTAGCATTAGCAAAGGGTGTAGCATAGGCACTATCTGAACAAGTCGATGCATTGCTGACGCTATCACCCAAACTCAAATTCATTGCTACGATGTTGTAGGTCGTCTTGTTTTGAATTGACCAGTTGATAGCAGCAATAACATCCGAATCGTAAGCACCGCCACCTTGAAAAACATCAAGAGCAGCAATCTGGGTTCCAGGCGCTACCCCAGCTACAATTCCCGCGACATTAGTTCCGTGATCGTTATCATCTAAACTACCATCGTCACCGCCGAAGTCTTGAGCAAAGACAACTTTACACCCAGTTTGTCCAGGACTAGCACAAGAACCAAAAGCAGAGCGAGTATAGTCTACTCCTGTATCAAGTACCGCAACTGTTGTGCCGCTACCTATTCTACCTGCTGCCGCAACTGGCGGTTGACCAATTTGAGATAAACTTCGATCTAAAAACAACTGTCTTTTTTCATTTTTATGGACTCTCACAACTTCTGAGTTGGCGAGGAAACGGTTTAAAGCTGCTGATGATTTGAATCGAATCAAAGACATTGGCAGATGGCTGTAATCTTTAATTACCTGTAGTTCTTTTGTGCCTACAGTTGCTAAAACTTGCTGTTTTTTATTTGCAAATTGTGCTGCTTTAAAAGATGATATTTGTTTGCTGTCTTGAGCTAGGGTTTCTTGTTGGCGTAAAGTAGTTGCCTGTTTTTGAATTTTGCTGTCGTTATAAATAACAATTAAATCTTGGTTTTCACCTGCTGCCAAATTTTCCAAAGTACCTAATGGAGCTTTGGCTGCTGCTTGATTTTGGCTAGAGGGAACTTGTTGCGAATTAGCAGGCTTTATCAGTAAAGAGTTGCCTACAATAGCTAACGATAAGTATGAGATAGAAGATAAATATAATAAAGAAGAACGGATTTTTGCAGCCACTTTCATAAACAGCTATATAGTTACTACACTATATAACTCCAACTAATAAGCAAATCGCTTCAGTGAAATTGCTGTTTTTAATATTAAATTTTGCTGAGAGTGACCTTATGATTTTCAACAAATGCATGAAGTAGCACTAAATTTTTAGAGAGTATACAACTTTATTGTATAACTACGTAATTCACAATTTTAGTTGTGAATAAATAGGTTTGTATTAGCTTGTAGCTTTATCTAAACTTTATAAAATAACTATTAGCTCCTAGTTTCTACCGATCGCTCTAAAAAAGTGTTGTTAAGGTTGCAGTACATCCATAACAATAAAAGTCCAAATAATACTGTTATTATTAATTATTAAATCGCTGTATTTGGGATAAAAAAAGCAAAAACTGCCAGCATTCTAGCACTAGGTACACAACCGCACAGCTTGAAAACATTACTATCACAAAGATGCAAACAACGGTATTTTTTAAGCAGTCATTAGGGTTGTTGTGCCTTGGTATTTCTACTCAAGAGCGCAACCGAAACAAAGATTGGCGCGGACCAACAACTTTCCAGGTTGTTTCCGCTACTTCACTAGGATTGAGCAATGTACTACTAAATTAAAAAGAGCAGCAGTTTTAAAATATCTACAAATTAACAAACTTTTACAGAAAAATTCACCGAGAAAATACTGAATTTATAATTTTATATCAGATAAACGCAATTGTACAATATATAACATTCACAAAATGACTATTAGCTCTTGGTTTTTATCGAGTGATTTAAAATTACAAGGCGTTTGTGCAGTCGAAATCAGTTAACTGATTTCAATAATTAGCAGTTTAGCTCCTGCCAATTTTAAATAAAATTAAATACAAAATAATTACTAATTCATAATTATTAGGACACAAACCTTTTTCTTATTGGGAAGATGAAAAGAGAGCAGGTAAGCTTAAACTAAGCCAATCAAGTTAAACTCTCTTCATGCGTCACAACGCAGCTTGATTGACTCCCCCACCTCCACAACCTACCCCGCCCTAACAAAAAACAACTCTTACCACTCAATATTAACTTCTTCAACCACTTGCCGAAATGCTTCAACTATGGGCGATGGGAGGACGCATCGCCATGCACAAGCATACTATAAACGCAACGCGCTAGATCGTAAGTAAGCACGCATGAATTCGTTAATATTATTTTCGGTTGAAGCGTTGTCTGAGAATCCTATTTTCACCTAATAAATCTTCTGGATTCTCGTAGCCTTCGAGTAATTCATCCAATTGTTCTGGTCGAAATGTTATAGGTGTGCGTCTTTAATCCATTAGTTCATTAGATCTGGTTTACGCTCTTTTGAGACAAACACTTATACAATTCATTCACGTCAGTTAACCGTAGGTAAAAGGTAACGTTCGTGCGGTTAAAAAGCTTTGCTCAGTTACCTGACTCCATTGCATCAGGACTTGACGAGTAGATAGAAATGAATCAATAGTTCGCTTCGTCAAGCGATCTCCACGCGATCGCATTTCTGATATTACCTCACCAGAAGCATTTCCTAACGCCTTCATTACATCTGGTGGCAACTGTCGAACCTGGACATTATTATAATCGCGGATTAACGTTTGAAGCGCTCTGGCATTCCCAGCATTGGCTTCTGCGAAACCCTGGTCGTATTCTGCTTGGGCAGCGATCGCCACAATCTGCTGTAAGTCGGTTGGTAATGCTTCATACTCTGCCTGATTCACAACTAATTCAACTAAGCCGGAGGGTTGGTTATAGGATGGGAAATAATAATATGGTGCGATTTTTTGCAAACCATAGTGTAGATCGACTAGCGGACCGACAAACTCAAATCCACCTAGCTTTCCTGATAGCATAGCTTGACGAATTTCCTCTAAGTCCATCGATACTGGGCGGACTCCCAATTTAGATATAACATCTGCGGCTACGCCTGTCGTGCGAAATCGCATACCTTTTAAATCGTTCAACGTATTAATTTCATTGCGGAACCAACCGAAGGACTGTGCGCCTAATGAACCTGCTGGAAAGGGTTTCACGCCAAACAGAGCATATGCCTCATCCCACAGCTTTTGTCCGCCAAAGTAGTGCAGCCATGCGCTCATTTCATTTTGAGTGAACCCATAGGGAACGACAAAGAAAAATTCCAATACTGGAGACTGAGTTCGCCAATCGTATGCCAGACTGCGGCTCATTTCTACAGTGCCACTGCTCACTGCCTTCAGTGTCTCAGAAAAAGGAACGACAGTATCTGGAGGCAATACTTCTATTACCAATCGCCCTCGGCTCATGGCAGCAATGCGATCGGCTAATCGCTGTCCGGCAGCAAGTTGATCGGGGAAGGTTTTATCCCAGCGAGACACCATGCGCCAGCGAGATTCTGCTGACTGAGCCTTTGCCGTTTGATGCGTCTGAGTGCCGATTGAGATCGCCGCTGCTGCAGAAGCAGTTGCACCGAGTAAAAAATTGCGACGCTGAGTTGAGCTTTTGCGCTCCATACCATAACCTCCTGATGAATAGGTAACAAAGGGAATGAGTCGAGAAAGGTGAGAATTATTTATTGAATGATGCAAAACTTAAAAATCACTACATCTCTTAACATAAGAGTAGGTAATTAATACTGTCCAATGCTTATTTGTCCTGTCATTAATGTTTTGAAGTTATTAATCCGCTATGGAACTTCACGATCTTCGGTACTTTGTTGCGGTGGCAGAAGACTTGCACTTTGGTCGTGCAGCCCAGAGATTGCACCTGACTCAGCCTGCTCTGAGTCGGCAGATTCAGGCTTTAGAAGCAGAATTGGACGTACAGTTGTTTGGGCGCACTAAACGCAGCGTACAACTGACGCTCGCCGGACAAACTTTTTTTGAGGAAGCCAAGCAGATTCTTCGCCATACAGAACAAGCGATTCAAACAACTAAACGGGTTGCACGAGGAGAAGTCGGACGATTGCGATTGAGTTTTACTGCCTCGGCACTGCGAAGCGTTCTCCCAGAAATTGTGCAAGTATTTCGCGATCGTTATCCCGATGTGCAACTGACGATGAACGAACGCTGCACGCACGATCAGCTAGCTGCCTTTCACAGTCATCAGGTGGATGTGGGCTTTCTCTATCCCCCCGTTGACGAGAAATTGCTTACTCTGCAACCGATTACTGAAGAAGTTTGGATTGTTGCCTTACCGAAAGGACACAATCTGGCTAAACGAAAACATCTAACTCTAAATATGCTCGCCAACGAAGCATTTATTCTGCATCCGCGTCAGGAAGGTGCAGCATTCTACGATCGCATCGTTGGATTGTGCGAACAAGCAGGTTTTTATCCCAATGTAGTGCAAGAAGTTGAAACTAGCCAAACAAGAGTCGGTTTAGTTGCCGCAGGGATGGGAATCACATTTGTGCCAGAACATCTGCAAAACGTCGGCGACACAGCGGTGATTTATCGACGATTAAAGGGGGCTGCACCAAAATTACAACTGGCGATCGCTCGTCGTCGCGATAATTTCTCGCCCATTGTGCAGCAGTTTCTCCATGTAGTTGAAGAACTCAGTCAAAAATCTGGTAAGGAGTCTGTGGCATGAGGGCTTTAACAAACAAATTACTGGTGCGGGCAGGTTTAGCTCGGATTCAACGGTTTCACTCGTAGATCGACTGTTTTACCACCGCAAGATCCGCGTTTGACTTACTACTCTTCACTGACTGATGGGACAACAGTTGCACGGGCAAAAACTGCCAACCAAGTCAATGGATGTCGTAATTGAGCAATGAATACTTTGGAATGGTTGGAGTATTCCGCGATTGGCGCTCCTTGCAAGGCAGATATATCCTTGGCTAGAGGTGATGCACATTCTCGGATTTTCTGTATTAGTTGGCTGCATTACTATTTTCGATTTGCGATTGTTGGGTTACTATCGTCGCCTTTCTATTGCTGACGGCGTAATCTACCTATTGCGGCTAGCACAGATGAGCTTTGTTGTCGTAGCTGTGTCAGGATTACTGCTGTTTGCCGCTCAAGCAACTCTATTAGCTGTAAACCCAGCCTTTCGATTTAAGTTGCTACTACTGGCGATCGCCCTAATAAATGCAGCCTTTTTCCACTGGCAGTTTTCTCGATCGCGCCAAATTAAACAATTCATTTCTATAATAGCGATCGCTATTATCTCCTTACTCGTTTGGACGGGAATTATCATTTGCGGGCGCTTCATTGATACTGTTGGCGAATTGAGAAGAGCTATCGAGTTTTCGGTCTAAGGAGCAGAAATCTTGAATAGCGAGTGGGAGCTAAAGGAATACCATTAACCCAAGCATCGAGACGACATAAATTAAGCGCCGCAGCGATCAAAATATGTTGTAAGTGGGTTTTTACCAAACCAACATAGCGAGATTGGCGCAGATTTGACCGTCGGATGCCTTGAGACAAAGTACCTTCTATGCCAGCCCAGTGACAATAAATCTGTAAAAATTCTGAGGTATTTTGAACTGCACGGCGATGGCTCAGAGCAAGATATTCATTTTGACTGCGAATGGTCAGTCCTCTCGGTTGTGTTTGAGCGCGGGTACATCGGCTCTTGGAAGGACAAGCACGGCAAGCTGACTGAGCGAAGCGGATATCAATTATAGGTTGCCCACTCTCATCAACTTTTTCTGACCAAGTTTGGCTTTGATGTCCTTTTGGACAAGTGGCTACCTGTTTGTCCCAATCAATCTGAAACTGGTTGCTTGCAAATTTGGGGTGATGGTGAGCTTGCCAACTCGGATCGCTGCCAACTGGACTAACAAGTTCAATCCCGTAGTCAATCTGACTCTTGACCAAAAGCTTTGCATTTACATAACCCCGATCCATTAAATGCTCTTTTGGTAGCAAATCTCGATCGGATAACGCTTGATGAATTGGTTCTACCACCGCCTCGTCAGTGAGGGTTGATGAAGTTGTGTGAACATGGGTAATGAAGTGAGGACAGTCCTCATCGCAACTCTCTGTAACATGAGCCTTATATCCTACCCAATTGACACTTCTTTTAGAACTGTAGTGAGCTTCGATGTCATAAGGAGAATGAATAGCGATCGCGCTTGGAGGCATATCTTTAGGGACTCGCCATTGAACTTTACTATCTATAGGTGCATAGAATTGTTGTACCCAAACAAGGCGCAGGATTTCGACGGCGCAATGGCAACGTAACCATTCTGGGGCATTAGGAGCAAAAATTGCTTTGAGTAGGGCAAAACCATCAGCACCGATCTGATTTGCTAATGATTCTCTTTCCGAATCTAGTTTGGGCAGACGGTAGTTTTCCATTCGTCTGCCATAGCGGTCGAACCATGCCTTTTTTAGATGTTTGATTAACCAGTCGGGGGCAGAACGTGCCAAACTATTCAAGGCTGCCCGAAACGTCTCCCCCAAAGTTTATAACCGATTGAGAGGGCGAATCGCTGCGAGGATATGAGTTGAATCGGTGCGTTGTCGTTGATGCCCTGTTAAAAGCCCTTGCGAGCGCAATTGCTCTAAAATTCGCTCTAGTAATAGTTCTTCTTTCCCTCCTGTAATCAAACGTTGACGAAACTCACTTCTTTACCGAAAAATTGAAGCCAGCGTCGTCCAAAGGAAGAGAAAGGGCATACTTCCAATCAATCCGTCCCCGAACGGCATCGGCGGCTTGACGATCTGACAAGTTCTCTATGTACTGCATCACACATATCAAGGCTAACCGCCAAGGGGACCTTAGCGGGTTGTCCTCGTACTGAAAATAGGTCGGTAAAGTCTTCATCTATGTAGATACTGCCCAAGGTGTCTCGAATCTGTAAATAAATATTTCCTTTGGTCAAAGCGGCACGGGCTACGGCGGCTGTAAAGTCAGGAACCGGAGGAATATTTTGGGGCTTCATCGACATGGGACACCTCCATCTATTCATAGATTGTTGCTCTGATTTTACTCTTGCTCGATTATTGAATCCCACCAAAAAATTACATTATCCAAACTGTCACTTCTTGCCAGTTCGATTTGACTATAAGTTGCTTTTTTGGCTTTTTCTTGAATTCGCCAACAGTATCTTCATTGCTTACACCTGAGCTTATCTGCCATCAAGTGAAAAGATTGATATTCAATTCGTTTTTGCATCTATCCCACTAATTTCAAAAATCCTTTGTAGGAACAGGCGTTTGAAAAAGAAAGCATCAAAACACCTAGTATCGGCAATTTTGAGGGGTACTATATAGAACGCAAGTCCCCCAGAATTGGGGGATTTAGGGGGTGCTCTTGGCTTCATGCAAGAGGTATATTCATCTTGATTCCTCTTTACAACTCAAAACTATTCTTTATTCGTCTTTCAACTTAAAACTAATTTAACCGCCCATCCCAGGAATTAAACTACCGCTAAGACGCTTGAGAGCGCGCCCTGCAACATCGCCATATTTCATCTCTCCACAGAGAATTTGACCCATGCGTTGAGTAGCAGAAGGACGCTTGACACCGACTTTATAGCCAACTCCAGGAATGCGATAGAATACTCCAGCTAACCTTTGCGCCCACACCATATCAGCGCCCCATTCTTCGGTAATTACCTGAGTGTAATTTTCTAAAGCATTAATGTCACCTGCGATCGCTTTATCCATCGCTTCAGCAGCCTTCAAGCCGCTAAAAATCGAAGGACGAATCCCTTCAGCAGTCATCGGATCGACTACGCAAGCTGCTTCACCAGCCAAAACTGCATTTTGGGTATGCAACCTTTGATTGCCATCCCACAAGCATAAAGGATGCCCGTACTGCTTGGTAGTTTTCAAATCGATGCCGAATAACGTACTATATTCGCTCAAGATTTTCTTAAAGTCTTGTCCTTCACCACCTCGGAACGTACCGATACCAATAGAATAACCATCAGCTTTGGGGAAGTTCCAAATATAACCATTTTTCACCATGCCAAACTCAAAGTGAGCAATATTACTATTGACCACGTTAGCGGGTGCTTCAGCTTCTAAAGCTCCGCCCAAACGGCGCACTCGTTCTTTAAAACCTAATAATTTTGCCATTGGTCCTTTAGCACCATCGGCAGCAATAATAAATTTGCCTGTAAAAGCACCATTGCTAGTATTAACTTGCCAAGCATCGTTTTGAAACGCAATACTTTTAACTTCGGTACTATCTTTGAGTTCTGCGCCTTGTTTTTGTGCCTGTTGAATCAAAAAGTGGTCGAAGACATCGCGCCTTACCATCCACATCGGTTCTGGTGTTTGCAGCCCAGCTTGTACCGGATCGCCCATTTTCCAAGTGAAGCGAATTGTGTCTACCTTGGTAGAAATAGCTGGGGAAAAGTCAAAATCGAACCATTTGGCGACTTGTGGCGATACTCCACCGCCGCAAGGCTTGTAACGTGGTAGCGATTCTTTCTCTAACACTAAAACCGAACGCCCCCGTTTGGCTAAATGATAAGCTGCTGTGCCACCTGCGGGACCTGCGCCAACAATAATGCAATCGTACATAAGACTAAGTTTTGCTCCCTTTTTATCCTGCTACTGGTACATAGCCTGAAAAGACTGTAACTAATTTATCCTCTTTCTTAACAAAACTTTTAGAAATTGCCAAAAGACAATTAGCGATCGCAGCCAAAATTGCCTCAGACTGAGAAAATCTTAAATAGTATTTTGCATAGGTACATTGTGACTTTTGTAAGCCTATCGGCACAAACCCAAAACCGTAAAGCCGATCACCTGCGGATCTGTCTGGATGAAGACGTACAATTCCATACCAACACCAACGGCTTAGAACGCTATCGCTTTACTCATTGCTGTTTGCCAGAAATAGATCGTCAGGATATTAGTTTAACTACAACGTTTTTAGGCAAACAACTGTCAGCACCGCTACTAATTTCTTCAATGACAGGCGGTACAGAACAAGCAGGAATTATCAACCACCGCCTAGCGGAAGTTGCCCAGCATTATAAAATTGCTATGGGTGTAGGTTCCCAACGAGTAGTAGTAGAAAAGCCCCAAGTCGCCTCTACTTTTGCAGTGCGATCGCAAGCTCCCGATATTCTCCTCTTTGCCAATTTAGGGGCTGTCCAACTTAACTACGATTACGGCTTAGAGCGATGCCAGCAGATTGTCGATTTGCTAGCTGCCGATGCCCTAATTTTGCATCTCAACCCCCTACAAGAATGCATTCAAACTACAGGCGATACTAATTTCGCTTACCTGCTTGACAAGATAGCTACATTATGTGCTAAGTTGCCTGTACCAGTAATTGCCAAAGAAGTAGGCAATGGCATTTCTGGAGTAATGGCAGAAAAACTGCTAGCTGCGGGAGTAACGGCAATTGATGTTGCAGGCGCAGGGGGGACATCGTGGGCAAAAGTGGAAAGCGAACGCGCTGAAAATCCCTTGCAAAGAAGGTTAGGCACAACATTTGCTGATTGGGGATTACCCACAGCAGAATGTATTACCAGTATTCGGGCGAAGTTTCCTCAAGTACCTTTGATTGCTTCTGGAGGATTGCGTCATGGCTTAGATGCAGCTAAAGCTTTAGCACTAGGAGCAGATCTTGCTGGGATGGCTTTACCTTTTTTGCAAGCGGCTGCCGAGTCAGAAGCAGCACTTCATGAGTTAGTAGAGGTATTGATAGCAGAAATAACCACCGTACTATTTTGCACTGGCAATACTACGATAGAACAACTCAAACACTCTAGAGCTTTGCAAAGCTTAAAATAACTACTAGCTTGTAAATCTGTAGCAATTGCTTTTTTGAGGCTAGATTAGAAGCTTAACGCAACTCAAGCAATTAGGGCGATGCCTTAAACCAGTGGTCAGAAGCAAAGCCAAGAGCTAACACTCAAAGGAAGATCGCAAAAATGCGTAACTTTATTAAACAAACCTTCGCAAGTGTAATAGGCAGCTTGCTGGGACTATTTATTTTCTGTGGAATAAGCATTACAGGACTGCTGTTACTATTAATTGCGGTTGGTTCGCAAGATAAAGGTCCGCAGGTAAAAAATAAATCTGTATTAGTATTCGATTTAGCTTTGAACATCACTGATTCTAAGCCCAACTCAAGTACCAGTGCGGCATTTCAAGAAGCATTATCAGGCGAAGATCGCAACAGAGTTACTCTGCGGACAGTTTTAGATAGCTTAGAAAAGGCACGACGAGATCCAAAAATTGTCGGTATTTATTTAGATGGAAGTAGAAGTTCGGATAATAGCACCGCAGGCTACGCCACCCTCAAAGAAGTACGTGCGGCTTTAGAAAGATTCCGCGCTGCGGGTAAAACCATTGTTACCTACAACTTAGGCTGGAGCGAACGAGATTATTACCTCAGTTCGGTAGCCAACAAAATCGTCCTAAATCCTTTAGGCTCAATGGAAATTAATGGTTTGAGTTCTCAGCCGCTATTTATATCGGGCGCATTGCAAAAGTATGGCGTAGGCGTGCAAATCATTCGGGTAGGAAAATTTAAATCAGCAGTAGAACCGCTAATTTTAACTAAACTCAGCCCAGAAAATCGCCAACAAACAGAGAAATTACTAGGAGATGTTTGGGCGCAGTGGCGCAGCGATGTAGGCAAAAGCCGCAATCTCAGTCCTGCTAAATTGCAAGAAATCGCCGACAATCGCGGTATTTTAGAAGCAGAGGAAGCCCGCACTAATGGGTTAGTCGATAAACTTGGCTATTTTGATGAAGTTTTAGGCGAACTCAAGCAGTTAACTGACAGCAAAAATGATAAAACTTTTAAGCAAATTAGCTTAGTAGATTATGCTGAAGTTCCTGGGACATCGTTGAGTGGAGAACGCAATTCTAAAAATCAAGTAGCGATTGTCTACGCTGAAGGCGAAATTGTTGACGGACAAGGTGGTGTAGGGCAAGTAGGCGGCGATCGCTTTGCCAGAGTATTCCGTAGGCTTAGACAAGATGATAATGTTAGAGCGATCGTGTTGCGCGTCAATAGTCCTGGAGGTAGCGCTACCGCATCAGAAGTAATTCAGCGCGAACTGAGGCTAACAGGAAAATCAAAGCCTGTAGTAGTGTCGATGGGCGATGTTGCTGCTTCTGGTGGCTACTGGATATCTACTGACGCTAACCGGATTTTTGCCGAACCTAACACAATTACAGGTTCAATTGGCGTATTTGGTGCGCTGCCCAATTTCCAGAAACTAGCAAACAACAATGGCATTACTTGGGATGCAGTCAATACAGGTAAGTATGCCGACATCCAAACCGTTGCCCGTCCAAAATCGCCTCAAGAGCTAGCAATTTATCAAAACTCCGTTAACCGACTTTACAGTTTATTTTTGACTAAAGTTGCTGAAGGTCGCAAGCTACCCCAAGAAAAAGTAGCAGAAATTGCTCAAGGGCGGGTATGGTCGGGAGTTGCTGCCAAAGATATTGGTTTAGTAGACGAAATTGGCGGTATTGATGCAGCTATTAGTTATGCAGCCAAACAGGCAAAATTAGGCAACAATTGGCGCATCCAAGAGTATCCCGAAGTGCGTACCTTTGAACAAAGATTATTAGGGCAATTAGCTGGCGAGGCAAAAGCATTCATCAGCGGCGATGCAGCATCTCAGTCGCCACCGCAAGATCCCTTAACGGCTCAACTTGGTAAGATTCAGCAGGAATTATCTGTACTCCAAGCTATGAACGATCCATTGAACGTTTATGCCCGTTTGCCATTTAACCTAGAAATTGAATAAATGTAGAGACGTAGCAATGCTACGTCTCTACAGAGATTGGTAGGGTGCGTTTTCAAAACGCACCCTACTGCTATGTTTCTACATCATTCGTATATCTATCGGTAGAATCACGGTTGCATTCTGCCCACTTCTCTATAAAATGAGGAAAAGTTATTGAATAAAAACCCAATTTTACACATCCCCCTATGGATAGAAAAAACCAACGCCTTGCCTTACTCGTAGTTTCCTGTAGCGCTGCTGGGGTAATTTTAGGAGGCAGTGCTAGCTGGGCAGAAAGCAATCAGTGCTGGCAATCTAACGCGGTAACTAACGACTGTTTAACGCAAGATCCAGTAGTTAAGACTATGCAAGGTATGAGTACGGGGTTGATCGCAGGCGTAGTTGCAGCGGGGGCTGCTGTTTGGCAAATCAAACAAGATTAACAGTTATCTTTATCCTCTAATACTAATTGCGCCAGCGATCGCCGCCGCCGCCGCCGAAGTAAAAGCCGAACCAAATAGCCACCAAGCAGCGGTTTCTGCTACTTTTTGGGCTGCTTCCGCTTGTTCTTGGGCTTGTAGTTGGCGCGTTTGTTCGATTAATTGCTCTAGTTCTTGGCTAAGTTGCACAGATTTCTCTTCCAATTGGGCAGGCAAAAGTTGCGCGATTACACCTCCATTTTCGGTAGTTTTTTCGGGTGGCTGACCCCATAATCGCTGCCAAAACGCATCAAATTGTTCCATCGCTAGACTAACGTCATTTTTAGAAAAGTCTGTGCGGCTGCTTACTAAATCAACAAAAGTCTGTCGCCCGATATTTTGAATATGGTTTTCGCGGGCGATTGATTGCATTTCTGGATCGGTAATTAATTTTTCAAATTCTTGTTGCAGTTCTTGACGATCCTCTAAAGGTATTCTCAGTTGCTGCAAATAATTGGCGATCGCCTCGCGGCTTGAGTTGCGATCTATAGAAGAACTAAGTTCGCGGCGCACTGTAGCGGCGGCAGCTTCGGCGGTAGAGACAACGCGATCGCTTACTTGTTTTGCTCCCAAAGCAACGGCTGCTGTACCGATGATTCCTTGCAATCCTGAAGTAGCTGAGTTGACTACTGTACCAATAACTGAGCCTACAGTAGTTAAACTCGTCCAAATTAACAGGGCGAAGTAAGTTGCCCAAATTACTAGCCCTAAAATTGCGCCTAACATAGCGTCATGCAAGAAACTCAGCTTGACAGCCAAGTAACAAGCGCCAAATAAAGTAATACTAAAAGTTCCTAATGTTCTTAGCCCAACTATTGTCCCGATTTTGTCGATAGTTTCATCTAAGCTATCTGTGCGATCGTCCGGTTGTTCGGTTTCCGAGTAAGAAATGCCCAAAGCAATGAAAAAGTTAGCCAAAAGCAACTGAAAGGCGAAAGCTAGCACTATTCCCGCCAATAAGACTAAAAAACCTTGAGAACCAGAAAGTACAGGATTATTCGCCTCTGGTATTGCCACTTGCAAAAGCCCAGCCTGAATATAGCCCAGTTCCAATGTTCTTCCCACCCACTGCAACATAAAATTTTGTTAGTTTTGTCACCATATAAGGATTTGATAATACTTTTGCTTTGATATATGTCTCATCCTAATGACTGAAAAGCAATTCCTAACTTTAGGCACTCGATTTGAGCAAATATTTGCGCTTAAATAGATTAACGGCTCAGTTGTTAGGGCATAAAGTTTAATTTTTATTTCCTGCTGCTTTTTTTACTGGCTGCTATCACAGGCAAACCAGTAAACTTTGTATGTGTCGAGCAGCTTTAGAGCGATATATATAGTTGAGGCGGAATTTGCATTGGCGGTGATGTTTAAATAAGAAAGAGTGTCTTTTTTAAGCATCGGCGAACAATTTACAAGTTTTTCAGTCCGCTCCTTAAGTACCATTGCAGGCAAAAAGCTGCTGCGTATGCGGCTAAAACTTTGTTGCTGTGTAGTGGAGCGATCGCACGCAGTTGGTTTTGATGGGTGAATTATTAGAAAAAAGTGGGCAAACTAGAGATAGTAAGCTCAAGCAACTGTTATTTACAGCAGTCTGACAATCTCAAGCAAGGTGATTTACGTAAACTAGGTTGACGCTCTATGAATACTCACACATTTGGTAATCATTATATTACTTGCCCAATTTGCCAAAGAAGCGGCAGCCTGAAGTTGGTCAAGATGTGCAACGGACTATATACTTGCAAGTCTTGTCAGGAAAGGTTAGTAGTAACTTGGAGCGGTCATTATGTCCGCGATCCCTTTAGCGGTAAACAAGTAGTAATTGCTCAACTACTGCGCCGTCAAAGCCATCCTTGGGCAAGATTTTTAAGAGATATCAGCTTACTTAAACGTCCTATTATGTTTATTGCTCTTAGTGCTGTAATTTTTGGCGCTAGTGTTTTGACAATAGAAAGCACTCGTCAGCCAAACTCAGTTCAGCAGGTGGTAGAACAAGGTAACGAGCCGCCTAAACCACAGGTGGAATAATTCGTAATTAATAAAACTTTAGATACTGTGGATTGAGCTTACGATTTTAATTGTGGGGATTAGGAAGGCTCGAATTACTACTTTGCCGTTTAACTAGCGTCCAACCTGTAGTTGTGCCTAGTTGCTGTAAAGATTTTAGTTGTAGGCTTTTTAGTGTAGGTTGGTCTAGGAGAAAGTAAGGATCTTTTTGCTGTTGCCAGTATAGTTGGAGTTGCTCTTGACTTGCTGGGGAAATTTGGCGATCGCTATAAAAATTCAAAGCAGGGCGGTTGTAGGGGTAGGATGTGTAAATTTGCGCTCCCACTGGTGTATGACTTTGAACGAGCGCTGCTACAGGCTTGACTGGGTAAGCTTCGGCTAACTCCCATACCCAATGGCGAGAAGTCATTAGTAGTGTTAAGGCAAGATAGCAACCCCAAAATAGAACTAAGATAAATTGGCGATCGCTTTGGGCAACTAAAATCGCCGCCAGCGTCATTGTCGCGGCTACTGCGACTAATATTAGTTGTACTTGTCTGTCTTGGGCTGGACTCAGATCGCTAAAATACAAGCTCCCAAACCAACCTACTCCAGCTAATAATGCCAAAAATAAGGTAATTGCGCGGGGATATTTAGCTAGATAAGATATATGCCAAAATTCAGTTAGTTGCACTCCTACAGCCAAAGCAAATGCTGGATACACAGGTAAGACATACCAAGGTAATTTGGTTGTCATAGCTGAAATTGCTAGTGAGTAAACTCCTAACCAGACTAAAATCAGCTTGCTGTAACTAAGATTGCGATTTTGCCAAATTAACTTTAATCCTGACGGTAAAAATAGCAGCCAGGGAAAAGAGTATTTAATAATTTCTAAAAGATAATACCAAGGTGGCTGAGTATGATTTTCTACTCCTTGCCAAATCCGGCTCAAAGATTGCTGGACAATTGCGCGATCGGTAAACAAATTACCATAGTGCAACCATTGAGCTACATACCAGCAAATTACAGGCGCACAGCCGATCGCAATTCCCCTCCACAAATACCCGCTACTGAGCAAGCGCGGCGTATCCCACACGAGAAATAATAAGGCAATAGCGCCTAATAATACGCCCAAAAGCCCTTTAGTAAAGCAAATTAGTCCGAATCCAATTCCTACGCCCAAGCAATAGCGCAAATTGCGGCGGCTACGCAATACGCACAAAATTGTCAATATAAAGAAACACAATACAGCCCCATCTAACATCGCTAATCTACCGTGACGGACTACAGGCAGCATGGTGAGGTAAACTAAGCTAGCAAAAATTGCCGTTGTCCTTTGCGGAAATATTTCTCGACCGATAGTGTAAAGTAGCGGTACGGAGATGGCTGTCAAAATTGCTCCTGGTAAGCGCGATGTCCATTCATTTACCCCACCTATACGGTAAGTTAAAGCAATTAGCCAATGCATCAAGGGCGGTTTATTTAAATAAGATTCGCCGCCTGATGTCGGGTACAGCCAACCGTCTGAACCGATGGGAGTGCGGGCAATTTCGCGGGCAACTTGGGCAACTGTACCTTCATCCCAGTCGCGCAAGGGTAGCGAGCCTAAATTAATCGTAAATATTAGTAATGCGGCTAATAGTAGAGCGCAGATGCATAACAAATCTAGCTGGCGATCGCTTTGACGAGTCCATTTATGCTGTAAACGATGCATGGAAATTTATACTCGCTAGTTAAAAGATAAACATAACTTGGAGTTGCCAAGTTTCATCTTGACGCAAAAGTTCAATTTGGCGAATAAATTCTCGAAAATAAAAGCGGCGCTCAAATTCAGATAAGTCGAGCCAAAATTGAGGTATAGATAAGGCTTGAGCTACAGAACGCAAGTTTACAGGCGGTAGGGTTGCTAGTTGTGCTTGCACCTCGGATATTTCGCTGCGGAGTTTGTAGGCGCGTAAAGCTGATGTTTCTGCGTCTAATATGCCGTTTTCTACTAAGTCTGGAAGTTGGTCGAGAATTTCTTGCTGGCGGGCGATCGCTTGCTCGTAGGAATTTTTTACTGCATCCAACTGAGGTAAATTTTTGCCTGCTACTGCTAGGGGTAAGTCGTGGCAGATTGTGGCGATTGTTTGCTGCAATACTTCTTGATAAGCGATCGCTTTACATTTGGGCAGATGGGGGCAAGCTGTAGGACGCAGGTAAAGATATTCGTCTGTTTTGCGGGGTTTGGTGACGCTGACAACGGTCATGGGTGACTGGCACGATCTGCATACTACTAAACCAGCTAAAGAGCGGTTAGCGCTGGCTGTACGGGGCGGTAGGCGACGGTTGCGGTACAGGAGGCGATCGACTTGGGCAGCTTCTTCTCTGGAAATAATCGGCGTGTGGGTGTCGATGAGAATTTGTCCGTCTTGATAGGCTGTATCGCCTCGATATACGGGGTTAGTTAGCCAGCGTCTTCCGGTAGTGACGGAGATTTTTTTGGCGTATTTTTGGGCTAGGTAGCGGACTGCGCCTCGCAGGGAACCGTAGAGGAGAAATTGCTCGAAAAAGTCTTTGACTACTGGGGCTGTGGTGCGATCGATCGCGTAGCGGTTCCTGATTCTGCGGTAGCCGTAAGGGGTTTTCCCTGGCGGGGTAAGGGCGTTGATGCGGTTGCGGGCGTGTCCTTGGCGGATGCTGCTGCTGCGCTGTTGGTACTGGATTTGTTGCAGGAGTTGGAGTATATCTGCTTTGGGGGTGGTTTGTTCGGTGGCGATGATTTTGATGTTGAGAGATTCTAGGAGCAGAAGGCGATTTGTGATTTCGGCGATCGTGTCTCCTAGTTGGTCTAGGCGACTGATGAGTAGGTAGTCTGGGGTGTCGGTTTGGGCTGCTTTGAGGAGTTGTTGGAGTTGGGTGCGTTTGCCTATGTCTTGGTAGGTTTTGTCGGGTTCCCATCCCCAGATGTTGGGGTCTGGAGGGGGTTCTAGGAGTGGGTTGGTGTAGGTGTAGGCGATGATTTTCATGGGCGAACCGCAGAGGTAGGAGTTTAGAGTTAGGTTAGTTCGATAATGTTGTCTCCTCTTCAATTACGAATTACGAATTTTATAGTTGGGCTAGTTCAATGATGTTGTTATTTCCTCTTCAATTACGAATTACGAATTACGAATTACGAATTTTATAGTTGGGTTAGTTCAATGATGTTGTTATTGCCTCTTCAATTACGAATTACGAATTACGAATTACGAATTTTATAGTTGGGCTAGTTCAATGATGTTGTTATTTCCTCTTCAATTACGAATTACGAATTACGAATTACGAATTTTATAGTTGGGTTAGCTCTATGATGTTGTTGTCTGGATCTTTGGTGAATAGGGCTGCTCTACCGGAGGCGCTGGGCTGGATTGGGCAGTTGTGTGCCTGGAGTTGGGTTTTGGCGGATTCTAAGTTGGTGACGGTGAAGGCTATATGGGGGTTGCGTCCCCATTTTTCTGGGTTTTGTATTTGGGTTGTTGTGGTTTTGTCTTCTATGAGGTGGAGTTGGAAGTTACCGATTTGATACCATGTTCCAGGATATTTAAGATTTCGCTCTATTTTGGCTAATCCTAAAATGTCGGTGTAAAAATGTTCGGCTTTTTGCAGGTCGGTTACTAATATGGCGGTGTGAAAGCATTGGGCGATTTGCATGGCATTTTTTGTGAGGTTTAGTTCTTAACGGCTGTTGGGAAATACAAATTGTTCGCTTTATGTGACTAAAATTTTTGACTTTTGACTTTTGACGCGCGGATTTTAGAGGCTTCCTCTAAAATTAGATAACGCGTTCACTTTTGACTTTTATCTCAATTGTGTTACAAAAACATCAGGCTATCTTACAAGACGCATCATGGGTAATACTTTTGGACATTTGTTTCGCGTTACTACTTTTGGCGAGTCTCATGGTGGTGGTGTTGGGGTGATAATTGATGGCTGTCCTCCTCGTCTGGAGATTACAGAGGCGGAGATTCAGTACGAGTTAGACCGCAGGCGACCTGGACAAAGTAAAATTACGACACCGCGTAAGGAAGCTGATACTTGCGAGATTCTTTCGGGGGTGTTTGAAGGTAAGACTTTGGGTACGCCGATCGCAATTTTAGTGCGAAATAAGGATACTCGTCCTCAAGATTATGATGAAATGGCGCAAAGCTATCGCCCTTCTCATGCTGATGCGACTTATGATGCTAAGTATGGTATTCGCAATTGGCAAGGTGGCGGACGTTCTTCTGCTAGGGAAACTATAGGACGAGTTGCAGCAGGTGCGATCGCTAAAAAAATTCTTGCTAGTTTTTCTGGGCTAGAAATTGTTGCCTATGTTAAACGGATTCAGGATTTGGAGGCTGTTGTCAATCCTGATAATGTTACTTTGGCGCAGGTTGAAAGTAATATTGTCCGCTGTCCTGATGCTGAATGTGCCGAACGGATGATCGAACGCATCGAACAAATTGGACGTATGGGCGATTCGGTAGGTGGTGTGGTTGAATGTGTCGCCCGTAACGTGCCAAAAGGTTTGGGTTCTCCTGTGTTTGACAGGGTAGAGGCGGATATTGCTAAGGGTGTGATGTCTTTGCCTGCTACTAAGGGGTTTGAAATTGGTTCGGGTTTTGCCGGAACTTTGCTTACTGGTAGCGAACATAATGATGAATTTTATACTGATGAGCAGGGTGAAGTCCGCACTGCAACTAATCGTTCTGGTGGCGTTCAAGGTGGTATTTCTAATGGGGAAAATATTATCCTGCGCGTGGCTTTTAAACCTACTGCTACTATCCGTAAAGAGCAACGTACGGTGAACAAGGAAGGTGAGGAAATGCTGCTAAAAGGTAAAGGTAGGCACGATCCTTGCGTACTTCCTAGAGCGGTTCCTATGGTAGAATCTATGGTTGCTTTGGTATTGTGCGATCATCTATTACGGCATCAAGGGCAGTGTAAGGTATTGTAGCGTTGCGATCGCATTATTATTTTGTAGGATAGCAGAAATATTTATTCTACAATTTAATAAATGTACTAAACTCATGACGAGCGCAACTAATCTTTCAACTGCAAAGAAAATAGCAACTAAATTCAGCAATTTACCTCAAGTTATAGCTGTTACTTTAGCAGGCTCTCAAGTTGCTAACGTTTTCGATAGTTTCTCCGATTTAGATATTTATGTTTATACTCGCGCGGAGATTCCTACAGATTTTCGAGCAAATATTGCTAGAGAATTTGCTACCCGAATAGAAATCGATAATCAGTTTTGGGAACCTGGTGATGAATTTGTAGATATCAATTCTGGACGCGGAATTGATATTATGTATCGTTCGCCTGATTGGATTGAGTCGCAATTAGAGAATGTATTAGTAGAATATCAAGCATCAGTTGGATATTCTACCTGTTTTTGGTGGAATATCGTGCATTCAAATCTCTTATACTCTCGTGATGGTTGGTTTGAAAAGTTGCAACGAACAGCAAATCAACCTTATCCTGAACTGTTAAGGCGAGCAATTGTTGCTAAAAATTATCCAATTTTACGTAAGAATATCTCTTCTTATTTTCACCAAATAGAAGTAGCAATTAGCCGTAACGACATCATAGCTATAAATCATAGAATAGCAGCTTTAATGGCTAGCTATTTTGATATTATTTTTGCTGCAAATTATGTATTACATCCTGGAGAAAAGCGTTTAATCCAATATGCTAAAAGTTTATGTAGCAAATTACCTGTTGGCATGGAAGAAAATATAAACGAAGTTATTAGTGCTTCTTACCTATCAGAAAATCAAAGCTTATTAGCAAAAATTAATATACTCATGGATGCTCTAGATCGTCTCTTATCTAATGAAAAGTTATTGGTATAGGGAAAGTACAATTGCTATTAATTTAGCGATTGCAAGAATAGAATGCTACAAAATAATTAAAAAAGTTTTAAATATTTATAAATGAAATTTATTACATTATTAGGATTAATTGCTGGCACATTAACAACGATCGCTTTTATTCCCCAGTTAGTCAAAGTTTGGCGTTCTAAGTCAGCTAAAGATATTTCTCTAAATACGCTAGTTATTTTTAATACAGGCGTTTTGCTGTGGCTAATATATGGAATTTACTTGCAAGCTGTACCGATTATTGCGGCTAATGGCTTGACTTTGATTTTTAACTCGATAATCGTATGGCTTAAAATTAGATATGAGTGACACTAAAACTAAACCATATCGTGACTGCCTCTGTATTTGCTGCCGAACGCTTGTTATTTACTCCAGCTACTTCCGACACTGACGCTATAGAGACTATTTTTGCTTTTCCTAACGAGTACACAGTAGGCATTACTAGCTTAGGCTATCAAGTAGTATGGGCTACTTTGGCAATGCGCCAGGATGTGGCTGTTAGTCGTTTATTTACTGACACGCACGAACAGTTGCCGCGATCGCCCGAATTAATCGGTTTTTCCTGTTCGTGGGAATTAGACTATGTAAATATCCTCCATTTACTTGAATCGCTGCAAATCCCTACCAGAACTGCTAATCGAGACGATAGTCATCCTTTAGTTTTTGGCGGCGGTACTGTTTTAAGCGCTAATCCCGAACCTTTTGCCGATTTTTTTGACATTATCTTGCTAGGTGATGGTGAAAATTTGTTAGGTAGCTTTTTAGACGCATACAAACAAGTTAGAAATGCTGACAGAAAAACTAAATTAATTCACCTAGCACAAGTACCAGGAGTATATGTTCCTAGCTTGTATGAGGTAACTTATGCAGATGCAACTGGTGAAGTTCAAGCAATTCAACCAGTCACAAATCAAATTCCCAGCCATGTAGACAAGCAAACTTACCGAGGTAACACTTTATCAGCTTCTACAGTAGTTACTGAAAAAGCTGCTTGGGAAAATATTTACATGGTAGAAGTAGTCAGAAGTTGCCCAGAAATGTGCCGTTTTTGCCTAGCAAGTTACTTAACCTTACCTTTTCGCACTGCTAGTTTGGAATCTTCTTTAATCCCAGCAATCGAACGCGGTTTGTCTGTAACTAATCGCTTAGGCTTGCTTGGTGCTTCTGTAACTCAACATCCAGAATTTACAACTTTGCTCGACTATCTAAGTAAGCCACAATACGACAATGTGCGTTTAAGCATAGCTTCGGTACGTACAAATACGGTAACAAAACAACTAGCAGAAACCCTTGCTAAAAGAGACACGCGATCGCTTACAATTGCAGTAGAAAGCGGATCTCCACGTTTGCGCCAAATCATCAATAAAAAACTAAATAACGATGAAATTATTCAAGCTGCAATCAATGCTAAAGCAGGCGGATTGAGCAGTTTAAAGCTTTACGGAATGGTAGGAATTCCTGGTGAAGAATTAGAAGATGTAGAGCAAACTGTAGCGATGATGAAATCTATCAAAAAGGCGGCTCCAGGCTTGCGTTTAACGCTAGGATGCAGCACTTTTGTCCCCAAAGCTCATACGCCTTTTCAGTGGTTTGGAGTCAATCCTCAAGCTCAGAAACGCTTGCAGTTATTACAAAAACAGTTGAAACCACAAGGTATAGATTTTCGTCCTGAGAGCTACAATTGGTCAGTAATTCAGGCTTTGTTGTCTAGAGGCGATCGCCGTTTGTCTCATCTACTAGAATTAACTCGACATTATGGCGACACTTTAGGTAGTTATCGCCGCGCTTTTAAGCAGTTACAAGGACAAATTCCGGAAATGGAATTTTATGTATCTAACAATTGGTCAAAAGAGCAAGTATTACCTTGGGAGCATTTGCAAATAGCTCTACCTAAATCTACTTTGATTAAGCATCTAGCAACAGCCGAAGCTGAACTTAGTTTGTTACCCAATGCTAGCTAACTATTAAATTAATGCAACTTACTCAAAATAATTACCAAATAGGCAAACAGTTTCTTTTGCAAGCACCCCAAGAACGTCTTTTGACTCTCAAGCAAGTTGGTTTAGGACGTTATGCAGATTTTTTAACTAAAATGCCGCTTACAGAAGCAAATGTAGCTTGCGTGATGCGCTTTTTTAATAATCCTAGCAGAGCTAAGTTTCCGAATTTACAAGCTGTAGAGTTGCCTGATTTAGTTCTAGATGGTGTAAACTTTATTCGTGGCAATTTGTCAGACGCAAACTTAAGTGGTAGTAGCTTAATTGATGCAGATTTGATATTTGCTAATTTTACTGGTGCAAATTTAAGTAATGCTAATTTGCGAGGTGCAACGCTAAATGAAACTATCTGGCAAGGTGCAATAGTAGAAAATTGCAATTTCGGTACAGGTATTGGCATTACAAATCAGCAACGTCAAGAGTTAATATCTCGCGGTGCTGTATTTATGGGTTAAAGTAGATAATTTGTATGTATTTCTCCTCGCTATCTAGAGTATTTACTTTTCTAGCAATGGCTAAAGCTTGATAAAAGCGATCGCACTATTCAAAACAATTCTGTGTAGCAGCTAGAAGCTTATTTATCTACCACTGATTTAATAAACTCTTGCATACGTTCGTAATGCGTTCCTTGCCAATATACTTGCTGACACTGCTGACAGTGATAAAATTTATCTACTTGCTCTCTAACTTGCGGTGGTAGCTGGTCGATGATACTCTCTTTAGCTACTGGTACTAATAAACCATTGCAGCGCAAACATCTTTGCAATGGTGCTACACCTTCTTTAAGCGCAAAACGTTGAAATACTTCTGTTAACTGCTTGTGCGGATTAGTGTGCCTGACGTAGTAGCCATAAGTTACAATACTCCGCATGAGCAAACCGCGATCGCGCGTCAGCAAAATTCGCCCTTCACGGCTAGAAATATCCGCTAATAAATCGTCGTGGTAATCATTGCGATACAAAGTATCAAACCCCAACATCCGCAATGACTTTGCTAGCTTGCCTAAGTGAATATCTAGCACAAAGCGCTTAACTTGGGGTAGCGGCGATCGCAAACTAACTGCATTTTGGATATTTGCAGCTTCGGAGACAGGATAAACGCTAATTTGGTCTTTATCTTGAATTATGTAGGCAAAATCTACCCATTTACCATTTACAGCGATCGCTTCAACTTCAGGATGAGGTACGCCTAATGCTTCAATAGTGTCCTTAATAGACGGACGCTCTTTAAAATAATGGGTAAAACAAACTTGTCTGCGATCGCTAGGTAAAAAGTCATTTAATTCTGCTAAAACGCGAAAACTTACTTCTGGCATTGCGATGAGCAAGAGGTTCACAATTAGCCTAGCAGTAGTGCAATGCAATATTTAATAATTGTCATGCATTTATAAGCTAGTTGGGTTTTTACCATTGTAGATATGGCTGATAACTAGGCAGTAAAGTCATTTTTACAACTTCAGACAACAAGGAAAACTTAAAACGAAGCCGTCGATGTTTAGCAGGATCGTTTTTGATGTACCCCCACAATAACTTACCTGCTCTTATACCTTTTTGTCGTCCTGTAGATTCTTCAAATATTTTGTATATTAAATATTTGTAGAGAGTAGTTAAACTCTCTGTCTTTAGATACTGCATGGTTGCGGGAGCTTGGCTGTATTGTTGTTCAATAATTTGCAAACATACCCCTTCCATCTTAAAAACATTACTTGATGCAGAAGTAGAAGTTATTCGATACAAAATTTGTGGAGAGGGCACTGCAACAAAGTGATAGCGCTTTGCTAACCTCAAATACATATCCCAGTCCTCCGCAGGAGTAAAAGCTTTGTCAAAGCCACCTACTTCCTTTAAAGCTTGAGAGCGAACTAATATATTAGAGCCATTAGCTAAAAAATTACTTTTTAAAACCTCTACGTACGCATCTCCATTTACAATATGGCGAGGACCTCCTCTTAAAAATTGATTATTGCCATCGATATGGTCTGTCCAACTATATGCTACATCTGCTTGAGAATTTGCTTCTAAGGCTTTTAATTGGGCTTCTAGTTTGTCTGTTGTCCAAAGGTCGTCAGCATCTAAAAAGCTAATCAACTCCCCCGTAGCATGAGAAATTCCTCGATTGCGACTAGCAGCTACACCAGAATTAGTATAAGAAAAGACCTTGAGCCGCGAGTCTGTAACACTTTTAACAATATCTAAAGTTGAGTCTTGGCAACCATCATTAATTACGATTAATTCTAAATTTTTCCAAGTTTGATTTAAAACAGAGTTAACCGTTTCCCGAATAGTTGTTTCACAATTAAAAGCTGGAATAATTACAGAAATAAGAGGTACATTGCTTGAGATCATAAGATATCTAGAATATAGCTTTGTCTGGAAGCGATCGCGAAAAAATTATACTCAAATATTCATTATTAAGGCAATAGACTCTAGATTCATTTGTAGCTCATTCCCTGCTAAAAAAATTGATTTATAGCATTGCGCAAGCAAACTTTCCGTAATAGCCTAACAGTAGAATTAATTTTTGTTTGAACTATAAAGGCAGTGACTTCATCAATTCTAGCTTTAGACTTCGGCGGTACTAAACTGGCGGCGGCTGTAATTACTATCGGCGAACATCAATTGCGATCGCATCGGCGCGTTTTATCACCCCCAAATGCAAGCGCGACAACAGATTTAGAGATCGTCCGCACTCTTAAGCGCGAATTGCAACTAGAACAAATAGCAGCAATTGGAGTTAGCTTCGGCGGACCTGTAGATGCTATTACTGGTACAGTCCACTTGTCGCATCACGTTCCTGGCTGGGAGAATGTACCCTTAGCTGACATCCTTGCCGCAGAATTTAATGTTCCTGTCAGTGTAGATAACGATGCGAATGTTGCAGCTATGGGAGAACATCGTTTTGGCGCGGGTAAAGGCTTTAGTAACTTGCTGTATATTACAGTGAGTACAGGTGTAGGCGGTGGTTGGATTCTAGGCGATCGCCCCTGGCGCGGTACAGAAGGAATGGCGGGGGAAATTGGACATATTGTAGTAGATCCTACAGGTCCTTTATGCTTGTGCGGTAAACGCGGCTGTCTAGAAAGATTAGCATCGGGAAGATACATCGCCCAGCAAGTACAAGAACAATTGCAGCAACAACCAGAACGCGGCAAGATATTGCGTACTTTAGGAGCAAATATAGAATCTATTACGGCTGTAGAAGTAAGTCAAGCAGCAGCAAAAGGAGACGATTTAGCTGAGGAGGCTTTGCAAAAAGCAGCTTGGGCGTTGGGAGTAGCTATTGGTAATGCTGCGAATTTAATTAACCCGCAACGGTTTGTATTAGGTGGTGGTGTAACCAAAGCTGGCGAATCATTTTGGGCAGAAATTCAGCGTGTAGCCCGTGAAACTGCTTTACCTGAAGTTCATTTTGATATTGTCCCAGCTATGTTAGGCGATGAAGCGCCGTTATGGGGCGCTATTGCTTTGGCGGAAGATGCGATCGCTCAAATTTGATAATTATTTGGTAATTTTGCCCCGCGCAAACAAGCTAATTCTAGCTTTGCGTCTAGCAGGTTCGCCCCTCTTAAATCTGCCATCGATAAATTAGCACCTGTTAAATCTGTACCACTTAAGTTAGCTTCCTGTAGATCTGCTGATATTAAATCTGCTTTACTTAAGTTTGCTCCGCTTAGGTCTGCTAAATTCAATTTTGCCCAACTTAAGTTGATTGCACTTAAGTTTACCTGAACTAGAGCAGCACCCCTCAAGTTAGCATTAACAAAATTTCTTTCTCCTGCTGCATAGCGCTTTTTGAATTGGTCAACGTTTAGAGGCTTTAAAAAAGCAGAGGAGACACCGCCATAGCACCATGTAGCACCTACCAAGCTAGCTGCTGTATCAACAGCTATGCGATCGCGCTTATCTACTACTACGCCGTTGCATCCGTCCCATTGACCACCTAGCATATAGGCAATATCCTCTGCTGCTAATGCGGAATCAAATAGCAGAATTTCTTTTGGCGTACTTTTAATAATTGAGAATTTTTGGATTAAGGTTTGCATATTTATTTTGACTTGATGCGTCAATAATTAAATCGCCCTAACTCTAGAGCTAGGGCGGTTTTGTTAAAGTGATTTACTAAATGTTGTTTTTATCTATGAATAAAATACCAACCTGTCAAATACAAGCATCCTGTCTTAAGAGGTACTTTTACTCATTCTTTAGATAGAACTGTACTTGAGATGGCGATCGCTTTCTTGCCTAAAATGCGATCGTCTATATTGTCACGTGCGGGAGATGGCGGCTGATAAAATCCAGGGAAGAATACGAACAAAATTAACGACAACAGCGAAATCTTCCGGCTTGTTATATTGGCTCGATTGCCAGCATTCCCAGTAGTAGGGTACATAGCGCCAAATATCCAACCGCCAAATAACATCATGGCTACAAGGGTTAGTAAGGAGAGAAGCATAATGCCTCCTTTAAGTAATAACACTCATCATTTGTTTGCATATTCATAAGCTAACAATTAAATCAAGTAGTTGCAATATTTATTAACAATAAAGAGAAAATGTAACAAGCCTAAACAAGTCTCTCAGAAAGTAGCGATCGCACTAATGGCAAAAGTTGTAACAGACAAGGAGCTTTTGGGAACTATAGGTAAGTAATAGGCACGCTAAGGATATAGAAAAATTATGAGCAAGCTTTTAGGAGTTGCCCTACTAATCTTAGGCATCTACTTTTTAGGGCAAAATATTATCTTTGCTACCCACTACTCGCCTTATTTCTGGCGCGACATCCCTGCTGGTGGCTCTGTATTAGCTATTATGGGTGGAATTATCAGCCTGCTATTTTTTCCCAGACAAACAGGTAATTTAGGCTGGATTTTGCTAGGTATTGGTGCAGTTTTGGTATTTTTGAGTGGCGGTGTAATTTTAAAACCAACTAGCTTGTGGAACTTCTTTATCGCCTTTGCTGCGATGGCTGGAGGATTTCGGTTAATAACTCAAGGTAGGCTCAGGTTTTAGACACCTTTGGGAATTTTACGCCAAGATACATTGCATAATGTTGTGATTGTGCAATGAGTCCTACTTTGATTTATGGCAGATAGCAGTTTGCTAGATTGGTTGGCAGTATGTGGTTATGTAGGTTTTACAGTTTTTGTTATCTGGCGAATTTTGGCAACTCAAAATAAACCTTAGAATTTTTCTTCTACAGAATGTTGCTTGAGGTCATCTAGAGACAGATGTTCGAGCGCATAAACGTGAGTTGCTGCTAAAACTACTGGGGGAGCAACACCAGCTTCCTTAGCTTCTTGCCAGCGCGAGGCACACAAACACCAGCAATCGCCTGGTTTAAGTCCTGGAAAACTCCCCGTCGGCGAACTTAGATCGTTGCCTCTAGACTTGGTAAAGGCTAAAAACTCTTCAGTAACTTGAGCGCAAACTATATGAATGCCGCGATCTTCAGGTCCCGTTTCGCAGCTACCAGTACGATAAAATCCAGTCATGGGATCTGTGCAGCAAACTTCTAGCTTGCCTCCAAGGACATTTTTAGCTTCTGACATAGTAATTAATCTCCTGATAAAGAAGCGATCGCACTATATAAGCGTACAACCTTAACTATCGAACTAATATTACTTATAGATCGTGCAACATTTGGCGGAATTCTCGCAGAGCAAACCCAGTTCCTTGCTGTGATGCGACTTGCAATACTCGAGCAATTAAAGTTGGTAGGTCAATTTCTGGAAAATAGCGGCTCGATGGTTGCAATTGATAGCTTTCCTCTTGCAGACTGTAGATTTTTAAACCGCTGTTTTTGAATAACCAAACTTCTGGAACTTTGTAGGGCAAATAGTCTGTAGCGGCGGTGTAGGTAGTAACATCAATTTCTATGATCAAATCCGGCGGCGGATCGCTTTGCCAATCAATCCGATCTTTACCTACGGCTGCCTCCCAGTCGTCAATATAAAAGCAGTAGTCTGGCTCAATTCCCCCTTCTTCGGGAATATCCATTGTAATTGGGGTAAAGGCTTCGTAGTTACGGTTTTGGCGATCTAGTAAAACTTCAACAATTCTGGCAAGCAAATGGGCTTCACGTCCATGTCTGGGAAGGGGACTCATCAGTAAAATTTCTCCAGCGCGATACTTAATGCGGGGAATTGAGCCATCACCTCGGCTATCGCGCAAGGCACAGTAGTCTTGCCAACTTCCAGGCATTCGGACTACAGTTCCAGGGGGAAGTTGAATTTTGTCTCGTGAAATTACAGCGTACATAACTATCTCTTGACACTGCCCTTAACTTTTTCTAATTTAGCAGTCGCACTAGAGCAAGCAATACTAAGGTTACAAGTTTAAATCGAGGCGCGAGCGATGAAATATATTGTCGGATTAATTATATTTTCCAGTATTGGCTCTTTTGTGATTGTAGATGCGATCGCTCTTAGCAAAGAAATTGGTAAGACTAACAATCGTTACTTATTTGTAGAATGCTTGAGACTTGTAGTTATAGCAGCAATGGCGGCTGTTGGTTTTCTACTGGCGCAGGAAACTTTTACTCAGCCCAACGATGGGTTATTATTTTTAGCTATTGGCGCGATCGCTGCTTTTGTCATCTACGCGCTAGGTATCAAGCGTAGAGCAACGCAGAGATAATAACTTGCAATAGGTACAACTATGAATCGCCTAATTACGATTGCCATTAGCCACTACTGTGAAAAAGCAAGATGGGCGCTAGATTGGCTGAAGGTTCCTTATGTAGAGGAAAGCCACGCACCAGTTTTTCATCGTTTGACTACTCGCAGGCTGGGAGGAAAAAGCGTTCCAGTTCTAGTTACTGAATCTGGCGTTTTTACTGATTCTAGAGATATTTTGCACCATATTGATGCGATCGCTACAACGGAACGTCATTTATACCCTAGCGATCCTCAACTACGCTCCCAAGTCGAGCAATTAGAAGAATTATTCGATCGCAAGTTGGGCGTATATGTTCGCCAATGGGGATATTATTACCGCATAGGCGATCTCGAAGCTTTGCAAGAGATGTGGAGTAATGGCGCTACACAGTTAGAGCAAGTAGGGGTAAAAGTTGCATTTCCTGTCATGCGTCAGATTGTCAAACGTGCTTACGATGTTTCTGCTGCTTCAGCCGCTAGTTCTTTAACAGAAGTTAGACAAATTTTCGAGTTAGTCAGTCAGCGTTTGTCAGGCGATCGCTCTTACTTAGTTGGTGACAAATTTACAGCCGCAGACTTGACATTTGCAGCCTTAGCATCTCCAGTTTTGCGCCCCAAACAGCATCCCATCCAACTTACTCAAGCTGGAAAACCCAATGAGGAAATGGCTGCGGTAATCAAAGAACTTCGCAAGACTAAAGCAGGCAAATTTGCTTTACGTCTCTACCAGGAGCAACGCCATAATAACAGTGACCAGTGACCAGTGACCAGTGACCAGTTAATCTCCATAAATTTTGCTTGGCTTGTACCTACTACTAACTGGTAATTAATCTTCAACTAATTGTTGAAAGCGCTTAGAGGCTGCTATTTCATCAAAATCTGGATCTGTTTTCGCTTCTTGGCGATAGCGGGGATTGAGGGAAATTGCTGTTTGTAAGTTTTGGATTGCTGGTTTTAATTGTCCTTGCAGAGCGTAACACGCGGCTTTGTTGTAGTAGGCGTTGGGGTAGTCTGGTTGAATCTCTAATGCTTTGTCAAAGCTCTCTAAAGCCTCGTCATCGCGCTCTAGTTGCACTAGCAAATAACCTTTGGCGTTTAAGGCTTTATAAGAATTGGGGTTATGTTCTATTGCTTTATCAAATGAGGCGATCGCTTCTTCGTATTTTTCTAGTACCTGCAACGCCATACCACGATTTAACCAGGCTACAGCATCATCTGGTTCTACTTCTACTGCGCGATCGAAGGATGCAAAGGCTTCTTGGTGACGTTGCAACTTACCTAATGCAACTCCTCGATCTACCCAAGCTTGATGGTAGTCGGGAGCAATTTCTAAGGCTTTGTCGTAGGATGCGATCGCTTCAGAGTATTGTTTAACTCTACCTAAAACGATCCCGCGATTGAACCAGGCTTGGTAGTTGTCGCTTTGCATTTCTACTACTCGATCTAAGCAGGCGATCGCTTCTTCGTACCTTTTTAGCTCTTTTAAAGCGATTCCTCGGTAATACCAGAGATCGAGATTATCACTACCAAGTTCTAATGCTGTGTCAAATGAGGCGATCGCACTTGCATATTCCTGCATTTTCCATAGCGCCATACCTCTTTCTTGCCATACTTGCGGGCGATCGCGCTTTGTTTCTAAGGCTTTGTCGTAAGCTGCGATCGCTTCTGGGTAATTTCCTTGTGCTAGTAATATATTGCCTTCGGTGATGTAGTCGTCTGCATTTAAAAACAACTGAGGATGATTGTTGTAGAGGCGTTCTAATTGTTCTGTGAGAGTTTGAATTTTCTCTGATGTGTCGGCAAATGCGGCTTCTAATAAAGACGTGGGCGCGATATCTGCTATTTGCTGCAATATCTGCTCTTTTTGGGTTTGAGCGTCTGCTTGTACTTGCATTAGTACATCAGCTAGGGTGCTTTCTAATTTGTCTAAATTTTCTAGAGTTAATTGCTTGCGGTTTTGAATTTCTAACTGTAATGCAGCCAGTTGATTGTTAGATTCAGTATTTAATTTCTCTAGATTTTCCACAGTTTTATTTTGCTGCGTTCTTATTTCCGTTTGCGAGTTCGACATCATATCATTAAACTCGCTTTTTAGCTTGTTAAGATTTTCTATGTCTTGCCCTACTTCTATTTGCATTCTTGTTTGAGTTTGGGCAATTTGGGCTGCAATATCTGTTTGTAATTGCTCTAATTTTTCAATCGCTAAATCTTTTTGCTGTTGCGCTTGTTGCACCGCAGATACTTGAATTTCATTGAGTTTAGCTGTAAATTCTGGCTCTAAAGCTTGGAGATTTTGCCCGATTATATCTTGCTGATTTTGAGCGTTTAATCTTAGTTCGGCTAAACGGGTTGCAACTTCGTTTTCTATTTGTTTTAGATAATCTAAGACTATATACTTTTGCGATTCAATTTCTGATTGTACTTTGAATACTTCTGCCATTAAATCAGCTTGCGATCGCCCAATATTTTGCAATACTGTTTCTTTCTCTGCTTGGACTTCTGCTTGCAGTTGCGGAGTTATTTCTTCTCCTATTTCTTCTATGTTTTGTAGCAATGAGGTGCGACGATTGGCAATTTCTTGTTTTAGTTCGGTAAGTTGACTTGCAAATTCTACTTGCGTTCGCTCGATATTTTCTAATATCTGTTCTTTCTGTACTTCTACCTCTGCTTGAATTTGTGGAGTTATTTCCACTCCTATTCGCTCTATATTTTGCTTTAACAAACTTCGTTGATTCTCTACTTCTGCTTGTAACTCACTCAAATTTTTACTAAATTCTGCTTCCGAACGCTTGAGGTTTTGCAATATTGCGTCTTTTTCTGCTTGGAGTTGCGGCGTAAATCCTAATCCCGTTTGTTCTAAGTTTTGAATAAATGAGTTTTTAGAATTTACTGTTTCTCGTCGTAGAGCGTTAACTTGACTTGCAAAATCTGTTTGTGCTGCTTTTGTCTCAGATAGAAATCTATTTTTTGCTTCTTGCATTTCTGCTTGAAGTTGCGGTACAAATTTACTTACTTTTTCTATAGCTTGAATAAATGCATTTTTTTGTCCTTCAGCTTCATCTTGAAGCGTATGCAGTTGTTTATTAAATTCTGTTCGTGACTGCTTTAAATTAGCTAAAGTTGCTTCTTTTTCTGCCTGCAATTGCGATATAAAGTCAGTATTTGCTGCTGATAAACTTTCTAGCAAAGACTTTTTATGATATTCAGCTTCTAGTTGCAGGTTGTGCAATTGCGTTGCAAACTCTGCTTGCGACTTTTGTAAGCTTTGTAATATTGTGTCTTTTTGAGCTTGGATATCAGCTTGAATTTTTTGCGCCTCTTGAGGAAAGTTAGCACTTAATCTATCGAGGTTTTGTAATATTACTGCTTGCTGCTTTTGCGTTTCTTGTTGAAGATTATTAATTTGAGTATTAAATTGTTTGACTAAACTTGCTAAATTAGCATCTGAATCCTTGACTTTTGCCTCTAATTGTGCGATCAACTTTTGCTTAGAAGCAGAAAAATCCGCTAATTGCTGCGATAAGTCTTGTTTCTTGAGATTTATCTCTGCTTCCAAATCTTCCAAATCGTTATCGATATCGTCAGCATTATCTTGAGCAGCATTAAGAATTTCTTGAATTGCTTTATCAGCGTTGGCAATTTTAGCATCCAATTCCTTAATTTCTTGGATATTTGCTCTAACACTTTCAGCTACTTGACTAATAACCTTGCGCCGTAATAGAAATGCACTAGCGATCGCTCCAGCTAAAAGTATTACCAAAGCAGCCAACAAAACATTAAACAGCGTCACCGTACGATTGAACCTTTGTACGTCATTTTGCGGCACTTGCGACTGCGCTTGAGCCACAATTGGCAGAGGAAGAGATATTGCTACACGAGGCTGGGCAAAACTTGCAGATAACAGCAAACCAGAGAGAAAAACACTGCCACGCGATACCTGTCTATGCTTGCGCTTCATCTTGCCTCCCTTGAGCCTATCCATCGTTTTAGCTACTTTGCCTTATTTTAGGGTAAACAAGATGGGTAAGGTGCGTTGCAAGTCAACACACCCTACAGATAGCATCTGTCTTCATCTGCGTTCATCTGCGTCCATCTGCGTTCGCATCATGAATCCAACAAAGTAGGGTGCGCTTTCAAAATAAACCCTACAGCCCGATCCCTATTTCAAAAGAGGCGCTCCTGCAAATTCTTCTTGCTCTACTTGTTGTCGATCGCTTGCGGCAATGAATGTTAAATTAACCCCCAGCATAGACTTTGTTTGGTTGAGAACAGGTGTAATCAAAATATCGAGGAATTTTGTCGATCTTGCTACCTTCCACTGCATATTTTTCAAGGTCAGAGGACGGCGATCGCGGTAAAATGCTCTATGGGCAACGCTGTTGTCTAATAGCTTGGCAACTTCGAGTTCTGCGAACGGACGGTACAAATCTTTTAAAGTTAATCCAAATAGCGTATTCGCCTGTTTGTTGACGGCGATCAAACAACCATTAATATTTACTATTAGTTGAGCAAACGGATGCGATTCGTACGCAGCTTGGCAGATGTTATTTTGCTGGAGTTTCGCTTCAAGTGCTGGTTTTTCTCGATATCGGGGATTGATTAATGAATAGTCCTTTACTTCTAAATTTGCCCCTTTGGTATAAATGTGGTGCTTCAAACTAATCGGCTTAAAAATTTGTCGGCGGTTGATTACTGCCTCTGTTTTACCCAAAAACAAAAACCCATTATCTTTGAGCGCAATATGAAAGCGAGCTAGGATCGAGTTTTGCATATTGAGGTTGAAATAAATCATGACGTTGCGGCAGACCAGCAAATCTATCTTTGACATCGGCGCATCCTGAGTCAAGTCGTGATACGCAAACACAACTTTCTGGCGCAGTTTTGAGTGAAAGACATAACCATTTATGGTTTTCTCAAAGTATTTATCGCGCAGTTCAGTAGGAATGCTGGCAACTTCTAGTTCGCTATAAATACCTTGCCTAGCTTGCCAAATAGCTGCTTTGTCAGCATCGGTGGCAAAACACCGCACTCGCTGCAAGCAAGATTCGATGCCTAGAGCTTCTGCAAGTAGAATTAAAAGACTATAAACTTCTTGCCCGCTTGCACAGCCTGCACTCCAGACTTTAATTTGTTCGTCGGGTTGCTTGTTGGCAATGATTGTCGGCACAATTTCTGTTGCCAAATATTCCCAAGTGTCGCGATCGCGAAAAAAACTGGTAACGTTGATCAAAACGTACTCTAAAATGACTAGGTACTCTTCGCCGTGAGTTTGCAAATACCCTAGGTAGCTGCTATAGCTATCTATTTTGATGCTCTGCATCCGCTGGTGAAACCGTCGCATTAGAGTGGAACGTTTGTAACCTGTCAAATCGCATTTGTGGTTGTGCTTGAGGTAGTCTAACAATGCTTCAAATTCTTGGTTGACTTCCTCACTGTCTTTGCTGCGATCGCACAAGAAACTGTTCTTGGGGCGTATTTGAGCAGACATTACCGATCCTATGGGGTAAATGGACTCGCAGCCGATTAGTCTCTAGAATCAGGGGGCTTGATTGCTGCCTAATTCTAGGAAGTATTATGCCTTGATTCGTACGCAAAATCATTTAAAATGATTTTGCGTACGAACTTCATGTTACCTTTAAATGGTAAGTTTAATTTGCGTACGAATCAAGTATTAAGTCAAAAATGCGTACGAATCAAAAATGCCCAGCTTAGAGAAACTTTTATCCATCATAGATACTCTCAATCAAGAACGCGTGCAGGTCGCAAGTCAAGGTTGGTATTTGCAGCACTGCTGGCTAGTGCAAGTAAAGCCAGGGGGAAATGCCCGTACCGATCGCAAATACTGGCAAGTTAGAAGCCGCAAAGCGCTGTTTGATGGCAAGAAGTTAAAACACTTAAAACCAGAGCTAGTAGAAGATTACAAAGCCGCGATCGAGCGAGGACGACAGCTAGCAGGGATCGACCGTCAAATTGAGAAACTGACGCTGCAACTGCAACAACTGGCTGTTATCACTGACTCTTCAAACTCAACCCCGCTCTCTGTTACCAAGTTTGAGCTTGGCGATCGCGGGCAGCCGAAAGACACCCTCAAAGCAGAGCTATTTACCAATTTGACCGAGCAAGAACGTCAGGTTAAGGAAGTGCTTGCCAAAAGTCAAATATTAAGAGCTTCATTGCGCCAGTCAATCGTTCGCGGCAAAACTATAGGAATGACAAATACTATCTTAAAAGCAGATATTTCCTATATGCGCTCAAGAGCTAATTAACTGTCCTTAATTTCTTCATCGACATTTTCTTGGGTTAAGATTTCATTACTCATTACTGCTTGCCTGACCAAATTAGCCCGCCGCTTTGCTTGCTGGACTTTTTCCAACAGCAGATCGGCTGCTTCATGCTCGTTTACTTGGTGCAGATGTTCAGCCATGTGGTTCATCAACATCTCACTTGCCTCAATCGTGCGGATGCCATCCCACAAGGTTTCTTCAATCGACTGCGTTACCTCTGCTAAAAGTGTATTGAGCGAATAAGCGTGTCCTGTATGACAGCGAAAGCGAATAAGACTACCTTCTTTCAACTGCATCAGTACGCCGTGACACTCAGGACAAGTATAGGGAGAAAGTTCGCCTAGCTTCATAATGCCCATCTCCAGCCCGTTGTCTTCTTGAGCAACGCCAACTTCAAGATCCATTAGCTGAGATACAGGTAAAACCTGTTGTACTGGGATAGGTTCATCAACTAGACGAGCTAACAAAGCTCCCATTTGGATAACAGGCACGCAGTAATCGACAGCAACAGCTTTCATTGCCGCTCTTGGCATTGAGGGATGCAGCGCATCAGCCGGATCTTGAACGACAGCTTGCCCGCCTCGTTCCTTAATTGCATATAGCCCCGCCGCTCCGTCGTCGAGACTGCCACTCAAAACTACCCCAATAACTCTTTGGGCATAAGCACGAGCAGCAGAACGAAATAAAACATCGATCGCCGGACGAAAGCGGTTTTCCTTGGGACCACGACTAAGACGAACAAAGTCCGATTCAATCACCAGATGGCGATCTGGCGGAGCAATATAAATGCGTCCAGGGGCGATCGCCTCCATATGGACAGCGTGAGCAACTTTTAGTAAAGTCACCCTAGCCAAGATTTCGGGTAGCAGGCTAGGGTAGTCTGGGGAAATATGCCAAACGATAAAGACAGCTGCCGGAAAATTAGCTGGCAGTTGAGAAACAAGCGCTTCAAAAGCTTTCAGCCCTCCGGCTGATGCTCCAATTACAACAATGTCCGGCGTTAACACTCAATGCTCCTGCTCGCGGCAATATTTAGATGTAGCAATTAAAGTTATGATGCTTACTCCACCAAGGTTTGAGCTACTACGGGGCAACGCCACCGCGTCCTTACTAACCTGCAATGGCACTTGCTACACCTCTACTTAATCAGGCTAGCACTTTAACTTTGCAGATATCACCCCCTCAAGACTAGCTATATTTTGCTTTGCAAACTATGTTAGTCAACTGCTATACATCTAGCATCACAGCAGTAGTTAGAGATTTATGTTGCCATATCATAGATAGGCGAGCGAGCTAAACAAGCAAGATTACGACTATCAGATATGAACCCCAGACGTGCTGCCAAAAAATCTCAGCCCAACCCCTCAGATGGTGAAGCGCCTAGCCACCAGAGGCAGGAAAAAGATCCGTTATTTCCGGTAGTTGGGATTGGAGCATCTGCAGGTGGATTAGAAGCTTTTACTCAATTACTAACTTATTTGCCTGCCAATACAGGTATGGCATTTGCAATCGTGCAACATATGCCTGCAAACCAAGAGAGCGTGTTAAGCCTGATTCTGGCTAGGACAACTAGGATGCCAGTGCAAGAAGTAAAAGATGGCATGGCGATCGCACCCAATCAAGTGTATGTCATTCCCCCCAATGCCAGTATGACTATCGAGCAAGGGGTATTAAAGCTAACACCTCGAACGAGTTCAAGTCGAGTATTTATGTCAGTCGATACATTTTTGCTTTCCCTTGCTGAAGAACGGGGCAAAAAAGCGATCGGCGTAATTCTATCAGGGGGCGATTCTGACGGCGCGAGGGGAATCGAGGCAATCAAGGCAGCAGGCGGCGTAACTTTTGCTCAATCTGAGGGCAGCGCTCAAGTCAATAGTATGCCCAATACAGCGATCGCCACAGGTCAGGTAGACTTTATCTTACCTCCTGACCAAATTGCCGCCAAGCTAGCAGAAATCGGCAATCATCCTTACCTCGCTAATTCGTCTGCAACAGAAACAGAAGTAATGCCAACTTCCAGTGAAAGCCAAGATGCACTATCGATTATTTTTGATTTGCTGCGTAAAGCAACAGGAGTTGACTTTACTTACTACAAACAAACTACCTTAAATCGGCGGATTGGGCGGCGGATGTTGTTGTATAAGCTAGAAAATGTCAAAGATTATGCCCGCTATCTGCAAAATAACCCTACAGAAGTGATGGCATTGTATGAAGATGCTTTAATTCACGTTACCAGTTTTTTCCGCGACCCAGAAAGCTTCGAGGCACTAAAAACTTTAGTTTTTCCCGCGATCGTTAAAGATAAATCGCCGCAGACACCGATTCGGATTTGGGTTGCAGGCTGTTCGACAGGTGAGGAGGCTTATTCCATTGCTATTTGCTTGCTAGAGTTTTTAGCCGATCGCTTGCCACGATTGCCAATCCAAATTTATGCAACTGATATTAGTGAAACAGCGATAGAACACGCCCGCAATGGTATCTACACCCTTAGCCAAGTTGCCAACGTCTCCTCTGAACGTCTCTATCGGTTTTTCGTTCAAGTTGAAGATAACTACCAAATTAGCAAGCACGTACGCGAACTGTGCGTTTTTGCCAGACAAAATCTGATTGGCGATCCGCCATTCTCGCGCCTTGACTTGATTAGCTGTCGCAACGTGCTGATTTATTTAGGGACTCCTTTACAACAAAAGCTGTTACCAGTATTTCACTACGGGCTAAAATCTACAGGTTTTTTAATGTTAGGCACTTCCGAAACGATTGGCGATTTTGCTGACCTATTTACTCTGTACGACAAAAAGAACAAAATTTATGCCAAACAAATCACATCGACTCGACTTAACGTTGATATTATCCCTAGCAGTTATTCGCCAGCGATCGTCAAACCACCAACTCTGGCGACAGAGCAAATTCCTAGCGACTTAGAAATCCAGAAAGAAGCAGATAAGATTGTCCTGAATCAATATGCCCCCGCTGGCATCGTCATCGATATCAACTTGGATATTATCCAATTTCGCGGACAAACCAGTTCTTACCTAGAACCTGCGCCTGGTAAGGCAAGTTTGAACTTGCTTCGCATGGCAAAAGAAGAATTGCGCCGAGAATTACAAACAGCAATTTATCAGGCAAGACAGCAAAAGCTACCCCTCAAACGCGAAGGCATACAAGTACGAGAAGGCGATCGCACCCGACAAATTACTATCAATGTAATTCCGTTGCAAACTGCTACGCAAGAGTGTTATTTAGTGCTATTTACAGAAATGCCGCTTCCGGTTCTGCCCGCAGCCAGCGATGATAGCAGCACTCCCTCTAAACGCAAAACTAGAGACGCTCAGGAAATTACTAGGTTGCAGCAAGAATTAGCAACAACAAGAGAGCATCTGCAATCGATTATAGAAGAGCAACAAGCTACAAACCAAGACTTACGAGCCGCCAACGAAGAGATTTTATCTAGCAATGAAGAATTGCAAAGTACCAATGAGGAACTAGAAACAGCTAAAGAAGAAATTCAGGCGGCAAATGAAGAACTAAATACTGTAAATGAGGAATTGCGCCGCCGCACGCTAGAAGCAACGCAGGTAAGTAACGATTTGCAAAATCTGCTTAGTAGTATTAATATTCCCATTTTGATGCTAGGAGGCGACTTGCAAATTCGGCAATTTACGCCAGCAGTCGAAGGTATTTTTAACTTAATTTCTACTGATATTGGGCGACCGTTGAGCGACATTACTCATAAGTTGAATGTACCCAATTTAGAACAACAAATTTTAGAAGTGATTCGTACGCTCAATTTAAAAGCTCAAGAAATTCAAGATCGCGACGGGCATTGGTACGATCTGCGGATTCGCCCTTATCGCACAATTGACAACAAAATCGACGGGGCAGTATTAGTATTAGTTGATATCGACGACCTCAAACGCAGCAATCCCCAGTTAAATTCGCCAAGCGAACCAAAAGACTAGCGTAGTCTTTTACCATCTTTGAAATACACCAACGCGCGAATTACTAAGACTGTCCTTCTTCAATTACGAATTATTCCGTCCTGCCAATTGAGCTACCATCTCAATCAACTCGCTAGGTTGAGCTAATTTGTGTAAATACGACTCAAAGCCAGCACTGATAGCTTTTGCTCGATCCTCATCTAGATAAGCTGTAATTGCGGCAGCGGGAATATGTTTCCTCTGCCTAGCTTCTAATGCTCTAATTTGTCGAATCAGGCTGTACCCATCTCCACCAGGCATCCGAATGTCACTTACCAATACGTCAGGTGAAAATTGCTCTAACTCCTCTAACGCTGCTGAGGCACTTGCGACTGCCCTCACGCAGACACCTTGCGTCTCCAAAACAGTAGTAATAAAATCGCGGACATCGGCTTCGTCATCAACAACTAGAACTTGTAAACCATCAAGGGATTGCGGTAATACGGTGAGGGGAGTAGTAACTTCAGCTTGCATATCGCTTTGAGCCAAAAACTGCTTGTACTCGCTCATGTCATGCACGCCAATTCGCAATGCTTTAACCGCATCATCATCGCCAACAGTTGCTACTTTTAACCTGGCTGCAAATGGTTTGCCGTGTCTTGGACATAGATTAATCTGCAAATTCTGCACGTCTTCGCTAACAAGAGAAACATGGGAAAGAAGAGTGCGAAACGCTTGCAAATCGCTTTGAGTGACAAAAGTAGCCAGAGGTTTACCAGTCAAGTGGTTTTGTGGCACATCCAATAATTTAGCGATCGCATGATTTGCCTCTAAAATTATGCCGTTAGTATCGGTCAATAAAAAAGCGTCTACACTTAATTGGAATAAGTTTTGATAATAATGAAATTCGGCGATCGCTCGGTGATTTTGTTCTAAAAGCTCTTCTTCAGTGACGGCTGATATTTCTAAACTCTCTTGCATCTCCTGATAAAGCACTTCAAGATTGCTCAGGGCAGAAGTAATTTCTGGGATAACTTCAGCAACCTGTTTTCGTTCTGAGGGCGGTAAATGCATCATGTAACTATACATAACCGCCATTTGTTGCCCAATCGCTTGAATCTGTTGTTTAAATTGCTGTTCGCTCATTACTTATATGTTTACTTGTGCTGATTGGCTGACTTTCTTGACTTATGCAGATTCCACAAATAGCAGTTTAAGATAACAGCACCCAAGAACTTCAGCGCCTAAAAGTTTATATTTCCTAGTGTAATCAAGCGATCGCTCTTTCGGGTGAGCTAGGGTGTTAATTCTATCGTGTTTATTTCTCTTAGTGTAAATACTTAGTTCGTCTTTAAATCTATGTGTTTTTTTGCCAAACAACAGAATAATTATTAGCAGGCATAGCAATAGTTTTGAGCAGCAAGAAATTTTCCGCTTGGGCAACGGCTACTACTTCCTCTAGATTTCTAATCCCCCAGTGGGGATTTTGCGCTCTCAAGCTAGCATCAAAAGCAGCATTACTAGGCGCTGTATGCTCGCCACCTTGCTTAAAAGGTCCGTAAAGGTACAAAATACCTCCTGGTGGCAAAAGCCGCTTTGCACCTGCTATTAGCCCCAAACAAGCAGCCCAAGGCGCAATATGAATCATATTAATACTAGCGATCGCCACTATGTTTGTTTCTATATGCCAACTTGGAGCGCAGACATCTAGATCGATTGGTGCGTACAAGTTCTCACAGGGACAATATTGCCGCCAAGCTGCAATACTAGCAAGGGCTACTGGATTAGTATCAGAAGGCAGCCACTTACGCGGAGCAAGACGCGGGGCAAAATACACCGCGTGTTGCCCAGTGCCGCTAGCAACTTCTAAGATCGTCCCATTAGGCGGTAAAACTGCTTGCAATACCTCTAAAATTGGTTCGCGGTTGCGTTCTGTAGCTGGGGCGTATTGTCTCGCGTCAGGGTAGTTATTCAACTTTACAGCGCCCTTGTGTGTTGCATTCAATCCGTTGTAGGCGATCGCGTTCTATTGTCGCTAAATCTGGTCTACCCGTCAATTTCAGCCGCCAATCTGCCCATATACCATATAAAGTATCGGCGATCGCCCCAATTACAGGCAACTTGGTAATTGCATATACCCATCCCATCCCCAAAGCTTCATAAACGCGACGAAATACCTCAACATTTTTGACAACGCTGCCGTCAGGAAGTACAGCATGGATTCTGCCCATCGCTGTTGTGTAGTCAATGCCGCCATTCTCGTCAGGATTGTAGAAGTCGTCAGCAATATCGACAAAAGCTACAATGCCTCTTCCCGCATCGCGTTTGCGTAAAAAGTTTACTTCGCGTAGGCATAAAGGACATTCACCATCGTATAACAGCTTAATTTGCCAAGGTTGGGCAGTATTAGATTCTTGAGGTTGTGTTTTCGCCGAGAGCATAGTTATCTAAATTGCAGACTTACTATAACTATCTTAAGAAAAATTAAGCTCTCGATTAGTCTCTATCTTAATTTAGCTCCACTATTAATATCTGTTGCCAAACGTTCTTGCTCGTAGTGAATTTCCTGCTGTAACTCCTCCATACATAGCTTTTCGTAGCGCAAATCTTCCCAAGCTTTCTTTATCTGTTGGTTCTGCTCGCCAATTTTTTGTTGCTGTTGCTCTAGTTGCTGTTTTTGGGCTTCTAAATCTTGAGCGCGTTTTTGTTCTTCGGCTAAAGCTTGCTGCTGGTGGCGGATATGTTCCCAAGCTTGCTCGATTTCTTGCTTGTCAATAGTGATTTTTTGCTGCTGCTGTTCTAATTCCTGTCTTTGCGCCTCTATACCTTGCCAATGCTGTTGTTTTTCTGCTAAATCTTGCTGTTCTTGACTCAGCTTCGCTTGAGCTAAGGCTAATTCTTCATGCCCGCGTTGGATTTCTTGGCGCAGTTGCTCTGTCTCTTCTCTTAGCACGTCTATTTCTTGCAACTGTGCTTCAGTTTCCATTTTGTAGCGATTCATTTCCTCACTTTGATAATGCAGAGATTCCTGCCATAACTTGATATCCTCTTCCTGCTTTTGGGCAGTTTCTAGCTGGTGAGAAAATGTTTGCAAAACGTGGAGGATTCTGTGCGTCGCTGTTTGCACATCTTGGACTTGACGATTGGCATTGATTTGTACTATTACCAGCACTCCCACATTGAAGTCGTATGATTGATCTAAAGCGATCGCTTCTTGGCTTTGTACTGGAATCCAACTTTTGGCAGATCGTTGCAACGCTAGCAGTTTTAGCTCTGACTTAGCAATACCTCTAAACCCAGTTTTACCCCTTTGTACTTCCGCTAGATAAATCACTTTGACTACCTCTTGCCCGTTACAAATTTACCTGCTCTTATTAAAGCAGGTAAATTTACGTAGACAGGTACTTGACAAAATTATTTAAACTTTACGCTTTGGTTGCTTGCGCTAACCGCCGATTAACTTCATCCCAGTTGATTACATTCCACCAAGCAGTAAGATATTCAGCCCGACGGTTTTGATACTTGAGATAGTAGGCGTGTTCCCACACGTCATTGCCCATAATTGGATAATTGCCTTCCATTAACGGGCTATCTTGATTGGGGGTACTGGTAATTTGCAGCTTACCCGCAGGATTACGGATCAGCCACACCCAGCCGCTACCAAAACGCTTAGAACCAGCCTCGTTGAACTGCTGCTTAAAAGTGGCAAAGCTGCCAAAATCTGCTTTAATGGCACTAGCGATCGCTCCTGTTGGTTCTCCGCCTCCTTTTGGCTTCATAATCCGCCAAAACATCGAGTGATTTTCATGCCCGCCGCCATTATTGCGGACTGTGGTGCGAATATCTTCAGGTACGCTCTGAATTTCTCTTAGGAGTTGTTCTACGCTTTTGCTTTGCAAATTAGGATACTTCGCTAAAGCTGCGTTCAGGTTTTTGACATAAGTTGCATGATGGTTGTCATGGTGAAACCGCATGGTTCGCGCATCGATATGGGGTTCCAAAGCCTTGTAATCGTAAGGTAAAGGCGGCAAAGTAATTTTCCCGCTAGTAGATGTTTGGGCTGCTGCTACATCTGTCCATACCAAGGAACGGCAAGTCTCTAAAGCCACTGCACTACCAGTTGCTCCTAATAAAAACAGAACTTTTCTTCGGTTAAGAGTCATAAGTTTAGTTAAATTGCGATTACTTTAGCGATCGCAGTCAATTAGGCAAATATGCAGCCACTATATACCAGTTTGTTAGTAATTTAATAGATTATTTTTTGCAGTAGAACCAATTAGCTAGTTATTCCAGACTTTTGTAACTGTTGATACAGTTTTTGTGTCCTTAGTTAGGGGCAAATATTGTCATCTAGTCGCTAGCCTGAGACAACGGTCTGTTAGCGCGTATTTTCACTCCGTAAAAAATAGCAAACACCTGTTAGATTGCTGCGTTACTTGGGAATACTTTAAATAAAGTTTTTTTTAGCTGGGCAATGAACGACCAATTATTACAGCAATTCTTGCAACTAATTGCTACGCATACAGGTTTACATATCCGCGAACAAGACAGAGAGAATTTAGCTAAAAAGATTTATACGCGGATGAAATTGCTGAATATATCATCGCCAGAACACTACTATCAACTATTAAATGCTAGTAACGGTAATAGTAATAGCTCTGTTAGAGAAACACCAAGCGATCGCGAATGGAAAGAACTGGCTTTGCAGCTAACAATAGGCGAAAGTTATTTTTTTCGCGATCGCGGACAAATCGAACTGCTCAGAAAAACAATTTTACCAAAACTAATCGAACAAAAAAGGCAGGAATCTACTAGCAATCAAGCCAAACCATCGCTAAGAATTTGGAGCGCAGGTTGTTCTACAGGAGAAGAAGTTTATTCTTTAGCTATTTTAGTTAAAGAATTAATTCCCGACATACATAATTGGCAAATTCTACTTTTGGGAACTGACTTAAATTTAGAATCAATTAATAAAGCTAGGCGCGGCATTTATGAAGCATGGTCTTTTCGCATGGTTGACCCAGAAATTAAAAATAACTACTTCAATCAACGCCAGCAAACTTGGGAAATAAAACAGCAAATCCGCTCTTTAGTGAAGTTTCAAGCAAATAATTTAATTAAATATCCTTTTCCAAACACTGCTACTGATATTTACGGAATGGATATTATTATTTGTCGTAACGTTTTTATTTACTTTGATTCCAAATCTATTGCCATTGTTTTAGATAAGTTTTACAACACGCTCAAAACCACAGGATATCTGATCGTAGGACACGCAGAACTTCACGGGCTAAATTTGGGCAAATTAAAAACTAAGGTATTTCCACAGTCAGTAGTATATCAACGTAGTGAAAATGAACAAGCGGAAGTACCTGCAAAACCGCTGCAATTGTTACCTGTTTTAACAGACGTACCAAAGCTACTACCTGGTAAAAATACTGAGACTTTATCTAAAAAATATTTACCTCAATCAGCGCCGATAAAATCTCCAGAAGTAATAGCACCTAAGCGCAGCATTACAGTAGATCGAACTGACTCTACACATTTTAAGAAAGCAGAAATTCTATTTAAGCATGGCGAGTATGCGATCGCAATTCACACAGCAGAACAAGTAATTAAGCAGCAACCGCATCATTTTGGTGCTTGTTATCTCCTCGCCCAAGCTTGGGCAAATTTGGGCGAAGCAGAAAAAGCCGCCGCTTATTGCCAAAAAGCCATTGAAATCGATGCTATAGCGATTGCTCCGTACTATTTATTTGCCCATATTGCTGAAGAAAAAGGCGATATTGAGCGAGCTAAAGAGCTATTCAAGAAAATAATTTACCTAGAACCATCTGCTATTACGGCTTACGTAGAACTAGGGATTATTTATCAAAATGAAGGTGACAATAATAGATCAAAAAAAATGATAAGCACAGCTAGAGAATTACTTAAGGATTTTCCAGCACACACCACCGTACAACCAGGTGAAAATACTGCTAGTGAGTTAATGCTTTATCTTAATAGCTTGAAATTTTAACTGTACTTTTTATTACTCAAAGATAGTCGAAGCGGCTGTGCTAGCTAAGGCAAAGTAGGTCAATAGCTTGTAGGAGCAGGCTACTTTTAGTCGAGTTTATATTTCTTAAAAATATAATAAAGTCCTGGCTTGGAAGCTATGTAATATCACTGACAAAAAGTGTATAGAAGCAAAAGTTCAGTAAGTTTACAGATAAACTTGCCAGGGAAATTCAATATATTGATGGATGTCATAAGCATAGTTTACTAAAACATAACAAAAGAGTTTATTGAAAAAAGCTTCTTTATTACAAACATTATGAGCCAAACTGAATATCAAGCTCGGCAGTTAGCCAGCATTATAGAAGAATTACAAAGCAAGCAAACCACAGGAATTTTGTATGTAGATACGAATATAAATTTGCAGCCAAAGAAAAGATCCCGCGTTTTAGTTTTACGCCAAGGTCAAATCGTCTATGGTGGTACAACTTTACCCAACAATCAAGAATTCGCTCAAGAGTTAGGACGCAAGTTAAATCACGAATGGACTGACAGCGCCATTGGTTTAGCCACGCAAAAAGCAGCAAATTCAACCTCATTGCGATCGCTTTTAGACTTGCTAGTAAAAATGCGGTTATTCAACTGGGAGCAAATTCAGGCGTTGATGCACGCGCAGGCAGTTTTAGCACTCGAACAAATACTACCTCACGCTGGCAGTTACAGACTAGATAATGCCATAGATTTCGACCTTACTTACGGTGAACCTGCTCGCGGCTTAGACCAATCTAAGCTAATGCACGAAATCGCTCAAAGACAAAAGCAGTGGGCTACCTTTGTTCCTACCATCCCCTCAATGGATGCGGTCCCTTATTTGCAGCCAAATAATGCTAATAAAATTACTAACCCTGCGGTACGCAAGCATTTAGAACAATGGGCTGATGGTAAGCGATCGCTTGTTGATATTGCTGAAGGATTAAATAAAGATCCTCTGCAAATAGCTCAATCTTACTTACCTTGGGTGCAAGCAGGTTGGGTAGCAATTGCTGGAAGCAACGCCCCTGCACCGAAAAAGGAATTACCTGTTGTCCTTGCAGTCGATGATAGCCCTGTGATGCAAGTAATGCTCAAAAGAGCGCTATCCGAGCAATATCAAGTATTAATCGCCAGCAACGCTAAAGATGCACTGATGTTATTGCATCGCAGTGAAATAGCACTGTTATTGCTAGACGTAACAATGCCAGATATTGATGGCTTGGAGGTATGTCGTACTGTACGTACTATTCCTAAATTCCGTAACTTACCGATTGTCATGGTTACAGCTAGAGATGGTTTCTTTGACAAGGTTAAAGGTAAATTTGCTGGTTCTACCGAGTACATTACCAAACCATTTGAAGCGGACAAGTTGTGTCAGCTAGTAGGGAAGTACGTTTATGGAGAAGACACTTCTACAAGCTTATCTTCTACTTAAATTTATAGGTTTTACTTTAATTTTTACTCTGACAAACCAAGATGGAAAATAAACCTTATCTAATTTTTAGCTTGCACAACTTGTACTACGGTATAGATGCTTTATTAGTACAAGAAATTTTTCAGCTTCCCGAACTTATTTCTGTAGCTGAAGCACCAGATGACATTGTGGGAATGCTAAACTTGCGCGGCAAAATTGTGCCTGTAATGCATCTCGATTTGCGTTTGGGGCTACCGATGCAAGAGTGTCAATTAACCGATAGCGTCATTGTATTAGACTGCGACGGGCTGCAAATTGGCATTATTGTTAATACAGTATATGAAGTCAAAGATGTTGAGTTGCAGGCAATAGAGTCTGACATAGACTTTGGACGAGTCAAGCACATTAATTCTAGATTTGTAGCTGGTATAGCCAAAGTAGACTTTGATACTATTATTCTTGCTAATCATCACAATTTACTCCGCGATGTTGATACTGTTGAAGCATTAATTGACGCTGAAAATAGAGAAGATTTAGATCGACAAATTGCATCGTCTGAGTTACCACAAAAATCTAGTTTAATTACCGATTTTTACAAACTCTGTTGCCCTAACGCTACTGAAAAAGAAAAAGCAATCTACCGCGAACGAGCAGAGCATCTAAAACAAGTAACAGAAAATGCTGAGTTGTCTGGATTGCTACCTTTAGCAGTTATAGGTTTAAATAACGAATATTTTGGACTTGACCTTGAATTAGTTCAAGAATTTACTCGCGTTCGCAACGTTACACCGATTCCTTGCTGCCCTCCTCACGTTGTTGGCAATATGAATTTACGCGGAGATATTTTGACATTAGTAGATATTCGTAGCGCCTTAAATATGCCGCTTGCAGTAACGAAAAATGGCACTAAAGCTTTGGTAGTTAGCATGAACGATTTAGTAGCTGGCTTCCCTGTAGATGATGTGTTTGATGTGATGTATATACATCCCTCGGAAATAACAAACCTACCTATAGCAGTGCCAAATACTAATGATGAATATCTCCGAGGTACTGCCCCTTATTCAGAAAAAATGTTGACTATTATTGATTTACCCAAATTACTTAAAAGTAGCTTATTAACAGTCAACGAAGAAATTTAAATATTGTAGGAATTATTTTTATGAAAATTACCGATCAGTTACGCGGTGCAGCCATCGGGCTTTTAGTTTTTGCAGTAAGCAATGTGTTTTCAGTGTATATAAACAGCGTAGCAAATGATAGCAAAGTTGTTAATTATGCAGGGATAGTAAGAGGAGCTACGCAAAGACTTGTCAAACTAGAAATGGCAGGTAAAAAAAGCGATGAATTGATTGCTAGGCTAGACAAAATAGTTGCTGGCTTAGTTAAAGGCGATCGCGAGTTAGAACTACCCGCAGCTACAGATCCCGAATTTGTTGCCAAATTAGGCGAAGTGCAAAACTCTTGGCAAAGTCTCAAAGGTACAATTGCTCAAGCAAGAGTGTCACCGCAATCGCGCAATGAATTACTGACTCAAAGCGAAGATTATTTTGACTTAGCAAATGAAGCTGTATCTGCTGCTGAGGCATATTCTCAGGCAAAAGCCAATAGATTAAGAGCAATTCAGTTAATTTTGTTCGCGCTCAATCTAGTTATTTTAGGTGTTATTTGGGCGATCGCGCGGAACATTGCCCTCGGTTTGCAAAACTCTACCAGCAGTATTGCTTCTTCCTCCAATCAAATTGCTTCAGCAGTCGAAGAACAAGAACGTACCATCGCAACTCAAGCAGCTTCGATTAGGCAAATGAGTAGCACGATGGACGAACTCGGCGCATCATCTCAGCAATCAGCCGAACAAGCAGAAGCATCAACCGCAGGTGCAAATCAAGCTTTATTAGTAGCTGAGAGCGGAACTAAAGCCGCCCAAAAAACCCTCAACGAAATGTCTGTTCTTAAAGACAAAGTAGCAGACATTGCCGAGCAAATTAGCCATCTTAGCGATCGCACTCATCAAATTGGCAGTATTTCTGACTTGGTAGCAGAACTCGCCAGCGAAACAAATATGCTAGCGCTCAACGCCTCAGTAGAAGCAGCCCGCGCCGGAACTCACGGTAAAGGTTTTGCTGTTGTCGCTGGAGAAATTCGCCGCCTCGCAGATCAAAGCAAGCAATCAGCAGACAAAATTAACCTTTTAGTTGGTGATATTCAATCGGCAATCAATTCCACAGTCACAGTTACAGATAAAGGCACAAAAACCGTTGCTCAAGGTATGCAACTAACCCAAGAAACAGCCAAATCTTTTGCTGGCGTAGCTGATGCTATCAACAATATCTTTTTAAACAATCAACAAATTTCGCTCAACATCAAGCAGCAAGCGATCGCTACTCAACAAGTAGTTGAAGCCATGAATAGTTTGACTCTAGCAGCACACGATACTGCAGGCGGCATTTCCCAAGTAAAAGTTGGTACGCAACAACTAAACGACGCTGCTCAAAACCTCAAAGCAATGGTGTAATTGCTCAATATTTAATTAACCAGGAATCAAAACAATGTTAAAAGACTTAAACAATCTACCACTACGGACGAAAGCAATAGCCTTTGCGATCGCTCTAGGTACAGTTCCAGTTCTACTAATTGGCATAACTAACTATATTTCCTCCGTCCAACAAAGCAGACAAGCATTAGCTGATGCCAAAGAAAGCCTTGCTGCTACTTTAGGAGACAAAGTAGGGCGTTTTATGTTTGAGCGCTACGGAGATGTTCAGGTACTTGCCAACTTATCGATTTTAGCTAATCCAGAAAAGACATCAGGAATTACACCCCAGCAAAAGCAAGCAACGCTAGATCGGTACATGAATATCTATGGCGTTTATGACAGCATCGCTGTAGCTGATGTTTCTGGTAGAACAATTTTACAAACAACAGGGGAAGCTATCAGTGGTTTAGGCGAACAAGATTACTTCAAAGCAGCACTGCAAACCAAACAGGCTGTAATTTCACCGCCAAACAAGTCGCCATCAAACGGCAAATACTATGTTTTCATTGCTTCTCCAATTGTTAACGTCAACACAAATAGAGTGACAGGAGTAGTTCGCACTCGTATCCCCGTAGAAAACCTAGATGCGATCGCTCGTATAGACGCATCCACTTTATCAGAGAGTAGCAAAGCAGCAGCAGCAGCCGAGTATCACTTAATTGGTCCTGATGGCAAGTTCTTTGTAGCTACAGAAAAAGAGCAAATCGGACGCGACGCTAAAAGTGACTTTAGTAAGTTTGCCCAAATCCAAGCAGGAAATAAAGTAGCAAGTGTTGTAGACATCGATCGCATTGACAAAGCTAAACAATTAATATCTTATGCTCCAGTTAGTCAAATTCAGGGAATGCCCAATCTAAATTGGAGTGTCATTTTAGCAGAAGATACAGCAACTCTTTATGCAGGTGAATGGCGATTGTTGCTGAATTTGCTCTTAGGAACCGGAATTACCGCCTTACTTGCTAGCGCCTTAGCTGTAGTATTTGCCAACCGCACAACCAAATTAATTCAAGCAATTGCAACGTCCATAGCTTCATCTTCTACAGAAATAGCCGCCACAGTAGAACAGCAAGAACGCACAGTATCGCAGCAAGCAAGCTCAGTCAGCCAAACTACAACCACAATGGAGGAACTCGGCGCATCATCTAGACAATCAGCCGAACAAGCAGAAGCATCTACCAACGGTGCAAGTCAAGCCTTGAACTTAGCAGAAAAAGGCACTCAATCAGTACATCAAACCCTGACTGGAATGACAACGCTCAAAGAACAAGTAAATGCGATCGCCCAACAAATTATTCGCCTATCCGAACAAACAGGTCAAATTGGTTCAGTTTCATCTTTAGTGGGCAATTTAGCCAATCAAACAAATATGCTAGCGCTCAATGCTGCTGTAGAAGCTGCTCGTGCTGGCGAAAATGGCAAAGGTTTTGGTGTAGTAGCTGGCGAAATTCGCAAACTAGCCGACCAAAGTAAAAAGTCTTCTGAGAAAATTAACACCTTAGTTGCCGATATTCAAGCGGCGATTAATACCACTGTCATGGTTACAGATGAAGGCACAAAAAAAGTTGACCGCAGCATGGAACTAACTCAAGGAACGGCGCAAATCTTTACTGGCGTAGCCGATTCAGTCAACAACGTCTTTCTCAATTCCCAGCAAATCTCCCTCAGCGCCAAACAGCAAGCTATAGCCGTGCAGCAAGTAGTTGCAGCCATGAACTCAATTAACTTAGGCGCAAAAGAGAGTGCTAGCGGCATTACCCAAGTCAAGACCAGCACTCAACAACTCAAAGATGCAGCGCAAATACTCAAAACTGTTGTTTAAGTTAAACCTCAAACCTCAAAATTATTTGAAATGATAGAAGATAAAGAACTGCGAGAACTTTTTAAAACGGCAAGTGAAGAACATTTGCAGAACATAGAAAATGCCTTGATGCGCTTGGAGAAAAATCCCCAAGATCGAGAGCAACTAGAAGAGATATTGCGCGAAGCTCATACCCTGAAAGGAGATTCGCGGATGTTGGGCGCAGATGATGTAGAAACAATCGTGCATCAGATGGAAGATATCTGCGTAGCGGTGAAAAAAGGAGAAAGCAAGCTAACAAAACAAGTATGCGATCGCTTGTATGCAGGATTAGATGCTGTAACTAAATTAGTCAAGGAAGCAGTAACCGGAGAAGCCGCCAATATCAATGTCTTCTACGTTCTGGCGCAGCTAATGGGAGCCGACGATAATGCGGTCATAGCAGACCAAGACAATGTGATGCCCCCGCCAGCACTTGAGGAACTCGATTTATTTGCCGACGTTGCTCAACCATCTTTAGTAACTAACGATGTTGATGCGCTCTTTGGCGAACTAACTGCTCCTATCGCTAGCCAAAACGGATCTGGGCAAGTTGCTGCCGAACCAGAAAAGTCACCAATTGTAGCCGAAACTAGCGAATCAAATAATGGCTCTGAGATTAAGACAATTCGCGTCGAACCTCAAAAGCTAGATAGCTTGATGACTCAAGCAGGCGAATTAACTGTGACCAAAATTCGCATCGCACACCACATCGCAGAAGTTGAGGAATTAATTGCTCTGTATGAAGAGTGGAACCGAGATGCTTATGTAAATCGTGTTGCTTTAGATAATGCCGAAAAGCGATCGCAAATAGGTGCAGAGCAAGTCCAAAGTTTCTATCATCGCGGTGAAAAACGCCTAGAACGCTTAGGAGCTATACTTTCTCGCCTCAAAAATCAAGCTTATGAAGATACAGCGAGATTAGAAATTGTTGCCAATGAGTTAGAATCGGGCATTCGCGCGCTGCGGTTACTGCCTTTATCAACCGTATTCAATGCATTTAGGCGCATGGTGCGGGATTTGGCTAACCAGCAATCTAAATCAATCAATTTAATTATAGAAGGTGGAGATACTACAGCCGATAAGCGGATTTTGGAAGAAATTAAAGATCCGTTGATGCACATGATTCGTAATGCGATCGATCACGGGATCGAAACAGCCCAAGAGCGAGAAAAAGCAGGTAAACCCAAGACAGCAACAATTAGACTGAGGGGCTATCAAACAGCTAGCAGTATTGGCATCGAACTTATCGATGACGGACGCGGCTTAGATATCGAAAGCATCAAGCGTACAGCCTTGCGGCGTGGGGTTTGCTCTACAGACGAACTAGCAAAAATGACCACTAACCAAATTCAGTCATTGATTTTTGCTCCTGGATTTTCTACGCGCACAGAAGTTACAGAACTTTCTGGTCGAGGTGTCGGTTTAGATGTAGTCCGCGCCAAAGTCGAACAACTTAAAGGTACTCTCCAAGTTGAATCCTTGCCAGGTAAAGGCTGTACTTTCCGCTTGCAGTTACTTGCAGCGGTAGCCACAACTCACGTATTGATTGTAGAAGTCAATAATGTATCTTATGCAATCCCTGTAGAGTTCGTTAATACTACACTCTTGGTATCGCGCAGCGAGATTTTTGCGATCGATGGTTGTCATACAATTTCCCTAGAAGGTCAACCTGTATCCGTCTCTTGGTTATCGGACTTACTACAGTTACCAGTTAATATCCCAGCATCGCCAAAAGCTTTGGACTCTACCTCAAATATGCTTCCTTGCATAGTCCTACAAGTCGGTAACGAGCGTTTGGGGTTGCTTGTAGATGCGTTGGTAGACCAGCAAAATATCGTCTTGAAGCCGCAAAGCAAACTCCTGCAACGGGTGCGTAACGTATCTGGTGCAACTATCTTAGGAACGGGCGAAGTCTGCATGGTTCTCAACGCTCAAGATTTACTTAAATCTGTGCAGAAAAGAACTGGTGCGGGAACTATACCGGAAAGCTTGATTGCAGAAGTCAAAAAACCAGCGGTGCTGTTGGTAGAAGACTCAATTACTATCCGCACTCAAGTCAAACGTATCTTAGAAGGTGCTGGATACGATGTTACCGCAGCAGTAGATGGATTAGACGGTTTTAATAAGCTTAGAGCTAATACCTTCGATGCTGTAGTTTCTGACGTACAAATGCCCAATCTTGACGGTCTATCTTTAGCTGCAAGAATACGCCAGCACAAGGAATACAGCGAACTGCCAATTATTCTGGTCACAACTCTCGCCTCTGATGAAGATAAGCGCAGAGGTGCTGAAGCTGGTGCAAATGCCTACCTAACTAAAGGTAACTTTGAACAAAAATTATTGCTAGATACTTTAAAAAGACTAATTTAAATGACAAACCCAACTTCAGTTTTATTAGTAGAGGATTCCCCAGTTGCTTTAGAAATCCTCGAACGGCTGCTTAGTTCGTCTCCTGATATTAAAGTTGTAGGCAAGGCGCGTAACGGGAAAGAAGCTCTAGATTTAATTCCCAAACTACAGCCTAAAGTAATATGTACTGACTTGCACATGAAAGGTATGGATGGTTTGGAATTTACCAAGCACGTAATGGCAAACGATCCTCGCCCCATTCTGGTAGTTAGTACATCGGTGCAAAAAGAAGACACCCATACTATTTTTGAGCTTCTGCAAGCAGGAGCAGTAGATGTTTTCCCCAAACCTAGTACGGGACTAGCTTCAGACTACGAGCAAGTCAAGCGCGACTTGATTGGTAAAATCAAAATTCTCTCAGGAGTTACAGTTTTTACTAAGCGCCAACAACCGTCTGTGAAGGCTGTTGAGGTGAATCCGTCTATGAGCGCGATCGCTAATGTTACTAGATCGCTTAGAGTCATAACTATTGGTGCTTCTACTGGCGGTCCTCAAGCCATACACAAAATTCTTGCCCAATTTCCGGCTGAGTTTCCCGTACCAATAATTTGCACTCAGCACATTAGCCAAGGTTTCTTGCAAGGACTCGTCGATTGGCTAGATTCTGAATGTAAGGTAAAAGTTAAAGTCGCTCAAGTAGGCGAATCGCCGCTACCAGGGACAGTTTATTTTGCTCCTGATAACAGCCATTTAGAATTAGACGCTCAAGGCAAATTTATTTATTCTTCTGCTTTACCTGTAGACGGTCACTGTCCTTCTGTGACAGTAACATTTAAATCTGTTGCTAAGTTCTACGGTAGGTCAGCAGCAGGCATTTTGCTGACGGGAATGGGACGTGATGGCGCGGAAGGTATGCGGGCTATTGCTCAAGTTGGCGGCATGACGTTTGCTCAAGATGAGAAAACTTGTATCGTATTTGGTATGCCCAAAGAAGCGATCGCTCTTAATGTCGTACAACAAGTTTTACCTATTCAGGAAATTGCTCCTTTGCTGCTTAGAAAGGTAGGTATCAATAGAATTTAGGTTTGAACGCAGATGGACGTAGATAAACGCAGATAAATGTAGAGAAAAAACTAGGTTCTATTTGCTATTTGTGAGGGTACAGGTGTCGACTTGTACCCTGTTTTTTGCTGTTTACGCTCTAGATACTGGTTTGAGGAACAACCAACCAACAAAGAATAATGAGGCTGTAAGTATTTGGACTAAATCCAATGCTGATAGTTTTCCATCTGCTAGGGAAGCAATACTTCTATCGGTAATGCCAAACAACCAGGAAGAAGTACCTATTAGCCAAATACTATTCTTTAAGCTACCGAAAAACGCAGAATCTACTGATGACTGTTGATTATTCATGAAACTTCGACCTATTTGATGTAGATGAGCCTGGGGTTTTGCAACCATCGGTAGTAAAACAAGCTTTGCGTATCCTCCCCTTGAATTCTTACTTTAAGAAACATTTCTTTTTTTGCCATTTGTCTAAAGAAGTATTTAGAGGTATTGACAAGTTTTGCATTAGCTATTAAAGAGCAAAGGCTGCGATAGCAATAATCATAGAGATTTATTCTTTATGGCAAAAACGCATATTAGTCAAAGTTATGTTGTAAATGTTTAACTAATTATAGTTGAAATATCTATCTTAAGATAGAGGTTCGCCTAAGCTGGTAAAAGAGCAAAGTTGGCAAAAATTGAGTAAATAAAGTTGCAAAGTTCTGCCTTTAGATACTACAAAAATAGACAATAAGCAGGTTTAATAAGGGAAAATATAATGTTTATTAAGTTGATTTATGAGAATAGTTCAAATAGAAAATACAAATAAAAAAGAACTATTTGAGATAAGCGATCGCCCAAAATTGGGATTAGTTTGTATCACGCATTCCAAAGAGATTCGCTATCGTACAGTCACGCGCACGCGCTATCTATCATTAAATGAAACAGAGCGCCAAACTACTCTTAGAAATATTTATACCGATAATTTAAGCCGTTTAGATAAAGCCATTGATTTTTGTCAACAGCACTCAATAGAGTTATACAGAGTGCCTTCTGGCTTGTTTCCCCTCAGCGATTGGGAAGACGACATAGGCGCAGCAGTTTTAGCAGAACTAAGCGGTGAATTAGCAAGAGTAGGCAAAAGATCGCAAGAATTAGGCATCAGAATAGTTATTCACCCCGATCAATTTGTTGTTCTTAGTTCTGATTCAGAGCAGGTACTCGCAAACAGTATCAAAATATTAACAGGACACGCCCAACTTTTCGATCTATTAGGACTTGCGCGATCGCCTTGGGCATTAATGAACATTCACGGCGGTAAATCGCAAAGAATAGATAGATTAGTCCAAGTAATTAGCGAATTGCCAGATAATATTCGCAATCGCTTAACCTTTGAAAACGACGAATATGCCTATAGTTCAAAAGAAATTCTAGAAGTATGTCAGAAGTCGGGCGTACCAATGGTATTTGATGCCCATCATCATATCTGCCGCGAAGGGCTAGAAACCTACGACGAGCCATCAGTAGTAGAAACATTTTATGCAGCTAGGGAAACTTGGCAAAACCCCGCATGGCAATTAGTGCATATTTCTAACGGACAAAATAGCTTTAGCGATAGACAGCACAGCGACTATATTACAGATATGCCTAGCGTGTATCGTCAAGCGCCTTGGATAGAAATAGAAGCCAAAGCCAAAGAAGAAGCGATCGCTAAGTTAGAAGCTGAATGGCTTGTGGGAGAATAGACACAGCTAAACGCTAAAAGCTAATTGCTATCTATGCTCGCAATCGACTTTGGTACAAGCAATACTTGTATAACCCGCTGGAACCCAGTCACAGCGCAACCAGAAACCTTAAGCATTCCAGGATTATCCGATCGCATCGGTGACAATCCGCCTTTAATTCCTAGCCTCGTATATGTAGAAAATGCCGCTCAAGCAAAAGTTTTAGTAGGGCAACAAGTACGCGATCGCGGGTGCGATCGTAAAAGCGATCCTAGGTTTTTCCGCAGCTTCAAGCGCGGAATTGGTGCAGATATTCAGGGCTTTTTGCCAGAAATAGATGGACAAACTATTACGTTCGAGCAAGTTGGGCAATGGTTTTTAACTACTTTAATCGCCCAACTTGAAGCGTCGCAACAAAAAGTAGAATCATTAGTTCTCACTGTACCTGTAGATAGCTTTGAAGCTTACCGTCATTGGCTAGGCAATGTCTGTCAATCTTTGGCTGTAGAACAAGTAAGAATGCTAGACGAACCTACTGCCGCAGCTTTAGGTTATGGGATGGCAGATAAAGAAAATTTACTTGTAATTGACTTTGGCGGCGGGACGTTAGATTTATCCTTAGTAAGATTAGACGCTAGCATTCAAGCAGGCAGACAACCGCTAGGATTTTTACTCAAATTTGGGCAAAAGTCATTAGCCGAAAAATCGGGACAAAAGTTAAAAACTGCCCGCGTCTTAGCAAAAGCAGGGCAAAACTTAGGCGGAACTGACATTGATAGTTGGTTAGTCGATTACTTTGCTGCTACCCAAGGATTAGCAGTAACTTCTTTAACTGCACGTCTAGCAGAACGGGTAAAGATTCAACTATCTTCGCAAACTCAAGCAAGCGAAGTTTATTTTGACGATGAAACATTGGATAGCTACGAACTAGAGTTAAACCGCGACACTTTAGAAAATATCCTCAAAGAGCATCAATTCTTCGATCGCTTAAACGACTCGATGAACGGGTTACTGCAACAAGCACGCAGACAAGGCATAGAAGCAAGCGATATTAACGCCGTATTGCTAGTTGGTGGTACGTCACAAATGCCAGCAGTGCAAAACTGGGTCAAACAATACTTTGAAGAATCAAAAATTCGTGCCGAACGACCATTTGAAGCGATCGCTCAAGGTGCGCTGCAATTGACTCAAGGCGTGGAGGTAAAAGACTTTCTCTATCACAGCTACGGTATTCGTTACTGGGATCGGCGCAACAATCGCCATAGCTGGCATCCTTTAATTAGGACAGGTCAACCTTACCCAATGAATCAGCCAGTAGAATTAGTCTTAGGTGCTTCGCTAGAAAATCAGCCTAGCATCGAGCTAATTATCGGCGAATTAGGCAGCGAAACAGGCGGCACAGAAGTTTATTATGATGGCGATCGCCTAATTACTCGTCGTCTAGATAACGGACAAACCCAAGTCCAACCATTGAACGATAAAGATGGCGCAAGATCGATTGCTCAGTTAACACCGCCAGGATTTCCAGGAAGCGATCGCATCAAAGTATTATTCCAAGTAGACGGACAAAGGTTCTTAAGAATGACAGTTGAGGATTTACTCACCAACGAAACCCTATTGCAAGATAGCCTAGTCGCTCAATTAAGCTAACTTTGTTGGGGTGCGGATTCTATCCACACCCTACCACTTCCATCTGCGTTTATCCGCACGGCAGGTGCTACAAGTCGGCAAAGCCGCCCAACGCACTGCCTCGTTTATCTGCGTTCCTTAACTCTAGACTCAACAGCAAACTCAGGAATTTGTTCCAGTTCCCTTTCCACCAAATTGTACTGTTCGCAAACCAAACTCAAACGGCTAGTTTTGTTACTTGTAACCTGATTAACCGAGTGAGTAAGATCGCCTTGAAAGTAAACAAGCGTATTGTATTGCGGCTTGATGCAACCAACATGGCGTTTACCATGACGCAACACCAATTCACCGCCAGTTAACTCAGTAGGCACTTGCACGTAAAGGACGCTAACAACTGCTGGCGGTTCGACAGTTTTACAATACGATCGCAAGCTTCGATCTATATGCGGATCGACGCGGGAACCTCCGTTCAAAAGCAAGGGATTGAGATAAAAAGCATTACAATCCGGCTGTAAGGCTACATTCAAATAGGTTTTAAAAAATGGAAATTGGCGTTCGACTTCGCTAATCTGCGCCCTTTGAAATACAACTGAAAACCCTTTTGTGCCTACAAAGTCACGATTAAGATTATTTACTGCCAAATAAGGACAAGCCGTAATCCTTTCCTGCAACTTAGTCAGGTAACTAGGCTTGAAAGCATTTTGTAAAGTCCGATAATAGCTCAACTGTAGATCCTACAAGATGCGGAAAGTGCAGACAACCATTTTATCTACCCACAACACTAAGCTACAACCAAGTTTTGTAGCAAAGTTTTAGCACGAAGCGCGATCGCCTCCCAATTTTCCGCCGCTACCAATTCTGGCAAAAATAACTCCCCAGAAAGTCCAACAGCGATCGCGCCTGCTTGGATAAAGCCTCGCGCATTTTCTAAAGTAACGCCACCTGTCGGAATTAACGGGATGTGTCCTAAAGGTGCTTGCAAACTTTTGATATAACTTGCACCACCTACTGCTTGCACTGGAAATACTTTGACGCAACTTGCTCCATGATGCCAAGCTCGAACAATTTCTGTCGGTGACAGCGCTCCTGGTATAACAGGAATATTATTTTCCTTAGCAACCTGGATAATTTCTAGATCGGTATGTGGCGTAAATAAAAATTGTGCGCCATTGGCGCACGCTTGCTGTAATTGGTCGATATTTAGCAGCGTTCCCGTACCTATAGTACAAGCGGGTAATTCGGCGCGTAACTGAGCAATTGTTTCCGCAGCGCGAGCGCTATTCCAAGTAATTTCAATTAGCTGGATGCCTCCAGTTGCCACAGCTTTAGCCATTTTTATCGCCAGGTCGCACCTGCTAGCTCGAATGACTGCGATCGCTTTATTTTTCTGTAACAAAGATAACCACCTACTAGATGCGTTCATCAACCCAAATCAATTAAGGAATATTTTTTATCAATGACTCATAACTTTTCCTATTGCTTCTAAGCCTTTTAGCTAGGCTAGTTCAGCCATCAGAAGGATGGAATTAAGTCTAGATATTTCTAGTCTAAGTAGGTAAGTAGTATTATGTACTGGATAAAAATATGCCTCTTTATAAGCTTGAAGACTTCGATCCAAATTACACTCAGACCTTTGGTGGCGAAGATGTTAAAGCAATGGACTTATATACTGAAGGTGGCGATCGTATTGGTAAAGTAGCAGATGCGCTAGTAGATCCTGACGGTCGTTTTCGATATTTAGTTATTGACACAGGCTTAGGAAATGCAGGCAAACAAATATTGCTACCTATTGGTTTATCCCGCATAGATTACAACGCCCAGCGCGTTTATGTAGATGGTTTGAGCAAACAGCAAGTAGAACATCTACCTGAGTACAACAACAATATTACAGTCGATTACGACTACGAAGAGAAAGTACGCGGAGTTTATCGCGCTCAAAATACTACTTTAGGACAAATGAGCGATACTACTTTCGATCGCGATACTTATAATTACCAGCAAGATGCATCTTTGTACGATTTGAATGACCAAAACCATCAAACATTCAAGTTATATGAAGAGAGACTGATTGCTAACAAAAATCGCGTCAAAACTGGGGAAGTTGCTGTGGGTAAGCACGTAGAGACTGAAACTGCACGAGTTTCAGTACCTATTGAAAAAGAGCGGATTGTAATTGAAAGAGTTACTCCTACTAATGCTGGCACAGTAGTTCCACCCAGCGAAATTAGCTTTCAAGAAGGCGAAATAGCTCGGATTGAATTATACGAAGAAAGACCAGAAATTCGTAAAGAAGCTTTCATTCGTGAAGAAGTGAAAATATCAAAAATAGTTGAACACGATACAGTCGAGGCACAAGAAACAATTCGTAGAGAAGAGTTAGATATTAACACCGAAGGCAGTACGCGTTTAGAAGCCGATCCAAGAATAGATGATTCAATCTAAATAACATCTTGCCTAAAGACAAGGAGCATTCGTAATTGCTCTTAATAGCAGAAGGCTATCAGCAGAACATTTTTAGTTCTGCTTTTTTCAAGCATAAATTTAAATGACATAGGATACAATATGGCTCTTCACAAATTAGATGAATATTATCCTAACTATCAAGAAGAACTTTTTGATGGCGAAGATATCAAAGGAATTGATGTTTATGCGGGCAAATCAGAAGAGAAAATTGGCACAATTGAAGATGCCTTAGTTGATGACCAAGGTAGCTTTCGTTATTTCGTTATCGATACTGGATTTTGGATATTTGGCAAAAAGGTTTTACTACCAGTGGGTAAATGCCATATTGATGCCAAAGCCAAGCGGATTTATGCCATAAGTATTGTTAATAAAAAGCAAGTAGAAGACTTACCCGAATACCACGAAAGTAAAGTTGTAGATCGCCAGCACGAAGAAAAAGTAAGGCACGTTTACAGCAATCTGGCAATGAAAGCGCTTGAAGAGCCTACTGTACATTCAGCACCAACTCAAGCAGTAGAAAAAAGCGATCGCCACGATTACAATTACCAAGCAGAACCATCTCTATACAACCTAAATGCAGACGATCATCAAACCCTCAAACTATACGAAGAAAGATTAATCGCTAACAAAAAACGCCGTCAGACAGGAGAAGTCATACTTGCAAAACACGTTGAGACAGAAACAGCAAGCATTTCCTTACCATTAGAAAAAGATCGCATTGTTATCGAACGAAATATTCCAGCCGATAGAACTGTAAGAACGCCTAATGAAGTGGATTTTCAATCAAAAGAAATAGTCCGCATGAAAGTCTACGAAGAAAGCGCAGACATTCACAAGCAAGCTTTCGTGCGTGAAGAAGTAAGAATTAGCAAAGAAGTAGAACAAGATATAGTGCAAGCTCAAGAAACTATTCGTAGAGAAGAACTAGACATTGACACTAAAGGTCGTTTAGATATCGATACGCAAAGATAACTGTTTTTAAATAAACTCTGTAACTCGCTACTGATTCTTTCTGTCTTGGTATTAACCAAGGTAGAAAGACGATAAAATTACATATTTTAGCTACAGACAAAAGTTATAATAATTAATCTGTTAAATAGAGATTATCAATTAATTGTTAACTTTTGTTTCACTTACAATCTCTATCTTTTGTAACTAGCGACCTTGACTTAATTCACTCGTTAGGAAGATGGAATTTCAATGATTGATTATTAAATTAATTATTAAAGATACGAACAAAAAATCTTGAGGATTCATAAGTATGGCATTACTAAAAATTGAAGATTTCGATCCAAATTATCGCGACAGTTTTAATGGTTCCGACCTCAAAGGTATGAGTGTCTATACCCAAAGTGATGAAAAGATTGGCACAGTTCACGATGTATTAGTAGATGAAGAAGGTCAATTCCGCTATTTAGTAGTAGATTTAGGGTTTTGGATTTTTGGTAAGAAAGTATTAATGCCAGTAGGTCGTTCCCAGATCGACCAGAGTGCAGATAGAGTATATGCAATTGGTATGACTAGAGAGCAAGCAGAAAACTTGCCAGAATTTAGCGATCGCCTAGCGCTTGATTACGACTACGAAGAAAGCGTAAGAGGTGTTTATCGCTCTCCTAGCACAAATATGTCTACAAGCAGTGTAAGCGATAATATCCCAGGCGTAAGCGATACTATTCCAGTAGATGCATCTGCACCCTTAGAAGCTTCCGCGCCTTTGGATACAGCAGCGATGGCAGGCGGAATGGCAACTCCTACTTATACTCCTACCACTTACGATCGCGATACTTATAACTATCAGCAGGACGCATCTCTGTATGATATGAACGATCGCGACCATCAGACCTTGAAGTTATATCAAGAGAGATTAATCGCTAATAAGAAGCGCGTTAAGGCTGGAGAAGTAGCGATTGGCAAGCACGTAGAGACAGAAACAGCCAAAGTAGCTGTACCAGTAGAAAAAGAGCGCGTAGTAATCGAGCGGATCACACCAGCCGATGCAGGTAGAGCAGTTAATCCTGGTGAAGCAACATTCCGTGAAGGTGAAGTGGCTCATGTTGAACTGTACGAAGAAACTGCTGATATCCACAAAGAAGCCTTTGTGCGTGAGGAAGTAAGGGTAAGTAAAGAAGTAGAGCGCGATACAGTTGAAGCTCAAGAAACATTGCGTCGCGAAGAATTAGATATCAATACTGGTGGAATCCCGGTTGATGAACGCCGCGATCGCATTTAAGCTAGACTAGCAACTTTTTAAATTTAGTAAAAGTAGTTGTTTAACTCTTTTGCTAGCTAAAATGGTGCAGACAGGGCAGATTTTCTGCCCTGTCTGCACTTTTGTCGATAGAATACTTGAACAATATTTGTCAGTTTGCTTTCCTAAAGTTATCATTTGTTTGTGTTGAACATTTTGAAAAATAAACACACTAAATCAATAGGTACTATTAAATATGAATTCTTCAGAAAATGATAAGTTTTTTGAATATAACAGCAACGAAGAATTAGGCATGGATTCTTCACAGCAGCAAAATTCCAGTCAAGAACAAGACAACAACGCTGAATCTCTTTTCGAGCTACAAAATTCTCAAAATGATGTATTAGATGACAGTTTGTTAAGCTTGTTCGAGCCTTCAGGTATGTCAGGGAATGATAAGGACACAGATTTGTTTAATACCCCTGAGTTACAAATGGAAGGCAACGAAATTTATATAGTTGAAACTACTGAAATATTGGCAGACGAGTCAGGCTTGTTTGATACCCCTGAAGTTATATTGATAGAGAACGATACAAAATTATTTAACACCCCTGGAATTATGTCGGTGGGGGAGGAAAATACAGAATCATTTAACACTCCTGAGCTAAGTGGAGAAATCAACGAAGCTAACTTATTTGATACTCCTGAAATGATGGCAATGGGAGATGAGTCAGATATGTTTACTACTCCCGAAATGATGGCAATGGGAGATGAGACAGAACTATTCAACACTCCTGAAATGATGGCGATGGGAGATGAGACAGAGCTATTCAATACTTCCGAAATGATGGCGATGGGAGATGAGAATACAGAACTATTTAGCACTCCTGAGCTAAGTGGAGAAATCAACGAAGCTAACTTATTTGATGCTCCCGAAATGATGGCAATGGGAGATGAGACAGATATGTTCAATACTCCCGAACTGATGGCAATGGGAGAAGGCATGGATTTAGGTCAATCTTCTGAAATGATGTCACCAGAAATGATGGCAATGGGAGATGAGACAGAGCTATTCAATACTTCCGAAATGATGGCGATGGGAGATGAGAATACAGAACTATTTAACACTTCTGAGCTAAGTGGAGAAATCAACGAAG
>NZ_JYON01000041.1 GCF_000952155.1 Aliterella atlantica CENA595 | reverse complement strand
GAGATTGAGCATTGGTGGTTTGTACTCAAAAATTGGATGCGACAACGCTGGGATGAATTTGATAGCTTTCATGATTGTGTTGATGCTGCTTTTAAGTTTTGTCCTAATGTGTCCCCGTAATGCTATACTGAGCGTAGCTACCGAATTCTCCAAAAATTTGCGGCGAGTAATACACGTTGTCTCCCACTTTGAAATCAGTCACAGCCTCGCCAAGTGCCTCAATCACCCCTGAAACATCAACTCCAAGAATGGCGGGTAATTGAACCAGTTCCTTGTAATCACCCCGCCGAGTTTGGTAATCGACTGGGTTAATCGAGGTTGCACAAACTCTGACTAACACCTGATTCGCCTTCAGTGTTGGTGTAGGAACAGTTTGAATCTCAAACTTGTCAGCATCACCAAACGCAGTTAATACGGCTGCTTTCATAGATTTCATCTGCGCTAACTCTCCTTGATGATTTAGAATAAACAGTGACGGGATTTCGATACCACTTAGCGTATGTAAGTTCCCTCTAACTTCGCAAGTCAGCACCATTTGGTAAGGTAGTTACCGTTTAGTAGCAAATGCAGACATCACAGCCTCGTAGCACACCAACAAAGTTTTCTAGCTCCCAGCCAAGCGTTGCCCATATTGTGGAGCATACGCTTGGCTGTAAATGGATGTTGGAAGTTTTACGCTTAATTCGCGCAGGCATTAACCGTCCAGGAGCAATGACCCGTGCGACCGAGGGATTAACAACCAAGGTTTTGAACGAGCGGTTGTCCGATCTCATTAATTTTGGCGTTGTGGAAAAGATTGCTTATCCTGAAATTCCACCGCGTGTAGAATACAAATTGACAGATTTTGGCGATCGCTTTGTTGACATTCTGGATGTTGTCGACAACTTAGAGGAATATCGTCAAAATCGGCGCTAAATCCTTGAGGTAAGAATTTTGATACGTAAGTTGAAACGTAGCCCGATATGGCGTTGGAGTGGCAAACAGAATTTTTACTGGGTTCATAATTCTCTCATCACCGCTCAATTGTGGGTTAGCTGACCGTGAACACAACACCCATTTAGATTTGTGCCATGCCACCATCGACGAATAGCTCGATGCCGTTGACAAAGCTGCTGTCATCAGAAGCCAGAAATACAACCGCTTTGGCGATTTCGTCGGGCGTGCCGACTCGTCCCAATGGAATATTTTTAGCTTGGCTCTCCACAAATTCTTTCGCCTGCTCTTGACTGAATCCAAACTGATCGTAACCAGGAGTCGGAACCGTGCCAGGACTAATAGCATTCACTCGAATCTGGCGGTCTTTGAGGTCGAGTGTCCAACTGCGGGCAAACGATCGCACGGCAGCTTTAGTTGCACCATACACGCTGAAAGCTGGAGTGCCAACGATAGAAGCAGTTGAGGCATTTAGGATGATGGAAGCGCCCTCTAGCATCAGTGGCAGTGCCTTCTGCACAGTGAAAAGTAGACCTTTGACATTGGTGTTGAAGGTTTTGTCAAAGTGTTCTTCGGCGATCGCTCCGAGCGGGATGGGTTGTCCAACGCCAGCATTCGCAAAGACTATATCCAAGTGACCTTGCTCTTGCTCGATCGTGGCATAAAGTCGATCTAGGTCTGCCAGATTTGAGACATCGCCCTGAATGCCAGTCACGTTCTTACCAATCTTGGTTACAGCAGCATCAAGTTCAGTCTGACGACGACCCGTGATAAAGACATAGGCACCTTCGGCGACAAATCGCCTGGCAGTGGCAAGTCCGATGCCGCTAGTGCCGCCCGTGACAAGTGCAACTTTTCCTGAGAGTTTGTGTGACATAGAGTTCTCCTAGTTGAGTAATGAATTCACAAGGGGGTGACAAACTCGATCAGATTACCGTTATTGTCTTGAATAATACAGAGCCGAATACCCGGATCGGGATAGCTTCCGAGTTCGACAAATGTTTTCACACCACGTCGATTTAATTCAGCAAGAACTGCATCGACATCTCGAACTCGAAAACAAAAATGTCCGATGCCTGTTGTCCTTAATCCTTCACCAAAATTAGTCGCGATCGGCATTCCCGATCGTGCCTGAGTAGAGCCAATAATTTCGATGCGAAAGCCATATACATTGAGATAAGCCAATTTCAGATCTGGGAAAACGTCTACTGTCCATTCATGGACGATCGTCGCATCTAGCTTTTCTTGATACCACTGAAGCGTTTCCTCATAATTCGGTACATTCAAGCAAACATGATCGATTTGCATCGAACTCAGAGGATTTGAGCCTATAGTTGAAGATGTTTGAGTTGAAATTGTCATTTGAATCTCCTATAATTGTGAATGTTCTAGATATTTTAGAGTCTTACCGTGTGAGGGAATAGGGTGCGAGATGTCCGATCGTCGAGCGAAACACATCATCTGGATCGTATTTCTGCTTAAGATCGAGCAATCGCTCATAGTTCGACCCGAAGGCAAGCCGAACGCGCTCCTGTTCTTGCTCATCTAGGAGATTGATGTATCCCCCTTTGAAAGCATAGGGTGCTAGTGCCTGTGAGAGATTCTGTGCCCATTGGATATACCGCTGCTCGTCGTCCTGCTCCCAAGCTGCAATTAGCTCAACCATCAGATGATCCTGACGCAATGCAAAAGCAGTTTCAGACACACCTACCCGACTTGCGGCTCCATGAAAGTGATGGATGTTAATCGCTGAAAATGGAGAAGGCAATGGCAGTCCCTGTTCAATCAGTGCCTTGATCGCTTCAGTCTGCAAGCCGTCAAGCGACTGAGTTTGAATGTAGTAGTGACGACCCTTTGGACTGAACGCATCGTTACTATGAATTAATTCGTGATAAGAAACAGATTGCATCCGATCGACCAGCACTGTACCAAAAGTCCGCAGAGGTGCGATCGCCTGCTCGCCCATTTCGAGCGAACCACAGTAAGTAGGTGAGAGAAACAGCAATGTCTGACCATCGGGTGTTTGAAGAAATCCAGACCGAATCGTCAATTCATCAGGAGCGGTGGCAATGAACTCGTTAAAACGGTGTAACACAGTTCTAGCTTGCTCCAAAGGATAGAGCAGTAAACCCGATAACACGGTTGTGAGCGGATGCAGGCGAAACTCCAGGGAAACAACGACACCAAAATTGCCACCGCCGCCGCGCAGTCCCCAGAGTAGGTCGGCGTTTTCCTCGGCGTTTGCGGCGATAAGCTGCCCGTCAGCAGTGACCAGTTGTGCCGACAGCAAATTATCAGCAGCCAGTCCGTAGGCACCGTTGAGAGGACCATAGCCGCCTCCCAGAGTCAGTCCGGTCATACCCACGCTAGAGATTGTTCCTGTGACGGTTGCTAACCCGTATTTCTGTGCTGCCTCAATCAGGTCGCCAGCCGTTGCTCCAGCTTGAATCTGAGCTGTGCGCTTCTTTGGATCGACGGTAACAGCTTTCATCTGAGACAGATTGATCGCCACGCCATTCTCGATCAGCGATCGTCCGAAAATCTCATGTCCAGCACCTCGAACCGAGAAGGGTAGATGATGCGATCGTGTCCAGCGAATCGTATGAATCACATCTTGTACAGTGAGACAACGAGCGATCGCAGCGGGTTGTGTCTTCACCCTGCCATTCCAGAGTTGACGCACCTGTTCATAATCAGCATCTTGAGGCAGAACAAGCTGTCCTGTGAGCAGTGTTGCCAGATCGTTGAAAGCAGCACTGTGATGGTATGTAGTTGTCATGATTTCTCCTTTTCAGGTCATTGTTCGTTTCACAGTCCCAATAACGCTTGATAGTGAGGCGGAAGGCTATCTCTGAGGCTTTCACAATCATTGAGGCAATTTTGTTCCAACTTTTATCAAATCGGCAGCCTTTTCTCCAATCATAATTGCCGATGCATTTGTGTTTCCTGTGACCATAGTTGGCATAATCGATGCATCAACAACTCGTAACCCTTCAATCCCCCGTACCTTAAGTTGAGGATCGACAACCGCCATTCGATCGATACCCATTTTGCACGTCCCAACAGGATGCCATCCCGTACCACACGTTTGCCGAATATAATCTTCGATTGCTTTGTCGCTATGCACAGAACTTCCTGGAGCAATTTCCTCGCCCCGCAACTCATTAAACGCATCGGAGTCCACAATTTGACGCAAAATTTTAAGTCCTTCAACCATCAATTGCATATCAGATTCTTTCTGAAGATAGTTGACCCGAATCAACGGTGGGTCGAAAGGGGAGGAGGAACGTAATCTTACACTACCACGACTTTCGGGACGGGTGATGTAAAAGGGAAGGGTGAATGCCGGACCTTTATGTGCATACGCAGGATCGACATATAAAATCGGCACAATTGTAAATTGCAAATTAGGTGCTTCATCTAAATTATTGTTGGTATGCAGAAATAACCCAGCCTCTCCCCCATTACTGCTTGGCGCAACGGGTACATCAGTAGTAGCCTGGTAGGCAATAACGGCAAGCGGGTGATCTTGAAGATTCTGTCCGACACCTGGCAAATCAACAACTACAGGAATGCCCAATGCCCGCAGATGTTCAGCAGGTCCAATTCCAGAAAGCATTAGCAGCTTAGGGGAATCGAAGGCACCAGCACTCAAAATAACTTCCAAGTTGACCCTAACTTGATACTCCGTTCCGTTTTGGACATACGTTACCCCTACCGCGCGCTTTCCCTCAAAGAGCAAACGAGTCACCAATACTCCTGTTTGAATGGTCAAGTTGGGGCGCTCTTGAATCGGACGCAGAAATGCTACTGCTGTACTTTGGCGCTTGCCATCTTTCACGGTCACTTGGTAAAGTCCTGCACCTTCCTGCTGTACGCCATTAAAGTCAGGATTTTGCTCATAGCCCTGTGCGATCGCAGCTTCCACAAAGCGTTGCGACACTTTTGCAGGAGAGAGTGGATCTGTGATGCTAAGTGGTCCATCAACTCCGTGAAATAACGATGCTCCTCGCTGCTGGTTTTCCGATTTCTTGAAGTAAGGCAAGACATCCTGATAACTCCAACCAATATTACCTAATGCTTGCCAGTGGTTGTAGTCACGTTCATTGCCTCGGATATAAATCATGCCATTAATCGAACTGCTGCCGCCCAAGACTTTACCGCGTGAAGATAAAATTTTGCGGTTATTTAAGTAAGGTTCCCCTTCAGTTAAGTATGCCCAGTCCACTTCCGAGCCTAAGAGCGTAGTAGGCCACAATGAGGGAATTTGAATTTCTGGCTTGGTGTCAGGACCACCCGCTTCGAGCAGCAATACTTTAGTATTAGGGTCTTCTGTAAGACGGTTGGCAACAACGCAGCCTGCTGAACCAGCGCCAATCACGATATAGTCATATTGAGCCATTTTATGTTTTATATATGTAGTTGTCATAATTTTCCCTTTTCAGGTCATTATTAGTTGAATGATGGCGACATTAGTGGGTTGGCGATTGCAAATTCTGCTGCTAGTCGCGCCCTGCCACAATAATCTTTTCGGCTAAACCGATCGGGTCAGAAAACATAACCTCGTGACTACCGGGCATTTGTACAAGCCGAAATAGCCCCAAGCGGTTAGACATTCTCGGATGCCAACCCCACTGTTCGCCTTGAGGAAGGACATTATCTTCTGTACAGTAGAGGTAACTTTTAGGAATGGGCAGCGAGTAAAACTGCTTCAGGTCTAATTTGTCAATCCACGGTTGATAGGGTTGGGGTGATAATTGTGCATAACTAGATCGAGCAAGTTCCAGGTCAGCATCATTGAGCAGCACTTCTCGCCAAAGCTCAAACGGCAGCATCATTGTATAATCGTCCGATTCTCTAGCTAGAGAGTCAAATAACGCTTGATAATGCGGCGGAAGGCTATCTCTGAGGCTTTCACCATCATTAAGGACAAAAGCATCTAAGAAGATGAGCCGTCTAATGCGATCGCTAACCGCTTCGGTAACTTTCGCAACGATCGTTCCAGCAAAACTATGACCTAAGAGAACAATATCGGTTAAGTCTTTGCCAACAATGTAATCGACGATCGATTGCGTACATTGAGCATGATTAACATTTTTATCTACGCTTTTACCATGTCCGGCGATCGTGGGAGCAAAAGCCAGATGTCCTTTTGCTTCTAGATGGTCAACGACTGCTTGCCAAGCAGAACCATCATGCCACGAGCCATGAACTAAGACAAAAGTTGACATAAAATCCCTCTTTGAATTAGCTTGCTATAAGTCCACCATCCATCAATTGCGAAAGACTGACCTGTTTATGCTACGTCTATGGCGCGGTTGCAGCACGATCGATGAGCTTGGCAACGGCATCTGAATGGGAAACCATCACGACATGGGACGCGCCATTTACAACAACGGTTTCCTTTGAGTTAGCGCGGTTCGCCATGAAAGACAATGCCGATGGAGGAATGTTCAAGTCGCGATCGCCATAGATAAACCAAGACGGGGTAGATTTCCATGCGGGCGCACCAGAGGCTTCGTTCAGCGCGGCTTCCGTAATCGGGCGCTGGGTGCTAGCCATCAGTTGCGCTTCGTTAGCGGGCACATCCGCAGCAAACTGGGCGTGGAACTTGTCCTGCTGAATATAGAGGTCTTTACCACCATCGGCTAGTTCAACTGGTGGCGCGAGTTTTGGTCCGAGCGTGCTGCCTGGATAACGTCCTGAGAGTTCAATGGCAGTCTCGCCCGCCTCAGGAGCGAAGCCAGCAACGTAGACCAGTGCTTTCACGTTCCTGTTACCATTGACGGCATTGGTAATGACCGCGCCTCCGTAAGAATGCCCAACCAGCACGATCGGTCCGTTGATGTCTTTAAGGGCGCTGGCAACATAATCTGCGTCGCTCTTAACGCCGCGCAGAGGATTAGCCACAGCAACCGTCGGATAACCTTTCGCGATTAGCTTCGTCAATACAGCGTTCCAACTAGAAGACTCGGCGAACGCACCATGAACGAACGCGATCGTGGGCTTGTTAACTTGTGCCTTTGCATTACTCATGATAGCTCCTAGAGAAGTAATGGTGAGAGTTCCTAAAAAGAGAGTGATAATCAGAAGCAGGCGGATGTTGTTCTTGAAGTTAAGCATGTTCATCGTGTGATTTCCATTTGAATTGGGATAGTGCTTTCCTTCTGTTTCAACGGCAATTTGTTCAACAAAACAGGCAGAAGCTAGCCATCGGATTAGATAGCTTACTAGCACTAGCAAACAAGTTAGATGTAGATTGAAGCAGGGTTCGGGAAGCCTAATGCCTTGCAGTGTCAATCGTTATGATTAATTCTTCAAGGCTCCAACGATCGCAATAGCGAATTCCGTTAATAAACAGTGCGGGTGCAGTGGTTACTCCGCTCTGGTATCCACTTTCAATAGCTTCGTTAATGCGATCGACGTGCCTTTGCTTAGATATATCTTGCAGAAATTGGGAGATATCGAGTCCTAAACGATCAGCATACTCCACCAGGTAGCCATTATCCAACGCATGTTGATGGGTGAATAGCATCTCATGCATCCGCCAAAATTGTCCCTGCGCTGCTGCGGATTCCGCCACTTCCGCTGCCTTTTGTGCTTGAGGATAGATTGAGTTCTCGATAAAATGACGAAACACGACACATAGCCGATTCTCCTCAGGAAATACAGAATTGAAATATTGTTGAATTGCCTGAACCAACCGATGCACTTCCCTACACTGAGGAGATTGATAGTTTCCATATTCCACGAGTACGATTGGGGCAGTGAGCGTCCCCTGGTAGTGATCGCGTTGTGAAGGTGGAACAAAGAGTTGATTTGCATTACTATCTTGATTCACCGGACTTTCTAGCAAAAAGGATTTCTCATGACATTGGGGGATTGCCATGACTCATATCTGAGATTTCTTCTATTGAAATGCTTGAACCTCGCCTTGTTATTGACCTGTTATTGGTATGACTTCATCCTATGTAATTAACGCCGTGCTGTCGCCAACTCAGAGTTGAGTGTTTGCAGAGATGAAACGGCAGTTGCAACCTATCTCTACAGCGAATCCGCAACCGAACTTAAGTTCAGTCACAACTTGGTGAGTCCTCGCTTCAATGCTTTGACAACGGCTTGAGTGCGATCGCTCACGCCCAATTTGCTCAAGATTCGGTTGATGTGGAATTTGACCGTACTTTCAGTAATATTCAAAGCAGCACCAATGTCATGATTGCTTAGACCATCTGCCATTAGATGAACTATCTCTTGCTCTCGTTGGGTCAACTCTGGATCTTTCATCCGCTGTACTAGCTTGGCAGCAACTTCAGGCGGGATATATTGTCGCCCACTGTGAACAATATGAATGGCATTGAGGAGTGCATCCGGCTCAGCATCCTTGAGCAGATAACCTTTGGCTCCAGCGTGTAGCCCTCGATAAATATCTTCGTCACCATCATACGTGGTCAGAATAATAATGCGGGCACGGGCAAATTCAGCACAGATAGCCAAGGTTGCATCAACGCCACTCATTTGCGGCATCCGTAGATCCATCAAGGTAATATCGGGCTGTAATTGTCGATATTGGTCGATTGCTTCCTGCCCGTTACCCGCCTGCCCCACCACCGTCATGTCTAGCTCATTTTCAATCATCGCAGCCAGTCCTTGGCGGACAATGGAGTGATCGTCAACAATCAAAATGCGGATTAATACAGACTGACTCATACGCCTGCCTCCCGATGCACAGATACAATTACTTCTGTTCCCTGCCCTGGCTGACTGTCAATTGAAAGCTGTGCCCCAATGCGCTCCGCTCGTTCACTCATTCCTAGTAAGCCGAACCCCTGACTTAGAGTTATGTTGCTAACTTCAAACCCTTGTCCATCGTCTTTAATTCGCAAGCAGCATTGGGTGGATTCATAGACTAATTCAATCCGGATCTCGTTCGCATGAGCATACTTAATTGCGTTTGTGAATGCTTCCTGTCCAATTCTTAGTAAATTATTTTCAGTGTCAGGGGGCAGTGCATAAGGCGTACCAACAATCTCACAAATCAAGCAGGTTTCAGTTGAAGATTGCATACTAGAGATAAATTGCTTCAGCGCCGTCCATAGGTTGCCCTCTTCCAGTAATTGGGGACGCAGTGCCGTAACGGATCGTCGAGCCTCTGTCAGACCACTGCGAGCCAGATCGCGCACGATCCCAATATGCGTTGGTATTGCTTCTGGGTTAGTTCTTGCTAATCGAGAAATAGCCCCCATGTGAACCAGAATGCCTGTAAACGCCTGAGCGAGTGTGTCGTGAATCTCTCGTGCCATGCGGTTACGTTCTTCCAAAATCGAGGCGGCTTCTGCTTGCTTTTGCAGCGTAATATCTCGCGCTAACCACATCACCTGCTCACCTTGAATCGGGGCAATGTGAGCCGAAAACCAGATTTCTTGCCCAGCAATGCGGTGACTGTATTCAACAGTGAGGACTTGTTGAGTTCTCAGCACCTGCTGAATGCAATTTAGAAATTCATCGGCTTGTTCTTTGGCAAAAAGTTGATGCAGCGTTTTGCCAGTACACTCTTCTGCATAGGACGAATCTCCTTGAATCGTACAGATCATTTGCCCCTTAGCATTGAAGATAGATATTGGATCGGGGATGGCTGAAAAGAGCGCCCGCAGTTCTGCTTCAGAAGATTGCAACGCGGCTTCTGCCTGTTTGCGATCGCTGATATCTGTAACCACACCTTCCATGCATCCATCGGTTGCATTCAGATGAAAAGAGTAAAGTCCCCAAAATGCTGTGCCATCTCGTTTTCGCATCTGAATTTCAACGTTTTGCAGGTCACCATAACGCTTGAGCAATTCAACAACTTGTTGGCGATCTCTGAGATTTACATAATGATCTGTGGAATGTACGATCCCAATCATCTCATCGGGTGAATTAAAGCCTAACAGATCCGCAAGGCGTTGATTGGCATCGAGACTTAATCCATCCGAGAGGCGAGTTCGGAAGATGCCGACCTGGGAGTTTTCAAAGATATTGCGAAACTTGGCTTCACTGCGCTGTAGGGCTTCTTCTGCCTGTTTACGATCGCTAATTTCCTGTTGCAGGGCTTGAGTTCGTTCTTCTACTTCGATCTCCAGTGTTTCAGAATAGTTTTCTAACCGCTCGTACAATCGAGCATTTTCCAGTGAAATAGCTGCCTGAGCAATCAACAGTTTGAGAACTTCCAGGCGATCGCTGGTAAACACTCCGGTACTAAGATTGTTTTCCAGATAAAGAATTCCGATCTGTTTGCTTTGTTTGAAAATTGGCATACAGAGGAGCGATCGCGTTTGTTGGTGTTGAATATAGGGATCGGTTAAAAAAGACGGTTCGCTGACTGCATCATCAAACACCAGAGTGTTAGATGTGCGTTCTACCGAGTGAATGACGGAGATAGGAATTGTTGCACAGCTAGCAACAGCGATCTTTTTCAGGTCGCACTGTCTACTTCTGCTGCATTGAGCCACTACAGTGAGCCGATCGCCGTCTTCCAGGAGAATCAGAGCGCCTGTTTCAGCTCCGGCATTTTCTATCACTACCTGCATCAACGTGGCAATTAATCGCTCGAGATGGATCGTTTCTGAGAGAGCTTGAGCCGCTTTCATCACCGCCGCCAAATCGATCGCCGCAGTCGGACGACGGATCGTTTCATCGGTCACGATTGAATGTGATTGCCGAACTAGGTTGGTGTTGAGGAGTTGTGGATAGCGTTTTTCTAAGTCTTTTACTTTAGCGGTTGCGCCCCAGCGATCGTAGCAATAATAAGCCTCTTTCATGTAGGTTCGGGCGATTTTATCTCTACCACGAGAGAGATAAAATTTGGCAGCTAGCTCATAGGCTAATGCTTCTTCTTGAATGAACTCATGCTCAGAAGCACCCGATATCGCTCGTTCATAAAACTCCTCTGCCTCAAGAAATTGCCCTTTTACCCGCGCTTTCTCAGCCTCGACCAGATAAAACTTATGTAGATAATTCATTGGAGCATGTTCTGCCCATTTCTGCATCTTTTCTTGGTTGGCGTTAACACTACTTAGCCAAGCTGCTCTTTGAGAGTTTGAAGCATTGAGCGGTAGGCTCAAAAGCGCCAGAGAATGATACAAACAGAATAAAGGCAAAACTTTTATTGCTGTCACCTCTTCAAAGTGTTGCCTTGCCAAAACAGCGGTTTGTACAGCTTGATAATATTCTCCAAATAGATAACACAGTATAATTTTATATAAATAGAAGCGGCTAATTCCAGTTCCATCTTTAACTGCAATAGCATGTGATAACGCCTGCTCTTCATCACATACACTACCCATTAAACGGCTGGGATTTTCAGACCTATCTAACAAATTAAGAATTGTCTGCCACAACATTGCAATCCAATGCGAGGGGCTTTCTCGTCTAATTTCACCGATTGCTTTGCTGTAGTTTGCTGTTTTTTGTTCTAGTTGGGTGAGTTCCTCACCAGCAAAAAACGAGTTATAGCATACGTTATAGGCAGCATAACCAGCAAATTCAAAGTCTCCAGTTTCCACTCCACTTTGATAGGCATCAGCCAGCATTGGTATTGTGTTTCTAAGATGCACCTTCCAGTGCATGATGTGGGCACCCGAAAACATTAATGCTTTAGCCTTTCCTTTTTGGGTATTCAATCGTTCTGCCAAACTCAGAGCCATTTTGCCGAACTTATAACCGAGTTCAATGTCTTGAACAACTCCACATAGAATAAACCCGTAGACAGCATAATACAGTGATGACCAGATAGCATTACCGTAGTTGATTGATAAATTTAGCGTTTTGCAAGTAATCAGTATTACCAGTGCTGGTGATACGATAAATGCAGCAGCCCCCATATTCGCTAGGATTGACATTGCTGCTAGCGCTTCTGGTGCAGTCATCTCTGGTAAATTAATCAAGTCTTCGATTTCTCGTTCAGCGAGTAGTGCAGTAGTTAACTCCAATTCCCTTTGAACATCTACCTGACTTGGATTTTCTGTTAAATCTATTCCCAGGAGCTTTAACACTTCCGAGCCAATTTTTAGTGCTGATTTCAGGTTGCCCTGTGACAAATATCTCTGAATTCTGCTATCGTAGACCTGCACTTTGTCGATCGCTGTTTTAGCGCGATTGAGTACCACTTCTACCAATTGTTCCATCTCACTAAAGCGGCCGTGAAGATATGCCGCTTCTGCTGCCTCTGAGTACAGCGCCAAGGTGAGGTCATACTCGTGCCAACTCTCTGAGTTGAGGAGTTTAAGCCCTATATTGAAATACTGAAGCGCTGCTTCATAAGCGGTTGCTGATTTGGCTTTCTGACCTGCGATTAAATTTAATTTTGTAATTTCAGTTCGTGATGCGCGATCGCTAACCAACTCAATTCCATAATTAAGATGATCGACAATTTCAAACAGTCGTTTCGATCGCTGCTCTAGTGAAGTTTTTTCGAGTAAATTGCGACCAATTTGGAGATGAACGACTTGTTTTTGAGATTCATCAATTAAAGCATAAGCAGCTTGCTGTACGCGATCGTGCAAAAACTTATACTCTTGAACTAACAAATCCTCGTCTAATTCAGATAAAGGTTGAATTAATCCAGCATGTATTGCAGCTAGTAAATTTTGGAAAATCACTTTAGGTGTTTTTTCACAAACGATCGCTAAAGTTTCTAAGTCGAATTGGGAGCCAACACAAGCGGCTAAGCGGAGAATTTGCCGTGTTTCTTCTGGCAATTTCTTCAACTGGAGCAGCAGCAGTTCTACCACATTATCGGTTATATTTCGGGCTTGAATTTGAGTAGTATTCCACTGCCAGCTTAAGTGTTCCGCGTTAAAGGTCAGAAGATTTTCGCTATACAGCATTCGCAAAAACTCACCAACAAAGAAAGGGTTGCCCTCGGTTTTACGTAACACTAATTGGGCTAAATCACGAACGGTGTCAGGATTACGATTTAGCGTCTCGGCAATCAACTGACTCAACGATTCTAACGTTAAGGGTGTCAAGATTATCTCCTGAAGCACTGCCCCCCCTTTTCGCAGTCCTAAGAGCGTCAATGCCAGTGGATGCGTTGAATGCACTTCATTATCTCGATATGCGCCAATCAAAAATAGATATGGGGTTTGATCGCCCTGTAAGATTAACTCGATTAATTTCAGTGTTGCAGAGTCGATCCACTGTAGATCATCTAAGAAAATGACTAGGGGATGCTCCTTTGAACAAAACACTCGCGTAAACTTTTGAAAAGTTAGATTGAAGCGATTTTGAGCTTCGGTTGCTCCAACAGAGGGTACGGGTGGCTGCTTGCCAATAATTAACTCAACTTCAGGGATGACATCAATAATAATTTGTCCGTTGCTTCCCAATGCTGTCAGCAGGCGAGTTCTCCACTGTTGCAACTGCTCGTCTGGTTCACCCAATAGTTGCTGTACCAATTTTTGCAGGGCATCGACAATTGCACTGTAGGGAATATTGCGCTCAAACTGGTCAAATTTGCCCCAGATAAAATAGCCGTGCTTTGCCGTGATGGGTTTATAAAGTTCCTGTACTAATGCTGTTTTGCCAACTCCAGAATAGCCAGAGACTAGCATCATTTCGACTTTGAATTGAGCATTGTCTTCATTCCCCCTGAGGGCTACTCTATCAAACGCCGCTAATAATGCTCCAATCTGGGCTTCTCGTCCATACAGTTTTTGGGGAATGTGAAACTGCCCCGAAAAATCTTGAAGACCTAATTGGCTGCAATCGATGCGACCGCTTTGAGCAAATTGGCGATCGCACATTTCTAAATCTGCTTTAATTCCCCAAGCACTCCCATAGCGATCTTCCGCATTTTTCGCTATCAATTTCATGATGATGTCTGAGACTGGTCTGGGGATCGCTGCATTCAATTCGTGAGGGGGAATAGGCGATTTGGCAACATGGCAATGAACTAGCTCTAGTATGTCTGTTGTCGGGAATGGTAGTTGTCCGGTAAGCAATTGGTAGAATGTTACGCCGAGCGAGTAAAAATCAGTGCGGTAATCGAGCCAACGATTCATCCGCCCCGTTTGCTCAGGAGAGATGTAGGCAAGCGTACCTTCTAATACATGAGGACTTTTAAAGGTGGCATTTGTGCGGTTAAATCGGGTGGCAATGCCAAAATCAATAATTTTGATAACGCCAGTATTCAAATTAAGGACGATGTTGCCAGGATTGATATCTTTGTGGACGAGCTTTGCGTGATGAATTCTGCCCAGAATCTCTGTAATGTCAATGGCTAATCGAAAGAAATTGACTAATGGCATTGGGCAGAATATCTCTGAACGTTGGCGCATCCATCTTTCGATAGATTCTCCTCCAAAATCTTCTAAGAGAGTGGCGATCGTGCGTTGATAGTTTTGTTGGCTGTATGCCTTTACAACTCCTGGGACATTTAGGGAGCGGGTAATTTCATATTCCTGTCTATAGCGGGTTAATTCTTGCGGAGATGGGTAATCTTGCTTGAGCAGTTTGACGACGATCGCCAGCCCGTCTTACTCTCTAATGCCTCGATACACTAGAGATGCCGCACTCTCATAAATTTTGCTATTGATGGCGACTCCAGGTAGGGCAATCATACAACTCTCTGCCGATGAGTGTCATCACTTGTATCATTATCATAAATTATATTATTCGTGTCGTTTGCCAAATTCCCAAAAATAGAACAATTGGGCAAATTTGTTTGCTGCTGGCTCTGCTCAACGGTTCAACCTCTATGGTTTGGAGTAAGGCAGAATTCTGCACCGCTACATTTTCTCCAATGAGAGCACGATTCATGAAAACGACGGTTCTTGTTTAAAACACGCTGCTTATCGCGTTGAAACTGAGGATGGTGCTGTTTGGATTGATTGTCAATTTACATCTAATCGAGACTTGGAATAAAGGCGATCTACTTTACCCAGAAACATAAAGATTTTTTGGGTGCATCCAATCAGTATCGTCATTTATGGAGGCGTTGCTGAATTAAACAATGAATAAGACAATCAGGGGAACCGTAACCTGTTTCAGGTAATGAAGTAACAATTTTATCGAGTGCCTCAGCATAATTTCGGTCTTAGAATAGCATAGTGTTTTGCGATGAAGTCGCGCTAGATAATTTCTCAACCGTGTATTTTCCCCTTCTATTCGTGTTATATGATATGTCTTTTATTGACGATTTAGTCGCAGCAACCTTCACCTGGCTAGCCGAAGTCGGTCGTAGTTGCGTTCATGGCTTCGTTGCACCTGATTGGAACCAGATGCTTGCTCTTACTCCTTTTGCTCAATGATGGAGCGCACACAACCACTAAAAAACGTATAGCCCAGTTAGAATCAAAACTACGGGCAGTAAGGAAACAAGCCAAAGCTTAACGTCGAAAAATTGCTCATAAGTACCTAAAAATTGCTAGTGCCGCTCGATGGCAACAGAGATTTGTTTAACACGTACTTAAGTGAGTTTGCGAATAAAGCTCTACTTATTTATTTATCGTGCCGTCAGGCATCGTTGCTCCTTGAAAAGTTGCACCTGACAAGGTAGTAGCATTCAAATTAGCTCCCTCTAAATCTGCCTGATTCAGGTTTGCTCTAGTTAGGTTTGCCCGATCTAAAACCGCTCCCTCCAACTCTGCTCGGTTGAGATTAGCTTGACTTAAATTTGCCCGATTGAGAGATGCTTCTTCCAAGTCTGCGTCAACTAGATTTGCCCCCTGCAAAGAAGCCTTTTCTAGGTCTGCTTCTTCCAAGTCTGCCTTACTCAAATTTGCCTTCTCCAGGTTTACCCCTTCTAAGTCAGCATCACTTAAATCTGCACCCTCTAGGTTTGCTCCTTTTAAATCTGCTCCTTCTAAGTCACACTTGGGACATTTTTTTGTTTCTAGCAACCGCTTGACTATTGAGGGTGGTGGGGATGATGCTTGAGACTTGACAGCAGTTGGTGTAGTTTGTGCCATCAGCGCATAGACTCTTGGTGATTGGGGTGCAGCTTGAGGGGGCGCTGCGTTTGAACACGCATTTGCCAGTGTAACTAGGGGCAATACAGCAAATAAACGGACAATTTTTGGGGAATTTGACATAGCTTAAATAAAATGAGTCAGCCTAATTGCAAGTAATTGAGCAAACATAGGCTGGAAACTATTGCTCCTTGTTAATGACAATATTGCTGTTCGTCAACAACACCTACTTCAATAAATTAATTGCTGCTGTTATATTCCGCTTCTAGCTCAGGAATAAAATTATTTGAAGTTTGATTGTAAACATAAATACAGGAGAATTCTTATTCATGTTTGAGATTTCTGCCTTGAATTGTTGAATAATTTATAAGTCAAAACCTAGATAAGACTATATTTAGTTCTTTTTTCTGAGAATTAAGATCAGATTAAAATCAACAAGATTAACTAAACAACTATTTAAAGTTGAGAATTATCTTACTGCCTAACGTAAGCTATAAAGGTTGTATTATTTCATTCAAGTTAATACTTACGGTGCAAAACTCCCAACCTGCCAATCCTACAGTTGCCAAACTACTAGAAGCTGATGCCCAACTAGCAGCCCAAGAAATTGAGTTAAGCGCTCAACTTAAATCAATTGGGGAGAAACGCCACAGCCTGAAAACTGTGATTGATATGTTTGCCCCCGAACATACCGCCGATACTACACCTGTAGCAATACCAGCGCAACCACTAGAAGTTGTTGCTATTCAACAGGTAGAATCTACCACACCAGAGCGATCGCTAGTTGACCAGGATATAACTAGCCCAGAGCTAAACAGCGCCAATGCAGATACTACTGAAGCGCCAGCACTACAGCCTCAAAAGCAACAAGCCAAGAAAAACTCATCTGCTACCAGCAATAAGCAAACTAAAAAATCCGCACCCGCTAAGAAACCAAGTAAAGCTCCCGACACTTGGCAGCAGTATGTCAAAGATGAGTTTTACGGTGCTACTCTATCGGAGGCTGTAGCCCAAGTTATGCAAGAGCATTCAGAGCAGGTACTAGAAATTGCCGCGATTATAGATGCCATCTTCACCAGTAACATTCCCAAAGAAGTAAGAAGCACAGCTAGAGAACGTGTTTCAAACGTCCTATCAGTTGGAGCAAAGAGCGGCAAATGGTATCGAGGGCAACTAGGTAAGTATAGTATGTCCAAAGCAGCAGTTGAGGGATAATCAGCTTACTTGAGGTAGTTGCACGGAGAAATTTCTGCTCATCCCCAAATATAAATGTTATGGACAAAAATTCCGTACCATCCCCCGCTTTGAGGTATTTATATAGAAAGTTTCCGCATAATAAATAGTTGGGCTGAAATTTATGCTCAGATCCATAGAATAAGTCTTGGGGAGCGCAAAATGCCAAACCAGAATATAGATTTAATCCGAAGCCTCTTTCAGAGCCGCCTGGCAACTCTTGAGCATCTCTTAAAGTTAGCTCAGACTCATTTTTGTGATGACGAGTCATTCCTGCAAAAGCGCATTGCGAATGATATGTTTCCCTTGGGCACACAGATTGCTTTCACTTGTAATCAACCACGCAACTTTGCTCTTTGGTGCGACGGTAAGCCTGCGGATAATTTAGATCCAGATGTTACATCTGTTGGACAGGCATACGAACATATCGCAAACACAAATGAACTTCTATCGAGCATTCGCGTTGAAGACACAAAGTTAGCTGAAACGACACGCATTTATTCGGGTGAAAGCCTCTACATCGATTTCTCTGGTCATGCTTATGTGAATGACTTTCTCATTCCAAACTTCTACTTCCATCTGGTCACAGCTTATGACATTCTGCGTATGGCTGGTGTACCAATTGGAAAACGAGATTACATGATGCACTTAGTGCCATTAATCAGGGCGGAGGGCTAATTCATTGAAGAAGGGAAAATAAGTTCAATTACTACTAATTGTTTGTTCAAGGCAGTTGCGAGTATGTCACATACCTGCCCCTTAATGTAGTGCTGTCGATTAAGAGGGCTTAAACTAAGTAATTCCTGTAAGTTTTGCCAAACAAAGTCCTCTAAGCTTGCCTCGCTGTTAAAGTTGAATGCTGCATTTTCTAGAGTTTGCATGATTGTTTTGTATGCTAGCTTCAAAGGGCGTTGTTCATCCAACTACAATTAAGGCACGATACCAATAGGACTGGGGTAGAGCGATCGCACTTGGACAAAGCTAAAATTTATCACGTTATTGGCATTGACGGCACTACGTTGATAGTCTTTTACACCGAAGCTCACTGCTGGCAATTCCGGTTGATTAGCCCTGGTGAGACAGTATTTGGGGAATGCAAAATCTACGGAGAGTGCTGAAGCTGCACTTAGGGCAGGGCTGGAGTGGATAGCTAGGAGGAATTGAAAGATTTATTTTAAGTAAATTAACTGTGAACTCGGCATTTTTTTACAACAGACTTATTCATCAATATTTAGATAGTGGAGCTAGACATCTAATATTTAGGTATTCTTACGGGAGACATTAATAACTGATTATTATTTAATATGAATATATCTTACTTTTGTCTAATATGACATTACACTATATTGTAAATAAAAAACATAATTTTTCATTAAAGAAGTCACAACCAGAATTTAAAGAGATATTTCAAGTTTGGCGTGAATATGAAAACATTGCTATGCATTTTAATGAGCTATTAATTAAGCTTAGAGTTCAAGCACTTGGGGCTATTGCCATTATAGGTACTATATCTACTGCTTTACTAAAAGAAAGTGCCGAACTGCCAAAATATTTATTTCCCTGATTTTTATTTTTAGCTTTAGGTTGGATAGCACTTTATTGCCTTGATATGTATTATTACAATTGTCTTCTTCAAGGAGCAGTTAAAACTATTATAGAACTTGAAGCAAATAATAAATTACTAAACTTGAGTACCAATATAGAACAGGAGGTAAAAGAACACAAATTATTTGGAAAACTCAGTGGAAGAAAAGTTTTCTACTTTTTAATTTATCTAGCTCTTGTAGCTGTTGACGTTTGGTGTGGATGGATTGGATTGGGATATGGAGTAAGTTTTGTTTTCTTTATTTTATCAATACTTATTTTAATTTGTTTAATGTGGTCTTTCTTCAATGAAGATATACGTATTATTTTACAGGGAATTATTTTAGAAGCAATAAAGTTATTAAAAATAATGAAACCAAAAGAAACAACTAGATTTAAAAAAGTAATAGTTCTATTACAGTGGGCAGAAGAATTTTTAATGAAAGCAGCAAAGTTATTATATAATGAAGAAGTTTTGAAAAATGAGGTATAGTCTAACTCTGTAAGTTTATAGGTGATGTATTAAGTATAATCTTATATAAAAAGACAAGTGAAAGTTATTGAATTGTAACTAACAAATCTCTAGATTTATTAACTATTTAAAGCCATCAATAATAATTGAGTAAATTAAGCATTAAAAAACGAAAAAAATCTCTAAGTTAGCTAGTTTTAGAATAATGCTATTATTTAGTAGGTGGTTTATAGCTTGTGCTATTGTGAAACTTTCAATGCCTACTGATTTATAGTTTCCAAGATGTCTTACCTTCTAACTACTTGTCGGATGTTGCAAAAAGTTAACCTCGATTGACTTACCCTTCGTCCCAGTGCAAAGATCCAGCTAACCGCAACTTATTTATTGCAATCGCTCAACTAATAATACCAATTGTGAATAACCAACCGAGAACCATTCAAATGTTTTTCGACGGTGTTGAAGTGCTGCGAATTGAGGATGGCAAAAAACGTCACGAAATTCTATTTCCTGCTGACCACCAGCCGGAATTGATGGAACTGGGCTGGGATGGGGAGTTAGTTTATGCTATATCTCCAGCTTCTTAAGAGGTTCTGGTAAATCGTCTGCTGTAAGAGCGAGATGGTCGTAAAGCGTTTGCGTTCGCCCTTAACATTCTATTGATAGTTTTTGGAGTAGGGCAATGGATGTGCAGGAGATTTCTACTTAATAATTTCGTCGTACTGTGTCTCATCGTCTTCTCGACGCTGGCTCATGCCTACCAAAATATTTTCTAAAGGGACGCGCTCTAGCCACTGATGGCGCTCTTGAGTATAATCCCCTTGACCAGGGCTAAAGTGTTGCATAAACCGAATGGCATTAACAACTCCTAAAGAATCAACGAGTGCTTTGTAACCTTGTCTAATAATGTCTTGCTGTGTTTTAGTCATCGTTGTTTTCCTCAGCCTGTGTAGCTTGTAAGAGCCACTGTACGGGGTTGTTGATAGCTACATTAATACGCTCGGCATTGCGTTGAGCTTTTTTAAGTAGCCTGTCATCAGTAGTCAAAAATATATCAGTACTGCTTCTCTCCGCACTAGCGATATGTAATGCATCGTAAGCTGAAAACCCAAGCCCTTGTAGTTCCATCGCCCGCCGTTCAATAACTTGACTGCTGACAACCTTAATTTTAGCAAGCGTCAGGATGATTCTTACATTATTAAGCCTTTCTAAGTCGGGGGTTTGAGCTATTTCTTCATCTAAGGCGGCACTGGTTATGAGTTTCCAGGCTCCTTGCTGGCATTGACTCAAAATAGTCAAAATTGCTTGACTCTCCAAAGCTATGCGGGGCTGTGCCTGGTTGTCAAACGGACGATTCAAGCAACAGGCATCTAAGTAAATTCTATAGCTCTGACTCATTGGCAGGGGTCATCTTTCCAAATGGTAAAGCGCTAGCAACTGAGGCTGGCACTAGCTAGATTTTGCAGCAATTGTACAACTAATAAACTTCCGCTACCCTGCTAAGTTAGCCTTGAAGTAAGCTTCGTCCCAATAAGACTCAATTAGAGTAATTTTTCCCTGCTCGTTAAATTCAAACATACTTATGCCTTCAGCCTTTGCAGTGCGGTCGTTTTTGGCGACAACTTGCATTGTCGATTTAACAGCAGCTTTGCGATCGACTATGAATACACAGTCCTGCACGATCTCAAATTGCTTGTAGAACCTAGAGAGCAAGTCAAAAAATTTAGGTGAGCCTTCTTTAACCTTTAGAGGGGGTTTACCAACTGGGTCGTAAATTACAGCATCAGCAGTTAGGACTTCTAACCAGCCTTCCCTATCCATAGCGGCTAGGCTAGCGTAGTATTGAGCGATCGCGGCTTGTTGCGCTTCTTGTGACATAGTTTTGTCTAACTAGCTTTATTTTCCCTGATTTTACTGGCATATCAATGTAATTCCTTGTAGAGAATGGCAGAAGAAATAAGTAGTTAGTGGAAACAGAGCAGCAATTAACTATTGGCTGATAGCTTATTTTGTGCCGTTAGCGATCGCCTCCAAATCCAAATCGATAGTCGGCGCAGACATATCTGCTGGAGCGATGACTATGACGCTAGTAGTTGCATTACTTCAATGCCAACCCTATTTTCTGCGATCGCCTGCACAGTCCTTAGCTATTATCTACTGATTCGTCTTGCTGGCGTTCAATCTGCGCGTTCAATTTCTTGAGGTGATGACGCAAAATGATTTTACCTTGATGCTTTGCTTGTGGATATAGTCGTTGATAGTGAGCCTTATAGTATTGCAATTGTGACAAGCTTCTTTGCTTAGTGGCAAAACTTATTTCTTGCATAATTGATTCTCGCTTTGTTACTACAAAATAGGGAGCTAGGAATGTCATCTAGTCCCCTATGTGTTTCATGTATCCATTAAGAAACGCTGCTGGGAAAAGAAGTTTGTTTTCCCAGCAGCATTGTTTCATATCAATGCTTATTCAAAACCCAACATCTGGATCTTCCTCTTCCAGCGTCACAGTTCTTCTTTTTGCTTCATAACTTTCATCTAGTGCAAGTCTTGCGGACGAGCGAGTGCTAATCACCTGCCCCTGATAGTTCGGTTCGGCACTATCTAGCTCAACCCCAGGCAAAAGTGCCACTGCTTGGGCTTCCCCTTCTAATACTGGAAGTGACAATACATCTATCTGCTGACCAGGTTCTAATGCTGACCAAGCATATTCTTTCAGTTGCGTGTAGCCTACGAAGTAGTCTCGCCAATTCTCCGTAGTAGGTCGTTCGTGGCTAACTGCTTTACAGCACCATGACTTATTCTGCTTCTCGCCCACTAGCTCTGCTTGCACCGTGAGGCAAAACACTCCCAAAGCATGGAAGCGGTCATTTTTGGGTTTGGCTGGCACTTGATTTACTAGAGCATGACAAGTCTCAAGCTCGGCTTTGAATGCTCGTCTTTCGGTTTCAAACGTTGCCCCATTTACACCTCGCGCTGCGTACTTGAGTGGTGATGTATGCAAAGGATTATTGTTTTGGTCGAGGAAGAATACCAAGTACAAACGCTCGGTCTTGATGTTTTTATCCTCTTTGAGTGTTGCGTCATACTCACCTACGATCACTCTTTTTCTTTGCTGGGAAGAAGCTTGCACGTCATACTGGTAGAGTCCGGTCTTCGGACAAACTAGCATTCTTGGATTGGGGATTAATACCCCTTGCTCAACCTCGCCTGAGCGGAAAGTATGGTTAATTAACTGCGATTCATCGAAGTCCACCCAGCCGCACTTTGCCATCGTGCTGACGGGGATGAAATAGCCGCAGTGCATTTGGTCGTTCAAGACGATTACGGTTGGTAGGGTGGCGTTCTTGTCGATATATTCATCGCTGATAAACTCGTCGCGTTCAAGTTCATTATTCATTGCTTTATTCCTGTTGATTTGAGTAGTGATTGGTTGCGCTGTTGTTTGCTGTTACTTGTATGCGATGCCTGCGGCGGTCAAGGGAACGTGACCATCGCTATTTAATGTCTGCATATTGGCTTTGAGTCAGCATTACTGAGCTACTGGGAAAAAGAATTCTTGCTCTTAGATAGTTGCTCCAGATTATTTCTTCACCGCATAAAGGATGCTTGCAGCTAGATTTACTTGTTGCTCGGTAATCAAAAAATCCTCGCCTTCTGCTTGCAATAAGCTAGTCAATGCTACGCAAATTAAATTCCTCTCCTCCTGTGGCAAGCAAGAAAGGATAGCAGCTAGCTTTGGCGCTTTCCTGGGAGCAGATGTAGTCATCCTGGAGAACATTAGTGCAGTCCAAGTGTCAACATTTGCATCGGTGAGGGTTGATTGTTTGCTTGCTGCCAATAGCTTGTGAATCTGAGCTACTATTTCGCCCTTTTCTGGGCTGTGGAAAGCGAATATCTCTGCTAGTTCGGTATCGCTAGTTATGTCGCCAGAATTATCAGCCAGTAGTTCGTTTTCCCTTAGCCAAGTCATAAGCTCAATTGCAACAGAGCGATCGCATAAGTTCTTTGTCAGTTCGTTAATATCCATATCGAGTTTTGCATGCAATAAGTAGGTACAAGCGGCGCTCTTAACCCCAAATCAAGAGCGCCTAATGCGATCGCTTTTATCCAGCGTATGCAGCTAACACTCGCTGGCGATGCTCCTGCCAAAGCTGCCCAGTAGCGACATACTTCTGGGCTATACGCTCGGCTTCCTCACTCTTTGATGCTCTACCAATGGCACGATCGCCCACCCATACCGTGTACCATTGCCACTTATCGTTATAAGTTATTGACCAACTAGGAGGCGCGGTTGGTGCTTTAGTTGGTTGAGGGTTTTGGTTGCCCCTATAGCCTTGCAGATATCCTGCTGAGTATTCACAGCTAGCTTCTGCATATATGGGGTGCAGTTGCTCTGCTGCGTCATTTCGCCCATGTTGCAAGCCCTGCTCGTAATCAGCAATTAATTCTGAATTGGGTCGTAGCTGACAACTAACAGAATCTCCTGCAAATCCGGCTGGTTGTTGCTCTACTTTATCTATCTGTATCTGCAAGCGATAGGTATGGAAAGTTTCTATGTCTATAGGGATTGCTTGATGGAAGTCGATTTGATACCAGACTGTATCGCCAGTTAGGGCAATGTTAGTGATTTGTGCTGGCGTTAGTTGTGCTGGAGTATTGTAAGTACCTCGATCCCAACTGATGACTGCTGCTGCAAGCGTATAGTTACGCAGATATAGTTCGTCTTCCTCAGTAATTTGGCGACTGGGATTGATGATGCCGCGTTGGGATTGCTCGGTTTTGACTTGCTTTAAAGATTTGTCTTGAGTTAGCATTTGATTACCTATGAATGTAGGAACCAAAGCCTGCAAGCGATCGTCTCGGTCAAAGTTGATACGCTTGTAGGCTTTGCTGTATTTGAAACTTGTTTAATCAACAAAGCTTTTATATGTGGGAGTCCGCAGGGCATGGGCTGCCTTGTCGTGGGCGTTTCCTCCTCTGACCGCCGCTACTGCTGTTGGCTTCGCTGTTATCAGGTTACGGGCGGTGTTGAGGCAGTTCCGCGCTCTGCTGCTTTGTTGTTGTAATTGCGTTTAGACTCTGGATTCCGTTCGGGTGGGGGCTGTCTTGTTTCCCTGTTCCCATGTTTATATTATAGCAAGTCGTTAGTCGGCTGTCAACTGTAGACTGTCGTTTGTTGATGTGCTAGTATCTAGGAAGTAGATAGTCAGTTTTTAGGAGACAATATGCTCTGTAGCGTTGTAGTTGAGCAGAGCGTGAATGTATACGTAGACATTTCCGAGTATTGGCTGAAAAATATTGATGGCAGTCCCAAGTCTGTCAATTCAGTCCATGAGGAGATTAAAGGCACAGAGTATGAAGTTGGACGCTATACTTTGCGACTAGCTTTAGAAGGAAGATTGGATAGGGGTCATTTTAAAAACTTGTATGTCCTTGCCCAACTTGCTTCTAAATGGGCAGGCAAAGAAGTTAGTGTCGGTGATCTTTTAAAGTTTCAGGAGGATTGACATTAAATGGCTAGTTGGGATTTTGACAAAATTCTTTTTCCAAGTAGCTTCTTATCTTTAACTTTCAATCTAAACAAGTAGCAATCGCAATAACTCTGGGGAGAGGAGCGATCGCCACTTGTACCACAACCTACCCTAGTTAAACCAACGAGGTCATGGCATGACAATCATATCTGACTGTGTACTGGTTGAGTCAAAATCGGCTCGCGATCACCAGCTTGAGCGGGTTTCCCATGAGGATGCTCAAAGCATTTTAGATAAGGTAAAAGCTCTTTACTTCGCTGTATGGAAAGGCGTAGGGGCTGCAACCACGGAGCAGTTAGCCCAGTTCTATGAAGTCCCAGTTGGTACAGTTCGTCCTTTGATTAAACCGCATCAGGAAGAGTTTAAAGCTGATGGAGTGAAAGTATTGCGGGCTAAGGCTTTGAAGGATGCTCGTTGCCTAATCCAACTACCCCCTGAAACGTCTCAAGCCCTAATCTGGACTCCCCGCGCTGCACTAAGACTGGGGATGATTCTGAGAGATTCTGCTGTAGCTAAAGTAGTCAGAACTAGCTTGCTAGATGCGATTGAAAAAGTTATCCCTGCTCAATCAGCAAGAATTAGAGAACTAGAATTAGAGCTAGAGTTAGCTCGTGCTAGAGAAGCTGCTGCCCGTTCGGAAAGCGTTGCTGCCCAAAGTCAAGAGCGCCTGATCCAAGTCTCCAGTGCCATCGTCACTATGCATGGCGCTGGAATGTTGGGGCTGATCTTAGGTAAACCCGATGCAGTCATAGAGCAGCCGCCTATTGTCCTTGAGAAAAATATCCTGGTGAACCAAGCGGGTAAGCCGCTCAAAACCTTCGAGGGGCTGTCCAAGACTAAGCTTGCTAAACGCTACGGCATGAAGAAACCGCAAGATTTAGTCAATTGGCTGCAATCAATGGGTAAACAGCATCTTATCCAACCTGGGATTACTACTGCCCCGTGTCAGTTCGTGCCATTCGAGTACGTGCCAGAGCTAGATCGCTTGTGGGCAGCGCGTCAAGGGTCGAGGCAGTTTTTGCTTGGTGAGTGAGCAATTATCTTTTTCCAGTTAGCCAATTGTTTTTGTTTTATTGACTCGCTTCATCGGTTAAACCCTACTCAGTCTTAGGAGAATTGTATGAATTTTAGCAATGACCCTGGCTCCATTTGCCAAGGGTTAGACGAATTAACCAGCATACACAAGCAGATCCAAAGCGACCTATCAAAATACCGCTGCTCCAGGTGCGATCGCTTTGGCGTTGTCTCTGGAGTGCATGACTACTTCGGCATTATCTACAAGTGCAGTTGCCAAGCCGTATTTTGGGTCATCAACCCCGAAACAGGCGATCGCATAGAGGAGGTGAAACCATGACCTTTATCTCCGCAGTCTTGGGCGCGGTGCAGCACCCGACTAACATTCTGACTGAATACCTAAGTAGGTTCAGGGGAGTTAAGAAATTCAAGGCATATATTTTGTCGTGGCTGGATGGTTGGATTCATCACAAGCTCAAAGCAGGTAAGCCACCTTGGGTTTACGTCGTCAATCAAGAACTAGCCGAGGCGCTGGGCTGTTGCAGAGATACGGTATTTCGCCACCTCAAGGATTTATGCGAAATGGGCATACTCAAGAAAGCGCCTTACAGAAGGTGGGCAACAGATAACATTTGGGCTTACTCGATTGACTTTGACAAACTCAAGCAGGAACTAGCGCCCTTTGCCCCTGCCGAAAATCAGACAGCCGAGTACCGAAAATCAGATAGTCAGGAGTCTGAAATTAGGCAGCCGATAGCAGAAAATCAGACAACATACAGAGGTCTTAGTCTTAGTTCTTCCTCAACAACAACAGAACACAATCTGCCTGCTGCTGGGGAAGAAAATAAGAAGACTGAACTACCCGCACAATCATCGGCTAGTTGGAAAAAAGAAAAGTCTGACGATCTACCTCGCCGCGAACAGGAATGTACTACCAAGCCTACCCAGGAAGAGTTAGAGACTGCTTGTACCCAAATATCTCGACTATCGCCTCAGGTGCAAACAAACATCCAAGTCAAAGCCGCGATCGCACAGTATTGGGCTAATTTTCCCTCAGCGCTCGAACGGCTAAAAATTGCAGTACAAGAAAACTGGCGGTGCAACCTGACGGGTGTGCTAGTCAAGGCTCTGAAGGAGGGTGTGCCATCTGAGGAAGCTGCGCCGCCTTGTACGTTTTTCGGTTGGAAAGAATGGGCGGATGAAGCAACAAAGCGCCGATTAATGGAATACTCCAGGTCGCATGATGGAGATATTATGGTGCATTTGGTTGGCGGTACTCAAGGGCTGTGGAGTCAGTTGCGTTCTTTGTCATGGGCTGAGATTGAGTGCATTGCAACTGGAGGAGAAACGCTATGAGCGATAACGATAGCGGCGGTCAAGTTAGCGACCATCGCATCCTCAAAAGGCGCATTGCCCAGCTAGAAGCAGAACTACGAGCAGTGCGGTAGCAATTCTTAGCTCAACGGCAAAGAATTACTGATAAGTGCGGGCTGGAATTTTTGGTACTGATTGACAACCCGAATACTAGAGTCACTGTCCGTAATATAGTACAAACGCTCGTGTTTGAGGATGAGGAAGAAAATACTATTTCTGAGACTAATGGCTGCTTGGTGGGCAAGCTGATTGAGGTAAGATTTGGCTTACTGCGGTCATGTGGGAAAGAAAAATAATTTTTAAGCTACGCTCGCTAAATACTAAGCCCTTTAAGGCATCTAATGTTCAGTCAAGGTTTGCATTCTTCACAGTCAGGATACAACTATCCATCAAGCTCAGTACCTTAAATGATATTTTTGAGTATTGCTTCATGCACCAGCTTTTGCGCCAACTAAGAAAGTAATGATACACACTTTGCCAATGTGGGAATTCATGGAGAAACAAGCGTTATGCACACTCAGTACGTTGTATTAGCGAACATGGCTTTGACGATTTGGCACATATTTCTAAAACGGGGATAGCTACCAGACTGAATTGCTGGAATTAATGGTTTAATGATTGCCTACTCAAGATCAGACATATTAATGTCGTCAGGGTTTCACTTCCTGCTTCTACCCTAGAATAGAAGGTATAATTTGCTACCCTTTAACAATTTTTTTATAGAAGGGAGATAATTCAGGAACAGCAACGACAACAGGAAGCTCCAGAAACCAAGATTTAGAGCAATGAAGACTATCAATCGCAAATATGGCGATTACTGTTCTCTATATTAGGGTTAGTTACCAAATAATCATGTAGCCACTTGCAACCATCTGTAAGTAGACTATCTATATTTGAAGATTGCTGTTTAATACTATCAAGGTGCCAGAGCCTAATAGTTTTGTCTCTGCTGGCTGAGGCAAGTGTCTTGCTATTCGGGCTGAAACTTACATCCCAAACCCAATCGTTATGCCCTGACAAAGTTTGGAGCAAGGTACCGTCCGGTTTCCAGAGTTTGACAGTGCGATCAAAACTAGCGGTCGCAATCATCTTACCGTTCGGGCTGAAACGGGCATTCATAACCCGCTCATTGTGCCCCTGCAATGTTCTAAGGTATTTGCCATCTGAATAGTTCCAAAGTTTGGCAGTTTTATCATCGCTAGCAGTGGCAATCATTTTACCGTCTGGGCTGAAACTTACACCATTAACTTCATCGAGATGCCCCTGCTGCCCCTGCAATGTTCTAAGGTATTTGCCATCTGAATAGTTCCAAAGTTTGGCAGTTTTATCATCGCTAGCAGTGGCAATCATTTTATCGTCTGGGCTGAAACTCACATCTACCACATTAGCTTTATGTCCGCTCTTCCATTGCTTCATCGTCTTGTTTTTCAAGTCCCAAAGTACAACATTTTTGTCACTGCCAACCGAAGCAATCGTTTGACCGTCCTGTTGCCTAAAAGCGATGCCGAAGACCGACCCAGCGTGACCCTTCTTACCATTTCCACCAAGGGTTGCCAACTCCTCGCTTTTTTTACCATCCCAACTCCAGAGTTTAATAGTACCGTCCCAACTGGCAGTCGCAATTGTCTTACTATTCTTCGGGCTGAAGCGGACACTCCAAACCCGATTAGTGTGCCCTGTAAGTGTTGTGAGAGGTTTACTTTCCTTACCGTCCCAACTCCAAAGTTTTGCGGTCTTATCCCGACTTGCTGAAGCAATAGTTTTACCATCAGGGCTGAAGCTGACGCTGTAAACTTCATCAGTATGCCCCTGCTGCCCCTGCAAAACCGAGGGTAAGCTGCCAATTTTCCAAAGTCTGATTGTTTTGTCATAACTGGCAGTCGCAACTGTTTTACCATCAGGACTAAAGCTGACGTTCGTAACCCGATCGGTGTGTCCCTTTAAAGTTTTTAGCAAAGCACCATCCTGGTTCCAGAGTTTAATAGTTTTGTCACTACTAACGGTTGCAATTGTTTTACCGTCAGGGCTGAAACTGACGCTCCAAACCTGATCGGTATCTCCCTTGAGAGTTGTGAAATCTTTGCTCTCTTTACTATCCAGTTTCCAGAGCTTAACAGTTTGGTCACTGCTAGCGGAGGCAATCGTCTTGCCATCAGGGCTAAAGCTGACGCTATTAAATTTATCAGTATGCCCTGTAAGGGTTGTAAGATGTGTGCCATCCAGTTTCCAGAGCTTAACAGTTTGGTCACTGCTAGCGGAGGCAATCGTCTCGCCATCAGGGCTGAAACTGACACTATTAACTTCACCTTTGTGTCCTG
>NZ_JYON01000011.1 GCF_000952155.1 Aliterella atlantica CENA595 | reverse complement strand
TCAAATAACTTCCATTCCAAGTCGCTCAACCCCTCAAACCTACCTGCCATTTTCCTTCTTCTTTGTTCTGTCTATTTCTCCTTTACGTTGATTCTAGCTCAGATTTTTATATTAGTGGGATAGGCTCCTGGACCTAAACTAGAACCTTTCGTACTTGCCCCTAAATCTGATTTAGAAAGCACAATTTTTAAGCGGCGCTGATTGTCGTTGTTCATAATTAATCCTTAATTACTTTAGTGAAAATATTTGCTGTGCCAATTAATTCAACCTGCAATTGAGCAGACGCAAATGGATGCTCATCTCATCAGCATTCAAGTTGCTTGCAACAGAAAGAATCTGGAATATTTAGTCCAGTCGTTAAGATAATTGTGTTTTCTAACTCTTGACTAACTCCCGTAGTCATTAGATGATGTCAATTAAAATGCATATCAGCTTGCTAATTGTGGATAGTGCCATCTGGCATAATCGCGTGATGCAGCTTTGCTCCATCTAGGCTAGCTTTGCTTAAGCGGCAGCCTCTTAGGTCTGCTTGAATAAGATTCGCTCCACGTAAAGAAGCGCCTCTTAAATCCGCCTGTTGTAGTGTTACACACTCTAAGTTTGCACCATCTAAAATTGACCTTCGCAGCTCGGCATGAGCTAAATTCGCTTTATAGAGATGAGCATTATTTAATGTTGCTCGTAGCAACTGCGCTCCACTTAGATTGGCATAGCTCAAATTTGCATAATCTAAATTTGCATAAGCTAAAATTGCCATTTGTAAGTTTGCATCCTCTATATTCGCCTGTAGTAACTTAGCTCTGTGCAACGTTGCGTTTTTCAAGTCTGCTCCCTTCAGTATCGATCTTCCCAAATCCGAGCCAACGAGCTTGGCTCGCTTCAAGTTGGATCGCTCTAGCCCAATCTGCGGTAAGAGCCTCCAAGAGAGATTTATATCAACCAGGCTGGCGTTACTAAAATTCCGCTCTCCCGCCTGATACCGCGTGACGATATGGATGGATGAACTTTGGTTATCCATTGACTGTACGACTCGTGAAATTGTAAGCGTTTTACATTGGCGACATCGGCTCAAGCCTTGTAGAACTCTTTGCCTGCGATGTATCGCCAATGTGCAGTGTCGATTTGTGGTCTTCTTACCTTGTCGTCCTGCTGGCGATCGCAACGTCAGCCAGCAGGTAAAGAAACTAGGAAGATAGGCTGCCCTAGATCAGCCTTATTTGGGTGGACAATGGCATGGAGATCTTGATACAAAGAGATCGCTTGGGCATGGTCGAGGGGGGGTTGTGGTCTTTGGAATGAAATTGCCACTTTGAACTGCAAGAAGTGGTTGGAAACGATTCTCAGTAACTCTTGGAGATACTCTGGTATTTTTCAATTCGTTTGGTTGCTGCTTGCATTCGATCGTGGAAATTACTGCTTGCGATCTAGCTGCCTTACTACTTAGATCATCCCCTACATGCCCTAGAGGAGTAATAACTAACGCTAACGCTAAACATAAAGTGTTTGCTACTGTATTTGGTCCGCTTACGGTAGGGTCTTTTCGCATTACAAAGACCACTTTAGAAAGTAGGAAAGCCGATATTTGCCTGAACATGAAGAAACCTAGATTTGAATACCACCATTCTAAGTCCCAAGTTGGTTAAACAAAAGTTTGTTACAAAATGTAATTAAAAGCGCCAAAACTCCTGCAAAACCGTTTTAGCGTGTTCTTGCAAACACATGAATAAATATCTTTTTTGTAAAAAGGTTAAACAATATAGTAAATAGGGTAAAAATTTAAATGAGGTATAATACAAGGAACAACATTATCCTTTAGCTTTAATACAATGCCAAACGTTAGCCGTGGAGATAAATCAATGAATCGAGCTGTCAGGCTTCTGACAGCCTTTATGAACTGTGTAGAAAAGGAGGAAAAAGGCGTGAAAATGCGCTACAACACAGAAAAACAACCTTACCTGTCAGTTGAGGCATCGCTTTACCAAATGAAGCAATGGGTTATGACTGATAGTTTGGGGGAATTCTCAGAAGAACAAATACGCGAAACCATAAGTTTCTCCTTTGAATATGTAAAAATTATTACTAATAAGAAGGTAAAAAGATCTGGCAAATACCCAGTAATTTGGACATTTGACTTAAAGCTGTGGTCTGTGGATGCGAAGAAAAATTCTCAGGCATTTACTGAGAACTGGAAGGTTGAAAAGGAGAAATCAAGTAATTCTTCTCAGATCTCAGCCTCAACTTATCAGAGAGCATCTCAAAGTCAAATGGATGCTTTATTTTTCTACAACCCAAACGATTCCGACATTGGTGAATGTCTTAACCTGATACTAGATCAACTAAAAATAGAAGGACTAAAAGTAGATATAGCTACCAAAAACCAACGTTATGGTGAACCCTATGAAACGTGGGAAAAGCGATCGATCGCTCAGACTAATTCAGTCATAGTTTGTTTTAGCGATAATTGGGAATTCTGGAACGATACGAAGATAGATAGTTTTTTAAAAAAGTTTTATAAAAGTGCAAAATATAACAATTTACAGCATTTGATACCAGCATATTTCTCAGGCAATGGCTTAAATTTTAACAATCAAAAACCGCCTATCTACTTCAGAAACGATCCACTTCCTGTCAACCTCACTACTGCTCTTGCCAATAAATTTTCTAGTGAGATAATTTACGATCTAATTAAGGCGATTACAGGAGACGATCAATCCAAACAACAGAGATTATTGACGCTTACAGGCTATAAGAATAAAGAGGAAATAGACGATAACATTCCGCAAGTTGTTGTGCCCGCATATTTTATGACAAAAACAGAGATAAAACAACATTTGAAAATTGATAACTTTCCAATAAAGGCGATAGAAACAAAACAAGCTGCAATGAATAACATTGCGAAAAAGAGAGATAATTCTACTTGTTTGGTTATCGTCGAGAATGATGGAGTTGCTTCATATTATATACTTTCTTTATTTGAGCACTACAACTTGCCTTTGCCTAAACCTGCAGACGACATCGAAACGATCATTTACCAAGATCGAGGAGAAGGAACTATTATTATTTTAGGTTTTTCAAACCTTAAAATTCTTACTTGGATAAGAGATAAAAAATTAAAAGGAAAATGTTTTAATATTGACTTTTACCGTGCTAATAATAGAAGCGAGTACGAGCCCTTTTATTTTGAAATTAGTAGTCGCTATACTAACATCGATCTTGCCCAAAAAGAAGTTGTGACTTACAGAGAGGGTCAAGACAAGAACCATGAATATGCGTTAATTGCGAAATGTGAACTCAATAATAGAAAAATAATTCTATTGGCTGGATTAGCAGAAGATGCAACGCGCAAGCTTGGATGGTATTTCAGACATCATTGGGAATATATTTATGAGGAATTACAAAATAAAAAGAGAATAAGATTAAGTTCGGATGATACATTTGCAGTAGTTATTAGAATTTCTAATAATGAGGTATCAGACGATAAACTAAGCAAGGAAGACTTTGATATTGACAAAATCTGTATTGAGCAATATGAAAAGTAGGCTCAAAAAGGAATATGGCAAGAATGCTTTGAGTTAACACAATAACTAATGCTGAAAGGACTACTACTATGCCACGCCTTAGTTGGCAATTAGCACTAACAAGTGGGATTATCGTTGGTAGGATGCTGCTAGGATGGACAAGTTGGGCAGCAGCACAAAGCCGACCAATTGCCGATGACACACTGGGAAACGAGCGTTCTGTAGTCGTGCCATTGGACTCAAGTTTACCAGGCGATCGCATTGAAGGCGGAGCGCGACGAGGCGACAATTTATTTCATAGTTTGCAACAGTTGAATGTCGATCCAGGTAGGAGCGTGTACTTTAGCGACCCAGGGGTAGACAATATCATCACGCGCGTCACCGGAGGTACAAGTTCGCAAATTGATGGCATACTCGGCGTATCAGGCAATGCTAACTTGTTCTTGATTAACCCTAGTGGGATTATCTTTGGTGCCAATGCTCGATTGGATGTGAGCGGCTCCTTTACCGCAACTACAGCAGATGCTCTAGAGTTCGGCGAGCGAGGCGATTTCAGCGCCACCAATCCGACCGCACCACCACTGCTAACGGTGCAACCATCAGCATTTTTGTTCAATCAAATCAATCCCGCACCCATTGCCAGTAATTCAAAAATTGAATTGGGTGATAACCCATCAGGAGCAACTGGATTTGGCTTACGAGTGCTAGAGGGAGAGGGATTGACGCTATTAGGCGGCAATATCAGCATGGACGGTGGGGGATTGAATGCTTTAGGAGGACGAGTGGAGATCGGGGGATTGAGCGCACCAGGAACAGTTAGCCGTAATACTGATGGTAGTCTAAGTTTTCCAGATGGGATAGCGCGAGCAGATGTGTCGCTAACGAATCAATCACTCATTGATGTAGCAGCAGATGGTGGCGGCAGTATTACTATCAATGCTGGCGACTTGGAGATTTCAGGTAGTGTTCTGTCGGCAGGAATTGGTCGCAATTCTGGCTTTATTGGCGCTCAAGCAGGAGACATTACGCTCATTGCCAATACTATTCGTGGCAGAGAATCAGCCCGTATTCGTAATCAAGTACGTGTTAGTGGCATCGGTAACGCTGGTAATATTAGCATTGCCACAGGTTCCCTTTCCCTGACTGACGGCACACGACTGCAAGCCAATACCTTCGGACAAGGCAACGCTGGCGATGTATTTATCAATGCTAGCAAAGACGTATCTTTGAATAACAGTATTATATTTAGCTCCGTCGGTGATGTTAGTGCGGACACGCAAGCTATAGGTGAGGGCGGTAATATCTACATTACCACAGGCTCCCTTTCTCTAGCTGACGGCGCACAACTCCAAGCTAATACCTTCGGACAAGGCGACGCTGGCGATGTAATTATTAATGCTCGCGAAGGCGTTGCCTTAAATGGAAGTAGTGCTATCTTTAGCTCCGTTGATACTACGGAGACGATGCAAGCTGTGGGCGAGGGTGGCGATATCCGTATTACTACAGGTTCCCTCGCTCTAACCGACAGTGCTGCACTGGTCGCTATTACCATCGGACAAGGCAACGCTGGTAACGTCATCATCAATGCTAGCGAAGGCGTATCCCTCCATAACAGTAGTATCTATAGCTCCGTCGGCACTGCGGATAACAAGCAAGCCATAGGCGAGGGCGGTAATATAGACATCACTGCAGGCTCCATCTCTCTAGCTGACGGTGCACAACTGCAAGCCAATACCTTCGGACAAGGCAACGCTGGCAATGTAATTATTGATGCCCGCGATCGCGTCAATATAGAGGGAATAAATCAGCAAGGATTTCTTAGTGCAATAATCACTGCTAGCCAAGCAAGCGCAGAAGGACAAGGCGGAGATATACGCATTGCTGCCGATTCTATTCGCATTGCAGATGGAGCGGTAGTCTCTGCTGAAACCTCTAGTCGCTTTGGGGGCGGAAGCGTCACCTTTAACGCTAAGACCTTTGAGGCAATAGGGGGAGGAAAGGTGAATACTGATACCGATGGTAGAGGGGGGGCAGGTAATATTACTATTAATGCTAAAAGTCGCATCACACTTTTTGGGTCTAATCCGAGCAACATCCCAATCAACGACCTCGAAGCAACTGGCTTGTATGCTAACACTCTTGACTCTTCTGGTAGTGGTGGCACAGTGAAAGTTACCACAGGCAAGCTAGAAGTATTCGATGGTGCAACAATTGCCGTCAGTAGTGAGGGTGAAGGTAGAGCAGGAGACATTGACATTACAGCCAACAGAGTGCATTTGAATAACTCCTCCCGCCTCAGCGCCGAGACTACTACAGTTAAGGGCGGCAATATCACGCTCAATAATGTTGAGCTATTGCAGTTACGTAACAGTAGCCTAATTTCCACTACCGCCGGAACCGCTAATGCTGGCGGCAACGGTGGCAATATCAATATCGACTCCGATTTGATTGTCGCCTTCCCTAAAGAAAATAGCGACATTCGAGCCAATGCTTTTACTGGCAGTGGTGGCAACGTTAGCATCGATAGCCAAGGACTATTTGGCATTGCCTTTCAAGCTCAAGATAATCCCATAACTAACGACATCACCGCTAGTTCCGAACAAGGATTGCAAGGAAATGTGAATATTGAGTTACCAGAAATTGACCCCAGACGCGATTTAACTCAACTCCCACAAGAAGTTGTTGATGTTAGCTCCCGCATCGCTCAAGGCTGTCGCGATAGTAATGGAGCGAGGCAAAATCGGGGCGAGTTTATCGTTAAGGGACGCGGCGGATTGCCACCTAGCCCAACTGACTCGCTAGTCGGCGATGAATCATTAGCGAATTGGGTAACATTAGAGCAAACAAGCAGACAAGAAAAAACTACCACCACTATCCCCACTCCAGAAACTAGAACCACAGCAGCGCCAATTGTGGAAGCCCAAGGATGGATTGTGGATAAAAATGGTAAGGTAACTTTGATTGCTACTGCTCCTACTAGCGCTGCTCAAGCCAATCTAATTTGCCAGAAGCAAGAAAATAAGTGACTGAAAAATGCTGGTATAAACATCTATCAGTAAATCTTCCTTTTGGAATTAGTTAGGCTGAGTGGCAAGCAGACCCTATAGAGCGTAGAGCAGCATAGTCACTCGTACGTTGAACTTGTCACACGTAATGCTGTTTAGCTCCTAATGATTCATTTGCAGTAATTATTGAACTTACTAGAAATAAGCAATATAATAACTTTGCAATTGAATGAGTATGTATAAAAAACATTAGTTAATATATAAAATGAGATGTATCTTTTCAAGCTAAAATTTAAAAAATTTATGGCTTTATGCAAGAGTTATTGCGTATTTAACATTGTTTGATAATCATTGTAAGACATTACTACTGCATCGTCAAAGTTGCAGGGTGCTGGGTGAGAAAAACCATTAGTATGCGGTTGAACATAGCTGTCAGTTATGTTCAGTGTTGAAAGCCCTACATCTGACGGGAGAAAAGTGTGATTTACAAAACGAGGAAAGCAAACTACACTAGCAAAACCGAAAGGTATTCTAACCACAGTGTCAAATTTTAATCTTGAGTCATGGATTATAAATTCTGCATCCGTCAATTTACATTTAGACGTAGCAATAATAATTGAATCAACTTCATGGTGATGCGGCTCGATATTATATTCATTAAATTTGATATGTTTATATTTTTCGCCAGCCGAATCATGGACAAGCCTCGCCGCAAACTCTTTCGTGTATAGTAGAGTTGATGTAGAAGGTAATTGATGTGGTAAATAAAAAGAGGCTGTTGAAAACCGCTTATCCTTATCTAAACCATTAATGAATTCAAGGCTAGAGTGATAGCATTCATCCACATTAAATAAAATTTCTCCTTTGTCCCAACTTTGGTAGATAAAATCTTTTAATCCCTGCTTGCTTATATCTCCAACAACAGATTTTATAATTTTTTCAATTTCATTATGAATACCTGAGATTGAAAAAATCTTGTTGCTTGGTTGATTTTGCATTTTTGATTAGATGATGTTATCAATTCAAATATGGAGTAGAAATATCGGTTAGTCGCGCATATGTTGAACGACAATTAAATAAGTTTTTTCTGAGCTTTTGGCGATCTAGTCATACGCTGGATAATCCTAGAAGAATGAGACACCTTTAGAGCTTATAACTGTAGAATTCCTTCAATGCCCACTTCCTGATTGCAACCTGCTCCTTTTAGAACACTATGAAATTGACACAGATAACTATCTGGTTACTTTAAGTGCATCTTCAACCCAGATATTAGCCCAATGCCCACAAAGTATCAATTACATTTACAACACTAGAATTGTGCGGTTGACCGTATTACTGGAGTTGGTGGATAACTTGGGGCGATCGCGCACAACCTAGAACTGTATGCTGCTGTTTGATAAACTGTTCGGTCATAGCCAGCCCTAGACCTTTACTTACACCTGTAATTACAATAGTTTTGCTCATTGTCGGTAAATATTGAGTTAACCTTTCAAATTACTACGAAGTAGTTTATCCTGCTGAAGATGCTAGGTTTTCAAGCTCGCGTAAGGTTTTTATGAAAGATCGCCACTTAACCCAACTTCCTCCTTGTACTTGGAATCGTCCCATTGGCTTAGGATGGGATAAACCTTACACTGTCCGCAATCCTAGTAATCTTGATGATGGTCCTTGGCATGGAATGCCTTTAGGTGGCTTTGGCGCTGGTTGTATGGGGCGTTCCTCTAAAGGGGATTTCAATTTGTGGCATATTGACGGCGGAGAACATACTTTTCAAAGCGTCCCTGCTTGTCAATTTAGCGTTTTTGAGCAGCAAGGCGATGCCTGCGGCAAGGACGAAGTCCTACGCACTTTTGCCTATGCTTTATGTACTGAAGCACCCGATGACGGCAGTTTACACGCTTGGCAGTGGTATCCGCAAAATCAGGGTACATATCACGCTCTTTATCCGCGTAGTTGGTTTGTCTATGAGGATGTATTTCAATCGCAGCTTAGTTGCGAACAGTTTTCGCCGATATTGCCGGAAAATTACGAGGAAACTAGCTATCCGGTGGCAATATTTGTTTGGAATGTCCATAATCCTACAGATAAACTGCTAACGCTCAGTATTATGCTGACGTGGCAAAATATGGTGGGCTGGTTTACAAACTCGATAAAATCGCCAAAAGTGCGCGTTAGAGATGATGGTAGTCCAGTTTATGAGTACGAACCGCGTTTAGGACAAAGTGCGGGAAATTACACCAAATTGGTCGAAGATAGTAATAGTTTCGGTTGCGTTTTAGGTAGAGTTGGCACTGAAGTTGCTGAAGGTTTAGGACAATGGGCGATCGCAACTGCAACTAATCCCAAATACCAATTCCATCATACGCGCTGGAATCCTACAGGTACGGGGGAAGATGTTTGGCAAAGTTTCTCTACTGACGGTTCTTTACCTAATTACACTGATGAAACTCCAATTGCTGAAGGCGAACAATTAGCAAGTGCGATCGCAATTAAATTTACTTTGCAACCTGGTGAAAGTCTAGAAATACCTTTTGTTATAGCTTGGGATTTCCCGATAACTGAATTTGCCCCTGGAGTAAATTATTATCGTCGCTATACAGACTTTTTTGGCAAAAGCGGTCACAATGCTTGGAAAATCGCTACAACCGCTTTGCAACAATACCAAAATTGGCAAAAACAAGTCCAAGATTGGCAACAACCAATCGTAGATCGACAAGATTTGCCTAACTGGTTCAAAATGGCTCTATTTAACGAGCTTTACGACTTAACAAGCGGCGGTACTTTGTGGAGTGCTGCTGACGAACGCGATCCAATCGGACAATTTGCTGTTTTAGAGTGTATAGATTACCGCTGGTATGAAAGCTTAGATGTGCGGCTATATGGCTCGTTTGCGCTCTTGATGCTGTGGTCGAAATTAGATAAATCTATTTTACGAGCGTATGCAAGATCGATTTCTACAAGCGATCGCACCCTTAGAGAAATTGGCTATAACAAAGCTACAGGCTTAAGAAAAGTTGCCAACGCGACTCCCCACGATTTGGGCGCACCGAACGAGCATCCTTGGGAAAAAACTAATTACACTAGCTACCAAGATTGCAATTTATGGAAAGATTTGCCTAGCGATTTTGTCTTGCAAGTTTACCGCGATTTTGTCCTCACAGGCTCTACAGACTGGGAATTATTGTGGGATTGCTGGGCGGCGATTGGGCAAACTTTAACTTATCTCAAAACTTTCGATCTTGATGGCGATGGTATTCCCGAAAATTCTGGCGCACCAGATCAGACATTTGATGATTGGCGCTTGCAAGGTGTAAGTGCTTACTGTGGCGGCTTGTGGCTAGCAGGATTAGAAGCTGCGATCGCAATTGGTAAAACTTTAATTAGCTACCCTCCAGAGCATCCGCTCGGAGAAATTCTTACTCCTCTAAATCAACCACCAATTACGGAAACTATTGCTACTTATCAAACTTGGTTAGAACAGTCGCGTCCAATTTATCAAGAAAAACTTTGGAATGGTCAATACTACAAACTTGACAGCGAAAGCGGTTCGGATGTAGTGATGGCAGATCAGTTATGCGGACAATTTTATGCCCGTTTACTGGGCTTGCCAGATATTGTACCTAGCGATCGCGCTTTATCTAGCTTGAAAACTGTCTACGAGGCTTGCTTCCTCAAGTTCCACAACGGCGCTTTCGGTGCGGCTAATGGGTTGAAAATTGATGGTTCGCCTGAAAACCCTGATGCTACTCATCCATTGGAAGTGTGGACGGGTATTAACTTCGGGATAGCAGCTTTCTTGATTCAAATGGGGATGAAAGAGGAAGCATTTAAGCTTACCCAAACAGTTGTGCAGCAATTTTATGACAACGGACTGCAATTTCGCACTCCTGAAGCTATTACTGCTGTGGGGACTTTTCGGGCTTGTCATTACCTGCGTCCGATGGCTATTTGGGCGGTTTATGGGGTTCTGGATAGTTTTGGCGAACGCAGATAAACGCAGATGGACGCGGATGAAGATTTGCTTAGTTGCTTTAAGCAATATTAGCCTTTAGCTCAATTGCAGAGTGTCGGCTAGCTGTGCAGTAGTTAGCAATTTCTTCGCAAGTAGTTAGCCACACTCCTTCGTGCGATCGCATATAGTCGATCTCTTTAGCACAACCGACAACCTAAACTCTCAATTTCCTCCTCAAAACTAAATAAATCAATATGTTTTGGGTTATTCATTATCTCTTTTGCAGCTAATAATCTAGCAATTGTCCAAGTTTGATAAATTCTGGATTCTTTACCAATTAAGCGCCCCTGCTTGCCGTCATAATATTCAGGAAATCTGTCCTCAATTAAACGAGATTGGGCAAGAGCGATCGCGTGATTTGCTAGTTCTTGCTGCCCTGTTTTTTGCGCGGCGGCGGCAAACAGCCATAGTATTACGGGCCAGTTGCCTCCATTGTGATAAGACCAAGCAATATTTTTGGGGTCTGAGCCAGTTTCAATCCGCCACTCTACTCCTTGATTTCGCGATCGCGCCAGGTTGCAAGCATCTGTTCGGTATATTCAACCATCGCCCTTGCATACCCGTTAATCCTCTTTTGATGGAAAACAGGTTGAGCTAGACGACGCTGCCATAGCCATGAATCGCCCTCAGCAGTCAATCTGATTGGCGCTCACCTTGTAGGCAGCGCTACTTCACTGGGGCTACTTAACTGGTTAGATCGGTAGTAAATAACACTCGCCCAGAGCCAACATCTGGGCGAGTTGAGTAGGATTTGCCTTTTATAAGGCTTCAACTACAACGTCATTGGCGCAATAGGTTCAATATCAGGATCTAGTCCACCAACTTGATTAGTTCTTAACACCCATGCCGAGCCACCCTGCTCGATAAAGGTTTCAACTACCTCATCGCTAGTAAGACGAGGTAAAATAGTGCGCCAACTGAGCAAACTGCGGATTATGTTTTGCAGTGGATCGTCTTCTAGAGTGCTACCTAATACCTCAGTTTGATTTTTCCAGTCTGCTCGTGCCGTTCCCCAGGGTAATAGCAGACGTTTGAGATCTAGACCTAGCCTTTCTAGCTGCTCTAATCTGTGCAACTGTTCGGGATGTTGTTGTTTCCACTCCTCGACGTTCGGGTGAGAACGAATTGCTAAGGCTATTTGCCTCAGCGCAGCATATAAAGCTTGATTGGCATCTTGGGTGCAGTTGTTAGCTGGTCCCACGAAAGTGCCGCCTGTACCATCGCCAATGCGGTAGCGAGCCGCCATAATTTCTAGTTGATAGATCAATTGGTCTAAAGGCGACTTCTTCCAGCCATCCTGGGTTTGATAATCGCCAGTAAACCCATCGAGTTCGACTATAGTATCGCAAGTTGGACGCAACCCCAACCAACCAAAAGAGCGATCGCCCATGTAACGCGACCAATGCAAGCTACCTGCAATTAAGCCATCAGTATTATGAGTATAGATCTGGTGATAAACTATCTCAAAGCGCAATTCATCGCTTAATGGTTCCCGTACAACCTTAGCAATTCCATAAGCAAAGTGACCAAAATAGAGCGGACTTTTTGCCTTTGGTTCCGTTTTTTTGCCACCAATTCCACCATAGACGTGAATTAGTAACGCTCGTTGACCTTCGCGCCAAGCAGCACTTCTTGCTTGAATTGTCTTACCCGATACAACTGAGCTAATTTTACCTTTCTGGGCAACCAAGTTGCTCCAAGCCTCTTTTTTGAGGTACTTTTTGACTGCTTTATCTGCGATCGCACGCTCTGGCTGAAGTTGCAACAAGGCGCGGGGAGCTAGAGCTTGCACGACAAATATCCCTGACTCATCTGCCGCACCATAGATATACCATCCGGTTGCGTTGAGGGGAGATTTTTCAATGTCTTTGCTAGTGGATGGATAGGTACGATTGCGATTGGCTACCACAGAGGGCATCTTTACAATTTCTTCTGCTCCATCAAATTGCTTTGTAGTCCGATTGAAGTGAACAACGCTAAATAAATCGCTTTTTGGGCGAACAGGTTGAACGAACTTTACTAATCCGTAGTAACGCCCTGTAATTTGTACTGGTTCGTGAGAGATATACAGGATGTGTGGCGAACGATCGCCTTTTGACTGCCCAGTAACAGGCTCAGGCAACATCACTATCACGTCATCGTGGGGATGAGAGCCTGCTAGCGATTCTAAGGGATTAACAAGTCGCCAACGATCTATCCGAGTCGGATGAATATTGCCCTGCCACGCGCTGTACTCGGCTTGAGCGCTGAAATGTACGTCTTTAGTTACTGCCTGGACGTATGTCCGCACTTGAGGCTCGTCACCAAGGCGCAAGATTACCACTTGTCCGACTAGATGTTGAAACTGGGAGGGTGCGTGATGGACTTCAAACAACACTCCTTTAACAGCTTGCCTTTGGTCTTCGGTAGGCAAAATTAATCGTCCCATCCAAGGTGCGATCGCTTGGTAATATTCTGGTGATACCGATTGATGAATTGGATAAAAATCCGGTCGATTGAAGGCGGCTTGCCGATACCATTCGTAATTACTTTGGCGAGGAGTTGCCCGTTCCGCGCGCCCTTTCGTGCCACGTAAGATTTTTACTACCCAATCGATAGTTTGTTGCAAGTGAGTGCGACCATCAGGTAAAAACTGTTCGGAGTCCATTAATCCTCCTGGTACTTGATGCCCAACTGGACCTAGAGAAATCCGGTTCGCTTTCCCCAATCGTTGGGCGCGATTCCAGTAAGATAGGAAAAAAATAGCCCAACGTCCAGGGAACATCCCCGAACCAATCCGCTCAACCATATCTTTGTCACCAACTAGATGATAGAGATGTTCGAGTTTTAAGACATTAATATTGCCACTAATCACCCCCCCAAGGGAGATAACCTCAATAGGTGCGCTCAACGCCTGTCGTAAAAATGGGGCTGCTGCTGCTGCCATTTGTCCGCCGCCACTAAAACCAATTAGGCTAATTGGTACACCGCTATTAAGTTGGTAGCCGTGTCGAAGCAAGGCTTGATACATTACTTGGGCAATTCCCAGGTTGTAAATTGGTCCGTAGCGTTTGTCAGCAGAAACCGCGACGACCAAAACGTTGCGAATATTGACTAAGTAACCAAATAAGCTGGCAGGATTTTTTAACCTAAATGAGTCAGCCAAGCGCCAGAAGAATGCCAGGGGACGGTTTCCAGTCAGTGGGTTATTGCGGACTGAGTAGGGCATGATGTCTTTGATTAGCAGCACGTCTTCGGGTAAGGCGGGTGCTAAAGAGTCTAAAAATTCTTGAATATCTGGCAGATAGTCAAATGTAGACTGACCGATGCCGTCGAGATAAATTACATAACGAGTAGCAGGTGTTTGTTGTGGGATAGGTTGCGAATCTCTGTTTGCATCGGGCGTGGTGTCTACTCGATCGCCATACCAACCCGCCCACCAACTAAGGGATTCTAGGGGAGCTAAGAGTGCAGCAGTCACAAGGGCGATAACGCCGATCCATACCAAATTGAAGACTAGCTTAAAAATCCCGTCCAGATTTCTATACCAGGCAAACCACCAGTGGCGAATCGGTGCAAGCAGGACGATCGCAGCAAAAGTTACAAAAGCTAGGATTAGTATGCTGCTTAATTGTCTTGTTACCTTACTCAACCTAAAACGGCGATTTTTGGTTGTATCAGTCTGTGCTGCATTAGATCTAGGACTTGGCGCTCGCACTTTCATCTCGGTTGGCGGCTGTTCAACTCCGAGCGTTTCCTCTTCCATCTGGGAGGTGACTGCTCCTGTTTCCGGTACGCTAAATGCTGTTAAATTAGTGGCGGACAAAGAACGTAATTTTCTTTTTTGCACAATTGCTAAAAGCCGTTCGCGCTGCGTAACTAGCTCTACACCTGCCACCTGGGAAACAACCCAACGACCGAAAGAGGCAATTGGCTTGCCAATAGTTCGCTGCGAAACCCACAGCGTAGCCCATCCTAATGCTACAGTTCCAAATGCCTGCCATTCACCCGTATTGCTTGCCGCAGCGATGCCTACCACCATTGCCAATAAGTGCCATAGCGACAATAGTGCTAGGATCGGTTCTCCCAGGTAAGGCATCGCCCCGAAAAGACTAAAAATCAGCGGTGCGTAGCTAAATCCTAAAGTACGTGCCACAACACCAAAAGGAGCTTCGATTGTAAATGGAGCAAACCCGATCGACCAGGTACTAAAAACCAGGAATATATAGCCAAATGCAAACAAGAGTGTGCCAACCAGCAAGCTGAAAACAAAGCGCACTGGTTTGACACGGTTGATGAATAGAATAATGCTTTGAGCAAAAACTTGGGATAAACCAGCAGCCAGAACAACGATTAGTGCTACTGTTGAGCCATGAAACAGAGTGTTAATTTGCTCAAACGCTTCAGAGTTAAGGGCAAGAACCCATCCTAATAGTTCCCAAAATCGGTCTAGGGCAGTTTTATACATAGCAGATGTAATGAAATGCTGATAATGCGATCGCAACTAAGCTCCAATAACTAAAAGCAGCAGCCTTGCTCTGAATTTTGGTAAGTGTCGATTCATCAGTTTGTCCTTGGAACTTACCCACTGTTTATTTTACGCACAATCCTAAACCTGTTTGCGACTCCTGGTTTGTAACTGACAAAACTAGCGACTCTTTATACCGCATCAACATTAGGAATAGAATCGCGCTAATTTACGGCTAATCAAAGGCAAAACCCAAGATTTACTCATCGATACAAGCTTTGGTGTTGCTAGTTTGCGCCAACATATTGCAGACTTAATGATAAACCATTGCTGGCGATCGCATCTTATATCCATTACTATCTGTGCTGGTGGCATTCACGAATTTGACGAAATTGCCATTCATCCAGTCGAAGCAGAAGCTTTAAGACAAGGAGATGCTTATGCTGTATTGTATGCGCCAGAATATATCGGTGCATTAGACGAACATTTTGCCGAGTTGCCTTACCCTGGTTTTACCGTTACGCAATATACTTTCAATGCTGTTGAACCTACTATATTATTGCAAGAAGACGATATTTTATATTTAGGCTATCGCCCTTTTGCAGTATTGCACCTTCCTGGACATTCACATAACTTTTAGACAATTTACAGATTTCTAGCTTAGGTTTATCTAATTTGCTTTTTTCGTTATATATATCTGGAGCGCAAGTATTATTTGATGTTGACAAGTTAACTCGATTTACTATCATTTTCTCTAAACTATAGTTTAAATTTTGCCCTAATCAAAAAGCTCCGCTTACCCTCATAATCGCGAGTTCTGTCTGTGCTGGCGCGAATTACATTTACTCATATTCAAAGCAAAACGTAAATTTATCTAGGCGAATAACGACGAGATAAACTGTTAATCTAAATATAAAAATTGCTGAATTATTAATAGATAATTTCACTAATTGTAAATCCAAGCGCTAATGACCAAAGCAATTTCTTTATCAAAAAAAGTTATCTTCCAGCCACAGTATTTTGGAGTATTCGTCAAGGATTAACCAAAGGGCTGAGTCTATTACTTTCAGCTACAACGATCGCAATTTCTTATACTTGATAATCCAGTCATTAACCATATTGTTTTGCGACGCGTCCACCTTTTAGTTTTGTAATTCGTATTTGTCTACGCTGTTGCTAAAAATGATTTATTAATTAAATCTATCTTTAAAATTTTGCTGTTAACAGCGATACTTTTTAATATTTCCAAAAAATTGCATATATATTAAGGCGTTTTAGTGATTGTTGAATTTAGTATTTAGTACATACATAAAATAATAGCAACTAAAAGAAATTTGCTAGTATAGCATATATTATGAATAGCCAGACAATTGCATTTATGGTATTATTTATTTCTCAGGAGAGAAGCAGGAATTAAATAAACTAGATAGTTTAATAATTGCGCTTGCACGCTCGCCCAATTATTGAAAATGTTCTGTTTCTATCAATCAAAAGGAATTAAATGGCAAGTTCTATAGAGTTTGAATTGTTTGCCCCTCGAAATAAACAAGCAGCACTAATCGGCTCGTTTTCTAATTGGGAAAATATCCCGATGGATAAAGGTGAGGATGGTTATTTTCGGACAAAAGTAGACTTAGAAGATGGTGTCTACGAATATAAATACCGGATTCAAACCAAAAGCCCGCAATTTGCAGAGGATGAGTGGATAGATGTTATCGATCCTTATGCAACAGACGTTGACGAGGAAAAACATCACGGTATAGTGAGAGTAAAAGGCGGCGATCGCATAATCGACACCTACGTTTGGCAGCACGACGACACATTTTTACCGCCAAATCAGGAATTAATTATCTATGAAATGCATATTGCTGACTTTACAGGCGGCGACATGGATGCAGACAAGAAAGGCAAATATGTAGATGCGATCGCTAAGTTAGATTATCTACGCGATTTGGGCATAAATGCAGTCGAATTAATGCCAGTAAATGAATATCCTGGCGATTATAGCTGGGGTTATAAAGTGCGTCATTTCTTTGCTACAGAGTCTAGCTACGGTTCGACTGAAGATTTGAAGCGCTTTATCGATGAATGCCATGCTAGAGGTATTCGCGTCTTCATGGACGGTATTTACAATCATACAGATGAAGAATGCCCTTTGATGCTTATAGACCGCAACTACTGGTACTACGAGCATATGCATTATCCTGAAGATCCGCAAAATCATTGGGGACCTGAGTTTAACTATGACAATTATGACGAAAAATTAGACGTAAAACCAGCCTGGAAATATGTCGGTGACGTAGTACGGTTTTGGGTGCAAGAGTATCATATTGATGGCATTCGTTTTGATGCAGTGCGTCAACTTGCTAATTTCGAGTTTCTAGAATGGCTAGCGCATCAGTCAAAGAAAAATACCGCCAATAAGCCATTTTATAATATTGCCGAACATATCCCCGATACTAGCCAGATTACTACCCCCGAAGGACCTTTAGATGCTTGCTGGCATGAGAGTTTTCGCTACTTTGTCATGCCTGGAATTTGTGGTGACTTCGACTTAGAAAATCTTAAGCAGGTTTTAGATCCCAAAAGACAAGGTTACGCAACGGCGTACAATGTAGTCAACTACCTATCTACTCACGATCGCCAACGGACGTTGCGGGAATTAGGCGATCGCGGTATCTTTGATGATGCAGCATTTACACGCGCTAAATTAGGCGCTGCACTATTAATGACAGCGATGGGAATTCCGATGCTGTGGATGGGCGAGGAGTTTGGCGAACACAAGCGCAAAAGTGAAAGCGTCACTCAGCCGAAAAAAATTGCTTGGTTGTTATTAGAGCAACAGGAGAACAAAGATTTATTTACGTATTACCAGCAATTAATCGCTTTGCGTAAAGAATCTGTAGCAATTCAAAGCGACAATATCGAGTTTTTCCACGAAAACCCCGAAGATAAAATATTTGCTTATGTACGCTGGCATGAAGCGGGCGATCGCGTAGTTGTAGTTGTAAATATGGGCGATCGCACTTTTGATAACTACATAGTCAGTCACTTTCCCACAGATGGAACCTGGCAAGAGTGGCAAGGCAGCAACGAAAGTCTAACAGCTAACGAGGAAGGGTTAGCTATAAACTTAGCCGCGTACGAAGCCAAGATATTTACGAGCAAATAGAATGAACTAGCAGAGAGTATAAATATTTACTCTCTTCTAGAGTGCAATTTCAAACAGGATAAACCGGAATTGTAAAGTGGAAACAACTACCGCAGCTAAGTCCTGAATCTACCCAAATTTGCCCGTAATGAGCGCGAATAATGCGCTGACATAAAGCTAAACCAATGCCATAACCTTCCAAGGCTCGATCGCGTTGCAATCGATAGCGCTCTTCAAACACGCGATCGCGATTTTCTACCGGAATACCAGGACCAGTATCGCATATACTTACCTGCACTTTTTGGCTAGTGCGGTGCAACGCTGAAATGCGAATCGTCCCAGATGCAGGCGTGTACTTGATAGCATTTTCTAATAAGTTAATCAATACTTGCCTGAGCCTTTCTATATCGGCATAGACGCAAGGCAAATCGCAGGGCAGATCGGTTTCTAGAGTTTGATTTTTTGCCTGCAAGCGATCGCCCAAATGCGCCATTATTTCTTGGCAAAGACCGATCATATCTAGCTTAGTTGGTTCTATGTGCAACTCGGAGCTAGTGCCGCTAGCTACCTGTAATAGCCCTGTAATCATGCGATTGATACTTCTGGCTTGGCTACGCGCTTGTTTGAATAACTGGGCAGCTAATTCGGGCTTGAGACGAGCGGGGCGATTTTCCTGCGGTAATAAGTTGGTTTCTAAAGTTTCTAAGGCGATAGATACTGCTGTTAAAGGATTTCGCAAATCGTGAACCAACATAGCGATCGCCCGATCTTTGAACTGTAGTTGCTCTATTAATTTTTCTTTTTCCCGTTTGAGGCGAAAAACTTCATCACTTAGCTTGAGCAGTTCAGCAGAATCAGCTATCGAGCGAATTGGCGTTGGCGGTAAAAGTACGGCAACGTTTTCGGGTAGTGCAGTTAATTTGAGATAATTTTCTACAGACTGCTGCCAACGCAGCCACCAATTTTTTAATTGAGTTTCTAGATCGCTACCAGCTAATACTTGTTGCGGCTGGGGGTGAATTTTGATTAGTGCCGGAGTTGCCACTAATCTAAATTGCTCGGCTAAATAGGGTTGTTCCCCCACATCAACAATCTGAAGTTCAAAAGCATAATCGTGTCGTAATTGTTTGAGAAAAGCACGAATTTGCTGAATCTGTTGGCGGGAACTAGGGCGATCGTCAACAAATAATAGCAGTTGAAGCGGCGCTTCAGAGTGGGTGGGTGGCTGAGAAACCTGCATGCAATCTTGTTTTAGCACTGGAAACAGGCAATACCTTATATTGTGGGTAAATTTAGCAATTCGGTAAGATTTACTTCTATCTAAATTTAATATCAATTTTAGATTTTGAACATAGGTAGAGCAAGAAAACTTGCTTTTTCTCTCTTAAGCAGGTTGCCCGATCTAAGTATCAGCTAATTTCTGGCTAAATACGGGTTTTTCTCGATTCCCTTTGGAGCTTTAGCCAATTGTGGACTCATTAGTATGGGATTCGTCTGGAGACAGCGTCAATAGTACAGCTATATACCCAGACGGATGTCTCCTATCAAGCAGCTTATTTAGAGTGGAATAATCCAAACTTATAGAGAAACGAATGCCAGAAGGACCAGAAGTTAGACGATTTGCAGATTTAGTTAATGCTGCACTGGTTGGTAAGCCGATTGTTTCTCTAACAGCACGGACGCGCAAAGCCAAAATTTGGTTACTTGAGCATCCTGGAGTTTTAACCCAAAAGCACGTCCAACGGGTACAAAGTCGTGGAAAATACTTGATCGGTTGGATTGAAAGCGGTTACTATTTCTACTCGCACCTGATGATGTGGGGAAAATGGATAACCCTAGAAGCCGAACCAACAGAAATAGATCGTCGGGAACGAGCGCGAATTGTCGTACCTGATGCAACTGCCATCCTCTTGTCAGCACCAATTTTTGAGCTAGGTATTGGCGATCCATTCGTAGAAGTTGCAGCGCTCAAAACTTTGGGTAGCGACATTTTGCCGTACCCAGAACAAGAACCATTCGACAAGCTAGGATTTATTACTCGACTTTTGAAACCAGAAAATTTAGATCGCCCGATTGGTGCTGCCTTATTAGACCAACAAATAGTAGCAGGAATTGGTAATTACCTAAGAGCAGAAATTCTCTTTGATTGTCGGCTAGATCCCTGGAAAAAAGTTGCAGACTTGACACCAGACGATCTAGAGCGCCTATGCAATACTATTGTCTTGATGGCACAACGGGCATACTCTACTGGAGGCGTTACTGTCTCCCCAGAAGATCGCAGGCGCTTACTCAATGACCAATCCCTTGTTTATCGGCTGGGTAGCGATTTTGGTAGTCGGCATTATGTTTTTCGTCGCACTAACCTACCATGCTTGAGATGTACTACTACAATTCGTCAACTGCGCCAAGTAACTAGGAGCGATTTAGAGGAAGAGAAAACCAGAATTATCTATTTTTGCCCTACTTGTCAGAATACGCAAGTGGAATTGACCAAGGCAAGAAGTAAGAAGTCAAAAATGCAAAATATTTAAATAGGTAATTTATGAGTCAGCAAGTAGGTTTAAGTCAGCTACCTAGCGAAGCCCAAAACACTGATAATGGCATCTTAGAAGTTGATGCAGGAGCATTCATTCGTTTTTCTGAGGTTGCCGAACAAATTGCCGCTACAACTAAGCGCTTGCAAAAAGCAGCACTTTTGGGTAGCTATTTTACTTCTTTAACAGATAACGACCTTACTGTTGCCGCCCGTTATTTTGCAGGTTATGTTTTTCCTCTACGATCGCAACAAACTATTAATGTTGGTGGTGCAGCATTGCTAAATGCGATCGCACAAGTAACTGGCGATGAAAAAACTTCGCTCCAGCAACAGTTGGTACAGCTAGGAGATCCAGGGGATGTTGCATTTTTGGCTTTTACTCAAAACCCTTTGGTTCAAAAGCCAAGTCTCACTTTGCAAGAGTTATCGCACAAACTAGATGAACTTGCGATCGCCAAAGGAACAAAAAGTAAAGCTCAACTGCTTACCTCTTTGCTAAACTCAGCAACGCCACTAGAAGCAAAATATATAGTCAAGCTACTATCTGGGGATTTACGCATTGGGCTTAAAGAAGGTGCAGTAGAGGATGCTTTAGCGCGTCTATTTGGTGTGAATGTATCTTTGGTGCAATGGGTAAATATGCTTACAGGCGATATTGGTGAAACTGCCTTACTTGCCCGTCACCAACACCTCGATCGCGCCAAGATGCAGCTATTTCACCCCATAAAATTTATGTTAGCAAGTCCAGTTGCCGATTTAACCGAAGTGGCAGTGCAATTGCCTGCTGGGTTTGTGGTGGAAGATAAGTATGATGGTATTCGCGCCCAAGTTCATGTTGCACCACTAGCAGAATCTTCCGATCCAGTTTTACATGGCAAAGTTGCAGATGGCAGGCGCGTCGCTATCTTCTCGCGGACATTGGACGAAATTACACCAAGTTTTCCAGACTTAATAGAACCTTTGGCAAATATTATTCCCATCGCAGGCGAATGCGCAGAGCGCACGCTACGCGATTGCGCAGAGCGCACGCTCTGCGCATTCGCCTTCAAGAAAATGGTTTAATTCTAGATGGCGAAATAGTGCCAATGATGGGCGACAAGATTCTGCCTTTTCAACAACTGCAACAGCGATTGGGACGAAAGAAAGTTTCACCAGAATTGCTGGCTGCTGTTCCTGTTGCCTTTATTGCTTATGACGTGTTGTACGCGCAAGATCGAGTATTGATTAATGAGCCGCTAAAAGAGCGACGAACTGTTCTAGAATCATTGCAACTCAACTACGCGCAAGTCCGCAGTTGCACCAGCCAACAGATGGTTGATATCTCTGGTTTGGATGCAGAATTTATGGCTGCAAGAGATCGAGGTAATGAAGGTTTGATGGTAAAAGATCCCAACTCTACCTACAAACCAGGTCGTCGTGGGCGAGAGTGGTTGAAGATTAAACGCGCCTTGGCAACTTTAGATGTAGTTGTGACTGCGGCTGAAGTAGGTAGTGCGAAAAGACATCGCTTTCTCTCGGACTATACATTTGCCGTACGTAAAAGCGAAAGCGATCCTACTTTATTAAATGTAGGCAAAGCATATTCAGGACTGACAGATGAAGAAGTAACGCAGTTGAGCAATTGGTTTCGCGCACATACTCTAGAACAACTAGCTCATGGCAAAGTATGTATAGTCGAACCTCGCATCGTTTTAGAAGTGACATTCGATCGCGTCCAAGCAAGCGATCGCCACAATAGCGGCTTTGCACTCCGCTTTCCTCGCATTCTGCGGATACGAGATGATAAGCCACCAGAAGAGATCGATACCTTAGAAACAGTACGCACTTTAGCCCATTCTCAAGATTTACCTAACAATCCCGCAGCACAAGACACGCTAAAAGAAGCATTTGCAACACCAGATTTAGAAGCTGCACTGGGTGTTTTCCAAACTTTTATCGCTAATATTAAACCAGAACAACCAGTAACAATCTTGCATGACTCTGATGCTGATGGAGTTACGGCAGGAGTAGTTTTACAACTAGCTTTATCTAGGGTTGGGTATAGTAAAGTAACGCGAGTTATACCAGATCGAGAACGCAATGCATGGACAAGCGCCAACCGAGAAAGCGTTAAAGCATCTGTACCGGAGCGTTTATTTGTTTTAGATTTAGGTAGTCAGTCAGAACCAATTATTCCTGGTGTGGCTACCTGCTTTATCGATCGCCACCGTCCTGAAGGAGTACCCAAGGGCGATACTCTTATTAGTGCTTACACTTGGAATCCCATTCCCAACACATCACTAATAATTTGGGAGTTGTGTAAGAGTTTGGTGGATGTATCAGATATTGATTGGATTGCGGCAATTGGTACGATGAGTGACTTAGGGGAGAAAGCACCATTTGAGATGCTGGCGATCGCCAAAAGCAAGTACACTGCTAAGTATTTGAAAGAAGCGACTGCTCTAATTAATGCATCTCGGCGTGCTGCTAATTATCAGCCAGAAGTTGCCGCAAAAGCTCTACTAACTCATACTTCGCCCAAAGAATTAGTAAATTCCGAGAGCGAAGAGGTAGCACAACTACGCACGGCGAGGGAAGAGGTAAAAGTTGCTTTGGAACAAGCAAGGAAAGCCGCACCTGTGTTTGCAGGTAATGTTGCCCTAGTGCAGATGAATTCACCTTGTCAAATCCATCCGCTAATTGCCCAAAGTTGGCGCACGAGGTTGCCCAAATATATTGTCATTGCTGCTAATGAGGGTTATATTCCTGGTAGAGTCAACTTTAGTGTCAGAACTGATTGTGGGACTAACGTGCTGGATTTCCTTGGCAACTTAGACTTATCGGAGGGCGAAGGTAACTACGGTCACGGTCACGATAGCGCTTCTGGTGGAAGTTTACCGATTGAGAAATGGCACGAACTACTGAGTAAACTAGGGTTTGATGTTTAGCGATCGCACTTCTCACAATTTAAGCTTTAAAGGTCAAAATTGGTTGCATCCGAGCTACTACCTGTACTAACCCTGCCTTTACTTGAGCGTCGATTACTGGCGTAATTGGTTTATAGGCAGCAGGTGCTTCCTCAATGCGGCGCTCCTCTCGTAAAGTGATGCAATCTACTCCTATAAGACCTAGATCGGACTTAGTTTCTTTGTTACCTTGACGGCTAAGGTCGAAACGCGATCGCAATCTTCCCGCACCATGAGACGCAGAATAGCACCAGTCACTATTACCTAATCCCACTAATAGATAAGAAGGCGCACCCATTGAGCCAGGAATAATTACAGGCTGACCATTATGAGCGGGACAAGCACCTTTGCGAGTTACCCACCCTTGCCCTTCTCTCAGGGTAATATTGTGAGGCAAATCATAGACTAAAGGAGCTTCCAAATCCCCGTAAACTTGACGCAGGCGCAGGCGCAATAACTCAGCTAGCAATAAGCGGTTGATAAAGGCATAATTAGCCGCTGTAGCCTCTGCTTGGAGATAATCGGCAACTAAATCGCCATGAGTGGCTACAGAGAGCGGAAATAGGCGGGAAACAGGATATTTTAGCCCTGGTGTCCAAGCAGCTTGAGCGCGGCTTTGCCACATTCCCCCGATGTATTTACCAACATTGCGCGAACCTGAATGAATTGTAAATGCTAATTGCCCGACGCGGATACCCCACTGATGCGCCAATGCCCGATTTTCTACTGCATCTATCCGCTGCACCTCAACGAAATGATTGCCAGAACCAATTGTTGCTAGTCCTCCATCTCTAACTAATCCTGAACTGGGGACTAATTCTGCTGGCGACCATTTTATATGTCCTGCTAGCGAACCGCCCATAAAAATGCGATCGCTTTCGGTTGCTAGTTGACTTAAATCTGACGCTACAACGCTGCCTGTAGGGTTATCTAGCATTGCATCTAGCCAACCAGGTACGCCATGTGCAAATAATGCTTGCATAGCTTGGTAAGTCATAGTCACATCGCGTTTGCCAAAAAAGTAATCGCCTTTCATCAGTTCGACAAAGCGATCGCGTTTTTGCAAAAACTGTTCTACAGATAAGTCAGCAACGTGCAAGCGCATCCCGCAGTTGATATCGGAACCGACAGCCGCCGGAATTACTAAATCTGAAGTTTCAACAATCGAACCAATTGCAACGCCAGCATCGCCAGGATGGAAATCTGGAGTAGCACAAACGCGGCTAATTCCGCCTTGGGGATGAGTTACTGTGGCTAAATTAGCTAATTGCTTGAGAGCTTTGGCTTCGATGGGAAAATTGTCAGGTAAGAGAATTTCTGCTTTAGGTGCATTAGGCGTATCAAACCAGCGCACAGCATAAACACCATTACTGTACTGCACATCTAGCCCCTGCCGAGCCAAAGCTCGCAGAAGCCGTTGAAGATTTTTCGGCTGCATGAATCAAGTCAAAAATTTAAGTAATTTTAGTTGTGAGGCGATCGACTTGGGTTCAGCAGCCACAGTCAAAGCACGAGCAGATATCCCATTGAAACTAGGGAATTGACATACTACAATAGTAGTATAGGTATTTAATAATGTCAATTGCAATCGTGGCTAAAGAGAAAATGAGATGATAGAGCCAAATGTTGATATTTCTAGGGACTCAAAAAGTGAATTTTTGCAGTGGGCTGAAGAACTAGAGCAGCTTGCTCAAGCTGGTTTGAAGCAAGAAATTGTCACTCATCAAGCGAATGGTCGTCCTATATTTTATTCAAGAGATGACGTACTTATCATGGAACTGGCTGACGGTCGTTGCTTTGAATACAGACACCTAAAAGACGGAACGCGCGAGATTATCCGCGAATTTCAGGAGCAATGACTCCACCAAAACCTATTCTTACTGTCTATGCGATTAGTTGTTCGCACAGTTGATTCAAATCTGACTCGTGTTGCTGAATAATTTGCTGGGCTAATTCTTCTAACAGAGCAATATTTGTTGCACTCGTATCATCAATATCATCGTTTGCTTCATCCAACGCACCTTGAAAACGATAATACTGTTTGACACTATTTACTTCTGGGAATAATTGCTCTAGTTGACAAGTTACAGCTTCACTTTGACCGTCTAGAGTAATGTTTAACAGTGAATTAACCCAGTGCAGCCTACCCCACCTTTGGATATCTTGATAGCGATAAATGCGCCTGAGCGCTCCCGTACCGAAGGAAGCGATTAAAATGTCATTTAATCCGATAACCTCTTGCTTACTTCTTTTATGGGAAATTATTGCCTCAATCATTGCCAAAGTTGTAGGATTGTTGGCAAACACGCCGCCATCAACTAGGGAATAATAACCGCTGTCAGTTGTATCTGTTGGGACTTGATATGGTGCAAAATAAGTTGGCGCAGCGGAAGTTGCCATCGCCACTTGCTTCATAGAAACATCTTTGCATACCTTACGGAAGTTGATGCCGATATTTTCGGCTTGTTCGTTACTGGTGAAGAAAATAGGCGATCGCAGTTCAGTGTCATAGCTAGTAATAAACACTTCTTTAAGCGCTTTGGCTATGGGAGTGTCACCCAAAAACTGCGTAAAAACTTCGTCTTTAGCTGTAGAGATAAACTTGGGAGCGCGCATACTATTTAAATCTACTTCTGGTAGTTGCAGCGATACTGGCGGAGTTTGCACAGACGATCGCAATTGGTTATAAGATTTTTCTGCAACTGTCTCTAACCAATGCTCATCTTCGGTAAAAATCCTTCTTCCTTGCTGGCGATAGAGATTGACTAAATCTTGGGCTGTATAAAGGGGTTCATTCGGGCGATCGCTATTTGGTATAGTTAGACCCAGTGCTAACAGCCCTCCAGTTGAACTACCAGCAATTAGATCGAATAGTTCGACAATGCGTTTTCCAGTACGCTGCTCGATTTGGGCTAAAATTATTGCTGGGATAATGCCGCGAATACCTCCGCCATCAATTGATAATAGTCTTACTTTGCAAGTCATATATTTTTCCTAAAATGATGTGAGATGTGCGATCGCTTTAAGTATTAATGCTGTTCATAATCCGAGAAGGCTTGAGGTAGTTGTAAGGTATTGGGCGAATCTGATTGTGCATTTCTATCTTTTCTTCTACCTGCTGCAAGTTATCTTGAAAGCGCTGTAGCACTTCCTGAGCCTTGGGATCGGCAAAATCTTCCTCATAAAAACCCAACTTGTCATATTGGAAAGCGCTCAAAATATCCGTCCACAATATTTGATCGATCGCTCTTTGAAAAGGCGGCATAATTTTGACAATAGTTGCCATATCTACGCCCTTAGTAGTGGGAATAGGGTGGTAGGCTGCATAAGGCATATTTGGCACGAAAGTCATGTATTCGTACTGGGCTAAATTCAAGCAAGAATGCAGAGGAGCGCAGGTAAAGATGACTACAGCGATAATGTCAATTAGTTGTGCTAGAGTATCAATGCTCTCTGGCATTCCTTTAACTCGACCGCTATCTACCAATTCCCTAGCCCAATTTTGCACCTCGTAGTCTGCACTGATATCTTGCGGAGTGTGGTAGTAAATCTGCAAATATTCAGTAACAAACTGATGTATAGCATTCCAGACTAATATGCCATCATCTCGGAACGGGTAATGAGGTAAAATCTCTGGGTCATGCATTTGCCGTTGCTGCAATTCTAAAGGAAAAGTAGTATCTATACTCCATTCCTCATAAGCTTGCACGACCAATTGCACAGATTCTTCCAGCGTTCCAGCTAGCAGTTCTTCAGTAGGACCAGTAGGTTGCAAAAACTGCGTGCGTCCTAACTCATTATCAAACAGCATGAACCGGAAATGAGGTTTTAGCAGCAAAGTTAAAGGATGGTTTTCGCCTAATTCCCTAGCTGTAATTGCCGCAATAGGAGCCATAACAGCATGAGTTTTAGCAAAATGAGTGCCTAATTCCTGATGGTTTGCATCTGCCATTTGCACGCAGGTTTTGGCAAGAAACCAGTCGAGAGGTGCATCATTGGGCGTATAGACTAAATTTTTCCCTCCCAATTCATTGAGAATTTTAATCGCTACCGGAACTAAAGAGCCGCCGATTTTGCTATTATCACTACGCCAATAAAAGAGCGCTTGCGGTTTGGGCAGATATTTAGGTAAATTCTGGTAATTACCGCCTCCAATACCAGATAACAACGGGTAGTCTAAACAATACAACTTACCTTCTTTGAGTGCTTGTTCCAGATTATGTTCTGCACCTACAGAGTGTTGAAACGAAGAGTTAGAGATGGGCAAATTTTCTGGCAAAGCATCTATGCGGCGGATAGCTGGCGGGTTAATACCAGATAATCTTTGTTCGGCAAAACACCAATCTGCTTGATAATTTTTGATGACATTAGGTTTTGGTAAGACTGGTAATAAGTCCGCGTATTCCTCTAACGTATCTAAAGGATCGAAAGCATTTCTCGCCCTCGCCATCAACATATTGGGGACGAGATTAGCAAAACTAGCTAAACGCCTTGCAGTGTATTCAGCAGAAAAACGTTCTTGTTGAGGAACAGGAGTTTGCAAAGGAATAGGTGGCAGATAGTTATAGTCGAGAACATAATCAGCGCGGTTTTTGATTAAGCGATTTTGCCGCGCGATCGCATCAGGCTCGTGTTGAGGTAAATATGGTTTTATCATGTTTACTAGCTATGAATACAATTGAATCAGTGACCAAAACATAACTGGTCACTGGTCACTGGTTACTGGTCACTGTTAAGACGGTGCGCTTAGTTGTTGGGTAATGCTTAGACTGTCAGCGTTAAACCAACGCTCGACAATCTTGCCTCCAGCTAGACGGAACATCGCGATGCCTTGCCATCTCATTAAGCGATTGGTAGCAGGAACGCCGAGTAATGCCCCTCTTTGCGTACCGCTCATGATGCCGCGTACTCCTACCATGTCTCCCTCAGCAACCATATCTTCAACTGTGACGTGGTAATCGGGAACAACTGTTGTAAAGGCGATAATGCCTTGCTTAATGGCTTCTCTACCATGAACGCTACCAAACAACACTTCACCATGATCTTGATGTTCTGTATCCATCAACTCATCAATGGCATCAACATTGCCTTGATTGATAACTTCTTCGTAAAAGCGACGGACGATTGTTTTGTTTTCTTCAGTTGTCATTGTTTGTTCTCCTTGTGTTTTGGCATAAGATGTATGGTACGAACGCAGATGGACGCAGATGAAAACCTACGCGGTGTTGATACTATCAGGGTGTGGAAAGCACTTGTATTATGCAGTAGTCTATTGTTGTCCAGGTGTAGGAATTAAACCTAGTTGTTGCATCATGCCTAGTTCGTCTTGAATAATCCAGACTTCTACCAACTTGCCATCGACAAAACGAGCGATCGCACTTGCATTCCATACCATGTCTCTATTAGTGGGCGCAGCGCCTAACCACGCGCCTGTATGCGTACCATTTGCTCTTACATGGACTACTACTTTATCTACCTCAGCAAACAATCTCTCTACGGTAAATTGGACGTTAGGAAAAGCAGCTAGCAGCGCTTTGATGCCATTTTTTACAGCCTCGCGTCCCCAGACAGTCGGAATTAATGCATCGCCGTGAGTGACGACATCAGCAGCAATTAAGTTATCTAACGCATCAACATTTTTCTGGTTAATCTCTGCACAGATACTTTGAGCGATTTCCTTATTAGTATTTACAGATGCGATCGTAGTCATATTGATTTCTCCATTACGCGATTATTAGTGTTATTTGCTTGCACCCTTACAAACCTTTGAGATACTCAATTAGCGCCTTCTTCTCATCAGCAGCCAAATCAGTACCATACAAATGCCCCTGATTGCTATTGGCTGGAACGCTAGTATCGTATTTAAACCCTACCCGTTCTGCTTCCGTTCCTTGGGAAACAAAACCAACTTTGTCGGGGTCGTAAACATCGTATCCCCGATAAAAAACCTTACTTCTGTTCTCTGGTTTCTCTAACAAATCTTGCAGAGATGGTACAGAACCATTATGCAGATATGGCGCTCTTAACCACAGTCCATCTAGAGACACCGACACATAACCATCAGTCTTGCGTAGCTGGTCAAAATCCCAAGGATAATCTTGAGAAAATTCGTTGTAAACATCTGCTGCTTGCTGAGTCCACATATCGAGGCGATGGCGGTCAGTACCCACCTCAGCCACCGGGATAACAGTACCCGTTCTTGCACCACCAAAAGCATGACAGGAAGCACAAGAATTATCAAAAACTTGCTTACCTGCATCAGCCAACTGCTCATCAACAGCAAACGGATATTTAGGCGGCGGAAGTTGAGTAATAAAGTCTTCAACCTTTTGTAAATCATTAACAGGGAGAGACTGATTAGTAGCACCATCACCAATCGCCCCAGTTTGCACCGTTTCTGTCAAAGATGTTTCCAAACCATCCCAATGATAAGCAAAACCTTGATGCTGCTTTTGATTCCAAAGAGGCATCATATCTGAGTTGCCAATCGTATCATCTTTAGGTAAGCGCAACGTATTGAACTTGACTGGGTTGAAAGGATCGATCCTACCAGGACCCCAATTAGGGCGAGAATCCATCCAAGCAAAATCAGCCTTTTGTTGCAACAAAGCCCGTTTAGTTTGGGGAATAATTAGCCAACGATAGAGCAGATTTTCCAGCCAAGAAAACTCATGATTGTAACCAATCTCGCTCATAATATAATCGGCTGTAAACCTGGGGTCGCTAGCACTATCACCCAAAAAGCGAATATAACCTTGCAAATCAAACTTAGTAGTAGGCGCAGCAGCAACAATAGTCGGCTTATCTGGCTGCGACTTGCGATAAGTACCGCTATGACAGACAGCGCAAGTAATCCCCACACGGGGAAAACCTACAGTCTTTTGGGAAATACCAACCGGAGTTTCCTTACCCTCCTCCCAAGTAAACCCTAAAGAAGCATAACCCCCCGCACCAGGCAACTTATCGGGAAACAAACGCGGCAAAACTAACCAAATCCAATAAGGAATACCCTGCGGTGGTTCAGTACCAATCGAACCATATTTAAATTGTTCCTCAGCCGAAGCAAACTGTTGGGGAACCTCGCGAAATAAGTTGTACCAGCCAACATATCCAACTATGCCAACTATAACAAGAAAAATTAAGACTATAGTTGCGATCGCTCTCCCCAACCGCTCCTTAAAAACTCTCATATCCCTTTCCTTCGCGTCCTTCGCGCCTCTGCGGTTCGTTACTCTCACCCCGCACAACCAACATCAATAGAACCCCCTCCACTACCCCAAAAAACAGATCCACCAAAGCAATAGACAAAAACCCCAAATCCTGCCCAAACCACAGCACTGACACAATAAAAAAGCTCGCTCCAAAAGCCCTAGAAGGAAAAACAGACAACCAAGCACTTAACCGATAGCGCCAAGGGTCAATCGCCCCAGGAACATAAAAAGCACTAATAATAAACAACAACATCCCCGCAGTCCGCACCCAAATAATCGGCACAGGAATCTGCATTTGCAAAAAAGACAACAACTCCACCGGAAAAAAGCAAGCAGGAATCACAAAAAACAACACATTAACCGCAATACCCAACCACACCACCCGACTAAACCACCGAGCATAATTCATACATTCTTCCCCTTTTCAAAGCTTCTTCATATACTCAACCAAAGCAGCCTTCTCATCTGCACCTAACTCCGTACCGTACAAATGACCGCTATTGCTGTTTCCTGGCAAAGTAGTATCAAACTTAAAAAACTGCTTGCTATTCTCCGCCGCCACATTGGACACAAACCCAACCTTCTCCTGGTCGTACACATCGTTACCCCGATAGAACTGCCCAGGTCTGTTTTCTGGTTTTTCCAACAATTCTCGCAGACTAGGAACCGAACCATTGTGCAGATATGGCGCACGCAACCAAACACCATCTAGCGGTATATTGGCATAGCCATTCGTCTTGCGGAAATTCTTAAACCGCCAAGGATAGCCAGCATAGAGAGTATTTTGATTAGATAGCGTCTCATAAGTGTAAGAATTGAGGCGATAAGGGTCAGTACCAATCTCCTCAATCGGGACAACTTTCCCTACCTGCGAACCGCCAAAAACATGACAGCTAGCACAATTATTGGCAAACAACTGTTCTCCTGTGCTTGCCAAACTCTCGTTAATTGCATAAGGGTATTTAGGTGCAGGCAAAGTCCACAACCAATCGGCAACTCTTTGAATGCGCGGTAAATCTATAGTCGTGGGCGTGACTCCTGCGCCCAAAGCAGCGCTTTTATTGCGTTCGTCAACAACACTATTATTCCCATCCCAATGCAACTGCAATCCTTCGCGCGGTTGTTGATTCCAAACAGAGGGAAAGTCAACAGTGCCAACAAGTTCGTCTTCACGCAACTTATCCATCGGAAAGTGAAACTGCATCGCCTTATAAGGATTGAAAGTGTCAACTCTCCCTGGTCCCCAATCTGGTTGATTATTTAAAAATGCTAGTTGGCTGCCTTGATTAATCAGCGCATCTCTAGTTTGCGGAATAGCAAGATAGCGATAAATCAGTTTTTGAATCGGGTTTAAACCACCGCTAATTTTTTCAATTTCTGGCAACATTCGTCGAGGTGTAAAGCGTTCGTCTAGCGCTGCTGCGGATATAAATTTGATATATCCTTCTAAGTTGGTGACATTAGCAGGCATTGCTGTGATAATTTGGCGATCGCTACTTACTTTTTCCCGCAGCGTACCTGTATGACAAACAGCGCAATTTAAGCCTACTCTGTCAATAAATACCCGCCGTTTAGAAAAGCCAATAGGCAAATCTTTATCAGGTTCGCTAATAAAACCTAAAGACTCGTAACCTCTAGCTGGCAACTTATCGGGGAATATTTCTGGCAATACCTTCCAAATCCAGTAAGGAATACCATTTACAGGTTCGCTACCAATAGAACCATACTTAAAATGGTCTTCAATATTGGCATAATCCACTGGGGAGTTGGACACCACCGAGAAGAGAAAAAAGATTGCTACGGCGACAGCAACTAATACAAAAATCCACAACCTTTTGAAAGCTGTTTTGAGCGAGTTTGCTAGTGATGTGGGGGTTCCTATTACACTCATGACCTAGACCGCTATTATTCGGTAAAACAGAAATAGTTGCTTTTAAATCAGCAAATTAAACATCGCACTTAGCCAAAGTTTCAACTGCTTCTACAGGTTGAAACACCGACATCACATCCTTCATCATGTCTTCGTAGCTGTCATACCTTGACTGTTCGTAGCAGCCGAGAGGATTTTCAATTACATTCAACAGGCATTTATTGCAGTAGGTACAAGGACGAGGTGGCAAATCTTCTCCCTTTTCAAACCACTGCACTAAATTTTTATTAGCAATCAAAGGACGGGCAATTGTTACCGCGTCGCAATACCGATCGCTAATAGCTTCGCTAATAAAAGAAGCTTGCTGAAACCCACCCGTACACAACACAGGGATATTGACGTGCTTTTTAATTTCTCCTGCTGCGTGCAGATTTATCCCTTGATTTGCTGCTAACAACTGCGCGATCGCAGGGTCTAATACTTCGTCGCCTGTAATTGGCTGTGGTGGTAAACTATGCTTGACTCTATTCCACAAAAACGAGAAAACAGGTCTTAATAGCCAGTAACGGAACAAAAAATAGTTACGCAGCGCATAGATACCGCTAGAAAGCATGGCATCATAAGTTTTGCGGATAATTTCAAAGGAAAAATCACCGATAGGATTGAGAGGATGGGGAAATAAACTGCCAGTAGAGACATGAACGGCATTAGCGCCTGCTGCTTCCGCCCACTGACATACTTTGATTGAATCTGCTAAGGTGTTGCCAGGTTGTTCCCAAAAGGTGACAGCATTGTTATATTCGATCGCACTAATCTTAAATTGCAGGTGAAAGTCATTGCCTACTTCTTGGCGGATAGCTTTGATGACATCCAACAAAAAGCGGGCGCGATTCTCTAATGTACCGCCATATTCATCTGTGCGATCGTTAATTCCCGAACTAAGAAACTGAGTAAATAAATAGCCGTTTGCGCTGTGCAATTCTACGCCATCTAATCCAGCTTCTTTTGCCCTTCTCGCACCATTGGCAAAATCGCGCACAGTCTGGTGAATTTCCTCAACTGTCATAGCCCGACAGCGAAAACCGTGAAATGGTTCTGGGCGACTGGTAGAACTTAAAGCTACCTCTTCTTGGTTTTCTACACCAGCAATATCTTGTTGCCTACCTGAATGGCTTAATTGCAGAATATATTTACAATCATACTTATGTACTGCTTCGCCAACTTTGCGCCAAAAAGGGATACATTCATCTGAGTGGATAGTGGCGTAATTAGGCATAATTCGCCCGCGAATATTCACAGGCACAAAAGACGAAATAATCGCTCCTACACCACCACGAGCAAATTTTTCTTCCCAATTAATTCGCGCTTGCGTTCCCGAACCATCATAGTTATCCCACCGCCCAGAAATACTAGAGCGAAAGATCCGATTTTTTACTGTAAGGATAGTAAAATCAAGCGGTTGAAAGATTATATTTGTTTTCATTATTTTTAATTGGCGAACAACAAAGTACAGGCGATCGTACTTATTTAATCTGCCTAAGTTAAGCCAAAATTTGGCTTTAAGCGCTATTTATAAATAAGTTGAGTATTTGGCAAATGTATTTTTTTATTTAATAACCTCTTTAATAAATTAAGTTGACAAAACAAACAAAAAAGATCGAAAATAAGAAAATGAAAGTATTTTTATCTCAATAACAAGTTTACAAGGCGCAAATTGCATCGGCATTGGACAATTTTTATTAGAGATTGGTCATTTTTTCGTTCTTTGCTCAAAATCTTGAGTAGTAAAGCTTAAAACTGGAGTCTCTCAGGCTTTGCGCCTCAAACTAATAAAGTCTGCTCTACCATCACTGACACAAGCTAAATAAAAAAGCGAAAGTTGCTGTTAGATTAACCCTAATTACAACCTAAAGTTTTGTTGCTAATTATTTAGTAACTGTTAATAGTTCGCTCGTGAAAAATTGAATATCCACTTAAAAGTTTCTTCCTGACAACAGGAGATTTTATGAAGAAAAAACGTCTAGGTATTATCGGCTGGGTAATTATCCTCGCCTCAATCTTGTGCGTAAATAGCTTTTATGGCACGCCTACAGCTATAGCAGCCCAAAATGAACCAACCTCTCAAATTAGCCAATACAGCCAACCGCTGAACGATACAGAAGCCAACTACTGCAACGAACTTGGTTATTTACCGCCAGATCCAAACTTGAGCGAAGCCGAAAATCAAGGGCGCTGTACTTGGTATTTATGGACTGGTGGCAACGAAAAGTTCTATAACGCTCTCAAACAGAGGACTAACGGCGCAGTCAACTTACTATCACTAATAGACTCGCGCCAACATGACGAACGCTTTAGCCGCATCGGGGCGATTAACGATCCAGGATGCGAACAAGCAACAGCACCAGATGAATATGGGTTGTGGCTAGATAAATGCCGAGATCCCAATTCCACAGGGATTATGGGATTGCGTAAGTTTCAAAACCCCAACTTCGTTGCCACAAATTGGGACGTGCAAAGATACGGACAAGAGCCAAATATGGAACCTCCTTATCGCATCGGCTTGACTTGTGGTGTTTGTCATATTGCCTTTAATCCTCTCAATCCGCCCAAAGATCCAGCAAAACCCTTGTGGGAGAATTTAGTAGCAGGCTTGGGCAACCAGTATTTAGAAGAAGGGCAGTTATTTGGGGCAAGTTTGCAGCCAGATGATTTTCGCTGGCACGTCATTAACAATCAACAGCCAGGAACATCTGATACTTCGCGCATTAGCAACGACCATATCAATAATCCTAATGCGATTAACCCCATCTTTAATTTAAGAAGTCGCCCCCGTTATCCAGAAGTAATGAACGATGGTTCTACCCAAGCTGTAAACCACATCCTCAAAGATGGTGCAGATTCAACAGGTGTTGCCAATGCCTCTTTGCGCGTCTATGTCAATATCGGTACTTGCGGCGATTACTGGATGACACGACACGATGTAATTCAAGGCAGAACGCAGCAGCGACCATTTGATATCGATACAGCTAGGAAAACTTGCGAAGATTGGCGCAACACAGAAGCCCGTATGCCTGATGCTGAATCATTTTTAGAGACAATCCAACCGATGTATCTTGCCGATGCACCAGGCGGTAAAGCTCACTTAATTAAGGATGAAAAAGTATTAGAACGGGGTAAAATTGCCTTTGCTAATAGCTGCGCTAGCTGTCATTCCAGCAAGCAGCCGCCCAAAGAAATTGCGATCGCACCAGAAAAGGCGAAACAATGGTATTTACAATCAGTGTTAAGTTCTGATTTCTTGGATGGTAACTTCTTATCAGACGACAAACGCTACCCAGTGACATTAATTGGCACGAATGCAGCGCGGGCGTTAGGCACTAATGCTACACAAGGACATCTGTGGGAACAGTTTTCATCTAAAACGTACAAGCAACTACCATCCCCAGGGAAGTTAACTCTAGAGAACCCCTTTGATGAAGATAAACCCATCGAGTTTGATGTTCCAGCAGGTGGTACGGGTTATTACCGCACGCCATCTTTAGTTAGTGCATGGGCAACAGCGCCATTTTTCCATAACAACTCTTTGGGTAAATATGTCAAAGATCCATCAGTAGCAGCAAGAGTAGATGCATATACTGATGCAATGGAAAAATTGCTTTGGGCTGACAAACGCGAAGGAATCATCAAGCGCACAACTACAGACAGTTCTTTGCGACTGCCGTTGGGCATAAGACTTCCCATCGCTAAAGGTACGCCTGTGAATTTGCTCGCAAATCTCGACCAAAGGAATTTATTAGGGCAAGTTGCTTCTAGGGAGTTCTTAGAAAAAGTAGATTTGTCAGGTAAGTCTCAAGAAAAGCTCACTAATTTGCTCTTACAAGTCAGTCAGTCTCCCGATTTTCTTGAAGACAAAGGACATACTTTTGGCGGCGATTTATCAGATGAAGACAAAAAGGCACTCATCGAGTTCGTAAAAACCTTCTAGAAAAGAAAGGGAAGGGGAGCAAATTTTTACCCCTTTCCCTTCGCCTTTGCCCTTTTATGTATATCTGCGCTAGCGTAGAAATATGTATAGTTTCTAACCTAAAACTGCTGTGTTGCCTTATAGACGTGCTACCGGACTTGTTAGTTTAGTTTTATTAACTGCGTTGACAGCCTGTGCCAATAGTCCGACAGGCAGCAATTTGGAAGAAATTCTTAGCGCCGAACCGAGACTAGCTGCGGCGCAGTCAGATGCGCCAAACCGCACAGCTACTTTACCTGCCGATTTTCCCTCAACGATTCCTCTGTATCCAAACGCCCAACTGCAAGAAGTAACTGGGCAAGAAAACGTGCAATTAACCCGTTGGGCGAGTTCTGACCCGATTACCGCAGTACAAAGCTTTTATGAAAACCAATTGCGATCGCAAAATTGGGAAATTCTCAGCCAACCAAGTAACGAGCAAACCAGCACCATCGAGGCGCGTTCTGGCGATTTGCAAGTAACTATAGTTATCGAACCTAATTTGGTCAATACTGCTCCAACTCAAGGTAATACAGGGCAGCAAAGTACGCAATTTACGATTCAATACAACCGCAATAGTGCTAATACTCCAGTAGCATCAGCACCACAACAAGGTGAAGAAGGCTTTATTGGTCCTGTCGCGCCATCTTCACCGCAACCAACTACACCAAGCAATACAACTACGCCATCATCAACTCAAGTATTTACAGATATAGATAAAGCGCCAGCAGAATTGCGTCCTTATATTCAAGATTTGGCAGAACTAGGGGTGCTATCAACTCAAGCAACTGCAAACAAAAGTAATACCGCAGCGCAGCAATTCAATCCCACAAAAACCATTACTCGCCGCGAATACGCCCGTTGGTTATTCGCCGCAAACAATCAAATTAATAGCACCCGTCCAGCGCAACAAATTCGCGCGGCATCAACAACGCAAAGTGCTTTCCAAGATGTAAAACCAAGCGATCCTGATTTTGCGGCTATTCAAGGATTAGCAGATGCAGGTATAATTCCTAGTTCTTTATCAGGAGATAGTAGCGCCGTCTTATTCCGCCCTAACGCGCCGCTAACGCGCGAACAATTGATTGCTTGGAAAGTTCCCTTGGATACCCGTCAAGCCCTGCCTGCGGCTTCACAAGAGGCAGTAAAAGAGAGTTGGGGATTTCAGGATGTAGGTAAAATTGACCCCAAAGCATTACGGGCGATCCTTGCTGATTTCCAAAATAGCGACCAGTCGAATATTCGGCGGGCGTTTGGCTTTACAACGCTATTTCAGCCCAAAAAACCTGTAACTCGCGCTGAAGCAGCAGCAGTTTTATGGTACTTTGGCAACTCTAGCGAAGGCATATCCGCCAAAGAAGTGCTGCAAGTCAAAAATCAACCCCAAGAGCAATCTAATAGTACGCCACAGCCAGAAACGTCACCTACAGCACCATCGCCAACAACAGCAGAATCACCACCAACTACAACACCATAACTACTGATGGCGTAAAATTCTCCTTTCTAGGCGAGCGAATTTGCAATTTGCTCGCCTAATTTTTTTTGTGTAAATGATTGCGTTTTCACTATTACCCCTGTACAATCTACTTAAGCATTAACTACGGTATTCCGACCGATAAACTGGGGATTAGACAAAGAGCAGAATTCATGAAACGGCAACGCATCACTGGGCAAACATCCTTTCACGCTGGCGAAGTAGGGCGAGTTGCAATTGAGAATTGTTGGTTAAACGAAGGGCAACGAATGTGCTGTTGTCCTTAGTACATTCGCTTGCAGGCAACTGTAACTTCAACTCTAAAAATTTAGTTGAATGCAGCAAACTTGCAATTTAACCAAACCTAGCAACAGGATGAAGAACGCTAAATGCTAAAAGATTCCCAAGGACTTGCAGTAACAACTAATTCCTCAAGCGCGATCGCAGCTATCGATCTATATACAGAGCAGTCATTGAGCTACGGTAATAATGCAGAGATAATTTTGCAGGCGATCGCCATAGATCCAACGTGCGCGTATTCTTACGCTCATGCTGCGGCTCATTATCTTTCCTTAGAAAGCGCCCAATCGCGCCGCCAAGCATCTCCATATATTCAAGCAGCACAAAAGTACGCAAGTGCAGCTACAGTACGCGAACAATTATATATCTATGCTATTGCTGCTTGGGCTATAGGTGCAACAAAAAAGGCGATCGCCTACCACGAAGAAATAGCCGAGAAGTTTCCCCGCGATTTGATCTCTGTACAAAGAGGACAATACCACTATTTTTATCTAGGAAATAAAGAACGACTGCTACACATAGCCCAAAAAGTTTTACCATATTCGCCAGAAAATCATTACTTGCAGGGCATGGTTGCTTTTGGTTTAGAACAATGCCATCAACTACAAGAAGCTGAAATAGTAGGGCGACAAGCATTAGAAATCAACCGTCACGATCCGTGGGCGCAACACGCTGTGGCTCACGTGATGGAAACTCAAGGGCGGATTGACGAAGGAATTGCCTGGATGTCTAGCTTTACTGACACTTGGGAAAATTGTAATTCAATGCTATATACCCATAATTGGTGGCATATCGCGTTGTATTACCTCGAAAAAGGTGATGTCAAGCAAGTATTAGAGTTATACGATCGCCATATTTGGGGCAAAGCTTGGCAAGAATCTTCTAAAGATCAAGTGGGCGCAATTTCATTGCTATTGCGTTTAGAGTTGAGAGGAATAGATGTAGGCGATCGCTGGGAGCAAATTGCCCCATACTTAAAGGCAAGAATCCACGAACACGCATTACCATTTCAAGACTTGCATTACGTCTACGCTTTGGCGCGGGCAGGTAGATTTGAGTTAGTCAACGAGATGCTATTTAGTATGCAAGCTTATACTAGGAAGGCATCACCGCAATGGCAAGAAGTAGCGTTACCTGCGGCTAGAGGGATGAATGCTCATGCGCGAGGAGATTGGCAAAAAGCGATCGCTCTATTTAGTCCGATCTTGTCACGCTTGCACGAGATTGGTGGCAGTCATGCTCAACGCGACTTATTCGAGCAAGTTTATCTTGATGCATGGTTGCGTGTCGAGCAAAATCATCAAGCATTGCAGATGTTAGAAAAGCGCGTTACTGCCCGTCGTTATCTTGCCTCTATGCAACGTAACAGCATAAACTTACTACAAGCTAGCTAACAATTAGGCGTTGCATAATAGAAGGAGGAATACAGAGGTTTTTTAATGCAATGTCCAGAGTGTAACTCTACTCATATCTGTAAGAATGGGAGCAGAAAAGGTAAACAGAGATACATCTGTGCTGATTGTCAGCGTCAATTTTTGAGCGTTCACGTGCCGCCCAAAGGCTACTCCAACAATCTCAAAAGAGAGTGCTTTGAGTTGGATCTCAACGGGATGGGCTTTCGAGCAATTGAACGAGTCAAACACGTCTATCACACTACAATCATTCACTGGGTAAAACAGCTTGGCGATCGCCTGGAAGACGCACCCCTAGAAAGTAAAATTCCAGAGGTTACAGAACGCGGGTGTACTCCAAACTTTCGTTGGCTCAAAAAACAAACTCTGACTGTGGACTGCGGTAGACCACTTCACACTAGGTATTCTTTGTTGGGTGTTGGGCGATCGCGCTTGTTGAAACCTTCAAGCTCTTGTGGCAGAGCGTTCATTGTTGGCATAGCTACTTTTATGTCACAGATGGGTACAAAGTTTATCAAAGGTTCATTGATGATGCCGACCATATTGTGGATAAAACATATATGACGAGAGTAAAGACGTGAAAACACACGGTTACACCATTACCTAGCTCGGTTACATCGCCAAACCTTGTGTTACTCGCTCGTCAGTAGATATGCTGAAGTATTCGATTCGCTTGCTACTTCACTATCTTATACCAATTCTCTAAGGGTAGGCTACAGATAGTAGAATGGAATGAGCCAGTTCAAACATCAATAATGGCAGGAGTGTACAAACTAGAGATTAAGGAGAGCCAAGCAGAGCTGAAACAGTTATTAGGAGCGCAAGCAACAGCAACAGGTAAGGAGAGGATGCAGTTACTGTACCTGCTCAAAACAGGGCAAGCAGCGACAGTACAGACGGCCGCCCAATTGTTGGGTCGCCACCGAGTGACAGCGCAAGAGTGGTTAAGGCGCTATCGAGTTGGGGGTATCGAGTCGATGCTAGAAGTTAAAGTGCCGCCAGGCAGAACAAGAGCGATACCAGACTGGGCAGAAAAGGCGTTAGCTAAAAGGTTGCAAGAACCAGAGGGATTTGAGAGCTATGGGGAGATTCAAGAGTGGTTAGAGGCAAAATTAGGGGTCGTTGCAGCTTACAAAACAGTTCACAAGCTGGTGTATTACCACTTGGCATCGTCACTAAAAGTGCCGCGTCCGGTCAGCGTGGAGCAGTCAACTGAGCAGTTATCAGCTTTTAAAAAAACGAGGTAGTTTGAAGCTTGCATAAAACTTGCAAAAAATTACTGAGGCTGAGTTAACCTAGTAAGCGTAAACATCTGAGAGGCTTACTCGGTAAGGAATGGAGAATAGGAGACTCGAACCCCTGACCTCTGCGGTGCGATCGCAGCGCTCTACCAACTGAGCTAATTCCCCGCCTAGATTAGCTATTTTAGCATTCACTCTAGGGTGTTGCAGAACTATTAGTCCGAAAAAATACCTTCTGCACTCTTTCTATTTCCAAATCGTGCAGGTAGTCTACAGTCCAATTTGCTTGACGTTGTAGCATATGGAACGGATAAGTATTGGCTACTCCTAAAACAGGTATTCCTGCTAGCTTTGCGGCGGTAATTCCAGCAGGAGTATCTTCAATCGCCAAACATTCTGTAGGTTGCAAATTAGTATCAGGATAAAACTGGTTGAGGCGTTCTACTGCCAAAAGATAGCCGTCTGGTGCGGGTTTGCTGTTGTTTATTTCATCGCCAGCCACGATCGCATTAAAGTGTTTGGCTAGGCTTGTCTTGGTTAATACAAGTTCTACTTCCGAACGGATTGCACCTGTAACTATAGCTAATTTGATATTACGCGATCGCAGTTGAAATATTAAGTCCTCTAAACCAGGAAATATCGGCAATTTATCCTGTTTTTCGGTAAAAAGTTGCTGGTATGCTTGGGCTTTACGTTTTACCAATTCATTTAAGTAGCTGTCGCTAACTACTCTACCGCGATTGGCGAGTAAGTCGCGCAGGCAGGAGCGATCGCTTCTACCCAAACAAACTTTTCTAATTTCCCCTGGTTGGGGACGCAAGTTTTCAGAGATCAGTATTTGCTCGATTAGTTGCTCGTGTAGCGGTTCGTCATTAATAATGACACCATTAAAATCAAATAAAACTGCCTTCAATGCCATACTCTAATATCCAGGCGCGGGAATCCAAGCTTCAGTAATATTATCTTCTGCTATTTCCTGCTTGCTAACTCTTAAAGGTTTCATACCGCGACTTACTTGCTGTATTACCCACACATCATGAGTTTCTATCGCGTCAAATCCTGCTTTACCCAACCAAGCATCAAGATTTCCCGCCGCAAAGTCACGAATATACGGTTCTTCAAATACATTATTGAGCCATTCTAGGTTTCGCAGTGTCTTTTGATTGCCATCGAGAATGATTACTTCTCCCCCAGCTTTTAATAAGCAAAAACATTCAGTCAAAATTGCTTGACTAACATTAGGCGGTGTTTCGTGGAATAGCAAGGAAGCTGTAACTAGATCGAAACTATCTGCTGTAAATCCTGTATTTTCGGCATTGCCATGTACCCACTGGATATCTAAACCTGCTTTATTTGCTTTGTCTTGCGCCCTAACTAGCATATAAGGAGATAAGTCTAAGCCGATTACTTCAGCTTGGGGGAAGGCTTGTTTCAATAGCAATGTTGTCGAACCTGTACCGCAACCTAAATCTAAAATTCGTCTGGGTTTACCAGCAATGGCATCAATCGCAGCTTGACGTACTACTTTCTCGTTAGGAGGTAAGACGTATTGAGTAATCGGATCGTATGTAACTGCTGCGCCAGAGGTAAGATAACCGCCTGTAATACCGTGAAAGTTTTGGCTGCTGTAGTATTCGGGAATTGTTACGTTAGGCTGCCGGAAAGCTTCGCCTGCTTGCTCCCAATCGATACTACGGGAGTATTGTCTTAACTCTTCTTCGTTGATGAACAAGCGAATTACAGGCGATAAAAAACGTTCCCAGATCGTGTCTTGATTTGGCATAGGAGTTGACTTGCGCTTAGAGGTGCGGGATATTTACCCCTTTACAAAGTTTAATATAACGCGCTGGGATTCGGAGTTGGGCGATCGCTCTTTTCCTTGACGTTCGTATAATCTTTTTGTAGCATAAATGTAGTATAAAATAAAGGCAACGTTTATGCCCTACGAAAAATTAGATATATCATCTTCCAAGCCTGTACTATCTTGGGCGAATCATGCTTTAGGCAAAGAAGAAACCAAGATGGCAAAAAACGTCGCTGGTTTACCCTTCGTATTCAAACACGTTGCCGTGATGCCAGACGTGCATTTGGGTAAAGGTGCATTAGTTGGATCTGTAGTTGCAACCACTGATGCGATGACGATCGAGTATTACAAGTTCTTTCTCAAAAGGGTAGATACAGGATGTGGTATAGTCTAAATCAATATTTAAAGATACATAATGACCGCTAGTAGTAAAGAAACTAAACAAAAACATTATCAAAAACTTTATGAACAAGCCAATTGGATTGAGTGTGCTTGTGGTTGTGAAACAAAAATTAAGGATCGAGATAAATATGGTAGACCTAAGAAATATATTAGCGGTCACAATACCATAAGAAAATATGAAGATCCGACTCAGTTTAAGCGTGAGTGGAATCATAGAAACAGAGCGCAGAGGATGGAGTACAAAAAACAGTATCATCGCAAGCGTAAAGTTAAACTTGTTCTCCTAAGTGGAGGAAAATGCCTTAACTGTGGAATTGAGTACAACGGTAAAAATGCTTGTATATTTCACTTTCACCATAGAGATCCAGCTACTAAACTATTTACCATGCATTTACTTACTGTAAAATCTTGGGATTCTATTATTGAAGAAGTAAGTAAATGCGATCTTCTGTGTGCAAATTGTCATGAGCAAAAACATAGTGAGGAGTTTTGACTAATACAAGGAAAAAATTACTCTTGCTAAATGATTTAATCGAGCAAACAAAGGGCGTAGAATGTCGCAAAGATGAAGGCATTTTGGATGAAATTCCTGGCGCTTATAAGTCTATAGATAGGGTGATGAGCAATCAATCCGATTTAGTGGAAATTGTCGCAACTCTAAAACAAGTTGTTTGCGTTAAGGGATAAATGAAAGCGGACACTTCTACTTTTTTATAACTTTAGGACGTGATAAAATAAAATTTATTACGTCTGCTTAGTAAATACGCAAAGCAGAATCGATTACATAACAAGCATATGGAAAAAACAGCAATTCTACGAGTTAAAATCTGCTGCATTAGTAGCGTAGAGGAAGCATGGACTGCTATTAAGTACGGTGCATCTGCTTTGGGCTTTGTCTCTAATATGCCTAGCGGTCCAGGTGTTATATCTGAGGAGCTAATTGCTAGAATCGTGGCTCAAGTTCCTCCTCCAATTGCTACCTTTCTACTTACTTGTAGTCAAGACTCTCAAGACATTATTAGACAGTTAAAATACTGCCGAACAAATACAGTACAGATTTGCGATCGCTTAATATCTGGTAGCTATCAAGATATTAGAGAAAGCTTACCAGGCATTGCTATTGTTCAAGTAATTCACGTAAATTCAGAAGAATCTGTGCAAGAAGCAATTGAAGTATCCCATTATGTAGATGCAATTCTTTTAGACTCAGGAAATCAATCATTAGCAATCAAAGAATTAGGCGGTACGGGACGCATTCATAATTGGGAATTGAGTAGAGAGATCCGCAAGCAGGTAAATTTACCAATTTTTTAGCAGGTGGACTGAATGCTGAAAATGTTGCTCTCGCAGTACAGCGCGTTAGTCCTTTTGGACTCGATCTGTGTAGTGGAGTTCGTAGTGATGGCAAGTTAGATGAGGACAAGCTTAAGCAATTTGTTCAACAGTTAAGATAATATCTAAAATGAGTTTTTATTCTATTAGAGCAATAGAGCAAGAGGATATCTCATTTTTATGGGATATGTTGTACGAGATTCGCAGCTTGCGTTGCGTGCGTGAGGGAAAAGCTTTGCCTTCTAGGGATGTTTTGCAAACTCCCGATTTAGCAAGATATGTGCGGGATTGGGGGCATAAAAGCGATCGCGCTTTCATAGCAATAAATGCTCAAATCCCTATAGGTGCAGCTTGGTATCGTCTTTTTACAGCAGATAATCCAGGTTACGGTTATGTAGACGATAATACTCCTGAAATTGCGATCGCTATTCTCCCTCATTACAGAAATAAAGGCGTAGGAAAATCTTTACTAATCCGTCTCCTCGAACAAGCAAAAACAGATGGTTACGGGCATATTTCCTTAAGTTGCGATTCAACAAATGATAATGCTCTACATTTGTACCAAAAGCTAGGATTTGAGCAAGTTGGCGTACATATTATTCAAAATTGGATTATGAAAAAAGTTTTAAGATGAAAAATCTGTGCTAGTTTATCCAGCAAAACAGCAAACAAGATTATTAACCCAAAATGATGTATTACCTGTTCCCGATTTGGTTGCAGATTTACGGCTAACTGTAGCCGATCTATTTAATTGGTTAAAATTATGAGGGTTTTATGCCAGATATCAGCGAGTATAAGCAGAGAATAATTGCTGACTTTGATTCTAGAACCAATTACGAAAACGAATGGCGTTATCGCTTTGCTAACCGCCTAGTAGAACTTGCAAAGCTGCAAAAGGGGCAAAAAGTTTTAGATATAGCTACTGGTACGGGGATAGTTGCGATCGCATCTGCAAAAATTGTCGGTAATGAAGGTAAAGTAATCGGCGTAGATATATCGTCAGGAATGCTGAAGCAAGCACAAAGCAAAATTGATGCTGTAGGTTTGCAAAATATAGAACTTGTTGAAGCAGATGCAGACTATCTCAATTTTCCCGATAACAGCTTTGATGCGATATTATGTTCGTCTGCACTTGCCTATTTAACCGATATTCCTGCTGCATTGCGATCGTGGTATCGCTTTTTGCGATCGGGGGGAATAGTCGCATTTTCTTGTTTTGCCGAAACAGCTATGACAATATCTGTTTTATATAGAGCCAAGTTGCAAGATTACGGCGTTACAGTCCCCAATCCTAACGAAATTCTCGGTACGCCTGAAAAGTGCGTAGAAATGCTCCAGAATGCAGGTTTTAAAGATATACAAATTCATACAGAACAGTTTGGCTTTTATCTTAGCGAAGCTCAAAGTGCTTGGCAAGGAAACTCAAATAGTGCTTGTGGATATCAAGTGTTTGAACTACCACCAGAAAAAATAGCGCAAGTGAAGGCTGAATACTTAGCAGAACTTGAGGCTTTAGCTACAGATAAAGGAATATGGAATGATGCAACGGCTTTCTTTGTAGTAGCTCGAAAATAAGTATAAAGCACCGCAAGTTACGGTGCTAAATGCGATGCTTCTACAACGATTCTATTTTGGCATTGTCACCAGGATTACCAATAGGCTTACCTGTAGCTAGCGCTTTGGCAAAACCTAACAGGCGCACAACTTTACTAGATGGCGAATCCCAATACTCAGCTTTATCAACGTTGACTTTAAGTAGCGCTAAATTGGGATCGTCTAAACCGTCGGGAAACCAAGCTTTAAATAAAGGATTCCATAACTCTTCTATTTTGGCGCGATCGCGTACAAGTTCGGCTTTTCCCGATACCGAAACGTACTTTTGATTGTGCGGATCTGAGTAACTCACGTTAACATGACCATCGTGCTGTGCTTCCTTTACTTTGGCTGCATCAGCAGCAGTGAAAAACCATAAATCGCCGTCAAACTCAAATTCTTGAGTTGCCATCGGGCGGCTGCGTAACGTGCCATCATCTTCAATAGTGGTTAGCATGGCAAATCTAATATCTTTAATTAGATCGTGCAGCTTCTTGATATTATCTTGGCGATCGTCCATTACTTCTACTTGAGTGCTAACCCTCTACAGATAACACTCAATTACTAGGCAGTTAGTCTATCTATAGTAAGGTTTGACTAAGTTGGCAATTCATTTAAGCAATATCCAGTTATAGTATTTAACTGCTCACTGGTCACTGTCATACTAACGCTCCACCACAGCTAGAACCACTCCCCGCCGTGCAACCGTAGCAATAAGGCGCAGTTTTTATCTCCTCAATTAAATCTAAAGTTCCAGCTTCTAGTAGTTTTGCTACTGTGAGTTTTTCTCCACTGCACGTTCTAGCAGGTAAGTTTTCCATTTGGTTAAAGTCGCAATCGTAGACATTACCTAAATAGTCTATAGAAAGCTCATTTCTACACATTAAATGTTCTACTGTGCCAGCATTAAAGTTTGATTCTAAAAATTGCAGATAAGGCTTGTGCAATTTCTTATGTTCTAACTGAAATTTAGTTCTGCCAATTGGTAAGTTTGTAATCGTATATAAGTTATTGAAAACAATGCCAAAATGTTTCTGCAAGTATGACTTATAATCTTGCTCTAGCTTCTTTTGATCTGGAGTTAAAGCAAATTTTTCTGAGTTAGGAATCGGTGGATTATATACTAAATCTAAGACTAAGTTTGCATCTTTGCCATAACCTAATCTATTAAGAATTTGTATAGCAGCAATAGAATCATTATAAACACCTTTGCCACGCATTTTATCTACATTGTCTTCTAAATAGCAGGGCAATGAAGCAACTATTTTTGTTTGATGTTTGGCACAGTATTCTGGTAAATCTTCAAAGCCTGGAACGAAGTATATAGTTAAATTAGAACGGACAATTACTTGCTTGTTTGCTCTTCTTGCAGCTTCTACCAGTGGCTTAAATCCATAATTCATTTCTGGCGCACCACCAGTTAAGTCTACAGTTTGAATTTGAGGAAATTTGTTAATTACCTCAATTAACTGCTGGCATATTTCTGGACTAAGTTCTTCTGTTCTTTTTGGTCCCGCTTCTACGTGACAATGCTTACAAGCAAGGTTACAACGCTTACCTAAATTAATCTGTAAGGTAGTTATTTGTTGTTTAGTTAGCGGCGCAGATAGTTGGTCTTTAAATGCTTTGATTGATGTTTGAATCATAAAATTTTATATGTTTTGGAAGAGAGGAAACTTTTAAATGCTTGCTTCCTCATCTATTTTTACTTAACAGCAACCACCACCATCATAATGCCACGTAGAATTAGTAACGATTACATTTTCTGGCATAGAACGAGCAAATTTATTAGCAGTTTTGTCGCATACTGCGGCTGGTACGCCACGTTGCAAAATATGCCCTGCGGAATCATCAAAAATTTCTCTATCCCCAGTATAAATAGCTGTTTTGCCTGTAAAAATACAAGCACCATCTTCAGCAATTGGTACTTTGAAAGATACAGAATCGAGACTTTCTAAAAGTAAATGTTCTTCTAAGTTGTAACTTTGACTATCTAACAGCCGATAAGGACGACGCGATCGCACTTCTATTTGCCCAAATCCAGCATCAATAATCCGCTGCATATATTCATCATAAGTTAATGCGCCTGACAAACACATCGCCCGCAATTGTTCGTCTTGCTGCAAATGTGCGGGAATAGGACGAGTAGCAATAGGATCGCTCATTTGCAAGCGTCCGCCTGGTTTTAACACTCTATAAGCTTCTTGCAATGCTTTAGATAAATCTGCAGGTTCAAAGATGTTGAACAGGCAATTTTGGGCAACTACATCTACAGAAGCATCAGCAACAGGTAAATTAAAAGCATCTCCAGCTTTGAGTTCGACAAAACTCGTGTCAAACCAAGTATTTTCTTGGGCGGCTATTTGCAGGTTACGACTAGCTGCTTCGCGCATAGCTGCAACGGGATCTACAGCTATTACTGCACCAGTACGGCGAGAAAAATAAGCAAATTGCAATGCTTCTAAACCACCACCAACGCCTACATACAGCACTGTCGGTTGATTGGCAAGTTCGGTAGGGTGGACGGTAGTACCGCAGCCGTAGTTCATCTCCTGCATCTGCGTGGGGATGTTTAGCCCTGGTAGTTGCAAAGGAGTGCTTTGCACGCAACACAGCCCGATTTGTGGGGTTTGGGCGACTTCACTGTAAAATTGGGCTGCGGTTTCGAGATAGGTCATATTAAGGTGTTTTAGGGTAAGTTTAGTAGTTGGTTTCTATGATTTAGTAGCGCCTATAGGTATATTTAGGTGCATTAGGGTGAATGCGATCGCTTTTACAAAGGTAACTAATTAGCTTACTTTTAACTTCTGCATACTCTGTTGATAAGTAATGTTATTTTTCCTTATCCACCCGTCGATGTGCTGCTTTTTAGGATCGCGGTGCGTCCAATGAATAACTCCGCCTTTAGCGTTCCACTCATATTCACCATAAATATATAGTGAGTCGCCCATCTTTAAATCTTTGACTCGTGGTGCAATATCTATGTTGTGGCTAATTAGTAAGGTTTGTAAGTTCGCTAATCTGATAATAAATCTTTGATGGCGATCGCCTCGAAGATCGTCTGGTAAGATAGCAATTACTTTGCCTTGCACCAAAACTTGTATATTGCTGATGCGCCGATTAAAGGCATTTTTTATTACTGCTAAATTAGTTAACTGATATCTGGGCGCAGTATTCGGCGATCGCTGGGAAATATTGTAAACTTTTGCAGAGCGTTGTAGGCTGGCTAAATTTAGTGACAGTGTTTGGTGTTGGTAGCCAATTGTAACGATAACAGCTACGCAGAAAACCTTGACAAGCGATCGCATATTAGAAATTTTAGTAAGGAGCGATCGCTTATTTGGGCGATCGCCTGTATCTTAACCTAGAATCGTCACTACTTGATTTACACGCGGTTTGCCAAAACGTTCCCAAGCATTACCACCTCGTAAAAATAATTCCATCCACCGAATTGTTGTACCGCCAGCATCCCAACCCGAACTACCAGGACTAAATGCTAAAGTTCCTTCTGGAACTCTAAAACTACCGTCAGAGTATACTGCATCGCTGACTACATCCCCGACTCTGATAACTACTTTTGATTCTGGTTGGAGATTGAGAGTATGAGATGCAATTGTAGTTTTGATATTACCATAGCCATCAATCCAGGCTACGCGATCGCTTGGGGCATCAGGTATTTGACTTGCAGCTAATTGTTCGCCTAATAAGCTGAAATCTTCTTTAGCTATAGCTGTCGCCGCCATCGGGAAGACATCGCGGGAACGAAATTGCGAACCGCCACGCGATACTTTTACTGTCTGTATTACCTGGGCGCGATCTTTAATAAACGATAGAGTATAACCTGCAAGCACTCCTACTACTTTGACATCATTAGGTAATAAGGCATAAGTCAATCCTTCTCCTTCATTATCCATCCTTGGTTCTGAGTCATCTTGACGGGGGGCGCAGTTGTGATAGATTAAGCGATCGTTCGCACCAGGATTTAATCCCAGTTGAGCAATCCAAAAACCTGTAGCCAATGTGCTAAATGGTGGAACGGAAACGCATTGAATTTGAGCATTGGGTAAAGCCATTAAAAGTCTTTGGGTAACTTCTGCAAATGCTGGATCGCCGTTACCGTAGTCTGCAATTAAGTGAACAAACATCACAAATTAACCCAATATTACTTTTAGCAGTAACCAGTGACCAGTTGATCCCCATACTTGAAAGAATATGGATTTCAATAATGAATCAATTTCTTGATTTTCCGCGCTCATAATTTGGAGCGCAAGCTTGGCTTGTACCTATTACTAACTGGTCAAATTAACTATGCCAAATGCAGATTAAACTAAATTAGTTATTTGTTCAAGTCTAATGTATGGTTTGCTACAACTATTGGCTGATTTTTGTAGTGCGAAAGTAGTAGCGCAAAATTGTAGCTAGTTAATTCAGTGTTTTTTACAGAAGAAAGTGATTTATTTGACGATCGCTATCAATGTCGAAGAAAATATAGTAGCAGTCATCTATACTAAATTTTCTTAAAAAAGAGTGAAGACTAAGATCGAGCGATCGCCCTTTAACAATACTAGCAAAGCTGAAATTGTTAAAGCTATACAGGACTTAGTACCGCCAGGTTCTCCAGAACCTCAATGTCCTACAGTTCTTGCAGATTTACAAGTATTAACTGCAGATTTAATTCAAGCTTATATAGCTACAGGGAAATTAACAGAAGACCCTTTTGGCGATGTGTTAACTCGTAGTATTCACTTATATCAAGCAGAAGTTAGTAGCTTAGTTTACGATAAAGTAATACTTGTAACTGGCGGCGAAGGCTGTGTTGGCAGTCAATTAGTTGCCAAACTGGCTACACTTGGAGTCAAGCGGATAGTTTCAGTCGATAAACAGCGCGGTACAGACGGTTCGGCGATTAAATTAACAACTGATAAGCAAGTACCAGCAGTAATGTACGCTGCTGATGTCCGAGATTATAATGCCCTTAAATCAATATTTGAGTTAGAAAAGCCTAGTATTGTCTTTCATTTAGCTGCCCAACGTCTGCCTTGGTTAGCTGAAATCAAAATCCACGAAACTGTTAGTACCAGTATTTTTGGCATTCAAAATATTATTCGACTGTGCGAGAGTTACGGCGTGCAGCAGTGTGTTTTTTCTTCAACTGGTAAAGCTTCGAGATACTTCACCTCTGAAGTTTATGCTGCATCTAAAAAAGTTGCTGAATGGCAGTTTTTGCAAGCTGCACTCCAAGGTGACACTACTTATTCTATGGTGCGGTTTACGCATATGTTAGATAATAGTTCGGTGTGCCAACAAATAGAAGATAAGATCGAGCAAGGTAAGATTGTCAATCTTCACGCCCCCGAACGATATATAGTTGGGCAAAATGGTAGAGAAGCCGTACATTTGTTACTAAATGCTTTAGTTTTATCTCAGCCAGGTAAGCTAAAGTTTTTAACAGTCCGCAATCTAGGTTGGCCTACTGAAACTTTAGAAATTGCCCTTTATAAAATCCTTCAATCGGGGCAGAGTATACCAATATACTTTCAGGGGTTAATACCTGGTTATGAAGAACTTTTCTTTTTAGGTCAATTTGACTGGTATAAACCTACAGAAATTCACTTATTAGTCAATGCTTTAGAAGAAAAATTTACAACTGTCGATCCTTCTGGAGATATATTAGTGACGGAAATTGCTCCGTTTAACCTAGAACTACTCAATCGACATTTATTAATATTTCAAGAGTTATTAAATAATTCAAACTTAGCAGATATTGAAATTAAGCATTACTTAGCAATAGTTGTAAAAGATATAGTTCGTTCTAGTTTTGCCTGGAGTTCTACATACCAGCTATTAAATACTTTAAGATGGGGAGTTGACAAAAAAAGATTGCAAGCAGAAGGTACTCCGATAATTGCTCATAAAGATGTTGTTCAACTGCTCGTGCAAGAATTATACGGGAGAATAAACTGTGAGGATTTAACCCAAAGTAAAATAACTCCCCAACGATTTGACTCCATAATTGAAATGCTTGTAGATTTGCCTAGTCTCGAACAACAAGTTACATATCTCAAAGCTATATCTAAAAAGTTCAAAAACTCACTTTTATAAGCTGTTAAAACTATCTAGTTTACAAGTACCAATAGGCTTTATATTGTCTGGCTTTGCTTTAGTTAATATTAGCTTTTGCACGCTCATCAAAGCTTTATTTAACTCATAAGTTTTTTGGGTTGGTAAATTTAAATATGCTTGTTGTTCTTCCTCAATCATTTGAACATCCTGTTTGACTAAGCCATCAAGTAGCTTTTGCGCCGAACCAAATAAACGATTTTTAACAAAGCGGCGAAATGCAACGGGTAATTTGTGCAAGCGCCAGAAGGAATTTAAAGAAGTAAAATGAATTAAATAAGCGCGAGTTTTTCGTCTATCTATAGGACAAAATAAACAGTAAATTTTGAAGTCTTCACCCAAATTTGAAACCCAATGCGGATAGATATAGCTAACATTTAATGGTTCTGGATGCAACCGCCGCAAAGCTGGAATAAATAGCTGGGAAATTGACCAGATTTTATCAATTTTGTAATAACTTTGTGCCTGATAACGTGCATCTACACGCAATTCATCCGTATAAATATCTTGTAAAACTGGATCTGCCCATGCTTGATAAGAGTTATGCAAATGACCGTGATACATATCCATCAAGTTTTCAATTAAGTACGAATAATGGGCTGCACAATCAATTACTGAAACAGTAGCAATATAGTTGAGATGTTCCCATTCTAGGATACTTAAAGGAGGTTGCTGTTTTGCTAAAGTTGCATCACCTGGAAATAACCAAATAAACCCATCGCGTTCTTCTACTGGGTAGGAACGAATTTGACAATTGGGCAACTTTTGATTGGCTGCTAAATAAGGAACTGCTGTACATTTACCACTATCATCAAAGCGCCAGCCGTGATAAGAGCATTCTAATAAGTCATCGATAACATTACCATGACTGAGTTTGACTAAACGATGCGGACAACGATCGCTCAATGCATGAATTTTACCTTGAGAGTCGCGGTACAATGCGATCGCTTCTTCCCATAACGTGACTCCTACAGGCTTATCCTTAACTTCGCTGCTGCTGGCAACTACATACCAGCAATTTAAATCGATTCCACAAGTGCGAATATCTATCATAGAAATTTAATAGTTGAATGTAGGGGCGTAATGCATTACGCTCGTAGGTGAGAAACAATGCAATATGCCCGATATTGGGTCATTATTTATCAAATATTGAATAAACCTTCTGGATTTACCGAAAAAAGCGATCGCCTTTGCAAGCCTTGGCGATGTAAAATCTCATTAGCTGCTAGTAAGCCGCTGCTGACTGCTCTTTCCATTAAGCCGCTGGGAAATGGCATTTTTACCCAATCGCCTGCAAATAATAAGTTAGATATTTCTGTGCTGGTTTCTGGGCGAAATGCATAACTATTGGGTGGATAGCCTGCAAAATTCTTTTGATTGACTAATTCTCGGTGCAAGATATTGGCTTGTTTTAGCTGCGGTACTATTTGGTAGAGTTCTTGCTGAAATGTCGTTAGTAGTGCTTGCTGGGTGGGAAAGTCTTTTTCTTTGTAACAATAGGCGTGTAACTCTACTACACTACCACCAGTTTTTTTTGCCCAGTCGATAAATTGCGTTTGAATTCGGTGGTAGAGAGTGATGCTATCAGTTAGTTTGTATCCAGATAGAGATGTAAAATTGCTGTGTTCCCAGTCAAAGTCGCTATCGAACCAAAAACGACATACAGCAAAAGGATCGGCTACAGCTAGTTTATCGATTTGCGATCGCACTTTATCATCTACTTCCCCAGTTGTGCGGTTAAATAGTTGTTTTACTCCAGGAACATCTGTAGCAAATACGTAATAATCTGCCTTAATTGTTTCTGGATTTTGCTGCAATTGTTGTATGGCGGCTAATTGCAATTTATCTGTTTGCTGCTGGATAACTTGATATCGCGGTAAATCTTTAGTTGCAGGACCTTTTAATACTTTTCCTTCTTTGTCAAAAACTGCGCCGTGACACGGACAATGGAATTTACCATCATCAGCTTTAGCTACCGTACAACCTTGATGAGTGCAAGTAAGCGAGATAGCTTCAGAAGATTCAGGAATATTTGCAAATACGCGATCGCCTGCGCCGTAATATTGAGTTGCATTGTTGCGTTCTACCCAAAAGGGAACGCTTGATTCGCCTTGTTGGTAAGATAAATAATCTATTTTTCCTGGAGATAAATGGATTTTATCTACAGTTGCACCTGTGACTATTTTGCCACCTTTTTGAGCGATCGCATCGGCAATTGGTTGAACTAAACTCGTACCCATATCATCGCGCGTACCGTTAAAAGCCAAGCCTTCTGGATTACCGAAAAAATAGAAGTGGAAAAACTGCATCAGTTCCCCCACACTCATTAAATCGGGAGCATTGAGGCTAGATTTAGCAAATGGGAGAAAATATAAGTCGTACAACCCTTGGGGAAAGTCAGATTTTACCCAATCAGCAACAGAAATGCGGTCTAGCCTAGCAAAGCTTTTTTGGATTTGAAAACCAGTAATTGCTTGGAATACTTGCAAATGTTTTAACTTAGTTAAATTAATTCCCCAACGCAATAGATTTGGAGACGCTACAGCCAAATCGACCATATTCCAAGGAAAAGCCGAACTACTGGGGTAAAATACCTCTGGTTTATACTTACTATCTTGATAAAGCACGCTATAGCGATTTAAAGACTGAAAATTATCTTTAATTTCTAACTCTGCAACTAAGTTGTTGAGGTTGTAGTATTGGGGGAAAAAGCCATGAAAGCCATGTTCCATCCTAAAAGCTTCATCCCCGACATCGATTTGCCAACTAGCAACCTTACCGCCAAGTAAAGACGACTTTTCTAACAGCGTTACTGCAAAACCGCGCTGACTTAGTTCGTAAGCGCAGGCTAAACCCGCAAGTCCAGCACCAACTACAACTACACTTAAAGGCTTATCTAATTGCTGCGGTAACTTTAAAACATCTTGCTGAAAAACTGTAGGTTGTGGTTTGCTAAAGCGAGAATATCCGAGTAAACCGCCTACAGTACCAACACCAAATAATTTCAGCACAGTGCGGCGAGAGATGGGCGGTAATTGGGAGTATGGAGATTGATTCATCAAAGCTCAACTTGATATGAAATATTGGCGAGAAACCCTAGCTGTGACGCAGCGAATTTTAATTGAATTATGGCGACGGCGGCGCAGTTTAGTGTTTTGGAGTATTTTTCCTATTTCTGTACTATTACTCAACGGATTAATTTTTGCAGAAAGAGCGTCATTGTCAATGGCTCAAGCTTTAGAAAGATCCGCCCCCGTGACGCTTGTAGGCGCGGCACTATTTTTTAGCTGTTTGGGTGGAAGTGTCGCTACCGTTGTTTCTGAGCGCGAACAGCAGACGCTCAAGCGATTATTTGTATCGCCCTTAAGTGGTACTTCCTATTTTTTAGGAATTTTTTTAGCTCATAGCTGCATTGGGATTGGACAAACGCTATTAGTGTACGCTGTTGCTGCTTTTTGGGGAGCAAGTTTTAATGGTTCTATGCTTTTAGGAGGAATAATTATTCTCTTGAGTATTGCTGCCTATGTAGGTTTAGGCTTTATTTTGGGTACGCAGTTGGCGCGGCGAACTGAGGATGTAAATTCTTTGGTGGCTGCTTTTGGCGTACCTTTATTAATTTTGGGAGGGGCATTTGTACCTACTTTTCTATTTCCCAAATTATTGCTAAATATTGCGCGTTTTAATCCGATTTACCACATGAATGAAGCTTTGCTAGGGGTTTCTGCAAGAGGCGATGAAATAGAGGCTATTGCTAATCACTTTTGGTTTTTATGTGGGTTTGCAGTCTTGATGGTTGGCGGTGGTTGGTTGTCTTACAGGCGGATGTTGACAGTAGAAAGAAGGTTGTAGAAGCAGTGCTAAAAATTGAAAATTTAAGTAAGGCTTACAGCAAGCGATCGGTACTCGATGATTTATCGCTACAGATTCAACCAGGAGAAATTTACGGCTTACTAGGAGCAAATGGCGCGGGTAAGACTACGACTATAAATATCATTTGTAATTTGCTGCAAGCAGATAGTGGCAAAGTTACTATTTGCGATCGCCCAATTTCAGCTTCGACTAAACAGCTAATTGGTATTGCTCCCCAAGAAAATCTACTTTATAAAACTCTGTCTTGCCAAGAAAATCTCAACTTCTTCACTAAGTTGTACGGTTTAACAGGAAAAGAACGCCAGCAACAAGTAAAAGCGTGTTTGGCTGCTGTTAATTTAAGCGATCGCGCCACAACTCCTGTAGAAAAATTGAGCGGCGGAATGCAAAGAAGGTTAAATATAGCAGTTGCTCTTGTCCACAAACCAAAATTAGCAATATTAGATGAACCAACTACAGGTTTAGATATTGAAGCGCGTTACCAAATGTGGGAGTTAATTAAACAGCTAAAACAATCAGGAATGACAATATTACTTACTACTCACTTACTAGACGAAGCAGAACGTTTGTGCGATCGCATTGGCATCTTAAAAGCTGGGAAAATATTAGCAGAAGGGAGTTTAGCACAATTGCGCCAGCGCATTCCAGCTACAGAAATTGTGACTATACAGACGCAAGAAGAAGAAAAAGCGATCGCACTTGGTAATAAATGCGGTTTTACTTACAGGCGATACGGCAGAGATTTAGCTTTTTGGTTGCCACAACAATTAGAACTTAAAGAAATTATTGCTTGCTTTGAAGGTATTAACTTAGAATCAATTGCCAGAACACCAGTAAGGTTAGAGCATATTTATATTGAAGTTACGAATAAGTAGAGTGCTTGCCTGTGCAACGCACCTACAAGTGGCGATCGCACTATTACAATTTTAAGTAACAACAAGCGTGATAGATATATCTTTACTAGGAATTTGCTCTAATGAAAATTTTACTTAAACCCGAACATCAACAATTTATTCAAGCACAAATTTCCTCTGGTAAATTTACTGATGCAGATGAAGTGATTGATGTCGCATTTCGTCTACTTGACAACCTAGGTAGTGAATCCAGTCAGTGGATTGAAGAAGTCCGCGCACAGGTAGATGTTGCTACAGCAGAACTCGAACGCGGCGAAGGACTAGACGGTGAGACGGTCGTCAATCAGATTCTAGAACGGTTTAGACAGGCTCGTGAGGAGCATAAATGAGCCGTTTTATTATTGCTCCTTCTGCAAGTCAAGATTTAAATCGTATTGCAGAATATTTTTTAGAACGCAATGTGGAAGCAGGAGAGAAACTATTTCGAGAATTTAATTAAAAATGCCTCTATTTGGCGAAATTTCCTAATATAGGACGTAGTTATAACTATATCAGCTTATACTTGCGAGGCTTACCGCTAAATGGATACATTATTCTTTATCAGGTTGTAGATGATGGTGTTAACATTCTGCGAGTAGTCAATGGTCGTCAGGATTTAGAAGCCTTGTTTGCAGAAGATTAAAATAGGTGAGAAGTTCATTTAGGTGGATGCTGTTGCAATACTTGTTTTAAATATTGACCTGTATAAGAACGATCGTTATTTGCTACTTGTTCTGGTGTTCCTACTGCAACTATTTCGCCGCCTTTATCGCCGCCTTCTGGTCCTAAATCTATTACCCAATCGCAACAACGAATTACGTCTAAGTTATGTTCGATGACTAAAATTGAATTGCCTTTATCTACCAAACGTTGCAATACATCTAGTAATTTATGCACGTCATAAAATGATAAACCTGTAGTTGGTTCGTCAATTAAATACAAAGTTTTCCCTGTAGCGCGACGCGATAACTCTGATGCTAATTTTACCCGCTGCGCTTCACCACCAGATAAAGTTGTTGCTGGCTGTCCTAACTTGACATAACCTAAGCCTACATCTACCAATGTTTGCAACCTACTAAAAGCTCTAGGAATATTAGTAAAAAACTCTAAACTCTCTTCTGCTGTCATATTCAGCACGTCAGCAATTGATTTATCTTTATACTTGACTTGCAGAGTTTCCCTGTTATATCTTGCACCTTTACATACTTCGCACTGCACGTAAACATCGGGTAAAAAGTTCATTTCAATCACATTTACCCCTTGTCCGCAGCAAGCTTCGCAACGTCCGCCTTTGACGTTAAAAGAAAATTGTCCTGCTTTATATCCTCTGGCTTTAGCTTCAATTGTTTGGGTAAATACTTCGCGAATAACGTCAAATACACCTGTATAAGTTGCTGGATTTGAACGCGGAGTACGTCCAATTGGAGATTGGTCAATCACGATCGCTTTATCAACGGCATTAAGTCCTTTAATTTCGGCTAATTCCTGCGGTAGTGGGACTTTGCGCGTTAGTTGATGCTGCAATGCTGGATAAAGTAAATCGTTAATTAGTGTAGATTTTCCCGAACCAGAAACACCAGTAACGCAGACAAGTTTACCCAAAGGTATATCGACATCGATATCTTTTAGGTTGTTGCGATGCGCTTGCTTGATAGAAAGCGATCGCCCGTTACCTTCTCGCCGCTCTTTTGGCGTTTCAATTACTTTTCGTCCTGATAAGTACGCACCTGTATGCGAATCTTTTGCTGTTAATAATGCCTCTAAGTTGCCTTGGGAAATAATATAGCCGCCGTGAATCCCAGCACCAGGACCAATATCTACTAAATAATCTGCTGCTCTAATTGTTTCTTCGTCGTGTTCGACAACAATCAGCGTATTTCCTAAGTCGCGCAGTTTAGTTAAAGTTTGTAGCAATCTCCCGTTATCTCGTTGATGCAATCCAATACTCGGTTCATCTAAAACGTACAGTACGCCAGTTAAACCAGAACCGATTTGCGTTGCAAGTCTAATTCGCTGCGCCTCGCCGCCTGAAAGCGTCATTGCTGGGCGATCTAGAGTCAGGTAGTCTAAACCTACATCAAGGAGAAATTGCAGCCTAGCTTTGATTTCTCGCAGTACCAAGTCAGCAATTTGAAAAGCGCGATCGCTTAGTTTCATGGTATTGATGCGATGCTGGCACTCCCGAATCGAGCTACTTGTCAAATCGATAATATGATACTGTCCTAGTCGTACTGATAATGCTTCTGGCTTTAAACGCTTACCAAGGCAGACTTCGCAAGGTTGAGCAATTAAATATTGTTCTAACTTTTGCTTTTGCAAGTCAGATGCTTCGCTGTATTGGCGCTGGAGTATAGGTATTACGCCTGCATAACGCCGATGATCTTTACGATCTTCTATCCAAATTGGTTTGTCGCTGCCGTGTAAAATTACTTGCTGCTGTTCTTGTGTGAGCTTATTCCAATTGGTCTGAATCTCAAAGCCATAAGCTTGTCCGACGCTATAGAGCAACGATAGGTAGTAAGAGTTGTCTTTTTCTGACCAAGGAGCGATCGCTGCATATACTGGTGCTTGCGGATCTGGTACTACCAATTCTGGCGAAAACTTCTGCAAACTACCCAAACCATGACAGTTAGGACAAGCGCCGTAAGGAGAGTTGAAAGAAAATAGTCGCGGTGACAATTCTTCCATCACAGCGCCATGTACTGGACAAGCAAAGTTTTCTGAGAAAATTAGCTCGTTTTGTTGATAGGAATTGTCTGCATTTGTAGCAGCTAAATCGGGGTTTTCATTTTCAATTTTTGTGCTAGTATCTATATATTTACTATCTTGTCGGACTCCGCCTGCACTAAATGATGTATCATTTAATACATCTACAACTGCAATTCCCCCAGAAAGCCGCAAGCAAGTAGCCAGCGAATCAGTCAAACGCTCCTGAATAGAAGGCTTTTTAATTAGCCTATCAATAACGATTTCTATAGTATGTGTATAATTTTTATCTAACTCGATGTTGTCAGATAGCTCTCTGACCTCGTTATTTACCCTTGCCCTAATCCAACCTTCAGAAGCGAGAGAAGAAAGTAATTTACGATGCGTGCCTTTTTTCCCTCGGACAACAGGGGCTAAAATTTGGAAGCGCGTACCGTCTGGCAACTCCAGAATGCGATCGCACATTTGATCGATAGTCTGGGGGGCAATCGAGCGATCGCATATCGGGCAATGAGGTTCGCCAGCCCGTCCAAATAGCAAGCGTAAATAGTCGTAAATCTCAGTAACCGTTCCTACAGTAGAACGGGGGTTGTGAGAAGTAGATTTTTGATCGATAGAGATAGCTGGACTCAAGCCTTCAATCGCCTCTACATCCGGCTTATCTAGCTGCCCCAAAAACTGCCGCGCGTAAGCACTCAAGGATTCTACATAACGGCGCTGTCCTTCAGCAAAAATCGTATCAAAAGCCAAAGAAGACTTACCTGAACCAGAAACGCCTGTAAAAACAATCAAGCGATCGCGCGGTAATTCTAAATCGATATTTTTAAGATTGTGCTGTCTAGCGCCGCGAATGCGAATAGTATTGCTTCGATCTAAAAGATGACCGTTAGTAGACTCTACCTGAGCATTGGGCATATCAGCAGTATGAGACATAGCAGCAGCGCGTAAACAGTGCTTAATAATTTTAGCGCTGCGACTCTCATCGCTGTGACTAGATTGCGATCTAAAAGCTAAGGTCTTTGAGTTGCGATCGCCAGTTTCGCTCCTGGAATTTGCCTGACTCGATCCATAACTGTGACAACTTGCCCGTGATTGACAGCTTTATCGGCATTGACAATTACTAGGGTTTCTTGATTCGGTTTAATTAATTGCCCAACTTGGGTACTTAGTGCATCAATTGGTACTGTTTTGCGATTAAGGGCTATATTTCCTTGCGCGTCAATAGTAACTGTAATCGGCGTTGAAGGCTGAACTTTCGCCGAGGATGCTTGCGGTAAATTTACTAACAGCCCCTCAGAGCGAGTTAAAAATAGCGTTGACATAATAAAAAATGTCAAAATAGCAAAAATCACATCGATCATTGGCACGATGTTAATTTGTGCGGGAACTTCTGGCTCATCGGGTAGACGCATATCTGCTTCCTTTTTCATAATAGCGACGGTAAAGTAATTCTAACTGACCGCCATATTCTTGAATTAGCGCTATTTGGCGAATATAAAAGCCGCGAAAAGCGTTAGAGAATAGCAGCGTGAAAATTGCCACAATTAACCCCGAAGCAGTAGAAACCAATGCTTCGCTGATTCCTGATGTCACGCCTCCAGCTTGACCTCCGCCCACATCGCCCAATCGCAACGAAGCAAAAGAGTAAATTAATCCTAAAACTGTTCCTAATAATCCAAGTAAAGGAGCAAGACTGATAATAGTTTCAAATACAGTGTTAAACCGCTTGAGTACCGGAATTTCTGCTTGCGCTTCGCTTTCTAAAGCTAGACGAAATTCTTCTGGTGTTGGTTGTTCTAGTTCTAAGGCTGCTAAGAAAATCCGCGCAATTGGTAAATCGGCGTTTTGCTTGAGTTTTTTTAAAGCAGTGTCAGGATCGTGTCTGTAGTAAGACATTGCATCTCTAACTACACGCGGCTGCCTTTTGTTGATGCGGAACCAAAAAATCAAACGTTCGGCAATTAAAGCGATCGCTACTATCGAAAATCCTAGCAGGGGCCACATAACTACGCCACCTGCAGCAAAAAGATTACTAATTCCCATTTTTTATTTCTAGGACAAATTTTTAGGAAACATCCCAACTCACAATAAGCTGAAACTACTTCTCAAGAAAAAGTAAATCTAATGCGAACTAATGTCAAGCAATTGCAAATAATTGATAACAAACAAACTTATTTTAAATGGGAGAGGAAAGGATAAAACTATTGTCATTAGCTGCTTTGAGGATATTGTTACTGGATTGCAGCAACTAAAAACCAGCATTTTCCTCTTGACAATGACTTCTAATGCATCTTAAGTTGAGCGACCAGGTGGGAATTAGTAGCAATAGTGTATGGGCTTATCGAGCATCGCTGTACAGCAGCGAGAAAAAGAAGACGAGGCGCTGAAGTCTTTTATTGTCTTTAGCCTAGTTGGTTCAGTAGGATTGCACGTTGCAGTCTTAAGCACGAGCAATTTTTGGGTAACTCAAAACTCGAAATTCAAAACTACTTAGCAACTAAGACGCGCCAAATCTTAATCGTTTTATCTCTACTACCATTAGCAAGAGTATTGCTATTAGAACTAAAAGCAACTGACGTAACTCCATCTTTGTTATCCAACAGAGTGCGAACTAATTTGCCATTATCCACATTCCACAGCTTGATAGTTCTATCTTCGCTACCACTAGCTACAAGCTGACCATCTGCACTAAAAGCAACACCTGCAACTGCTCTTTTATGACTAGAAAGGGTACGGAGTAATTTACCATTTTGGACTCTCCACAGTTTAACCTCGCCAGCATTACTACCGCTAGCTAAAGTTTCACCGTCTGGGCTAAAGGCAACAGCATAAACTGGTCTAGAATGTCCTGTTAGGGTGTGGAGCAATTTACCATTATTAAGCTGCCAAATTTTCACGGTATTAAGGTAGCTACCGCTAGCGAAAGTCTTACCATCGGGAGCAATAGCGATCGCTGTTACTCCTCCTTTTTCCGCAATTGTACGCCTAACTCGCCCTGTTTTTAAATCCCATATTTTAATAGTTCTATCGCCACTACCGCTAACAAGGGTTCGCCCATTAAGGCTAAAAGCAATTGCACTTACCCAATCTGAATGTCCTACCAAAGTACGGATCGATCGCCCAGTCTGCAAGTTCCATAACTTAATTGTCTTATCGCCGCTGCTACTAACTAAAGTCCGCCCATCTGGGCTAAAAGCAACTGCACTTACCCAATCTGAATGTCCTACCAGCGTTTGCATTAGCTTTCTCTGGCTTAAACTCCAAATTTTGATCGTGCGATCGCCGCTACCGCTAGCCAATAATTGACTATCTGGGCTAATAGCAACACAATAAACTATTCGCGAATGACCGCCGCTAATTGTATCTACACTCAGTTTTCCCAGCCAGGAATTGATTGCTGCGGTGACTTGCGTCATGCGGTCAATTTGCCCTGGAGAAATGCGATCGCGCTGTGCCAGCACGCCTGGGAAAGAAACTACTATCAGGGCAAAACATAAACTACCAAGGATTAATCCTGGAAATGCCATAGCTATTGATGAGGTTATTACAGTGGCGATCGCCTACGTTGGCTTGATTTTGCTGTATGCAATAGCTAAATTAAAAGAATGTTAGATCTGGTTTAGGCTAACACCGCTTTTTAGCGATCGCTTCAATTTTGACAAATTTGCTTGTATAACTGCAATTTTATGGCAAAATTTTTATTAAGCCATTTTATAAGCTTTTCACTATTTCTTTAGCAAAGCTTACCTGCAACTATTTTATGATTATGCCTACCACTACTTAATAGATATTAAATGTTAAAAATGAGCGTTAAACTCTAATAATTTTTTCAATCCAATACTAGGAAAATACACGTATATCTATGGTTATAAATAAACAATAAAGAAAAATATCTTCTAGGTGTGTCATATAATCTAACTATGGCTGGAGAACTAAAATAATGATTGATAGGTTGCTAGGCGGGCGTTACCAAATTGCGGAAATTTTGGGTATAGGTGGCTTTAGCCAAACATACATTGCTGAAGATACACACAGACCAGGAAAGCCCAAATGTGTAGTCAAACACCTCCAACCTGCAACTAGCAACTACACCTTCCTCCAAAACGCGAGAAGACTTTTTCAAGCTGAAGCTGAAACATTAGAAAAGCTAGGACATCACGAGCAGATTCCCAGATTACTCGCTTACTTTGAAGAAAATCAAGAATTTTATTTAGTCCAAGACTTTATTCCCGGACACCCATTAAGCGATAAGTTGCAACCAAATCAACGATGGAGCGAAAGCCAAGTATGCCTATTTTTACAAGAAATTTTAGGCATTTTAGTATTTGTTCACAATCACGGATTTATTCATCGCGACATTAAACCTAGCAACATTATTCAACGCGAACAAGATCGCAAATTAGTTTTAGTAGATTTTGGCTCTGTCAAGCAACCTTGGACGCAAATAGGACTTGCAGAAACAGATACTACAGAAATTGAAGTTCCCGCCACTGTGGGTATTGGTACGCCAGGCTATATGGCAATCGAACAAGCGCGTGGTAGACCCCGCCCTAATAGCGATCTATATGCTCTAGGAACGATCGCCATTCAAGCACTAACAGGAATGCATCCAGTACAGTTAGAAGAAGATGCCAAAACTGGAGAAATTATCTGGCAGCATCACGCTCAAGTTAGCGATGCGCTTGCAGCAATTTTAACTAAAATGGTGCGCTACCATTTCCAAGACCGCTATGAAAGTGCAGCAGAAGCTTTAGCAGAAATCGAGCAAATAGCAATTTTTTATCTACCAACGCAGTTAATTTCAGCAGCAAAACCGCCCCAGCATAACGGTAAGGTAAATGTAGTAGGAGAAGCTAGAGCGATCGCGCCGTCAAATCAAAATAGCGCTCAAGCAGTAGTAACAGTAGAATCAGCAGCAACCACTACTACAGTTATTTATCCCCACCAAGCTAATTTACAAGTAACCAGCAGTAGCACTCTCCAACCAACGGTCGTTTCACCTGCAAAACCCAGTCAACTAGCAAGTAGTGTCAAAGCAAAATATGCGGCGATCGCAACTCCTCACCAGCAATACTACCTCCGCATTGGCGCAACAATGGCTGCAGCAGCTATCAGCTTAGTAGCAGGATACACAATTTACTGGCAACCGCAGCAAATAGAAAAAACCTTCGAGCAAGTAGAAAACTTGAAAGCAACAGGAAAATCGACTCAGTGTATTACTAGCGCTGCCAAAATTCCTCAAAGTTCGCACCTATACGCGCAAGCGCAAGATATTTTGTTAGAGTGCAAGCTAGCACAAGCAAAAAAACTTGCCGAGGCGGGAGAATTTAAAACAGCGATTGCTCAAGTTAGCTCTTTACCTAAAAATAGTCCATTTTACCAACAAGCTCAACCATTAATTAAGCAATGGTCGCAAAGCATTTTAGCCACAGCAAACAATAAATACCAGTCGGGAAAGTTAGATGAAGCAATAGCCTTAGCGCAAAATATCCCGAATATTAGTCCAATATACGGGCAAGCACAAAGCGCGATCGCCCAGTGGCGCAAAGATTGGGTAAAAAATAATTCATCGCTGCAAGCAGCCAAAAGCGCTTTAAGTAGAGGAAAATGGCAAGAAGCGATTATTCTTGCCAAGCAAGTTCCAGCTACTCCTTACTGGCAAGAGCAAACAGAGCCAATTTTACAAACAGCTACAGCAAAAATGCCTGTAAATAGGACAACCCTGGTAAAACGTCCTACTTATCCACGAGTAACACCTGTAACCAGACAAGTAGCAACCGCCCCCACCAGACGCACAATTTCTGTAGCTAGACGCGCAACGCCCATAAAACGACTCGTACAGACACGAGTACCAGTACGGAATACTGCTGCAGCCAAAACTAGACGCGCCGCAGCGCAGACAAATACTAAAAAAGTAGTCCGGTTAAAGCGAATAGCGCCAATTACGGCTAGGCGATCGTCGTCCGTAAATCAACGCCTAATTATGCGTCGTTCTACTACTGCGCCAAAGCGATTGCTACGCATTAGTAAAAAAACTACAACACGAGTGCAATCTAGACAAATTACGCGGATGCAAAGAAAAGTAATTAAGCGCACCAAATTGTTTAGAAAGCAACCCGCGAACAAACGAGTACAGATCCGCTCTGGTAGTCGCAAACAATCATACAGATGGACGACCAAAACTATTCGCTAATTTTTGCCATTCAAAAAAGTACACAACTTCTTTAAGTGTGTTACCATCTGTAAAAAAGCTGACGATTTGCTGTTATCGATGGCGAAGGTTTTAGTTCTCAACGCCTCCTACGAACCGCTCAACATCACAAGTTGGCGAAGAGCGGCTGTCTTATTAATCAAAGGTAAAGCAGAGCAGGTAGAACACAACGGTAAGCTGATTTACTCAGACTTTAACCTGCCGACCGTGATTAGGCTGCGGCACTTTGTCCGCGTGCCGTACAAGGAAATTCCCTTGACTCGCCGTAACATCTTGCACCGAGACAGTCACGCTTGTCAATACTGCGGCTACACAGGTGAAGATTTGACCTTGGATCATGTCATTCCGCGATCGCGTGGCGGTGGCGATACCTGGGAAAACATGGTGACAGCCTGCGTCCGCTGTAACGTCAAAAAAGGCAGTCGCACGCCGCAAGAAGCACATATGTTATTGTTTCATCAACCGCGCAAACCATACAGTAGTTTGTACTTCGAAGTCAGCAAACACTTAAAGAGCGGGCTGCATCAAGAATGGCAAAAATATATTATTGGGCTGTAGCGCAAGCTTGGTTTAGACATTTATATCTAGAGATATAACCCAAAAAAATGCCATAAAGCAAATTTTTTGCAAAGATCGTAGTGTGTGGTTCAAATACTAAGGTTGTCAACGCGCTATCTAATTTTGGAGGAGACCTCCAAAATCCGCGCGTCAATTTTAGCCTTATTTACAGTTTCTCCTCCTCACACTCAAGAAAAACCTAACCTTTATGCAGTTAAACTCCCTAAAAGTGCTTGACAATCTGCCTATAACTGTAGAACCCATACCCAAAGAACATTCCCCAGATATAGAAACAGATAATCCGACGCATCACTCACCTGCTTCTACGCCAGCAAACGGCGATGGCACTCATATAGGGCAGCGTTGTATTTTATTACCAAGCCAGAAGATAGAAGCGCTTAGAGCAACCTTTGAAAAACACCAGCACGAGCGTCAGTTAGTAATTCTCCAAGATTTTCCCGATCCAGATGCCTTATCATCTGCCTGGGCGTATCAATTAATGGCAGAACAGTACGACATTCAGTGCGATATTATTTATGCTGGCACTTTGAGCCATCAGGAAAATATTGCCCTAGTTAAACTTACTGGTTTACCCGCCCACCGTTGGACGTTGCAAACTACCAAGAGCAAAGATTTATCAATCTATAAAGGTTGCGCTCTAATTGACAACCAAGGAACAACTAGCCAGTTGATGTCATTAGTGCAAGAAGCAGGCATTCCCATCGTCGTCGTCGTAGATCATCACAGCTTGCAAGGAGAACTCAAAGCTGAGTTTAGTGATTTGCGTCCTTCGGTAAGAGCGACAGCAACAATTTTTACTCAATACTTGCAAGCAGGAATGCTGGCATTAGATAACAGCATCAACCATCATGTGAAGTGCGCTACAGCCTTGATGCATGGCTTGCGCTCCGATACTAATAGATTGATGCAAGCGCAGGAAGAAGATTTCTTAGCCGCAGGTTATTTAAGTAGGTTTTATGACTCGCAACTACTTAATGCCATATTGCAAGCCAATCGCTCTAAACGGGTGATGGATGTAATCGAGCGATCGCTAAAAAATCGGATCGTGCAAAATAACTTCTCAATTGCAGGCGTTGGCTACCTGCGCTACGACGATCGCGATGCAATTCCCCAAGCAGCAGATTTTATTGTTACTGAAGAAAACGTGCATACAGCAGTAGTCTACGGTATCGTTCACGATGAGGATGAAGAATTAGAAGTAGTAATTGGTTCGCTCAGAACTACCAAATTAACTCTAGATCCCGATGAGTTTATTAAAGAAGCCTTTGGACAAGACAATCAAGGGCGCTTTTTTGGTGGCGGGCGTACTGGTGCAGGTGGTTTTGAAATTCCGATGGGCTTTTTGTCAGGCTCTAATGAAAATTCTGCCTACGCCAAGATGAAATGGGAAGTCTATGACTCGCAAATTAAACAAAAACTATTGCGATTAGTTAATCCAAGAGATAACCCAATTCAAACTGAGTAGACTTTTATTTTTCCTTTGCACGGGCGCGGCGGATTGCGCCCTACCATTTTTTCCAATGGAATTGTACTTAATTAGACATGGTATTGCCCAAGAACGAACGAGCGATCGCCCTGACCAATTGCGAAGTCTAACGGCGCAAGGGCAGGAAAAAACTCAGCAAGTAGCGAAAAAGCTGTATTCGTTGGGTTTGCGCTTCGATTTGATTTTGACTAGCCCATTAGTGCGATCGCGTCAAACAGCGGAAATTCTTGTAGAATCGCAACTTAGCAGCCAATGGCAAGAGTCTGTACATCTTGCTCCTAATGGCAATATTTCTGCTTGGCTAGATTGGTTAGAGCAGCAGCAATATCCGCACAGCATTAAGCTAGCTGTAGTCGGACACGAACCGAATTTAGGACAGTGGGCATCAATGCTCATCGGCAACCAAGCACTGGGCAGATTAGTATTAAAAAAAGCAGGTATTATCGGTTTGACATTACCAGAAACAGGTTCGCCTCTAGGGCGATCGCAAATGTTTTGGCTAACGCCACCTAAATTCCTAATTTGATCCCCCTATCCCCCTTGTCTCTGTTAAAAAGTGCAATAGTTACAGCATTTCTGGTAAGTTAGCCTGAGTATGAATTAATTGTTAATTGTCCCTAGTGTAGCTATGTCTGTATGCGAATTTAAGCCTGGATTAGAAGGCATACCTGCCGCCGAGTCTAGTATCAGTTGTGTCGATGGGCAACAGGGAATACTTGAATATCGTGGCATCCGTATTGAAGAACTAGCCCAAAAAAGTACCTTTTTAGAAACTTCCTATCTCCTAATTTGGGGAAAACTACCGACGAAGGAGGAACTAGCAGAATTTGTTCATGAAGTCCAGTATCATCGCCGGATCAAGTATCGCATTCGCGATATGATGAAATCTTTTCCCGAAAGCGGACACCCAATGGATGCGCTGCAAGCTTCTGCTGCGGCTCTGGGCTTATTCTACTCGCTGCGCGAATTAGACAACCCTATTTACGTTCGGGACTCGGTAGTGCGCTTGCTAGCAACTATTCCCACGATGGTAGCCGCGTTCCAACTCATGCGTAAAGGTAACGATCCGGTACGTCCGCGCGACGACTTGGATTATTCGGCAAATTTCTTGTATATGCTGCACGAACGCGAACCAGATCCTTTGGCAGCTAGGATTTTTGACGTTTGCCTCATGTTACACGCCGAACATACTATGAATGCTTCTACGTTTAGTGCTAGGGTGACGGCTTCTACTTTGACTGACCCCTACGCTGTAGTAGCGTCTGCTGTAGGTACTTTGGGAGGTCCACTGCATGGTGGAGCAAATGAAGAAGTAATCGGAATGCTTGAGGAAATCGGCTCGGTCGAAAATGTCCGCCCTTACTTAGAATCGCGGCTAGAAAAAAAAGCGAAGATCATGGGCTTCGGTCATCGCGTTTATAAAGTTAAAGATCCTAGAGCGACTATTTTGCAAAACCTTGCCGAACAATTGTTTGAGAAGTTCGGACACGATAAATACTATGACATCGCCGTAGAGATGGAACGGGTAGTGGCAGAAAAGTTAAGTCACAAAGGTATCTATCCTAATGTTGACTTTTATTCGGGTTTGGTGTATAGAAAATTGGGCATTCCTACCGACTTATTTACGCCAATTTTTGCGATCGCTCGCGTCGCTGGATGGCTAGCCCACTGGAAAGAACAATTAGTCCAAAACAGAATTTTCCGTCCTACCCAGGTATATAACGGTTTGCATGATGTTCCTTATACAGCCATTGAGGAACGTTAAACAGCCATAGAGATGTTCTATGGAATGTCTCTATACAACCTATAAGTATAATTTCGCCAGATAATTTCTTGGTGGGCGATTGGTAACGATATACTAAGCAGTGGCACGTAAAACATCATCACTAGAAAGTCTTTACTGCAAACAGCCAAAACGGTGAATGTGCGATCGTTAACTCAACGGTCAAATTCATCACCTTTAGAAAGTAAGAAGGATAAAGGATAAAAAGAGACTATATCAACTGATACCTTTTTCAATCCCTCAAATATAAAACCAGCGAACAGCGATCGCTGAATCAGTAGAAATATGTCAAAAGCAAAAGCCTAGACAAATCTATAACTGGTAACTGGTCACTGGTAACTGGTCACTGATTAAGATGACTTCAAGAGCGTAAACATGAATCCAGGAATTGACCTCCAAGGAACCTTTATCAAATCCCTAATGGAGCTAGGTTTGCCTGCTGGCACAGCCAAAGCCATTTGGATGCCACTGCCGATGATTTTAATGATTATTGGGGCAACAGTGGGGGTACTCGTAACTACATGGCTAGAGCGCAAGATTTCCGCCGCCGCCCAGCAAAGAATTGGTCCTGACTTTATGGGACCTTTTGGTTTACTTGCGCCTGTAGCTGACGGTTTAAAGCTCGTCTTCAAGGAAGACGTAGTGCCAGCCAAATCAGATTCGTTACTGTTTACCCTCGGACCAATTATTGTTGTCATTCCAGTATTTTTGTCTTATTTGATCGTGCCATTCGGACAAAATTTAGTAATTACAGATGTTGGCACTGGGGTATTTTTATGGATTGCCTTATCTAGCATTCAGCCGATTGGCTTATTGATGGCAGGCTACTCATCCAACAACAAGTATTCCTTGTTAGGGGGGCTTAGGGCAGCGGCGCAGTCAATTAGTTATGAAATTCCCTTAGCTTTAGCAGTGCTAGCGATCGTAATGATGTCTAATAGTCTCAGCACTATCGACATTGTCGGTCAACAATCAGGTTACGGCATTTTAGGCTGGAACGTATGGCGGCAACCTGTAGGCTTCATCATTTTTTGGATTTCTGTCTTAGCTGAATGCGAACGCTTACCCTTTGATTTGCCAGAAGCAGAAGAAGAATTAGTCGCAGGCTATCAAACCGAATATGCTGGCATGAAGTTCGGTCTGTTTTACTTAGGTTCTTACGTTAACTTGGTACTTTCGTCACTTTTAGTTGCAGTTTTATACTTAGGGGGTTGGGACTTTCCCATTCCGATTGGTTTGTTAGCTAATTGGGTTGGAGTTAGTGAAACCAATTCTTGGCTGCAATTAGTAGATGCTGCCTTAGGGATTACGATGACCGTACTCAAAGCCTATTTCCTGATCTTTCTAGCAATTTTGCTGCGCTGGACTGTACCTAGAGTTCGCATCGATCAATTGTTAGATTTAGGATGGAAGTTTCTACTCCCAGTTGGTCTTGCTAACCTATTATTAACCGCAGCCTTGAAATTAGCTTTTCCCGTCGCCTTTGGAGGCTAGGGTAGTAGTTTTAAGTTTTGAGTTTTGAGTTTTGAGTTTTGAGTGTAGAAATTACACCTTATCCTGAGAAGAGAACACTACTTATGTTGAAGTTCCTTAAGCAAGTCGGGGATTACGCTAAAGAAACGGTGCAAGCTGCAAAATATATCGGTCAAGGGCTATCCGTAACCTTCGACCATATGCAGCGCCGCCCGATAACAGTGCAATACCCTTATGAAAAATTAATTCCCTCAGAACGCTTTCGCGGACGCATTCACTTTGAATTTGATAAGTGTATTTCCTGCGAAGTTTGCGTGCGCGTTTGTCCGATTAATCTACCTGTTGTCGATTGGGAATTTGATAAAGCCAGCAAAAAGAAAAAACTCAAACATTACAGTATTGACTTTGGGGTTTGTATCTTCTGCGGCAACTGCGTAGAATACTGTCCAACCAACTGTTTATCGATGACAGAAGAGTACGACCTTTCTACCTACGATCGCCATGAATTAAACTACGATAACGTAGCGTTAGGTCGTCTGCCTTACAAGGTGACAGAAGACCCAATGGTGACACCTTTGCGCGAATTAGTCTACTTGCCTAAAGGCGTTCTCGAACCTCACGGTTTGCCTGCAAATAGCCGTCGTGTAGGCAAGCTGCCAGAAGATATTGCCGAACAAGAAGCTGAAAAGTAATTTTGAGTTTTAAGTTTTGAGTTAGAAGAGTATAGTCGTCAAAGATTTTACCTTCTGCTAGCTAAAATTTGAGGCTGCAAGGCAAAATTACTTTCTCTGTAAGCTAACTATTGGAGACTAATAAAAAAGTGAATTTAGCAGAAGGCGTACAAATTGTTTCGTTCGGCATCCTAGCTGTAATGATGATTGGCGCAGCATTAGGAGTAGTGCTGCTATCTAACATTGTTTATTCAGCCTTTTTGCTGGGAGGTGTTTTTATCAGCATTGCTGGTATGTATTTATTACTCAATGCTGACTTTGTTGCTGCTGCCCAGATCCTAATTTATATTGGCGCAGTCAACGTTTTGATTTTGTTTGCCATCATGTTAGTCAACAAGCGCGAAGATTTTAAGCCCATGCGTAATGCTTGGGTACGTCCGGCGCTAACTGCGGTAGTAAGTGCCGGCATATTTGCCTTACTGAGCGTGATGATTTTGGCAACGCCTTGGGCGCTTTCCCCTGCTGGTACGCCTGCGAACGGATCGACTATTACGATTGGAGAGCATTTCTTTACAGACTTTTTGCTCCCGTTTGAACTTGCTTCCGTCTTGCTATTGATGGCAATGGTAGGCGCAATTATTTTAGCGCGGCGCGAATTTTTGCCCGACCAAGTTATGTCGCCCAATTTACAACAACCTGTGTTGACATTGGCAGAACGTCCGCGAGAATTGGTAGGCGTTTCTAGCGATAAAACTAGCAATCTTGATGACGGTCGGCGCGGATAAACTTATGTAAGCCTGTTAAATGCAGGCTTATATCGTCTAATAAAACTGGAAAATTATGCAACTTGAATACTTTTTACTCCTAGCGGCGGCTTTATTTTGTATCGGCATCTACGGCTTAATTACTAGCCGCAATGCAGTTAGAGTTTTGATGTCAATTGAATTATTGTTGAATGCCGTTAATTTAAATCTGATGGCGTTTTCTAACTATCTAGACGCTCAAGAAATTAAAGGGCAAGTATTTACAGTATTTGTGCTGACAGTTGCGGCAGCAGAAGCGGCTGTGGGGTTGGCGATCGTGTTAACTATTTATCGCAACCGCGATACTGTGGATATGGAGCAATTTAACCTTTTGAAGTGGTAATCGGGTGCAGCTAAAGCAGGTTATTATCGCCCACAAGGCAAACGATACGCAAAGCCGTCGTTGGGCAGAAGTTTGTGCCGAACAACTAGAAAAGCACAATTGCCGCATTTTAATGGGACCTAGCGGACCGAAAGACAATCCTTATCCGGTATTTTTGGCTTCGGCGATGCATCCTATCGATCTGGCGATCGTGTTGGGCGGCGATGGTACTGTGCTGACTGCGGCTAGGCATTTAGCGCCTTATGGCATCCCGATTTTGGCAGTGAATGTCGGCGGACATTTGGGGTTTTTGACGGAATCTTTTGATGAATTTAAAGATTCCGAGCGGATTTGGCAGCGGATACTTGAAGATCGCTATGCTATTCAGCGGCGGATGATGCTGCAAGCGGCAGTTTATGAAGGCGATCGCACAAATATCGAACCGATGAGCGATCGCTTTCTTGCCCTCAATGAAATGTGTATCAAACCTGCTTCTGCCGATCGCACGATTACTTCTATTTTAGAAATGGATATCGATGGCGAAGTAGTCGATCAATATCAAGGTGATGGGCTAATTGTCGCTACGCCTACGGGTTCTACTGGTTATACTGTTTCTGCTAGCGGTCCCATCGTCCACGATGGCATGAAGGCGATTATTGTTACGCCGATTTGCCCGATGAGTCTTTCTAGCCGTCCTTTGATTTTACCTGCGGGTTCGGTTGTTAGCGTTTGGCCCTTAGCGGATTACGATTTAAGCACTAAGCTGTGGACTGATAGCGTACTTGGTACTTCTATTTGGCCAGGACAAAGGGTAGATATAAGTATGGCTGATTGCCTCGCAAAATTTATCATTCTGGAAGAGAACTATTCTTATTATCAAACCTTGCGCGAGAAACTGCAGTGGGCAGGGGCAAGAGTTCATTACAATAACAATCATCGCGACAATTAATTTGGTAGATTGCTTTTATGTACCAGTTAAAAAATTCAGCTAGACGTTTGAGCGATCGCGATATCTTTCCTTGCCCAATTTGTCGTGTCGGGGAAATTGCTACGCTACCTTTAATGGAAGCGATGGCGTGCCAGTTTTGCAACCATATTTTTACCCCTGACTTAGAAAAACAGCAGTTGCAAATGGCAGATAGAGAACCGCCTTTAGTCTGGCGCTGGAATGGCAAAAATTGGACAGAAGCGCAGTTAAAAGATGTAGAGATGGGTTGGGGTTACGCTTTAGGAGCAATAGCTATTGTAGTTCTGCCTACCTGCTTAATAGGTATAACAGTTTACGCGAGACCTCCGGTATATGGCAGCCCTTTATCATGGTTTCCGGTCTTTTGGACTGGATTAACCTTTTTACTGCACTTGGGCATTATTATTTGGCTAATAATTGAGTTTTATGAGTTTCCCTTGTGGGCTTACTTAATCCGTAAGTTACAGAGTATTTTTAGGTAAAAATTATCAGCCCTTTATGCTACAGCAAAGCCTGTATGCTGCCGGATTCTGGGATGGCGAAACCCAAGAACTATATTTTCTTTAGGTACACCTGCGGCAATTAAATCGGTTGCTATGCCTTCTTCAGTATCATCATATTGAATCCATATCTTATCACCGACTAGATCGAGATGAAGTGGTGTAGTGTGAAGGTAACGATCGCCATTCCAGCCGATGTCTAAAACTATATAATGCCCGCGCTCATCATCAAATAAAACGCGAGAATCATAACCATCTGTTAGATTCGCACGATGATTGGCGTGTTGCTGGAGTACGCTTTTAATAATGTCTCGGTACTTTAATTGGGTATCCATTGCACAATTTCCTCCCTTTCATCATCAAAAACAATTAACTTAATAATCTGGTTTTTGAGGAGAACTTGCCCCAATTCTATAGTAAACACGCTAATGAAAGTCGGTCGAGAAACAGCAAGATACAAACTACGCTCAATGCCCATTTCGTTGAGGATTTGACGATAAAGGATGTATTGTCCTAGTGCCTGCTCTAAATCCTTTACATCAGACTGTCCCACAAAACTTTTTACTTCAACAACAATTTTCTGGATTCCTTTTTCGGCACTTATCAGACGTTCCGCACCTAAATCTACAGACAAACGCTTTTTTCCGATTTGCAGGGGAAAAGGATCGTGGGTAACTGTCCAACCATCTTTCTGCAAAGAAAATTTTACTGTATCGTGGTATATGTCTCGGGCTGGCAATCTAAGATTAGGCTAGTAACAGTTTCAATAGTACAGTGCGATCGCTACTATTTCCCTGCAGAAAATTACTTTAACTAAATCTGACATTCTCATAGATATCTGCGATCGCAATTTCGACGTTAATAAAAGCTAAACCTGTTAAGGCGAGCGGTGGCGAACAGCTTCCCAACTGTTAGTAACATCTATGAGCCCCTCTAATACTGGGATAAACTTAAGAGGTATACTAAATCCAGCCCTATTATGAGCTATCGCAACATCATTACAATCGAGCCAGGTAAACGTGGCGGGAAGCCTTGTATTAGGCGAATGCGGATTACTGTATATGATGTATTAGGTTGGCTAGCTGCGGGAATGTCTCATGCAGAAATTTTGGATGATTTTCCAGAATTGACTGAGGAAGACATTAGAGCGTGTTTAGAGTTCGCTGCTGACCGCGAACGTTATACGATTGCTGTGGTAGGTAAATACGCTTGAAGCTGCTGTTTGACCAAAACTTGAGTCGTAAACTGGTAGCCCGACTTACAGATATTTTTCCTGACTCCAGCCACGTCCAATTCCACAATCTAACAAAAGCAGAAGATATCGATATTTGGGAATTTGCAAAATCTCAAAACTTTTGTATTGTGACGCAAGATGCTGATTTTGCCGAACGCAGCCGTCTTTACGGAGCGCCTCCAAAAGTGATTTGGCTGCGGTGTGGAAATGCGCTAACAAGCCGTATAGAAGCAATATTTCGCTCTGGAGTAGAGATAATTCAACAAATTATCAGCGATCGCTCAATAGACTGTCTGGAACTATACTGATATGCGATCGCATCACTACCAAAGTTAAGGCTTATACTTCACCTTTATAGATTGCCCAAGTTAAAGCTAACATTCTCATAAATATCTGCGATCGCAATTTCGATGTTAATAGAAGCAAACACTATCTTTTCAGTGTCAGATTCATAAGCTCGAAACAGCCATGAAGTTTCCTCAGTTTTTGCATATTGCTCGATACCAATTTCATATTGATTAATCAATATATACTCCTGAAGCTCAGGGATAGAGCGGTAATAACGGAATTTATCAGTGCGATCGTAGTCTTTTGTAGACTTTGATAAAACTTCAACAATCAAGCAAGGATTTAAAACTGTATCCGTACGTTGCTCTTGAAAAACTGGCTGACCGTGAATTAAAAAGACATCTGGATAAGTGTACTGTCGATATTGGGGAATCCATAGCCGCAAATCACCTATATATGGCTTAAAGTCTGTTCGACGCAGCCCAAACTTCAAAAATGCATAAATATTACCAGCAATTTGATTATGAGCGATCGAGCCACCCGCCATTGTTACAATCTCTCCGTCTCGATACTCGCTGCGAAACTCTGCAACTTCCTCTTGTGCCAAGTATTCCTCTGGAGTGTAGTAACGTTGTTGGATTTGCATTAGTTTGACTTCAGTGAATGTTTTTAGTATAGGCTGCAAATGTTGCTAGTTCTGTCAAGGTTTTTTGCTGCCAAAGTGAAGCGATCGCACTTTAGGAGTTTTTCAGGTTAACCAAACAAGATACGGTGATAGAGAGTCTGCAATTATCAAGTACATGACTGGTTCACATCCTCAAGTAAATCGCGCTCTTAAGCTGGGCTTACCATTTCCTCTGGTTGTATTTAACGGTTGGCTGGCGCTGCAAGTTATTCAATACTTCCAACCGCTAGTAACTATTTTCGTATTAGCCGCAGTATTAGCGTTTATTTTGAACTATCCGGTGCAGTTTCTTCACGGGCGCAATATCAAACGCACTTATGCTGTTGCCTTAGTTTTTTTTCTAAGTCTAACTATTCTGATTGCTCTAAGTATTACCTTAGTGCCAATTCTTCTAGAGCAGTTAAATGAGAGTTTGCAACTTTTGCCTCAGTGGATAGATTCTGGCAGCCAAGAACTCAAAGTTCTTGATACTTGGGCAGCATCGCGGAATTTACCGATTAATTTTAGTCAATTGGCAAATCAACTTACAGATCGTTTGCCTGAAGAGTTGCAGGCTTTAGCAGAAAAGTTTTTTAGCTTGGCTGTTGGGGCTGTTGATAGCGTTTCTGAAGTGATTTTGACCATAGTATTGTCTTTTTACCTGCTATTAGACGGAAAAAGAATCTGGAACTACTTATTTAAATGGTTTCCCCCCCGCGTTGCCCTTTTAGTGCAGCAATCTTTGCAACAAAACTTTCAAAACTACTTCGTCGCCCAAGTTGCCTTAGCTTGTTTGGTTGGTTTTGCCATGACAACAACGTTTTTGGTGTTAAAGGTTCCCTTTGGGTTAATCTTTGGGTTGGCAATTGGCGTATTAACTTTGATTCCCTTTGGCGATGTTTTGAGTTTTAGCTTAGTAAGTCTATTAGTTGCTGCGCATGACTTTTGGCTGGGAGTCAAGACTATAGCCGTCACCTTAGTAGTTGACCAAATTATCGATCAAGCGATCGCACCTCGACTACTTGGCAGTTTTACAGGGCTTAGTCCTGTAGGTATTGTCGCAGCTTTAGCAGTAGGAACCAAAGTTGCAGGATTATTAGGGTTGCTAATTGCCGTACCTATAGCCACCTGCCTTAAAGACGTTTTAGATAACTGGCACACGCTTACTGAAGATATCGAAACCCAAGTCCCACAACCGGAACCGCCTTGTAGTAATTCGTAATTCGTAATTCGTAATTCGTAATTAGTAATTATTACCCCGCTATTAAGATTGGGTGTTCCGTGAGTAATTCGTAATTGAAGGCTGTAAATACGAATTATTTTTGTCGCTACTAGAGGGGAATCGACATTTAACCGCAATGTTGCTAACGCTTCTTTAGACTTCTTGCAGAAGTAGGCAACGCTCTGTAAACTAGCAATTTTATCTTCTTGCCCTTGTCTCCTTGTCTCCTTGTCCCCCTTGTCTCCTTGTCCATTGAATTATGCAAGAAATCTTTTACCTAAAGGCGATGATTTTGGATAGCGTCGAACGTACCTCCAAATAGGCGATCGTGGATCGTATCGCTACTGAGGAAATCGTGAGGGAAACCTAACTCAATTTGGCTAACTTCATTTAGGCGTTGCAGATGTTCTGGTGCAAGCGTAACATCGAGGCAAGCAATATTATCTTGAAACTGCGACAATTTCCGCGCTCCAATTATAGGGATAGTTACACCAGGTTGCGCTAACAGCCATGCTAGAGCAACTTGAGAAGGCGAGTGTCCAATTTCACTAGCGACTTGACTAACAACTTGGGCGATCGCTAAATTCTTCTCTGGGATTTGTTCTAATCGCCTCTGCTCGTCGCTATTACTCTGATTTTGATTGTACTTACCCGTTAATACACCTTGACCTAAAGGACTCCAAGGCGTAACCGCAAGGTCAAATGCTTTCGCCATTGGCAACAAGTCGCGTTCCGGCGTTCTTTGCACCAAACTATACTCAACTTGCAAAGCTACAAAAGGTGTCCAACCGTAACACTGAGCAAGCGTATTTGCCTGCGCCACAATCCAAGCGGGTGCATCGGAAATGCCGATATACAATACCTTACCCGATCGCACCAAATCGTCAAAAGCCCGCATGACTTCTTCAATTGGGGTCATGAAGTCCCAAGCATGGAGCCAAAACAAGTCAATATAGTCAGTATTTAGGCGTTTTAGGCTGCCTTCTAGAGACTGCATCATATTTTTGCGATGATTGCCGCTACCATTGGGATTACCTGCTTTATCGTTCATGTTTAAAGGGAACGAATATTTAGTAGCAACGACGAACCGTTCTCTATCTGCACTAATAAAATCGCCAACAATCTTTTCGCTAGAACCATCAGTATAGCCATTAGCAGTATCGATAAAGTTGCCACCTGCTTGCACAAAAGCATCGAATATTTGCCGACTTTCATCAATAGATGCTCCCCATCCCCAATCTTCACCGAAAGTCATTGTGCCTAAACAAAGTTCTGAGACTCTTAAACCGCTTTTACCTAGAAGTTTGTATTTCATAGTTAATTACTCTCCTGTTGTTTGTTGTTTGGACAAATTGAAAGTAGATTTCTGTGAAGTGCGATCGCACCTCAGTCTTACTTTTTGCATATTTTCCACTGCATTGAGTTGAGCGGGAAATTTCTTCGTTTTACGCAGTGAGCATTCCCCCTGTCACGTCAATATCAGTACCAGCAACGGATGAAGCATCGTTGGAACTCAAAAACATTACCATTCGTGCCATCTCCTCAACCGTATTGATGCGTCTGATCGGAACGCCTGCAGCGGCTTGCTCTGCGGTAATGCCAAATCCTTTTAACGCCCGCCGCAGCATTGGAGTGTCAACGCCTCCAGGAGAAATCGAGTTGATGCGGATGTTTTTGGGCGTGTATTCCAAAGCCGCACATTTAGTCAAGCCGATAATTGCGTGTTTGCTGGCACTGTAGGGTGAAATCAAAGCAAAGCCATCGTGTGCTGATACTGAAGCGTTATTAATGATTACACCTCCACCTCGTTGCAGCATATGCGGAATTTCGTACTTCATAGATAAAAAGTAGCCCACGGCATTTGTTGTCATCACGTTTGTAAAGTTTTCTAGGCTTTGCTCTGCAAGAGGTGCGGCGGTTGCTTCAATTCCGGCATTGTTGAAAGCAATATCAATTCGACCGTATTTTTGAACGCAAGTGTCAACAAATGCCTTAACTTCTTGTTCGTTGCGGATATCTGCCTTTTGGTAGCTAGAGCGCCCACCTTGAGCGTTGATTTCCTGGGAAATCTTGTTTCCTAAAGCTTCTCGACGACCGCAAAAGTGAACGATCGCACCTTCTTTGGCAAAAGCTTTGGCTGTTGCTTCTCCAATTCCAGAAGTTGCTCCAGTAATTAGGACAACTTTATCTTTGAATCTGCCGTTAGCGTCTGCCTTACCGCTTGCTGGTGCTGGTGGTTTTTGAGTATTAGCGATCGCTCTATTACTTGTTGCGACTGCGGCTATCCCTACAACTCCTGCGCCGATTGCTTGACGACGGCTAATGGAAAATTTTTTATTGCTCATTGTTAGTAATTTTGGGGTAAAAAAGTGGGTAATGCGATCGCGCTGCTACATGACTTCTAGCGGTTCACCAAGGCAAAGTACCATCGATTTTGTCTTTTTTATAGCTTAAATACATCTAGAAGCTGATTTATAGCTATTTCTTGCCCAGAAATATCAAAATCTTGCTAACAATCAAAAACTATCTCGATAACTTTTAGGTGTTGTACCTACAGCTTTACGAAACTGAGCAATAAAATGGCTTTGATTGGCAAATCCAAGTTGGTAAGCAATTTCAGCTACAGAAAGTTTTGTTACTTCTAGCATTACTTTTGCCCTGTCTATGCGTCTTTGCATTAAGTAGCGATGAGGTGAAGTACCTGTAGCCGTTTTAAAGGCACGAGCAAAGTGAAACTGGCTCATGTGTACGACAGCAGCCATATCTGCAATACTTATATCTGCAGCTATTTGGTCTTCGATAAAATCTTTTACCTTTATTAGCTTGAATTTATCTAAAGCTCCATCTACTAACACGGGCTTGGCTGTTGTGAAGTTGTAGTTTCGCAGGAGATGAACGGCTAATAAGTTCCTTAATGATTCAACGTACAGTTTTCCTGCGACACCACTATTAAGAAGCTCTGCTCTAAATAATTGTGCTATGTGCAAAATGGTAGGATCTGGAAAAATGACGCGGTGTTGTAGTTCAATTGGTGAAGATAAACTACTTTCGATCGCAACTTGTTGTAAAAACTTTGATTCTAATAAGATATTGATATACTCGCTTGCTCTCTCTCTTTTGTGCCAGACAAAATTGCGAGCTCCGTAAATAAATGCACTGCCTGCGGGCAAGGAAGTTGAGTTACTATTATTTCCATCAACCGACCAAGTTACGCGCTCGTGAGGTAAAAAAGCAACGCTAATAGCCTGCGGAGGCATGGCAAAATCAAATTCACCGACTTCATCTAAACAACTATACTCAACTTCAATGTTTTCCCAACTAGCTTTGAGATTGAAGGCAGGTTGCCATGCGTGTAATTTCATCGCGCGATCGCTTCTGTCATCTTCCCGCACATTTTACCGTTTTACTTAACCTAAAGTTTTACCCCACACTAAATCTAATTCAATATTCAGTCTAAAAACAAGGCATTAATTATTACATTTTAACTTAAAAGCCATAGCCAAATTTTATCAGAACTATAGGTAATCTCCAATACAAAGCAGGTAATTAATTGTTAACTACCTGCTCGATCTTTGTAAATACTTAAAAGCGATTGCTATCTACTCCGCAGCTACTAATGCCGGAATTAGTACGCTATCAATAACATGAATTACACCATTATCAGTTAAAATATCTGTCTGCAAAACATTAGCTTCATTAACTTTAATACCACCATTAGATTCAATAGCAACGATTGAGCCTTCTACAGTTGCGGCTTCTTCAATTTGCCTTAAATCTTCTTCTCTAGCATCTCCAAAAGCAACGTGGTACGTTAAAATTCTTTTGAGTTTGGGAATATCTTGCAACAATCCGTCTAAAGTTTCTTGAGGTAATTTAGCAAAAGCATCATCTGTAGGAGCAAAAACTGTGTAAGGACCCTCGCTTTTAAGAATATCGACTAATTGGGTACTTTCAACTAATTTTACTAGAGTAGTAAAATTTCCAGCATTAATCGCAGTTTCGATAATATCAGCCATGAGTTTTTATTAGTTGAAATAGACTAAAAACTTAGTTTTAATCGAAAAAATAGCTCAAGAACATCTATCAACAGAGGGGTAAGTCAAAATAATTCGTAATTACTAATTCGTAATTCGTAATTAATACCATAGAGATAAATCTAGGGGCTTGAAGTAACGAGCTACGCATTGGTGAGTTTTTCCATGATTGAACTCAGGGCGAGAGCTTGGCTTGCAACCTAATTGAATTAATCATCAATTTTGTCCGTAATGCGCGAATTACGAATTACGAATTATTTAGTCAGGGCAGGGCGATCGCGCTTGCCGTAACTTTGATATACACTGGAATTGACCTTTGCATTGTAGATTTCATGCTGAAGCGTTCTAAGTTCGAGACAACCCAAAGCCAAGTTATGCACCGCGCCGAGGAGCTAATTAGTGCTGCCTCAAATCGCTACCGCGTTACAGTACAAGTTGCCAATCGTGCCAAGCGCCGTCGCTATGAAGACTTTGACAGCATGGACGACCCGCTGATGAAGCCAGTATTACGGGCAATTATTGAAATGTCTGATGAGTTGACACAGCCAGAAATTATTGGCGAACCGTAGTTAAAAGTAGTAGATTGTGGATAGGGAAATGCGATCGCTAGCTAAATTAATTACCGCCATGTGCGTAGTAGTTTTGCTCGGATGGGGAGCAAATACTTTTCCACCTAGCTACGCCCAAAAAACTGCCCAACCACAAGAACTTTGGCAGCGCGTTTACGAGCAACTGCCAAACTTACCTTTAGAAAATAAGTACATTAGCAAAGAAACTGGCAAAGTAGCCCCAGATAGCACTTTAGTTACTCGCTTGCTCCAGTATCACCTGTACGTCAAAGGACGCGCACCCAACTATCGGCTAGATTGGAAACTAACTATGGCAGACTACCTAGGTGCTAATGAGTTAATCGGCGAAACAGCATATCCAGGTAACGATACTTTAACAACAAATCCCCTAGAAAGCGATCGCAAAGCAATAGCCAAACTCAGTCGCCAACAACGCAATGATTTGATAGCAACGCTAGTTAGTTTATTTGCTCAAAACAGCCAAGGTAAGCCAACCTCGGTTAATAATACACCAGCAGGAGCGATCGCTCCTTCCCCATCACCTGCGCCAAATTCACCATTGCAGCCACGTCCTGGCGACGCACAAAGGTTAAAGCTTTAATCATTAACTAAACCAATGAGCTATCCTCAAGCACCCTGGATACTACAAGGTTATGCTTTCCAAACCTTGCAATTGCTAGATATTGAGCGAGTACGTCCCTTTATTCCTACCGAATTAGATATTATTTCTGTATTTCCTGGTAAAACTGTAGGCGGAGTGTATTTATCTAAATACGGTACTGGTTCTGTATTGGAATACAGCGAGTTAATTGTTATTTCTGGCTTGCACAGCTATAAAGGTAAATTTGGCGGTTGGGTTTCGCATATTTATGTAGACAACCCCGATTCTGTAGCAGGCGGTAGAGAAATTTGGGGATTGCCAAAAGAATTAGCCGAATTTACTTGGAGCGAAAATAGCGTCACAGTCCGTCATGAAGATAAATTGCTATGCAGCCTTAACTACAACCGCCAAGGCTTCGGTTTGCAGCAAAAGTTAGGTGCATTATCTTTTAGCAGTCAAGGTACAGATTTGTTGTTATTTCCAGCACAAGCAGAAGCGCGTTTTGGCTTAGTTAGTAGCAAATTAGAGATACCACAGCAAAGTCCATTTAGTAGCCTAAATGTTAGCCAGCCTTGGTTAACAGTTCATGCTGACCAAATGCGTCTAGTAGTTGATGCACCAGAAGTAGTAGGACAAACGCCGATAAAAGCTAGATTGTAGAGGTAATATGAATGCGATCGCTACTAAACGCTTTAACTTAGATGAATACCATCGTCTAGCAGAACTAGGCTTCTTTGCAGGAAACGAGCGAGTAGAGTTGATTGCAGGTGAAATTGTCCAAATAGCAGCTAAAGGTAGAAAACACTCAGTTTGTAGCACTCGTTTAGAGCGAGAGTTGTTTAAATTACTGGGTGAACGAGCGACGCTGCGAGGACAAGAACCAATTATTATTTCAGATGATAGCGAACCTGAGCCAGATTTAGCGATCGCCAAAAATTGCCTTGATGATTATTTATCTGCTCACCCTAGTCCTGCGGACATATTATTGCTTGTTGAAATCGCTGATTCCTCTTTGAGCGACCGAAAGCTTTGGGGTTAGAGCCTCCCCCTTCTAGGGAGACTTTAGTTCTAAAAATCGAGTAGTTGATTAATAGAATTGTGATAAAATACAGTCAGGAGGCAATAAGAGTGTTTAATCTGACTTACGAATTCAAGTCTTCGCCAATACAAAGCCAGGTAGCAATGTTTGAAGAATGGCTAGAAACTCATAGACGAGTTTACAACCATGCTTTAGCAGAACGTAAGGACTGGTATCAGTCTCGTAGTTGTCAGATCAATGCTTGTTCTCTCCGTAGTGAATATATAATCCCTGCTGATGCACCGCGTCCAACATTCGCCAGTCAATGTAAGTCTTTAACTGCTGCGCGTAAAGAAAATGAGTATTTAAAACGTGTGAATGCCCAATCTTTGCAGCAGACATTGAGGCGACTTGAGAAGGCTTTTGTCAGTATGTGGGAACAAAATCACGGCTTTCCACGCTTTAAAAAGTTAGGACGAATGCGGTCTTTTTCTTTTCCACAGTTAGGTACAAATCCGTTGGCTAATGGATTTGTGAAACTGCCTGTAATTGGTGTGGTTAGAGTGCGTCAATCGCGCTCGATTCCCAACGGTGGACTGGTTAAGCAAGCCCGCCTCGCAAGAAAAGCTTCTGGTTGGTACGTGATGCTAACCATTCAATGGGATGTATCTGTACCGTCTCCTCTGCCACATGGCGAAGCAGTAGGAATTGATGTAGGACTCACCAGTTTTGTTGCAACTTCTAATGGTCTAACGGTCAATCGTCCAAGGTTTTTTGTAGATGCCGAACGCAAGTTGAAATTACTGCAACAGCGCGTTTCCAAAAAACGCAAAGGATCGAACAATTGGAAGAAAGCCCAGAAAAAAGTTGCTTTGTTGCACGAGTACGTCGCCAATTGTCGCAAAGACTGGCACCGAAAGCTATCTCACCAAATCTGCAATAGTGCAGAAATGGTGTTTGTTGAAGATTTGAATCTTGTCGGGTTATCTAGAGGGATGTTAGGCAAACATTGCCTAGACGCGGGGTTTGGTCAATTCTTTAACATTCTCGAACAGACTTGCTTTAAACGTGATGTCTATTTTCAAAAAGTAGATAGCCGCAAGACAAGTCAAATCTGTCCCAGTTGTGGACTTGAAACTGGAAAGAAAGAGCTTTCAGAACGTACTCATATTTGTAGTAGCTGCGGATATACAACTGATAGAGATGTTGCCGCAGCCCAAGTAGTTCTCAGTCGAGGGCTTGCAGCCGCAGGATATTCGGTCAAGATGCTTGCCGAGGGTAAATTCATTGGAATCCCCGTGACGCAAGAATCTTTGCCCTTATAAGGCAGAGAGTGTCAAGACCAAAAAGTTAAGTTACCTATGTATGCTCAAGCAGGGATTGTGGACTTTTGGTTATTCAACTTACAAGAAGACTGTTTAGAAGCATATAGCGAACCATATCAAAATTTGCAAGGTAGCTTTAGCTATCGCCGTAAGGTCATATCTTTATCTAATGAATCAGTTGATTTGCCGTGTTTTCCCGATTTGTGTCTAGATTTAGCCAAAGTATTTCCCCCAGCCTAAAGTTAACTACTTTATCCCCCTGTAGTCCCCCTTGTCTCCTTGTCCTTACATTCAACACTCAATAACAAGTCTTTTGTACCTATGAATGCTTTAAACTGAGATGACGATCTGGTTTAGTAAGGTTACAAGCGATGCGACTATCTCAAATGCTTTTTGTCACGCTACGGGAAGACCCAGCAGAAGCAGAGATTCCCAGTCACAAATTATTATTGCGTGCGGGTTATATTCGTCGCATCGGTAGCGGTATCTATGCTTATTTGCCCTTGATGTGGCGCGTACTGCAAAAAGTCTCGCAAATCGTGCGCGAAGAAATGAACGCTACAGGCGCACAAGAATGTTTATTACCGCAAATTCAACCTGCAGAGTTGTGGCGCGAATCAGGGCGTTGGGATACTTATACTAAAGCTGAAGGGATTATGTTTTCCCTCATAGACCGTCAAGAGCGAGAATTAGGCTTAGGACCAACTCATGAAGAAGTAGTTACTACTGTCGCCCGCGAAACAATTCGCTCGTATCGTCAATTACCCGTACATCTCTACCAAATTCAGACTAAGTTTAGAGATGAAATTCGCCCCCGCTTTGGCTTGATGCGCGGACGGGAATTCATTATGAAAGATGGTTATTCTTTCCATGCAGATGCCGAAAGCTTGCAAAAGACATATCAAGATATGCATCAAGCTTATAGTAATATGCTGCGCCGCGCTGGTTTGGCATTTCGAGCCGTACAAGCAGATTCAGGAGCAATTGGCGGTTCTGGTTCGCAAGAATTTATGGTGCTAGCAGAAGCAGGAGAGGATGAGGTACTTTATAGCGAGGATGGAGAATACGCAGCTAATGTAGAAAAGGCTGTATCTTTACCGCCAGATGCGGAAACTTCACCGTTTACAGCTTACGAACAGCGAGAAACGCCAAATGCAGAAACAATTGAGAAGGTTTGTAAGCTGCTGGATTGTTCGCCCACAAATTTAGTCAAAAATGTTCTATATCAGGCAGTTTATGCAAATGGCTTGACAGTATTAGTTTTAGTTAGCATTCGCGGCGATAGAGATGTAAATGAAGTTAAGCTGCAAAACCACTTAACTAGCATAGCAGGGCAATATAAAGCTCAAAACGTTCTATCTTTAACCGTTCCCGATGCAGCAGCACAAAAGAAATGGGCGGCTAAGGCTTTACCTTTAGGTTATATTGCACCCGACCTTAGCGACGATTATATAGCTCAGGGCGATCGCTCTATCCATCCCAAATTTGTACGCCTACTAGATGAAACTGCATCTACATTGCAAAACTTTGTTACAGGTGCAAATGAATCTGGCTATCACGTTGTCGGTGCAAATTGGGGAGAGCAATATCCTCAGCCTACCCAAATTATAGACTTGCAAAAAGCCAAAGCAGGCGATCGCTCTGTTCGCAATCCCCAACAGACTTTGCAAAGCGCTAGGGGGATTGAAGTCGGGCATATTTTTCAACTAGGGACTAAATACTCAAAAAGCTTAGGTGCTACTTATACCAACGAACAAGGCGAAGAACTGCCTTTAGTGATGGGTTGTTATGGTGTGGGCGTGTCGCGGCTAGCACAGTCAGCAGTAGAGCAATCTTACGATAAAGATGGAATTATTTGGTCAGTTGCGATCGCACCTTACCACGTTATTATCTGCATTCCCAATATGAGTGATTCTCAGCAAGTAGAAACTGCGGAAAAACTCTACAATCAGTTAAATGCAGCAGGAATTGAAACTTTGTTAGACGATAGAGACGAACGTGCTGGCGTGAAGTTTAAAGATGCAGATTTAATTGGCATCCCTTACAGAATAGTTACAGGGCGCAGTCTGAAGGAAAATAAGGTAGAAGTAGTAGAAAGGAAAAGTCGTCAATCTCAAGAAATTCCTGTTGATGAATTAGTATCTACTTTAAAGCAGTGGATTAAAGCTGCTTTGACTAGCGTTGCTGAATAGACTTCTTGCACAAATCTGGAAAAGCCCCCTAAATCCCCCAAGTTTGGGGGACTTGCAATCCGGTTTCCCCCCAGAATTGGGGGGCTAGGGGGGCAAAAGATTTGCCTGAATCTAGAAAAGCCCCCTAAATCCCCCAAGTTTGGGGGACTTACAGAGCCAGTTCCCCCCAGAATTGGGGGGCTAGGGGGGCAAAAGATTATTCACTTCTTGAGGTCTAGAGCATTTTGCCTTATAAATGGCTCTCAACTAATTGGCGGTATTGACTCTTAGGCTTGATACCTTTAAGTTCGTTCAACAGTTCCTTATTCCTAAAGAACTGAATCGTCGGCGTTCCACTTACGCCAGCATTTTCGGCAATATCGCGGTCTTTATCAATATCAATCTCGACAAAGTGGATTTTGCCATCAAACTCATCTACCACTTTATTCAAAATTGGCTTCAATGTATGGCAAGGACCGCAACCAGGCGAAACGTATTTGACTATGAGTAAGCGATCGCTTTCATGGAATAATTTGCGTAATGCATAGCCGCCTTGATGGCGAGTAGCTTGCAATTGAAATTCTGCTGGTTCTGCCTGCTGTTTGGCTTCATGCTCTAATTCATTGTTAGGAGTTTCCGGCTTTTGATGGAACTCATAGATTAAATCGTTACATGACAGCCATCTTTCAGCCAACATCGCCGCCATGCAACCTGTACCTGCTGCGGTAATTGCTTGGCGATATTCATGGTCTTGCACGTCTCCAGCAGCAAACACGCCTTCAATGCTAGTTTCTACAGAACCAGGCTTGGTGACAATGTAGCCGACATCATCTAGTTCTAATTGACCCTCAAATAAAGATGTATTAGGCTTATGACCGATCGCATAAAATAATCCTTTAACGTGCAAATCTGTTTCTTCGTCTGTTTGCACGTTGCGAATTTTGATGCCTTCCATGTGATGGTCGCCACCAAATACGTCTACTACTTCGCTATTCCAGTGAACGGTAATTTTGGGATTGCTCAAAACGCGGTCTTGCATGGCTTTACTTGCCCGCATTTTGTCGCCGCGTACTAGCAGGTTTACTGTATCGCCGTATTTGGTTAGGTAAATTGCTTCTTCGGCTGCTGAATCGCCACCACCAATTACAGCTAATTCTGCTCTATGGAATATGGGCGTAGCACCATCGCAAATTGCACAAGCGGAAATTCCCCGACTCCAGAATTGATGTTCGCTGGGCAAGCCTAAACGCTTTGCTGTTGCCCCAGTTGCAATTACAATACTGTTAGTTTTGATTTCGCGGTCTTCCGAGCGCACTACAAAAGGACGCTGGCTCAGGTCTACATGAGTTACATCTTCTGTATATAACTCTGCTCCCCAGCGCTCTGCTTGCGCTTTCATATTGTCCATCAAGTCGGGTCCGGTGATGCCTTGAGGAAAGCCTGGGAAGTTTTCTACTTCAGTAGTAGTCATTAGTTGTCCCCCTGGCAAGCCTCCAGATTGAAAGCCTTCAAATACCACTGGTTTCAAGTTAGCCCGCGCCGCATAAATAGCCGCCGTATATCCAGCCGGACCAGAACCAATAATTACTAAGTTTTCTACATTTTGGTTAGTCATAAGCAAAGATTAAATAAACTCATAACGACTACGATTTATTTAGTATAGCGCAGATATGAAGTTTTGTGAATATGGTTAGCGATCGCTCTATATCATCAGCTATGGCAAAAATTTAGTTTGCTATACCTCGGCAGTTTGCTTTTGAGATTCTAACCGTTGCTCGTAAGCCGCTCTATTTCCGCCAAAGGAATCGATAGAAAAAAGTTTTTGTAACACGACCGAAAATAGCGTGTATTTCTGGGTATATTTTTTGAAGAGCAAATGGGAAAACTCATCATAGCAATAGTAATAAGTAGGCTATACCAATGCCCTAATATGCTGTATGTTTAACGGGAGTGAAATCTTTGGTAGTGGGTTATAGGAAAGACTGCTCATTTGGGTAACTTAAGTCTAGAGGGTAGAGATACTCCTCACCCACTAGAGAAGTGAATCTAACATGAAGACTGAATTAAAAGTTAAGTTCCTGCAACACTTAAACCAGAAGAAGCAAGATCGGGGTTTTACGTTGATTGAACTGCTGGTCGTAATCATTATTATTGGTATTCTCTCAGCAATTGCATTGCCTTCTTTTCTCAGTCAAGTTGCTAAAGCTCGCCAATCCGAAGGTAAAGCTAATGTAGGCTCACTGAACCGCGCACAGCAAACCTACTACTTTGAGAAAGAAACTTTTACTAATGATATTAATAGTCTAGGTATTGGTATTTCTACCACTAACAACTACTCATACTCAGCAGCAGCTATTACTTCCATAACAGATGACGTTGCTAACAAAGCAAGGTCGCTTAATGTTGACCTCAAAGGTTATGTAGGTGGTGTGTTCAAAAATACAGTAGCTGGAACTACTAAAGTGATTCTGTGTGAGGCTAATAGTACTGGACAGTCAGACCCAGGAGTGCCTGATAGTTCTACTTATTGCAGTTCCACTTTATCTAGATTGTGATAGTAACTAAGTCTTGCTTTGTTCAAACAGTATTTCTACTGATAAAAGGGCTATTCTTTGTCTTTTACTCGTCAGATTCTGTAGATACACTGAATTTTAGGTAGTGGTGATATGAATAGTTTTAGGTGTGGGTAAGTTATAAGTAACGGAACAGAAATCCCACTTCAATCCCTCAAGGACACTACTCAAATGAAAACTGAACTTAAAGCTAAATTCTTACAACACCTGACTCAGAAAAAGAAAGACGAAGGCTTTACTCTAATTGAATTATTGGTTGTTATCATCATTATTGGTATTCTATCTGCTATTGCTCTGCCTTCTTTCCTTAATCAAACAGCTAAAGCTCGTCAATCAGAAGCTAGAACTAATGTTGGTGCATTAAACAGAGCGCAGCAAGCCCACTATCTTGAGAACCAAACTTTTACTTCTACTCTTTCTGACTTAGGTGTAGGTATTCGTGACTCTAACAACTATAGCTACACAGCAGCAGCAATTACTTCAATTACAAGTGGCGTTGCTAATAAAGCATCGGCAGGTAATGGAGACCTCAAGGGTTATACTGGCGGTGTGTTTAAAGATGCAACAGCCGGAACTACTGGTGCAATCTTGTGTGAAAAAAGTACTGCTGGAACTGGAGATCCAGGCGCACCAGGTACTGTAAGCTCTTGCGGTACTGGTTTAACAAGAATGCAGTAGTAACTGAGCTAAGTCTTGCTTATCAAAATATTCATTTGAGGTGGTTAGAGTTTCTCTACCTCCTCTTTTCGCTTTTTGCCATTTGTTTTTACCGCAAAACTAACTGAAGAAATCTGACCAAATTTCTATGACTTCTGCACAAACTTCAATGAATGCCGATGATTGGCAGCAGCAAGCTAACCGATACTTACTTCAAGGCAACTACACTCAGGCAGCAAACCTTTACGAGCAGGCAATTGAAGTAGAACCTGAGTTAAAATCCCACTACTGGCATTTAGGGTTAATGCTACTGTTGCAGGGGCAGGAAGCAGAAGCCCACATGACTTGGATGCTAGGAATGGCAGAAGGCGAACCAGAACAAGTTGAGCAGTGGACAACAGAACTGGTGCATATACTGCAAGCAGAAGCAGAGCGGCAAGAAGCTCTTAAAGATTATCAACTTGCCTGGGCGATTCGGCAACACATCAAGGAAATTGCTCCAACAAACATTAATAATCTGTTGTACTGTATTGCACTTTCGATTCAGCTAGGAACTTTCAGTGGTGAATATTTGACAGATTTAGGAATCATTGAGCTACTACAAGCAGAGGAATTAACATTCGATTTCAACTTGTTACGGCTTGCCCTAGAAATGATTTTAGACTCTGCTCCTGAACATTCAGCCGTTTGCACCTTTACTGAAGCTTGTCTGTGTTATGCTCCTAAGCCTAAAGTAATTATTGATATAGTAGTTGATGCCTGTTTGCACATTGCTCACTCTCGTAGGGATGCTACATTAGCAGCGCGTTTTATTGAACTATGCTTGCATCAAGAGCCTAACAATACAGAACTTTTGTATCATCTCGCAGTTTTTTATCAAGATTCTCATCAATACCTTAAAGGCATAGACACAGCAAAGCATTACTATGAGGTAGCTGAATCTTTAGTAACTAAGATCGTAGCAAACCATATACTAATTAGAGCTTTAATATCTGCTTCTGGATATTGGGAAGAATATAAAGAGAGATTGTTGCAACAAGAATCATTATTAGTTTCTTTAGCAGAAGAAAATCCAACAAATCTTGATTCAGGCTCTAATAATTGTTTAGTTAATTCAAGTTTCTTTTTTCCCTACCTCAGAGATGAGCCACACATTAACCGCTTAATTCAAAATCAAATTTCTCGTCTTTATCAAAACAATTTTGAAATTTATGCAAAAGATGTAATAGAGAAATGCCGTTATTCTTCACTACATAAACCAACTAAAGTTACTACAAAGAAAGTTTTGAATATCGGCTATATTTCTCACTTTTTACGAATACATTCAGTTGGTTGGCTTGCGCGATGGATATTTCAACATCACGATAGAGAAAATTTTCAAATTTATGCCTATCTTATAAACTATTCAGCAACAGATGACTTTACGAGAAGATGGTTTATTAATAACACATATCGTACATATAGATTTGAAATGCTAGGTGAAGAAGTTGTAGAGCGGATTAGAGAGGATGAAGTTGATATTCTGATTGATCTAGATAGCCTAACGTTTCCATCGATGTGTGAAGTTTTGAGTGTAAAACCTGCTCCAATTCAAGCAACTTGGTTAGGCTGGGATGCTTCAGGTTTGCCATCAATCGATTACTATATTGCCGATCCGTATGTGTTGCCTGATTCTGCTCAAGACTACTACACTGAAAAAATTGTGCGGCTGCCTAATACCTATGTAGCAGTTGATGGCTTTGAAGTCGGTGTGCCTAATCTGCGGCGCGATCGCTTAAACATTCCCAGTGATGCTGTCATTTATCTTGTAACTCAAAATGCTTATAAGCGTCACTTAGATAATGTGCGGCTACAAATGAGAATTATCAAAGAAGTACCAAATAGTTACCTTTTAATCAAAGGGTTAGGCGATCGCGAATCCTCAAGAACCTTTTTTGAACAGGTGGCTGAAGAAGTGGGCGTAAGTTGCGATCGCCTACGCTTTTTGCCCAGAACCCCATCAGAAGAAGTGCATCGGGCTAACCTCAATATTGCTGATGTGGTACTTGATACCTATCCATACAATGGAGCAACAACAACTCTAGAAACTCTTTGGATGGGTGTTCCCCTAGTGACACGAGTTGGTCAACAATTTTCTGCCCGTAATAGTTACGCTTTTATGATGAATGTTGGCGTAACGGAAGGCATTGCTTGGACAGATGAAGAATATGTAGAGTGGGGCGTACGTTTAGGGAAAGATCCGGCTTTACGTCAACAAATTAATTGGAAACTGCAACAATCAAGGCAAACATCACCACTTTGGAATGCTAAACAGTTTACTCGCGAGATGGAGAAGGCATACCAGCAGATGTGGCAAAGGTATGTTGAAGCAGCCAAGGAATAAGTTTCTTGGCTTAAGCCGACTAGCAAATGGGCAACTTCGATAATTTGCTCAACTCAAATCTAGCTACTAACTACAAACGTACAATTAGCCTGGAAATTAATTTCCAGGCTCATAGCTCAAGTTAGCTTAAGCTGACTGGGTAGAGTTTTTAGCCCGTTGCAACGGGCTTAAGCTTTTAGCCTGAACTTTAGTTCAAGGCTAGTCAGTAGTCTCATCACGCCGATGTTCTACCTCGATTCTGGGGAAGCGGTAGCCTGGAAATTAATTTCCAGGCTCATAGCTCAAGTCAGCTTAAGCTGACTGGGTAGAGTTTTTAGCCAGTTGCAACGAACTTAAGCTTTTAGCCTGAACTTTACAAGGCTACTCAGTAGCCTCATCACGCCGATGTTCTACCTCGATTCTAGGGAAGCGGTTAGCCTGGAAATTAATTTCCAGGCTCATAGCTCAAGTCAGCTTAAGCTGACTATATAGTGTTTTCAGCCAGTTGCAACGGGCTTAAGCTTTGAGCCTGAACTTGAGTTCAAGGCTCCTCAAATTCACGCCGATGTTCTACTTCGATTCTAGGGAAGTGCGGTGCATCTTCTTCATGGCTCTCTCGTTCCAAAGAAGCAACGGTAGTTCCTTGTAGATGATGTGCTTTCTGATTTTTAACGTAGTCTACAGCCTGAGTGAGTTGTTTGCCCCCAAGTGAAAAGACTCCATATCCGCGCTGCCAGCCAAACGTATGCGAAGAATCAGGCAAGCGATGATTTAAGTGATGAGCGCTACTACCCTTGAGATTTTTGACGAAATCCGCAATAGAAAGACTAGGTGGAATGGAAGCTACTAGATGGATATGATTTTCTATGCCACCGATCGCATGGATAATAGAGCCGAGGGCATCAGCTTTGCCAATAAGATAACTATAAAGTTTAGGCTCTGTGTCAGGAGTAATTAAAGGTTGACGCTCTTTGGTTGCCCAAACTAAATGATAGTAAAGTCGCCAGAGAGCCATAAAAATTCTTGTGGATTAAATTACGTAGTTGGTTTGAGTCCGCCTGGGATTCAAATCCCAGCCTCATAACTTAAGTCAGATAAATCCGACTATAATTAGTCTCTAGTCTACTTCAGTAGACTTTCGCTATTAGCCCAGAAATTAATTTCTGGGCGGATTGGGTGGATCTAGATACTAATTGAGATTGCTTGCAATATCTTGGTAGTAGGGAATAGTTTCTGCTTTTGCTACTGCGATCGCCTCTTGATTTTCGCTCTCCAAGACAATTCGCGCTTGAATACAAGGTAACAAAGCTTTCCACTGGATTTCGCTCAACTGCCCTAAAAAGGAAATTTCTAGTCCTTCAGAGATATCTAATTCTTCTTGCATCAGAAGATTCATACTGACACTGGATATAATTAGAGCAGCTTCTTCTTCAGATATATTTCCGTTATCAATTAGTAGCGTAGTTTTGCTGCTATCTGGATGAGTAGCGATCGCTTTAATAACTTGCTCTAGTTCCAAACAAAGAGTTTCTTCTGATTGCGACCAATCTGGAAAGATAATTAAGTTAATATCTCTCAGGTTTAGCGGTAGCAGCGTAGCCTCAATTAATGTATAAATAATTGTTTCTGCCATTTTTGACCATGAGAACTTTTTAGCTTGTTCTAGTCCAGCAGCAATCAATGAATTACGTATATTTGGCTTTTGCACGTCGCACAGTGCATTTGTTAGTCCATCTACATCCTCATCGTTAATATATAAGGCTGCTTCTCCTGCAACTTCAGGAATAGAGGCGTTAGGACAAGTAATGACAGGACATCCACAGGCGATCGCTTCTAGTACAGGCAAGCCAAAACCTTCATACTTGGAAGGATAAACAAGTGCTACAGCACCAGAGTAAGCTATGCTTAACTCTTCATCGCTAAGTTGCAGCAGATGGACAGTGCTACCAGATGTATAAGCTCGATAATCAGCTTCTAAGGTAAAGCCGCTTCCCGTACAAACAATATCAAAGCCCTGGCTACTGTGTAGTTGAGCAAAAGCTTTGAAGAACAAAATACTATTCTTATAGTTACCTCCAGCCCCTACTAAAATAAAATATGGTTTTGAAATACCATACTTAGTTTTAAATTGATTAATAATTTCCGAGTTTGCGGGTGAGAATACTTTACGCTCGATCCCGCATTTTGCAACGGTTACTGACTCTAATGCAATTTCTGGAAAAACTTTTACTAGGTCACGCGCTGTATTTTCTGAAATTGCAATATAAGCAGCAGCATTTTGGATACCGTAATGTTTCTCTCGCCACATAGGATGATTTAAATCCCATCCTATGAGTTCAGGAATCATATCGTATGCTGCAAAAACAGATGGCGTTGATAGAGGTGTAGTGTAGTAACTAGAGATAAATAAATCAGCGCCTTCCTCGTCACACACTTGCTGAAGCATTTCGCGATCGGTATCAGTGTTACCGTAATCATAAGCTGGCACGCTGCGATATTTAATACCAGCTATTGGTGGAGCAGTGCCGACCCGATCCAAAATTACAATATGTTTAGCAAAACCGTTGTTTACCCATTCTTGCAGCAAAGATTGCCAAACACGAGCAATACCAGTTTTATAAAGTTGAAAAAAAACACCATCAACAATGATAGTTGGAGACGGCTTTTTCATCTGTACAGATTGTCTGTATAACTCTTCTAATTGCAAGAACCGCCAATCTTCGCTACTGTCTTGCTTTTGTGCAAGTGGCACTACACCGTAAGCACTTGCCTCATCCACTTGAGTTATGTCTTGTACCCAAGAAAAATATTCACGTAACAAAACAGGAAAGTGAGATTGTTCTTGCAGTTGATTCCACTGATTTACTGCATTTTTATAACCATAGTATTGCTCTTTAAAGCGCAATTGTTCTGGTGTTACATAGGCAAAATGTTGGAATATTAAACCTTGCTTTTCTGTTTCTTCATGCGTAAAAGGATTCATTGCTGCTATATCCTGCCATTGTCCGTTTGGTAAAGGTTCAGCTAGTCCAGGAGGCTCATGTGCTACCCAAACTGAACCTGGTTTATATCTCCAAGTTCTTAGCCACTCTTGTTGAGGATTTTGAGTATAACAGTTACGAGTGCTAATAATTAAGTCTTTACCAACAAAGTACCAGCACCAGTAGAAAGCCGCTGTTTTATCAGGATTATTAATAAACATTAGTCGTGCAGTACAAATCTGCTCGACTGTCCATAATTCATCTGTATCTACTTGCCACAGCAAACATTCTTCATTAATGTTTGATAGCGGCGCATTTACCATTTCACGTTTGCCGTCCCAGAAAGTACCTTGTGGTTGACGATAAATTGTAATTTTTTCTGGATATTGTTTTACTAATTCATCTAAGTATTCTGTTGTTCCATCACAACTACGCCCATTGCAATGAAGTTCATCTGTAATTCTTCCACCTAACTGAAGACTCCAAGCTGTATCGTGCCTTAATTCCGCTACGCCTTCAACAATATGCCAATGCCATTTAAAAGGTAGTTGTTTGAAGACTTCAACATGATAGCGTATAAATGGTTCTCCATTGAGTACGATCGTTAAAAAGTGTACTGGTACTGAAGGAAAAGCTATATAGTTTTCATAAAAAGAGTCTGAATTTATTACTTCTTTTCCAATATCACCATTTGATAATATTTGGTGACATTCATATCCATTTTCAATTAAAATATCAAAAGTGCTTTTGGCTTCACGATTTAAACCCTCTAACATTTTTGAGGAAATTTCAAACTGTAAGAAGCTAATAGCTTTTGCTTTCAGTAAACCTATTGCACCTTGAAGACTATCACTCTCTGCTCCTTCTACATCAAGTTTTAAATAGTCAATCTTTTGGATATTTTGTTCTTGACAAAAAGAATCAAGTGTAATTGCTTCAACTAATTCTGTTTTAATAATAGGTATGTAATCTCCAGAACCGTTTGGATTTGCCATTTTAGGCTTACCAATACTATTCCAAACAGAGTAATCGTCTGGAAACTCATTAAAATTAAGATTTTTGTTCTCCGAATAAACTGCTTTTTGGCAAGAGTGTATATTATTATACTCTGATTGAATAATTCTTTCTTGTAGTTTTTGAAACGTACTGGATGCTGGTTCAAATGAATATACTTTCCCTGAAATTCCAACAAGTTTGCTTAATAATAGTGAATAATTACCAATGTTTGCTCCAACATCAAAAACGGTCATTCCTGGCTGAACAAGCTTTCTAACAAGTAGTTGCTCAGATGCTTCATACTCAAAATAATAATCTTCTACTTTAGAAGACTTTTTAAATATAGAATATCCATTACGTACAAAAAAGTTTTGAGCTACCAATACATAGTTTTTATCTACAAGTAGTTTTTGATAGTTTTGATAATTTTTAAAAGTGTTAATATCATCTAAACAAATTATTTTAGCTCCATATAATTCATTTAATTCGGCAATGCCTGTAAATTCAGAACCATCGATTAATACAAGATCGAAAACATTAATGTTATTTTCTTGTTTTATTTTAGTAATTCCGTTACTCATTACTCCAGAGCTTTTTACATAATCAATGTCCTGCTGTAGCCAGCCTAAAACTCTATCAAGTGGATAATGGTTTAGGCTAGTTTGATTATTATTGTAAAACTTAGTAACTTCGTTCTCGCTAGGAAACTGCTCTAGAGCAACTGATGAAACGTTATAGCACTTGACAAAAGAGTCATTGGTATAACGATTTTCTAGTTCAGCAAATCTAGTTTTTGAAATCTCCATACAAAATAGTATTGGCTTGTGAGGGTTTTGCCTTAAACCAGTTACAATTGCTTCGGTACTTCCTTCACCTGAAGATGAACCAATTTCTAAAACAGTTTTGATATTTTCTTCTTCAGCTATCTTTTGAAGAGCTATATAAAACTCATCATTCTTAATCTCAGCAGGAATCAAACTATTAAGTTCAGAATTATCAAGATTATTCATACATAACATTCCATTTATAGCGGTTTTCTCTAGCGATCGCCCTTACCCTCACTAACCTGCTTCTCCACCTGACCTAGCAAAGTTTTATACTTAGGCTGATTAGGATAGAGTTGTGTCAGCTTCTTTAGTGGCGCAATTGCACCTTTAGCATTCTGCATCTGGAGACTAACTTCTACCAATCCCTCTAGTGCTACCCGATTATTTTGTTCTTGCTATAGAACTATTTTGTACCCTTGCTCTCGTTCTTTCAGTTGCAATCGATCGGCTTGTAATTGTCTTTGCGCTTCAACAGATGAACTTTCTACATTAGTATTTTCTCTGGATGGCTGTGGTGCATTATTGATGGCTCGTACGGCTGCTAATGCAGTAGAGCCGAAGAAAGAAACAATTGATACTAAAAGGAAAATCCGGTGGATAGGTTTAGTAGACATAGTGTTTTGATCGCTGGGCATTTTAAAGGGATTATGTTTAACCTACCCATTTCCTATTAAGTAGCGATCGCCTCATCTCAATTTCTTGTATAGCATTTTCAGATATAGCAATCCTATTTGAGTTATGAAATATCTATAGCCCCCAACCCCCAAATCTGGGGGCTAAGAGTCTTGTCCCCCCAAGGTTGGGGGTTAGGGGGCGAAACCCAGAACGCTTTTTACAACTGATTTAAAATTGCTATAGTCCCGTTCAAAAACTTACAAAAATATTTAAAAACACCTCTACTCAGTATCCAAGCGAAATTTTACTGAGATATTAACCAAATATTTGATTACTCGCTGTTTTATTTCAGTAAATATACAGTGGCAGAATTAAGGTCTTTGCCTTTTAGACTACGGAAAACCCCTGTTCGCGTCGCCAATCTCCAAGACGAGTTACGTAAACGAACTTGCGATCGCGAAAAGGCTGCAATACTGACTTGTACCGATATATGATAAAAAGCTACAATTAATATTTATATCAGTTTAAGAAACTTTAACTTAATAGCCACAAAATATATTTCAATAACATATCAATCAATCTTCCTACAAACTGTAATAAAGATGTTTGCCACATCTCGTCAATCTCTAAAGCAATTAATATCTGTATCTATAGTAGCGGTGCTATCCATCGGAGTAATTGTCGTTTTACAACTGCCTCTATTAAAGGAATTAGCTAACAAAGCTCAAACTGATTCAGTTGCAGATCTCAATAAAGACTTAGAGTCAGAAAGAATCCGCTTGACTGTATTGCAAAAGCTTCCTAGCTTTGGGTTTAGAAATATAATTGCAGACTATACTTTTATTAATTTTGCTCCCTACTTTGGCGATGATGAAGCTCGTGCTAAAACTGGATATGCTCTTAGCCCCGAATATTTTGAAGTAATTATAAACCGCGATCCCTATTTTTTAGATGCTTATCGTTTCCTGTCTAGCAGTACAACCTTATATGCAGGAATGCCAGAAAGAACAGTAGCACTAATGGAAAAAGGCTTAAAGTCTCTTTCTCCCCAAGTTCCCAAAAATTCTTATTATATCTGGCGCTACAAGGGAACAGATGAGTTACTATTTCTCGGTGATAGCCAAGCTGCAAGGCAATCTTTTGAGACAGCAGGCAAGTGGGCAGATACATATTCCGATAAAGATAGTAAATACATCTCCCAACTTTCTTATCAAACCGCTCAATTTTTGGCGAAAAACCCCAATAGTAAATCTGCTCAAGTTAGTGCATGGAGTTTAGTATTAAATAATGCTTTTGACGATCGCGTACGCAAAATCGCAATTAGTCGCATCCAAGCTTTAGGCGGCAAAGTGTCAATTACCCCAGATGGACAATTAAAGGTGCAACCCCCGAAAAAAGATTAAAATAAACCTCAACTCACTCTAAAGTAGTAATTTCCGCACCCCAGGTTCCAAATGCGATCGCGTGTGATACTCTGAAAGAGACGAAATGCGATCCCAGAAACACCACCTAAATAGGGGACACGCTTTCAGACAAACATTTGTCCAATTCAATCGGAATTTAATTTAATTTATGGCTCAACAAGTTATTCACCCAATGGTGAAGTTGCAACGGCACGTCCGTTCACTTGTAGACTCGAAGATCGTTAAGCCTACAGACAGCATTAGCAAAATTGCTCTGTTGTATGGCAGCGAATGGTCTTACTGGAAAAAAGAACTACTAGACTTTGGCTTTGCTACGCAAGACCCAATTTGCGACTTACTAGAAGTCGAGAACTGGGACGACGACTAACATAATTCGTAATTCGTAATTCGTAATTGATGCGTTAACTATGAATTACGAATTGCAGTTTATAGGCAAGTAGCTAAAGCTTTTGCTAGTTCCTTGGCACTAGAATAGCGATCGCCTGGTAAGGGTTCGGTTGCGCGATCGATTACCTCTCTTAGCTCAGGGGTAATCGTTGGTATGCTCTCAATATTGAAGCGATAACCCCTCCCCCGCTGGCGAAAGAACTTGAATGGAGTCTCGCCAGTCAATAGAAATATTAATGTCGGTCCAATAGCATACAAATCGGACTGAGTTACAGGCTGTCCGCGTTCCTGTTCGGGGGCGCAATAGCCTTCCGCACCAATCCGCGTCCCCGCAAAAGTGCCAATTTCCTTGACAGCACCAAAATCTAATACAACTATTTGCCGATCTGCTGTCCGCACCATTAAATTTGCTGGCTTAATATCGCGGTGAATCAGTGGCGGCTGCTGGTTGTGAATATAAGTCAAAACATCGCACGTCTGGATTGCCCAGGCGATCGCTTGCGCTGGAGTTACAGGTCCTTTATCGTTAATTAACTTCTCCAAATCTTGACCGTGAATTAACTCCATTGCCAAGTATTTTTTACCAGCCTCCAAAAAAAAGTCGTAATACTTAGGAATCCCTGAATGGTGCAGCGTCTTCAGCGTACGGGCTTCACGTTCAAATAATTCTTGCGCTTTAGCAACTTTTGCCATGTCCGCATTCATTTCTTTTAGTACCAAAAGTTGCGGCATACCGGAAATTATACCCACCTCATCCCACGCCAAATAAGTCGTCCCCATTCCCCCTTGTCCCAAAGTTCGCAAAATTTGATACTGGCGGACTGTCCTTTGTACCGTTAAAGGTTGTCCGCAGTGAATGCAAAACAAATTGCCTGGGGGGTTGCCTGTATGCTGGCAATAGGAAGAAGAATTTAGATTCGCTACTGGTTGTGGTGTCGCATCTAACTGAAACTTCAGGATCGGACCGCCCTTAGCAAGCTGAAGCAAAGCACCGTCAGTAATTAAGCTTTGCGATACTAAAATGCCATCTAAAAACGTGCCATTAGTCCCTTGATTGCTTAGTTGCCACGAGTCGCTACTAATTTGGCGTAGTTCTAGATGATGCCGCGATACCAAAGGCTCAGTCAAAATTACGTCATTATCTGGCGAACGACCGATTCTAATTACAGATTCGTCCTCAAACTTCCACTGCTTGAGGGCATTGTTTTGGTGTGGATGTAATAAAGACAGCGTAACCACATTATTAGCGCAAAAGAATTTATTTAAACTTGGGGCGCTTGTTGTTTCGGAGCCACTTTTGCTCGGATGACAACCGCCGTAATATTGTCATGTCCGTTGTACTGATTTGCCAGATCGATTAAAGCGTTGACCCCTTGCTCTAAATTGCTACTAGAACTTAAAAGCGGATCTAAATGAGTTTGCCAATAATGTTCGATTAAATTATTGTCAGACAGCCCATCAGAAGCCAAAACTAGCAGAGTATCTTCGTTGAGTTCGAGAAACTGCACGTCTGGGTGAATGTAGTTTTCATCGCGCGGTCCCAAAGCTTGAGTAAGTTGATACGCATCAGGACGAGCATAAGCGATCGCAGGTTCTACGCCGCGCAAAATTTCTCTTTGTCCCACCTCGTGATCTAACGTTACTTGCTCCAAACCTTGTTTGCGACTCAAGCGATACAAACGGCTATCGCCGACATGAGCGACTGCTACTTGATTGTCTTGCAACAATACCAACACTAAAGTAGTCCCCATCCGCCCCACACCAGAACGCGAATCTTGTTGGTTGGCATCGTAAATTGCTTTATTTGCTAGCTGTACGGCTTCGCGGATGCTTTCTTCGCTAGGTAATTGCGACGATTGCCAATGAGTTTGAAAGTATTGCTGTAGCGTGCGTACCGCCATGCTACTTGCAACTTCACCCCCAGCGTGTCCGCCCATCCCATCGCAGAGAATATATAAGCCCCTTGCCTGAATATTTCTGCCTTTAGGAAATTCTAATTTATTAATCGCTGTTTCAATGCCAAAACAATCTTCATTGTGCTGGCGCTGACCGCCCACATCAGTAAGACCAGCATCGTCTAAGCTGACCAACTGCATGGGCAAAACAATAGTTGGCGTGTCATCAATCTGCATAAATGTACTTGGTGATTCATTAGTTTGTAAAATAGTGGGCGCAGGCTGATAACTTGTAGTTATATCGGCTTGTGGGCTGCCTGAATCCACAGATGAAACGGGTGGCGTAATCCCAGCAGCTTGGAGTTCGTTCGCTACTATTTCTAGACGCGATCGCAAATCTTCTACTACTTCAATTTTACCTAGATGTAAGTCTGCTAGCAGGTCTACTAAAGCCCCAACTTTGGTACGTTGCGACTCTTGAAATAACTGCTGCCAAACTGATCCTAAGTTTTGTAATGTTAAGGTGCGGTCTGTAGCTTCAACATACAGGCATTGCAGTCCTAGAACTCCTTTGGCGTTGACTTGCACGTTAGCAAGTTCAAGCACGCTTCGGCGTAAATTCCAGGGCGTTAATACTGCCCATAATTCAGTCATATCAGACAACCACTGCCAAATTTGGACTGGTGTAGTTTGATTATCGTGCCACGCCTCACTGATTTGCCGATCGAAAGAGCGATCGCTAATCAATACTATCTGCTTGTTATCAAGCTGCCAAGCCTCATGAACGGTAGGGATTTTTTCGCCTAACTGCGAGTGCAAAGTTATATAAGTTTTGGCAAGTTCTGGCAACTCTATTTTGCCGCTAGTATCTGCCCTTATTAACGAGATTTGAAACGGCTGGCAATCTAACACTTTACATTGCCATTGGTTTGGATCTAGCTGCGGTAAAAGCTCAATTACCTGATAGCGCTGTTGGGGATCTAAATACGAGCCCACTGTTAGCGGTATTTGGGCATCATTAACTTCGTAATTCGTAATTCGTAATTCGTAATTCGTAATTCGAGCTTCAATAGTCCGAGATACTTCAGCATCATTAACAGTGCTAGCTTCAATCTGCCGTACTTCAGCGTCATTGTTATTTACTTCTGGATCGGTGCTAGCTTCAATCTGCCGTACTTCAGCATTATTAACAGTGCTATCCTCAGTTGTCTCTGAGATTTCAACATCATTAGTGACTGCTAAAGTATTGCGGTTTAGCACTTGAGCGATTATTGCTCGCCAAACTACGCCTGTTTTCGTCCCGCAGTTGTCACACTCATATTGATTTACAGCTACGCGATCGCTACATTGAGGACAAATCTTGAAGCTCAAAGATTTGCCGCAATTTTGGCAGAATTTGTTATTGTCTGGATTGTCAAACTGACACTGGGGACAAATCAGCACGATCTAAATAACTCCTCTATTGCCGTTTTGCAGGGCAAATAACTTTTAACAGTGACCAGTGACCAGTTAAATATTCATTCCTTGGGTCTAATTCCCTATCTTCTAAAAGTTGTAGGTTTTGGATGGGGATTTTTTACCCTATCCAAAACCTGGTCACTGGTAACTGACAAACTGGTCACTGATTTAATCGCACTCCTCACAAGCGGCTTTATATTTAAGTTGCCATAATTAATTCTCTTTTGCCCATATTAAGAGCAAAACGGTGTAAGTTTACCTTTATTGCTACTTCATCAGGCGTTTTCTCCAGCATAAATACATATTTGCTGAATATATATATGGCAATTATGCCTTTCAAATATAAAAGTTATAAATATTAAAATAGTAATTTAGCTTCATCAGCAGTCAAATCGCGCCACTGACCTAGTTGTAGCCCATCTAAGCTTAAGTGTGCCATCTTAACTCTAACTAAGCGCAACGTTGGAAACCCTACTTTAGCTGTCATTCGTCGCACTTGGCGATTGCGTCCTTCAGTCAAAGTCATTTCTAGCCATGCAGTCGGTACATTTTTGCGAAACCGAATTGGGCGATCGCGTGGCGGTAATTGTGGTTCTGACTCTAACAACCGGACTTTAGCTGGGCGAGTAGGCTTATTATCAATTACTACTCCTGCTTGCAATTGCGCGATCGCTTCAGCATCAGGAACTCGCTCTACTTGCACCCAATAAGTACGTGAATGAGCGTAGCGAGGATGAGACAGGCGGTGCTGCAATTGTCCGTTATCTGTTAACAGCATCAGCCCTTCACTGTCCCAATCCAAGCGCCCGACAGGATAAACACCTGCTACCGATATATAATCCTTCAACGTCCGCCGTTCTTCACCAGAACTATCAGTAAACTGACTTAAAACGCCGTAAGGTTTGTTAAACAAGATATATCGGTATTTACCCATCTAAATTAAGCAGCTACTAAGCCACTGTGCTTGAGCAAAGCTACGGTACTAGGTTCGCGTCCTCGGAAAGACTTAAATACTTCCATTGGGTGCTTGCTACCGCCTAAAGCTAATACTGTATCGCCAAAACGCCGCCCAGTTGATGCGATCGCTTGTTCGGAATCTAGCCCAGCTTCCTCAAAAGCCGCAAATGCATCGGCACTCAATACTTCCGCCCATTTGTAGCTGTAGTAGCCAGCAGCATAGCCGCCTGCAAAAATATGCCCAAAAGCACATAAAAAAGCATCTTCTGGCAAAGGTGGCAAAACTGTAGTAGTTTGCGCGATTCGGTTGCGGACATCGTTAGCTGTTTCCCCGTTACCAGGTTGATAGCGGTGGTGTAGTTCGATATCTACTTGACTAAAGTGCAGTTGGCGCAGCATAGCGCTACCGCTCATGTAATTTTTGGCTGCTACTAGCTTGTGGTAGTAATGATCTGGTAACGGTTCGCCCGTCTCGTAGTGTTTTGCCATACCCATCAAAGTCGGGTAGTGGTAGCACCAATTTTCCATAAATTGACTGGGCAATTCTACCGCATCCCACTCGACGTTGTTGATCCCAGCAGCATCGGCGTAATCAACTTTAGTCAGCATATGCTGCAAGCCGTGACCGAATTCGTGAAATAGAGTTTCTACTTCGCCAAAAGTCATCAAACTCGGCTTCCCGTCAACTGGGGGAGTTTGGTTGCAAACTAGATAGGCTACAGGCTTGCGTAATGTCGTTGTACCGTCAGCTTGCGTAATTTTTGCTCTACCGATACAATCATCCATCCAAGCACCACCGCGCTTTTCTGCAGGGCGACTGTAGGGATCTAGATAGAAGTAGGCGATCGCTTCTCCCTGTTCGTTGGCAACTTGAAAATAACGTACATCTTCATGCCACACTGGAGCTTGACCATCTGCGGCGGTAATAGTTACACCAAATAACCGATTGACTATGCCAAATAAGCTTTCTAATACTTGCTCCAAGGGGAAGTAAGGGCGCAATTCTTCGGCGCTAAAAGCAAACTTTTCTTCCCGTTGGCGTTCTGACCAAAAGCTGATATCCCAGTGTTTGAGATCGCTATTTTTGGGATCTTTGCTGGCTGCAAAGGCTTTTAAGTCTGCTAAATCCTTCTTGGCTGCTTCATAGCTAGTACCGCGCAATTCTTCTAATAGCGCTTCTACGGCGGCTACACTTGGAGCCATTTTTCTTGCTAGGCTAAGTTCGGCAAAACTAGCAAATCCTAGCAATTGGGCTTTTTCTTGACGTAGCTGTAAGATGCGCTCGATTAAGGGGTTATTGTCTAACTCGCCTGAAGAGGCGCGACTAATAAAAGCTTTATAGAGTTTTTCCCTCAAATCGCTGCGCGTGCTGTGCTGCATGAAAGGACCAAAACTGGGGAAATCTAAGGTAATCAGCCAAGGACCATTTTCAGGAGTTGCGTTTTCTTCGCCAGCTTCGCGGGCAGCTTGAGCAGCTAAACTAACTAAGCTAGGGGGTAAACCGTCAATTTCTGCTTTGCTTGTTAAAGTCAAGCTAAAAGCTTTGGTTGCATCTAAGACATGGTTGGAGAACTTAGTCGAAATTTCGGCAAGTTCTAGTTGAATAGCATTAAAGCGATCGCGCTTTTCGCCTTCTAAGCCAATCCCTGAAAGTTCTGCATCTTTGATAGCTGCATCTACAATCCGCTTTTGGGCTGAATCTAGGCTATCCCAATCTTGACTTGCTTTTAGGGCTTTAAAAGCTGCATAGATAGGCTGACTTTGGCTGAGTTTATTAAAAAACTGCACTACCTGCGGCTGTACGCTTTCATAAGCTTCCCGCAGTTCGGGGCTATTTTTTACACCCATTAAATGCCCAACTATACCCCAACTCCAAGTTACACGTTCGCCTAGGCGATCTAATGGTTCTACTAAGCCAGTCCAAGTAGGCTGAACTTGTGCTTCTAATGCTGTTATTTCTTCGTCTGCTTCTGCTAACAGTTGAGTCATTGCAGGAACTACGTGTTCCGGCTTAATCTCTGCAAAGGGTGGTAGTCCTTGACCTAATAATAGGGGATTTTTATTAATGGTAGTATTTGTACTCATGAAACGCTCAGTATCAACTATCCTTTCTTTTATTGTCGCTTTTCTTAACAATCTTGGCTTGGTGTTTATACCGAACCTGCCTTAAATCAGTGACCAGTTTTTCAGTGACCAGTGACCAGGTTTTAAATCAGTGACCAGTTTTTCAGTGACCAGTGACCAGGTTTTAAATCAGTGACCAGTTTTTCAGTGACCAGTGACCAGGTTTTAAATCAGTGACCAGTGACCAGGTTTTGAGATGAGAGATCGCAGTTGCTTAGAAAAATTTTCGCGTCCATGTCAACAGCAAGCTAGGATAGCGCTACTCTATCAATAGCTAATTGCTTCTTTTGCTCTCCTGTCTATTTTCGGTAATCAATGTCAGTCAAAATTAAGTCGTTTTTTCAACCACTCGATCGCGTTGCGATCGCTCTCATGGCAATACTCAGCTTAATTACGGTACTGCTGTTATTTCAAGGCGATGCGATCGCGCCGCGCGTCCGCGATTTTAGCTGGCAAAATCAGCGTGTAGGCGCAACAGATAACGCCTTTTATCTCAACTTCAGCCGCCCCATGAATATTCAGAGCGTTGAAGATAACCTGCAAATAGATCCGCAACTACCAGGCAAAATTAGCTGGGCTGGGCGGAAAATGGCTTATACTTTGCTAGCTCCACCTCCTTATGGCAATACCTATCAAGTGCAGCTAAATGGAGCTAAAGATCGGTTTGCAGATAAGCTTACAGGCAAACCAATTCAACCATTTAAAGGCGTTTTTCAAACCCGCGATCGCGCTTTTGTCTATTTGGGTGTAGAAGGTGACGAACAAGGGCGCTTGATCCTCTACAACCTTACCAAAGAGCAAAAAACTATCCTCACGCCCAAAGATTTAGTTGTAGTAGACTTCAAACCTTACCCTACAGGTAACAAAATTTTATTTTCTGCTAGCGAACGAACTAGCGATCGCCAAGGTTTGCTACTAACTCAGTTATATAACGTGACGACAGGCATTGAGTCAGAGCTAAATGCTCAAAATAATGTTGCCCCAGGTAGAATCGATCTAGTTTTGGATGACAAAGGTTATCAAAACCTCAAGTTCGACTTATCAGCAGATGGGAAAACGATTGTCGTACAAAGAGTAAGTCAAAAAAATCCTGGAGACTTTGGACTGTGGATGCTGAAAGCAGATAGCGATCGCAACTCTCCTCCTAAACCACAACTACTACAAAGCCAACCAGGAGGAGACTTTATCATTACACCAGATAGTTCAACTCTAGCGGTTGCCCAAGGTCAAGGCGTAGCCATTTTACCGTTGCAGGTGCAAGCAACTAAACCATTAGACTTTTTACCTAAGTTTGGCATGGTGCTAGATTTTGCCCCAGATGGAACTAAAGCGGCGATGGTGCAGTTTAATTCTGACTACACGCGATCGCTATTTTTAGTCACCAATCAAGGCGTACAAAAACAACTGTTCCGTACTACTGGTTCAATTAATAGCTGTCTTTTTCACCCTACATTGCCCAGTATCTACTGTATGCTGACTCAATTAGTAGAAGGCGAGACTTATCAAGAACAGCCGTATTTAGCGGCTGTTGACATCAATTCTGGCAAACAAACTCCTCTAATTGTCATGCCCGAACAGCAAGATGTCCAAGTAAGCTTATCACCCGATGGTTTAGCTTTATTATTGGATCAAATTGTCACAGCAACAACGCCCAATAATTCACCACAAACTAATGTTCCCCGCACCAATGACGGAGAAGCGATCGCCACAAGTCGTCTCTGGCTAGTACCTCTAGTTGCATCAGCAAAAACATCTACCCAAGTGCAACCAGAACAATTACCATTACCAGGCTTTCACCCGCGTTGGCTACCCTAGACCAGTGACCAGTGACCAGTGACCAGTGACCAGTGACCAGTGACCAGTGACCAGTGACCAGTGACCAGTGACCAGTGACCAGTGACCAGTGACCAGTGACCAGTGACCAGTGACCAGTTAAGCACCAGTAACTATTTACTGTTAATTGTCTGACATATTAACTATCTCATCTTTACCTAGTTACTGGTCACTACAAAAGTCTCCCTGGTCTGTTATTTACTGATTTATCCTAGCTTCGATATCTTCAAAGGTTTGCAGCAATAAACGCTTTGCTTGCAATTGCCAACCCCATTTTTGGATTCTGTAAGCGGCGATTGTTCCAGCGATCGCTGCTACTAAGCCTAATGGTTCTGAAAAAGAAATCCCTACTAATAAGCCTAATCCGGCAATTCCCCAAAATGGCAAAGCTACTGTTTGCCGCTGCTGTTCGATTAGCTGCTCGATCCCACCAGCTTGCATACTTGCTGCTAACGCCTCTTTTGCTGTTCTCTGCTCTGCTATTGGTACAGATAAACCAATTTTGCGCCGTAGTTTTTCTATTTTGCGAGCAGTAGTGCTGTATTCAGTTAATTCGTCTTCTGCCATTTTTAGCAGGATTTCTAGGCGATCCATTTAATTTATCAATTAATAAATCTTTATCTTTCAGCATACGTGGGCGATCGCCTTTTTGACAAACGATCGAGCTAAATTGCCTTTTTCACTTGTTTTGATTAGTCAAAATCTTCTAAGTAAAATTACGGTTGACAGTTAATAAGAATCGTTGTTCATTACTTATTTAATTAAAAATTAACAAAAAAAACGCTTTGAATAGGTATTTTAAAAGCTCGGAGGTTGCTAGAATCAAACCGTTTAACATTTTCTAAAAATTCAGTACAAGCATCGAGTTAAAGTTAGCGATCGCCAACGTCTGTTAAGGTTTGTAATCAAATTAAATAACTTGGGTGGGGAAAAATATGAGTGAAGCTGAAAATACTAAAAATTGGGCGCTAGAAGAATTAATGAATTATGTAAATTCATTGACAGACACTCAAACGAACGTAAGTTATAGCAATTCACTGCAAGCAACTATGCCCAGAAATCAAACAGAAAATTATCGTAACTGGGCGTTAGATGAACTAATGGATTATTTAGATACATTGGCAGAAAACCAGATCGAGACAAGCGATTCTAGCTTATTTGCTGCAAATATGCCCCAAAGCGATCGCCCTGTAATTGCCCTACAAAGCAACGAAGTATCCAATATTCCATCAGAAAAGCCCCAAGAAATAGATAATAAATTTTTTCTCCAAGTTGAAGCTAAAAATAAGCAACAAGGAGCCATTGCGCCCTCAAATATGACAAATTTAGTAGCTTTGATTCAACAATTGCGATCGTCAAATAGCAATTTAGGTAAGCGAGTTACCGATCTAAGTCAAGCAATGACACAGTTTCACCAAGCTTTAGAATCTCAAAAAGCGCAAAATCAAGTTGCACAGACGATGCTTTTAGAAAAAGATCGAGCGCTAGAAGCTGCCTGTCAAACTATTGAATGCCAGCAAAATTTAATTGAAACTTTAAATACGGAACTTGCAAGTCACAAAGAGTTTGTCGCCCAATCGCAGGCTATTTATAGCGAACAGTCTTACCAACTACTAGAGGCAAAAAATACTTGTCGAGATTTACGCACGCGCTTACATCGAGAACAGCAACATAGCGTGCAACTTAAATTCGCTCTAGAAAAGTGTTTGGCAACTCCAGCAATCAACCAGCAGTATATAAATCATCCCACCGATTTAGAAGCCGATTTTGCCGTTCCTAAAGCACCGCCAATAAAAACTTGGACGGTAAAAACACCATGTAAGGGCACAATAGAACTTGATTGGGAACGCCATCAGCCAGAAACAGATTTAGTTAATGAAGCTGCGGTAGTAGAAACAGACGAACCAAATATCGGTATAGAACAGCCAATTGTTGCAGAAGAACTACCAAGCGATCGCGACAATGAAATTATCGAAGTCCAATGGCAAGAGTTAGCAAACTTAGTGGAAAATAACTTACAAGATGAAGCGATCGCTAGCCTAACAGCAGATCTACTTGCAGAACTAGATGAAGATCCAAATGTCTCTTCACCAGTAGAAACAGAGACAAGCTACTTCAACGCCAACAAAAATTGGCCCTCACCAGTAGTTTACCCCTCCCGTCCGCCCAAAGGACTCAAATCATTAGCGGCGATCGAACTTCCTCATTTTCGGCGGCGACGGGCGTGAGTTTTTAACAGTGACCAGTGACCAGTGACCAGTGACCAGTTAATGCCCATACTTAAAAGAGCTAGGATTTAAATAATCAATCAATTTCTTGATTTTTCACTTCTCTTAATTTGGGGCGCGAACTTTGGAGATAGAATACTCTATACCCAGGAGATAGAATACTCTATACCCAAACGTCGATTGACTTGTACTTACTAATAACTGGTCATGGGCATGACGTATTAAGTAAGGGCAACGTTACTTAGTAATTTTTCAATTTGTTGATTAATCGTTGCTACGTCAAATCTTTGGCTTGCTTGTACCTTCGCTTGCTGCGCGATATTAGCGCTTAATTGTGATTGTTCTAGGCAAGTATTAATCGTTGCGGCTAATGCATCAACATTTCCTGGTTCGACTAACCAGCCTGTTTTACCATCTTCAACAAGTTCAATTGCGCCTCCAGCTTTGGTTGCAACTACAGGCGTACCGCACAACATCGCCTCGACAATTACGCGCCCAAATGGTTCGGCGACGGTTGATGTATGCGTAACTAAGTCGCAAGCACTCATCAAAGGGATAATATCGGAACGAAATCCTAAAAACTTGACTCGGTTTTCTAAACCTAGTTCAGTAACTTTGGTATGCAACTGCTGTACGTAATCTTGTTCGCCAAATAAGGCATCGCCGATAAAAATTGCTACTACATTTTCTGGGCAATATTGCAGCGCCTCTAGCAATATATGCTGTCCTTTCCAGGGCGATAGGCGGCTAAAATGACCGACTACAAACTTGCCTTCTAACCCTAACTCTCGCTTGAGTGAGGCTTGCGGCTGTTGATACAAATTTAAGTCAAAGCCATTGTAAACAAAATCTACAATTTCTTTGCGCCCGCCTGCGGCAATAAAAGCTGCTTGACTAGCCTCGGAATTGGCAATAACTAAAGCTGCGCGATTAGCCAAAGTTACAGCAATGCGGCGGTTAGTAGCACTAAAGTGATCTAAAGATAAAATATCGTGCAAATGATACACCAAAGGGCGACGGCTGAAGAAACTGGCGATCGCACCTACTACTAGCGCTTTTTGAGTATTAGCATAAATTAAATCGTATTTGCGACTAAGAGCAGTAACGCGATTAATCAGCGGTACGAGTTGCCCCAAACTACCTAAACCCTTAGCTAAACCGCTTTCCTTGCGTACTTCTATCCCTTGACTTGCTAGCACTTGTACGGGGATATGTTGCTCGTCTAGTAATTGTTTAAACGTCCCATCAGCAAATAAACCCACCAAACAATTATCGCGGTAAGGTTTGGCAATATCAATTAAACACAGTTCTGCACCGCCAGGTTTACCGCTTTGATCTAAAAATAGAATTTTCATAATTATGGGATTATTTGCGATCGCTTGAGCATATTAATTTAGATTAATACCTGACAACGCAGGCATATTTACCCGATTTATGTCTCACTCAAGACACAATCCTGGCATAGCCATTTTCTGAGGGTAAAAGTTCTACATCTTCATACAGCAGTTCAATTGGACATTCAAAGTCAATACTTGTAAATTGAACTATTTCACCTGCGGCGTATGGTGTAAATTCCCATTTATGACTGTCGTTGAGCCTAAAAATGTCAACGCTAATTTTTTCCGAACTAATCAGCACGTATTCTCGCAGGCTTTCAAGGCGGCGATATTGAGCAAATTTTGTACCGCGATCGTAAGCTTCGGTACTAGGAGAGACAACTTCAACGATTAGGCAGGGGTATTTTAGATATTTAGTTGCTTGCTTATCTTCAGGATGACAAGTTACTGAGACATCTGGATAAAAATATGGGTTGCCAGATTCGGAAAGTTGAACTTTCGCATCTGACATAAACAGCCGACAGCCTCGACTTCTCACAGGATTTTTGAGGGCAGAGGTAAGATTAATAGCGATCGTATTATGGGGCAAAGTACCGCCAGTCATGGCGTAGACTTCGCCATCAACATACTCGTGCCTTGTTTCCTGACAAGCTTCCCATGCCAGGTATTCATCAGGTGTCATGTGTCGCTTTTGGGAATTGGCAATCATGTTTAACCTTCCTGCGCTCCCCTAAACTCTCATATCTTACCCAAACTGCAAGTCTAAGGTTATTTTTCTAGAGTAATTCTACAGCTTCATACAGCAGTTCAATTGGGCATTCAAAGTTAATACTTGTAAACTGAACTATTTCACCTGCAGAGTATGGTGTAAGTTCCCATTTATGACTGCCATTGAGCCTAAAAATGTCAACGCTGACTTTTTCCGAACTAATCAGCACGTATTCTCGCAGGCTTTCGAGGCGGCGATATTGGGCAAACTTTGCAACGCGATCGTAAGCTTCGGTACTAGGAGAAAGGATTTCAGCAATGAGACAGGGAAAACGGACAAATTTGGTAGCGATTTTGTCACGAGAATCGCAGGAAATCAGCACATCGGGATAGAAAAAAGCACCTGTTTCAGCAGTTTGAACTTTGACATCGGCAACATTTACCCGACAGCCTTTTGTGCGTATGGGGGAACGCAAAGCACTATAAAGGTTAAGGGCAATATCGTTATGAGCAAGGGTTCCCCCTGTCATGCCATAAACTTCATCCTTAGCGTACACAACTCCATCTACGTATTCATAGCGAAGCTCTTGCGTTTCTTGCCACTCCAAATATTCTTCTGGAGTCATGTATGGTTTATCTGATATTGCAATCATTTCAACCTCCTTAGCGATCTATAGTTTGCTAATGTGCGATCGCACTCCAAAAAAGAATTGTCTAATGCGATCGCTTATAACTTTAACCTTCAGGAGACTTCAAAGCGCGATCCAAAACAGCCCGCGCTTGTTCTGCTTTTGCTCTTGCTTCTTGATAGCGCAAGTTCGCTTGAGCAAAGGTTTTGAGTACCTTAAAGCCTTCTTTGAGGCTGGCTATTTCTTCCTCGCTGACTGACTTATCGGTAAACAAAATATCGACTGCCGCACGCACAGCTAGCGCCTCGCTGCGCGATTCTTGTACTTTCAACTTCAACGTAGCTAAGTTATTTAGCACTTGTACGGCTTGAGTTATACCGTCTTCATCGCTTTGTTCGTCAGCAGGCAAATCTTTGACTTCAATGAACTGCTGCGGACTAAAACCATCGGCAAGATCGGTAGATAATGTCCCATCATCCATCAATTCCATCAGTTGATCCATTGCTTTTTCACGAGCTTTGGCTGAATCTTTGCCAGGGACATTCAATATAATCTCTGGACTTTGAGCAAGAGTGTACTTAACCATATTTGTAGCGAGTCAGCTTGGATAATTTTAAGGTGCTAGGCAAGTAACTAAGTACGCCTGATTCTCATAACCGCACCTCAAAGGACGGATACTACTCTATTTTAAAAGATTAAACCCGTTTAACATTTCGTTACGATCGAGACATAGCTGAAATGAGAGGCAGTGCATGATGAATGGCACTATTCGCGCAGGCAATTTGTTCGGGATTCCTTTTTATATCGCCCAGTCATGGTTTTTAGTTCTAGCTTTTGTAAGTTGGAGCTATGCTAGCAACTTGGCGGCGCAATTTCCTGGATTAAATGGCTTTTTACCTTTGCTGCTGGGATTAGTTGCAGCTTTATTGTTGTTTGCTTCTGTACTAGCACACGAATTAGGACATAGTTTCGTTGCCTTGAAGCAAGGAATTGGCGTTAAATCGATTACGCTGTTTCTGTTTGGTGGTTTGGCGAGTTTAGAAAAAGAGTCAAAAACACCAGCCGGAGCATTTTGGGTAGCGATCGCAGGTCCTTTAGTTAGTTTGGCAATATTTGGTATAGTTACGGCTATTACTGCTACTATTCCCTTATCAGGACCATTGGCGGCAATACTCGGCACGTTAGCTTATGTCAACTTAGCACTAGCGCTATTTAACTTAATTCCAGGGTTACCTTTAGATGGTGGCAATATTCTTAAAGCTTTAGTCTGGAAAATTACAGGCAATCCTTATAAGGGCGTTGTATTTGCAAGTCGTGTAGGGCAATTTATTGGTTGGCTAGCGATCGCTAGTGGTTTAATTCCGCTATTATTATTCGGCAGCTTTGCTAATATCTGGAACTTGCTCATCGGTTCGTTCTTGTTGCAAAATGCAGGTAGAGCGGCTCAGTCTGCTACCGTACAAGAAAAATTCCAAGGTTTGACAGCAGCCGATGCGGTAACTGCTAATAGTCCGCAAGTTGCGGCAAATCTAAGTTTAAGAGAGTTTGCTGACGAATCTATTATCAATGGCAACAATTGGCGCAAGTATCTAGTTACAGACGAGCAAGGTATATTAGTAGGTGCGATCGCAATTGAAGACTTGAGCAAAGTTCCAAGTTCGCGCTGGCAAGAAATGCAAGTCAAAGACTTAATGCAACCAATTGATATTACTACAGTCGTATCTTCCGAGCGATCGCTATTAGAGGCGGTAATGCAACTAGAGCAGCAACAAAAGTCAGCATTACCTGTAATTAAGGAAAACGGAGTATTAGTAGGCATTCTAGAAAAAGCAACAATTCTCCACATCCTGCAACAGAAAACTCAACTAAATCCTGTGTAGTTGTACAAGGGCAAAGGTTAAAGGGAAAAGGGCAGAAAAATCCTTTTCCTTTTTTATTTGCTAGGTGACGTAGCATTACCTAAAAGCTAGACTAGAGCCGAAGACGTAATTATCAGGAAGACATAATATGAAAGACCGCGATTATACATTAATTATTGACAAAAGCGGCAGTATGTCCACTCCCGATCAAATGGGTGGAAAAAGTAGATGGGAAATAGCTCAAGAATCTACTTTAGCTTTAGCTAGAAAATGCGAACAGTTCGATCCAGATGGAATTACAGTTTATTTATTTTCCGGTCGCTTCAAGCGTTACGATGATGTAACATCTGCTAAAGTTGCCCAAATCTTTCAAGAAAACGATCCATCGGGGACTACTAACTTATACTCCGTACTGCAAGATGCTACCAATAGCTACTTCAAGCGCAAAAGTGCCGGACAAACTAAGCCTAATGGAGAAACAATTTTAGTAATTACAGATGGCGAACCAGACGATCGCAGGGCTGTAATGGAAGCTATTGTAAATGCATCAAGGCAAATGGAACGCGATGAAGAGTTAGCTATTTCGATGATTCAAGTCGGTAACGATCCGCAAGCTACTAAATTCCTCAAAGCCTTAGACGATCAATTAGAAGGAGTAGGCGCAAAATTTGATATCTGCGATGCGATTACGCTAGATGACATGGAAGACATGAGTCTTGCGGACGTGCTACTTAACGCCATTAACGATTAACAGGTATTTATGCTACAGAACCGAGACTATACCCTAATTATCGACAAAAGCGGCAGCATGGCTACCCCAGATCAAAAAAATGGTAGAACTCGCTGGGTAGCAGCGCAAGAATCAACTTTAGCATTAGCTAGTAAATGCGAACAATTCGATCCAGATGGCATTACTATCTACTTATTTTCTGGTAAATTCAAACGCTTTGAAAATGTCACTTCTAGCAAAGTTACGCAAATATTTCAAGAAAACGATCCCTCTGGTACTACCGATTTGGCGGCTGTACTCAAACACGCCACCGACGACTACTTTGCGCGTAAATCGGCAAATCAAACTAAACCAAATGGCGAAACTATTTTAGTAGTAACAGATGGCGAACCAGACGATCGCAAAGCTGTGATGAAGGTAATTATCGAAGTCTCTAGGCGTATGGATCGTGACGAAGAACTAGCCATTTCAATAGTTCAAGTAGGTAATGATGCTCAAGCAACTCGCTTTCTCAAAGTTTTAGATGACGAACTGCAAACTGCTGGAGCAAAGTTTGATATCTGCGACACGATTACAATGGACGATATGGAAGACATGAGTTTGTCTGAAGTATTGCTGAACGCTATTAACGACTAATTACCCTTTGGTAACGATTGGGTTTTGCCAGTTAGTAGTAGGTACAAGCCCCGAAATAAAATTGGGAAAAATCAAGAAATTGATTCATTATTTAACTGGTCACTGGTCACTGGTCACTGGTCACTGTTAAAGTTGTTCCCTTAATTTAGGACTCAAAGTGATGGACTCAATTGATAAACTTTTAGCTCAAATTAAAGCCGAGTCTCAAGAACCTACAGTAAAGCCCAATTTACCAAATCCAGCCGCAGCCAACGATGCAGCTATTGATAGCCTTTTAGAGCAAGTAGAAGGCAAGTATCAAAAGCCACCAGCACCTCAATCGCCTAATATAAAGCGATCGCAACCTGCATCAAATTCCGCTATAGACAGCCTACTAAACCAAGTTAAGAACGATTATCAAGAACAAGACAAAATAGCAGCACAACAAAAACAGCAGCAAATCCAAGCACAGCTACAACAGCAACAACAGCAAAGGCAAAAACAACTTGAGGCTCTAAAAGTTCAGGCTCAAGCTTGGTTAGAAAAACTAGATCCTTTGTCTTCTGAAGGCTTGTGGTTTGAGAGATTTGCTGAAGGATACCCGACAAAACTCGCCGCAGCTATTGAATATTTGCAAGACTCGCATTAGTGATGTGGGAGACAAGGGGGACTACAGGGGGATCGAAGTCTAGTGACAACCGAAGATAATCAAACAAATCAGTCTGCAACTAAAGCCGCCGCCAAAGAATTATTTATGGGGACAGTACGCGAGTTAGTCTGGGCTTACCAAGCTTTTAGAAGCTATTCTGATGCCCAAATTCGCCAGATGGGTTTAACTTCCTCCCAGTTTGATGTAATTAGCACTTTGGGTAATACCCCTGGTATGACTTTTCACAAGTTAGCCGAAAAAACTCTGACCACTAAAGGCGAACTTACAGGCATTATCGATCGCTTAGAAAAGAAAGGCTTAGTCCGCCGCGAAGTACCAAAAGAAGATCGGCGCAGCTTTCTTGCCGTACTTACTCCTGAAGGTGAAAAAGTCTTTGCTGAAACCTTCCCCGCCCATATTGCCTACCTCAAAGAGCGTTTCGCTCTCCTGGAACCTGAAGATTTACCGCAAATTGAAGCTGCTTTAGTCAAGCTCAGGAGCATATTTGAGAAAGTTCCTATATAGACTGTTTGCGTGCAAACAATATTTATGATATAAATAATAGTACGCATTAGTACATTACTAACGCAAACGTTAGCAGCGGTACAAAACAATGGCTATACAAGGAATCAATCATATTGTTTTGAAAGTGAGAAACTTAGAAGCTAGCGATCGCTTCTACCAAGAAATACTAGGAATGCAAAAAGTAGCCGAACGCCCTGGTATGTGGTTTTACCATGCAGGGAAACATCACCACGATTTAGCTTTAGTCGAAGTTGGTAGCAAGGCGATCGCACCTCAAAGTCAGGCAACAGGCTTATTTCACATCTGTTTTAATGTCAGCAACGAGCAAGCATTAGCCGAGTTATACAACCGCTGTAAATCTTTTGGCGTGACTATTTTAGGTACAGTTGACCATACAGTAATGCGATCGTTTTACGTACTAGATCCAGATCGCAACGTCATTGAATTAGGTGTAGATGTACCTCACGAAGAATGGGCGGATTTGTCAGCACCATTTAGTAGAGATGTAGCTTATTCCTTACCCAATTATCAGTGACCAGTGAAGAGACAGTAAAAGTTTAGGGCGAATATGAACAGAGGTAATTATGACACTCGGAATGTTAGTTGATGGCAAATGGGTAACAGATTGGACGGAAAGAGACGAACAAGGCAAGTTTAACCGAATGCCTACTCATTTTCGCAACTGGATTACTGCTGATGGTTCTAGCGGTTTCAAGGCTGAAGCCAACCGCTACCATCTTTATGTCTCGTTAGGTTGTCCTTGGGCGCATCGCACAGCAATTATGTGGAAATTGAAAGGATTAGAAGATATTATTAGCCTTTCGATCGTCGATCCGGTAATTAGCGAAGATGGCTGGAAATTTACTCAAAATCCTGGTTGCATTCCCGATATTGTAAATGGCGACTTCTATCTACGCGATACTTACACTAGAGCTAATCCTAATTATACGGGGCGCGTTACAGTTCCGGTACTTTGGGATAAACAGACTGCAACTATAGTTAATAACGAATCGCGCCAGATTATACGGATGTTTGACACCCAGTTTGCAGATAGCAACACTGACGCTAACTTTTACCCCACCGAGTTACAGCAGGAAATTGATAAAACAATTGATGCTATCTATCAGCCGATTAATAATGGCGTGTATAGATCGGGATTTGCTAACACTCAAGCCGCCTACGAAGAAGCAGTTACAGAGTTATTTCAAGCTTTAGATTACTGGGAAAACGTACTAGCAGCGCAGCGATACTTATGTGGAAACCAGATAACAGAAGCAGACTGGTGTATGTTTACAACACTTTTGCGCTTTGATTTAGCTTACTACGGCTTGTTTAAATGCAACCTGCGTCGCATCGTCGATTACCCCAACTTGTGGAATTATCTTAAAGATTTATACCAACAGCCCAAAGTTAAAGATGTATGCAACGCCGATCATATCAAAAAGCTTTACTATCAAGGCTTACCCCAACTTAACCCTACCCAAATTGTGCCAGTAGGACCAGAAATAGATTTTGATGCATCCCATAATCGCGATCGTATATTTACCGAATCTAAACAGATGGCACAAGTTTAGGGGCTATTGCTGAATTTGAGGAGAATTTCGCTCTTTTAACCTGCCAATTTTGGCAAGTTCAATCGGCTTCCTCCTCTAGAGGGACGATTTATGCTATCTAAATTCAGCACGATGTTAGCCGGATATAATTCAACAGATCGAATCTTTTGTAATCAGGATTTTCTCATGGCATCAACTCAGGCTGATATTGATTCGACGATCGCCGCTCTCGAAAGTGGAATTACAGCAATTCCAGTCGAACAAGCAATTGCAGTGCTGGAAAGTTGGCAGCACCAACTTCAAGGATTAGACATTGCCAACGATCTAGGAGAACTCAAAGACGCTTTACGTAAAGGCAAAAGCGCCGAAGCAATAGCTAATTTGCTCACCAGTGTAGGCGAAGACACCTTGGGCGAATTATCGATCGAAACTTCTAACGAGGTTGCAGCTAAAATTCGTCAGCTTGCAGATTTGCTGTCACAAGCAGGCAGGACATTAAGAGGATAATAGTTGCGATCGATGCGTAAATAGCAGCGTCAGTTTAGTAATGCCGTTCAGGATATCTGAATGGTTTTTTGATATTCTGCCCAAGCATTAGTTGCAGACGGATTATTAGGTGTGCCTTTTTGCAACAACACTACACCATCTGCAAAACCAATCAGCCCGTATTCTTGGCTATTTATAAGCTGGTTAATCACAGTCATACCTTGTTTGAGTAACTCGCGATCGCTATCAAAAGCAACTTGATACTGCTGAAATTGCCACAAATCGGCGATCGCATAATCAACATTAACTACTTGTTGGCGATCGTTACGCAACTGCAAAGCTGGAAACCTGATAATTTCCCTACGGCTAGAAAGATGAGGAACTATGTAAGTAGTAGCCGCTACACTAGCATCTGAGGGAATTTGTGATAAAAGGCTCCTAATTTGCCATACATGATGCCATTGCTGAGGCAAAGATACATAAACCCAAGGTTGAATAGAGTCAGGAATTACAAAGTAAAATGTCCGACTGGGATTAGATGTCAGCGTAAAAAATAAAGATAGACAAATGCAGCCTACCCAAAAGCGGCGAAAAGAAGGCTTAAATCGTTTGGGATGATTTGCCCACCACAATATTGTCCCGTAAAATACCCCAGGAACAACAGTTAAGGCATAGCGAATTGTAATTGCAAGTCTCGACTCACCTTGTTGCAAGAATATTTGTAACAAAGGAAAAAGTGCGATCGCCCACGCCGAAGCACTAGCAGCAGGTACAAAAGCTAAAGGCAAGAAATGCCCAGATAAATAGCTAATTTTCTTTCCTAGTGGCGAAAAAAGCTGTCCTATCAAACGTTCGGGATGGCTAATCATTCCCCAGATAATATCTAAGGTAGTAGCTTCCTCTTCATCCGTGTACTGTCCAAACCGTTCGATCATAAATCGCCGCGAAATATCCTCAGAAAAGAGCGGCATAATCGCATTAGTTAGCAGCAGCATATAAGAAAAGCTAAGAGTGCAAACAGCAAGCCCAATGCGGGGAAAGCGTTTGCTAACAACTAAATAAAATCCAATACTAAATAGCACTACGCCACTATCTTCCCTCACCGCCAAAATTAACACCGCCAACAGCCAAAATATCCACCACTTACGTTTTTCCATTGCTAGCAACAGTCCAAACACAAACAAGGGAATTTGGCTAATATCGTGGAAATTTGACAAAGTTGGACCAATAACAGCATTAGCGCCATAAAAGCTAACTGTTACCATTGCTGCTAGGGGCGGTTCTAAATAGTGTCTCGCCAAAGCATAAAGAACAATTCCGGCTGCAGTAATTAGAGTAACTTGTAAAACAGTCAGGGTAACAGGCGAAGGAAATAAAGCATACAGCGGCAACCAGAGTAACAAGGCTGGAGTAAAATGCTGTCCCAAGCGGTGATAAAACACTTCTGGAACTTCGCCATTGTGGACAACATTAGTAGAAAGGCTAGAAGAGAGGGAACTTTGAAAGAAACGCCCGTGAGTGCCATTCCAGAATACCTGATTAAAAATACCTTGATCGAAAGAAGCGTAAAAGGTGTAGTACCGATGCAAAGTCAATATCAGACACAGCACGAAAAAAATACTCGCAACCTTAATAACCAGCCATAAACTCGGCTGTTGCCGCAATTTTGATAACCTCACTCCCTCACCGCCTTATATAAGTGGAAAGCGAGTTTATTTTATCAGCAATGGGTAGATGGGGAGATATGGGAGCAACATGGGGATTAACAGCTTAGTCTTCAACTCAAAACTTAAAACTTAAAACTCAAAACTATTGTTGTAGCGATCGCACCCAAATTCATTCAAAATAAAGGAAGTTATTTTCTGGCTGCTTTTATATGCCGATTGCTGTTGTTGATGCCCGAAATTTACTTTCCGACCTAATTGCCCGTTATAGTTCTCAAGTAGATTATCTTGCTATTCGCCTAGAAGAAGCCCAAGGCACAGATATTCTCCGGCGCGGCGATAAAGTTGAAACCCTAAGTGAAGGTTTGTCAATAGGCGGTCAAATTAGAGCTTGTTATAAAGGTGGTTGGGGACTTAGTAGCTTTAACCATTTAGCCACAATTAGCGATCGCATTGAAGAAGCAATCACCGCCGCCAGAATAGTTGGTGACTCGGAAACTCAGCTAGCAGCAATTGAGCCGCGCCAAGATACTTGCTTTGTTCCCTTAACAGGCATAGATCCGCGTAATATTTCCTTATCTGCTAAAAAAGAACTGTGCGATCGCTACAGCGACATCCTCAAAAGCGTAGATAATCGTATTACTACTACATCTGTCCGCTATGGCGATACGATTCAAAAAGTCGTCCTAGCAACCTCAGAAGGCACGCTAATCGAGCAATCCTGGGTAGATATGGAAATGCGCTTTGCTGCTACTGCGCGTGACGGCGACACAGTGCAAACTGGGCGAGAAACTACAGGTTCGCGCAAAGCTTACGAAGATTTGACCTCTCTTGATGATAAAGTCCGCTCTGCTGCTCAAAGAGCCGTTGCTGCATTATCTTTACCCTCCGTCAAGGGTAGTACATACACCGTAGTTATCGACCCTATTTTGAGCGGCTTATTCGTCCACGAAGCTTTTGGGCATCTTTCGGAAGCAGATATGGCTTATGAAAACCCCGATTTGCTAGAGGTAATGAGTATTGGGCGCCGTTTTGGACCAAAGGAACTCCAAATTTTTGATGGTGCTGCACCAGAAGGACATCGCGGCAGCTTTTTCTACGACGATGAAGGTACGCCTGCAAATACAACGCAACTAATTAAAGATGGCGTATTAGTAGGTAGATTGCACTCGCGCGAAACGGCTGGCAAATTAGGCGAAGCACCTACAGGTAATGCTCGCTGTCTTAGCTACCACTATGCCCCAATTGTCCGCATGACCAATACTTGGATTGAAAGAGGCAAAACGCCTGTAAATGACCTCTTTAGCGATATCGAAGAAGGAGTATATGCCAAAAATTGGTTAGGCGGCATGACCAACGGCGAAATGTTTACCTTCAGTGCTGGGGAAGCTTGGATGATTCGCAACGGGCAAATTGCCGAACCTGTAAGAGATGTAACTTTATCTGGCAACGTTTTTCAGACTTTAGCCGATATTGAAGGTATTGGCGATGACTTCTACTGGGATGAGTCTGGCGGTTGCGGAAAAGGCGGACAAAATGGCTTACCCGTAGGTTGCGGCGGTCCTAGTTTGCGAATTCGAGATGTAGTAATTGGCGGAGAAGCTTAAATCAGTGACCAGTTTGTCAGTGACCAGTGACCAGGTTTAGTTGGGGATGTTTTTACCCCAACCAAAACCTACACTTCGCGAACGTGGTTCGTTTTTCCGTCCCTATTCATAAGTCCTATTTAATTGCTGGCGATCGCACCTCGTACTAAGATTACAGTGCGATCTATGCTGCTGGCGATCGCTGCTGGAATGTTACCGCTGATTGCTTGTTGCAATAATCCTTCTCTACTTGCTCCTAACACAATTACATCAAAATCTTGCTTGTTGACAAGCTCGATTACACCTTCAACTACGGATTTTGCTTGCATGGGTGCAGCCGTTACTGCACCTTTTAAGTGCTTCTGGCGGACTAAATAGCGCATTCCTTGTTCTAAAATGTCTGTATCTGCAGGCGATCGCGATTCGGGAAATACTTGACATAAATGAATAAATGGCTCCTCAGCCAGAGTCAAAAAAGCAGGCAAAAGTCCAATAGCAGCTTGCGAGTTGGGACCTCCCGCCATCGGTACTAGCCAACGGTTGAAGTTAGGCAAATTATGAAAAGTCATGTCTTTTACCCGCATTGGCAAACGGTACTTACTCCACAGCGCCGGATTATGAGTCGATTTCGCTGGTTCCTCGGCAAATTTGACTAACACTACGTTGCAAGTTGCTTGTCTAATTAAAGTATCGACGACATTGCCAAAAATTCGCCCTGGGGTAATCGTGTTACCTTTCCAACCCATTAACACTATGTCGATGTGCCGCTCTTTGATAGTTTCTAAAATAGCTGAGGCGATATCGTGAGCGACGCGAATTTGCGTGTGTACGGGAATTTTAAATTTGCGGGCTTCTACTTCTGCTTGACGCAATAATCGCCGACTTTTGGTAGTATTTACTTGCGTCTCGGCTGGCGAACTGTGACGCGAAACTAGCATAATTTGGATGCACTCTATTTCGTAATGCCGCTCTTTAGCGATCGCAATTGCTAGCTGCAATAAGGCTGTAGCCGTCTGGGGGTTAGCTAAAGGTACTAACAAGCGTCCCCGCCCCACTGCGGGCGATCGCGTCTGATACACGACGTAAGATGGCTCTGGTTGGGGTCCAGCTTTACCAGTTTCACCGTTGAGCTTATCTGCTTCGGCACGAATAATATCGGCGCGGGTAATAATTCCAATCAGCTTTTTTTGCTCGACTACAGGCAATCTACTTAAAGATGCGCGATCGAGTAGGTACAAAACATTCGCTAAACTAGCTTGCGGGCTGACAGTTACAGGTTCGGGGGTCATAATTTCACTTAATAGCGTATCCCCTGGCAAAGTGCGATCGCGCATCTTGGCTATATCTGTCTGCGTAACTATCCCCACTAATTTACCGTCATCTACTACCGGAAAGCCGCGATGGTGAGAGCGCGAAAATGCTTGTACTGCTTCATCTAAAGTCATCTGCACTGCCAAAGTCTCTACTCTTGGTTGCATGACATCTTTGGCTGTAAGTTCGGTTAATAAGCCTTTTTTTGGGGCTGCTTTTTCTAAATAGATGCCATTTACAGCTAGAAGCTTGTCATAAAGAGAACCTGGATCGACTTGTTCGGCAATTAAGTAAGCTGTAACCGAACCAATCATTAATGGCAATACTAAGTTAAAGTCTGTCGTCATTTCAAAGACGATCGCGATCGCCGTTAAAGGTACTTTGGATACGACGCTAAAAAAGGCTCCCATCCCAGCCAAGGCGTAAGTTGTTGGCAAACTCATGCCAGTTATTTTGTATTCCAATATGCCCACTAAGTAGCCCAAAGCCGAACCCATAATTAGGCTGGGTGCAAATAGTCCTCCTGGCGCACCAGAACCCGCAGCTACTAATGTGAGGATAAATTGAGCAACAAAAGCGATCGCAGCGATATACCAACTAGCTTCGCCAGTAATTAGAAATTCCCTCAAACCTGTATTATCGCGAAAGCCAGCAGGAAGCAAGGCGATCGCTATCCCAGAAATCAACCCTGCTAGAGCAACTCGCCAGGGTAAACTAACGTGCAACTGACGATAAACCTTGACGCTAGCAATAACGCCACGATTAAATAACGAACCGAGTAACCCTGCTAAGATTCCTAATGCTAAATAAAAGGGAATTTCTCCCAAAGAAAAGCTAGTAACATTTGCAGTTAGTTCTAAATTCAGTTGCAAACTCCTACCACCCAACAGCCGAGAAACTACCGCACCGATAAACGAAGCAACAATTGCCGTTCCCAAAGTTAGCCCCGATAAATCTTGCAGCAATTCTTCAATGACAAATAGTACCCCTGTAATTGGCGTATTAAAAGCAGCCGCTAAACCCGCCCCTGCACCTGCGGCAATAATTTGCCTGCGATGATCTGGAGACATGGGTAAATAACGGCTCAAACCTCCAGCTAGCGCAGCGCCAACGTGAACTGTAGGTCCTTGTCTGCCTAAAGTTAGCCCCGATCCTAAAGCGACAACCGAGCTAACTAACTTGACTAAAGCAATGCGCCAAGAAAGTTTGATCGGCACGTTGGCAAGAGTTGCTTTGACATCAGGAATTCCGCTACCGCCCGCCTCTGGTGCTAGTCGCTGCACTAATAAGCCTGCCAAAAAGCCAAAAGATACTCCTACTACTGGCAGGACAATTAGGCTAGGAAGTTGAGTTGCCGCATGGACGCGCCACGATCCTAGCCATCCCGAACTAACTTTGAGTAATACCGCAGGTAAAGCCGCAACTAAGCCGATTAAGACTGCGTAGGCGATCGCGCTTGCTCTACTTGTGGGTAGGAGCCATTGACGGAGGCGCTGAAGTAGATCGATTTGCAGCATTGTTGGGGAGGAGTAAGAATCGAAAATGCGATCGCGGTTTTAAGAAGGTGAATTTATCTCTAATGTTCCCCGTTTTCTTGCCTGAAGGGCTAAAACGTCCTTTTTTGTTTTAGCTTAACCATCAGTGGATTTACTGAATCCTAAATAAATACTAATTTAAAACCGAGTAAAGTTATCAGTAATTTTTCGCTTGGACCCTTATTAAAAATGCATTAACTTTATTTATAAGTTAATTATATAAAGTTTATGTAAATCAAATATCAATCTTTTGATATTTTCATCATCACTATAAATCTTTCAATTAATTATTAAAGCGAAAATATGCAATCTACCTCTAACATTTCATCTACTTGGCAACAGTTAAAAAGTCAGAAAATTAGTTGCGAACAAGCACTAAACGTTTTAGTCAACGGACAAGGAGCAGTTAATTTAGCATTATTAGATCGAGAAGTTAGTAATAGATTTTTGCGGCATTTTACAGACAAAAATTCATTACCGCCAGTAATTCCCTTACTACTGTGGCGTGGTTGCTATTATTTAGGCAGCCATACTAACTTATTACCACAAGAAGTCGCTCATCTTGCCGAACGAACAGGCAGCCAAATTAAAATAATTCCTATTGCTTATAAAAGCTATTGCGCTTGGGTTCGCGCTTATAATATTGACTCAAACAACAATAATTTTTCCCTCATAAATCCCGATACAGGCGAACAAGAACCAGAAGACATTAGCGAAACTACCCAACTGCACCTCGCCAAAGCAGACGATCAAACTGCTCGCATTAAAACTATCCTGGCTGCGGCTTTGCGCAACCGCGCTAGCGACATTCATTTAGAACCAATGCCGGACGGCTTAAGAGTGCGCTATCGCATTGACGGCGTGCTGCGGCATATTACAACTTTACCTGCCGATGTGAGCCGCAAAGTAATTGTTGCTCTAAAGGTAATGTCTAACATGGATATTTCTGACAACCGCCGTCCTCAAGATGGACGCATGGAAGATAAATATGCCACAGGTGAAGCATCAGAACTAGCTATGGATATGCGAGTTAGTACCCTACCTTGCGTTAATGGCGAAAAAGCTGTAATCCGCTTATTACCAAGACAAAACCCTTTTACTAAAATCGAAAACTTGGGATTGACTCCAAAAACTTTGTCTATCTACAAAAATTGGTTAAGTCAGCCTCAAGGCATGATTATTCTTACAGGTCCTACTGGTTCGGGTAAAACCAGCACCCTTTACACCAGCCTGCAAGCTGTTGCCAAGGAAAATGTCAATGTAGTAACAGTAGAAGACCCTGTAGAGTATGTTTTGCCTTGCATTACTCAAACTCAGGTACATGAAGCAGCAGGAATGACTTTTGCTGCAGGTTTGCGGGCAATTATGCGCCAAGACCCAGATATTATCATGGTTGGCGAGGTAAGAGACTCCGAAACAGCAGAAACAGCAGTAAGAGCGGCGCTAACTGGACACTTGGTGCTGACTACTTTGCATACTAACGATGCAATTGGGGCAATTCCTAGGCTGCAAGACATTGGTCCCGACACGAGTTTGCTGAGTGATGCCTTGCTGGGAATAGTGGCACAGCGCCTCGCACGTCGCAACTGTCCCCACTGCTCGGAACCTTATACCCCCAATCGTGCAGATTTAAAAGTATTGGGTTTAACCTGGGGACAAGCAAATGCTTCTAAGTGGCGCAAAGGTAAAGGTTGTCCTAAATGTTTTAATTCTGGTTATCTAGGTCGAGAAGCGCTAGTTGAGTTACTCAATATTGATACAACACTGCGGGAGGCAATCTACCAAGGCAATATGTCTCAATTGCATAAGTATCTAAATGAAGACAACTTTTACTCGTTTCGGACGGCAGCGATTGAAAAAGTTACCAGCGGCTTAACTACCATAGACGAAGTATTGCGAGTGCTACCAAGTAGTGCTTTATATTCCAAGGCTGCAAACTCTGACTTCAATAGTTTAGTAAAACCGATGAATTATATTAACCTTGCACCAAATAACGTTAGGAGGGGGCAACAAGGAGAATCGATTACAGACAAAATCGCCGCCCTGCTCTCAAGAATACCTCATCCCCATCACGCCGCCGAGAAGTTGGAAGAAAAATATAATTAATTTCTACATCTAACTGGTCACTGGTCACTGGTCACTGGTCACTGGTCACTGATTACTGGTCACTGTCTCAAAGCTCGCGTTAAGGTTGAGAAAGACATTTTTCCTCTACGGCACGCCCAGTGGATTTCTCAATATTAATTAAAGCTTTTATTGCTGTATTCGTTCTAGCTGATGCCTTGGGCAACGCACCGATATTTCTGGTGTTAACAAAAGGCATGGAACCAGAACAAAGAAACAACGTTGTCGATAGAGCAAGTTTGGTCGCAACGGCTGTACTGCTTGCTTTTGCTTTTACAGGGCAAGCACTGTTAGATTATTTGCACATTAGCATGGGTTCTTTAGAAGTCGCTGGAGGACTGTTGCTGCTATTAATTGCCCTACAAATGCTGCAAGGTGAAATCGATACGCCTGTTGTCGAACAAGAGCGCGATGTAGCAATTACACCCCTTGCCTTTCCTTTATTGGCTGGACCAGGGACGCTAACGACAGTTATGTTATTAATGTCTCAATGTCCTAATGCTCATTTGAGCGTAGTCGTGGGCATTGTAGCAGCGATGTTTGTTACTTGGTTTATTGTGCGTCAGGCAGGTCGCATCGATCAATTTATTGGTGCAGAAGGTGCTGTAATTATTACCCAATTGCTCGGCTTTTTGCTAGCTGCTTTGGCAATTGAAATTGGTAGTACGGGAATTCGCGCACTGTTTTCGCTTTCTTGATTTTTGGGCTAATATTTACCCCTGTAAGACGTAGCAGTGCTACGTCTCTACATTTTTGGGTTCTACCTTGTCTCCCTTGTCCCCCTGCTTCCCTGCTCCCCCTGCTCCCCCTGCTCTCTACTGCCTTCCCGTAACTGATAGCCCGTCTAAAATCAAAGATGGCGTGTAGCAAGAGCCGTTCCAGTCTGCATCGCTACCGAGGGCGACTAATTGTTTTAAGGCTGTGTAGACATTACCTGCTACCATCGTGTCTTTGACGCGCCCGATCGCCTGACCTTTTTTGACTCGATAGCCTAAGTCAACGTTGATGGAAAAATCACCGGAAATACTCCCGCCACCGCCTAACATTTGATCGACAATAATGCCGTCATCCAATTGCCCGATCAAGTCTAGTAAAGAGTATTTGCCTGGTTGAATGAGTAAATTAAATAACCCTGGTGTCGGATAACTACCCATTCCAGGACGAAAACCGTTTCCTGTCGTCCCCGTACCTAACAATCTGCCTGTTGTGCGATCGCTAGCGAAATGCTGCAATTCTCCATCTTGAATAAATACTAAAGGTATTGTTGGCGTGCCTTCGTCATCGAAAGGACAGCTAAATGGACCACTTTCTGGATCTTGGTAAATAGTTAAAGCTGAAGACATCACCGAACGATGCAGGCGATCGCACCAAGGCGAAGCTTTTTCTAACACGCGCTTGCCATTTAACGCTGCTTGCACTGTACTCCACAGCATATCGGCAGCTTTAGAAGTAAATAAAATCGGCACGCGCCCCCCAGGTGGAGCAATATTATCCTGCGTCCAATCTAAGCGCTGCAAAATTTGCTGGACGATCTTTTCCGGTTGCAAAAAGTCGCGCTGCGTTTGCCCATCAGACACGCTTAAAAAGTCGTCGCCGCGTATCCATTCGACAGCTAGAAACGCGCTGAGTGTAGTGTCTGTGTAGTAACAGTCTAAACCGTAGGAATTGACCAAACGGGTACTTTCGATATCGCTATCCCATTCGGCACTAACTAACACATCTGGGTAAGCCTCGCGCACTTGGGCGATCGCTTGTTTGCCCCATTCTACTAATTGAGTTACTGCTACTTCTTCCCCCACATTTGGATAATTTGGTTTGGAGCTAGTACCTAGTTCAATTTCCTCTGGTTGGTTGAGTCGGCTAATAGCTAAAGCCCGATTTACTAGCTCTTGAGGCTCTACAGGACCGTAAGCCACTGCTAACCCCGGACATCCATTTTGCCACAGTCGCAGGGCAGTTCCCTCGGTTTGGGCGCTTTCTAGCTGCTTGAGACGGTTGGCTTCAAAGAACACTGGACGAGACACCGACTTTGATTGATACACTTCTGCCGCTTCTGCGCCAGATTTTGCGGCTATTTCTAACAGTTGTTCTGCTAGTAGAGTGTATTGCAGCGTTTCAGGACCCATGAGTGCTAAGAATGTATTAACGTATGTATGCAATTGAACCGCCACGCAGCCGCAGCTATGAGACGATGCGCCTAAGTTATGCAGGCATAATGGCTAATTTTTATGTCTTTACTAATAATTCACTGCAAAAGCAGCAAATTACGGTAGGGCAATTTCTTGCAGCAGCCAAAAGCCTGCAAACGATTGCGAATTTGGATCTGATTGCACGGCTAAAAAATGCACCCCGTTGGCTTTTTGTTTAGCTTCCTCAAATTCTTGGACTTCTTTTAAAGTCTCAGGTTTGGTTAAGTTTGCTACAATCCAACTATCGCTAGCACCAGTGGCTAAAAGCAATCTACCTGGCGGCGTATTGTCAAGTTGCAGAAAGGCTATTTCTAAACTCGACATCCATCCAGCTAAAGGCAAAGCCCTAGGTGAAAAAATTGCTATCCCAGGAATTTTAGTTTCCAGCGTTATCCCAGCAATTTGCCAGGGAAAAGCTTCGCCAAAACTAATGTCCCATTCGGGCATATCTGCTAAACTGGCAGCATCTAAACTGACAACCGTCCACTTTTGCCCAACTAAAGCATCGGGCAGGCGTTGGGGGTTAGGTGATTCTAAACGTACAGATGAATTGGCAATAGGCTGATAACCTGGCTCGTGAGGATAAACATCTTGCAGCCTTTGTTGCAACCACTGGTGGAGAGCTAAAGTCCGGCGACTAGGTTGGGCAGGAATGCCCAAATCTTCGCAAGCTTTAACAATCATATTATTCATTTGGCGGCGAAAGAACCTAAATTTTACCGGAGCAACTCCAGCTTGGGTAATAGCTTCTGATAGAGCCGTTCTTAGCCAGCCAGAATTTACCTCACTGCTAGAACAGTACCGAGCATACCGAAACAGCGAGCTAACATCAGTATTAATAGACAGAGGGCTTTCGCAAACTAAGACTTCCCAAAGCTTTTTGTTATTTTCATCGACAATTGGACGCGAATAAAAATCAATTTCCCAAATACTACCCATGCCTTGCCCGTCATTGTTTGGCTGTTCGTTATAGATCCTACAGGCGATCGCGCCCCCAATCTTCAGCGATCGCGGTAAAGATTGAGGTAGCAAAATCTAATAAAATGAGTTGTGCTTTATCTTACATTGCTCCTTTTACCCAAAAAACAGGCAAATTCAAGGTTTAAAAGCTTATTATGAGCTACTGTCTCAATCCTGCTTGTCACAACCCACATAACCTAGATGGAATAGATACCTGTAGAAGTTGCGGCAAAAAACTATCGCCATTACGCAACCGCTACCAGATTATTCGCCCCTTGGGTGGCGGCGGATTTGGCAGGACTTTTTTGGCAGAAGACCGCGATAAGCTAAATGAGTTATGTGTTGTCAAACAATTAGTACCCCAATTGCAAGGTACTAACGCCCAAAAAAAGGCACACCAATTATTTCAGCAAGAAGCAAGGCGCTTGCAACAATTAGGCGAACATCCCCAAATTCCGACATTATTTGCCTATTTTGAAGAAGATGACTATCTTTATCTAGTCCAGCAGCTAGTTGTCGGACGTACTTTGCGTGAAGAATTGGATTTGCAAGGAGCGTTTAGCGAACAAAAAATTTGGGAAATATTGACTGATATATTGCCGATATTGCAGTTTACTCACGATCGCCATGTAATTCACCGCGACTTGAAACCTGACAATATCATGCGCAAGGGCAGCGACGGTAGGTTAGTATTAATCGATTTTGGCGTATCCAAACAATTTAGCGAAAGTGCGATCGCAACTTCCGGCACAACTATCGGTTCGTTTGGTTATGCTTCTAGCGAACAAATGAATGAAGGGGCAGCTTATCCTGCTAGCGATCTTTATAGTTTGGGTGTAACTTGTTTTCACCTGCTAACTAATAATTCTCCATCCCATTTATGGACAGAATACGGATATAGCTGGGTAAAGCAATGGCAGCAACACCTAAACGTGCAAATTAGCCCAGAACTTACAGCAATTTTAGACAAGCTTTTACAAAAAGATATCGGCTTGCGCTATCAATCTGTAGAACAAGTTTGGCAAGATTTGCGGGCGCTACCTGTAACGGTTGTTTTGCCGACGATGCAAGTACCGTTTAACGAGTTTGTGGCAAATCCAAACAGCCAAAAAAGAGATAAGTCTATCCAGCGCGGGGGTTCGACTACAATTATTCCTGCAAATAAGTGGCAAAGAAGATCGCTATTAATTGGAGGATGTGCAGCAGTTTTGGTACTTGGTTTTGTTGGATATCAGCGTTGGCAAGGGCAGGCTCCAACTTTTATGGGTCATGGTGGAGAAGTAAATACTATTGCTATTACTGCTGATGGCAAAAGTATTGTTAGTGGCAGCGACGACAAAACAGTAAAAGTCTGGGATTTAAACAGTCGCACTTTACAGCATACTCTCAAAGGACATCAAGACTGGGTTTACTCTGTAGCAATTAGCCCCGATAGCCAAACTATTGTTAGTGGCAGTAAAGATAACACTATTAGACTGTGGAACTTAGCTACAGGCAAACAACTTCATACGCTTACAGGACATTCTAGCTATGTAAACAGCGTTGCTATTAGTCCAGACAGCACAACAATTGCCAGCGGCAGTTATGACAAAACGGTAAAAGTTTGGCATCTAAAAACTAGGCAAGTAGATACCCTCCAAGGGCATTCTAGAGAAGTTTTAGCAGTTGCCATTAGTCCCAACGGCAAAAAAGTAGTTAGCGGTAGCGTAGATCGAACTATAAAGATTTGGGATTTAGCCACCTTAAAAGTGCAGCATACATTAACCGGACATACTGGCGATGTAAATGCGATCGCCATTAGTGGCAACAATCAAGAATTAGCCAGTGTCAGCGACGATAAAACCATCAAACTTTGGAATCTCAACACTGGCAGAGAAATTCGCACACTTACCGGACACATGGCAGACATCAACGCCATAGAGTTTAGCCCAGACAACCAGCACGTTGTTACAGGTAGCGACGATAGAACCGTAAAAATCTGGGATTTAAGTACAGGTGAAGATATATATACCTTTAAGGGGCATCTAGGTGCTGTATTTGCTGTCGCTTATAGTCCTGACGGGCGTACTGTAGTTAGCGCTAGTGCAGATAAAACTATTAGAACTTGGCAAGTGCCTAATTAATGTAGCTTTGCCTGATGAGTTACTAAATGCTTGGCGATTGCAATAATAATTGAAATCCACTCTCGCCATTCAGCTTTTTGTCAAAAGTTACTATTTCTTGGCAGCCTAGCTGACGAGCTACCGTGCCAATAAGATAGTCAGAAAAATCTCCCCTACCCTGTTTAGTATGCTGTAAAGCTTGATATACTGCTGTACGATTTTCGTATTTTAGATCGGCACTTTGCATCATTACTTCTAAAGTCTTGAGAATCTCGTCCTTACTAAATTGATAAGGTTTACCTCTCAAAACCCAAACTAATTCGCATAGCACAATATTGGCGATAAAGCACTGTTGTCCGCTTTCAATTATTTCTACAGCTTTTTGCCATTGCTGCTCGTTATCGCGGGTAATGTAACGAACTAAGACATTAGTATCAAGCCCAATCATGGGCAGCCTCGGCGATCGCTTCTTCCATTTCTTCTATTGAAGCGGCTTTCATTCCCTGACGGTGCAATATACCTGACAATGCACTGATAGGAAACCTCAATGCAATAACTTTAACATCACCGTTCTCGTCGATGACAAACTCAACTTTACTACCAGTATCTAATTTCAGATAGTCACGAATTTCTTTAGGAATAGTTACTTGCCCTTTACTGGTAATCGTCGCTGCCATTACTATAATTCCTTACTTTGTCTCATTACCAATTTAGCAGAATCTTAGTCATAATTGAGAATCCTTTGAGGATGTTTTGATGGAAGCTACCAAATTTTCAAAGAATATAGCACCAAAGCGCGATCGCCTGAGAATCGCGCTTGGGAATAAATGTAAGTTTAATGCGATCGCACCCTTACGGGACATCAATCGGAATTAGGACATTTTCCGGTAAATAACCCTTAAAACGCCCATCATCTGCCAATACCAAAGTCATGCGTAGTGGATAGTCAGGCGGCATCTGCAAATCTGCCCAAGGCACAGCGACTTCCAAACATTTATCTAGTCCTACAAGAGCGCGACTAAAACGAGGATGCCATTGATAATTGTCGCCAGCTTCTTGAAAATGCACAGTTTGAGTGAGCAAATTAATCTCTAGCTGATGGTGAAATAAATAATTTAGCGGTGCTTCATCAGGCAAACCATCTAGAGGTGCGGGGCTATTGTGCATTGTCTTTTCAGGATAAAACCATAGTAGATTTAACTGCGGCGGACAATCGCGCCCTGGTTTAATTCCTGCTTGAAAGTCTAGACGCAAGTAAAAATTTGAATGGTCTACCCCGTACCACAGCCTTTGAATTGCGCTACTGCGGTGCATTGTACCTCGCGCCCCACCTACGTCCAAACGCCCCGCCCGATCCCAATCTTGCTCGTCGCCAAGTCCGTTGATCATTGGGTGAATAAAGCCCTCTGGGCGGCTATCTAGCTTTGCTTCGTGGACTTCTACAGGTTGGCGGATACTTGGCGGTACAGGCTCGTTTAAAGCTTGGTAAATGCCGTATAAATGCTCTCTAAATAGTTGGTCGAACATGGCATCTTGATTAGATGAATGCCCTTCCCCAAACCACCAAAACCAATCAGAACCTTCAGCCGCATATAGTGCTTCCCACGCTGCGGGGTTATTTTCTTCTGTAGCTTCGGGGTGACTTGCTAACACGGTTCTTGCTTCTGTAAGTAAGTCCCAAGCGCGGTTTTTTGCCGGATCGCCAATCCAAGTTGTAAAGCTGCCATCTACCCAAGAACCGCTATGCAGGCGATCGCTTGGTAAAGTAGATGTAACTGGGAAGGAGTCGAGATACTCAGATACAGTGACAAGTTTCAACTGTTCGTTGTCGCTTAAGCTTTGATACAAATTCTCTAAAAATGGCTTGCCATCTTCTGGGTAAAATTCCCAACAGTTTTCGCCATCTAAAGCAATTGTGACTAGATAAGGTCGATCCAAGCTCGTACTACCGCTAGTTTGGCGGTGTTTTAGTGTGTGCGCGATCGCTTCTAAATGCCCTACTAAGTCTGCTGCGGCACGTTTTGGGGGCATAGAGCTATAACTAAAGCCAATTAAGTCAGATAAGCGGTGATCGCGGAAAACAATCGCTAAATCGCCTTCTGGGGTCTGCAAACGGTATGGTTGATATAACAGTTCTGGTTGCAAAACATTTCCCGCCCCATCTCTGTTAAAAAAGTGCTGTAGCGTCCAGCCTAATACAGCTTCATCAGAACAAAGCCATTTAAAGCCTTGTTTGGCTACATCAGGTAAAATTGCAGGGCTAACGGACTGTTCTGAGGGCCATAAGCCACGCGGTTGCTGTCCGAATCTATCTATATACAAATCCCATGCTTTTTGTAAGTGACGGGGAATATCTTCAGCCCATTGGAAGCGATGTTTGGGCAAAGCCATATTTGGAACTGCGACTTGCCCAGAATTTGTATCGGCAAGTAGAGGTAATATTGGGTGCGTGTAGGGCGTAGTTGTTACTTCTAACTGCCCTGCTTGCTGCATTTTCTTGTGTTGGGGGATGATGCGACTTAAGATTTGCCGTTGTTTGGAATAAATGCGCTGGCGATCGCTTAAAGTAAAATTCTTCCCTTGTTTTAACCAGCCAGCAATTTCTGGGTCATCCCAAAACAACGGATCGATCCAAGCTAAGTTATGCCAAGCTAATAAATCGCTGTAATCTTGCTGTTGCCAATTATCTAAGCACCAAGCTCTACCTTTATCTTGCCTTTGTCCGTAAAGTTCTGCGTAGCGGGGATGAGGGTCAATTAGCGTATGATGGTTGGCATCAAAAAAGTGTTCGATGATAAATTGCTGCTGTTCCTGCGTTAGCTGTTCGTCAGGAGTAAGGCTAAGTGTCAAATAAGGATCGAAAGCAGTTCCAGCAATGTAGTCTTCGATTTGCAATATCAAAGAAGGAACTAAATTGACTGTCTGATGCAACTTAGGATAGCGCTCTAACAGCAACACCAAATCTAAATAATCTTTTGTCCCGTGAAGGCGTACCCAAGGTAAGCGGTACTGTTGAGAAGTAGAATTGCTGGTGTCACGAGCTTTATATAGAGGTTGATGCTGATGCCAGATAAAAGCTACATACAGGGGATGAGACATAAGATTAAAGTCAAAAGTTAAAACTTAGTAGTGCTGTAGAGAATAAAGTGCGATCGCGCTAAAAGTAAAATGGCAAAAGGAAAATTCCTTTTGCCCAAGAAACTGATAGCTAAATTTTAATCGCTCTAGATGACTTGTTCAACTTCAGCAATTTCGGGAATCATCTCGCGCAAGCGGCGCTCGATACCCATTCTTAATGTCATTGTCGAACTAGGACAAGAACCGCAAGCTCCTTGCAGGCGCAATTTTACAATTGGACCATCTAGTTCTACCAATTCCACGTTACCCCCATCAGAGATCAGATAAGGGCGCATTTCATCCAAAACTGTTTCTACGTTGTCGGTTGTCAGTTCCATGATTTCAGCCTCTTTATTAAATTGCTTCTTTATCTATGCTAATTCTAATTGCCCGTAGCTTTTATACGGTTGCAGGCTCTAGTAGTTTCGCGTTAGAGAAGCTAAATTCTGTGACTGTGCGCGTACCATTTTCGTAGGACTCGATCGCCTGATTGGTCATGATATAGTAATCGCCAACAGGTGCGAAAGTATCTTTAAACTTCAATACGCGGCTAACTTCGTCTGTCTGCGGATTGCGGAAAACTACATCGTAGCGCGACGATACATAACCTTTGCCTGTATCTACACTTTCTTGAGTGTCGATAACAAAAGCCATTCTGCCCATAACGCGGCTAACTTGACAAATTTCTTTGCCACGAATTTTGTAGTTAGAACCCATTGCATCGCCTTTGACGAGTATGGCTGTAGCACCAGTATCGTCTTGCTCTCCTAAGCTAAACTCGTTTTTGCCATGAGCTTGTTCAAATTGCGACCTTTTGCGGTGAGTTACGATATCTCGTAGTTGGGTATATACGCTTTCTTTTACTGTTTCGTCTTCTATCCCTTCTACATCTACACTCAAGTCGCGGTTGATGCGAATTTGACCGTTGTAGACTTCATCGCCTTGCTTTACTTGCACGTCGGCGCTGTAACCAGGGAAGTTTGCATCCCAGGTGTAACGATTTTCGTAAGCTGCTTTAAATAAGTCACGAGCCGTCGTTTCAGTCATAAAGCCTTAGTTAATTACACTTTTTTCCAGTTTAGCTCAATCACAATAGCCCCCATTTGCAAGATGAGGGCTTTTTGCCTGTTTACCTCTTTTTTAACTTATTTATTTTTCATCTGGGTTTTTGCTTGTTCTATAGCAATTTCTTTTACAGCCTGGTAAGAATTCACATTTGCTGCTCCTTCAATTGCTTTGACTGCCAAATCTTGTACTTGCTTGAGAGCAGATTCTAGCTGTTTTGTCAATCCCTGAATTCGTGTTTCTTGATTTTGAATTGTTTGTTCTAACGATGCTAATCTTTGTTCGTAAAAACGCTTTTGCCCTTCTACGTCTTTGGCGTATAAATCTGATTTGATTTTTGCTTGGTAATGAGCGATTCCTTTGCCTTCTTCTGTTGCTTTTTTAATTGCTAACTCTTTTTCCTTTACAAATCCTTCTACCTTATTTTTAGCTTCTGCAACTTGCTGTTCGCGTTCGGCAATTACTTTTTCTCTTTCTGTCCATTGTTTTTCTTGTACTTGTCTAAATTCTTCTAATTCATTATTTAGCTTAGTTTGCGTTTGCTCGTAATCATCTGTATTTAACTTGCGTTGCAATTCCAAATCGTATTTATATTCTGCTGCTTCTCTCTGGGTTGTTTTACTGCGTACGTCGTTGCGTTCTTTGACTAAACGTTTATGTTCCTCTTGCTCCTTTTCCCATGTTTTTGTCTGCTGCAAGAACTCTTGCGTTACTGTTTCTTGTCTGCGCCTAAGTTCTTCGCCAAAGGTTTGCTCGTTATTTTCATAAGTTTTTAGTAAATTATCTAAAGTATCGTTGTTTATTTCTAAATCGTGCAGTTCCTCTAATTGTTTTATTTCTGTTGCTACAGAACTGCGTAATTCTTCCAAACTGGATGCTTTTGTTGTTAGTTGTTCTGATAGTTCGCTAACAGCAGTACCAAAACCCATTTGCACTTTTACTAAGCTTTCGATGGTGTAGTTCATTTTTTGTTGAACTGATTGCGACTGATTCATAGCTTCTTTTTTGGGTACTACTGGCTGTTCTACTACTACTTGAGCGGGGCGCTCTTTACTTAATTTGTCTACTTGAGTCTTAAGCTCTGCTTTTTCTTTTGCTAACTCATCAAATGCTTCTAAAATTTCTGCTTTTGTGCTTTTAGCATTTGGTTTTTTGACTACCACAAATAACCTCTGATATCCTGCAAATTGTTCTACTTGGTTAGTTAATATCTACTCGCTTTTAGCCGCGAACTTTCCTGAAGAGTTCTCAAATGCTCGCATTGCTAAATCTTGCGCTTGCTTCATTGCTGCTTGCAACTGATTTTCCAATCCTTGAATTTGTTCTAGTTGCTTGGTAATATTTTGTTCCAAACTTTGAATTTTCAATTCATAACTTTGTTTGGTAGCTTGCCACTCTTTCTCAAACAAGTCGGCTTTAACTTTAGCGTCTTGGTGTACGTCTCTAATTGCTTCTTCTCTAGCTTTCTTAACTGCTTCTTCTAGTTCGCTAGTAAAAGACTCTACTTTCTTCTGATTTTCTTTAAACAATGGTTGCTGTTCGGTTAATATTTTCTCTCTTTCTGCCCATTGTTTCTGCTTTATTTGGGTTACTTCTTGAATTTCTCTTTCTAAGTTACGCTTTCTTGCTTCGTAAGCATCTGTATTGATCTTTCTCGTTAACTCCAAGCGATATTGATAATCTTCTGCTTCTTTTTGTCGCTCTTTTAGCAATAACTCATTTTGTTGTTGTACAGTAACTTCGTACTCTGCTTGTTCTTGCTGCCAGTTTTTCCGTTGTTCTGTTATTTCTTTTTCTAGCGCTTGTTTGCGATCGCTATTATTTTGTTCTAGTACATTTAACTGCTCTTGATGTTCTTGGCTCAAGATATGCAGCGTATCTGCGGCTATCCTAATTTCTTGTAACTCTTGTAGGTGTTGAGTTTCAGTTTCTATTGCTAGCTTGAGTTCGTCTAACTTAGAGTTCTCGTTGGCTAATTTTTCTGATAACTGGCGAACGATACTACCAAACTCTAATTGTAAATCTGCTAAACCCTTGACAATACTATCGACAGTATAAGTTGAAGCAACTTCCAAAATTTGCTGGGTTTTCTCGCTTTCTGCTATTTCTTGCTTTGTAGCGATTTTAAACTCCGATCTCTTGCGTGCAACTATTTGTTGAAATACTTGTTTTAGTTGCTCTTTGCTATCTTTTGCCGCAATTCTCGCCATATTTTACTCCTTAAAAGTTGCAACGCTGATGGAGACAAACAAAATCTCTGCTACGTTTGCGTCTAATGTAGCTTCGATAACAGTTTGCTCAATGTAGTGAAATTACGGAAATATCTATGCTTTTCCTGAAAGTTCTGCGTACAGAACAAATGTACTATCAAGATTTATACATAGCTTTAAGAGAATGTCAAGGCATAAACACATTATTTCCTGACAAGATAAGAAAAAAGTTATATGTCCCATTAGAGCGGATAATAATGGTGTGCAAAAGCAAATAGTTTTTCATTCATGTTTACCCGCGAAATAATCAAGAGTCCTCCCAGGGCAGAGATCGGACAAATGAGCCGCATTTTAGTAGTAGAAGATGAAGAACTAATTCGGGAAATGGTCGTGCTGGGTTTGGAAGGAGAAGGCTATACGATCGCAACAGCTACAGACGGGCGATCGGCTTTAGCTTTACTTCAAGGTGTAGAATACGGCTTGAATGAGTTTCCCTTCGATCTCGTAATTTTAGATTTGATGCTGCCACAAGTAAACGGTATGGATATATGCCGCTTGCTGCGCCATCAAGGCAATCCCGTACCAATTTTGATCTTGAGTGCCAAAGGTAGCGAAACCGATCGCGTGTTGGGCTTAGAAGTCGGTGCTGACGACTATATAACTAAGCCATTTAGTATGCGCGAATTAATTGCCCGCTGTCGCGCTTTATTGCGCCGCCAGCGTTTGGGTGGTTTGCCGCAGATACCAGTCTTGCAGTTTAAAGATATTGTGCTTTACCCGCAAGAGTGTCGCGTTATGGTACGCCAAGCAGAAGTTAGCCTATCTCCCAAAGAGTTCCGGCTTTTAGAACTATTTATAAATTATCCCCGCCGAGTATGGTCGCGCGAACAGTTGTTAGATCAAATTTGGGGAGCGGATTTTGTCGGCGACAGTAAAACTGTAGATGTGCATATTCGCTGGCTAAGAGAAAAGCTAGAGCTAGATCCCAGCCATCCTGAGTACATAATTACTGTGCGCGGATTTGGTTATCGCTTTGGTTAGAGGTAGCGATCGCTAAAAAATAAGATACCTTAAAATAACCCTCATCAAAATCGATAAGCATCAGCTTGGGTGTTGCCTGTGGTTGATTTTTTACTAGGGTTATCAATTGGTATTGGTTTTTGGCTGTGGCAAAAAATCCGATCGAACCGCAAGCTGCAACAATTACTCAAAGGGTTTGCAACTGATGATTCTGAGATAGCACTACCAGTTATTGGGCGCTTGCGTAGAGAAATCGCGCGGCAAAATCAGCGTCAGCAAGAACTAGAAATCCAACTGCAAACTTGCCAGACAATTCTGGGTGTAGCACCAGTAGGCTACTTGCAAGTTGACGAAGAAAATCAATTGCTGTGGTGCAATCAACAAGCGCGGGATTTATTAGGGCTGCAAAAGTGGGAACCAGGACAGGTACGCTTATTATTAGAATTGGTGCGCTCTTACGAACTCGATCGACTAATCGAGCAAACCCGCGATCGCCAACAACAACAAATTTACGAGTGGGTATTTCATCCAACTAGCGCTGATGCGAGTGCGATCGGCAAACTAAAGTCTTTAAAACTGCGGGCGTGTAGCTTGCCTTTACCTGACGATGGTGTAGGCGTATTTCTGGAAAATCAGCAACCAATTGTAGAAATTTCCCAAAGCCGCGATCGCTTGATTTCCGATTTGGCGCACGAACTGCGAACGCCCCTAACTTCAATTCGTCTTGTCGTAGAAACTTTGCAGCAGCACATAGAATCGCCATTTCGCCGCTTGGTAGATCGCTTGCTGCCTGAAATTGACCGTTTAATTAATTTAGTCCATAACTGGCTAGAAATTAGTCATTTGGAACTCGAACCTCATAAGCAATTAAATCTGCAACCAGTCGAAGTGCGATCGCTAGTTGATGTTGCTTGGCAAACTTTGGAACCTTTGGCGCAATCGCATCAATTGCAGTTATCATACTCGGAACCTTGCCCAGTATGGATTAGAGCAGATAAAGCGCGGCTAACTCAAGTATTTTTGAATTTGCTAGACAACAGCATTAAATACAGCCCTCCCCAAGCTACTATCTATGTTGTTGTTAATTTGCTGCCGACTAAAGATGCTCCCAAACAGGTGCAAATTAATGTTATTGATTGCGGTAGGGGTTTTCCTGTCGCCGATTTACCATATGTCTTCGATCGCTTGTACCGCTGTGAAAGCGATCGTACAAGGCAGTTGCATGGTTCTTTAGATGCACCTGTGATTACAGGTAGCGGCTTGGGGCTAGCGATCGTGCGGCAGATTGTTCTAGCCCACAATGGTACTGTTAAAGCCAAAAACCATCCCGAAACTGGCGGCGCGTGGTTGCAAATCGAATTACCTGAAGTTCTGGCTGATTTTAATAAGTGACACTATATTTAGTAGTGTATGTAACTGCTAATAATTGCTACTAAAAGCTCAGTGACCATTGCTGTTTCCGATCGCAATCCCGAACGACCTCATTTTGAACGCCGCATTCGGCGCTTAGAGCGAGATATTTTACGCATGGGCGCTTTAGTAGAAAATTCCTTTCGCTTGAGCCATCAAGCCCTTTTTGCCCGCGATTTGACAGCCGCCGAACAACTACCGATTTTAGATAAACAAATCGACCAGTTTTATCGCCAAATCGAGTTAGAATGTGCTGCTTTGATTGCTTTGGAGGGACCTGTAGCCCAAGATTTGCGTTCTATTAGTGCTTTTATGCAGCTAATCCGAGATTTGGAACGAATTGGCGACTATGCTGAGGATTTAGGCGAAATAGCTGTGAAAATATTTCCTTATTCGCCTCATCCATGCGTACCGCAAATTGAAGTTATGTCTCATCACGCTCAAGCAATGCTAGCTACTAGCTTGTTATCACTAGCCGATTTAGATCCACAGTTGGGGCGTTCTGTCAAGCGTTTGGATGATGTTGTTGATACTGCATATAAAAATCTTTACCACACCTTAGCCAACGAGCGGGATATCAAAGGAGTAGTAGAGCCAATTTTGCTTTTAGCTTTAGCAATCCGTCATATCGAAAGGATGGCAGATCATGCAACGAATATCGGTCAGCGAGTAGCCTACATAGTTACAGGTCATAGAGGTTGATAAGAATTTACTATTTATAGTAGAGAAATAATTAATGCTACCTTGACCAATTCTTAAACTGGCAGTGGTAGGATGCACATAGCAAAATAAGTGTGCAGCTTGAGAATTGAAAACATTTTTGTCCCAAAGTGCGATCGCGGGTATAGTTTGCTAAAAAGCGGCGCATCTATATTAATTAGCCAACAAAAACCATTAAAGAGAGAAAGACACCAGGTAAACACTTCAACAACGGTCTTATCTATGTCAACTACTTTGACTCCAACTTTACCCTCTATGCTGACGCAGCGGGTATTTAGCCGCCGAGAGATGATTCCACCGCGTCATGACATTTTGTGGAAAATAGACAGGGGAGCAATCCGCACGTTTACTTGGAGCGAACAAGGTACGCTAATTGTATTAGGCTATTGGGGTAAAGGCGATATCGTCGGGCATTCTTTATCGCGCGTCCAGCCTTATCAAATTGAGTGCTTAACCAGTGTAGAAACAACTATGCTTCCTTCCGATTTGTGGTGTGAAGCAATAGAAGCAATGCTCGTGCATATTCAACAAACTGAAGAGCTTTTAAGTATCATACATCGCAAACCTGTATCTCTTAGATTGTGGCAGTTTTTAGAATGGCTAAGTAAGAAGTTTGGGCGCGATGTCGAACAAGGTCAGCTAATAGACTTAGCAATTACTCATCAAGAAATTGCTGAAGTTATTAATACAACTAGAGTATCTGTAACTAGAATGTTGCAGCAGTTTGAAGAAGAAGGCTTGCTAGTGCGCCATCAAAGGCAGTTAATTATTGCTTGCCAGTAGCTTCAAGTAGGGTGCGTTGCAAGTCAACGCACCCTACAATCTCTGGGTAATTATTTCTTTACCAAGTAAAGCAAAAATAAACTTAAGGTAAATCAATCCAAAAGTCTAACTTTTTGTTGACACATTTAAACAAATAGTTTGTATAATTTGACTTGAGGATATGTGAAAGCAGCTAAGAAGTAAAACGAAGCAAAGCTTCCTAACTGCCAAAGTAAAAAACATCGGTGTGAGTGAGATAAATATATGTCTAAGATTTTTTGGAATGCTTTAAAGCTAAGTCCAGTTCTACTCGGAGCTACTTTATTGGTAGCAGGTCGCGCTCAAGCAGTAGAAGCCTCGGCAGCAGATTTAGTTCCCAGCCAAAATGCAGCAGTAAGCAACGAAACTTTACAAATCGCTGACAAGCCAGCACCAGTAGTTATCAGTCAATTTGCACCCGCAGAAACAGAGACTCAAGCTGCACCCGCACAAACTGAAACCCAAGCTGCACCTGCAACCAACGATTCACTAGCTCAGGTAACATCAGTTTCTCAGCTATCAGACGTACAACCTACAGACTGGGCGTTCCAAGCATTGCAGTCTTTAGTTGAACGTTATGGTTGTATTGCTGGTTATCCAGACGGTACATATCGCGGTAATCGCGCTTTAACTCGTTACGAATTTGCGGCTGGTTTGAACGCTTGTTTGGACCGCGTTAACGAACTCATTGCCACTGCAACTGCTGACTTAGTAAGCAAAGAAGATTTAGCTACATTGCAGCGCTTGCAAGAAGAATTTGCGGCAGAACTTGCTACCTTGCGTGGTCGTGTAGATGCTTTAGAAGTACGGACTGCTGAACTAGAAGCCAACCAGTTCTCAACTACAACCAAGTTGACGGGAGAAGTAGTTGCGGCTGTTTCTGATGTATTTGGTGGCGATGCAGTAGGTGGCGGAGATATAGATGCAGACACAAACACTACCTTTAGCGCTCGCGCTCGTTTGAACTTCAACACCAGCTTCACTGGCAGAGACTTATTAAGAACCCGTCTGCAAGCAGCTAACATCGGTTCGTTTACTGATGCAACTGGCACTAACATGACTCGTTTGGGCTTTGAAACCAATACTGAAAATCAATTTGAAATCGACGATTTCTTCTATCGCTTCCCCATTGGCGAAAGAATCCAAGCGCAAGTTGACTTCTCTAACGTTGAATTTCATGATAACGTTTATACATTCAACCCAGCATTTGAAAGCAGCGGACGCGGTGCAATCTCTCGCTTCGGACGATTCAACCCCATCTACCGCCAAGGTAACGGTGGTGCAGGTCTAACCCTCAACTTTAACCCCGATGGAGCTATTGGCGCATCTATTGGCTATTTAGCACCTACTGCTGACAGTCCTGCCGATGGTACAGGCTTATTTGATGGTTCGTTTGCCGCTTTAGGTCAAATTTCTTTCCGACCCAGCGACGCAATCAACATCGGTTTAACTTATGCTCGTAGCTATGACAAAGGAAACGGTATTGGCGGTGTAGCGGAGTCTAATGCAGTCGCTCTATCTGGTGGTACAGGTAGCGCTTTGGCTAACCAACCTTTCGGTAACGTACCTACTGCAGCTAACCACTACGGTGTAGAAGCTAGTTTCCGCGCTAGTGACAAGCTAACACTATCTGGTTGGGCTGGTTTAACAGATGCAGAAAACAAACTCAACAACGACGACAGTGCCACAATCTTTAACTACGCCGTTTCTCTAGCACTGCAAGACTTTGGTCGTGAAGGTAGCCAACTTGGTTTGATCTTCGGTCAACCACCTAAAGTTACTGACAGCGATGTTGCTGGCGGTGAAGATGCAGATACTTCCTACCACATTGAAGCTTTATATCGCTTGCAACTCACTGACAACGTAGCTATCACTCCAGGCTTGCTCGTAATTCTCAACCCAGAACACAACGATGCTAACGATACAATCTATGTAGGTACTTTGCGTACTACATTCACTTTCTAAATTTTAGAAGTTAAATAAACATAGGCACAGAATGTATTTTGTGCCTATGCGATCGTAAGGGCGCAATGCATTGCGCCCTTACGAGTATCATACCGATCGCACTTAAAGCCTGTTACCCTCAAAATGGAATTACTGACAAGCGATCGCTATGCAAGCATCTTTAGCTAATCACAATCAAGCAGCAACGCTTTTAGACTCAAGCAATATTAAACTACTGGTACTAGATATTGACGGGACAATCGCCGGAGTATCAAACGACATTAACTCCAGCGTCAAGCAAGCAGTTAAAGCAGCGCAAAATAGAGGCATACAAGTTGCGATCGCTACAGGACGTATGTATCGCTCGGCTTTGCGTTTTCACCAGGCTATAGGCTCTAATTTGCCCTTATTAGCGTATCAAGGAGCGTGGATACAAAACCCAAGTACAGGACACTTGCACCGTCATTGGTGCTTAGATCCAAATACTGCTCGTAGATTGCTAGATTACTTTGAACAGCCAGAACTAAAATCTTTACTATCAGTCCATTTCTATATCAACGATCGCTTGTACGTGCGAGAAATTACCCCAGAAACAGAAATTTACTCCGCCCGTTCGGAGATTGAAGCAATAGCTGTCGGCGACTTGCGTAACGTACTAGATAATGCTCCTACCAAAGTTTTAGCCCTCAGCGACGATACAGATGTCATCGATCGCTTGCTAGGCAATTTACGAGAGCAATACACGCCTGCAGAACTGTATTTGACTACATCTGTAGCCACGTTTTTTGAAGCCACAAATCCCAGTGTCAACAAAGGTACGGGCGTGCGCTATTTAGCCGAAGAACTACTAGGGCTTGAACCTAGTCAAGTAATGACAGTAGGTGATAACTTCAACGATGTAGAAATGCTCGAATATGCAGGCATTGGTGTAGCGATGGGCAATGCCCCTGCTGATGTGCAAGCGATCGCCCAATGGGTTGCTCCTAGCGTAGAGCAAGATGGAGCCGCAGTTGCCATCGAAAAATTCTTACTTAGGGAATAGTACAAATCAGAAAGGACACCGACGACTGGCCGTGTTTCGTCTCGGTGTCCTGACTGGTTCGCTCCTCACACAAGACAATAATACTTGAAAGCATGGCTTTTGTCATTACCTGTAACAAAACTTTCTATCTTAAGATAGAGATAGCCTATAACTCTTGAGGCGCAAGGACTCCTAAATGCTTGGCCAGTAAGAATTGCAACACTACTTGCACAGCCAAAATCAAGCCCAAACGCGCCTCTACTAATTGGGGATCTAATTGCTTTACCTCGCCCCAGAGCCTACAGCAGCCATGAAAGCTAGTGAAAGCTTGACTTAGTTTCGCCGCAGCTTGCCAAAAGCGCCGCTCATCGCTGCTAGATGTGTAGATGCAATCGCATACCTCTACTAATTCGCCAATGAGCGCATATTCTGACTGATGGCAAAAACGCAACCTAGATCGCGCGTTTAACCAAGGCAAAGGTTGCGGTTGCGCGATCGCCCAATGACATAATTTATCTTGCGCCTCACTCTTAATCAGAGCGATCGTTCCTTCGCGCTCGGCTTGATGTAACAAAGAGCAGCAACGAGCATGAGCGTGTTGGATATAAAATAAACAGGAATTATTCACAATAGGGCTAAAATACTCATTAGGTGTTGACTTAGCTAGCAATCGTGGTAAAAATGGGATGGTTTGCAACCAATTAGCTAGCCCAAATGCTGTCGGCTCTAAGTGAAGATAACCTGGTGTTACTACATTAACAGTAATATCTATTGGGGCTGCGCGAAAATGAGAAGCGATCGCTATAGCTATTTCTAAAGGAGGAATATTTAGCGTTTTACTGAGTACAAAAGCTACGCTGGATATGTACAGCACGCGACTATAATCTTTAGCTCGATATAAAGGCACAGACTGAGGCTGTTGGATTAACTGATTATGCCGGAAATATTCATTTACAGCCGCAAGTAGCTTGCTTTTAACAAGCTGTTGAATAGCCAAAGTATCAAAATCTGATTTCAAGGGATAGTATAGTTTTTCTGAATCGAGCTTACTCAACAAATCAAAATTGACACAATGTCAAAGATAAAAAATATCTAAGTATGTTTTATTACAAATTAAATCCTCGTACAGATAATTTACCTAATAATTAGAGACAGCGCTTTTTATACAGCTATTTTTATACATTTCGTTCGATTGCTCATTATGGTTTCTTGCTCTAACATTAAACTGCAATGACTTACAAATTAGCAAACAATAAACCTAAATAAATGTTAGTAAAATCAATCTCTATAATATTTTGTACAAACGTAAAGCTAAACTAGCACAGGTAGCCTAAATTGCCCGATTTTGCTCGGATAGAGTCTATCATTACAGAAAATCGCTACAGGCTATAAATTCTTGTAACTTTCGCACTGATTGCCAACCGCTTGAACTTATGCATTCTCCTTCTTCTTCAGAGCCATCACGACCTTTTCTAACTTGGCAGCGGATTCTCGACTGGGCTACTGAGCATTATCGATGCCGTAGTTTTAGCAAGGACGAGCGAATCCCAACTAGACCTGGACTATTGTATTTAGTCCAACGCGGTGCTGTACGACTTGTAGGTACGGCACAAATTAGTAGTAGCGCAAGTCAGCTAATGTCAAGGCGAGCTAACCGCACACCAGAAGAGGCTTTTTTAGGCTTTGTAGGAGCGGGACAACCCTTTGAAATTGTTGCTCAATCGCCGTTTACCCTCCAAAGTTACGCCCACGTAGACCAAACCGCAGTCGTGTGGATGTATTGGCACGATTTAGACAATTGGCCCCACTTTCGGCGCGAAGTCTTAGATGCCTTTCGCTACCAACACCAGCGCAAACTTTTGTGGCTCAGTGCTTTAGGTCAAAGACGGACAATTGACAGGCTACTTGGCTTTTTAACATTGCTAGTAGAAGAGTATGGAGAACCTTCGGTGAGCGAAGAAGATCCTGAAGTCTTAAGGGGGTATTATTTACCTTTTCCCCTCACTCACGCTCAAATTGGTAGTGCGATTGGTTCTACCAGAGTAACTGTCACGCGGTTGATGGGTAAGTTGCGGCAAAAAGGGCTGCTAATTAATCAAGGCGACAACTTGATTTGTCTGCCTGCTTCATCAGTTAATTTGCTGCGTTCATAAAATTAATGTTAGCGAATTCTGACAAATCCGCTTTGACTAATTAATTCCTGCCCGCGATTGGAAAGGAGAAAATTAGCGTAAGCAACTCCTGCTTGTTGCTCAATCTGCCCGTTTTGCTTAACTACGACAAACAAATTGCGGGTCAGTGGATATTGCCCAGATTGAAAAGCTTGAGAGTTAAGTTGGTTGCGCTGATTAGGGCATTGAGACAAGGGAACAAAAGGCTCTTGATAGGGTGCAATTAGTTCGCTAGAACTGCGCCCCAAGGGTAAAGGTTTAACCGTACATTGGGGGACTACTTCAGGCGCAGAAGCATAGTAGATTCCCCCAGGATTGTTAGATATTTGGCGCAAGGCTTGAGTAGTAGTAGCAACAAAGCCGACGTTAGGTGCAAATTGTTGGTTGTTTAAGATTTCTTGGATGAAAAGCTCAACTGTACCGCCATCGGTGATAGGACGGGAATAGGGTTTGATAGCTAAGTTTGGTCCGCCTACTTGTTGCCAATTAGTAATTTTGCCAGTATAAATATTCCGCAATTGTTCGGTAGTCAGTCCAGAAATATCTAAGCGAGGATTAACAGCTACAGCCAAGCCATCAATTGCTACTGGAATTTGCGTTAGTTGGAAACCTCTAGATTGAGCTTGGTTGACCTCAGAAGCTTGCAAGGAGCGCGAAGATTGGGCAAAATCGAGCGTACCATCGATTAACATCCTAATTCCCGTCGAAGAACCTGCTACTGAGCTTGTAGGCGTGACGTAGCGCAGCCGAAATTCAGGACGCGCCGCTTGAATTGCTGAATCGACATTCAGGCGAATCGGCGCCCACGAAGTGCTACCACCATAGTTAAATAGCCCAGTAGGTACATTTTGCACAGCAGCAAATTGACTAACTGGGCTTGGCTGTCCTGCTGGGCTAGGGGTATCTGTGTCACCATTACTAGCAAGACGAGAATTATTTAATTTGATACCATTTTGCGTGAACCACCAGAAGCCACCAGCAATTAACCCTGCTGTAATTAAAAGCGCTAAGACAAGGACAGTGGTTTCGTTTTTTTGAGACATAAGTAGCGATCGCTCTTAAGGGTAGATGTTACCTGCTGTAATGCAGACAATTTCTGTTCAATAAACATTTATTTCTGATGTTGTTTAGCTAAACTTGCCAACTTTTACGTCTTTTAAAACTTTCAATTACTTTGATTTGCTGTAGTTAATTATACTGCAAATACTCAGTATTTGTCCTCAATATTTTTTATACTTGTTGTCAGCATAATCAAGAGTTAATTTGCTGCAAATCTAAGCTTAACCTGCGTTTAATAAATTTTAACTCAATCAAAACCAAAGTTTATTAAATTCTTCACGAAACTTTTATTTAAGTCAATTTAAATAAACAAAGTGCAAAAACTTAATAGCCATAAAAATGAGATTATTTTTATATAAAATATTTTCGATCGACAGAAAGCAACAATTTTTAATTTAGAAGTACGATTTTTCAAGAGATTAGTTTCTTTTGAATAAATACTCACAAAAATCACAAATTTAATAGCTGAAAGTTTTTTGCAGCAGGGCATTGGCAAGAAAAACAGTTGTATTGGTAATGACTTAGCTACTTAAGTTTTGCTGCATTCATAAATACAAACAAGTTTTTTAAGCCACAGCCTAGTTAAAAAGTAGCAGAAGTAAAAACTATTCCCTATTTGAATATTCAAATAGGAAAAATGATTTTGTCAAATTATGTAGCTTAACTAATAGCTGGTAAGTAAAATGTGGGTAATGACAACAAGTATTTTTTGGACGAGTTTAGGGGTACTACTTTTTCGGCTTGAGTTTTTGCCACTAAAAGAAAATTTACCTCAGTTACTAGGTCGTAGTTTGTATTGGGTAGGAGTACCGCTGCAAATTTTAGCACTAGCTCGTCGCTCAGACTTTACTCAAGCGGTATGGTTGCCTCCAGCAATTACGCTAGAAGTGCTACTACTAGGCATGGGATTAGCTATTTTAAGTTTGTACTTACTCAAACAATTAGCATATTGGCAGAAAAGTCGGCTTACCTCGCAACTGCAACTAGCTGACAGACAACGTACTTATCAGTTACCAATTGTCAGCAAGTTGTTACCACAACAGCGATCGGGTAAAGGCAGTTTTGTTTTAGCATCTATGCTGGGTAATACTGGGTTTATTGGACTTGCGATCGCTCCTGCTTTTGTCGATTCAGCATATTTAGGCTGGGTGGTACTATACGGCGTTACGCACAACATACTAGGAAGCTACGGCTTAGGAGTAGTTCTAGCTAGCTATTTTGGCAGACAAACACAAAAAAATCAGTGGTGGATGCAACTACGCGATGTGATGTGCGTTCCTTCACTGTGGGCTTTTGCCATTGGCTACTTTAGCCGTCATCTAGAATTTCCACCTTCGATCGAATGGGGAATCCAGACTTCTTTATTATTTGTCATTCCTGGCGCTTTTCTGTTGATCGGAATGCAATTAAGCAAACTCCAGGGAGTTAAAAGTTTTTATCCTGTGATAATTCCTGCCGTTTTAAAAATGTTAGTGCTACCAGCGCTAGCAGGAGTAATTCTGACTTATTTTGGCATCACTGGCGATGCTCGCTTTGCTTTAGTTTTGATGTCAGGAATGCCTACAGCTTTTGCCAACTTGATTTTGGCTGAAGAGTACAACTTGGATCGGCAAATTGCCGCTAGTAGTATTGTCCTAACTACAGTAGGCTTGCCGTTAACTATTCCCTTGTGGCTTTTCCTATTTAAGTAATCGAGTCTTATGGTTTAAACGGCGCAAAGTCGTAACCAGTACCAGAAATCTTACCTGGACGAATTTTAACTAAAGTACCTGTTGTATTGCGATCGCCTGTAGGTAGAAACTTAACTCTACCTGTCGCCCCATTAATAGAAAAACCAGAGTTAGACAACGCCTTTTGCAATTGTTCGCGGCTATTACTAGACTTTAAACCAGCGATCGCTGCAACAGTAGCATCATAAGCCATTGCGGTGCGCCAGCTACCTGCCCCACCCCAAAACTTTTTCGCCTTCAGCGCGAACTGATTGCCAGGAATTGCCGCTGGATGCCAAGCTACAGCCAATACCATGCTATTAAAATCAGCTTGCCCTTGCTGCAATGTATCAAAAGCGTACATGGTATGACTGCCCAGTAAAGGCAATCGACCTTTATTTGCCCTAGCTACATCCACAGCTTGATTGAGTTTGTCTACTGAGGGTGCTAAAAATAAGCTATCTGCACCATCGCTGATTGCTTGCGAGGCAATTTCCTGCGGATCGAAATTAGCAGCGGCGAAGTCGCAATTAGTGTTAGTAATTTTCCCGCCTTTTTCAAATACAGCGGCGATAAACTCTTCTTTAAAAGACTTGCTAGCTTCAGCTTTAGTATCGGAGCAAATAGCAATATTAGTTTTACGCGCATCAATAACTGCATAACTTGCTAGGGTGCTAGCAAGAAATCTCGCGCTAGGAGTAGTACGAAATACATAACTGCCGATACCAGATAAGTTTCTTGCCACGCTAGTAGGAGAAATCATTACCAAACCACCTTGTTGATAAATGGGAGCGGCGGCTATTGAAGCATCGCTAGAATTGTGTCCGATCGCTGCTACTATACTTGCATCTTTGACTAAGGCTGTGGCAATTTGGGTGGCGACTTCTGGATTATTATCGTCGTTAGCAATTTCTACTTGTAATAACTTGCCACCGATCCCACCAGTATTGTTTACTTCGTATTGGGCTTGGGCTACACCTCTTAATATTTCTCTAGATACGTTTAAGTTGCCGCCAATGGGTACAATTGTCGCAATCTTGATAACATTACCTGTTTGGGCGGCTTTAGCATTGCTTAAATAAATCCATCCTTCGGGATCGTTGCGATTCATTTGCAAAGAAGCACTGAACTTATCAATTGCAGTGGCAAAATCTCCTTGGGCAAAAGCTACGACTCCAGCCTGTTTATCTGGGCTATTATCTGCTCTAATGAGAACTTTATTAGCTAAACTAATACGCCTTTGAGTAAATTTATAATTGTGATTTAGACTAAATAAGCTGGTAAATGATGCATTGCTTCGTTCTGGGCGATCGCTACGGTTACTTAACCAGTAAATTAAAGGACCTATACCAATCAAACCTACAATCAGAAAATAAATAGCAATTAATTTATTTAACTTTTTGCGCGACATTGGTTGACTGTTGCCCAATGTATTACTATCTGGTAGGGGTGTAGTTTGATTATTCTTATTTGAGAGCTTGGTCAAGTCACAACTCCACAGCCCGATTGGCTATTTTAATATTGACGTGCGGTTTGGGAGGGAACATCCCAAATTAGATAGCGCATTGACAAACTTCCAGACTACCGCTACCCTTCATGACATTCCAAGCGTAATTTTACGGATAACTAGAGCCTTGTTTATATTACTTTTATAAAACATTTCAGCAAATTTACGTACATTTATAGGTACGAGTAAAAATAATTTTTACTCCGATTCTTGAGAAATAAATTCCCAGCTTATCTTAGTAACATTTACTTTAAGCTTAAGCAGATTAACAAGCTCATCTAAAAGCGAATCGTTGCGCCCTTGAGTAAGGATATTTGCTTTAATTTCTACCAAAGTTGGGTTATTGATATCCTTCCCATCAATATTTTTGCTATAAAAAGCATCAAGCACTAAAACACCATCATGTACTGCTTGAGACAGCAAAGCCCGAACATCAGCTTCATCTTCACGATCGCACACTACACGACAACGATAGCGAGTTTCTAGTTTTGTTTCGGCGATCGTTTCGCCATTAAGGTTCTGCACAAACTGCACTAAAGGCGAAAGCAATAAATTTGCACCGATCACAGCTAACGCCCCAACATAAGCTTGAAATAAAAATCCCGCCCCAATCAAGCTTCCTACCGCAGCCGCACACCACAAAGTAGCTGCCGTATTTAGTCCGCGCACGCTAGATCCTTCGCGTAAAATTACGCCTCCCCCCAGAAAACCAACTCCAGACACTACCTGGGCTGCTACCCTGGTTGGACTAGCATCGCCTGTAAACATAGCCGACAACATCACAAACATAGCTGCGCCAATCGACACCAAAACATTAGTTTTGAGAACTGACTTAGTTTGTCGCCATTGTCTTTCAATCCCAATTGCCGCACCCAAGATAAAGGCTAAAAGTAAGCGGATTGCAAAATCTATCCAGGACATCTTAATTCATGATGCATAATTTACCTACTAATTGAATTTATAAATTGTTTTGGTTGTCTGCAGTTTATCTTTGACTCTAGAATATTGTTAACGCAAGGGTACAAAATCATAACCCGTACCAGAACGCTTGCCTGGAACAATTTGTACTAATTGCACTGGAGCATTGCGATCGCCTGATGGTAAAAAACGAATATTACCAGCCGCCCCAGGTGCAGTAAACTCTGGCGATCTTAAAGCTTGTTGTACGCCAGTGCGAGTTGGAGAGCGTTGAATAGCCGCAATTAAAGCAACAGTAGCATCATAAGCTAAAGCAGTGCGCCAATTGACATCGCCAATCCACAATTGCCGAGACTGACGGACAAATTCAGAATTGGAGTTAGCGTCAATATGCCAAGGAACTGCAACTATCATGCCTACTGCTGCCCCGCCGCCAACTTCTAAAGTTTTGGGAGCGTAAACATCATCTCCTGCTAGAATCTGTAGGCGTTTGTTATTAACTTGCACGACTTGCAAGGCTTTATCGAGTTCGCCTGTATTTGTGGCTAGCATCAATATATCTGCGCCGCGATCGCTTGCCTGTTTTACACTTCTAGCAGCGCTAAACCCTGGATCTGACAAGTCAAATTCAGCTTCTACTTGTCCCCCACCCAAAGAAACAGCAGTAACAAACTCAGATTTTAAAGATTGACTGTAGCCACTTTGGGAATTGAAAAATACTGCTGCATGAGTTTTCTGCAAGTTGCTAGTCATGTAATTTGCCAGCGCTCTAGCAGCGACATAATCGCTAGGAACGGTGCGAAAAATATAAGGGCTAAAGCCGGAAAGCTTGACAGAGGTACTAATGGGGGAAATGGCTACAAGTTGTCCCGAATTGTAAACGCTGCCAGCAGCTAGGGTAACATCGCTAGCATAAGGACCAACTACTCCTAAAATAGTTGGATCTTTGACTAACGCTGCCGCAACTTGTTCTGCAACTTGAGGATTGTTATCGTCGTTAGCGATCGCAATTTTTAACTTTACGCCGTTAATTCCGCCTGCACTAGCAACTTTATCTTGCGCTTGGGCAATCCCGCGTAATATTTCTAAAGCACCATTAGGATCGCTGCCAATGGGGAGAGATGCGGCGATCGTATAACTTTTACCAGTACCAATGCGGGCATTATTTAAATAAATTAAAGCTTCAGGATCGTTTTTCTGGCTCTGCAAAGATGTTTGCAAACTGCGGATAGCTTGGGCATAATCTCCTTTAGAAATTGCTTCTATCCCCTGCTGTTTGGCTGCGTTTGCCCCTGATAGCAAGCTTTTCTCACCTACGCTAATTCGCTCTGAAAGCGATCGATCGTTTGAGGTTGTTGTCCCGCCTCTGTTGCCTTGAGAAAGTTGGCTGAACCACCAAATCCCAGCACCTACCAATCCTAATGTGAGTAACAAGGCTAGGACTAAAACAACAGTTTCATTTTTAGACTGAGACATAGGGAATTTGGAGCGCCACTTAGTTAAAGTATTAGCGACAGCAATTTGTAAATCAAGCGAAATATTGCCGTTACAGCGATCGCTACTGCTGCTGTTAATGTCGCTATTACTAATACAACTAATTTGGAGTCAATTCCTATCAAATTGCTAACATTTGCAGTTAATCCTGGCACAAACAAAACTAATGCTAAGGTAATTCCAGCAATAATTATCAAGTCCCATCTTTCAATCCAGCGCCGCCATTGGGCAAACACCAACACCGCTAAAATTAGCAGCCACGCTCCCGTACTAACTAAAGTAGTACCGAGGAAACTAAATAGCGCAATTCCTACTAATCCGCCTTCAAAGCCACTAAAAGCACCATTAAATAATAGTTCCAGCGTCGAAAACCGCGCTCTGGTCTTCTGGCGGACTGGTGGGGGAGCAGGGGGAGCAGGGGAAGCAGGG
>NZ_JYON01000040.1 GCF_000952155.1 Aliterella atlantica CENA595 | reverse complement strand
TTGGCAAAGAGTTGGGCTGCTTGGTGCAAGTCGGATAAAGCTGCCTGCTTGTTTCCTGTCTCGGCATAGAGAAGTCCTCGATTACCATAGGCTTCCGCTAAATCGGGTTGGAGGCGTAGGGCTTGATTGTAATCAGAAATTGCTCCATTAGCATCACCTATTTCAGTTCGAGCGTTACCTCGGTTGTAGTAAGCATCGACATATTTGGGATTGAGCTTGATGACTCGATCTAAATCTGCAATCGCCTTCTGCGTATCACCCAAGGAAGCGCGTGCAACTGCTCGGTTGTTGTAGGCTTCAATATATCTAGGATTAAGCCCAATAGCTCGATCTAAGTCAGCGATCGCTCCTGGCAAGTCTCCGATATCTGTACGGGCTTCACCTCGGTTGTAGTAAGCCTGAGCAGAATTTGGTTCAAGTTTTAAAGCTAGATCGAAATCAGCAATCGCTCTTTTAAAGTCCCCTAAGTTATGGTGTACCATCCCTCTGTTAATGTAAGCAACTGTTAACTTGGGATTAGCACTAATAGCTTGGGTGTATTCAGCGATTGCTCCTTGGTAGTCTCCTCGCTTCACCTTGTCTAAACCCCGATTTAGGTAATTCACAGCCTGAGATTGAACTATAGATGTTTGAGGCGATTGACCAAAGGCAGCGGGAACTAGTCCACCTAAGACCGCAGTAACTCCGAAAATAGATATAGTTCGGTAAATAGCGTTCATAATTTTCACGGCTTTTCCCTTCTAAGTTCATTATGAATTATAGAAAGTGGACTCGCCATCAAGAACCCGTGCCTCTGCTCTTCACTTTGATTGCAATTCAGAGATAAAGCGGTTTATCACTGCCTTCGTCCGCTTGTATTCCGGCGACTGCTTCCCTACCCTCAGACCGGAAAGGATGCGCTCGCGGACAGCCTCAATATCTGGTAGTTGCCCCTGCTGTATTTACAGTCAGTTGCTCTGCGGCGTGAGATTAATGAAGGGCTAAATGTGGTAGAGAATTGGGACAGTGCTAACAGTTTTATCTTCTATGGCAAAGGCGGCGAAATCGCTACAAATCGATTGGAAGACCAGGAATTAGCAGTATTATCACTTCATTTGTTACAAACTTGCTTAGTGTATATCAATACTTTGATGGTTCAGCAAGTTTTATCGAATCAGCAGCAATTAGAATTATTGAAGCCGGAGGACTTGGCGGAAATAGAAGGTTCGTGCAACCAGGGGCAACTTAGGATAACGTCACGTCGCCCGACCCATTTTTCGGCTTGAATGATAAGTAATACAAATTGCAACTTTGCCTAGTTTATCTCCTTTTAGGCAATGTCTTTCCAAATAAAAACGCAGTCATAAAGCTTTGATTTATAGGTTTTCGTGCGCTCCAAGTTCTGTTTTAGGTAAAGTTTCCTGGTTGTACGTATTTAAGAAAATTATTAGTTCCGCTTATCTTTCCGCGATTGTGACTGTTCTTTAGCTAAATTACTGTAACTATTGCTGTATAAGGGTTATAGTTCTATGCTGCACTTGGTTGCACTTTCCTTCGCTCTACCCCGTGTCGGCTAAATTGACATACTAAGATGCCTATCTCTAAGATGCCCTTGGCATAGAGGTTTCTAACGACATCGCTCTGGCTGGAGATAGTCGAAACTGTCATCTCGACCGGACACACGCCAGCCAGTTATGAGCTTAGAAACACGCTGGGACACGAGCAAGCGAGTGCTTGACGCTGGCTCAATACAACTTTTGTGAGACGGAGCTAGTCTACCTTATGGAGATCGTAAAAAGTGGGGCTAGGCACTGTCAAACTCCTTACCATACAATTTGTCCTGGTTTAAGTTAGTAACTATTTTCCTAATATGCTTACCCAACCCCATAAAATATAGTATTTTTGTACTATTTAAGCTATACTCGTCCAAATTAACTTACAAGGTTGTGTCAAAGAAGATTGGTCAAGGGGACATTATTGGGCAGCAAGGCATCAACCTGATTGAAAGAATTGTCCTCCGCATGGGTTTTCTTTGGTACGCAACTGGAGGAGTAGAAGCTGGAACTGATGGTTTTATTGAAATTCGTGACCCAGTTACTGAAGAGGTAACTAACTTAATTATTCAAGTTCAGAGTAAAGCAAGGCAAAAAAACCGATTTCAAGCTGAGACAGAAGCAAGCTTTGAGTGGCGCTGCGAACCCAAAGATATTAACTATTGGCTCCAAGGTAATGCTCCTGTAATTTTGGTTGTTTCACGTATAGATACAGATGAAGCTTACTGGGTTTCAGTTAAAGATTATTTTAGCTCTTTAGCTAGACGGCAATCGCATAAAGTTCTTTTCGACAAGAAAAAAGATCGATTTGATGAAACTTGCACAGAAGCCTTAATCAAGCTGGCAGTGCCAGGAACCTCCGGTGTATATCTCGCACCGCGTCCAAAAAAGGAACGTATTTATTCCAATTTACTCAGAGTCTCAAAGTTTAGCGATTATCTTTATGTAGCAGACACAATGCAGCAAGATTCTTCAATTGTTTACTCAGCCTTACTTAAACTTGGCAGAAGTTTTGGCGAAGAGTGGATATTAAAAGACAATCTTCTTCTCAGCTTTCATAATCTTAGAGAACCTCCTTGGAATGAAGTATGCGACATCGCTACTGTTGAAAGGTTTGATATAGAAGAATGGGCTGACTCAAACAATATGGATAAACAGAGGGAGTTTGTTTGGCTCCTCAATAAATCTCTTCGTGAAAAAGTTAAATCAGATTTAGCATATAGCAAAGAGAAAAAGTGTTACTACTTTAAACCTAATAAGGATTTAACTACACGCAGCTTTTATTACCAAAGTATTGTAAAGAAAACGCACCGAGACGTATTTCAAAGTTATTTCAAGAAAAACTCTCAAGAGGTTGCTTACTATAGGCATTCAGCATTTGAGGGGCAATTTCAACGCATCGATTCTCTGTGGTATTTAGAGATTACGCCTACCTATTACTTCACTATAGACGGCTATGTTTTAGACAAGTATTATATGGATAAACTTAACGGTATAAAAAGACAAGAGAAGAACGCTGCTGTACTCGGTCAAGTATTCATGTGGGCTGAGTATTTAAAAACAAAGGCTCAAATGCACCTGATTAATCCAAAATATCAATTCCTGGAATTTGATGAATTACAGGAGTTTGATATTGATGTGGGCATTGATGATAATTTATGGTTGAAATCTGAAGATTATGACAATGCCAAACTTATTGAATGTTCTCTAGACGATTTACCTCTATTCAAACAATGAAAATTGAATTTTTGACAGAACCTGAATTAGAGTTTGGTGGAGGAGGTCAGCATATAGACATTAGATTTGGCATGATGCAATATAAGCCTCTTGACTATACAAGTGCATCAGCACCTAAAGACATTAAGCTAGGAATTGTGGGAACTTCTGAAACCGTCGAAGGAGTGCAAACCTGGTTAGAAAGTTGTAGAAATGGCATATCGGCAAAGCCTAGCAAGCAGCCTTACCTTTTTCCAGAATTTCCAGGCTTTGGCTCTGAATCAAACCTTCCCACTTCGCTAATTACAGATTCTAGATTAAATCAAACTATCCATCAGCGAGAGTTTGACAAACTGCGTAACGGCAACAATGTCAATGAAATTATTAGAAATGCTGTAGAAATTTTTATCTCCCAATTACAGTATTTGGGAGAAAAGACTGCAATAGATGTATTAATTTGCGCTGTACCAGATAAACTCCTCGATTTAATGGCAGGGGATAATGCAACAGAAGCTAGTTCAACTGCTGATAACAGAGCAAATAAGGCGGAAGACTCCAAGGTAGATTTTCATGACCTACTTAAAGCAAAAGCGATGGGGCTGAAAAAGCCTACTCAACTCATACTGCCAGCCACCTACAACCCGACAAAGCGACGCAGGCAGCAGGGACGAGTTAGTGAAGTCGAACTGCAAGATGATGCTACTCGTGCCTGGAATATCTACACAGCCCTTTACTACAAAGCATTAGGGACACCTTGGCGACTCTTACGCGACCCGCGCGAACTTACAACCTGCTACATTGGGATTAGCTTCTACAAAACTTTAGACAAATCAAAATTACTGACCAGCACCGCGCAGATATTCAATGAAAGGGGAGATGGAGTGATTTTGCGTGGTGGAATAGCAAAGTTGTCGAAGGAAGACAAACAGCCGTATTTACCAGCGTCCGGTGCTTCTAAGTTGTTGCGCGATGCCCTAGCTGCCTACAGAAGAGAACATCAAAACCTTCCAGCGCGTGTTGTTTTGCACAAAACTTCAAGGTACATCTCTGAAGAATTTGAGGGCTTTAAAGAAGCCTTGGAGCAGCACAACATTAGCTCGGTTGATTTCATTAGTTTCGATAGCAAGTCATCCACTCGGCTATTTCGATATGGAAAGTATCCACCTCTGCGCGGCACTCTACTCAACTTGGATGACCGCTCTCAAGTTCTTTACACTCGTGGAAGCGTTGATTTTTTTTCTACTTACCCTGGGCAATACGTACCTCGCCCGTTGCGATTCCGGTGCGAAGATGTCGAGCAAACGCCTAAGTCCCTTGCCAAAGAAATCTTGGCTCTGACCAAGATGAACTGGAACAACACGCAGTTTGATCGCCGGGAACCAATTACTATCAGGGCTGCACGTCAAGTAGGTAGTATTCTCAAGTATCTCGGTACAAGCGACCAAATTGAACCTCACTACCGCTTCTATATGTAAATGCCAGACCTACGCAATGGCTATAACCTTTACAGGACATGGCTTTAACCATGAAATTAGCTCGCTTCAAGACACCTTCTAAACATCCGAAAAATTTGAAGGAGTCCCTGTGCTATAAGCTTTTCAAGGAGCGGATGCACTTCGTTACAGTCTCGCTATCTTTAGCCCAACAATAGGTTTTTTCATCAACTTAGCGTTTAAATGTCTAAACATCTAAACATTTGGGTGTCCAAATATTTTAGTTTTGCTTCCCCCTACGCTCCTCAAGATATTGGGAGATCGCCAGCGTCATAATGTCGCTCATCTCTCTTTCTTCGTCCGCTGCGGCGGACTTGAGTTGCTTATGCAGTTGCTTGGGTAAATAAACTGTAGTGCGAATGTAGTCAGGATCGGTACTCTTAGTTTTGCGGATTAGAGGCTTTTCAATCGGTTGTAATTTTGACTCCGGCTCAATTGAGCTAGTTCTAGCCGCACCAAATAAATCATCAAATCGGCTGCCACTGCTGCCACCCTTCTTACTCATGACAAAATCTCCTTGCCAATTTCGCAGTAACATCGCCACGCGATACCTGCTTTTGAATCGCCCTTAACTTGATTTACTGGTACTCCCTCTAGGGCTGCACGTTGGAAGACGGCATAGCGCCTAATTCCAGACTTAAAAACTGGTAAACCTATCTTTTGTAAAGATTGCTTTGCCTCTTCCCCAACCCGGCTGGGGTGTGGAGGAATCAGAGTCAGCAAAATCTTGTAGTTAGCGCTCAACTGGTGCAGCGCATCCACCATTATTTGCATTGCTCCCATTGCCAGAGCATCCGGTGAGGTCGGCAGTACCAACAAGTCGCAGCCAGTTGCAATAGTTTTCAATTCTTCAGTCGCGGGACGAGCCGGAGTATCGATAACTATATGTTCGTACTGACGAGCAAACTTAACGGCGGCTTTTTCGTCAATCACCTTAAATGGCAGATTCCCCCTTGCTGCCCAGTCTAAGGCAGAGCGGTTCAGGTCGCCGTCAACTAGCAGCGTCGGCGCTAATGTTTGCAAGTAAGCAGCCAGGTGGAGTGCGGTCGTGGTCTTACCTACTCCTCCTTTGAATGAAGCAACAGTTACTATCATCGCTTCAATAAATAGTGATGCTGCTAATTTTAGCCTTCTAGCTTTTAAATGTCTAGACATCTAAATTTTTAAGCATTTAAACATCTAGATGTTTAAACTAGGAAAAGCTCTTAAGCAGTAAACAAGGACTCGATCAAAGGTAGTCTATGAATTAAACTCTAGAATTGTTGCGGCGCGGGATGAAAATTGACCGACACGGGAGAGCGAAGATTCTCACTACCGAAGAAATCCAGTTGCTATTTAGTCAGGGGCTACAAAACAACCGCGACCGTACCCTGTTTGGCATCTGCCTGTACACTGCCTGTCGAATTGCTGAAGCTTGTACCTTAAGACGAAAGGATGTCTTCGACGAAAAAAGAAGAGTGCGCCCGGAACTAATCATTCGTAAAGGTAACACCAAAGGCAAATTGGCGACGCGCACGATTCCTGTGGGCGAGGATCTGCGGAACTTGTTAGTTGACTACAACCCGCCATCCTATCAATGGTTTTTGTTTCCAGGTCGTCATGGCAAGGGACACATTAACCCAGATTCCGCAGCCCGAATATTACGCTCTGCCTGCCTGGAAGTAGGAATAGAAGGCGCGAGTACCCATTCGTTCCGCCGCACCGCCTTGACAATGATGAGCGATAGCGGAATCCCCTTACGGGTCATACAGGAAGTCTCAGGACACCGCACCCTAGATGAATTACAAAAATACTTAGAGGTACGCCCCGAACAAGTCAGAGGAGCGATCGCGTCGTTGTCGATGCTGTCACACGTCGGCAAACCATGCTATGACGACCAAAACTCTGATACCCAGAATCAACAGTGCGAACCCACGCTACAAAGCAAGAGCGATTGAACTACCCTAGAGCCAGTGCCAGAAGCAGGATTTAACCAAACTACAGATAGCATCAGGTGTCATGGCTGGTTTTGAGTTAATCAGGCGTTGGTAGGTCGCGCTATCAGTTTTTCCGCCAATAGCAACTCCTGACGCTTTAGTTCATCAAGATGACGCTCTAATCGCTGTTTCTCTTGTGGGTCAGAAGCCGCAGCTATTTCTCTACGCACTAATTCCTGTTTGCGCTGCCACCGCTTTTTGTGTCCGTTGAGCGTTGGCACAGCAAACACTCCACCAGCTTTTAACTCTAGTTCTGCCAATTGAGCTTCGTACTGTGCTTCTTCCTCGTGGCTCATAATTGTTTCCGTCCCTTGATTTACGTTTGCCTATTTATCAGTCGCCTAGCTGCTGCTATTGTCAACTCCATTTCTGGGGCGTTGGGCGATCCTTCCCCTGTCTCTATAAAACCTATTTTCTGATAAAACTCAATCGCATCCGGGATGGCATAGAGAAGAATGCGACCAAAATGCCCGTTGGTGTCGCTCTCAAGCGCTAATTGTGCCATTAATGCCGTTGCAGCTTTTTTAACAGACAAAGGCGAGTCTTGAGTAACATTCCAAGGCGCTGTAACTAGATATTCAACAAACAGGTGGTCGTCCATATCGATAACAATAGCTCCAGCTTGCAAATTCCCTCGGTCGTCACGAACACCTCTAAAGTCTTCGGGTGAAACCAGCGCTTCTAAAAGCAGATCCGATATGACGTTGGCATTAACTTCAATTCGTCTGCGTAGCGGTGAGTCATTTTCAATTGCTTGATTGACTGACGCGGTTGCTATTTGGCTCCATTGTTGCAAATCTCTGTGAACGACAGAGTTGGCTTGATTGACAACAGAAAACACGCTTTACCCCTCCCGGCGCTGATGCCACGCACTAATAGCGCAGGTTTTCCACTTAATAAGACAAATATATAAGTTATCCGGCTCCAGCACTTAGCAACGCCGCCCTCTTGAAGCCAAATCTTCACTCAGCGACCGCTTCTATTTCAAGTTCCTCTGGTGCTGGCACGAGCGCCCTACCAGCACCCGAACTAGCTAAAGCGGACGAACCTGCCCCAAAAAGGTATAAGCCCCCCCGTCAGCATCAAACAGCGTTAACTTTTGCTCAATGCCTACCAAATTGGCAACAGCAATGCAACTGTGAATGAAGTAGCCAGCCACCCAATCGCCAGCGCTAGTTAAAATTTCCACTGGCTGGAGCCGACGATTCGTTGACTGCTTCTGCTGTGGTGTTGGTATGGATGCTGACTCTTTGGTGGGCAGTTCTTCTGTGGCACTAACAGCCGTAGTTCCTAGTGGCGCTAAAGTAGCAAGCGGATTTATTACTGGCGAAACTTTTTTCAAAGGCTCTGGCGATACTTTTTCAGGTTGTACTATCGCTGCTGGCTCACTGACGACCTCGCTGACGACTTGGCTGACGACCTGGCTGACCACCCCAGAGGTTAGCTGTGATTGAGGTTGAGGATTACTGACGGGTGGGGGGGCAAAAATTTCTGTTACAGCCCCATCAATTTTTGCATTATGTTCTAATTCATTTCTACTAGCTAAAAGTTTTACAGGTTCTAGGTCGTCAGGGTCGTCAGAACTATTACTCTGGAAGTGTTTCAGGTCGTCAGATAGGTCGTCAGAGCGGTGGTCAGATAGGTCGTCAGTTGCCACACTATCTTCTAAAAATGGCGCACTATCACCATCAACCCTCAGTTTTAGTCCGCGAATGACGCGGCGACCAGTAGCATCACGCGCCCATTGCACGTCACTCCAACCGAGGGTCTGCTGGACTAGCTCAATTAAGTCAGCGCTAAAATTATTCTTACCTTTAGCCTGAAGACCGCTAATCCGGCAGTAGTGGCAGTAAGAACCAAATAAAGTAGATCCTAGCGGGTTGTAAGGCGCATCTGCCCACTCATGGCGATCGCTGCCGATTTGGGTTTGAGCATCAGGAGCATGAATCACGAAGTCATTGACCCAAGCAGCAATAGAATCAGTACGGAGCTTGGACTGCCACAAAGTAGCGCTGACCCCATCAGCGCCGAGCCGCCGCAGGACGCGGGTAATTTCGTCGTTAGGGATAGAAAGCAAGTAGTTAGTAAAAGCTGATAGCTCCGGTTCAAATTCAGCTTCTAGATCCAAAACTTGACCTGCTGCGGGTTTATGGTCAAACGCCAGCATGAGAATCCGCCGCGTCAGCCAACTGCCGCCGTCGGCATGAAAGATCGGCGCATTAGAAGTGACAATTGCTAGACCAGGAAAGCGGAAGTTAATGCCATCTTTGTACAAGCGTCGTCCGCAGAGGGTGTCCTGCCCAGTCAAGCGCTTGAAGTTAGATAAACTACCCGTGACTTTATCTTGGTCGGGGAGGATGATTAGACGCTTACCAATCAGCCGCGCGACCTCGTGTTTATCTTCCAAGTCAGTCAGGCTACCATTCCAACAATTTTGCGAACCGATTACCGCCTCAAGCAAGCGGGTGTAAGTCGATTTACCCGTGCCGCCCACGCCAATTAGGTGCAGGAATTTCTGCAAGTCACAGCGACCGCGCAGGACAGCGGCAGCAAAACACAGCAACATTTCTTTGTGGGCTGGATTTGCTGCTGCTGACTGCTCTAACCAAGTATCGATCTTTGTCCAGCCAGTAGCTATAGAGTTATAAGGGCGTGGTAAGCACCAAGTCAGGCGATTGCCAGGAGCGTGCGGTTCTAATTGTCCAGTAGCGAGATTGAGTACGCCATCAGTAAAGGGTAAAATCTCGTTAGCAGAGCGTTCGCCCCAAAGGCGCTCCAACAGTCGCCGTCGCATCTTAGCGACGATGTTAGTCACATAAGCGGCGCTGCCATAGCCGACGATGCCTTTGGACTCTAAAATCGCGTCGACGACAGATTCTATATACTGTTCGCTGACGGTACTCCAGACTCCAGAGCGCTCCAAGCTGTAGTGCATCCAGGTCTTCTGCTCGTCGTTCCACAGCAGGCGAGCGCGGTAATCTTCGATAATTTCTCGCCCGATGACATCGGCTGGGGGAATTTTTTGCGTGAGCGCAGCTTTGCCAAACCTGGTAACGCTAGGAGTGCGCTCCAGTTGTTGCTCTAGTTTTTTGAGCCATTCGCTGTAAGGTGTAGCATCATTCATTATTTGTTCAAATTCATCAGCACCGTGAGCGACAATCAAATCATCGCAGCCCTTACCTAGTTGTAAATCCCAAGTGACGATGCGGACAATACCCTTAGCGCGATGAATTAGGTGTCCCAAAACGCGCAAGGCATCCTGCACTGACTCTTTGATGACTACATCGGCATCAAAAACTAAGTCAATCGGACGACCTGGCACAACAAAAGGTACAAGCGATGGGTGCAGCTTTTTCTTTTTCTGCCCATTCCAAACGCCAGTAAGAGCCAGCGCTACCCAGCCACAAGACAACAGACACGCGGCTTTTTTCGCGCCTTCAGTAATCAGGATGGGAATTTCTGGATGATTTAGCACCCACTTCCAGAAACCTAGATCGTCACGCGATTCATCAATATCTTCATTAACAATCGGTACGCCGAAGCGCTCGCTAATGAGTACCCATTCATTAAGAGCTAAGACCAAGCAAATGACTTGGGATTCAGTATCTTTAGGAAAAGAGAAGTATTTTTGCGGTTTTTCCTGATTGGGAAAGACAATCGGCTGATCTGGCTTGAATTGTCCAAATTGGATTCTTTTTCCCGTTAGCGGGTCGCAGCTAGTCACATACCAGCCGCCAGTGCCGAGATACTTCTGCCAATTGAGCAGATTGGCTATGGCAACTGGATTGTCAATGCTTTTTAGGTTTAGATGTGCAACTGTCTCACTAACACTACTGCCCTTCACCCACTCATCAAGGTGTGTCAAAGTAGCGCTATTAGGGTCACTGCACGGTAAAGTACCGTTATTGGAGGTATTTTGCGGTAAATTACCGCGATTTAGTACACAATTGATCATATACACGGCACTCCTTTGAGCCGTGGATTGGGTAAGTCCTGCCAACAACATCTCCGTCGCCAAACTTTGAAGTGTTGCAGGGTTTATAAGTTAAACAGGAGCCAGCAGTGTTCAACTAAGACGCTGCTGGTTCTTGTTTTTGAAGGTTGATACAGGTACAAAATACTGTTTCATGCGTCACAGCATTTTGGTTCATCTGTTTGTTCTCTGCCGTTTTCTCCATCTGTGTTCACAGCCTTATTCAACTACCTAGTAGTAGCGCTTACTTCCATGTCAAAGTGCGAATCCAGGATGTATTAGCAATACACATCGTCGCTCACGTATCCTTCGACTCAAAGTTAGGTAGTGCTTCATTTAAAATTTTTTGTGCTAATTCACCCATAGTTGTTCCCTGCCGGATAGCTTCCATTTTCAGCCGCGCCCGGATACTCTCTGGGACTTCGACTTGGAGCATTACCAATTTTTCCTGTCTCTCTGCCATTAATGTTATTGCAGTCATTACACCTCCTATTGTGGACGGTTACAGCTTTTAACTGTAATCCCAGTATATATAATACTGGTATTATTAGTAATAATTGAAGATGTGAAGAAAAGCGATCGCTTTTTTTGACAATTTCTGATTTAATAGCAATCACAACTGAATTGATGCGCCCAGGTATGGTGCTGGTAACACCAAGCCCGGACGACTTCCCCAAAGTTGATATCACCAACATTGGAGCGAATTTATCATGTCACAAAATCTGCACAGTACAACTGTCGCGGCACTAGATGAGCTACATACACTCATCCGGCTGCAACAGTTACTAGAGATTGCTTTAGAACAACTACAACGAGCAGACCTAGTACCAGAAGAAAGACGGACTAGAACTGTATTGCTAATCATGAGCTACCTGGAGCAGGTCAAGTCCTGCCTGGAAAACATCGAAGTCGAATTAGCAGAAATTCGCACCTTTACTCCTAGCTTGAATAATAGCCTTGGGGGTGCGGCATGATTTACGACCCCATCCGCACCTATTTTCAGCAAATCGGGCGAGTGGCGCTGCTGAGTCAAGAACAAGAAGTATTCTTAGGGACGCAGGTACAAGCGATGATGTCGCTGTTAGCAGCTAAGAAAAGCCTAGCGCAACAGTTGCACCGCGAACCTACGCCCCAAGAATGGGCGTTGCAAGTCGCTCAAAGCGAAGCTGCGCTAACCGAGACGCTGGCGCTGGGGCAGCAAGCTAAGTGCCAAATGGTCAAAGCGAATCTGCGCTTAGTGGTAGCGATCGCCAAACGCTACAAAGAACGCGGCGTAGACTTCCAAGACTTAATTCAAGAAGGAGCCATTGGGCTGCAACGGGCAGTAGAGAAGTTCGACCCACATAGAGGCTTTCGCTTCAGCACATACGCGACCTGGTGGATTAGGCAATCAATCAACCGCGCGGTTAAAGCCGCTAACGCAATAATCCGGCTACCGATGTGCTTGAACCAGAGGTTAGACCAAATCAGGAAGGCAAGCAGGCAGTTGTCCCTGAAGTTGGGGCGTACTCCTAATATCAGTGAGCTAGCAGTAGAACTAGAACTAACGTCTTTGCAGGTAACGAAATGCTTGAAGTGGGCAAGGCAACCACAGTCATTGAATCTACAGCTAGGGGATGCTCAAGACATGGAACTAGGAGACTTGCTGCCGTCTTCTAGCCCCACGCCAGAAGAGTTGTTAATCGTGCAAGAGGGTTGCTCTATTGATTTTGAGCCACTGCTAGCGTTGCTCAAGCCGAAGTACAGACAAGTGATAGTGCTGCGCTATGGATTAATAGATGGTCAAGCACTGACGTTTGCTCAGGTTGGTGCATTACTTGGCATCAGCAGACAGGGCGTACACCAAATAGAAGTCAGGGCGCTGGAACGCTTGCGCTTGCATCTAGGGGAGGTAATGAAAGTTAGTCGGGGCTAACAGTTCAATTAGCAAACCAACTAAAAGCACCCTGTTTCCAGAGGCGCTTTTAATAATTATTAGGTTGCTGATTGCAGCCCTTTGGCATCAGCTAGACCAATCCAAATAATACTTATCAATATCTGGTTGTTCTAGGACATATTCAATTGTTTCTAAGACAATTTCTAAGCCTTGCAAGTAGAAATCGAGATGTTTGTGGTGAAACACTATATAGAAACAAGGCAGATCCGGACTATCTAAACACTCAGCAGATCCAGGGATAATTGCGAGAACTTCTAAAGGTTCTGTTAAGAAAAAATCTCCAGCCCAACCGCCCAAATTATTCGGTTGTGTGTCAGTTCTTTGCTCCTTCTTTGCCACCAACTTTTGCAGTGCCAAAGCTTCGCTTGTTATTTGAGCTTGAATTGGGGAAATATCAGGGTCGAACGTTAGTGGCACTACACCATAAGGATGTCGCTCGATATGAGTAGTAAAGTCAGCAATCGCTTTAAGACAAATATCACGTGCCTTATTCCAATCCGGTCGAAAATCCTCTTCTTCAGTTAGCGGGTTGAAGATGCTATATAAATCTAAACCAATGGCATCACTCAAAATGCGATTGATGCCAGAGTCATTGTTAGAACTGTAAAAGTAGCCAATTTTAAAGTTGTGGTCGGGGTATTTGTGCGAAGGAAGTCTTATGAATTGAACAAGTGGGTCTTCTCCATTTGAATCTAGCCCAAGTGTGCGGGCAATAGTTCGGCATTGCTGCGAATAAATTTCTTCTTCTTGATCGGAAACTTGGTAATTATTTCCGCGATTAGCTATTTGCTCCCAAGCTCGATCCATTTGTCGTTCGTACTCGGCTCTGAGTTGTTGTGATATATCGTAGTTGTCAAATCGCTTCAGGTAAACGTCAAGACCCATATTTCTCCTCCAATGAGATATGTGCAACTAATGTTATTGGTCTTTGTCAGAGCATTATTCTAGTAGGCTAGACAATTTAGGTAACTGACAGAGTTAATCACGAGTTCTAGCGACTAAATCCTTGGCTCTGTTTTCCTTCGACTGCCCGTTGTTGTTGCTGCGTACTATTAAACATATTCTTTAGCTCCTCATTCCAGTCTTTAGCCTTGGGAAGTTTGCGGACACAGTTGGGTAACGGCTCCATTACATTAAGTGTCATTAAATTACCAGAAGTGTCATTGTCGTAAGCAACAATGACTGATTTATTTGGTAGCTGCTGTAAAAATTCTAAAGGAACTTGCCCTGCTCCATCAGTAGATATATAGATTGTCTTACGCGAGTCGGTGCGGTCTAAGACAGCAAAGGACATGGCATCAATGGGCGATTCTACCAGTACCGCTCGAACAATTGGGTCGGATGATTGTCCTCCCTTTTGGAAATGAAACCAGCCCTTACTTCGCTTAGATCCTTGTACTAAACCTTTGAAGGTGTTGTCGGCTCCGGCTGTTCCTCTAAGCGTTGCACCAGTGATTGTTTGCCCGTCCAAGTCACGGCGAGTAAATACAGCATTTTGATTGTCATCTGCATAAACTAATCCCTGTTGATGTAGTTGGTCTACTAGGCTGCTAGGAAGTCGGCGCTCGCGGGTAAGATAAGTTTTTACTTGCTGCCACTTATCTGCGTTGGGCGTTGGGGGAATGAAGGGGTGAGGCTGTTCGGTTTGGATAATTTCTCTAGTTTTATAAGTAGCAGCTTCAAGAGTAGCTGATTCACCCAAGCGGTCATTTAACCACGCCACTGCTTGGTTAAAGTTGCAACCATTAACGTGCATTACTAAATCAATTGCACCGCCACCGCCCTTAAGGTGCTGCCAGTCATAAAACTTACTACCAGTGATATTGATAATGTGATTTTCATGCTGCCACTTATGCTTGTCTTTTGGGTCGGGGTCTAGACCTAATTCATAGGCAACTTGTTCGAGGGGAATGTCCCGCACTTCGTTAGCTAAGTTTTGATATTTCTTCTGCCATAAGAGCGCTTGTTGCGCTTGCTCCTTGGCAATGCGTTCTAGTTCTTGAATGCGTTGCTTGGAACGTTCCACCTGTAGAGCAAGTGCCTTAGCAGTCCGTTCCATCTGTGCGCTATCTCTGATTGCTCGTTGGCGATCTGCGACAAGTTGCTGCATTGAGGAAACATTCAGACTTACATCAGGTGCAGAGTTGATAGCAGCGTAATACTTGCTGATTTCTGTATGTTTAGCTTTACTACCTTTGATGCCGCGTTCTAGCCCCAAAGTCGCCATCGCTTGGGCAAAATCATCTTGCAGTTCTGATAGGCGATAGCGACTGCCACCAAGTAAGGCTCTACAGTTAAGCTTCCCTCGCTCATCCAGTGGAACCATATAGGCGTGGATGTGCGGGGTAGATTCGTCTAGATGCAGTTCGGCTCTAACAATGCGGTCGCCGTATCTGTTAACTAGCCACTGGCAGGCAGACTGTTGGAAATCTTCTAATCGCTGCTGTTGGTAGTATCCTGCTCTAGCAGGGTCATCCGGTCGGAAGTATTCGGGGCTAGCAGTCAATAGAAACTCAACTGCCAGTACAGCATTCTTGCGAATCGTCTGTTCGCCGATGTGCTGCCTAACCAGGGTTTCTAGATCGGGGATGTTGGGACTGTCAGGTTCACCGATAATGCGGATGTGCTGCTTGTCTGGGTCGGCGTTAGGCGTATCATATCTACGGCTAGTGTGTTTAGCCGAGCGACCGACAGAACCAGCTTTGAGCTTTTGGATGCGACAAATCCCGTATGCCATGCTTTTTTATTTCCCAGCAGCTATACTACTTGTATGGCTCACCATGCAGGGGATAGGGACTACCCCCGAAGGGCGAACGTAACAATTTTGAGCGCAGCGTACCCGTAGGGGCAAAATTGTGGAGTGAGTCAAGCCATACTCAACACTCACCAATAATCTAACAGTAGCTCCGAGGTCGGCGCTACCCCTATTACTACTGGGAAAGAAAGAAACTGGCGGCTAGCTCTGTGTCTAACTGTTTTCCGGTAGTCGCTGTGGGCAAGACTTAATTTATCTTTACCAGGATTAGTTTACCAGTGGGGGTAATTCCGTTAGACTTTACCCTATGTAGATGGGTGTTTGTATGCCTGCCAAGCAAACGGTTATTGATATTAACGAACAGCAGTTTAAGTCAATTTTAGAGAAGGTGGAAGCGCGGCTTCCGCCTAAGCCTAAACAGGGGATGACTCTAAGAGAAGCGATCTCTAAATTTAAGCCGACGATTACTAAAGCTTTGAAGCGTGGTTATACATACGAAGAAGTTGCGGCTATTCTGACTGAGGAAGGAATCAGCATTAAGGCAGCGACGCTAAAGCAATATTTAGCTGAATCGAAAGCTAAAAAACGTCCTAATGAAACTGCTCTGACAAATCTAGATAAGTCATCAACTCCTCCGGCTGAAGAGTCAGCAGCCTCAGATATTAAGCCAGATAATGAATCAGAGACAGATAGCAGACAAGAGGCACAAACAGATATTAAATCAGAGGTTAAATCAGATAAAAAGCAGGATACTAAAACAACGGCTAAACCTAAAGCAGTAGTTCGAGGTAAGTTTGCGGATATTCCAAGTAACGATGAGTTGTAGTAGGTCAATTATATTATGGCAACTAAACAAGATAAGTCAGTTACTTCTGCTTTCAAACGATTGGTATTTATCTATGGAGATAAGGGTGGTGTAGGTAAGTCAGCAGTCGCTCGGTTGTTATTGGATATATATCGCTATGAATCAATAGGTTGTCTAGCGATTGATTCGGATACAAGTAATGCGGATCTATATCGCTGCTATAAGCGTGTAGGTGATAAAGGAATTAGGATTGCAGAAGGAGAAGCCGATGCTGTAGAACGGGTAGATTTTACAGTACGAGGTGAAGCTGATTATTTAATTGATACTCTGGGAGAGTATAAGGATTTAATGCTGGTGGATCTGCCAGCAAGATCCAGAGATGCATTTACAAGTTTAATTCGAGAATTAGACTTGCTCACGGTGGCATCAGAATCAGGATATAGGGTGACGATTGTTCATGTTTTAGGTAAGACTCGTAATTCAGTAAGCGCCTTGAAGGATGTGGTTGAACTTTGCGGTCAGGGGGCTGATTATGTGGTGGTGAAGAATCTGCTGTTTGGTGAGCCGCATACTTTTAGCCGCTATGATGCATCGCAGACGAGAAAGAAGGTAGTGGAGCAGTTGGGTGGGATAGAACTAAATCTGCAAGAGATGTTTTGGACTTCTTGGGATGCGATAGAAGATAACGATTTACCTTTTCGCACGGCGGTAGATGCAGAGCAAACAATTTTGCAGCGCAGCCAACGCACTAGAGCTTATCGTTGGTTGATGGATATGACGGAGGAGGTGAAGAAAGCAAATAAGTATTTGGGGTTGGGTGAATGACTTTTATTGATGACAACTATTTAGATGGCATTATCACGCGCATGACTGCTGAACATAAAGCAAATATCATGCGGACGGCAAGGCGGTTAAACTTGCCCGATGATGATGTGTTGTTTTTGTATATAGGTGCGGTGGAGTACACCGTGCAATTGTGCGAGGATATCTTGGGCGGGATAAGCTCGGAGCGTCAGCGTCTTGAGCAGTCAAGTCAACAGACTGGGGCAGCAAGCATAGAGCAGGCGGAAAATCTGATTAATAGTCTGACTCAAGTGGGAATATCAGTGGTTGCAGATATGCAAAAAGCTGGAATAGCGAATACCTCGGCGATCGCCGAAGCTAATGCAGAGGTGTTAAATCAATCTAGGGTAACGGTAAGGGAAGCTGTGCAACTGCAAAAGCTGTTGATGGCATGGGGAGAGCGGGTGGAGTCGGACGACAAACATAACCAAAAGGTTTTGCAGGTTCTACTGGAGCGGATGGCTCAGTCAATTAAGGATTTGAAAGAGGCGAAGGAGCAGATTGAGGAGGCGAATAAGGCGCTGGTCAAGCTGCAACGAAAGACTACTTGGATAAAAGTAACTGAGTGGTTTTCGCCCTTGGCGGCTTTGCTGGTGGCGGTGTTAGTTGGTGCTGGTGGTAGCTGGTGGATGATGTCAATTCAGTATAATGCTCCAACTAATGTTTTGGCACGCAACTTGGTGTCATGGAATATAGATCGGATTCTTAAGTGCCAAAAAGACAAAAATCCTAAATGCACTTTCTGGATTTTGCCGCCACCGGAGCAGAGGAAGTGAGTATTGAGTAACTGGGTGTAGTGAGCCACAATACTGAAGGCTTCGACCTGCAATCAAAGAATTTTTCAGACCATATTAGCTGCAACTAGAGTAGGTGGTAAAGACAAGTAAGAAAAACGTCCGTTTTCTTTACTGACTTTCTCCTCAATTTTTATTCTCAGTTAATGTGGTCTAAAATTTATGATTTCGGTCTGGTGTCATTTAATGTGGTTCTATTCTCTATTAATGCGGTCTCAACCACCTGCTTATTCTCGTTTAATGCGGTCTCAAAAACACGATGATTTCGGGTCGGAGCGATTATGATTTCGGGTCGCTACATGTAGCGACCCACAATCATAATTACGTCAGACCACAATCATCGCCTTTTTGAGACCAGATTAGCTGCAACTAAACTTGCACTTGAGACCGAATTAAATCCAAATAAGACCACATTATTTGCAACCAGACCACAATCATCTAACGCTAGACCAGATTAACTGCAACTATAAGTTTATTGCTTGAAACTCTGTCTCGCTCCTCATATCTAGGAACTGGTAGATCTGAGAAGTCAATAAACTCGTTGCTACTTTTGCATATATTGCCGTAGATAAAGTTACTGAGTTGTTTAACCTATAAAATGACTATTTACTGCTGCGTAGCAACTTGTCAATTTTCAGTAAAGAAAACGAGCGTTTTCTTTACTTGCTATTCTGCCATTTTATAGTTGCAAATAATCTGGTCTCAAATTTAGTATTGTGGTCTGGTTGCAAATAATCCGGTCTCCGTTGGATTTAATTCGGTCTCAACTAACTTTATAGTTGCAGTTAATCTGGTCTCAAAAAAGTGATTATTGTGGTCCCAAGCATTTAGTATTGTGGGTCGCTACAGCTACATTTATCTAAAAATCTGGACTCGTACTGGGTGGAGATACCAAGCTTTAACGGGTTGAAAAAATTTGGAGACAGCTTTAAAACTAGGAGTAAGCTATGTACAAGCAGCTTGCAGCAAGCTGCTTAGGGAAGTTTGGGTGTTAACTCTACTAAAGGCTATATGGGGTACAGCCGGGATACGTGCAAAATAGGACACGTTGCAAAGAATTGTTAAAATACTTGCATTAATATGACTTACGTGGATGCAAATCTTGTACATCAGTCATTCCAAAAATCTTTAAAGCGTCCTGGGGACAACTCCGTGTAACGAACCGTATTTTGAATATTTTTATGTCCTAAATAAGCCTGAATCGCTCTGGTATCAAAACCTTTTGATGCTAAATAAAATCCACAAGCATGACGTAACATATGTGGATGCACACTGAGAGATAATCCAGCCTCAATCCCAGACTGCGCGATGATACCCCTAGCTGTTGCAGTAGAGATTGCTGCTCCACGCTCTGAAACAAACAAATAAGCAGAATCAGGATACTCCCGTTGCAATTGTCGTAATGCCCTTAATTCAAGACCACGCAATGGGTGCGTTGAACTGACTCCATGTTTGCGTCGATTGATGTAAATTGTACCCCCACTAAAATCTATCTGCTCCCACCGCAGCGTAACTAACTCTGATACCCGTAAACCGTGACGGTATGCCAGTAGAATTAAAGTTGAGTTTCGATGACCATGCCGTCCGATCTGTTTAGCCGCAGAGATCATCGCCGCTACTTCGTTAGGAAATAAATGCTCCCGCGTGCGTTGTTCAAGATTTGGGACTTTTTTAGGTGGCGCAGTAGGAGGCATAATCACCAACTTGCCCATAAATGATAACTAGGCATGAATAAATTGGATACGGTAGAATCAACTCCCCACACTATTTACTGTACAGAAGTTACCCATAAATAGTTCTTTTTGGTAATGTTTTGAAAAGTTTAACTGTAAAAACGTGATTGTCATGTACTTTGACAATACACACAGCTTTTATAATTCAATCTTTTAAATTTTCAGTGACATCTGTAGAACGCACCGCTTACCCCAGGTTTAAACGCCATTTTACCAGTAAAGAACTCACAGAAATTTACACGCCCACGCGCTCTGAAATTGCTTTTTCTTACAGCAATACCAAAGGAAAAAGCAATATCTTCAACCTGCTCTTAGCATTGAAAGCCTTCCAGAGACTTGGATATTTTCCTAAATTTTCTGACCTACCTAACCCCATAGTTAATCACATCCGTAGCTGTTTAAAATTTCCAGATGAAATTGTTGCTGGTTATGACAACTATAAAACAATATATCGTCATCGAACCGCTATTCGTGAATATCTTCAAGTTACTCCTTTCAATCAACTAGGATTGCATTTAGCGGCGAAATCTATCCATGAGTCTGCACAGGTCATGGATAATCCTGCGGATTTAATGAATGTAGCAATTGCCGAACTTATTAAACAACGCTATGAATTACCAGGATTCAATACATTAAACAGATTAGTCCGCAGAGTTAGGCATCTAGTCAATCAAAAGCTTTTTCAATCGCTACAAGAGCGGCTCAGTAATGACTATCAACAACGCCTGCTCAACTTATTAGATAATCATCCGGTAGAATATAGAAGCCTCTATAATAATCTCAAGCAACTTCCTAAACGCCCGACTCGCAATCATCTTAACGATCTAATTGTACATCTAGTCTGGCTTGACTCTTTAGGAGATATTAAACCACTTCTTGTCGATATTACAATAACTAAAATTCAGCATTTTGCAGCAGAAGCAAGAGTATTAGATGCAAGTGAAATTAAAGAGTTTAATCTGCCCAAACGAATTACGCTGCTCCTATGCTTAATTTACTCGGCTCAAGTTACGGCACGAGATAACTTAGTTGAGATGTTTCTTAAGAAAATTAAGTCAATTCATAACAATGCCAAAAGAGAACTAGAACTGATTCAGCAAAAATATCAAGAGACTGTAGATAAAGTAGTTGGAGTATTTATAGATGTCCTTCAGATATTTATTGCTAAACCAGCAGAAAATGAAGTAGTCCAGCAGGTAGAGAAGGTATTGATTCCAGAAGGAGGAGCCGAACAACTATTAACTGAATGTGAGAAGATGAATGCTTACAAGGGAAATAATTATCTGCCCCTATTATGGCAATTTTTTAAGAGTCACCGTAGTACGTTTTTCCGGTTAATCGGTCAATTACAATTTGAATCTACTACTAGCGAACAGAGCGTAATTGAGGCGTTAAACCTTATTAAAGAAAATCAAAATAAGCGAGGTGAATTCTTAAAGGTTTCGATTAACTTAGATTTTGCTTCTCCCCAATGGCGGAAACTTATATTGATTCAGCACGAAAAAGAAACCAAAGTTGTTCGTCGCCACTTAGAAATCTGTGTTTTTTCTTATCTAATGACAGAATTAAGGTCTGGAGATATCTGTGTTATTGGTAGCGAAAGTTATGCTGACTACCGGGAACAATTACTTAAAGAGTCAGAATATCTACCACTAATCGACCAATATTGTACAGATTTAGGGTTTGCAAATAACCCAACTGATTTTATTGCCCAACTACAGTCGCTGTTGACTGAAACGGCTACGGCGGTGGATGCTGGCTACCCAGATAATCGCCAGCTTGTGATTGATGATTCGGGAGAGCCTGTATTAAAGAAGTATCCACGTCGCGATTTAAGTCCATCGGTAGCTATTCTACTTGAGGCGGTGGAAACAAGGTTTCCCGAACGTAATTTGATTGATATGCTCCGAAATGTCGATTATTGGACTAATTTTACCCGTCATTTTGGACCAATGAGTGGGAGCGATCCTAAAATTGAACGTGCGACGGAACGTTACCTTTTGACCAGTTTCACTTATGGTTGTAATCTGGGACCAACTCAAGCGGCAAAGCATATGCGAGGGATGGTGACTGCGAAAGAACTGTCCTTTGTTAATCGTCGTCATGTGGCTGTAGATAAGCTAAATGCAGCACTTGTAGATATTATTAATCGTTATAATGTCTTGAAGCTGCCCGGTATTTGGGGTGATGGTACGACGGCAGCGGCTGATGGGACTAAATACGAACTTTACGAAGAAAATCTGCTGTCTGAGTATCACATCCGCTATGGTGGTTACGGTGGGATTGCTTATCACCACGTTTCCGATACTTATGTGGCGTTATTCAGTCATTTTATTGCCTGCGGGACTTGGGAGGCAGTTTATATTATTGAGGGTTTATTGAAAAACCGCTCAGATATTCAACCCGATACAATCCACGCAGATACTCAAGGGCAATCAACACCCGTGTTTGCATTGTCCTATATGTTGGGGATTAAGTTAATGCCCCGAATTCGTAATTGGAAAGATATCAACTTCTATCGTCCTGACAAGAATACAGTTTATCAGCACATTGATTCTTTGTTCTCTGGAGCGATTGATTGGGACAAGATTCAATCTCATTGGCAAGATATTTTACAGGTTGTACTTTCAATTAAAACGGGTAAAGTTTCTAGTGCGGTGTTGTTACGAAAACTAGGTAACTATAGTCGTAAGAATAGGCTTTATCAAGCATTTCAGGAATTGGGGCGGGTAATCAGAACGATATTTTTGTTGCAATATATTTCCGACCTAAGATTGCGACAACAGATTACTGCTGCCACAAATATAGTTGAATCTTATAACGGCTTCTCCAAGTGGTTTTTCTTCGGTGGTTCTAGCATTATTGCTAATAATGACCCTGTGGAGCAGGAGAAGATTATTAAATATAATGACTTAATTGCTAATGCTGTTGTCTTCCACAATGTTGTGGATTTAACTGATATTTTGCGAGATTTGCAAAAAGCTGGATTTTTAATTACTCGTGAGGATGTGGCGGCGCTAAGTCCCTACATGACAAATCATATCAAGCGTTTCGGCGATTATCTGATTGATATGGAGACTGTACCAAATATATTGGATGATTCGGAGGCTCTAGTTTTGACTTGATGAATTTATAAAGTAGTCAGAATAAGCGTTTCAAAGACTAACTTAATATAACTTTACAACGTGTCCTATTTTACACGTATCCCGGCTGTACCCCTATATCTGTTGCTTGAGATTTACAGCCAGCCCAGAAAAGTTTGTAACAGTAGCCAAACATTTAAGCCGACGATGATCGTGGCAACTAACCAAGCTAGAGTTTTTAGCCAAAAGGGATTTACAAAATCTCCCATCCAGTGACGATTGCTTGTAAACATCACCAATGGAATCACTGCAAAAGACAACTGTAAGCTCAAAACTACTTGACTTAAAACAAGCAGGCTCCCCGTACTCTGTTCACCAAAGAAAATAATCGCAATCAAGGCAGGAACGAGCGCAATTAGCCTAGTAGCTAGACGGCGTAACCAGGGCGGTAGCCGCAGTTGCAAAAAACCTTCCATCACAATCTGCCCAGCTAGCGTTGCAGTCAGCGTTGAACTTTGACCAGAAGCGAGTAATGCAAGACCGAAGATAGCACTAGCGGTGCTAACCCCTAATAGGGGAGAAAGTAATTTGTAAGCATCTTGAATTTCTGCCACCTCCTGATAACCAGAGAAATGAAACGTTGCGGCAGACACGATCAAAATGGCTGAATTAATAAATAGTGCTAACGATAAAGCTACGGTGGAATCAATAGTACCGAACTTGATTGCTTCCCATCGTTTCTCGGTGGTTGGTTGCCAATCGCGGGTTTGTACAATTGAGGAATGTAAATATAAGTTGTGGGGCATTACCGTTGCTCCTAAAATGCCGATAGATATATAAAGCATTTCTGAGTCCTGTAAAATCTCTCGCTTAGGTATATACCCAAGTAAAATCCCTCCCACATCAGGTTTAGAGAAAAGAATTTCCGCAGCGAAGCAGATGCCTACCGTTGCTACTAGCATAATTACCAAGGCTTCCACGTAACGAAAGCCTTTACCTTGCAAGAATAACAACACAAGTACGTCTAGCGCCGTGATGCACACTCCCCACACTAGGGGAATCCCAAACAAAAGTTGTAAGGCGATCGCACTTCCTAATAGTTCGGCTAAGTCGCAAGCAGCGATCGCAATTTCACATAGTACCCACAAACAAAAGTTGATTCGGGGACTAAAATAATCTCGACAAGCTTGTGCTAAATCTCTTCCTGTTGCTACACCCAAGCGCACGCACAACGATTGCAACAAGATAGCCATCAGGTTTGAAAGCAAAATGACCGAGAGCAGCGTGTAACCAAACCTAGACCCGCCAGCAATGTCTGTTGCCCAGTTACCAGGGTCCATGTAGCCGACTGAAACAAGATAGCCTGGTCCGGCATAAGCCAGCATTTTGCGCCAAAAACCGCTACTTTCAGGAATTTTAATGCTGCGGTGAACTTCAGGCAGACTGGGACGATTTTCTGGGATAGCCATTCATTTTGCTGGTTGCTGTTCTCATAATCTTTTCATAATACTCGCAAGCCAGCAAGAATATTAATTTCTAGGCACAAGCGTAATTACAAGCACACTCAAAAGCGTGGTAGTTACATGAAAAGCGGTAAAGTTGAATACTAAATCGGTTCTAGTGGGGGTCAGCCACTAGAGGTAAGGGGGAAAATTTGGTGTAAACCCAATGCTGTCCCGCAACTGTGATGAGATTACTACAAGTAGTCGCTGAGTCAGGATGCCCGCCGATGGCTTGAAAACTTTAATGTGCGAGGTACACAGTGTCAAAGTCCACGCTTTTTGCTTCCATTGCCAGGAAACTATCAATCGTTGCACTCGCAAAGCGTTCCGTAAGAATTGTCATCCCAACCTGCATCGGTCTTTTGAGTGCTGCTAGTCCAGCCGCAGCCCATCATGCTCTAAGTGGCAAGCTGCCAGCAAATTTCTTTGAAGGGTTTATGTCTGGGCTAGCCCATCCAATTATTGGGATTGACCACTTTGTCTTTGTCGTTGCCATCGGATTACTCTGTGCTAGACAGCCTAATAAATTTCGCATCCCAGCAGCATTTGTTCTAGCAGCAATGTCAGGTACAGGAATTCACCTACTGGGATTAGATTTACCTGGGGCTGAAATCGTCATCTCTGCTTCGGTGATTGCCATTGGTGCAATGCTTGTGGTAGCAAGAACAACTAATGGAATTGTCATAGCAGGGTTAGGGGCGATTGCAGGTTTATTTCATGGTTATGCTTACGGCCAGTCAATTGTGGGCGCACAGATGTCGCCTCTGGTTGCTTATCTAGTAGGTTTCAGCTTAATTCAGTATGGAGTTGCCATCGCTGCTTTACTGATTTGTGAAGTTGTCAGCCAGAAATTTGCGAGTCAGGTCTCAGGAGTGATGAGATTGGCAGGCTTGGTTATCTGCTCAACTGGTATTGTTTTCCTGACCAAATCTCTCATTAGCTAATACTGACTCCTGATGTAAACGAGCGAAAACCATGTTGAGGTGTTTTAGGGGGTGGTTGCTCCAAGTATAAAAAGTTGTCACGGAGGCACTACCCGAAGAGAAAAATTAGCGTTTCATGCTCTGTCGCTGCACTAATATTCCCAGCACCAAAACAGTAAATGTAGCGATCGCCAAGATAATCCACGTCGAGAGGGATTGATTTGACTGATTAAGCTGCTGGTTAGCTGCCGAACTAATGGGGGTTTGCTGTGACTGAGCTAAGTTTTTAGGCGCTGGAGATGCCGTAGCACGAGGGGTTAAGGCAGTTGTACCGGGTGCTACGGCGACATCATACTTCAAAAGAAATGGCTGGAAATTACCTTGAGTTTTGGGCGCACAGCTTAACTCTAGTTGATAAAGTCCAGCAGTGGGAAAAACAATATCTGTACTAGGGATACTCTGATACTCTTGATTACTAACAGCTTTAACAGTGGGCTGTAGCACAGGTAAGCTGCCCGCTTTACGCGGTTGCGAGTAAACAGCCATTTGACACTTAGCTTGCTCTATTGACAAGGTTTGTCCTCCCCTACGGGTCAGAGCAACCCAGGCTGTAGAAGGTTCTCCAGCTTTGGGATTGTGGTTCGGCTCAACGTGCCAAACGCCAGCTATGTTCCCCGCTCTCTGAATGTTGTGGGCTACGGCAGGGCTGCCAAGTAAGAGTAGAAACACAGTCCAGCCGAATGTTTGATTTAGACTTAATCGGCAAGTCATGAATTTTTATTGAAAACGCTTATATATCTTATAGAAAGTAACTGCTTGCCTCAAAATGACGGGTTGTCAAACTTCATAAAAGCAGCCAAATAGCTTGATTACGGTGTTCGAGTAGCATCCACGCAAAAATTTACACGCTTGACTACAAAGCAGGCAGTGTGGGCATTCTAGCAACCATAGGATATCACCTAGCTGCTATTATTTCCGGCAAAATTAGTCAAGTACGTAATTTTTTATACGATATTTACCAAAACGCCGTCAGGTGCAATTGCAACTTGTTCAAAATCAGAGTGACAACTGAAATATTATTAGACTTCTGGTTCGTCTAAGTGTTCTGCTACAGAGTGATACAAATTAACAATGTGACTATCAGCCAAGCCATAATAAACGTTGCGTCCTTCTTTGCGGTAGCTGACTAAACGCATAGTTCGCAATAGTCTTAATTGATGAGAGACGGCTGATTCGCTCATCTTCAATCCAGCCGCCAAATCGCAGACGCACATCTCCCCAGCAACAACTAGCGCTGACAGCAGTCGCAGCCGATTTGGGTCTGCTAGCACCCCAAACAATTCTGCCATCTGCTGGGCTTTAACCATTGACAGCAATTTAGGCTGAAGTTGAAGGAGATTACTTAAGTGAACTGGACAATGAGTTTCGCAAGTTCGCTCGTCATAACTTTGGGTCAGTCGCAATTCTTGCTGGTCTGGCTTATTCACAGGAGTTTTAGCGCTATTAGCTAAATAAATTTGAGCTTCTCAAGGATTTCTACCTAATCTTTAGTATAAACACTGAAATGAGAATCATTCTATCAACGTAGAAACATTATAAATGCTGAAATGAGAATCATTCTAAATACCTGAATAATTGTTCATATATTTGTAAGAATGTATTAAAATTCTGATATCTCTTTCAACTCTGCAAATGTGAATCTGGATTCAGGAGACAAGATGACAAAGCAACAATCAACTCGCTCAGGCTGTTGTGGTTCCGATCAGGAGTCGAGCCACAATCGTCATACCAGTCATGCTCATCAGCACGGACGCGATGAACACGAACACAATCACGGGGATGACGAGTTCAGCCTGGAGCGGGAAGGTGTTGTAGTAGGAACGGTCATCGCTCTATTTATTCTAGGTTCAATCTTTGAAGAACCCTTGCACAATACACCCTTTAGCGTTGGAGAGTATTTAGTTTTCATTCCAGCTTACCTATTAAGCGGCTGGAGTGTTTTGACCAGTGCTGGACGCAACATCCTACGAGGTAGAGTATTTGACGAGAACTTCCTGATGACGATCGCCACCCTTGGAGCGATCGCCATTCACCAACTCCCAGAAGCAGTAGGAGTGATGCTATTTTTCAAGATCGGCGAATTGTTCCAGGAAACAGCAGTTAGTCGCTCCAAACGTTCCATTTCCTCGCTGTTAGAAATCCGCCCAGACTCTGCCAACCTCAAGACTGATAATGGCATTCAAACGGTTTCCCCAGAAGTAGTTAAAGTGGGTGACACAATTTTAGTCAAGCCTGGTGAGAAGATTCCTTTAGATGGAGAAATTCTTGATGGTAACTCTCAGGTTGATACTTCTGCTCTAACAGGAGAATCCGTTCCCCGCACCGTTGGCGTTGGCGAAACAGTGCTAGCAGGAACAATCAACCAATCTGGGGTGCTGACTATTGAGGTCATGAAACTGTTTGGAGAATCATCAATCGCTCGGATTCTAGACTTGGTGCAGAACGCCAGCAGCAAGAAGTCCCAGACTCAGAAATTTATTACCAAATTTGCCCAACGCTATACTCCAGTTGTTGTGGTTCTGTCTCTAGCAGTAGCGTTACTGCCACCGCTATTTATTACAGGAGCTACCCATGCCCAATGGGTGTATCGAGCATTAGTGCTGCTAGTTATTTCCTGCCCCTGTGGGCTAGTGATTAGTATTCCTCTAGGGTACTTTGGTGGCATTGGCGGGGCGGCAAAGCGAGGCATCCTTGTTAAAGGCTCCACTTTTCTAGATAGCCTAGCAGGAGTTAAAGCTATTGCCTTTGACAAGACAGGCACTCTTACCAAAGGTGTATTCAAAGTAACCCAAACAGTATCTCGCAACGGGTTCGCTCAGGCAGAATTGCTAAAGCTGGCGGCGGCAGCAGAATTAAATTCTAACCACCCGATCGCTAAATCTATCCGAGAAGCTTATGGAAAACCGATTGATGAATCCACCATTTCTGACTACACCGAGATAGCGGCTCACGGCATCCAGGCAAAGATAGAAAATCGAGTGGTGCTGGCAGGAAACGATCGCTTGATGCACCGAGAAAACATCGCTCACGATACCTGCAATGTGGAAGGGACAGTAGTTCACCTAGCAGTGGAGGGGACTTATGCCGGATACATCGCCATATCGGATGAGCCAAAGCCGGATGCTGCCTTGGCGATTAAGTCTCTCAAAGCATTGGGAGTTAAAAATGTCGTGATGTTGACTGGAGATGCCAAAGCCGTTGCTAAACGAGTTGCCAAAACCTTGGGAGTGGATTCCTATCAAGCGGAACTATTACCAGAAGACAAAGTTACTGCCATTGAGCAATTGCTTTGGGAAGTAGGGCAGAAGGGTAAAGTCGCCTTTGTCGGAGATGGGATCAATGATGCCCCAGTAATTGCTAGGGCTGACGTGGGGATAGCAATGGGTGGATTGGGGTCGGATGCGGCGATCGAAACGGCTGATGTGGTAATCATGACCGATGCCCCTTCTAAGGTGGCAGAAGCGATCCAAGTTGCTAGAAAAACTCACTCGATTGTTTGGCAAAATATCATCTTCGCCCTAGTTGTTAAAGGCATCTTCATTGCTCTAGGTACTTTTGGACTGGCAACCATGTGGGAAGCTGTGTTCGCCGATGTAGGCGTTGCTTTGGCTGCTATTTTTAACGCTACTAGAGTGCTGAAATAGCAGGCTAAAGCGTTCTGGATTACTGAATAATCATTTATTTACTTATTCAATCAAGGATAGTGAAGTTTTTATGAAACGCAAACGCTCTATACCCTGGATACATCGCTGGTCGCGTTCCTTAATGGCAGGAATTGCCAGTGTGGGTGCTGCTATTACTGGTTATCTAACTATCGTTAAGCTAACCGGAGATTCTACTGCCTGTCCGACCAACGGCTGCGACCTCGTACTTTCTAGCCCCTACGCCACTGTCTTTGGTTTACCCCTTGCCCTATTTGGCTTCCTCGCTTATGCCAGCATGATTGTTTTTGCCCTCGCTCCCCTACTTGTCAATTCTTCAAAGCAAGAGCAATTGCGCTCTAATTTGGAGAACGCGACAGGGTTATTGCTGTTCGCGGGGGGAGCTGCCATGACGGTTTTTAGCGGTTACTTGATGTATTTGCTGGCTTTCAAAATTCAAGCAGTTTGTATTTACTGCATAGGCTCGGCTCTTTTATCAGCCAGTCTATTAACCCTGGCGCTAATTGGTCGAGAGTGGCAAGACATTGGACAACTCTTTTTCACGGGAATCGTAGTTGGAATGCTGGTACTGGTTGGCACAACAGGTATTTATGCTGCCGTCAACAACCCCGCCCTTGTTGACCGCTCTACTCCTGGAGAGTCTGGCTTGCCAATTACCACAACTTCAGGTGCAGCCGAAATCGCTCTAGCCGACCATCTCAAACAGGTGGGAGCCAAAATGTATGGAGCTTTTTGGTGTCCTCATTGCCACGAGCAAAAACAGCTTTTTGGTCAAGAGGCATTCCAGAAGATTGACTATATAGAGTGCGACCCTAGAGGTAAAAAACCTAAACCCGAACTTTGCGAAGCTGCTAAGATAGAGGGTTTCCCTACTTGGAAAATCAAAGGTAAATCTGTTTCTGGTACGCAATCATTGGAGGAACTAGCTGCTATGTCCGGCTACCAAGGTTCGCGTAACTTTCGCAATTCTATAGTTCTATCGCCTAGTCTTTAGGAGATAAGACCTATGCTGTGTTCTGTTTGCAATGTCGAGCTAAGACTGACAGGGCTGTAGTGGAAATAAGTAGGGTACGCTAAAACCTGTCATTCAACTAATATATTTAGTTTTTTGTCCCACATCGCTAATAACAGACGCAGACAGTAGTTAGCGATGTGGGCTGAACAAGATTGTGATTGTTCCTACTAGAGAAAATGTAACGCCAAGCAAGTCCCACTTATCCGGCTTGACACCTTCAGCTAGCCACAACCAAAACAGGGATGAGAGGATATAAAACCCACCATAGGCAGCGTATATCCTGCCAGCATTTGAGGCATCTACTTTAGTAAGAGCAAAAGCAAAGATAATCAGGGCTAAAACACCAGGAATAATCCAAAATATGCTTTTGTCAAGTCTCAACCACGCCCAAAAAGCGTAGCACCCAGAGATTTCTCCCAGAGCGGCAATTAAGAAGAAAAAAAACGTTTGCATATTCAGTTTAATGCTTAAAGCCAATAACTTAAAATCCTATTCACAGGATACAAAAAAGATCCAACTTCTTTGGATGATCTTGGGGTTGCGAATTATTTTTTTTCTATTTGAGGTGGGAATCGGAATCTGGAGCCACAGCTTATCTCTTTTAGCAGGAGCAGGACACCTGTTCTCAGACCTGCTGACGCTAGGATTGACCCTGATATCCGCCTGGTTAGTTCAGCGTCACTCGCAAGACCAGACTGCTTGGAAATACAAACGGCTTGAAGCTTGGGTAGCATTATTCAATGGAGCCAGTTTAGGCGCGATCGCTCTTTTGATTGCCTGGGAAGCGGTGAAGCACCTGCAAGCCCCAGAACCTATATCGAGCTTACCTGTATTGCTTGTAGCAGGACTGAGCTTAGTTATTAACGGCTTGAGTATCCAATTATTGCACCCACATAGCCATCATGACTTAAATTTTCGAGGAGTTCTTTTACATGGAGTTGCCGATGCTACCAGTTCCATCAACGTAATTGTTGCCGCCTTAGCCGTTTACTTCTTTAATTGGCTCTGGGCAGATGCGGCGGCTAGCTTACTGGTTGCTTTGCTCATTGGCATAAGTGCTATCTCACTACTTAGAGATGGTTGGCACGTTTTGAGGAATGCATCAACTCACCAACTTCAAGAGGACATTCTTGGTTAGCGCACTCCTAAGCCTAAAGAGGCAATTACTCTACTAATTCATTCAACAGGTTTCATGCAATAGCAGCCTGCCGTGTAATTTTTCCAGTCATAAATTGCAATTTATTTTTAGTGCGAACTTTAATGCCAATATCTCACCTAAACCTTGAGCGTCTGGCTCGTTATCCTGCTCCTGCACGGCTGAGTATTTTTGTACTTACTTTACTCTTTCTATGGCTGCCTATAGCTGCTCCCATCTATGGAATTTGGGGTGACAGTAACATAGTGAGTATTGTGACGATGCTGGCATTGTACGGTGAGTTTATCTTTCTCTTGCGACTTTGGGGGCAAAAAGTCCACCAACAATCCCACCCGCTCAAAAGTCACGGTCTAGTAAAAACCCGAAAAAATTGGCTGGAGCTATTAAAGAGCGTATCTCTTGGTCTATTTAGTCTTTTTTGCTTATTTCTCTTCGAGGGGTGGCTAGGCTGGTTGACTTGGCAAATGCCTACTAAATTCTTAGCCAATATTGTCCTGGAAGGATTGATTATCGCTCTAGGTGTGGGATTAGCAGAGGAGTTGTTATTTCGAGGCTGGTTAGTCGATGAGTTGCAGTGGGATTATGGCAACAAAGTTTCTCTGTGGGTCAGTAGCACTCTTTATGCTGGGGTGCATTTCGTCAAACCTTTGGCTGAAATCTGGCGGACTTTGCCCAGCTTTCCAGGGTTGTTGCTGCTAGGTTTAACGTTGGGATGGGGTAGGCTTATACATCAAGGTCGTTTAGGCTTCCCGATTGGATTACACGCTGGCTTTGTCTGGGGCTACTACATCATTAATGTGGGGAATTTAGTGCGCTACTCTGGTCAAGTTCCCGATTGGGTAACGGGGATTAACAGCAATCCCTTAGCGGGAGGGATGGGTCTGCTGTTTCTTATCCTCATTGCTTTGAGTGTGTGGCAAATTCCTAAGTTTCCACAGCGAGGTTAAAACTATTTCGCTTTTTTCGCTGCTGTACTAAAGCTGCTCTCACTGATAACTGTCTAGTCACTGACTGACCGCTCGTTGCTAGCTTGCTCATATTGACCTTGGCATTGTAGCTTCAACTTTATTTACTACTGTTGAATCTGTTGAATAAAGCCGAGCGTTTGCTGATAGCTCTCTTGTTCGCCCTGTTTGGCAAAGAGTTGGGCTGCTTGGTGCAAGTCGGATAAAGCTGCCTGCTTGTTTCCTGTCTCGGCATAGAGAAGTCCTCGATTACCATAGGCTTCCGCTAAATCGGGTTGGAGGCGTAGGGCTTGAT
>NZ_JYON01000010.1 GCF_000952155.1 Aliterella atlantica CENA595 | reverse complement strand
CTTCTTCTTGTCCGAATTTGTAGCCGTAGTTTTGGCTTTCTGTTTCGGTTGTTTCACGTACCAAGCTCGATGTTACTAAGCTTCCGTGCATGGCGCTGAATAAGCTACCGCCGAATACACCTGCTACTCCTAGCTGGTGGAATGGGTGCATCAAGATGTTGTGCTCTGCTTGGAATACCAACATGAAGTTGAATGTTCCAGAGATACCTAAAGGCATACCGTCAGAGAACGAACCTTGACCAATTGGGTAGATCAAGAATACTGCTGTTGCTGCTGCTACTGGTGCAGAGTATGCTACTGCAATCCAGGGGCGCATTCCTAGGCGGTATGATAGTTCCCACTCACGTCCCATGTAGCAGAATACGCCAATGAGGAAGTGGAAGATTACCAATTGGTAAGGACCGCCATTGTACAACCATTCGTCTAGGCTGGCTGCTTCCCAAATTGGGTAGAAGTGCAAGCCGATGGCGTTTGATGATGGTACTACTGCACCTGTGATGATGTTGTTTCCGTAGATTAATGACCCTGCTACTGGTTCGCGGATACCATCGATATCTACTGGAGGTGCTGCTATGAAGGCGATGATGAAGCAGGTTGTTGCTGCTAAGAGTGTGGGGATCATCAATACTCCGAACCAGCCTACGTATAGTCTGTTCTCAGTTGATGTTACCCAGGCACAGAACCGCTCCCATACGTTGGCGCTTTCGCGTCTCTGTAATGTTGTTGTCATGTGTTTATGAGTGCTTGAATGTAAGTTCGTAAAATGTAAGGTCGCGCTTGTGCTTCCTTAATAAATACATTAATGCCTTTATTTCGTTTTGTAAAGTATTTAAGCTTTTTTTAATCTTGTTACAACCTAGCTTTGAGGCTGAAAATTGCTAAAAGTGGGAAAAGGGGGTTGTTTGCTATTTATATAGCTAAATATGCTCAAAAGCTTGCCAGCACTGCAAACTAGCTACTGTAAGAACCTCGCTCTTATTGCCAAAAACCACTCTACCTATGTCCAAAGTAGTAACTTATAGTCCAGCTTATACAATCGTGCCTACGTATGAATGCTTCAATCGCTGCACGTATTGCAATTTCCGCACTAATCCAGGAAAAAGCCCTTGGTTGGACTTAGCAACAGCACGTAACAAGTTGTTGGAATTGCAAACTCAAGGCGTGTGTGAAATTCTCATTCTGAGCGGAGAAGTGCATCCGCGATCGCCTCGCCGCCAAGCATGGTTTAATCTAGTTTACGACTTGTGCAACCTAGCTATATCATTAGGGTTCCTTCCACACACTAATGTCGGTCCTTTAAGTTTCGCTGAAATGTCTCAGCTTAAAACTGTGAATGCCTCTATGGGATTAATGCTAGAGCAACTAACACCCAAGTTGCTACACACAGTCCACCAGCACGCACCTAGCAAAGTTCCAGCACTGCGATTGCAGCAATTAGAATGGGCGGGACAATTGCAAATTCCCTTTACCACAGGACTATTGCTAGGTATTGGGGAAACAGTAGATGATTGGCGAGATACCTTAGAAGCGATCGCTAATTTGCACCAGCGCTACGGTCATATTCAAGAAGTTATTCTACAACCTCACTCTCCAGGCAGCCAGCAAAGCTTTAATGCCTCTGCCTTTAAACCGCAACAATTAATTGAGGCAATTTCCATTGCCAGACAAATTTTACCAATAGAAATTACTATTCAAATTCCACCTAATTTAGTTGCCGAACCTAATTTATTATTTGCTTGTTTAGAGGCTGGTGCTAGAGATTTGGGGGGAATAGGACCAAAGGATGAAGTTAATCCTGATTATCCTCATATTTCCGCTGAAGAACTTGCAAATATTTTAGTTTTGGATGTCTGGCAACTAATGCCTCGCTTACCTATTTATCCTCAATATGAAGGCTGGTTGTCACCAAATTTACAAGCAAATTATTATAAGTGGCAAATTACTATCAAATAAAAAAATTAGCTTTTTGCTAAAAGATCTAAAATCATTTATACTCTATTTCGATAACTTGGACTAATATCTTGTTCGCAAGCAAAATTAGTTTCATAGCCAAATAGTTATTAAGCTTGGTACTGGGTAGCATCTCATTCTTAGGGTAGAGGTGTTTGAACACTATTATGCAGTAAAGCTCAAAAAAACCGTTCTGTCCCTTAACTTAGATATTAAACATGACGACGCTAAATACTTTACAGCCTAGCCAAAATCTTGATTCAAATCTAAAGAGCAAGCATAATAAACTGCCGCTCATTCAAGTTTTTCGAGGTATAGCTGCTCTTTTAGTTGTCGCTTATCACTTAACTATCAGAAGTGCAGAACTTTTGCAGCAAGATCTATTGTTCGGAATTTTTAAATTTGGCTATGCAGGAGTGGATTTTTTCTTCGTTCTTAGTGGATTTATTATTTATTACGTACATAAGCAAGATATTGGCAAGCCAAAAAAATTCAAAGAGTTTATTAGTAAGCGAATGGTAAGAATTTATCCAATTTACTTACTAATTACGCTTTTAATATTACCAGTTTATTTAGTTGGGTATGGAAGTGAGTACAAAACAGATATTTGGGTAATTGTCAAATCTTTACTGCTTTTACCTCAAGATGAAGGTATTTATCCAGTTTTGAATGTCGGTTGGACTCTGAGTTTTGAAGCTTTATTTTATGTGATGTTCGGCGCGGCAATTCTACTTAAGCCTAAAATTACCAGTATAATATTTGGCGTTTGGGTATTGATTGTGTCGGGAATGTTTATTTGCGAACTACAGGGAATAGAGCTAACAAATAATATCCTCATCAACTTTATATTTAACAGCCATAATTTAGAGTTTATATTTGGTTGTATAGTTGCATATTTAGTTACAGCTAAAAATATCTCATACGGCAGATATTTAATGTTGGCTGGCGGTGCATGGATTTTAGTTTCTAGCGTCAATAATTATGTTTACGGAGAATTTTACGTTCATCCAGTAATTGCCTACGGTATTCCATCAACACTGATAGTTTTAGGTGCATCAGCTTACGATCGCATCAAACCCTCGAATCCGCCTGAATTCTTGATGTATCTAGGCGATGCATCTTATTCAATCTACCTGACGCATTTTGTCATCATCACGGCAATGTTAATCGGGTTTTTGAAGTTAGCTATCCTTGACTTCATCGGCTATCAAGTAGCAATGGCAGTAATTATTCTGGCAACAGTAGCGATCGGCTGCTTAGTATATACGTACATAGAAAAGCCAATGCTAAATTACTGTAGAAGAAAATTTGTACTTAAAGCTAGGACTACTACATAAATCGCCAGCGCAGATTTTGTAAAATAGAAATAGATGGATTCAGGAACCATATACTGGTAAGACGCTTATAGAAACTATATACGGCAACCTTCAAGGTCTAAAGTCTAGCCAAATTAAACAATTGCAACGCTTGTATCATCAACGCATACCAGGCGATCGCATAACAACGCCAGAATTTGCCCAAAGGCTAGCAGCAATCAGCACTGAAATCAATCAGCCAGTATGTACCTACCTCAATCGCCGAGGACAAGTAATTCGCGTGGGAGTAGGTACGCCCAGACAAACGCAAATTCCACCTTTGGAACTACCCCGCTATGGCGCAGAAAGATTAAGCGGTATTAGGTGCGTAGCAACACAATTAAAAGCCGAACCACCAAATGAAGCTGCCTTAACAGCAATGGCAATTCAGCGGCTAGATGTGTTAGTCGTACTTAATGTCACAGGTTCCGGCTTTGAGAGGCGCGGCGGCGGTGCTACAGGATATGTCAAAGACGGGTATATTGCCCATCTCACACCAGAAGGATCTCCGAGTTGGGAGGTAACGCCGCCAATTAGCTTGGATATATTGAGCAATCAAGATTTTATCGACTTAATTGAAGACATTGAAGCAGAATTTCAGCAAGAATTTGTCGGGCAACAAGTAGATACAGATCGCGATCGCGTTATCTTAGTCGGGATGATGACAGATAATCTTGCGCCTCACCAATTCCAAGACACGATCGAAGAATTGGAACGCTTGGTAAATACCGCAGGTGGCGAAGTATTGCAAGTATTGCGGCAAAAGCGATCGCGCCCTCACCCGCAAACAGTGGTAGGCGAAGGCAAAGTTCAAGAAATTGCCTTAACAGCCCAAACTTTGGGAGCAAACTTAATCGTATTCGATCGCGATCTTTCGCCAGCACAGATCCGCAATTTGGAAACCCAAATTGGGATTAGAGTTGTCGATCGCACCGAAGTAATATTAGATATTTTTGCTCAACGCGCTCAATCTAGGGCGGGTAAATTGCAAGTAGAACTAGCACAACTTGAATATATGCTGCCGCGCTTGACTGGTAGAGGGCAAGCAATGTCAAGATTAGGTGGTGGTATTGGTACGCGGGGACCTGGTGAGACTAAACTAGAAACCGAACGTCGAGCGATCGCCAGACGCATTAGCAGGCTGCAAGCAGAAGTAAATCAGTTGCAGGCACATCGTTCGCGGTTGCGCCAGCAGCGCCAACATCAAGAAGTGCCATCAATTGCGATCGTGGGTTATACCAATGCTGGTAAGTCAACACTCTTGAATGCTTTAACTAATTCCGAAGTTTACACCGCCGACCAACTATTTGCGACGCTAGATCCGACTACGCGCCGAATGACGATCGCCGATGCAGCTACAGGCGAACCGCAGCCGATTGTCCTGACGGATACTGTTGGATTTATTCACGAACTACCAGCCTCGTTAATGGATGCTTTTCGCGCCACTTTAGAGGAAGTTACAGAAGCAGATGCTTTGTTGCACGTAGTCGATGTATCGCATCCTGCTTGGCAAAGTCAAATTAGAGCGGTGATGAGCATTTTATCAGAAATGCCTGTAACTCCTGGTCCAGCACTTTTGGTTTTAAATAAAATTGATAGTGCTGATGGCGATGCTTTGGCATTGGCGAGAGAAGAGTTTCCCCAAGCTGTATTTATTGCTGCACGCGATCGCTTGGGTTTGGAAACTTTGCGTCAAAGGATTGCCCAATTGGTTCGTTATGCGGTTGCTTCTTAGTTTAGGAACGCAGATGGACGCAGATGAACGCAGATAAAGGCAGAAGGGGATTTATCTTTTTTCTGCCTCAACGTAGTAGTAATACTACAGTTTGCAATGAACCAACTACAAAGCCTAGTAAGCCGCCTAAATTGACTATTGCTTGCAACTCATTTTTGACAATACCCTCAATTGCCTTTTCTAAGTCTGCTGCTGATGTAGATTTGACGCGATCGACGATTACTTGGTCAATTGATAAAATAGGAATTGCTTGAGCGACAATTACCTCTAAGTCTTTTTCTAGGTAACGCTCCAAAATTAAGGCTAATTCCTTACTGACGACTTCTAGGGAACTTCCTACCGCCGCTGAAGTTCGCAATCTATTGAGCAGCAAATTAGCAATATTGTCCCAATCTACTGAATCGCTAAATCCTTTGAGGAACTCGCCGCCGCGTGTTTGGGCGTAATCGCGGATCGTGTCGCGGGTAGTTTTTCTTAGCTGTCGTACTGTAGAAACAGGTAAATTCTGTAGGGAAATGCTTTTTAGCCAATTTTTTAAGCGATCGCGTACTGCCAATGATTTAATTAATTCTGTTATCCGCTCGTTAGAAGCATCCCTTTCATCTAGGCAAAAAGTCCGCAACCGCGTAAGCGTATTTCGCAAACCAAATAAATTGGCTACTACCCAGTAAGTACCGCTAGCTTTTTCGCGAAAGCCCTCGTCGATTAATTGAATCGTGCGATCGGTCAAAAAATCAACAAGCAACTGTCTAATTGCATCTGGCGGTAGCACTACTTGTAACAGCCAGTCAGCTAACTTAGTTGCTTGATCGTCACTGAGTTGGAAATCTAATAATACTTGGTCGAAAATCTGATTAATTTGTGCCTCTAAAAAGTCTTCTCGCCGCGCCAAAACTTTGAGCAAACGCGGGAGAGATTGCCCTAGTAAGTCCTTGAGGATGCCTGAGACAATTTTGGTGCTTTTTTGGTCTTTATCAATGCGTACCTGGTCTAGAGACAGTTTTAGCAACCAGAAAATAGCCGATTGGACTCGTTCTGGTTGCAACAGCCGCCGCGCCAATTTTTGTAATTCTTCTGGCGTAAGCAGCGAACCCATAATCGTATCAGATACGCGCTTGGCTAAACGTTCCTGGTTGCGAGGAATCAAGCCAGGAGTAAAAGGTAGCCGCCTTTGACCGATGTATATTGCTCGGTAAGGACGAAACAGCATTTTGATGGCTATATCGTTGGTGAAATAGCCAATAATTCCGCCAACTACAGGCGGAGCAGCATAAACCCACAGAGTAGACCAGTCCAAGGCAGGAGTTTAATAAAAAATTTGTTAGCTTTTAGCTTTTAGTAACTACCAGCACTCCCATCATACCGCTAGCTATTGGGTAATGTGTGGCAGTAGCAAAACCAGCTTCATTTGCTAAGTTTACCTGCTCTTGTCCGCTAGGAAAGCGATCTAAGCTAGGGCTAATATAGGCATATTCCTGGGTTAACCCCAAATTTTCAGCCATCGGTACAACTAAATTATCCAGATACCATTGTTGAAAGCTACTTAAATAGCTATTACTAGGGCGATGAAAGTCTAAAATTGCTGCTTTAGCACCGCGTTTGAGAACGCGGTGTAATTCCTTGAGGCTGCGGGGAATATCTGTGACATTTCTTAGTCCATAGCCCATTGTTGCAGCATCAAAATAACTATCGGCAAAAGGTAAATCTAGGGCATCTGCTTCAATCCAGGTAATATTAGGTTGAGGGTATTGAGTTAAAGAGCGTTGTTGTGCGATCGCAAGTTGTGCTAAGGAAAAATCTACGCCATACACTTTACCAGTAGTACCGACGCGCCGCGCCAGACTCAAAGCCAAATCGCCGCTACCACAACAAACATCAAGACAAGTATCTCCAGTTTTTGCCTGACTCCACTTGATAGTCATTTGCTTCCAAACGCGATGCTGCCCTAAACTGAGGCGATCGTTCATTTGGTCGTAAACTGGGGCAATGCGATTAAAAATAGCCTGAATATCAGTTGAGTTCATTAGAGTTAGATTAAATAGAGAGATTAGCTATATGCGCTCATGATACTCTCTGGCAACACCTCAATTGCCAACTAAATGCAAAAGGGATTAGCCCGTGACAGGTACAGTAATTGATTTTCAAGATAAAACTACTCAAATCCTGGTTCCAGCTAAAGTTAAGTGGTTTCGCCATAAATTAGCTACTTGGGCTACTGAAAATTTACGAGAATTTCCTTGGCGCTGTACTACCGAACCATACAAGATATTCATTGCTGAGTTTCTGCTGCAAAAAACTGGTGCTGTTACAGTCGAGCCTATTTACAACAGTTTTTTGAGTAAATATCCTACTTTGCACGATTTAGCAGCAGCATCACTACCAGAAATTTCTCTATTATTAAAACCTTTAGGGCTGCACTTTCGCGCCGAGCGGTTGCACCAAGCAGTGCAAATAATTCTTAAAGATTACGCAGGAAAAATACCAACTAGCGAAGCTCAGTTGCTTACTTTACCTGGAGTTGGCAAATATACCGCTAGAGCCATCTGCTCTCAAGCCTACTTTCAGCCTTTAGCTGTTCTTGATACTAACGTTGCGCGGATTTTTGAGCGATTTTTTGGATTGCAGGGCGATCGCGTCAAGTCCCGCTGTAAACTGTTATGGAAAGCAGCAGAGCAAGTCGCGCCCAAGGCAGAAGTTGGTAGATGGAATCTGACGCTGCTAGACTTTGGCGCAGCAATTTGTACGGCTAGAAATCCTAGCTGTGCTAATTGTCCTCTTGCCAAAGAGTGCAATTTCGTCACCTAAAACTAGCTTTTTGTAACTAACACTATCCCAGAAAACAAGAGCGCTTCTATATCACTTATACAAACTATCTCAAAATTTCATTTTTTCGCGTTCTAAACGCTACGCTACACTTTGTGAACGTGCCTAATGGCTAACGCTTTCACTACGCTTATGTGGTTCGTTTTTACTCTAATTTTTAACTTATATGAATGATAATCCTGCTAATTCCAACGACGCGCTACCAAACGAAGAAATAGAAAACCTAATCCGCAATCTCAGACAAAAGCAAGGTAATTGGGTGGAGTGGGGACAAGCTTGTGCCAAATTACAAAAAGCTGGCTTAACTCCCCAAGCTATTTTTGAAGCGACAGGATTTGAGCCAATCCAGCAAAATCAGGTCATAGTAGGCGCTCAAGTTTATGCTTCGATAGAAAATGCCCAAATATCTGAGGCAGCAAAATCGCACTATACAACGCGAGGTAGCGATATTTTATATGAATTGCGCCTACTTGCTCATAGCGATCGCGCGGCGGCTGCCGATTTAATTATCTCTCAGCAACTCAACGTTGACGATGCCCGCGAAGTAGCAAAAGCAATTAAAGAATATTCGCGTTTACCTAATTTACCAGAAGGCTTTTCCCAGCACCCAGGCGATGCCTTGGCTTACCATTATTGGCGGCTAATTCGCCAAAAAAACGACCTACAAGAGCGATCGCGCCTGATTGCCAAAGGACTCAAATTTGCTCATTCTCAAGGCGCTAGGCAGCAAATTGAGCGGCTGCTGCTAGATTTTAGCGTCGTCCCCCACCGCCCCGCACCAAGATTGCCCTTTTACAGACTAGAAGCAGATGACGAACTAGCAAGAATTGTTCCTGTAGTGGGGGAAATGCCTATAAGTACGGCAGATTTTAAAGCTGTACCAATAGTTGAAGATATTAGACCTTTTGGAATGGTAAAGTTTGCCGGAGAGCAAGCTTGGGTTCCCTTACCAGGGTGGCAGGTAGCATTAAAGGCAGAAGATCCAGTAGTAATATTGTGTAATAGCGATCGCTTACCTGAAGCGCCCAATCCCGCAGTTGAACCCGTACTATTAGTAGTAGATCGCAGCGATCGTCAATGGGATGTAAATAACTACTTTATCGTTGATAATTCAGGTCAAATAGAACTGCAATGGTTTGAAACCCAACCAAATGTAATACTATTAGGCAAAATTATCGTCGTAGTCCGTCCAAAAAAGATATTAGACGAAGAATACACCAAAGAAGTTTGGCAAATCGACGAATAAACCGCAATGTAGAGACGTAGCACTGCTACGTCTAACTACGTCTAACGCCTGCACCTGATAGGGTACGCTAAGGCGGTAATATTGTTGCAAATACGTCTAACGCCTGCACCGATAAAGCTGATAGGGTACGCCAAGGCGAAAATGTTGTTGCAAATCTATATTGCAATCTATTTGCCCAACCTGTAAATTAAGCGGATAGTCTCTACGGCGCAAACCAGGAGCAACTACCCATAAATTGAGCTTGGATGCTTCTATTGACGGCAATTGTGCTAACTTTTGCCATACTAAATTGTATCCTGGCGATCGCTTAAAAAAGGCAAATTCTCCCCTACCAAAATTTACCCTATCTAAAGCTAAAGCAAAACTCAACCCTAGCGCCACATCTTGATAATCCTTGTATCCCACTACAACCAATAAGGGTATAGTTGGTTCTTGAATTATATTGGTTGCAACTTGTGCTGGATTATAGGGTTTTTGAAATCCAAAATTAAAAACTACTAAAATGCAGCTTAATAACGAACTAATAAATAATAAATAGTAGAAATTTCCAGATATAGTAAAAAAGTTATTCTGCTTAAATTTAATATCTGCGTTTACTAAACCAGCAGCGAAAAGAGCAATAAAACTAGGATAATAAACAAAGTTGTACCGAGGAACAATAGTAATATCTTTATGTAAACCGTAAACTATTGTCAAAAACTCTAGTAAGACAATGCAAGTAAAACTAGCAAGCGTAAATACAGATAAATTAACTACTGGTAGCTGCGCTAGATTCTTTATTCCTCGATAACTGCGCCACATTACCCAACTACCAAAAAGGAGCATAACCAGGCTAAACAAAATAGCGATCGCTAAAGGCTGATTTTCCACAGGTAGAGCAACAATCATCAACAGCCAACTAGCGAAAATTTGATATATAGGAGCAACATTATGAGGTGTAGGTATCCAGCTAGTTTCAGGGCGAGTAAAATGAGCAACTAAAGTAGGCAACCAAGGCATAAAACTAACCAAAATTGCCAGCATAGTTAGACAAAAAGCTAAGACACTATGACGAGGTAAATTGTGGCGATACCAATACATTAGCGCTAACAAAGTAACAACTTCACTAGCTAAAGCCAGAATGAAAAAGTAATGAATATACAGCCCGATAATATTCACAATCGCCCAAAATACCCAAATCTCCAAACGCGATCGCCTGCGAACAAATAAGTCTCGCTGAATTTGTAGTAAACCTACCAATGACAAGGTAATTGCTAGTACGGGCAAAGTATAATGACGCGCTTCTTGAGAAAGGTAAACCCCAAACGGAGAAACCGCCATCATTACCGCAGCCATCAGCCCAGCAGTAGGAGAAAAAGCTGTAGTATTAAGTAAATAAATTGCAGCGATCGCGATCGTCCCAAAAACAGCACTTAAAGCTCGTAGCGTCCATACCCAATTAGGCGCAACAGGGTTAATCCACTCAAACCAACTATGCATCAAGCAAAAAAACAAGGGTGGATGAGTAGATTGGCTAGCAAGATTATTGGCAATTTGCGAACAGCTAGCAGGTTGAAAGCTAAAAATTTGCTCCAATCTTTCGAGGGGAAAGACGACATCCAATGGCACATCGTAATAATTGCGCCCCAAACTGAAAATAGCTGTAATCACCTCATCTAGCCACAAAAATTTGCTGTCTAAATGCCAAAAACGTAAAATAGCACCTAGAGCGATCGCCCCAGCTAGCGCCAGGTAGTGTAATCGACGTACCATTATCCTTATGCAGTAGGCTTAAGCACAACTACACCATAAGCATCAGCCGAGAGGTATTGTTGAGCAGCGCTGCAAACATCAGCAGCATCCAGCGCTTGAATTCTAGCTGGATACTCAAATGCTGGCTCCAAGCTACCTACCATAGATTGATAATAGCCGTATAAACCAGCGCGATCGCTCGGTGTTTCATTGGCAAAAATAAACCGATTTGCTACTTGGGTGCGGATGCGGTTTATTTCTGCCTCTTGTACTCCTTGAGTTTGGATAGCGCGGATATGTTGAGCGATCGCTGTTTCTACTTGGGCTAAATTTTCTGTTGGGCAAGTCGCGGAAATATAAAATGTTCCCTGCAAGCGTTGCGTCATATTACTGACAGAAATAGTAGAAACTAAGCCTTTTTCTTCCCTTAAATCTCGCACCAGCCTGGAAGTTCTACCTGCTCCCAATACTGCGGCTAATACATCTAGAGCGTATGTTTGCTCCAAATTGCTCAAGCCAGGAACGCGCCAAACCATAACTAGCCTTGCTTGTTGCAGGCTATCATCCTCAAATTCGTGGCGGACAATTTCTGTAAAAGCAGGTTCTTGCGCGTAAGTATTGCTTGCTGGTGGCTGAGGGCGATCGCTTTGGGTAAAACTATCGGCAATAGTATTAATTAACTCTTCTACTGGTAAATTGCCTACAGCCACCGCACTTATAGAACGCGGTTGATACCATGTAGAGTGAAAATCGCGCATTTGTTGCGGTTTTAGCTGGGCGATCGTCTCAAATGGTCCTAATACTGGGCGGCGATACGGTAATTGCGCGAACGCTGTCTCCATTGCTCTTTGGAATGTTCGACGGCGGGGGTTATCGTCGGAGCGGCGGATTTCTTCTAACACTACCAATCGCTCTCTTTCAAAGGCATCATCTGGAATTAGCGAATTTAGCACTACATCAACTTGCAACGGTGCGAGTTTCGCAAAATCTTTAGGGGCTGTTGTGATGTAGTAATGAGTATAGTCTTGGCTAGTTGCGGCGTTAGTTACAGCGCCGCACTCCTCAATTCGCCGCTCAAATTCGCCGCTAGCAATGCGCTGGGTTCCCTTAAATACCATGTGTTCGAGGAAGTGCGCCATCCCATTAATGGCATCAGTTTCAATCGCCGAGCCAACATTTACCCACAAACTTAGGTTCACCGCCTCTACTGGCATTTGCTCGGCTACTATCGTCAAACCATTTGGTAGCTGGTGCAGTGTGGGGGCATTTAGACGAGGTGTATTTACGAGAATTGAAGTCATCAGTGCTACAAACGCCAGTACCTCTTTATCTTAGCGACTACGCGATCGCTTCATGCGGCATCTGATAAAACTGCGATCGCCTGCAACTGCAATCAATTTGGCAAAACTCATCAACAAAATAACTAATTGACTATCTATTTATGTATCTAATTGAATACTCTTGTAGATAGAGAGTAATTACGTCAACTGTAAAAATACTGTCCAAATTCCAACCAACTTATTAATTAATTCTAAATTTATTAAGTACATTCACTGGCGCTCTAAGGTGAATATTACAGTATATTTATTCTTGCGTACAAATATAAAACACTATTAGTTGTGGTGAGTTTGTGAGTCAATCAGTAACAACACTTAAACCAAATTGCCAGTGGACCAAAAGCAATCTTGTCAGCGCAAAAGTTCAACGTTTTTTGATTGACAAAAGCCCTGAAACTCCATTCTTAGTTGTAGATTTAGATGCGATCGCACTCAATTATTTAACCTTGCGTCGCTTGATGCCACAAGCACGAATTTATTATGCAATGAAAGCGAATCCAGCACCAGAAGTTCTGAGCTTATTAGCTGGATTAGGAGCAAATTTTGATACGGCTAGTATCTTTGAAATTCATCAATGTATTGCCGCTGGTATTGCTCCAGAACGTATTTCTTATGGCAGCACTCTTAAAAAAGAAAAGGACATTGCTAGCGCTTACCAGTTAGGAATAAGGCTATTTGCTTTTGATAGTTTAGGTGAGTTAGAAAAAATTGCCGCCCACGCGCCAGGGGCAAAAGTATATTGTCGCATATTAATGAATAATGAGGGTGCAGAATGGCCCTTATCCAGAAAATTTGGTTGCGACGTTGATATGGCTTACGATCTACTCTTACACAGCCGTAAACTGGGATTAGAGCCTTGGGGCGTATCGTTTCACGTTGGTTCTCAGCAAACCGATCCTACTCAATGGGATAAAGCTATTTGCACAACAGCAAAGCTATTCTCTGCCCTCAAACAAGCAGGAATTAAATTGCAAATGGTGAACTTAGGAGGCGGTTTTCCTGGCAAATACAGAGCCGAAACAGCAAAAATTGAAACTTATATAAATACTATTACTAATGCTATGCATCGCTACTTTGGCGATGACATACCAGAAATGATGTTAGAACCTGGGCGATCGCTAGTTGCAGATGCAGGTATAATTCAATGCGAGATAGTATTAATTTCCCAAAAATCTTATACAGACAATAAGCGTTGGGTTTTTCTTGACGCTGGCATATATAATGGTTTATCGGAAACATTGGGCGAATGTATAAAATATCGGATTCGCACACCTCATGATGGTACAGAAATAGCACCAATTATCTTAGCTGGACCTACTTGTGATAGTGCTGATATTTTATACGAACGAGCTAATTACCAATTGCCAGTTAATCTCAAAGTTGGAGATAAAATTGAGATTTTAAGTGCTGGTGCTTATAGTAATGCCACATCTTCTGTAGGTTTTAATGGCTTTCCTCCCTTGAAGGCTTATTACATCTAATCGTTAGTTAAAGCAATTTTTAGTAGCAACAACTAGGAGAAATTTATGTATTCATTATTAGTCTTAATTGCAGCAGTTGCCTTTACTGTAGGTGGTATTTATATGAAACTATCTGCTGGCTTGACTGAATTAGTACCTAGTTTACTTGTATATATATGTTTTGCAGTCGGAGCAAGCTTGCAGGCTTTAGCGATGCGACAGTCCGATCTAGGCGTTACTTATCTGGTAGTTTTAGGACTAGAGTCAGTTTTAGCCTTCTTTTTTAGTACCTTCTTATTTCAAGAAGCTTCCTCAATGTCAAAATATTGTGGTGTAAGTTTGCTGGTTGCAGGCATGATCCTGTTACATCTCAAAAACTAGCAGCAAGTTTGCACAGCAAAAAAACTGATAACTTGCGCCTTCAATAAATAAAATTGTGTATAAATAAATACTTTTGAACTTATAAAATTTTCCTTTTCTCTTTAACCTTTACCCATTAACCTCAATAAGAGACAATACAATGAACACGGACAGTTTTTAATGCCTAATAACGGCAACCTATACAAAGTATGGATTTTGCCACGCTTGCAGCCCAGTTAAATGCTGGGACAATTTTGCCCGAAGGTATAGTTATTACTACCCTTTTGGTTGTTTTAGTTGGTGACTTAATTGGCGGGCGCAGTGCCTCGCGCTGGATTCCCTACTTCGCGATTGGCGGACTTTTGAGCGCTATTATCGCCTTGTACTTTCAATGGGATAATCCAAATCCAATTTCTTTTCTAGGTGGTTTCAACGGAGACGATTTAAGTGTTGTCTTTCGCGGGATTATTGCTCTATCTACTGCTGTAACGATATTGATGTCAATTCGTTATGTAGAGCAATCGGGTACGGCTTTGGCAGAATTTATTGGCATTATGCTTAGTGCCACATTAGGGGGAATGTTCCTATCTGGAGCAAACGAATTAGTGATGATATTTATCTCACTAGAAACCCTAAGTATTTCATCTTACTTGATGACAGGCTATACCAAGCGCGATCCTCGCTCAAATGAAGCAGCATTAAAATACCTGCTAATTGGCGCTTCTAGTACCGCAGTATTTCTCTACGGAGTTTCCTTACTGTACGGGCTTTCTGGAGGCGAAACTCGGCTAGGAGCGATCGCTGCTAATATTCCTAATATCAACGGCGCTCAATCTTTTGGGTTAGTTATTGCGTTAGTATTTGTCATTGCTGGGATTGGTTTTAAAATTTCTGCCGCACCTTTCCACCAATGGACACCAGACGTTTATGAAGGCGCACCAACGCCAGTTATCGCCTTTTTGTCTGTAGGTTCTAAAGCAGCAGGTTTTGCCCTAGCAATTCGGCTATTAACTACAGCATTCCCATTGATTACAGGCGAGTGGCAGTTTGTTTTTACCGCTCTTGCTATTCTCAGTATGATTCTGGGTAATGTAGTTGCTCTTGCCCAAACTAGCATGAAGCGGATGCTTGCTTATTCTTCTATTGCTCAAGCTGGATTTGTCATGATTGGCTTGATTGCAGGTACAGAAGCAGGCTATTCCAGCATGATATTTTACCTAGCAATCTACCTATTTATGAATTTGGGTGGTTTTGCTTGTGTAATTTTGTTCTCTTTACGTACGGGAACAGATCAAATTAGCGAATACTCTGGTTTATACCAAAAAGATCCGCTCTTAACTTTGTGCTTGAGTATTTGCTTGCTATCTCTAGGGGGAATTCCGCCTCTAGCTGGCTTTTTTGGGAAAATTTACCTATTTTGGGCTGGTTGGCAAGCTGGGGAATACGGCTTAGTATTGCTAGGACTTGTAACTACTGTAGTTTCAATTTACTACTACATCCGTGTAGTTAGAATGATGGTAGTCAAAGAACCCCAAGAAATGTCAGATGCAGTCAAAAATTATCCCGCAATTAACTGGAAATTGCCAGGAATGCGCCCAATTCAAGTCTGTTTAATCTTGACTTTGATTGCTACTTCGCTAGCTGGGATTCTATCTAATCCTCTGTTTAGTTTGGCAAATAATTCCGTTGCTCGCACTGCGATCTTGCAACCTGCGATCGCTGCTACTCTTAAAGCTGATGCTACACCTTTATCAGTAGTTAAAGCCGCAGAGTGATAAACGAAAAAACAATTAGAATTAGGGCGTACCTTTGCGTGCGCCTTTTGTTTGTTAAATATACTGCTGGCAAGATGTTGAGTACGAACGCAGATACACGCGGATAAACGCAGATGAAAATTGAAAGCGCTCTTATTGCTCGTAAATGAATTCTCACAGGTATTTTAATGGATTTTCAGTCGCTAGCTGCGATCGCAACTACTCCCTCTGCTGCTAAAACTTTACAGCCTTTGTGTCAATCTATGGGCGCAAGTCTGTGGATGCCACAGTCAATTGCTAATGACTCAGCACAAGGCTATGGCGAGTCTTTAAAGGCTCATGTAGCAGCTTTGTGGGATACCCAGGAAGCAATAGTATTTTGTCTGGCTGCGGGGGCTGTAGTGCGGCTAATTGCTCCTTTGTTACAGCATAAATCAACCGATCCGGCGGTGGTAGTTGTCGATGAGGCAGGGAAATTTGTTGTTAGTTTATGCAGCGGGCATACAGGCGGAGCGGATAAACTAACATTGTTAGTTGCTCAATTATTAGGCGCAACACCAGTATTAACAGGTGCTTCTTCTAGTTTAGGTTTGCCAGCGGTAGATATATTGGGTGTTCCTTTTGGTTGGCAAAAAGGTGTGGGCGATTGGACTAAAGTAAGTGCGATAGTAGCAAGGCAAGATGCTGTAGAAGTAATTCAAGAATCTGGTTCTACTTTATGGCAACAAGTATTTAAATTTGCAACTTCCGCGTCGCCTCAAGCTAAAGTTTGGATTACTCACCGCACTCCAAGGGGCGACGATACACTGCAAGTATGTTGGCATCCTAGAGTCTTGTGGGTAGGTATTGGTTGCGAACGAGGAACGCCCAAGGAAACTATTACTCAGGCTATTACTCAGGTATGTTTAGCTAATAACTTGGCGGAAAATGCGATCGCAGGTATAGCTACTATAGATATTAAAGCTGATGAAGTAGGCTTGATTGAACTATGCCAAGAGCGCAACTTACCTCTACGCACGTTTACAGCCAAGGTTTTAAATTCTATATCCGTACCTAATCCTTCTCCAGTTGTTGCAGCAGAAGTAGGAACGCCTAGCGTCGCTGAAGCTGCGGCTATGAGTGCGGCGCAAGTTGATAGTTTAGTAGTTACCAAACAGATATATAAATCTCAAGGTGCAGTGACAGTTGCGATCGCTCAAGCAGAACGAGAATATACTAATCGCAATGGTAAGTTATTTTTAGTTGGTACGGGACCAGGAAAATTAGACCAAATTACCCCAGCAGCGCAAAATGCTATATCTTCTGCTGATGTCGTAATTGGTTATGAGTTATATATCGATTTAATTAAACCATTGTTGCAACCGCAGCAAATTATCGAAGCACTACCAATTACCCAAGAACGTCAACGCGCCGAACGAGCAATAGAACTTGCCAATTGGGGCTTAACTGTAGCTGTCGTATCTTCAGGCGATAGCGGTATTTATGGCATGGCGGGGTTAGTAATGGAACAATTGCAAGCAACTGGTTGGGATGGTAAAACGCCTAGCATCCAAGTATTTCCAGGAATTACCGCCTTGCAAGCCGCCGCCGCGCGTGTTGGTACGCCCTTAATGCATGATTTTTGTGCAATTAGTCTTAGCGATTTACTTACGCCTTGGGAAGCGATTGAGAAGCGGTTAACAGCCGCAGCACAGGCAGATTTTATTACCGCTTTGTATAATCCCAAGTCGCAAACTCGCACCCAACAATTCGCTACAGCTTGCGCCATTTTCTTAAAATACCGCAATCCTAATACACCAGTTGCGATCGTGCGTTCTGCTTACCGCGACAACGAGCAAATTATCCTTACTACCCTAGATAAATTGCTCGATACCCCAGTAGATATGTTAACTACAGTATTAATTGGCAATCAAAGCACCCGCACTCATCATAATTGGATGATTACCCCAAGAGGTTATTTAGGCTTTGGCGATTCCGACTAAGTTCAAGCGCCAGACAATTTTACCTTTGGCAAAATCTGCCATTTTTTGCCATAATAAAGTACGATATTAAACCGAGTAATACCTATGAAAAGTATGAATATTTCTTTACCTGAGTCAATGCGAACTTACGTAGAGGAACAAGTAGCCAGTGGGGGTTACAGCACTGCCAGCGAATATTTTCGTGAATTGGTACGTACTGACCAAAAACGTAAAGATAATGAGCGTCTAGAATCTTTATTATTAGAAGGCTTGCAGTCTGGGACTGCAACTCCAATCACAGACGAGGATTGGCAAGATATTAGACAAGCTGTACGTAAAGAAGTAGCCAAGCGGCAAGGATCGATTTAGAATCAATGAGCGAGGTCAAAAAAAGACCCCAAGTTATCCGAGATTTACTAGAAATAGCAACTTATCTTGCCGCAGATAACTTAAATGTATCCGATCGCTTTCTAGTCGCAGCAGAGGCAACCTTCAACAAAATAGGGAAAATGCCAGAAATAGGAAAAACCTGTCAATTTTCCCATCCCCAACTGGCTAATATCAGACAGCAGCCTATTAAAGGTTTCAAAAATTATCTCATCTTCTACCGCTTTGCTGCTTCAGAAATTGAAATTTTGCGAGTTATTCACGGTGCAAGGGATATCCCAACTATGTTGGATGACGTGGTAGAAGATGAGTAATACATTGGTGCGATCGCAAATTAGCTAATTTACTGTCTCTTACCAACTAACATAGTTAGCCCGCTAGTAATTAGAGTTAAAACAATTGAACCTATTAAAGCCGAACCAAATCCGCCGACGACAAAACCAGGAGTAATTATACCTGCAAGCCAAATCACTAAGGCATTAATTACAAATAAAAATAAGCCAAAAGTAAGTAAAGTCAGCGGTAGAGTCAATACTACCAATATTGGTTTAATAATAGCGTTTATCAGCCCTAGAACAACCGATGCGATCGCAGCGCTAACAATATTAGCCACGAACAAGCCTGGAACTAGATAAGACGTAATCATCAAAGCCGCCGCCGCAATTAACCAAGTAAGCAAAAATTCTGGCATCGGTTCGTTTTCCCTTCCCCTCAAAATGTTGTTAGCCGCTCAAGTCCAGCCAAGATCGTAATTAAGGTAAGCTTATTAGCAGCATTCCACCCTAATAATTTAGATTTTTATATGTTTTGGCGGCAACTTACAGCGTTTATTTTGATGTTAGTTCTATTTTGCGGAGTATTGCCAGCACAGGCAGCCGACTATGCACCGCCTTTGTCTTTTAGCAATGCAGAATTAAAAGGGCGGGATTTTTCTGGGCAAACTCTCCGCGCGGCAGAATTTTCTAATGCCAATATGGAACTAGCTAATTTTGCTAATGCTAATTTACAGGGCGCAGTGTTTAGCGCTTCGGTAATGACTGGCGCAAATTTGCATGGTGCAGATTTAAGCAACGCAATGGTCGATCAAGTAAACTTGACAAAAGCCGATCTTAGCGATGCTGTTTTGACTGAAGCGCTGTTATTGAGAGCGATTTTTGAGGATGTAAATATTGCCAATGCCGATTTTAGCGATGCAATTTTAGATCGAGCGCAGATTAAAGAGTTATGTGCTAAAGCAAGTGGTGTAAACTCAAAAACTGGTGTTGAAACTCGTTACTCTTTAGGATGTCGATAAAGCGCGTTGGTGTAATAGGTGGGGGACAACTTGCCTGGATGATGGCAGGTGCAGCCGAGAAGTTAGGTGTAGAATTAGTTATTCAAACGCCAAATGCGAACGATCCGGCGGTAGAAATTGCCTCAGAGGTGATTTATGCTCCTGTAGATGATGCAACAGCTACAGCTACGTTGGCGACACGCTGCGATGTCATTACGTTTGAAAATGAGTTTGTTAATCTAGATGCTTTAGCACCAATAGCTGCATCTGGTGTATGCTTTCGTCCCAGGCTTGAGGTATTGTCTCCCCTATTGGATAAATACCACCAACGTTGTTATTTGCAGCAGATAGGCTTACCTGTACCTAAGTTTTCCACTTTAGAAGATATTTCTTTATCTCCTCAATTTCCCTTAGTATTGAAATCTCGTCGTCACGGTTACGATGGGCAAGGTACGTTTATTATTCAAGGTGCTGCTAGTTTGCAACAGACGTTAGCTAGCTTTGCTGGAAAACAAACATCCTTTCTAGTTGAGGAATTTGTACCGTTTGTCAAGGAATTAGCAATAATTGCTGCTCGTTCGCCTAGTGGTGAGATAAATACATACCCAGTCGTAGAAACTCAGCAGGAGAAACAAGTATGTCGGCGGGTTATCGCTCCTGCTGATGTTACACCTCAAGTTGCTGCAAAAGTAGAAGCAGTTGCTCGTACTTTGCTCAATAACCTGCAAGCTGTAGGCATATTTGGCATAGAGTTATTTTTAACTAGCGACGATCGCATATTAGTAAATGAAATTGCCCCGCGCACTCATAATTCTGGGCATTTTACCTTAGATGCTTGCGAAACTTCGCAATTCGAGCAACATCTTCGCGCTGTTAGCAATTTATCTTTAGGTAGCTCCGATTTGCGTTGCCCTACGGCTGTGATGGTAAATTTATTAGGCTACGAAGATGCAGAAAATAATTATCTTGTCAAGAGGCAGCAATTAGCCCAACTACCGCAAGCGCACGTATATTGGTATGGAAAAAAGCGATCGCGCCCCGGCAGAAAGTTAGGTCACGTTACAGTTTTATTAGATGTGGCAGATTATGCCCAAGCAAATAAAGTAGCGCAGAAAATAGAATCAATTTGGTACGCATAATAGTAGGGACTTTGCACTGCAACGTCTATAAAATCCAACCCATACAACAATTTGCCGATAACGAATGTTGCCGCCAAATATGTAGAGACGTTGCAGTGCAACGTCTCTACAATCGGAAAACCCTACACCTTGGTAGAGGTTGGTGGTGTTGTGGGTTGTTCTGCTTGCATTGGTTCCGGCGTAGAGGTTTGCACAGATTCTTCGGAAATCTGCGTCCATTCGGTATGGAAGAAACCTTCTTTGTCAATTCGCTCGTAAGTATGAGCGCCGAAATAGTCGCGCTGCGCCTGCGTGAGATTTTGGGGTAAGCGATCGCGCCGATAGCTGTCAAAATAGTCTAAAGACGCGCTAAAAGCAGGTACGGGAATACCCAATTTTGCCGCCGATGCTAGCACTTCCCGCCAACCTGATTGTCTATCTAAAATACTCTGCTTGAATTCGGGAGCGAGGAGCAGATTAGCTAGCGCTGGATTTTCAATAAAAGCACTTTGAATTTTGCCCAAAAAACCAGCCCGAATAATACAGCCACCTTTCCAAATCCGCGCCATTTCACTCAAATTGAGATTGTAGGAATATTGCTTTGAAGCTGTACTTAACAACGCCATCCCTTGAGCATAGGAACAGATTTTGGAGCAGTAGAGAGCATCGCGAATAGCATCGATAAACGCTTTCGCGTCTCCCTCATACTTACCTGTAGGACCTGTGAGAATTTGCGAAGCTGCTACCCGCTCTTTTTTGTAGGAAGACATGATCCGAGCATTGACGGCGGCTGTCATCGTCGGGATACATACGCCTAGTTCTAAAGCGCTTTGTACTGTCCAACGTCCCGTACCTTTTTGTCCAGCAGCATCGAGAATCATATCGACTAAAGGCTGATTGGTATCGGGGTCAATGTACCGGAAAATATCTGCTGTAATCTCAATTAAAAACGAATTGAGTTCGTCAGTAGTATTCCACTCGGCAAAAATTTCATGCAATTGCTGGTGATTAAGACCTAAAGTATTTTTCAATAAGTCGTAAGCCTCAGCGATTAACTGCATATCGCCGTACTCAATGCCATTGTGTACCATTTTCACGTAATGCCCAGCACCGCCAGGACCAACGTAAGTTACGCAAGGACCGTCATCTACTTGAGCGGCTATTTTCGTCAAAATTGGCTCTAGATACTCGTAAGAGCTTTTCGTGCCTCCTGGCATCATGCTAGGACCGTTTAAAGCGCCTTCTTCACCGCCACTAACACCCATCCCAATAAATCTAAAACCCATCGGTTCTAGTTCGCGAGTACGGCGGGCAGTATCATCGAAGAGCGAATTGCCACCGTCGATAATAATGTCACCTTCATCAAGCAAAGGTTTAAGTTGGTCAATTACACCATCTACAGGCGCACCTGCTTTAACCATGATCAGAATTTTGCGCGGGCGTTCTAGAGACTTAACAAAATCCTCAATCGTATAAGCAGCTTTGACATTTTTTCCCTGCGCCCGCGTGTGCATAAAGGCATCAGTCTTTTCTGGGGTACGATTGTAAACGGCGATGGGAAAACCATTGCGCTCGACATTTAGCGCTAAGTTCTCACCCATTACCGCAAGACCAATCACACCAAAACTTTGCTCTGCCATAGGATTATTACAGGTAACTTGTGTACTACGTGTTTAGGAAGGGTCGATTACTTATACAGGGTAGCTTGAACTTTGAGTTTGGCGGTGAAAAAAGAAATTAAAAGTCAGGCGATCGCAACTTTAAAAGCTGACAACGATTAAAATAGTTACAGATAACTGTAGTCTTAACCCTTAACTAAAGTTAGAAAATCGTTTCTGCCTTCTGCTTTATAGTTGTAAGCACCTAGATTGTTTTAATTTGGTTCGCGATCGACAATTTGCTTGCAAAATTAAGATATCTAGTCCAAAGACGTAAGTTAAGGAGAATCTACAATAATGCTGGCATACGTTCTGGCGTTGGCGGTCGGTCTTGGTAGCTTTGCCCTTTACATGGCTGCCTTCTTTTTCCCAGAAGTACACCGCAAAAATGATTTTATCTGGAGTGGGGTGGGACTATTTTATGCTCTAGTTCTTTGGGTATGTGCGGGGCGCATTACAGGCGGATTACTACTAGGTCAAGTAGCGGGTGTAGCTTTACTGGGTTGGTCTATTACTCAAACTTTACAACTGCGCCGTCAAGTTACACCAGCACAGCAGCAAACAGAAGTACCTAGTGCAGAAGCAGTTACAAATACAGTACAAGCACAAGTAGAAAAAACAGTTCCTAGCGTGCTAGTGGGAGTAAGTAAGGCAATAAATGGAGTAACAACCAAAATTCAACAAACTTTTAGTAAACCCACTACTCCTAAACCTGCATCTGTTACCACTACTAAACCACCAGCCAGCCCAAAAGTTGAAGTAATCGACAATCGCACCCCCATAACTGAATCTCAATCGATTGAAACCCCTAGCCCAACACTAATACAGGCAAAAGAGGTAGAAGTTACTCCACCCACATCAACCCCAAGTCCAACAGTAGATTCTCCAGTCGCCGAGTCACCTTTAGCGAAAGAGGAAGTAATACTCCAAGTTGTAGAAAATACTTTAACTGAACCAGCGCCGCCAGTTCCCGCGCAACCAATTCACCCTCATCCACCCGACCCAGAAATTGTTGAAGCAGCGCTCAAAGATGCAGAGGAAAAGCATCTACCAGCATCACCCCCAGAAACAGAAGTCCCAGAAAATCCTTCACCTAGTTAGTAAGGATATATATTAATTACGCGGCATTTCCATCAGTAAATGCCGCGATATATTTTTTGAGCCAATTGGGAGAATTTTTATTGAAAATCATACAGGTTATGCGATCGCATAGCGTTACTTTTTGTCAAATCGCTCTCTGTAGCAAGAAATGGGTGGTATTAAACCTCATGTGTCGATAAATTGAGGAATGCATGGATTGTATGCGTACCTAGACTAGCAACATGAACTCCTCTACTGAAATTAATCGAACCTATGAATGCATGGCAAGAGCGATCGCTTTCATGCGTGAAAATCACCTGCATCAGCCCGATTTAGCAACTGTAGCCCAGCACGTACACCTCAGCGAATACCACTTTCAACGCTTATTTACACAATGGGCGGGCATTAGTCCTAAGCGTTTTTGGCAATATCTTACAGTAGAGTATGCTAAAGCAAAAATTGCCGAAACAAAAAGCTTGTTGGATCTAACTAATGACATTGGCTTATCAAGTCCTGGACGTTTGCACGATCTGTTTGTAAAACTTGAAGCTATGTCGCCTGGAGAATTTAAAGCAGGGGGTAAAGGATTGCAGGTTTGGTATGGAATTTATGCAACGCCTTTTGGAGAATGTCTAATCGCTTGGACGACTCGCGGCATTTGCAATCTTCATTTTTTAGATCCAACTAGCAAAGACTCTGCTGAAAATCTATTGCGTTTTGAGTGGTTAAATGCAGACATCGTACAGGATAAACAAGCTGTGGAAGTAATTGGCGATCGCATTTTCCAGCCTATTGCAACAAACACCCAGCCTTTAGTTGTTTGTGTCAAAGGAACTAACTTTCAAATTCAAGTTTGGCGGGCGCTGCTAAGTATTCCGTTTGCAAGTATGGCAACTTACCAGAGTTTAGCAATAGCAATGGGTCGTCCAACTGCGGCTAGAGCGATCGGTAATGCCTTGAGTAGTAATCCTGTAGGTTACTTAATTCCTTGCCATCGCGTGATTCGAGAATCTGGCGAAATGGGCGGTTTTCGCTGGGGATTGGAGCGCAAAACAGTTTTACTCGGTTGGGAAGCAAGTCGCACGCAAAATCTAGCAAAGGAATCGAGAAACCTACCGAACAATTTAGCCTGTAAATAAAGTTTTTATATTTTTCTGTATAGTCTTATTGAGAACTTTCGGCATCAAAACATTTTGCACAAACTGTACTTGAATAAACATAAATATTACAGGTACAGTACAGGCTAATAAATACTTTAGTAAATTGAAGGGTGCGTTGCAAGTCAACGCACCCTTCAAGAGTGATGCGATCGCACTTTACTAACTTTGCGAGTTAACGTGGAAGACTGGTACTTTCTGCTGCAACGCGATTGTCAGGCTTTGCTTACCGAGTAGTTGCAGAACTTTCTGCTGACTTGTTTTCAAATCCCTCTTGCCTACGAATAGAAAGCAATATTAATGCTCCCAGTTCTAATAGTAAGGCTGCAACGGCAGTTGAGGTCAGTTTCAACAACCAACCGTCTTCCGTGCCAAATAACCCTGCTACGCCACTCAAATATGCAGAAACAATATCTGTAGAATCAATTGCTACACAGCCAGCCAAGAGCATTTTCACAGTCGTTTTATCGGCTAATGCAACAAGTACGGAAATAATCATATCTCTAATTGCCCAAGCTCGAATTGCATAAGGCATTTGGGGATTGGAAGACAATGAAATTCCAATTTCCTCCATAAACCAATGCGGGTTGGCATATCCAAAAGCACTTAAACTAAACCGAATGATACACATTAGTCCTATCAACAAAGCAATGTACCAGATTTGTCCTCTCATGTTTGCTCCTACCAATGCATCTTTTGAAAATCTATGTAGACATTAACTGCGTTAGTTACTAAAGTAAAGTAGTTACCTTTTGGTTACTCAATGACCTCTGAGAAACTAGCAATATCTATGCCAGAATCGCAATGCGCTTCCCTTGAAAAGCTGCTTAACCAAATTTCAGGGCAGTGGACAATGTATATTTTGTGGATCTTGGATACTAATGGAGCCATGCGGTTTGGTGAATTAAAACGCAAGGTTGATGGCATTTCACCAAAAGTCTTGACACAACGGTTGCGAATGCTAGAAGAAATAGGAATTGTCTCTCGTAGCTACGAATCAACGATTCCACCACAAGTTTCCTACGAATTGACCGAACGCGGTAAGGAGTTATCTAAGCCGCTTTATGAACTCTGTAATCTTGCTTCACGCTGGTATGGTGACGAGACAAACAACTAAATATTCACCGATCGCTTTTTGAGGCAATCCCCACAATTAACTAAGAAGCTTAACACTTCACCAATCAATGGAAACAGCACCTTACAAGAGCAGCGCGATCGCACTACATGAGCAAAAATTATCATCGATAATCCAATGAACCGCAGTAAGTCTATTTTTTCGTTTCGCACTTTTCGACTAGATAAAGCAATCGCTCTTTAAATTCTCTGACTATATTATTGTTTAGCGATCGCTTTGACTTACAACTGTAGCAGTTACAACTAATGCTGCACCAATTATTCCCCGCACTCCAAGCTGTTCTCCTAAAAACAAAAACGAGAAAAACGTAGCAAAGACTGGTTCTAAAGTATAAAGTAAAGCAACTTCATGGGCAGGAACCCAACGCCCAGCCATTGTCTGAGTCCAAACTGGAGTTGCAGTTACAATTAAACCCAAATAAAGAAAAGTACCAAAGCCAGCAGTAATATCGCGAACATAAACAGCAAAATGCGGCATTGCCCAAATAATACCGATTAGCGCCATTATCCAAAGTTGAACTGCAACTAGGGGTAAGGTAGGGTAGCGTGGTGTCAGTTTTGCCAAAGTCAAAATGTAGATAGCAAAGCTAAGTGCAGCCATGAAGGTTAAAGCATCTCCCCAACTTAGCCCGCCACCTTCCCAAGATAATAAACCAATCCCAGAAATCGCTAATCCCGCCGCTACTAAAATCTTGGCTGGTAACTGTTGACATAAGAAAATGCCTAAAAGCGGTACTAAAATAGCATTGAGGCTAAGAATAAAAGCAGAACGGTTAGCAGAAATAGTTTCTAGCCCCAATACAGTAAGGCTAGTAGCCATAAAACACAAACATCCTAGCAGTACGCCTGCTCCTAGCAAGCGCAGATTAAGTTGGCGCAGCCAGCCAACAAAGGGAACAGCAGCAATAGCAAAGCGAGTAGCAACAATGACCGCAGGTGGAAAGTAGCGTAAGAAATACTTAAGCACTGAAAAAGAAGTTCCCCAAATTAAGACTGTTAGCAGTATTAGCAGGATGCCTCGATTGTGAGATGCTTTAGAGATTGCGGTCATTGGAAATAAATTTTGCCTTAGAGTTGGGATACATTCATCTTGAGTGAAAAAGTTAGCGATCGGCAAAACACAAACTCAATTGCATCCATCAGTGAATTTAATAATGCAAACAATTCCCGCTACTGAAATTACACTGCGCCAACTCAAACAGCTATTTGGGCTACAACAGGCTCAAGATCAAACATTTTTCCCAGAATGGCTTGAGACTGATGCTAATTTGAGTCAAACAGAGCAAAATCTATTAGATCGGCTTAAAGCTAATTTTGGGGAATTGATGGAAGACCCACCGATGCTGGAAAACAGCGTCAAGATGGTAGTGCTTGCTCCATTGTTGGATTTGGCTGGTTTTTATCGTAAGCCATTTCGGATTGAGACGGAAACCAGTGTGGATGTAGAAATGGAGGATGAGGGGATAATTATACGGGGACGCATTGATGTATTAGTGCTAAAAAACCGTCTCTGGCTGTTGGTAATTGAGTCAAAGCGGAGTGATTTTGCAGTAACGCGGGCAATTCCTCAAGCTCTGGCTTATATGTTAGGTAATGCAGATATAGCGCAACCAACCTTTGGCATGATTACAAATGGCAATGAGTTTTTGTTTTTGAAAGGTACTCGTCAACCTACGGCTGAATACGCTACCTCCAGGCTATTTTCGCTAGTGAATCCGAATAATGAGCTTTATACAGTATTGCAGGTGCTAAAAAGGTTAGGAAAAGAAGTAGCTGGAAATAGTTAGCGATCGCACAGCACGATTGAGAAACTCAAAAATATAGGCGATCGCAGCATTATTAGCTAAAAACCACAACAGGAGGTTATCGAGTGATGGCTAAACTAGAGCAATACCGCGAAAATATCCAGAAACTACTGGAAGAATATGCTGCTTTTGGTCGTGGCGATCGCCAAGTTGAAACCGAACTCATTTTCGACACCACCAGAGACCATTATCAGATAGTTCATGTTGGTTGGCAAGGTGACAGGCGAGTTTATGGCTGTATTTTGCACTTAGATATTAAGGATGGGAAAATCTGGCTACAGCATAACGGTACAGAGAATGATATTGCCCAAGAGCTTGTAGAAATGGGAGTACCTAAAAGCGATATTGTTATTGGCTTTCATTCCCCCTTTAAACGCCAATTTACTGAGTACGCTATTAGCTAACATATTTTCAACCGAGAGATCGCACTTGCAGAAGGATTATTGTAATATTTATAACTAATAGACAGCCCATGCTCTGTTCTGATGTAGTGACTTGTTAGGCTGTTCTATTGACTCTGTTATTTACTTATCTTTTTACATATAGCTGCTTGAATTTTGATATCAAATTCAGGGTCGTCTACTGTTGTGATAACTTGAACTGGTCTTTTCCAACGGCGTTCCAAATACGTTTGAAGGGCAGCCGAATCTTGTCGATGTTTAAGAAAATACTGTCTTAATTCTGAATCTGACATAGCTGCATAGTTCACTTGATTCATCAAAGCACCTCACCAGTTGGAGTAATTTGAAATTCAATATCCTCACTCTGTCCTGCCAAAATATACAAATTTTGAGTTTGATTATTGATGCAAATTAAGTGAATGGGTTGAACCATCATGTATGTTAGTTGACAACTTATTCGATACAATCCATGAAGCTGTGCTGATGTTGGTATTTGCAAATCCTCATCTATAAACCACCTGTCATGGTGAGTAAGTTCATCAATAACAAAAAGAGACTTATAAAGCTTTGTTAGAAAAGGCAATTTGTACGAACATTTTGAATGAAACTCAACTTCTCTAACAAACGCGTCGAATGTTCTTATTTGAATAGTGTGAGTCCTTCTATTAAACTGTGCTTTCCGCTCTTGTTTTCTTAGATCTCTTTTTAATTCTGCTTCTCTCCCCATAATTATGATTCCGTACGGAGAGGAGAATGATGTTAATTCCAAAGTGTTTCTGATAGAGCCTTGGTGTTTTGTGCAGTATGTAATGTAATCATCGACCTGACTGATTGCATTTCGCAATTTGTCCGTTTCTACAATCCGACCATCACCATTTTCTTTATATAAGGTATCTTTGGGTGATTTTAAATCCACAACCCACCAAGTTACCCCATCTGAGTTCTCACCAGCAAACAGATAATCTGGTCTTAGCCCTGGACCATTAGTAAAACCGCTCGGCTTAATCCTGGCTTGTGGAATAATCCAACTTCTATGATGACCTGTGCTGAAGAAACTAGAAGTTAATGATAGTAAGGGAAGCCTATTTTTTAGAAGCAAGTCGATTTCAGTTTCACCAGCATTTTTGCGAATCAGTGTAATAAGTTTTTCAATATCATCTCCCGTCACATTGTGAGGGTCAACTCTATATTCTTCAGGAGGAAAATCACCTTTATTAGCGTTAACAAACACGATCCGCCTCACAATCTTGAGTTCAAGTGATGCACTGAATTATAACAGTACAAATGTATTAATGCAAATTGGACTTGTGTAGAGAAGCAAAATTAACCATGCTACTGAGAACTATCAAAAGTAGGACCGCAGTTCAATAAGGTAACTCTAAGTATCAAAGCGCGATCACCTTCCAACCAAATAACCCTACTTGAGTTGAAGCCAAGGCTGTTTGTAACTGATAATAGTTTAAATAGTATTTCGGGATTGAACTCGTGACAGAACAAGGTCGTTACAAAGATACTGTTAATCTGCCTAAGACGAAGTTTGATATGCGGGCGAACGCGATTAAGCGCGAACCGGAGATTCAGCAATTTTGGGCAGACAATCAAATTTACGATCGCCTGTCGCAAAATAATCCTGGCGAAAAGTTTATTCTGCACGATGGACCGCCTTATGCTAATGGTGCGCTGCATATCGGTCATGCTTTAAATAAAATCCTTAAAGATATCATCAACCGCTATCAGCTACTACGAGGCAAAAAAGCCCGCTACGTCCCTGGTTGGGATTGTCACGGTTTGCCAATTGAACTCAAAGTTTTGCAGAACATGAGCAAAAGCGAAAGGCAAAACTTAACTCCTATAGACTTGCGCCACAAAGCTAGAGATTTTGCCTTAACTACAGTCAAAGAACAAAGCGAAAGCTTCCAGCGTTACGGCGTTTGGGGTGATTGGGAGCATCCTTATTTGACGATGACACCAGACTACGAAGCAGCGCAAATCGCTGTCTTTGGGCAAATGGTGTTAAAAGGCTATATTTATCGCGGTTTCAAACCCGTACATTGGAGTCCTAGTTCTAAAACTGCCCTAGCTGAAGCTGAATTAGAATACCCAGAAGGTCATACTTCATCGAGTATCTATGCAGCTTTTCCCATGACTAGCCTTGCTGATGCGGTAAAGCCAGCCTTAGAATCTTACTTGCCGCAATTGAAGGTTGCTATCTGGACGACTACGCCTTGGACTATTCCTGCTAACTTAGCTGTAAGCGTCAATCCTAGCCTTACTTACGCTGTAGTAGAAGTAGATTCTTCAGCTAAATACTTGATAGTAGCAGCAGATTTAGTCGATCGCTTGGCAGAAAAACTCCAAACTCAACTAACTGTTAAAGCAACGGTAAAAGGGAAAGAATTAGAACACTCTACTTACAAACATCCCTTATTTGACCGCGAAAGCAAAATTGTCATTGGTGGCGACTACGTAACTACAGAATCCGGTACGGGATTGGTACATACTGCACCAGGACACGGACAAGAAGATTATATCGTCGGTCAGCGCTACGGTTTGCCGATATTCGCACCTGTAGATGAAAATGGCAACTTTACCCAGGAAGCTGGGCAATTTGTAGGGTTGAATGTTTTGGGAGATGGTAATCAAGCTGTAATTGATGCTTTAACTGATGCTGGTTCATTGTTGAAAATGGAACCTTACGCCCATAAATATCCTTATGATTGGCGCACGAAAAAACCAACTATTTTTAGAGCTACAGAACAGTGGTTTGCATCGGTTTCAGGCTTTAGAGAAGCAGCACTAGAAGCGATCGCATCTGTGCAATGGTTCCCCCCTCAAGGCGAAAATCGCATCACTGCTATGGTGTCAGAACGGGCGGATTGGTGCATTTCTCGTCAGCGCAGTTGGGGCGTACCGATTCCAGTTTTCTATGATGAGGAGACGGGCGAACCGTTGATGAATGAAGAAACGATCGCCTACGTACAAAATATCTTCGCCGAGAAAGGTTCCGATGCTTGGTGGGAAATGTCAGTAGCAGAGTTGTTACCAGAAAAATACCGCGCTGGATCTTATCGCAAAGGGACTGATACAATGGATGTCTGGTTCGATTCTGGCTCATCTTGGGCAGCAGTAGCCAAACAAAGACCAGAATTACAATATCCTGCTGATATTTATTTGGAAGGATCGGATCAACATCGCGGCTGGTTCCAATCTAGTTTATTAACTAGCGTTGCTACTAATGGTATATCGCCTTATAAAACAGTTTTAACTCACGGTTTTACCTTAGACGAACAAGGACGCAAGCAGAGTAAATCTTTGGGTAATGTCATCGATCCTAATGTTGTGATTGCAGGTGGCAAAAATCAACAGGAAGAACCACCCTACGGCGCAGATGTGTTGCGGTTGTGGGTGTCTTCGGTTGATTATTCATCAGATGTGGCAATCAGTAAAAATATCCTCAAGCAAATGGGGGATGTAAGAAATAAAATTCGCAATACGGCGCGGTTTTTACTCGGAAACTTACATGATTTCGATCCTAGTAAAGATGCAGTACCCTACGAACAATTGCCCGAACTCGATCGCTATATGCTGCATCGGATAACTGAAGTATTTACCGAAGTAACTCAAGCTTTCGATCGCTATGCGTTTTTCCGCTTCTTCCAAACTGTGCAAAACTTCTGTGTAGTAGATTTATCCAATTTCTACTTGGATATTGCTAAAGATCGCTTGTATATCAGTGCAGCCAACTCTTTTCGTCGGCGTAGCTGTCAGACAGTATTGAGTGTCGCCTTAGAAAACTTGGCAAAAGCGATCGCACCTGTACTTTGTCATACTGCTGAAGATATTTGGCAGTATATGCCCTACCCCACACCTGCTAAATCGGTATTCGAGGCTGGTTGGGTGCAGTTAGACGAAAAATGGTACAAACCAGAATTAGTAGAATTTTGGCAGCAGGTAAGGAAGATTCGTACTGATGTCAACAAACTTCTCGAATCCGCGCGAATAGCAAAAGAAATTGGTTCTTCTCTAGAAGCTGACGTTGTACTATATATCGCTGATGAAAAGCTCCGTCACCAATTATCTAAATTGACTCACAATAAAGAAAGTAGCGGAGTTGATGAGCTACGGTATTTATTATTGACATCTCATGTTGATCTGCTGTCGCAACCAGAACCACCAGCGTTTACATCCTACTCAACTTTTTATGACGCTGGAGAATGGAAAATTTGGGCTACTTTAGCAGCAGGGGAAAAATGCGATCGCTGTTGGAATTACTCAACTTACGTGGGTAAATCGCAAGAGCATCCAATGTTATGCGATCGCTGTATCTCTGCTTTAGCCGGAACATTTTAGCCTGTAGTTGAGAGCAGGGAAAAGGTGGAAAAAAATCTTTTCTCCCTTTTCCCTTTAACCAAACCGCTTTTATTGCAGTAGATTTAGATCGGTACTATCTAGGAAGGAAGCATTGCCGCTACTTACTCCATTAGATAAGACATTAGGAACTGAGCCTTGGTTACTTGGGTTGAATATGTCCTGTAAGCTAGAAGAGATTTGCCCAATACCGCCTGTTCTTTGAGGTGTAGCAGTTCCCTCAGATGGGTTAATAATATTGTCACCATTGGGCAGCCGCTCGTCAGTCACAATATCATTAGTGCTATCAATGGTAGGAATCGCTGTGGGATTGATAATACTGTCAACATCTTTGGAATTGCCAGCAAATCTTTGTAAATTTCCGTTGTTTGCATTCAAGGTAGCTACCCAAGCATCTACACTACCGCGATCGGTTGCGGTCGTGCCGCCACCTAATATGCCATCAGTTGCTCCAGTAACGTAAAGCTTACCAGTGCTGTCAACGCTCACGCCTGTAGCGTAATCAAGCTTGGATCTGCTGCCAAATTGTTGCACCCATTTATTTGTAACCGTAGTATCAAACTTGGCGACAAAGGCATTATAGTTTGCATCTTTTTTACCTTTGCCTAACTTATCGTTAGAATACCCTGTCAAGTAAATATTGTCTTGGGCATCAATAACCATATCCGATAAGTAAGTGCCATCATCTCCACCAGAACCAAACTGTTTTGTTACTACTTGAGTTCCATCTGGAGCAAACTTGGTAATCCACATATCGTAGGAACCTAGCTTGCTCTTTTTGCCATCGGTTGTGCCGATATCACCTGTAGTCCAACCAGCAACGTAAACATTGCCCTTGCTATCTGTGTCAACATCCCAGGCAAATTCTAGACCCTCATTCGGGCTACCAAACTGTTGTCTCCACTCTACCTGACCGGAGGTGTTTGTTTTTTGAATCCAAGCATCGTACTTTAAAAGGCTGCGAGAGGGATCGGACTCTTTGACTAACCCTTGAGTCCAGCCTACAGCGTAAGAATTACCATCCTTGTCGACGGCAAGATTATAATTTTCGTCAAAGAAAAAGCTGCCGATCTCTGTTGCCCACTGCTGGTTGCCATTGTTGTCAAATTTTGTTACCCAAGAATCATCTTGAACGGCAAAATTGAAGATCTCTTTGTTGGGATTGTCCTTAATAGTTAAGCCCGACACGTAGACATTGCCTGTTGGGTCTAAATCGATACCGAAGGCGGTATTAGAAAGACCGTTGCCAATTTGAAACTGCTTACCCCATACTTGATTGCCATTGGGGTCGTACTTAGCAATCCAACTATCACTACCTGTTTGCTTGGAGGAAAATAAGTTACCACTTGTAGATCCTGCTACGTACAAGTTGCCAGCACTATCTGTAACGGTGTCATAAGCAGTATCAGAAGCAGAAGTACCGATTTGCTTGCCCCACACTTGAGTGCCACTAGAGTTGTATTTAGCAATCCAAGCATCTGTTGAACCTAGATTAGTTCCTTGCAATGGTCCTGTAGTAGAACCAGCCAAATAAAGATTGCCTGAAGGATCGTTAGTAGCACTAAGACTGAGATCGACACCAGTAGTCGCTAATTGCCCAATTTTCCTTGATGTGGGTTTGTTTTTTGGTTTTGTACCTGTGTATTTGAAATATGGATCTGTCAGATTTAAGGTTACTTCTGGCTTGGCAATTATGTAAGTTACAAGGTCTGGTGCACCTTGTTGCAACGAAAAGACTGCTTTGCCATAAAAAAGCTGCTCGACTCCTTCAACTTTTAAGCCATTAACATCTACCAATAGATAATCTTTGGCACTACCATTAAGCTGAATGCTATCTTGAGCAGGATTGAAGTCATAAACAACAGCAAATTCATTCAAACCAAGCAAGTTGGTAGTTGTGAGGTTACTAGCATCTCTAGTGACGTAATATGGCTGATATTCATCTCCCAAAACAAACCTATCTGCCCCAGCAGTTGGTAAATCTGTATCTAAAATCGCTAAGGGATTACCAGCACCAATAGCTAGGATAGTTCCATACTCTTCTACAGAGTTGTCAAATAAGTCCCCGAATAAAAAATCAATATTTTGTCCTTGGCTGCCGTTGGCAACTGGGACATCACCATATATAGTATCGTTGCCCTTGCGCCCTAATATAATTTCAAAATTTGTATCTCCCCCAAATACTAGATCGCTAGCAGGTGTATATAGGGAGGCGGAAAATGTAGAGGTAGGTTCAGCCATTTGTGTTCAATCCTTGGGATAAATAAGGAGGAAAGCAGTTTGACGGGCGGATTTGGGAGGACACTTGTTTTGGTCGGGTTCCCCGCCCAAACAACGTGTCTGGTGAGGTTTTCTCCCGAATTAGATAGCGTGTTGACACTAATTGGGCATGGATTTTGATTTAGTTTTGAGTATTTATCTCTTAACTAAAAGCGGAGATTTTTCGGCAGACTGGTTGAAATTGGGCGCAACGAAAGTCAGAACTAATACTGCTCCTACTAAAAGCGCAATAGAACCAACTAGCACAACTGCGTGCAGCCCCGATACAAAAGCTTCGTTAGTTGCTTGCTGCAAGGCTTGAGGAGAAATGCTAGGAGGAAGATTGGCAGGAATTTTATTGCCACCGTGTAAGGCATTGGCGATAATTTGCTCTTGCAGGTTGGCAGGTAAGCCCCAAGATGTTAGTAACCGCCCTAGTTCTGAAGTTAGTTGTTGACTAAAAATTGTGCCTTGGAGAGCAACTCCCAAAACACCACCAAGGCGGTTGCTAGTGCTGAGGATTGCCGAGGCAATTCCGACTTGAGATGAAATGACCGTACTCATAGCTGCGGCTGTTAGGGGTGCTAGGGCTAAACCAGCACCAAAGCCAGAGATAACGAGAGTGCTGACGATCGCTCTATATTCGGTATTTGGACTAATACGCAGGAATGACAGTGTAGCTACACCTGCCAATACTAGCCCGACTGTTATGGCGCTGCGCCATCCTAGCCGAGCAGCAAACCAGCCCGAACATAGCAAAGCGATCGCAAAAGCTCCATTCAACGGCAAAAAGCGCAAACCTGCTGCTGCTGCCGAATAACCCTGTACTTGTTGTAAGAACAGGCTGAACATGAACAGCAAGCCTACAAGAGTAAACAGTAATAAAACAGACACGACATTGACTATAGCAAACGTTGGATTCTTGAACAACGGTAGCGGCAACATTGGGTAAGCAGTGCGAGATTCTACCCACAAAAAACTGCCAAAGCTAATTCCAGCAAAAATTAGCAGCGCTCCCGATCCTCCCGTATTTCCCTCTGTAAAGGCGTAGGCAAGGCAAGCTAGGATAACGATACTGAGTAACAAACCTGGCACGTCAAGACGCCGATCCCGTAAACCTTTACTCTCTTTTACAGCCCGAACAGTAAGGGCAAAAGCGATCGCGCCCATCGGTATGTTAAGAAAAAATACACTTTGCCAGCCCAAGGTATCTACTAGCAGTCCGCCTAAGACTGGACCAGCGATAAAAGCTATTCCTGACACCGCCGACCAAATCCCAATTGCTTTAGTTTGCTCTTGCGGATCGGGAAAAGTATCAGTCACGATCGCCAGCGTACTAGGAATTAAAGCCGCCGCCCCAACTCCTTGCAGAACGCGCCCAGCAATCAAAATCTCCAAATTAGGAGCAAAGCCACAGATTAGCGAGGAAATGGTAAAAATAACAAGTCCTACTAACAACACGCGCTTGCGCCCGTAGATATCTCCTAAAGTTCCGCTAGTAAGTAATAGACTAGCTGCTGTCAAAGTATAGGCATTGACAACCCATTGCAAACCCGATACACCAGAATCCAGACTCATCTGAATTTTGGGCAGCGCTACGTTGACAACAGTATCGTCTAAATTAGCCATGAATAGAGCGCAACACATAGCTACTAGAGCGATCGCTTTAACACTACCTCGCTTCATTCTCGATCCCCCTGTAGTCCCCCTTGTCTCCTCAACTTTCTACCTGCTTGAGAAAACCTGATTCGTAGCTGCTTCAGCACCAACTAGGTTTTGTAAGAACTCAGAAATTTCAAATACGGCGCGATTGTTCGCATTAGCAGCATTCCTTTGGTAAAGAGCAAAAGTTTCTGGCTGTAAAAACTGCTCGACTGCTTTACCAATTTGGCGGAAACTAGGCAGCACTATACCCATCTGGTTCTCTTCTACCCAAGTAGTGTTATAGCGTTCGTGGATGAGCGTAGATGCGTTTCGCTCCATAATCATTGGTCGCTTCATTACTAGCGCCTCGCTCACACTACAAGCACCTGGTTTGTTAATGAGGAAATCAGACAAATGCATATAGTAAGGAATGTCTTGAGTAAAAGCTGTAACAAACCTCTTTTGAGAGCCTTGGCTTTCCCGCAACTGCGTAGCTAGTTCTTCATTGCGCCCGCAAATAAAGATAAGTTGTAGCTTTTGGTCAAAACGCTCTAGTTGTTTGGCAATATCTAGCATGATGGGCGAACCGTAACCGCCAAATAAGACAAGTCCCGTCAAACAATCGGGATCTAAACCCAAACGCTCTTTTTCGACGGCGCGATCGCATTTTATCGGTTCGTAGAAGCGCGGATGCACAATCGTTCCTGAAGTTCTGACAATATATTCTTGCTCAACTCCCATAGCATCAGCTTGTTCTACAGTCTTTTGGGTAGGACACATGACATAACTTTGAGTTTCTGGTTCTAGCCAAAAAGCTGGAGGATAATCGGCATAATCGCCAATAATCGTTACGTAGGGAGTACCAGGAAGCGCTTGTTGGAGGCTTTGCCACAGTCCTTTGTTGTATAGCGGCATAACTGAGACTACCAAGTCTGGTTGTTGTTCGCGCCAGTATTGCTCGAAAAACTGCACCCCAGCATCGTGATTGAGCTTGACAAGTAATTTATTGAGGCGCATTTTTAAGGGCCAAAGCCAAGTCCAGCCACTTTTCATCATTTTGTTATACAAGTCATGACCTGAAAAGCCCATCATGTTGTATGCATTGACAACCTGTTTTTGTGCAGCGAGGCTGTCAATAATGTCATCCATATCTGTAACTTGGAACTCCCAAGGGAGATGTTGCGCTGAAGAGATCGCTTTGAGGGCATTATACATAGCATAATGTCCCCCGCCACCTTGTCCGGTAATGACATTAACTTTCAACTTGTTCTGCACAGATGATTGATACTGATTCATGAGATTTACACCTTTGTTTTTAAACGTCGATTGGAAATGATTTTTCTTGCCTGCACTGCTTTTACTCTTGCTTGATAATCAGGAAATTCTGTTCCCATCAATTTATCCCACCATCTAAAAGTCACGGCATAATTTCCCCTAACTTTTTCGTGATGCATATTATGGTGCGTACTGGGATTTTTCCAATTGGTTAATTTGGAATTTGTAAACCATTGAGGATAAATTTCATAACCAAGATGATCCACGACTGAATTAATTAATGTTAGTAACAACCAAAGATCTACAGCGATACTGTGAACGGGAATAATAGATGGGGTTAATCTATAGCCAAAAAATAAGATGGCAGCTTCTAAAGGATGAAAAGAATAAGTCGTAAACGGATTGGGATCGTTGCTGTAATGATGAACTTTGTGGACGCGACGGTAAAGTATAGAATGGTGTAATAAACGATGCGCCCAATAAAAATAGGTGTCATCAATAACTAACATTAAAAATATGCTGAAAAAGAAGTAAGTCCAGCCATACTTACTAATATCATTATAATAATTGTCATAAAATAAACCATAGCGATCGCCAGGGATTGCTATAGATAAAAACCAATTAATCGTGCCAATAACTACAAAAGTTAACAGGCTAGAGCCAATTTCTCGCAAAATGATAGTTGTTTTTGTTCTCGGTCTAGGTTGAATGCGGAAATGGGTGAGTTTTGGTCCGAGAATTAACCAAAAAACTAGAAAGCTAACAAGTGTTAATCGAAAATAGTTGTTACTAGCATAGAGTAGTGTTTCTTGAATACTGTACAGTAAACCTTGAGCTAGCTCTATAAATGTCTTTTGAGTAAATTCCTCAATTTGATTCACTGTTGCTACCTATAGATTGAAAGAGGTAAGGAGGTAGGAGATAAACAGGAGAAATTAAATTTTTATTTAACCTATTGGTCGCTTGCTAATGCTCCTTCGGTAAGCGAATGAGTAGCAAACAAATTTTGAATAAAATCAGAAATTTCAAATATGGCGCGATTGTTTATATCGGCAACATTTGCCTGGTATCGAGCGAAAGTTTCTGGTTGTAAAAACTGCTCGACTGCTTTACCAATTTGACTAAAATTGGGAATAACTATGCCTACTTCGTTTTGCTCTACCCATACCGTGTTGTAGAGTTCGTGGATCAGCGTGGAAATATTGCGTTCTACAATTACAGGTAGATTCATTACTGTAGCTTCACTAAGGCAAGCAGGACCAGGTTTGCCAATAAAAAAATCAGACAAATGCATGAAGTAAGGAATGTCTTTAGTAAAACCAGTAACAAACCTACGTTGTTCGCCTCGACTTTGGTGCAACTGGGCGGCTAGTTCTTCATTGCGTCCGCAAATAAAAATTAGTTGCAGCTTTTGCTGAAAATGCTCTAGTTGTTGGGCAATGTCTAGCATCACTTTTGAGCCATAACCGCCAAATAAGACAAGTCCCGTCAAACAATCGGGATCTAAACCCAAAAGCTTTCTTTCGGCAGCGCGATCGCATTTTACCTGTTTGTAAAAGTTAGGGTGAATTGATATTCCTGAAGTTTTGACAATACATTTTTGCTTAACTCCTATAGCATGAGCTTGTTCTACAGCTTTTTCGGTAGGACACATTACGTAGCTCTGGATTTCTGGTTCGTGCCAAAAGGCTGGAGGATAATCAGCCATATCAACCATAACTGTGACATAAGGAGTGTTTGGAAGGGCTTGTTGCAGGCTTTGCCACAGTCCTTTGTTGTACAAGGGCATTACTGAAACTACCAAGTCTGGTTGTTGTTCGCGCCAGTATTGCTCGAAAAACTTCACCCCAGCATCGTGATTGAGCTTGACAAGTAGTTTGTTGAGGCGCATTTTTAGGGGCCAAAGCCAAGTCCAGCCGCTTTTCATCATCATGTTATATAAGTCATGTCCCGAAAAGCCCATCATGTTGTAGGCATTGACAACTTGTTTTTGTTCGGCAAGACTGTCAACAATGTCATCCATGTCTGTAACTTGAAACTCCCAAGGGAGATTTTGCTCAAGAGCGATCGCTTTGAGGGCATTATACATAGCATAATGTCCCCCACCACCTTGTCCGGTAATGACATTGATTGTGAACGGTTTTTCTGTAAGGGGTAAAGGGTCTTCCATAAAATCAAGGATTCCTATTTAAGAAATTGAACTACACACTTTTGCGAAAAGCGATCGCCATTCCAGAACGAAAACTGAGCCAATAGCCGAAAATAGCGTAGAAGAGAAATTTGTAGGAAGTGAATGCTTTGCCTATTTTGAGCGGCTCAAATAGCACATCTAGCGAACCATCCAACAAGCTTGTGTATGTATGCACCGCACGAGGATTAAAGCCAAACCAGCGCGTATCGTCGTATCTGCGGTCAAAAAAACGTACAGGCTCCCATCCTTGATTTCTACCTAGAAATTCCAGGGTTTGGCGAGTGTATAGATGCAGGTGATAGGGAACGTGTACGAAGTGATAATGATCGGATACGTCGGGTCGGTTGAGGTCGAGATTGGCAGCATTAGGCGTACCAAGCAAAATATAACCGCCAGGGGATAGCAGGCTATTTAACTTGCCAAGGAAGGCATGAGGATCTTCGACGTGTTCGATTACATCTTGGCTGATGATGTAGTCAAACTTTTCGCGCTGCAAGATTGCCGGATCGCCGAAGCTATCTTTTGCGCCGTAAGGATCGTAGCCGCAGGCACGAGTAAAGCCGCATTGTTGCAGATAGCGCACAAATAGCCCGTTAGCACCACAGCCATAATCGAGTAACGAGCAAGATTTAGAGAAACCTACCTGTGTAAGCTGACGACGCAAGTTGCCAAACATGACTCGGTAGGAACTGGTTAATTGAGCTTGGAAAAGCGGGAATTTGGCATAGTAGCGATCGAGATCGACCACATCTAAACAATGAATTGACTGACAATCGGGACAGCGCCAAACTTTAAACTTTTCGTCTAAGAAGGCTCTAACATTGCAAGGAAACGTGAAAAATGCAGACTCATCGTTAGGATTGACACGATAATCACAAATCGGGCAGTCAAGACGTTGCTTGCCTGTAGTAGCGGGCTTTTGTTGTAGTTCTTGTTGTCTTGGCATCTTAGCAAAAAAGATTAACTACGTTGTTAGACAAGAGCAGGTGCTATTTCTTTTTCAAATAGACCTAATGCCCTTACTACTGCTTGATCCATGTCGTAATACTTGTAATCTGCTAGCCGTCCGGCAAATAGAACTGTACCTTTGAGCTTTTCTATTTCTTTGAGGTAGAGACTGAGGCGATCGCGGTTATCGTTGTTCAAGATGGGATAATAAGGATCGTTTTTGCCTGGTACGTAAGCTTGAGGATATTCCGATACCAAAGTAGTTTTGGGAGAAGTTTGTCCTGACAAATACTTCTGCTCGGTGATGCGGGTAATATCGTAGTCGTTGGGATAATTTACCGTACCTACTTCTTGAAAGCATTCGCGATCTAAAGTTTCAAATTGAAAGCGCAGACTGCGATAGGGTAGTTCGCCATACATATAATCGAAGAAAGTATCGATTGGTCCGGTGCAAACGATCCGATTGAACTTAATATCGTCAATTGTCTCGCGGTAATCGGTGTTGAGGAGAACTTTAATATTAGGATGATCTAACATCCGATTGAACATTTCGGTATAGCCCAGCTTAGGCATAGCTTGGTACGGGTCTTGAAAATAGCGATTATCTCGACTGATATATACTGGGACGCGCCCCGTGACACCGCGATCTAGTTCTTCTGGTTTTACTCCCCACTGCTTCATGGTGTAGCGGAGAAAAACATTTTCGTAAATGTAATCAGCAAGAAAGCTTAAATCGCCACTAGCACTCTCGCGCAGTTTTAAAATCGGGACTTTGACCCCAAAACCAAAGTTTTCGAGCAGTAAACCTTCTAGTTTCTCGGCATATTTGGGCGGAAATAGTGCATATAGGGAATTGAGATTAAAGGGAATTGGAACTTTTTTGCCCTCCAATACTCCTAGCACTTGATGATAGTAAGGTCGCCAATCGGTAAATTGCGATAGGTAATCCCAGACTTTTTTTGACTTGGTGTGAAAGATGTGCGGTCCGTATTTGTGGACGAGAATGCCATGCTCGTTGTAATGATCGTAAGCATTGCCGCCGATATGGTTGCGCTTTTCGACAATTAGCACTCTTTGTCCAAGCACAGTTGCTAATCTTTCAGCCAAAACGCAGGCTGAGTATCCCGCACCAATAATTAGCCAATCAAATTTCATTTGCGATTACTCCTTGGTTGTGGGTTGCAATCGTTGCCATAAATGTTCTGCGACTCGTAAAGCGTTGGCGATAATTGTGAGCGTGGGGTTTAATGCAGCACTCGAAGGAAAAAAGCTGCCGTCAACGACGTAAAGGTTATCAACGTCGTGAGTGCGGCAATTGAGGTCGAGTACAGAAGTTTGGGGATCTTCGCCAAAACGACAAGTACCGCACTGATGCCCGACATCTTCTAGGCTCATTTTGGTAGTCATTAAAATTGCCAATGGTGGCATGGACTTTAATATTTCTTTCCAGCGTTCGATTAAGCGCTGATAGGCAATTTCATTGTTATTGGTGTAGTCAAGAAATATTTTGTTGTTGCTGACTCGCACGCGATTGTGCGGCTCTGGCAAGTCTTCTGTCATCAAAAACCAGCCAGTAGTGCGACTTGCAACTGCTTTATATACTTCTTTTGGCACAAAAGGCGGTCCTTTGGCAGCGGCTCGATCTTCAGTGATGTTGCCCAGAGTTTGCACGTGTCCCATTGGATAATCAAAGTCTTTTTCTCCCCAATAAAAGTCATTAACAGCAAGGGTTTTCGGATAAATTGTCGGATTTTGTTGTAGGCTCAAAGCGACGATCGCTGTAATTCGATGGCGCATATAATTGCGTCCCACTAGGTCAGAACTATTGGCTAATCCGTGAGGATGGCGATCGCTTGCCGAACGCAATAGCAATACGGCAGAATTGATTGCCCCGCAAGCAAGTACGACTATATCTCCCGAAAAAAACTGACTCTCGCCAGCAATTTGAGCTTCTATACTTGTTACCTGATTGCCGGAGGCGTTAGTATGCAAGCGCAATACTTTGGCTTCGGTAATTAAAGTCACGTTGTTATAACTCATTGCTGGGCGCACGCCGATTACATCAGCATCGGCTTTGGCATTGAGCAAACACGGGAAGCCGTCGCAGGTAGGGCAGCGAATACAAGCACTTAAAAACGAATCGACTTCATTTAGCTTGACTCCCAAAGGTTGATAGCAAGGATGCAACCCCCGCTCTTTGAGGGCGTAATAGATTTTTTCTATATGGGGTTCGTGGCTAATCGGTGGAAAAGGATAATCTTCACTGCTAGGTGGTTCGGTGGGGTCGAGTCCTCTTTTGCCACGTACTTCGTAAAGTTTTTCCGCGCGATCGTAGTAAGGGGCAAAATCTGGGTATTTCAAAGCCCATTCTGGCGAAATTCCCTCTTTATGAATAACCGTTTCAAAGTCGCGTTCGCGCAATCTATACAAGGCACTACCGTAAAATTTGGTATTACCGCCAACATAGTAATGAGTAAAGGGATTTACTGCTTCGCCGTTCTTGCCATACCACACTTCTTTTGTGCGATAGCGATCTTTGCCATAAACTTCTTTGGAGTCCCAATTAGCTTTTTCTTTAGGGAGAAAATTGCCTCGTTCCAACAATAAAATTTTCTTGCCACTAGGAGCTAGTGCATTTGCTAGAGTTCCGCCACCCGCACCCGTACCAATGATAATGACATCGTAATGTTCGTTAACCATGTCTGTTGTTTGTTGAATTTAGGGAAAGGGCGATCGCGCTATGCTAATTTTTGTGCTTGCATCTGATATTCGGCACAGCTTTGGTTTGTCTTAACTACCCCTAGTTTTTGAAATACCATGTCGCCAAATTGCGGGAAAAACTGTGACATGGCAAACAGAAACTTAAGATTAAATCCGTCTATAACTACTTCTTTCTGGTTTTGGGCGATCGCTTGCAGCACTCTATCTGCTACTTCTGTAGGTTCGGTAATCTGAGCGGCGCTAGGAGCTATTTGCCCTAACGCTAGATACATTCCAGCATTGGTACAGCCAGGACAAACCACTGATACGCCAATGTTGGTATCGGCTAATTCTTGCCTAATTGCATCTGACCACATAATTAACCCCGCTTTACTAGCTGAATAAATGCTGTTGAAAGGCGCTCCTTTTTTGCCAGAACCAGAGGAAATATTGACAATATGACCGCTACCGCGCTTTAGCATACTTGGCATCACCAAACGGGTTAACTCCATTGGTGAGAGCAGGTTAGTTGTAAGAATAGATTGAGTGTCTTCTAAGGTATAGGTTTGAAAAGGTCGGAACTTCTCGATTGCGGCATTGTTAATCAAAATGTCGATATGACGACCTGTTAGCTGCTGAATTTGCGCTACCAAGTCTGGTAATTTGTCTAATTCGCAGAGATTAAAGGGAATACCCAACCATTTACCGCCTAGCGCCTCAACCTCTGCACCTACGCGCTCTAAACCTGCTGGAGAACGAGAAATACCAACTACAGTTGCTTGCTCTTTGGCTAGCGCCCGCGCAATAAATTCGCCAATACCCCCAGATGCGCCAGTTAGAACTACTAATTTGTCTGCTATGGTTTTCATGACTTATGTGTAAAGACAAGGAGACAAGGAGACAAGGAGACAAGGGGATTACAGGGGGATCTTTTCTATCTCTTTGCCTTTTTCTGCCGCTAATGGGGCTTTTAAGATGTTTTCTAAAATATCTACAACTTCAAAGACTGCGCGATTTTTGTAGGCTGTAACGTTGGTGCGATAGCGGACGAAGTTTTGGGGTTCGATTAGGTGAGCGACAGCTTTATCTATATCTTTAAAGTTATTGACTGCAATGCCAAAGCCTTTTTCTACCAGCCAATCGGCGCTAGCTCGTTCTTGAAATAAAGTTGTAATGTTGTTGCATTCGGTAATTACTGGCAACTTCATGGCTATAGCTTCGCTAATACCGACGCTTCCTGGTTTGCCAATGAAGAAATCGGAGATGTGCATATAGGTGGGAATTTCGCTGGTGAAGCCGACAACAAATTTAGTTAAACGACTAGGACGCGATCGCAAAATACTCGCTAGCTTCTCATTGCGCCCGCAGATAAAAATTAGTTGCAACTGTAGCTGCGACTTCTCTAACCGTTCGAGAATCTCAATCATTTCCTTGGAGCCTTGAGTCCCAAATATTACTAAGCCTGTAGGTAAATCTGGGTCTAGCCCCAAACGCTGCCGTTCTAAAATGCGATCGCAATTTACAGGTCGATCGAACCGAGGATGAATAACTACTCCTGAAGTAGAGAAAATTTGTTTATCTGTATAGCCATAAGTATCTGCCTGATATACTGTGCGTGCAGAAGGACAAATTAACAACTGATCTTGAGGTTCTATCCAAAAATTAGGCGAACAATCAGCAAAATCAGTTATCGATGTCACAAAAGGAGTCTTGGGCAATTCTGAGCGCAAGCTTTCATACAGGACTTTATTTACCAGTGGCATCAAGGAAACTACTAAATCGGGCTGATGTTGCCGCCAATAATTCTGCAAGCGTTTGCGCCAAGCACTATGACGGAGACGAATTTGCAACTTGAATAAGGGTACAGCTAGGGGGTCATTTATAGTTTTTGCCCACTTCTGTTTCAGGACAAAGTTGTTGTAATAATATTGAGGCGTATTTGTGCCAAAAACTTCTTTAAAAACTTCTAATACCTCGATCTGCCAAGGCAAATTGCGTTGGGCGATTACTTCCTTCAAGGCATTGGCAGTGCTGCGATGTCCGCCGCCCATGTCATAGATTGTGAATATTACTTTTTTCATCTCATGCCTCTGTTTTGACTAGCTCAGATTGATGACGGCGAGAAGTTTCTATCCGCAGGCGATTGAGCTTGGTTACGCCTAGCAAACGATTGGTAGTATCGCCAAAACTAGGGAAAAATTGAGAAATTGCCAATAATAGTTTGGTTAAGTTTGCGGTAATAGGATCGCTATTAACGATGACTTCGCCTTGGTTTTGCTCTATGGCTTTTATCAGAGCGATCGCAACCTGATGCGGTGTAGATGTACCTGCTAAACTCGGTGCAGGTATGCCTGTATCTGCCATCATGCCTTGCCCAGAAATATACCCCGGACAAATAGTAGAAATTCCCACTCCCGTACTTGCCAATTCTTGCCGTAAAGCATCAGCCCACATCAATAAACCTGCTTTACTGGCAGAATAAATGCTGTCGTAAGGATGTCCTTTTTTGGCAGCTAAAGAGGCAATATTAACTATATGAGCGTTACCACGATTTAGCATTCCTGGCAGTACCAGGCGCGTTAACTCCATCGCTGCTACTAAATTAATGGATAACACTGACTGCATTTCGGCAAGGGAATAGTCTGGAAAAGCCCGATACATCTCTACTCCAGCGTTGTTAATGAGAATGTCAACTCCACCAAGCTGCTCGATTTGTTGTAGCAACTTTGGTAGTTCTGATACCTTGCTGATATCAAAGGGAATAGCTATACCTTTGCCACCTAAATTATTGACTTCCTCGCAGACTTTATCTAACCCCTCAGCAGAACGAGAAACGCCGATTACAGTAGCTTGTTTGGCTGCTAAGGCGCGGGCAATATGTACCCCAATACCCCGCGATGCTCCTGTTAGGAGTACGGTTTTACCTGCAAAGTGGGAATTACTGAGGTGATGTAAGTCTGTTTTAGACATAATTGCTCTACCTACTTAGAGAAGCAAAGTGTTTGCCGCCTAACTCGATTTGCGATCGCTTGCTTGAATCTTGAAGTTTGGCGAGGAGATAAGGTAAATCGCGGGTGATGATGTTTGCGCCGTGATCTGGTTCGATTAAGCAAGCTAAGGCGATGTTGTCGCTTTGTTGTGCCAAGTTGTAAATATTGAAAAAGTTGAAAACTCCTGATTCGTAAGTTCCGCAAGGCACAGAAGGGTTATCAACTCCAGAACAATATTCGTTGTCTTCAAACCACTCAGCAGATGGATAGCCGTGAAAATGAATCATAGGCGCACCATCTTTAATTAATTCAGGTGCATATAGAGCCGCAGCAAGAGCGATCGCTACCATGACGTAGGTATCGTAAGATGGTTTGACATCGACTACCGCCGGATCTATGCCTGTAGGGATTTGCAGATGTAGCTTGTCTTGCAAGCCAATTCTAAGTAAATCGCGCTCTGGGTCTAAATTTGTCTTATTTGCCCCAGATCGAGAGCTTACTAGCCAAATATCGGGTATTTGCTTGTATATATCTTTGTTTTTGAGCTTTGTCTTTAGGTAGCGTCTGCCGATTGCGTTTTGCCTGACTTCATCTTGACTAAATCCAGCTACAGGCGATAAATCTTCCCACTCAGCCGCAGATATTTCTAGTTTACCTACATATTGTGGTGCTTCTGCATACGCCACAAAGCCGTAAGAAACGCCGGATCTACCATTAACAATAGAGTCAACAATATCTCGGTGCGATTGACGCTTAACTATTTCACTGAGCTTAAATCCTGCGGGAAATAAGCCTGTAGTTGCTAGTTGGTTGCTCAACTGGGCTAATTTTTGCGCCGCACTCGATTGAGTAGGTGAGTATTTTTCAACCTCAAATCGACTTAGCGGTAAAGGTGCGATCGGCACAAATATCTTAGGAATTAAAGACTTGACAACAAAATTATCGAAATCTTCTCTAGGAAAGACTGAATCAGAAAGATTCATATTTAAGATGGAAATATCTTTGTCAGATACGCCAATTACAACCTCAGAGAATGTTTTAACTAGAGTATTTACGCCAATATTAATCTTTTGCTCGTAAGGAATTTCTGGATTGACAAACTGCTTATCTATATCGGCAAGCAAGATAACTTGAGTAGAAGTTGGATCTTCAAGCCGTTGCATTGTATGGTCTTCAGCCCAGCCAATTAGTTGCACAATTTTTGCTGCTGAGGCTTTTTGATTTTTTAAGATAAAGCGAGAATAAAATTGATAGAGCTTTTCGGCAGCAAAACTTTTAAATTTATCTATGAGCGATGCAGGTTGTCTGTCAACATCAATTACTGCATCGATATCAGTTTTAACTACCCTCATTTGGATAGCTTTTTTCCACTTAGTTAGAGGAATATCAATTTCATAGCGAAAGTCTCTTGTGGCTTCTTCCCAAGAGACTACTTTCACTCCATAGTTTTGCAATTTGAGTTCTAATTCTTCTCTAAACTTGAGCAGTGTAGGACGACCGAATCCTTTAGGTAAAGGGCGAAAAGTAATTTTTAGCTGCTTTGCCATTACTTGCGGATCGACAACTGGTGGCTTGAACTGCAAGGGAGACTTATCTGTATAACCACCAATCAAACGCCCAATTGTTTGCAAACTCAGTCCTGTTGCGGTATCGTCTGATGAGCGATCGCGCAGTAAGGTGAGAATTTCTGTTTTACTAGCGGCGATATCTGCTTGCAGTTGTGGTGTCAAAATTCCTTTAGGCGAATTAATCCGCAACTTGTCATTATCAGCCCACAACTTAACGCCTTGCTCGGTTAGGTTAGTCAAAAGTTCTGCTGCATTCATATCTCAAAAGTTTCTAAGTTTGCTTGAGCTAGTTCTTCAGCCAAAAATTGAGACAGCGATTCGATATTGGGATAATTCCACATCACCAAGGGCGAAATATTTAACCCCAAATGTTGTTTGCCAAAGTTAGCAATGCTCATCGCCTGTACGGAATCTAAGCCGTAGCTATCGAAAGGTACGCGGATATCAATTTCATCAGCATCAGTTCCCAACTGTTCGGCAATTTGGTTTGCCAACCAATCTTGAACCTCCTCTGCGTTCATCTGTTTTGCGGTAAGTTGTTCTTCCAAAATGTTTGCTCCTATGGGCTGCAATGCAATATGTAAGGGCTGCACGCCCTTACTCTCAACTACTTAACTGTCTGCGTTGTTGAGCTAATATTTCTAAAAGTTCTGGCACTAACTTCATTTGCGCCTCAGAAAAGTTGCCAGTCTCCTTTAACAACTGAGCAATATGTTGCTCTTCTGTCAATTGGGGGTTAACATACTGGGTTTGACTCATTTGCTGCCAAGCGATTTCTTCTTGATGTCCGTTTTCCGGAGTTTTAAACCAGTAACGCTGACGCTGAAATGGATAAGTTGGCAGTTGCAAACGACGGCGAATATAATTGCAGTCAAAACTCAGCCAGTCAATAGCTGCACCGCGTACGAACAACTCTCCTAAACTAGAGCCAATTGCTTGCCAAGCATCTCCTTGTTCTCCCCAATTAGATAGGTAATCTCCCATCTCTGGTAAAAGAGAGGCAAGTACCAAAAACAAGCAGTCGCCTGTCTCGGCAGTAATTTTTCCTGGCTGGTACAAATGCTTGCACCAATATTCAGGATTTGCGATTTCGTCAGCAATCAATTCGCCAGTCAAACTAGAAATTAGGGGAGTTTGGGGAAGTTTGTAGGTTACTTGTTTGGCAACATTGGCAAAAGCTTCGATCTTTGTCTCCTCTGGCAAGTTAGCTGCTTGTAGTTGAGTGCAAGCAGCAACAAGAGCGATCGCATCTTCCAGGCTAAATACTCCAGCAATGCAAGCAGCCACGTATTCACCCACGCCGTACCCCATAACCGTCTTGGGTTTGATACCCCAAGATTGCCACAATTGGGCTAGGGCATACTCTACAGTAAATACAGCTAAGTCATTGCGATCGCTAATAGCCGGATGCAGCATTTCCAAAAAAGATGTTTCCACATCTGGTTGCAAAATAGCGGCACAGCGATCGACTTCTTGACGGAATGTAGGTTGGGTTTGATACAACTGCCACCCTAAATCGGGTACGCTGACATCATCGTTAGGGAATAAAAAGACAATTTTGGGGCGCTTTCTGCCTTTGACTTTACCTTTAAATAATCCGGTAGTTTCCTTAAGAGCAATAAAAGCACTCAATTGTTGGCGCAACTGGGCAATAGATTCAGCCACAATACAAACACGGTGTTCAAAATGAGTCCGCCCAGTATTGGCTGTATAGCAGATATCGGCGAGAGAAGCTTCAGGATGAGTAGCTAGATAAGCTTCATAACGTTTTGCTAGCGATCGCAATGCCAATTCGCTTTTTGCTGATAGAGCGAGGGCATGACTTGGGCGATCGCCTGTATCTCTGCATATGGTTGAATTTACAGGTGCTTCTTCTAAAACTACGTGAGCGTTAGTTCCACCAAAACCAAAAGCACTAACTCCAGCTAAACGACTTCGTTTGCCACGATACCAAGGTTGCAACTCTGTAGGAATCGAAATTGGCGTGTTTTCTAGGGAAATATAAGGATTAAGCTGCTCCAGATGCAGATGAGGCGGTATTTCCTCGTGTTGCAAAGACAGAACTACCTTAATTAATGCAGATATGCCGCCAGCAGCTTCCAAATGCCCAATATTTGTTTTGACTGAACCAATCAAACAAGGTTGGTTCAGTTCTCTACCCTCCATCAACACGGCTTTTAAAGCTTTAAACTCGATCGCATCGCCGATAGATGTGCCGACAGCGTGAGCGTCGATATAGTTAATTTCTGATGGTTGCACGTTGCCATTTGCCAAAGCTTGGCGAATCACTGACTGCTGTGCAAGTCCGTTAGGCGAGGTTAAACTATTGCTCAATCCATCTTGGTTAACAGCCGAACCTCTAACTAAAGCCAGAATATTATCTCCATCTTTGACAGCATCGCTCAAGCGTTTGAGGACAATTACTCCACACCCTTCGCCTCGAACATAACCATCAGCACTAGCATCAAAAGTTTTGCAACGTCCTTCAGTCGATAGTAGGCGTGTTTGGGAAGAGGAAATAGTCGAGTCTGGAGACAAAATTAAGTTTACTCCTCCTGCTAGGCACAGATTTGATTCTCGGCTACGCAGACTTTGACAAGCCAAGTGGACTGTAACTAGAGAAGATGAGCAAGCCGTATCTACCGCCATACTAGGACCGTGCAAATCCAACAAATAAGATAAGCGGTTAGCGGTAATGCAAGGAGTTGTCCCCGTACCGCTATACAGTCCAATTTGAGAGAAATTTTTATACAGCAAGCGATGGTAGTCTACAGTGCAAAGACCGATAAATACACCTGTTTGGCTGCCAGCCAAGCTAGTTGGCACTATTGAGGCATTTTCTAGTGCTTCCCAAGCGACCTCTAAAAACAGTCGTTGTTGGGGATCGGAATGCTCGACTTCATCAGCAGAAATACCGAAAAACTCGGCATCAAAGCGATCTACCTGCTCGATAAAACCACCCCAACGGGTATTCATTTTTCCTGGCGTGTCTGCACTCGGATGGTAGAAGCGATCGATGTCCCAGCGGTCTTTCGGCACTTCGGCAATGGTAGATTTGCCATTACGTAATAGTTGCCAAAATGCTTCAGGATTTTGTGCTTGAGGAAAGCGGCAACCAATGCCCACAATTGCGATAGGTTCCATGTTGAAGAGGGGGGATTACAGGGGGATCGGGAGTGGTCTAATTCGTAATTCGTAATTCGTAATTCGTAATTAGAGCAGGGGAGGGAGGAGAGGAGGGAATAGTTTTAAGTTTTGAGTTGGAGATTGCGCTATCAATCCCCTCATCCCCTTTGTCCTCTTTGTCTCTCTTTTCTAGCTTTCTTGTGCTAGGACTGTTTGGGAGAATTCTTTGAATGTCTTATGGTTGTTTTCAAGGGCTTTGCTAATTGAACCGCCTGCTGCCATTACACCCATCTCGCGGTTGATCTGCCATTGGTAATCTAGGCGACCAAATAATTTCCGCATCGATTCTAGAAGGCTGGCATGATACTTGAGAGCGACGTTGAAGCCTTCGTGTTCTTGGCAGAAACATTGTTCCATCCAGTTGAGTGCTTCTTTGGTTTCCATCCCAAATAAGGGCGACTTTAATAACTTGAGGAAAAAGACCATCAACATAGGGTCGTCGTAGACGCATCGACCTGGAAATACGCCAGATAAACCGCTCAATAGATTGCGCTGCATCATGTAGATTGCCTGACCTGCTACGAATTTCTCGTATGCTGTTGGTTTGGGGAAATCTTTATACATATCTTTGGCGATCGTCTGCGAGATCGTGGTGTGAAAAGCCTCGTCCAATAAGTGATAGTTGGAAACAGCCGTTGGTGTGGGGATGTATTCGCCTTTATGCTCTAACTCGCGAAAATACCTAACGTAGGGATATTCTTGGTTTTTGAGAATGGCGTTAGCTGTGTAGCGCAAAGAGTAATACTGACACGCCATAAATGGCGATATGCCCCAGTGAATGGTAAAGAAGCGCAACCAATGACGGGCGGCGATTCTGCCTCCCAAACCATCTGCTGGTGCGGGTACTGGTTCGCCTCTGGCATCTAAGTCTTTGAGATACTGGGAATAATACTGTTTTTTGTCGCCCAGCATTGTTTTAGCGATCGCACTTAAGGCACTATCTCGGTAAATTGTATAGGGCGAACTCCCTTGACTGGAAACGAAAAACTCGCGGATTGGCTGAGGGGTTAAACGTTTTACCCAACTACTATCTTCTTTACTGGTTGTGCCATACAGGGAATTTCCCAAGATGGTTTTACCCACTATAGCCATCTTTGTCTTGAAACCAATTCTTTGAAAGGTACGAATGTGGTGGCTTTCCTGTTCGGTTTCAAATTCTAGTTCGTCGCACAGAGTATCGTAACCGCCAACGGCGCGGAATACTCCTGTAGTCACCATGTTGTAGATGCTGGTCGTTGCTTCGCTGACTGCTGTGTGGTTGTAGTTGCCAACCCAATAAAGATGGTTGAGAGCTAGTTTTTGGCTAGGTGAAACAGCATCATAAAGCGGAGTTCCATACAACAGCGAAAGGTCGGGATTGCTCCAATAATAGTTGCTGTTGCTAGCGTAGTTGAAATTTTCGCCTAATTCTTTGAGTTTCTCAGTGTAATCTGAGTCTTTGTTGTTGTGATAAGTTCTCTCGACGATCTTGGCGTGCTTTGTTTGCGGTGGTTCTGTGCGCGGTGGAAATTGGACTTTTGACTCTAAGTTTGTCGCTATCATTGGTTTCTCTCAAAATACTGGTAGTTGCTAGTTTTTTGGCGTTCAAGAGCGAGATTGCGAACTAATATGCTGTACTAAAGCTTCAACTGTGGGGTAATCGTACAAAAGAGTGGGATCGAGTTCTCTGCCTAACCAAGTTTCCAAATCGCCAGTCATACCTACTGCTGCTGATGAATCTAAACCGTAGCGATCGAAAGGAATAGTTACATCTACTTCATCCGGTTCTATTTCTAATAAATCTGCTAAGTAATTGACGATCCAATCTTGAATTTCTGCTGCTGCGGGCAGTTTGGCAGCACTATCTACCATCTCGTTAACTGCAAGATTCTGAACTTCCATTTTTTAGATTCCTCAATCCAATTGGTTTTTGCGATCGCCCTCTTGAAATCTGGGCGTAATCTATTACCTTGTTAAATACTTCTTTTTGCCTCTATTAAGCTTGCTGTCGGTACTTTGACGTTCCAAGCTAAACCCGATTTTTCTAGTAGCCTAATTACCCAGCCACCTAAGTCAATTTGCCACCAATCTAGTCCGACAACTGCTGAATTAGGGAAAGCATGATGGTTGTTGTGCCACGATTGTCCCCAACTTGGGATAGCTAGCCAGAGGTTGTTGGCACTGCGATCGCTACTATCAAAGGGACGGCTACCATAAAGATGACAAATCGAGTTGGTGCTGTTAATAACTTGGTGGGCGAGAAAAATTCGCACTAATCCTCCCCAAATCAAGCCCTCGAAAGCTCCCATCCATGTCATTGTTAGTAAACCACCAATGATAGTAGGAATAGCCAGACCTAAAATTACCCAAACTTGTTGCAACTGATTGACTTTGGCAATAACTGGATCGCGCAATAAGTCTCTAGCAAAGACCATTGAGTTTGTTACTTCACCATTTAACGTCCAGCCTAGATGCGCGTGCCATAAGCCGCGCAGGCTATTTTCATGTAGGTGTGGTGAATGCGGATCGCCAGGCACGTCAGCATATTGATGGTGGCGGCGGTGATGCGCTACCCAGTAAACTACTCCACCTTGCGCTGCCATCGCGCCTAGGATGGCGAGAATAACTTTGATGCTAGTAGTAGTTTGAAAGGCATGGTGTGAGAAGTGGCGATGAAAACCTACTTCCACCCCAAAGGTAGTTACAGCGTACATACCCAGCAATAACCCAATTTCTACTGCACCAATGCCTAAATTCCAAAGTAGTTCGATTGCGGCTACTACACCCAGACAAGGAATTGTGACTGTGACTAAAGCTACCCGCCTGTATATATTCTGGAGATAATCGTTGGCGATCGTTAGTTTCTGGCTAGGTAAAGGAGAACTAGCGATCGGCAACATCTGACATTGGTCGAGGGGAATAATGTCTCGATCTTCGCTCATAGTTGTTTCTCAGTTGCTAGTTTCTGAAATACAGACTCGACTTCAGCTTGCAAGTTGAGGAACTTGGCTTTGCCTTGCAAATTCTCGCTCCAATCTTCTACGACATTTAAGCTACCTGTGAGAAACCCAGCGCGACAAGCATAGCGCTGTATTTTTCCGCTAGAAGTTTTAGGGATGCTGCCAGTTTTAACTAGCACTGTGGCATATATATTCAAAGCGTGTTGAGATGCGATCGCTTGTCTAATATTGCCTACTACCTCCTCTACATCTAGTTTTCGTAGGTGACTGCGCTCGACTTCTTGCACGATTACTACACGCTCCTCGCCCTTAATATCTACAGAAAATGCTGCTCCACATCCAGGTCGTAGCGCCGGATGGCTCTTTTCTACCGTCAGTTCGATGTCTTGAGGATAGTGGTTTTGTCCCCGCACGATCATCACATCTTTGAGTCGCCCAGTTACAAACAACTCGCCCTCTTGGATAAAGCCCAAATCCCCTGTCCGCAAGAAAGGTCCTGCGCCTGTATCTGCTAAATAAGCGTGGAAAGTTTCTTGCGTCTCCTTAGGGCGCTGCCAATAACCTTGGGCTACACTTGCACCTGATACCCAAATCTCGCCTACTGTATCTTTGGGGCATATCGTCAAAGATTCTGGATCGACGATCGCAATTTTCATATCTGCACAACTTTGTCCGCAACCAACTAGCGATCGCCCATCTTCCCCTTTAGCATTTACTACGCGATTTTGCTCTAGGGCTGTGCCTTCGACATGGTGAATTACAGGTAGAGTTGGTTGCGATCGCCCAGTGACGATTAATGTTGTTTCTGCCATACCATAACAAGGCAAAAATGCTTGTTTGCGAAAGCCGCAAGGCGCGAAGGTAGCTGCAAACCGTTCTAGGGTATGGGCGCGTACTGGTTCTGCTCCAGTAAACGCTACTTGCCAGCTACTTAAGTCTAAACTTTCGAGTTGTTCTGGCTTAACTTTCGCCAGGCACAGTTCGTAAGCAAAGTTAGGTCCGCCGCTAGTGGTTGCTTGATAGCGCGAAATTGCTTGCAGCCAGCGCAACGGTTTTTGTAAAAAATCTACTGATGCCATCAACGTGACGGGAAAGCCGCCGTAGAGAGGTTGCAGCACGCCGCCAATTAGCCCCATATCGTGGTAAGGTGGCAGCCAAATTACCCCTCGGCTATCGGGTGTATGGGCAAAACATTGATGAATCGATGCCAAATTGTGCAGCAAGTTGCCGTGACTAACCATCACACCCTTGGGTGTACCTGTAGAACCTGATGTGTATTGAATAAAGGCAAGGGTATTGCTATCTACTGCTGGCTCTTGCCAAGCCTCTGCTAAGTCGCTGGCAATATCATCGGTAGTTAACCAAGTTAACTGAGATAACTCTGGACTTTGGGCAAAGCTAGCCTCTATGTTACCTAGTAATGATGTAGTGGTAAGGGCTATTTCTGCTTGCGAAGAAGCAACGATCGCCTGCAACCTATTCATATTTTGGTTGCGCCGGGGAGGATAAGCGGGGACTGCTATTACGTTGGCAAACAAACATCCAAAGAAGGCAGCAACAAAGTCTAACCCTGGCGGATATAGCAATAAGGCGCGGGAACCGCTGGCGTTGAGCGCTTGCAGCTTAGTTGCGATCGCTCGTGCTTGAAGTGCCAATTGTTGGTAAGTCAGACTGCCTGCTTCTACCTCTCCACCTTGCAAAAAAGTATAGGCTGTTTGGTCGGAATTATTTTGCGCTCGGTAGTTTAAGAGGTCTACCATGTGCAAAAAATTATTCTCAGTTTCCACTAAATAATCGAAGCAAGCAGTCATTTTATACTCCTTGGTCAATTCAATTTACTAGAGGTTATTGGCACAAATAGCAAATAATTATGTGAAGATAGAGTAATGTATATCAGCCTTTACATCACTTGCCTTTGCCCAAATTTAAGGCTATTTACTGCCTATAGTCACTCTCCATTGTGCTATCAATTAATATTGACAATTTAACGGATAAGCTTGAGTGAAAAAATCTGCTAGGTAGATGCAAACTTGCACTGTTTAACAGTCGCCCTTTCTTGCTTTATTAGCTTGGTGAAAGGCTTAATAACAATGTGACACTAATTTCTGTCCTAACATACTAGGTTATTTAGAAGTAGAAAAAATGTATCATTACGCACTTTGCTACATATTTGTCCAAAACCACTCCTAAGACTTCCTTATTCAGAGATTAAAGTGCGATTAGCAAAATTCAAGCTAAATTGTTGCTGCAAAAACAATGCACGATCGTTGCTTCGGGTAGGAGCAACAGTCAACAAGTGTTTCTACTTATTTTTCAGATTATCGTAATATTTTTGTTTGTCAAGAGGCAAATTTAACTTTTATTTCATTTTGTTTTGCAGACATAAATGAATTTTAATAGTTATTAATAAATGCTCAATAGGTTGAATTCAAGGTGCAGATTGGTATTTATCTGTTCGTTAATAAGTAGTTCACGAAAATTATTTATAAGATAAAAGAAAAAATATCCTTTCTGGGTAGATATTTACCAATAAATCAATCTATTAAATTAAATATAAGATGGATTTCAGATGAGTTAAACGTGCTAAATATGCCTGCAGCAATTAGAGTAATGTTGAGTGAGGAAGAAGATCGCACCCTCAAAGAACTCAGTTATGCTGAAGGGGTGTCACATCGAATAAAACAAAGAGCGCTAGCAATTCGCCTTAATGCTCGTGGTTGGAATGCACCTCAAATTGCTCAGTTTCTTGACTGGCACGAACATAGCGTGCGAAATACGTTGGAACGCTGGAATACTCTAGGCTTGGGAGGTTTGTGGGAACAAAAAGGTAGAGGTAGGAAGCGTAGCCGCACTTAAGCTTGTTGGCAGGAAATATAACCGTTAATACCACAACACTATCGGCATTTTATATTTAATTAAATTGTTCTTCTTATCTTCAGAACTAGCAAATAGAAAGAATCATGGCGATCGCTTACTTATTAATTACTTGTTGGACATATAAGGATGCAAGCCAATCTAACTTATCTCGTAATCAAGTATACAATTTTTCTACTACAACACATAGAGTTGGTAGAGTATATTTTGGCACAATTTAGAATGATAAAACTAAATTTTCTCTGTTTCTGTATAGTTAATAACCATTATTAGTTCAGGGATAGCTGAAAACCTGCCATCATCTAACTTTCAATACTTTTGTGTAGAATTATACGGCTACGTTTATGCACCTTTATTAAAGTTATAGTGTAAAAGATCACAAATATACTTATTAATATTTACTCCTTTAGATATATTTTGCATTCAGAAGCATTTGCTGATGCCAGAAAATATGCTAAATTGCCTAAAAATAAAAACTTCCGATGTATTAAGAGTCCGAATTTAATAATGACAGCTATAAAATTTGAGATTGGATTGCGGAAAATATTTCACTTACGCTATTAAGCGAGCAAACAAAAATCAGTAGTACAAATATATGGTATTGCCAACTAATAGCTACCTTTAACTATTAGTTTTATCTATGATGTGAAAAAACAAATTAAATATCGAGCGCAATTTGCTTAACAATACTGATACTATATATTTGAATAAAACGGGCTGTGCATCACTGTAATAACAGAGCAAATTGAAGTAATTTTCAATCTCTGTATTCTTTAGTTATCAAACTACCAGATATACTAAGAAAATCAGTCAATTATCTGCGCCACTACGCCCAACATCTTTTCGCAAAATTTAGATGCAACTGCTTCACGTCGGCGATCGCCTAATTACAGGCTACGAAGTTATTCCCTTGCTAGCTGGCTATCAAATGTTACCTCAGCTATACCGCCAGATAGCGATCGACTCCGCTATTGCCGATCTAGAACTTCTCCCTCAAGAACAAGATTTAGCCTTAGAACAGTTTTACGCCAAATATCAACTGACAACCGCAGCCGAACGCCAAGCCTACTTGCAGTATTATGGCTTGACAAAAGAGCAGTTATATGATGCCGCTACGCGAGATCGCAAGATAGAAAAATTCAAACAGACAACTTGGGGCGAGAAATTAGCAGCCTACTTTCTCAACCACAAATCAAAGCTCGATCGGGTAATCTACTCAATCTTGCGTCATAGCGACGCACTCGTTGCCCAAGAAATGTATTTCCGCATTCAATCAGGAGAACAAACCTTTGCCGAATGTGCGACGCAATACTCTCAAGGCGTAGAAGCAGAAACAGGGGGAATTATTGGACCTGTAGAATTAAGTACACCTCACCCCGTCTTAGCGCAAATGCTCGCCAACGCTCAACCTGGTAAACTCATACCACCAACTCGTTTAGCGCAGTGGTATGTAGTTGTCAGATTAGAAAAATTTATACCCGCGCAACTAGATGAAGCAATGAAACAAAAACTACTAGACAAATTATTTGAAACTTGGCTGACAGAGCAAATTAAGCAGTGCGGCATTCAGTAATCTAGCGATTATGGATATTAATATAGATGCGATCGCGCAATTTTTGAGCAGTACGCCACCATTTGACGCTTTGCCCAGCCAAACTAGAGAGCAACTAGCTGCCAAATGCCAATTGCTGCGCTACCGGATGGGACAAGCAATTGTCAGAAGAGAAGCAATGCCTGTATATATTGCTATTCTCTACCAAGGACAAGCAAGAGTTGTTTGTTATCCAGCCAACGCACCGGAGACTTTAGAATTAGTCGAACCAGGATACATATTTGGGTGGGTAAGTGCAATTAGACAAGTACCCTGCGAAACAGCCTTAGCATCCACAGAAGCTATTTGCCTGACACTACCTGTTACAACCTTTTTAGAATTTTTAGAGCGCGAACCGCAATTTGCTGCTGCCTTTTACGAGCATAGCAGCGCGATTGAGGTATTCAACTTATTAGAGGGCGATCGCAGCGCTGCTAAAAATACCAACCTCAAAGAACTAGCTTTAACAGCTTGCAAGGAAGCTACCGTACTCAATTTACCACCTGGCAAAACATCCTTACATTCCTTAGAGCCAAACAAGGTATGGTTGCTAAGTGGAGGAACAACTAACTTTGCTGTCGGTAGCCGCTTAGTACCAACTTTGGAGCGAGAATATATCAAAGTATCGCCTCCTGGTAATGCGCGTTTAGTGGGGTTGCATTTACCGGAAGAATATGAACAGAGAGAAAAAAGTAGCCTTCCCAATACCCTACTGTCAGAAATACCTTATGCGCCCGAATACCCAGAATCACAAGAAAAGGGCGCTACAAAAATAAAATACCCTTATATCCACGCCAGAGGACCTGTAGAGGCAACACTCGCCTGTTTGCAAATGGTAGCTCAACATTTGAGCATACCCTTTCGCCGCGACGTGCTGCGCCGCTCTTTAACTAACTCATTTACACGTACGGGCAGTATTTCGCTGCAATTATGCGGCGCTGTAGGCGAATTAATAGGCTTAAAGTCCCAAATAGTAAATATTCCAGCTTCTACTATTAGCCGCTTACCCACTCCGGCGATGATCCCTTGGCAAGACTCTTTCGCCATCCTTTATAAAGCAAGTCAAGAGCAAATAGTTTTAGCTATTCCCGAAACTGGCATCCGAGAAATGAAAATAGCCGCTTTTGTGGATGCTTGGGGCGAATCGGGGCAAGTGCTGTTACTGCAAGCTACTAGCCATACGCCTACTAGGCGATTTGGCATTTCTTGGTTTTTACCTTCTCTCTACCGCTACCGCAAAGTATTACTAGAAGTATTTATTGCTTCTTTTTTTGTGCAATTATTTGGCTTGGCGAATCCCTTGGTTACTCAAGTCATCATCGATCGCGTCTTAGCGCAAAACAGTATAGAAACTCTCAACGTCTTAGGCATTTTTTTGATCGTCATAGCGACATTTGAAGCCGTTATTACTAGCTTGCGGACTAATTTATTTGTCGATACGACTAACCGCATCGACTTATCATTGGGCGCACAAGTCATCGATCGCTTATTGCGCTTGCCCTTGCGTTATTTTGAACGCCGCCCAGTAGGAGAACTTGCTACCCGCGTAGGGGAACTTGAAAATATTCGCCAATTTCTGACAGGTACAGCTTTAACTGTAGTCTTAGATGCTGTATTTTCGGTCATTTACATCGTAGTAATGATCTTTTACAGCCCCTTACTTACCATTGTTGCCTTAGCTACAGTTCCGTTATTTGCCTTACTTACCCTAGTAGCTGCGCCGATAGTCAGAAATCAAGCGCGTACCAAAGCCGAACGCAATGCCGAAACTCAATCGTATTTAGTAGAAGTAGTATCGGGAATTCAGACAGTCAAAGCCCAAAATATAGAATTGCGATCGCGCTGGCAATGGCAAGAACGTTATGCTCGTTATGTCAGTGCAGGTTTCAACAGTACCTTAACTTCAACTACTGCAAGTTCCATCAGCAATTTTTTAAACAAACTATCAAGTTTATTGCTGCTGTGGGTAGGTGCTTATCTAGTATTGCAAGGCAACTTAACTTTAGGGCAATTGATCGCTTTTCGGATTATCGCCGGATACACCACAAGCCCACTGCTGCGACTAATTCAACTGTGGCAGAACTTTCAGGAAACTGCTTTATCTCTAGAACGCCTCGGCGACATTCTCGATACGCCTACAGAAATTGAAGTTGCAGGCAAGGATAATATTCCCATGCCAGAAATTAGCGGGCGCGTGCAGTACGAATCTGTATCGTTTCGTTTTAGCAGCAGTGGCGAAAAGCAGCTAAAAAATGTCAATCTAGACTTTCCTAGTGGTACTTTTGTCGGCGTTGTGGGCTTAAGCGGCGCAGGTAAAAGTACGTTAACCAAATTGCTACCGCGCTTGTACGAACTTGATTCGGGCAGAATTTTGATTGATGGCTACGACATCAGCAAGGTAGAACTGTATTCATTACGCAGTCAAATCGGAGTAGTGTTGCAAGATACCTTATTATTCGACGGTACAGTGCAAGAAAACATTGCTCTGACTAATCCTGACGCGACACAAGAGGAAATTGTCGCAGCAGCAAAAGTAGCTGTCGCCCACGATTTTATTATGTCCTTACCTCAAGGTTATAACACGCGAGTAGGAGAAAGGGGAGCGGCATTATCAGGAGGACAAAGACAAAGAATTGCGATCGCGCGTACCGTACTGCAAAACCCGAAAATATTAGTTTTAGACGAAGCTACCAGTGCTTTAGACTATCATAGCGAACGCCAAGTATGCCTGAATTTAGCAGATGTATTTAGTGAGCGCACAGTTATGTTCATTACCCACCGTTTAGCAACAATTAAACACGCCGATGTAATTGTGATGATGGATGCAGGAAGAGTCAGCGAACAGGGAACCCATGCCGAATTAATGCAAGTTAAAGGGCATTATTATTGTCTGTATCAACAGCAGGAGGCTGTAACAGTGACCAGTAACCAGTGACCAGTGACCAGTTAAATAATCAATCAATTTCTCGATTGGCAACGAATAAATTTGGGGGCTTGTACCTATTACTAACTGGTCAGCGTTTAAAGCAGGGGCAAGGAATGGAAAAAAAGCCAATAAAAACTTTTGAGGATTTATATGTATGGACAAGAGCTATTGAGTTAGTTCAACAAGTATATTTGTTGACGCAGGGTGACAAACTCAGTCAGGATTTGGGCTTATGCGACCAATTGCGGCGTGCATCCATATCCATCTCGACAAACATTGCTGTAGGTTTTGAACGTTATTCTCGCCGAGAGTATATAAATTTTTTAAAGATTGCCAAAGGCTCTACAGCAGCAGTCCGCAGCCTTTTGAAAGTAGCCCTAGAAGTCGGCTATATAGAACAAGCTGAATGCGAAGAACTTTATAACTCGGCTGTAAAATTGAGCCGGATGCTGGCAATTCAAATCCAAGCACTCAATAAATCTCTTTAAACCTTCTTTCTCCCTGCTTTTGCAATGAATTTAAATAATGGTAACGGCACTAAAAACGCTCTAACAAATAACACTCAAGAGAACGTAAAACCCCAAAACCTTTCCCCTGCTGCCTTTGACCAACCTGTCATCCTCCAACAATCCCCCCTGTGGTCGAGATGGATACTATGGTTATTGATGGGAGTTACTACAGCGGCAGTTGTTTGGGCATCTGTAGCCAAAATAGAAGAAGCAATTCCAGCTACAGGGAAGCTAGAACCAACTGGCACAGTTAAAGAAGTCCAAGCTCCAGTTAGTGGCGTAGTTAAAGCAATTCATGTCAGCGATGGGCAAATAGTCCGCAAAGGACAAACTCTAGTTAGCCTAGATTCAACCGCGGCTAAATCTCAAAAAGCTTCACTGCAAAAAATTCGCACATCTCTTACTCAAGAAAATCAATTTTATACTGCTCAACTTAACGGCAATAGAGAGATCGCATTTCTGCCAACTCAAGTACGACAGCAAATACCACCAGAAATAATTTCGCTAACCAAAAGTCGCGCTACATTGGTAGCAGAAAATCAACTTTACCGCGCGGGGCTTGACGAAACAGCTAGTTCTCGCCTCGATAGCCAACAAATCGAACGCTTACAATCGGATGCAGCAGAATTAAACTCGCGCACCCAAGCTGCTAATTCAGAAGTCGAACAGTCAAAAGCGCTATTAAATCAAAACGATGTCCGCCTGGCTAGCGCGCGTAAAAAGCTAGCGATGAATCAGGCAATTCTTAAGGATCTTAGTCCTTTAGCTAAGACTGGAGCAATATCAAAGATTCAGTATTTGAAGCAGCAACAGGAAGTCGAGACAGCACAAGCCGATGCTGATGCGCTAATTCAAGAACAAGCAAGGTTAAAGTCAGAAATTAGTGCAGGTAATTCCAAACTACAAAATATTCAGACTCTAAACCGCAAAGAATTACTCACTCAAATCGCCCAAAACAATCAACGCATTGCCGAAATTGACAGTCAGTTGACAAAAGCAATGGTAGACAACAACAACCGCATTGCCGAAATTGATAGTCAAATCGATGCTGCCGAACTAACTTTACAGTACGAAGAAATCAAGGCTCCAGCTAATGGAACGGTGTTCGACTTGCAGGCGCATACTCCTGGCTATGTGACAAATAACAGTCAACCGCTTTTGAAGATCGTTCCTAATGAGGCATTGATTGCTAAGGTATTTATTACCAATCAAGATATTGGGTTTGTCAAAGAAGGCATGAATGTAGACGTGCGAATTGATTCATTCCCTTTTAGCGAGTTTGGCGATATCAAAGGTAAGTTGGTTTGGATCGGTTCGGATGCATTACCACCAGACCAGGTGCATAATTTTTATAGGTTTCCCGCTAAAGTAGAGCTAGCAAGTCAGTCTTTGTTAGTTAATGGACGGGCTGTTCCTTTACAGTCGGGCATGAGCGTCAATGGCAATATTAAAGTACGCGATCGCACCGTCATGAGTATCTTTACCGATTTGTTTACCAAGAGCGTCGAGAGTTTGCAAAATATCCGATAAATACATACCAGCGACATACTCGTGTCACATTGGTCAAGCACAATAGGAGTTACAAGATATCTAATAGGAGACAATACAGTGCAACTTGGGCGATCGCTTAAATTGCTGGTTGCTGGTGCAAGTATGATAAGTTTTGGTGTAGTTGCAGGGTGCGCTCAACAAATTGATGCCCAAACTCTCCAGCAAAATCAAAATAGCGATGTTCGAGCTTTAGTCAATTTCGGTCCTAGAGCCAGTGGAACTCAAGCAACAGAAAAAGCTAGCAATTATTTACAACAGCAGTATCGTCAAGCTGGCTACGAAGTTAAAGTTCAGACTTTTACCTACCCTAAATTTACAGATTTAGGCTCAAATTTGACTGTCGATGGTAAGACAATCGAGGGTATAGCTCTAAATGGCTCCCAAGCTGGAACGCCTAATGCTCGCTTAGTTGTCGTACCCAATGCAGGTAGGGAAGCTGATTTCGCGGCTGTAGATGCCAAAGGTGCGATCGCAATTGTCAAGCGCGGTGAAATCCGCTTTTTGAACAAGGCGCAAAATGCCGTCAAAGCTGGGGCTGTCGGGTTAGTTATTGTTAATACCGAGCCTGGTAACTTCTATGGCACGTTAGGAGGAGATGTCCAAATTCCCGTGTTAGGGCTTTCCGGTAAAAGTGGCAGTTCCCTATTGCAAGCTAACCAACTGCGTCAAGCAAATCTTGCTGTCAATACTCGCCAGGGCAATGTCACAGGGCGCAATACAATCGCTCATTTACCAGGAGTAACTCAACCCAAGGTAATTTTAGGCGGTCATTATGACTCAGTTGTAGATTCACCAGGAGCAAACGACAATGCATCGGGTACGGCTGCGGTACTTGCGATCGCGCGTCAAGCTGCAAAAACGCCTCTAGCTCGTCAAGCCTGGTTTGTGGCTTTCGATGGCGAGGAAGATGGTTTGCATGGCTCTAGGGCTTTTGTAAGCCAAGCTCGACCTGAATTCCTCAAGGGGTTAAAGGGGATGCTGAACTTCGACATGGTAGGTATAAACGATCGCCTGCTAGTAGGCGGAACTGAGTCTTTAACCAAATTAGCTAAAACTACTGCTCCTCAAGTCTCCACTTTTGGCAGTCGGGGAGGTAGCGATCACGCTCCTTTTGCTAGCGCTGGCGTACCAGTATTATTCTTCTACCGAGGTCAGGATCCCAACTACCATCAGCCAGGTGACAAACAGGTAGATGCCAGGCTAATTGATGAAACTGCTCGTTTAGGTTTTAACCTTGCCAGCAAAATTAGCAGTCAGTAACGCCGATGTGGAAATCCGAACTTTAGCAATCAGCTAACTTCGTACTCGTCACGGCTACGATTTAGATTAAAGGCAGTTACTTTACCAACAGCAACAGACCATTTCAGAGCATTAAACTGGTCACTGGTCACTGGTCACTGTTTTAGGTCACTGGTCACTGTTTCAGGTGTGAGAGATAGTTTGAGGGGATTTAATTCACTTACCAATTAGGCACAAAATGTCTCAAAAATTTTCTATCCAAAAATCTGCTAGCGCCTTAGCTTTGGTATTTGCTGGAGCAGCAGGAACATTTATCGGGGTACAAAGTTTTCCATCCAAAGCTCAAATATCAGAGCAACCAATAGCCCAATTACCTGCGCCTATACCTAGCAACGTAGCGCCTAATTTTATTGCTACAGCGGTAGAAAGAACAGGAGACGCTGTAGTGCGGATTAATTCATCTCGCAATACAAGTAGAGAATCGCGCTTCGGTAGCGATCGCGTTTTAAGAGGTACGGGTTCGGGCTTTATTATCAAATCTGATGGACTAATTTTAACCAACGCTCACGTAGTAGACGGAGCAGATAGAGTTAGCGTCACTTTAAAAGACGGTCGCAACTTTACAGGTCAAGTATTGGGCAAAGATGAACTGACAGATGTAGCAGCAATCAAGATCCAAGCTGCTAACTTGCCAACCGTAAGAATTGGTGACTCAGAGCAGCTTAAAGCAGGAGAATGGGCGATCGCCATAGGCAACCCATTAGGGCTAGACAATACCGTTACAGCAGGGATTATTAGCGGTACGGGGCGTTCTAGTTCGGTAATCGGAGCGCCAGACAAGCGAGTTAGTTTTATTCAAACTGATGCTGCGATTAACCCAGGTAATTCTGGCGGACCTTTGCTAAATCAACAAGGGCAAGTAATTGGTATGAATACAGCGATAATTGGTGGAGCGCAAGGACTAGGCTTTGCAATTCCCATTAACACAGCGCAAAGAATAGCTAACCAGTTAATTGCAAGTGGTGAAGTAAGTCATCCATATTTAGGCATTCAGATGGCAACAATTACACCAAGTTTGAAAGAAAGCCTAAATAGCGATCCTCGTAGCAATATTCGAGTACAAGCAGATCGAGGCGTTGTAGTTATCGATGTAGTTGCCAATTCCCCAGCAGCTAGAGCCGGATTGCAAGCTGGCGATGTAATTTCTCAGATTAACAATCAATCGATCCGAACAGCCGAAGAACTCCAGCAAGCCTTGGATGCTAGTACAATCGGTAGCAACCTACCTTTAGCAGTTGTTCGTAACGGTCGCAGTTTAGCATTATCAGTGCGCCCAGGCGAATTTCCTACCTAATTCGCGCATTCGTAATTACAGCAATTCAATTACGAATTGCCGCTTTGCGGCTTGACTTTGGCTAATGGCTCCTATTAGTTAGGAGCCTAACAACACATTTACGCACATCTAGGAAATAACGATGCTGAAATATTTACCTCTAGGTGCTGCTATAGCCATTATTGCCAGCACCCAAATACCAATCGAAATCCCAGTTTTAACAACTAGCGATCGCCAAATCCAAACAAGTCAATTAGCCAATCCCAATCAACCAGATGATAACAGTGGCGTTAACACGTTACTAACAGCAGCATTAGTCGGCGGTACTGCGGCGACGGGCGTTATCTTAGCCACTAAAAAGGCAAATAAACCTAGCTCTACTGGTGTAGACCAAGCTAGCCCAAAACTGCGGAAAAGACTGCTGACGCTTCTGCACAACGACGAAGCAACGGCTAGCCGTTTAATAGCTCAAATTAAACGCAATCACCCCAATCAGTCTACTAATTGGGCAGCAGAAAAAGCGATTTATGATTTAGAACGCGATCGCGGTGGTAGATAGTAATAACGAACGCAGATGGACGCAGATGAACGCAGATAAGATTAGAAATTGCGGACGATGCGTTTTACCTCTACTTTTGTGTTGCCAAAATTGATAAGTAGACCTAGAGTTAGGTCAGTGGCTTTAAGATAATTCATGCATTGGGCAAAGTGTCTGCTATCGAGTGCTGTTACCGCTTTTAACTCAACGATAACAGCCCTTTCAACTAATAAATCAGCCCTGTAGTTGCCGACAACAATGCCGTCATACCAGACTTGAAGCATTTTTTGTTGCTCGTAGTGCAAGTTACTTTTACCTAACTCATGCACCAAGGCATTTTCATAAACCTCCTCCAAAAAACCAACCCCCAGAGCATTACTTACCTTAAACGCACACCCAATAACTTGCTCCGTTATTACATTCTGCCATCTGCGTTCATCTGCGTCCATCTGCGTTCGCCACTATTTTCAACTTCTCTAAAAACTCCTGAGTTAACTGATTAAAAGCTTTTGCCCCTGCAGTATTAGGACTATTCAAAACCACAGGCATAAAACTATCAACAGCTTTAGCTACATTCACATCTAGCGGTATATTAGTGCTGAAAAGTTTGCCTGCACCAAAGTCTTGATTGACTCTTTGCATAACTTGCCGATAGTATCTACCTGTAATTAAATTACCAGACATAGTAAATACTATACCCAGCATAGCTACGTCTAATAATTGTTCGTTTTTATGGCTTTCTTTTAAACTAATAATACGTCTTTCTAATAGCTGAATTCCTATTACAGACAAAGGTTCAGGTTTAGCAGGTAGTATATAATAATTGCTGGCAACCAAAGCACTGCGCGTCATTAGGTTATAACCAGGGGCGCAATCTAAAATAATGAAGTCATATTCAGGAACGAGCGGTTCTAATATTTTTTTTAACAAAAATCTTTCAAACCGATTCCAAACAATTTCAAATTCGCACTTGCCCAAATCAATAGCTTCTTGATAAAGCATCTGGGAAACAACAAATTCATCGTATAAATCTATGTCTCCAGGCAATAAATCTAAGCCCTTGAGATTGCAGACATCGTGTTGAACGACATCTTGACTAGAAAATTTGGGATCGTCGACAGGATTAATAATTTGCTCTACCAAATAGCGCAAAGTTTGTTTGCGTTTTCTAAATTTGGCAAATTCAGGCGGTGGCATCAAACTTAAAGTAGCACTAATTTGTGTATCTAAATCTACAACTAAAACTCGCTTGCCATGCTCTTTTACTAAGGCAGTAGCTAAATTAACAGACAAAGTTGTTTTCCCAACTCCACCCTTCATATTTGCAGTTGCAATGATATACCCCATGCTGCAATTCCTTTACTGATGACACCACTACTCAATAGGATAAAATCCCGTACGGGCGCAAAGCTTTGCGCCCCTTCTGGCTTTATAGACTTTACCTGGCTTGGGATATTTAGGCAATTTTCCTGTCTTTAGATATACACGGCAAGCTATTAGGTAATGATATTTTAAATTAGTTTGATGTTAAATTATTTATTTCATGGCTCATATACTACATATAGACTCTAGTCCACGCGGACAGCGATCGCACTCACGCAACCTAACCCATAGATTTATTACTGACTGGAAAAATGCCCATGCTCAAGATACAGTCACTTACAGAGACTTAGGACATCATCCAGTACCCCATGTAGACGAGCCTTGGATTGCTGCTGCTTACTCAGCACCAGAAACACATTCTCCCGAACTACAAAGGGCTATCAGTACCTCCGATACCTTGATAGATGAGCTATTAGCCGCAGATCGTTATGTATTTGGCATACCGATGTATAACTTTAATGTACCATCTACATTCAAAGCCTACATCGATCAAATCGTCCGCGTTAATCGCACATTTGCAGTCAACGAACAAGGCTATCAAGGCTTAGTACACAACAAGAAGATGCTAATAATCACCTCTAGCGGTGGTAGTTATCGCCCAGGAACCCCTGCGGCTGGCTACGATTATCAAGTACCATTCTTAAAAGCTATTTTTGGCTTAATAGGGATAACAGACATCACTTTTATCCACGCCGATAACATGGATATGGGCGGAGATGAAGGGCGCAAAGAGTCATTAACAGAAGCCAGTAACACTATTACCCAAGCTGTAGCTAGCTGGTAATACAATATTTTGCATTCCTCACCCACGCATTAGTAAAGCAGCGTGGGTGTTTCATCTGCGTTTATCCGCGTCCATCTGCGTTCGCCCCATATTGCTACTTTAATACCGAAACAACCCAAGCAACAACAATACTCACCAGCACAACTACTTCAAGACGAGAAGCAGACTGCAACCAGTTAAATTTCGCAGTTAGTGGCAAACACCACCACATCATAATATTATTAGCCCACAATGCAGGACTATCCTTAGCCCGAAACCGCCAACTCAGCATCGACAGCAGCAAAGGCATCCCCCCAACTTTAGCATTCATCAACAGATGCAGGGCGACGCAGACAACCATAATTAGCCATGCAATCAGATGTGCGTAGTACCAGAAATGGTTGAGTTCTCCATTCGGCAGCCATTTTTCATCCATCATCTTGCCACTAAACAGGGCAAAAGTAAGCGCCACAATTACCACTGTGTTAGTAATGCGGTTTAAGGTGTACCACCAAATAGGTTTGCCAAATTGAGTTAACTTAGCTAGCGAATCAGGCTGAATCAATCGTTTTTGCCCTCGCTGGAAGGCGTAAACAACAAATACAGGGAAAATAAGCAGAGTAAACAGCCCAAACGTTCCATGTACGCCCTCAATTTCAGGGTAACTAGGTAGAGGAATTTTACCCCAGCGCCCATCGTAAGTGTTATAAGTCCAAAAAGCAGTCAAAACCGCCGCAATGAGAAAAAGCCCTGTTAACCCGTGTAATATGCGAAGTAATAGCGGCTGATAAGGTTGGGAAGATTTCATACAGATCGCATCTATTCTATATTGATACTTGTAGCTAGCAAACTCTGCAAGCGATACATAGAAGCACCAGATAGATAAAGCAAGTCTCCCTTACCTAGCAAATTAGCAGCGTCGGTTTGCTTACCTCCCAAAATAATTGCTGAATCAGCTTCGCTAGCAGTCCGTAAAGCAACTCTTCCTGGTAAATTTGAGCGAATAATTGGGGTAACAACTTTAGCCTCTGGGCGCTGAGTCGCAATAATTAAATGAATCCCTGCTGCTCTTGCCATTGCCCCTAAACGCTTGATACTTTGTTCTAAAGCAGTGCGACTGTCTTTTTCTGCCATAAAGTCGGCATATTCGTCAAAAATGCAGACAATACGCGGTAATACTTGAGAGGCTTTTTGATTGTAGGTGCTTATGTCTGCACATCCTGCTGCCTCAAAGCGTTGATAGCGATCGCTCATTTCCTTCACTAATTGTTCCATAAGTGCGATCGCGCGATCGCTTTCTTTGACAATTGGGGAGTACAACCAAGGTATATTAGCAAATTCGGGAAAAGTTACTCGTTTGGGATCTACCAAAACTATTTTTAAGTTATCGGCACTATGGCGCATAATTAAACTAAGCAGAAGACTTCTCAAAAACTCGCTTTTTCCACTTCCTGTTGTCCCGCCAACTAGAAAATGGCAAGTATTAGGATCTGCTAAATCTGCTTCTACTAATTTTCCTGCTAAATTTATGCCCAGCGCAATTTTTACAGGTGCGTTAGGTGGTAGGGATGCAGGCGTGATGTACTCTGCAAAACTAGCAATTTGGCGATCGGGGCGCGGTAGGTCTACACTAATATAGCCAGGTTGAGTCGCAATTAAAGGTATGTTTGCTATGCCTAAATGTACTTTTAAGTCTTGAGATGTATTGACAATAGAGCTAAACTTTACTCCCAAATGAGGTTTTAGCTTGACGCGAATAAATGCTGAACCTACTACAGATCCCAAGTAATCGACACCAAGCTTGAATGATTGTAGAGTTTCTACTAATTGGTGAGCGATCGCATCTACTTCAGTTTCTTGTTTTTGGCTGTTAGGTTGGGTATCTTCTCTGCTTGCAACAATTACTCGTTTTTGAGTGGTAGGCTGAGGAGTTTCTATGCTTTGAGAAACAATATTTTTTGATTCGCTATTAGGCTCAAAATAGCTTTGACACTTAGTTTTTTGCGGACAAATATTGCATAACAATTCTGGCTGAGTTGTTGGCGGTGGGGGATTAGGTTGAGGTGCTTCCCAAGCAATCCATTGGCGCATCTGTTGCAGCTTTTGGGGAATTAGCTGATGTACTGTTTTTTCCAGTTCATCACCAGTAAATATTAATTCTTCCCAATTAGGTAAAACGCTATATACTGCTGAATTTATTGGTACTCCTAGCTTTTCTTTCAGCATATAGCTGTAGAGAGCAACTTGCGCTAACTGTGCTGATTTATCTACAGCAAGATAAGTTTTGTATTCCACCACACGAAGGCGATGATTAGCAAAATCATAAACTATACTATCAAAACGTCCTTGAACTAATTGCTGCGTACCATCTGCTAATTGAAAAGAGTGTTTGACAGTAGGCTTAAGTGTAATTAAAGTCTTACTAATTACATCTGTATAGTTGCAATAGCGTCTCTTTTCAACTAATAATTTTGCCCAATAGTAAATCAGCCTTTTTAAAGCTTCCCAAAGTTGGTATAGAGTGTTTGCTTTGCTTGGATTTGTTTTTACTATTGCTTGCAAATGAGGGAAAAAAGATAGTTCGTAGAATAACTGTTGCATCTGTTGGGCGATCGCATCTACCTTCAACTCTTCTACTTCTGGTTTAAGTAATAAGCTAAACCTATCATCCTGTTTGGCAACAAATGCAAAATTATCGGCTAATTGATGAAACTGCGTACCTATTCTTGATGAATTATTTCCTGGCAAAAACGTTATATTTCCACCCCAACGCTGCCCTAAATAAAATAAACGCGGACATTCAAAAGCTACTCTAACTTTAGTAACGCTAAAAGAACAATAATGAGAATAATTAGCAAATTTTCTCTCTAGCTTTATACTATTTTGTTCGCTTATTTCTAGCAAACGGCGATGTATTTGTGCTAAATATACCGCATCCATTTTGGCATATTCTAGCTGCGTTTTTGTGAGCGGGCGTTGTCTCCAATCGCTTGCTTGTTCGCTCTTATCTACATTAGTAAAATAACAAAGTTCTTCAGCTAAGGTTTTAAGCTTTAAATTAGGTAATTGAGTGATTATGTTAGATTTGTATCTTAATTTTTTTGCTAATTGCCAAGTACAAGTGATATTTTTTGCTCTTTCTTTACCTAAAAACTTTAAGTCGTAACTAGCATTATGAAAAACTTTCTCTATTTTAGAGTTAACCATAATTTGATTAATAAAATACATAACCAACTCTGGTTTATTTAGCACATCTAAAATATAAGTATTATCTCCAGTTATATCCGTGATATCGTTTGCAGCTTGAATTAAAGATATTTTAGGATAAGGAGTTTTCCAGTCAGCCGTTTCTGTATCTAGCCAAAGTATTTTACTAAGGGCGAGTTTATTAATTGCTATAGTTATTTCATTAGCTTTTGTTAAATAAATCATTTAATTTTTGACATTAGATTTTTTTACTACTAAACAAACTAACTGTTCTGCTAATTTAGCTTTAGAATCGACAATTTGAATTTCTTCTTCTTGACACAATTCCTGTATTAGCTTAACTACTTGCGATTCCTTTACGTCAGGAAAGTAGTCGAGCGCATTTTGAATTAATGTTTTTCGTCCTAAAAACGATTGATTTGTAACTATATTCAACAAAAACTCTTTAACTGGAGATAGTGACGGTACAACAGTAGTATCTTTGCCTTGTAGTTGTTCCAATAAAGTACATTTATCTAATACTTTTGCCTCGCGGGTGACTTCTTTAAGCTTTTTTAGATTAACAACTTCGCTACCAATAATTAAATCTCCCTCTCGCGCATCTTTAACTAACTCGTAATATGTAGTCAAAATATGAATTGAGTTAATATCTGGCTGAATTTGACGACAATTATCAGAATTAAAAATTTGCGTGTAAATCTTATAACCTTTATTATTTGCACTACCTAGTTTTGCACTGCGAATTAAATACAAGCTACTGCACATTTTTTGCTCGATAGCTTTTCTACAAGCTTCCATTACATGAAAAAAAGTAGTCATATTTTGGTCTTCCGTCCAAACAACACCTATACATTCGCTCTTGCTAAGTGACTTATAACTAATAGAATAATTAGCAAACTTCGTCGCTCTTAAAAATGGATTATTTACATCCTCCATTCCTAAAGCAATTAGTCCTTCTTGCAACATTTTGACTAATTCTGGAGATGATTGCTGGTTAAGTGTAGTAATTCGTTTTTGAACCTTAGTTAATTCATTTGTCCACTTCAATTGAAAATTTACTACTAATTTTGGCTGCTCATTTTCTACGCTAGGCTTAAATACAGCTTCTTTGCCCGAAATTAGCCAACTTTTATAGGATTGCAGTACATCTCGTCCAAAAATGAGAATTTCTCTAGGGTTTGTTTTTTTGCGTGGAAATTGTTCGATCAAATCCTGTCGATTTATAGGATAAATATTTGATTCTGGTTGCGGCTGGGATTGACGATGCAAAAAGTGTAAGCGAGTTGCTAAAATTGCTTCTGCTACAACTAAGTCTATAGGTTTTAAATAAGTTTGTATATCAATTCTATCTTTATGCGATCGATCTATATAAGTTTCATTTTGTCGCCAAGTATCTGTACTAATACTAATAATTACCAAGAAGTTTTTACTGTCACCGTGAATTTTGGTTACAATGCTAAATAAAATTTGTAGATCGAGCAGTCCATTAGGTAAACGAGCAATACTTTCCAACTGATCGAAGCATAGTACAATCGGCTGAGTTTCTTGAGCAATTCTGCCAAAGTTAAATAAAGTCTCACAAGCTGCTTCTTCTGTATCAATAGAAGTTTTTATACCCAACTCTTTGAGAGATTCTTCACTCAAATCGTCGCCGCGCAGCCATTCACAAGCTAAATTGTACTTTTTAGGATTAATTAAGTCGTATAATATGCCAAAAAATATATCTTGATTATAAATACCTGAACTTTTATAATTATTTTTAAGATGATTGATAAACTTTTGCCGATCGCTTGTTAATCCCTCCCAAAAGTTATCTTGCAAAATTCGCTGTTTTACAGTGCGCTTAGTAAACACAGACAAACTTTTTAGCCATAACATCAATTGAGAATCTTTTTGTCCTTGGGGAACTTTTACCAGACTCTCTACCGTGTAACGTAAAATATGCCGCCAAATGCGATCGCTTTGCGGAAACGGGCTAATATAAGCAAAAAAAGCTCGATCGTTTAAAGTCTTCTGCAATCGCCCTAACAAATAAGTTTTACCCGAACCAGGATCGCCTGATAACATCAACGTGCGCGTCAGGCAATCTCCTGCTACTTGCGCCAAAGTTTCTGCTACTGTAGATACTGCCTGTTGATGAATAGACTCAACTACAGGTTCATCATCTTGCTCGTTAAGCCAAAAATTAACCGAACGGTAATTATCAAAAGGATTGGTACTTTGCAGAATTAGGCGATCGATAGATGTCATGCTGAGGATATTAGTATTTAGGCAATAAATTTAATAAAAAATAGCGGACTACCCGAACGCTGCTTAATTCCAGCATTAACTTGTGCGGGTTCATAACGACTTGCTTCTACTAACGCACTTAATTCTATTTTGTCGTTTCCTTCTAATCTGTATAGTGCTTGTTCTAATTCTTCCGCACTTAAAGGTGGCTGTAACTTCTGCCTTAGATAGAAAATTGGTAAATAATTATCTGTATGTAGTTCTCGATCTAAATCTCGAACAGTCTGCAAAACCTCTTCATCGCTAGGTTTAGTCAATACTTCAGGATTAGAAGCACGCAAAAAACGTAGATAATTGTTAAGCAAATTTAAACTAATAGTCGCAGTACCCTTGGGGACGTATTCATTTCTCAAATAATCTAGTCCTTGTTGTGTCAGCCAAACTTCCTTAATTTTTCTATCTGCTTCATTGACTTGAATCAGTCCCTTTTGCGCCAAACCCTGAATTAGTCCCTGCGCTTCTGCTGCAGGAATACCAGTTTTACCAGGCGTAATCGCTGCTTTTTGGCACGATTTAAGAATTTTTAACTCCTGAGACGTTATAGGTACTTGCGTCGCTTCTAACTTCAATAAAGCCCTACCAGGAGCAGCAATTTTAAACTTACTAATTTCATCAGAAATAGCAACCAATTCACGCTTTAGCAATTGCTGACAAATGCGCTTTTGCTCTGCTGCTGAAGTTTGAGAATTAGGCTTAACTTTAGTCAACGCTTCTCGATAATCAGGAAAACCAAGCAACTTCAAAACAAACTTAACTTCACTTAAATCCATACAAAGCAACCCTCAATAACTTCCTACCTTGGCATACTTGGGGGGTTGGCGGTTCCTCCTCCCCAACCTAACCACAATAGACTTCTTGCAAAAGTAGACAATCCCATCTTTTTCTCCCTTGTCTCCTTGTCCCTATCCCCCTGTAGTCCCCCTTGTCCGATGAATTATAGGCTTATATAAAAGGTCTAATCTGTTGTAGCCCCAAACTGCCCAAAAGTTCATCCAAAGTTCAAAAAGCAAAGCCGCGAATTTACCCCAAATCAGTTTAAATCGCCATAGACTTAGAACGGAACACTCCAAACCCGTAACTAGCAAAATTTCTAGACCGTTCTAAATGAGAAATAAACGGCGCAAGCAAAGACTACAAGCAATCGAAAGCCTTCCACCGCCAATTATTCACCGCCCTATATCTGCTAAAAAAAAACATAGTTGGGGAAATTCGCTACTAGCGATCGCGCTAATCTTGACAAGTGTTAGTTTAATCGTTGGGGGCGCATGGCTAGGCTTGCAACTATTTATCAATCCCAATGCAGCAGTTGGTATAAACAAGTTCCTCCCCAAATGGGCGCAAATCCCTGTAGTCGAATCAGAAGACGCACCGCAAACCCTCACCCAAATTCAAACTCATCTGCGCCAACAAGGACAAATTCCTGGAGAACCTATAACCCTAGAAACTGACTCTAAAACCTTAATTGCCAAATCGTTAGTTATCCCGATCTTAAAGCAACGAGCAAACTGCCAAAGCGATTGTCAAGAAATATTTGAATTAAGGCTATACCAACTAGCTGTAAATAACCTCCAAATACCCCTGCAACTAGAAGAAAATACCTATCAACTAATTAGCCAGCTACCGATAATAGGACCAGAAGAATCCTTTGCGATCGCTCCTATGGTCGATCCAGACACTCCTAATTACGGTTCGACGCAGGTTTTACCCTTAACTCAACTCCAGCGCTTTATCGGCGCTACACCGCCTGGAATATGGCTATATGTTTTCGGCGAACGCCAACAAGCCACAAATGCGAACGCCTACGGTCATATACTGCATTACAGCCCCACTAGCAACGACCTAGATTTAACATTAACTTGGACTAGCCCTACAGGACAAATCCCCAAATGGCAGCAAATAACAGGCAGTAAGTTACCAGAATTGATTGTAGATCGCACTAGCGACTTAGAACCGCAATTGCAAGTTTACCAAGTAAAACCAGCACAAGATGCTGAAGACCAATACCAGTTAGAGCCAATATCTCTAGAACCACCAGCAATAAAAACTCGTGCTTATAGCGATGCTATTTTTCTTGCTCGTAACGGTTTGTGGACTCCCGCATGGCAATGGTTAAAATCTATCAAACAGCAGCGTAAAGGCAAAATATCACCAGCGGCTCAAGCCCAAATCGATCTAGTAGGTTTATACGCCAAATACACTCAAAAGCAAGCCGAAAGCGCTTGGGCAAGTCCCAGCCAAGAAGTTTTAGCCAACTTAATTGACGGTCGCTGGCAAAAAGGCTTACAAGTATTTCAAGCTTCACCAGAAAATACTCAAGAAGTTGCAACGCTTTTAGTCAACGATTCAGGACGGTTGCGAAACCGCATAGATGCAGCCTTAAAAGTCAACCCCAACCGCTTAGAAGTCCAAGCTTGGGCAGCATTACTTCTCGGCGCTCAAGAAGGACACCAAAATGCGATCGCCAATTTTAAACAGCAACCCCAAGCTACTCCAAAAAACATTGCATACATAGATAAGCTACTAAAAAGGCTAAATGGCGATTATTCAGACAGTAACCCGATGTCACGCACTAGCCGCATTATTGGCTATGCCGAAGCGATCGCCAATCCTAACTTAGCTGACTGGTTGCAAATACCACAAGCAACTGATAACTCAACTACGCAGCAATGGCAGCAAATCAAAGTAATTGCCTATCACGATGGTAAACGCTGGCAAAGGCAACCTTTTAGCGATCTCAAGCTCCCAGAGAAAGAGCCTGCTAAGTTTGTCTGGAAAAAGTTGGGTTTAGATATAGATGCCAAAATCGAGCTTGCAATCAAGCTTCCAGATGGGCAACAACAAACGACTTCTGCTACTGTCAAAGCTGTGCAACTGCAAAACGGATTGCGATTATTGACTGCAACTGATGGCGCGATCGATCCTAAAGCTGCCCCAACTTTAGCTCTAAGTGCTGAAGCAGTAAAATGGATTGAGCCAGCGCCCATTACCCTCAAAGAATTTATCCAACAAGAAACATTAGATGCAACGCAATTTCTCCCTAATATCTGGCGAGAATTGCAAAAATCTCATCCCAGTCTCGGTAAAGAAGTCCCTGATTTTGAACAATTGCAGCAACAACTAGGACAATTCCCCGTTCAGCTAATCGATTTGACTGGGGATGGAGAATCTGAAGTTGTTTTGACTATCTCTCCACCAGTAATTAATAACTTGACAAAACAAGACAAACGTGCAGGCGAACAGAAAAAGCCCAACCGTACGATGATTTTTGCTGGAAGTGGGGATTTAATGTATAGCGAATTTAGTAGCGCTACTGGAACGGTAAGCGCGATCGCCGACTTACAAGATACTGCCCCGCCAGCATTATTAATTGAGGAGGCAGGAAAATACAGTATTATACGCTGGTCAACTTTGAGCCAGCGTTTTGAGTGAGCCAAAAGAGCAATTAATCGTTCTGCTCTTGACTTGTAGGCTCTAGCCGTTGTTGACTAAGGCTTTGCAAGTGCTGCAATAGCAACTCAATTTCTGCTTCTAAATCCAGATAATGAGCTTGCACTACATCCTGATAGGGGACTTTTTTGGCAGAAATAGTATCAGGGCGATCGGTTGTTGTTGCGGAAAGTGTACTCACAGACTGGGACTTGTTTGTTAACGACAGAGAATGCGAACGATTGGACATACAAGTTGACATAGTAATTATGCCTACTCACACCAAGTAGTTATTCTAACTCGAACACTCAACATAATCCGTATTTTGTGTGTCGATTTTAGAATTGGCTGCCAAAAAGTTAACAGGAACATAGAGCGATCGCAAGTAAAATAGAAGCAAGAAGCATTAAATTTAATTGCTGAACGATCGCTTACAATTTACTGAGCTACCAATAGACCCGTGACTCTAAGCTTGCCTACCGTTACATCTCGCCAACAATCCTGGGCTGGACTAATTGAAACCTACCGCCCTTATTTGCCTGTAACAGACACAACGCCAGTTGTAACTTTACTAGAAGGCAATACGCCTTTAATTCCGGCTCCTGCCATTGAAGCGCAAATCGGCAGACAAGTGCGCGTCTTAGTCAAGTATGACGGGCTTAACCCAACAGGCAGCTTCAAAGACCGAGGAATGACAATGGCAATTTCCAAGGCAAAAGAAGCAGGGGCAAAAGCAGTAATATGTGCGAGTACGGGCAACACCTCAGCCGCCGCCGCAGCTTATGCCAAACGCGGCGGAATGCGTGCCTTTGTGCTGATTCCTGATGGCTACGTAGCATTAGGTAAGTTAGCGCAAGCACTATTGTACGGCGCAGAAGTATTAGCAATCAAAGGTAATTTTGACCAAGCGTTACATATAGTCCGAGACATGGCGACTAGCTATCCTGTAACCTTGGTAAATTCTGTCAATCCTTACAGATTAGAAGGACAAAAAACTGCTGCCTTTGAAATTGTCGAAGCTTTAGGCACTGCCCCAGATTGGCTGTGCATTCCAGTCGGTAATGCAGGCAATATTACAGCTTATTGGATGGGCTTTTGCGAATATCACGCCACTGGAAAAAGCGATCGCTTACCCCGCATGATGGGCTTTCAAGCGGCGGGTGCAGCGCCCTTGATTACTGGGCAAAAAGTAGCCAATCCAGATACGTTAGCCACAGCAATTCGCATTGGCAACCCCGCAAATTGGGAAAAAGCGATCGCCGTACAATCGGCAAGTCAAGGGCAATTTAACGCTGTCACCGACGAAGAAATTTTAGACGCGTATCGCCTTTTAGCTTCACAAGAGGGAATTTTCTGCGAACCTGCTAGCGCCGCTTCTGTAGCAGGACTATTAAAAGTCAAAGACCAAATCCCCACAGGTGCAACAGTAGTATGCGTCCTGACAGGTAACGGATTGAAAGATCCAGATACCGCCATTAAACACAGCCAAAGTTCATTTAAACAAGGAATAGCACCAGAACTTAAAGCTGTAGCCGAGGCAATGGGGTTTTAACAGTGACCAAATAATTCGTAATTCGTAATTCGTAATTTAAGAAACTTACAAATCCCTTAATTTATTGATGGAGAAACAAAATGCATAGCATTATATTTCAAGCCCCATACCTTCAGTCATGGGATAATAACGTGCGTTCTTCGCGCATTACAAAGAGCGCGAATTGCCGCTTTGCAGCTTGACCAGTTACCAGTTATGAGGTTCGTGCTTGTTGGTTCTGGCAAAACCTTTTAACTAATTTATTTATAATTTTTACCAGTCCGCACAGGCGGACGCGCCTTTTTGGAGACGCGAATTATATTTGCCTTATACTTGTGCAAGAATTCTAATGCGAGTAGACCGTAGATTAACCTCATTCGCGATCGCATTTATGCTCAAAATTCGCTTCTTCCGGTTTTTTGGTTACTTGCGTTGGGCTACTATCAAAAAAACTGCTATCCGCGTTGGCGAACGGCGATTATTTGGATTCTCTTCGGAAATTGCTTATAACGCAATGTTATCGCTGTTTCCAGCTATTTTAGCTGTGCTTACTGCCATTGGCTTGTTTGAGGAGTCTTTGCAATCGTTTTTTAGAGACTTAGCAGTTCAAGTAAGCAAGGTTGCACCAGATGAAGCATTAGTATTAATCCGTGACTTTGCTAGACAAATAACTCAAACAAAAAATAGTGGTTTATTCTCTATCAGTTTTTTAGTCGCAATTTGGGCAGCTTCGGGAGCTTTAAGCGCGGCGATGAACGCTCTCGACCAAATTCACAAAATTCCTCCTACCCAAATTCGCCCGTTTTGGAAGTCTAAACTTATTTCTATTTGTTTAACTATTGGCACGATCGCACTATTAGTAATAGCTTCTTTCTTAATCTTTATTAGCGACTGGTTGCTGAAGTTTTTTGTCCGCGAAAGCGGTCTAGATATTGTGTTAGTGATATGGCAACTATTGAGATGGCCCCTAGCATTAGCTATTGTTTCCACAGCTTTTGCCTTTGTCTACCGCTACGGACCGAGCAAGTGGGACCCTGGTACGCCAATGATGCCAGGTGCAGTTTTAGCGGCTGTTTCTTGGGCGATAGTCTCTGGTTTATTTCGGCTCTACGTGTCTAACTACGGCAACTACAACCAAGTTTACGGCGCAGTTGGGGCGGTAATTGTCTTGATGTTGTGGTTGTATATGAGCGCTGTAGTTCTACTGGTGGGAGATCAGTTGAATGTGACTGTTGGCGAAGCAATGCGATCGCACTTAGCTAATAAGCAATTAAATCCCTCAAAATCAAAAATTAATCGTTCTTTCTAAAGTTATAATTTTCTGTTAAATCTGGCTAGAGGTACAACACAAATAAAATGTGATTATGCTTGGATAGCATTAACACCTATAATGCACATCTATGTCACAAACTTCTCAACTTTCTGCTTTGGCAACTCAGTCTAAACTTGCTACCTTACAACGCCTGCGTAAATTTAGCCGCTTGCTTGATAATGCGATCGGTATTCCTGGCACAAAATTCCGCGTTGGTTTAGATCCAATCTTAGGTATTATCCCAGGAGCAGGAGATTTTATCGGTACAGCTTTGTCTGCTTATATTGTCTTGGAAGCAGCGCGTATGGGTCTGCCAAAAGAAACATTAGGGCGTATGGTGTCTAATATTGTCCTCGAAAGTGCAGTAGGAACAATCCCAGTATTAGGCGATCTATTTGACTTCGCTTGGAAAGCAAATACAAAAAATATCGAACTATTAGAAGCACATTTAAATATCTCTCCAGAAATAGAGAAAAAGAATCGTTGGTTTATCTTTTTCTTATTAGCAGGTCTGCTTGTTTTTAGTATAGGAATACTGACTTTAAGTATTTTCATTATCAGACTGCTAATTCAAGCTGTAAGCGGCTAAAGTTTACAGAGAAATAGCATTAATTTAATAAAAATAGGTATCATTATTACCTCGATTTTATAAAACACACCTAATAAAAAGCCGCCTTGCCATATCTTTAAAGGGCGTTTGAAACCCATTTTCCCTTTACTCAACCGCCGATCGCCGACTGTTCGCTCCTAGATCGGAGAGTACATTCGCCCTACCTTGTGCCTAGAATTTTCTCCTTGTATCTAGGCACAGATACTTTTTTGCTAAGTTTTATCTGGTGATAGGAACTTGAGTTTGTAGGTTTCATCAATAACATCGCAAATAACAGTAAATTACTGCAATCTATTCTTGATAAAACTTGGCAAGAACAATACATGACCCTAAAATTACTTGCAAGTGATTATCAAAGTTTTTGGGGATATTGCCACAGAACAGCATAATCCTGCAACTGCGGCTATGGCGACATCTCTGCCACATATTGGGCTAGGTCGCATTTGTTCGAGAAACTAAGAGACAGACACAGGCGTTCCTTTACTTGAGTCCTGCTATCTTAATATTTCTTAATTATGCTTAATCGTAAATTGTCGCAACAGTCATGTTAAGATGCCTCTTAATTAATTGAGGATAATTCTCAACAAGCAAGTTTTAAATAACCCAGTTTAGGAGAATGGGTGGCGCGATCGCATCGGTTGCAGCACTTAATTTAGGCGATCGCGCGAGCATGAATATTTCGTCGATAAGTTGCCTCTCAACTGTAGGCAATCCGTCTCAAAAACCTGATTATTCAAAGGCATTCATTATGGTTCAGACAACAGCTATCGATCGACCATTTAATCTTCAACTATTGCCATCGAGCGTCGCCTCTGGGCAAGTAATTAATTTCGAGATTGTTGAATACACTCACGAACAGCAAACCTTGTATCAACAGAATTTAATGAGTTTAGGTGCAGAAACTCAACTGCCAGAAATCTGCGATGACAAGGACGTGACGATCGCAGTGCTAGAAGGGCAAGGCAATTTGACATTGAATCAAGAAACTATTCTCCTTGAACCTGGACGGTTTATCTTCATTCCAGCGCAGATGCCTCATACCTTGCAGACACAAACCAGCCTCGTTGTTCTGCTCAGTCGTTGCGAATCTAATTCCGGTTTACCCGAAAAAGCTTGGTCAATTACGTTGTAACTGAAATTTTTTCTAGTCTCACAATTAGCAAGGAGTTGATATGACTAAAATTGGTTTATTTTTTGGTACGCAAACGGGCAACACCGAAACGATCGCTGAAACAATGCAAAGAGTATTTGGTGGGGAGGATATCGTTACACTACACAACATTGCGGATACTGAAGTTGCTGAACTAGAAAGCTATGAGTATTTAATTGTCGGTTGCCCTACTTGGAACATTGGAGAACTGCAAGCCGATTGGCAAGGCTTGTATGACGAATTAGACGGCATTGATTTTAGCGGCAAGAAGGTAGCTTATTTTGGACCTGGCGATCAAATTGGTTATACCGACAATTTCCAGGATGCAATGGGCATTTTGGAAGAAAAGATTTCTCAATTAGGTGGTACTACGGTTGGTTATTGGTCAACCGATGGCTATGACTTTAACGAGTCCAAAGCAGTCAAAAACGGCAAATTTGTTGGATTAGCCCTTGACGAAGATAATCAGTCCGAACTAACTGATGAACGCATCAATACTTGGGTTGCCCAACTGAAGCGAGAGTTTGGGGTGTAAATAATCATGCCTAAAACAAAAGTAGCCCTAGGTGCAATACAAGAAACACTGCTGATTCCTCTATGGGCAAGAGCAGTTGAAAAAGAGCAAAGCAATCCTATTATTGTTGACCCAAAATCTGCTGAAATCATGGCAGCAATCGACTATGACTTTGACAAGTTTAGTCACGCCAAAAGTTCTCAAATTGGTTGCTGTTTGCGGAGATTAATTCTTGACAACTGGGTGCGGTAGTTTCTCGAACAAAATCCACAAGCCACTGTAATTGAAATTGGAGCCAGACTCAATACCCGCTTTGAGAGAGTTGATAACGGTCAGGTGTGCTGGTTCGATCTTGATTTGCCAGATGCGATCGCGATTCGGCAATCATTTTTTTCATCGAGCGACCGTCGTAAATTGATTGCTGCTTCTGCACTTGATACCGATTGGATTGCTCAAGTAAAAGCAACTAACAATGCACCTTACCTATTTATATGCGAGGGTGTGTTGATCCAAGTCAAGCAACTATTTGCCAACTTGATGCAGCATTTTCCAGGCGCATTATTTGCCTTTGATTCGATGTCATCTCTAATGGCAAAGAATCAACAACGACACGACATTATGAACAAAATGGCTGGCAGATTTGATTGGCATATTTCCGATGTGCGTAAAATTCAAGACTGGGACGATCGCTATCAAGTTTTAGAAGTCGTTCGCTTCGGTGACTTGCCCGTTCAATATTGGCAGCGATTTTCACTAAAAGAGCGAATTCTTTTTTCGCTACCAGTGCTACGCAATGCCTACCGCCTAGCGATCGCGCAACTTGGAAAAGCGTAGACACTCATCAACCTATACCAAATAATCATGTCTAATTTGCCTGAAGTGCTTTGCCTAAATGCCAGCCCGCATTTGCAAGTATTCGATCGCCCGTTGCTACAATCTCTTGCCCAACACACCTCCATTGCTTGCTGGGAATATCAACTCTCGCCTGATGAACCTTGTTCCCTGGATGCTGCATTAGTGTTGCTGCATGACTATTTAAAACATAGCAATCGCCCCATTCATCTGATCGGTCACGGAGTTAGCGGGTTGTTGGCGTTGCTATATACTCAAAGACATCCCGAAAGAGTGCGATCGCTTACTTTACTGTCTGTTGGTGCGTATCCTGCGCTAGATTGGCAGGCATATTACTACACCCAGCGCAACCTTTTACCCTGTAGCCGCCAAATCTTGTTGACTCGCATGGTGGATATGTTGTTTGGCTGCTCGTCTCTACCGATGACAAAGGCGTTGGTGAAGATTTTGGGGCAGGATCTTGACTATTCTCTGTCTCCTCATAGTCTTGCCAAGTGCTTGAAGTTGACACCGATTCAAGTAGCTGTGCCTCTGCTAGTATGTGGGGGTGTAGATGATGTTGTTGTTGATGCACACCAACTTCGCAGTTGGCAGCAGTATTTCAGCAATGATGCATCACTGTGGGTTTGTCCAGGTGGACGCTATTTCTTTCATTACTTTTATCCTCAACAGACAGGAGAACAGATTTTAAGCTTTTGGCGATCGCTCTTATTAAGTCAGAATAACTACTCATCAAATTATTTGGAACATCAAGTAACTTCGCCTCTTGTTGAGTAACTCCAGCAGATGCAGTGAGATTTAGCTCTGAGTTTGCAACTTATTGTGGTGGCGGTAAAAATGTAGTAGCACTTCTTAAATAACTTGATATTATTCGTCTGAAGAACAAAATGCAAGATTGGTGGCAAGCAACATTTCCCCAAGGGAGACAAACTGTAGAAATTACTGATGCTAACGGGTATCAAGTTTCTATTGCCTACGGGGAAAAAGGGCAAGGACAACCATTAATTTTAATTCACGGGATTGCTAGTTGGGGTTACAGTTGGCGGCATTGTATTCACCCTTTATCGCAATACTTTCGAGTTATTTGTTTTGATGCTAAAGGCTATGGCTTTTCTGAAAAGGTAAATTACCCAGAAAAAGCTGGTCATCAGGTCATAGAATTAGAAAGAATTATTAGGGCGTTATGCGATCGCCCAGCAATCATTGTTGCGGAATCATTGGGTGCATTAATTGCTCTTGCAGTAGTACAAGCGCATCCAGAATTGTGCGAGCGCCTGATAATTATGAATGTGCCAGTTTTCCCTACACAATTGCCTAGTCAGGGAATGCGATTACTTTCATTAATTCCTATACAATTAATACAATTAGTTGACTTTTTGCGTTTAACTTACTTATTTGCGCCCTTAATTAGAGCGATCGCCCAATACGAACGTCAAGATGTTTTGTCAGATGATATAAAAAGTGCGCCGGATGAAATATATTGGCTAACTTATCCTTATATTGAATTTCCTGGTGCGATCGCTAAACTGACAGAAGAAATGCAACTATCAGCGCGAGAGATAGAAAAGTTATTGCAAAATCAACCCAATCATATTAGCGATATTCAGGCACAATTAGGCAATATCAAGTGTCCGACATTAATATTGTGGAGTGATGGCGATCGCTGGTTTCCGAGTAGTGATGGCGAAAAATTGCGCGATCGCCTTCCTAATTCTCAATTGCAGATATTAGAAAACTGCGGTCATAGTGCTTCTTCTAGTTGTCCAGAAGCAGTTAATACAGCCATACTTGGTTTTTTAAGTAATTGATAAATGCAAATTGGCTAAGACAATTGCTATAGCATCGAAAGATCGTGCAATAATAATCGGGCTGTAAGTGCGATCGCTTCTTTATGCTTCAACATCCCCAAACCGATATCGATCTTGTCGCTGCGCTTGCTGAACCAGCAGATTTAGACTTTCAATTGCCCGATCCTGAAGATGAAGAAATTCCAGAAATAGAATTTCAGCAAAAAGTCGATACAGCTTGGCAAGTATGCGATCGCTTTGACTTGCAAACAGAAATTTGGCGCGGGCGAATTTTACGGGCGGTACGCGACAGGGAAAAGCAACAAGGCGATGCGCGTGGTACTGGCTTCCTCAATTGGCTCAAAGCCAGAGAAATTAGTAAAAGCCAAGCCTATTCAATGATTAGTTTAGCTAATAGCGCCGACACTTTAATGTCTCAAGGACAACTAGATCCAGCAGCGGTGAGATGCTTCAGCAAAAGAGCATTTATGGAGACTGCCAAAGCAGATCCCGAAATCCAGCAATTAGTTACAGATGCAGCCAAAAATGGCGATCGCATTACACGCCGAGAAGTGCGTCAAATAGCCGATGAATGGACGGCGATGTCCTCAGATTTAGTTCCAGACACCGTTAAAGCCAAAGTCAACGATCGCACCCTTCCTAGCCGCTATTTACCGCCAATGGTAAAAGAAATCGAGAAGCTACCAGAATCGCATCAAACAATTTTGCGCCAAGAAGTAGCTCAAAATCCTGATATCGATACTGTCAAACAAGTCACCTCAGAAGCGCGGTACTTAGCCAAGTATCTAGATGCTGCTGCTAGCGTGCAAGTATTTAGCGATGACACTGTGGACTTAGAAAGAGCGTTGGAAGAAGCTTTAAGGTTAGGCTGTATCAATGTCGCCGCCGATTTAGTCAACCAAGCGTCGCAGCTAGAACAAACGATCGCCAAACTATACACCACTTGGAAACGCATCGGTAGCTTATCAGATAGGTTATACGTCGATACAGGTGCAAGTACCCCTAACTTACGCAGTCTGTTGAACTGTTTAGAACAGCTTGCAGGAGAAGTTATGGAAATTCAATTAGGGGAAAATAGCGATCGTACAATCCGCCTACAAATCCAGGAAAATGCCGAAGGCGCAAGTTAAGCAAAGAGGGGGTGACAAGGAGAAAATTCTTCCTTGTCTCCTTGTCCCCTTGTCTCTAACTTACAACTTAATTCTTGATCCCCGTAGTCGCAATCCCGCGAATAAATTGGCGCTGACCAATGAGGAATAATAAGACTACAGGTATAGTTGCGATCGCTACTGCTGCCATCAACAAAGACCAATTGTTAGTATATTGCTCTTGAAACTCTGCTAACGCTAGTTGCACAGTCCTTAATTCTGGTCTAGTTGTAAAAACTAGCGGCTTAAATAAATCGTTCCACTCGCCGATAAAGGTAAATAGAAATAACGTGACTAATGCAGGGCGTGCTAGCGGTAACATTACTCGCCATAATATCTGTAACCTATTTGCACCATCAAGGGCAGCAGCTTCTTCTAACTCTACAGGAATCGTTTGAAAATACTGCCGCAATAGGAAAATCCCAAAACCATTAACAGCAGTAGGTAAAATTAGCGCCCCATAAGTATTAATTAAGTGTCCCCACTTCAACACTAAAAATATCGGAATTACCAATAACTGAAACGGAATAACTAAAGTTGCTACCACAATTAACAGCAAAGCTTGTCTACCGCGAAACTTCAGCCTTGCCAAAGCGTAACCTGCTAAAGCTGCGGTAACTATTTGAATCGCTGTCACTGCTAAAGCTACCAGCGTAGAATTAGCAAAAGCCAGTAGGAACTCTCCTCGCCGCCAAGCGTCTTGATAATTTACCAAAGTCCAACCAGCTTGCAGCCCAAGTTGGCTAGTAGCACCAGGGGGCGCAAAAGAAGCAAGTAAAACTACTCCCAAAGGTAGCAATATTACTACCGCACCTAGTAACAAAAGAAACAAGCTGAGATATGCCCAAAAGCTTCTAGATTCAGGTTTTTTACTTTCTCCCATCAGTTTATTGTCCAGCTTTGTGTTTTTATTGTGTAGAGACGCGATCGCTCTCTCTGGAGCGTTAATATTTAACATAATGACTTGTTTAAGTTAAATTAAGCTCAGTGACACTAGCTACTCCACAAGTAGCAGCGTCATCGCAATTTTGCTGTCCACCGATTCACGTTAGATTAGGAGTGAACAGACCTATGCAGCAGCTTGCTGACAGTTCTGAACTGGATTTCCAAAGCGATGCTTACAAAGACGCTTATAGCCGCATCAACGCCATTGTAATTGAAGGGGAACAAGAAGCTCACGAAAATTACCTTGCGCTCACGCAATTTTTGCCAGAATACAAAGACGATTTAACGCGGTTATCCAAGATGGAAAGCCGTCACAAAAAAGGCTTTGAAGCTTGCGGACGCAATTTGCAAGTAACCCCAGATTTAGAATTTGCTAAATCTTTTTTTGCACCTTTACATCAGAACTTCCAAGAGGCAGCTTCTCAAGGCAAAGTAGTAACTTGCTTGCTGATTCAATCGCTAATAATCGAATGTTTTGCGATCGCAGCTTACAACATCTACATTCCTGTTGCTGACGACTTTGCTCGCAAAATCACTGAAGGCGTTGTTAAAGACGAATATACTCACCTTAACTTTGGCGAAGTGTGGTTAAAAGAAAACTTTGCCGCCTCAAAAGCCGAACTAGAAGAAGCTAACCGCCACAATCTACCGATTGTCTGGAAAATGCTCAATCAAGTAGCAGATGATGCCCAAGTTTTGGCAATGGAGAAAGAAGCTTTAGTTGAAGACTTCATGATCCAATACGGCGAAGCATTAAGCAATATCGGCTTTACTACCCGCGACATCATGCGGATGTCAGCCTACGGCTTAACTGCTGCTTAGAGAACCCAAAGGCAATTTCACCACCCTTCAAGGGGGTATGAGTTCCGATCGAGTGAATGAAAAGTTAACATTAAATCCCCTTGTCTCCAACCAGGGGATTCTAACTCAAAACTCACTGGCTCAAAACTATTTATTCACTTAGTCCACTTTGACCGGGTATATAGGTCTAATAAAGTAATTCATGTTTGGTCTAATCGGTCACCTAACCAGTTTGCAACACGCTCAATCTGTAGCTAAAGAATTAGGATACCCAGAATACGCCGATCAAGGGCTAGATTTTTGGTGTAGCGCTCCGCCCCAAATTGTCGACAATATTACCGTTACTAGCATTACTGGGCAAACTATAGAAGGGCGGTATGTAGAGTCTTGTTTCTTGCCAGAAATGCTAGCCAATCGCCGCATTAAAGCCGCTACTCGCAAAATTCTCAATGCAATGGCGCACGCGCAAAAGCATGGTATCAATATCACAGCCTTAGGCGGTTTTTCTTCAATTATTTTTGAAAACTTCAACTTGCAGCAAAATAAGCAAGTCCGCAATATTAAATTGGAGTTTGAGCGTTTTACGACAGGCAATACTCACACTGCTTATATTATCTGCCGTCAGGTAGAACAAGCATCGAAGCAATTAGGCATTGAACTATCCAAGGCGACTGTTGCTGTTTGTGGTGCTACAGGAGATATTGGCAGTGCTATTTGTCGCTGGTTAGATAGCCGTACAGATGTAGCAGAATTGCTCCTAATTGCCCGCAACCAAGAACGCCTGCAAGAATTGCAAGCAGAATTAGGACGCGGCAAAATTATGGGCTTAGAAGAAGCATTGCCCCAGGCAGATATCATAGTCTGGGTTGCTAGTATGCCCAAAGGTGTAGAAATCGATCCTACAGTCTTGAAGCAACCATGTTTGCTAATTGACGGCGGTTATCCTAAAAATTTAGGCACTAAAGTCAAGCATCCAGGCGTTCACGTTCTCAATGGCGGAATTGTCGAACATTCCTTAGATATTGACTGGCGGATTATGCACATTGTCAATATGGATGTACCAGCACGTCAGTTATTTGCTTGCTTTGCGGAATCGATGCTCCTAGAATTTGAAAAGCTGCATACTAATTTTTCCTGGGGACGCAATCAAATTACAGTCGCCAAGATGGAGCAAATTGGCGAAGTATCGGTTAAACATGGATTTAGCCCGCTGTTAGTTTAGAAGGATAGCTCCCCCCTGTACGGGCGCAATGCCGCCGCGCCCCTACCCTACCTCCCTATTGCACAAAAATGCCAACTACCGAGCGCAAACCCTTACTTTTAGACTTTGAAAAACCATTGGTGGATCTAGAGTTGCGAATCGAGCAAATCCGCGAACTAGCTTCAGATAATGGTGTTGATGTTTCTGAGGAAATTCGCCGCTTAGAAGCGCGAGCAATGCAACTGCGCGAAGAAATTTTTAGCAGTCTTTCGCCGGCACAAAGACTGCAACTAGCGCGTCATCCTCGCCGCCCTAGTACGCTGGACTATATTCAAGCGATTAGCGATGAGTGGATGGAGTTGCATGGCGATCGCCGAGGCAGTGACGATCCTGCTATAGTTGGCGGTGTGGGTAGGCTGAATGGTCAACCTGTGGTGATGCTAGGACATCAAAAAGGTCGGGATACTAAAGATAATATTGCCCGTAATTTTGGCATGGCAAGTCCTGGCGGCTACCGGAAGGCGATGCGGTTGATGGATCATGCCGATCGCTTTAAAATGCCGATTATTACTTTTATCGATACTCCAGGCGCTTTACCAACTGTAGTTGCCGAACATCAAGGTATTGGCGAAGCTATAGCCTATAACTTGAGAGAAATGTTTCGCCTTGATGTCCCAATTATCTGTGCGGTGATTGGCGAAGCTTTTTCGGGGGGCGCGATTGGTATTGGCGTTTGCGATCGCTTATTGATGTTTGAACACGCTGTTTATACTGTAATTACCCCAGAAGGCTGTGCGGCAATTATTTGGAAAGATGCTAGTAAAGCTCCTCAAGCTGCTACGGCGTTGAAAATTACTTCTTGGGATCTCAAAAATTTAGGACTAATTGATAAAATAATTCCCGAACCAATTGGGGGCGCTCATTCCGATCCGATCGCTGCTGCATCTACTCTCAAGCAAGCTTTGATCCAGAATTTAGACGAACTCTCGCAACTTAGCGGTTCCCAGCGCAAACAAATGCGCTACCAAAAGTTTCGCCAAATGGGCAAGTTTGCCGAAATGTCTAATTGAATACAGTCGCTTGTGGGATCTGCCCTCAGTGGTATAATTGAGGATGGAATGTAAAGGTTTATTGCGAAAATAGATCGAAGGTAAAAGTCAAAAAACAGTAATGCCATACCAGCGCCAGGAAGATCGATAATTTTCATGACTTTGACCAATAAACAAACAGCCTTAATTACTGGAGCTAGTAGCGGAATTGGTAAAGCAACAGCTTTAGCATTTGCCAAAGCTGGTGTAAATGTTGCCTTAGTTAGCCGTTCGGCAGCAAAGTTAGCCGCAGTTGCTAGCGCGGCTCAAGCTACAGGAGTAACAGCTAAAACTTATGTAGTAGATTTAGCCCAAGTCGAACAAGTGCAAGCGCAGATAAAAGCGATCGCTTTGGATTGTGGCAGCATCGATATTTTAGTTAATTGCGCCGGAATGGCTTATATTGGCACATTAGGCGAGACACCGCTAGCAGACTGGCTAAAAGTGATCGACATCAATCTGACGAGTGTATGGCAGTGCATTTTAGGCGTATTACCATCAATGCGCGATCGCGCTGGGGGGACAATTATTAATGTTGCCTCAATTGCTGGCAAACAACCATTTCCTGAATGGGGAGCATACAGCGTTAGTAAAGCTGGTTTAATTGCTCTATCTAAAACACTTGCTGCGGAAGAACGCGCTAACGGTATTCGCGTCACAGCGATTTGTCCTGGTGCTGTAAATACAGAGCTTTGGGACACGGTAGAGTCAAACTTCGACCGCCAAAGTATGCTAACTCCAGAAATTGTTGCCGAGTCAATCGTGCATACAGCTTTATTACCACAACAGGCGGTAATAGACGAATTGACTTTAATGCCCAGCGCAGGCGTTTTATAAGCGCGATCGCGCATTAATTCCCAAATTATCATCTCCAAAACTGACATTTATGACAAATAGTGCTTCCGATCGCGGTAGAGAATCTATGGACGGACTAAACTCGTTAAATCGCGGCGTTTCGACAAGACCCGATCGCAATACTCAAAACGGCAAACAACCAAACATACAACCGCCCACAGAAGAACTCAACGAACCGATGATGGAAGCTGTACGAACGCTGTTATTAGGTGTAGGCGAAGATCCAGAGCGTGAGGGACTTTTGAAGACTCCAAAGCGAGTTGCTGAAGCCATGCGCTTTCTCACTAGCGGTTACAACCAATCTTTAGAAGAACTCGTCAATGGCGCAATTTTTGATGAGGGACACAATGAAATGGTACTGGTTAGAGATATCAATACCTTTAGCCTGTGCGAACATCATATGCTGCCATTTATGGGTAGAGCGCACGTTGCCTATATTCCCAATCAAAAGGTAGTAGGTTTGAGCAAGCTAGCGCGAATTGTCGAGATGTATTCGCGGCGCTTGCAAGTACAGGAGCGATTAACCCGTCAAATTGCCGAGGCTGTGCAGACAATATTAGAACCGAAGGGCGTTGCAGTCGTAATTGAAGCTAGCCATATGTGTATGGTCATGCGCGGCGTACAAAAACCTGGTTCTTGGACTGTAACCAGTGCCATGATCGGCGTATTCCAAGACGAGCAAAAAACCCGCGAAGAGTTTTTTAACTTAATTCGTCACCAGGCTGCGTTTTTCTAAGAGACAAGGGGACAAGGAGACAAGGGGGATGAGGAAAATAATCTAAACTCCTGTTTTATCTCTGTAATTACGAATTACGAATTACGAATTAAACTCTCCCCGTCTCCTAGTTGCTCAAATAGCCGCGCAACTTTTCGCAAATCCTTGTCTCCTGGGGCGATTTCTACACCGCTAGATAAGTCAATACCATGTGGTATGACTTGACTTAGAGCATTTAAGATATTGTCTGGTGTTAAACCCCCAGCTAATAACCAAGGAATTTGCGGGTTAAATGTCTCTAAAGTATTCCAATCTAAAGTTTTACCTGTACCGCCTAATTGCTGAGGATGATAAGCATCTAAAAGTAGCGTGTCAACGCAATTAGTGTATATATCTATCTGTTCTAGCGCTTGGGAGTTTTTTACTCTCAGCGCTTTGATAATTTCTGTATTGGGTAAAACTTGGCGCAACTTCAAGCAATATTCTGGAGACTCGTCGCCGTGTAATTGCACGCCTGTTAACCCAGAATCAGCAAACACTTGATAGATTTCTTCTACCGTAGCGTTGGCAAATACGCCGATGCGCTCGATATTGTCTGGTAACTGTTCTACTACTGCTCGGATTTGCTGGCAAGTTACGTAACGCGGTGAAGCTGAAACGCAGATAAATCCTAGGGTAGTCGCTCCTAATTGGGCGATCGCTTTTCCTTGTTCTGGTTGAGTAATTCCGCAAATTTTAACTCGCATTGCAATTTGTATCAAAAATTTAATTAACTTTTTAAACAGATAGTAGTCTTTGGTTGACTAATTTTGATAATCCTTAAATTGTTAATATCCTTTTTTTTCAGGAGAAAGCACCTTGATTAACTTCATGCTACTAGCAGCAGTCCAGCCAACCGTTCCTGACACCTTGCGGTGGAGTTGGACGGGTACAGGTATTATCGTTGGCGTTAGCCTATTTATTTTATTCGTCGCTGGTCGGACTATCCGCTATCCTCAAGTTGGTCCTAAGATGCCTTTACCTTTTCCGTCGCTATTCAATAATCCCAGCGTTGGTACTTTCCTAGCTGCAATGAGCTTCGGTCATATTCTCGGTATTGGTGCTGTTCTAGGACTAACTAATATCGGCGTTCTCAAGTAACCTTGAAAATAGTTTTGAGTTTTGAGTTTTGAGTTTTTTGAACTAAAACCTAAGATTCAGAACTTGAAACTATTTTTTGCAAGTACAACGTCAAATAGTTGTGATGACCAAAACTTGGGATTTAGGACTTGTAACTTTTTTTTTCAAGTACGGATTCCTCGAATCATCGCAGATTACCCTCTCTAACTGTAATTGTCTATTCTAGAAATTAGAGGCTTCATACTGCTTGTATTACTTTTAGGAAAATTCCTAAAGATTATACTTGACAATTGCTGCAAGGTATGAATTGTTGCCTGAAAATATCTAATTTTAAGGAAATGCCATGCAAACGAGTTGGCGAGTTGGATCTTTATTTGAAATACCTTTATATTTAGATCCTTTATGGTTTGGGATAGTTGCGATCGCAACTATTAACTTTGGCGTTGCTTATACCCAATGGGGCAGTGTTTTAGCTTGGAGTGCAGGGCTAGTAATGGCTTTGCTCTTATTTGGTTCGGTGTTGTTGCACGAACTAGGTCATAGTTTAGTAGCTAGAGCGCAAGGAATTAAAGTTAATTCAATTACACTATTTTTCTTTGGTGGGATCGCGGCGATAGAAGAAGAATCGAAAACCCCAGGTGGAGCATTTCAAGTTGCGATCGCTGGACCTGCAGTTAGTATTGGTTTATCTATATTGCTGATATTGCTAAGTCTTGCCTTGCCTGTAAATAGTTTAGTCAGCCAAATGAGCGGAGATTTAGCCCGAATTAACTTAGTTTTGGCACTATTTAACTTAATTCCTGGCTTGCCCTTAGATGGCGGACAAGTATTTAAAGCAGCAATTTGGAAAGCTACAGGCGATCGCTTTAAAGCAGTACGCTGGGCGGCGCGGGGCGGACAAGTTTTAGGTTGGATGGCGATCGCTGCAGGTTTAGCTGTAGACTTCTTTACAGGTCAATTAATTACAGGCTTGTGGATTGCTTTATTAGGGTGGTTTGGTATCCGCAATGCTAGCGCTTACGAGCGCGTGACTATCGTTCAAGAAACTTTGCTCAAAATAGTTGCTGCTGATGCTGCTAGCAAAGATTTTCGCGTGATTGATGCTGACCAAACTTTGCGTTCTTTTGCTGACTCGTACTTGCTGCAAACTACAGCGCCAGAGACTTATTTTGCCGCTTCTGACGGACGTTACCGAGGAATAGTAGCGATAGACGATTTGCGGACAATTGAACGTAGCGAGTGGGAATATAAGACTGTAAACGATATATTGCATCCATTATCAGATATTCCTACAGTCAACGAGTCAACGCCAATAGTCGCAGTTATAAACCAGTTAGAAACCAAGCAATTACCGCGCGTTACTGTGTTATCTCCCGCAGGTGCGGTAGCAGGAGTAATCGATCGAGGCGATATTGTGAGAACTGTAGGCGAAAAACTAAACAAGCCCTTCGCCGAAGCAGATATCAAGCGAGTCAAAGAAGAAGGTAGTTATCCCCCAGGATTGCAATTAGCAGCGATCGCCAAATCAGTCACCAACGACCTGTAGAGACGTTGCAGTGCAACGTCTCCACACTGCAACGTCTTCAGCCTACCGCAAAAAACAAAAAGCTACGTGGCAAGCGTCAACCTACCACGTAGCTATTTTTATATCTGTACAGAACCAGAAACAGTTACGAATCTACTGCTTGAGGCAATAACTCGCGTCTTTGCTCGGAAGCTACCTTAACAGTACCAGTCTCATCAACATCAACTACAGCAGTATCGCCATCTTTGATCCGACCTGACAGCATTTCCTCAGCTAGGCTATCTTCTAATAGGCGCATAATTGCTCTACGTAAAGGTCTAGCACCGTAGCTGGGGTTATAACCCTCGTCTACTAGACGGTCTTTAAAGCGTTCGGTAACTTCTAAGGTAATGCCCTTTTCAGTCAAGCGACCGAACACCTCTTTGAGCATGATGTCGGCAATTTCCTTGACTTCATCTTTGTTCAACTGACGGAAGACGATGATTTCGTCGAGTCGGTTGAGGAACTCAGGACGGAAGTATTGCTTGAGTTCTTCGTTAACTAGCGACTTAATCCGGTTGTACTGAGATTCGGCTACGTCTTGCCCTAACTCAAATCCTAAGCCAGCCGCACCTTTTTCAATTACCTTAGAACCGATATTAGAAGTTAAAATCAGCAACGTATTCTTGAAGTCTACAGTCCGACCTTTAGCATCCGTTAACCGACCGTCTTCCAATATTTGCAATAGCATATTGAAAACATCAGGGTGGGCTTTTTCAATTTCGTCAAATAGCACCACTGTGTAAGGACGACGACGTACAGCTTCAGTTAACTGACCGCCTTCGTTGTAGCCTACGTATCCCGGTGGCGAACCAATCAACTTAGATACTGTATGGCGTTCCATGTACTCAGACATATCTAGCCGGATCATTGCATCTTCTGAGCCGAAGAAGTAGGCTGCCAATGCCTTCGTTAGCTCAGTTTTTCCTACCCCTGTAGGTCCTGAGAACACGAAACTTGCGATCGGACGGTTGGGGTTCTTCAAACCAACACGCGCGCGGCGAATTGCCTTGGAAACGGCTCTTACAGCTTCTTCTTGACCGATCAAGCGCTGGTGTAAGGTGTCTTCCATGTGCAACAGTTTCTCAGACTCAGACTCAGTTAGTTTATTAACTGGTACGCCAGTCCAAGAAGCAACAATGTGAGCGATGTCTTCTTCTGTTACAACTGGTGAATCTTCGCCTTCGGGGCGGTTTGCGGTTGCTTTATTTTGCGAGAGCGAACGGATTTCGCCTTTGATTTCCATTTCGCGATCGCGCAATTCTCCAGCTTTGGCAAAGTCTTGACCGCGTACTGCATCGTCTTTTTCTTTCAAGACTTGACGCAGTTCTTTGTCGAGTTCTTTGGCTGCGGGTGGCAATGCTGAATTAATTAGCCGTACTCTCGAACCTGCTTCATCGATCAAATCGATTGCCTTGTCTGGCAAATAGCGATCGCTAATATATCGATCTGATAGTTTGGCGGCGGCGACTAGAGCCTCATCAGAGATTTTGAGTTTGTGGTGCTGCTCGTAGCGATCGCGCAGTCCGTACAATATCTCGATAGTTTCATCTACTGATGGTTCGCCTACCATTACAGGCTGGAAGCGGCGTTCTAGTGCGGCATCTCTTTCGATATGCTTGCGGTATTCGTCTAGGGTTGTTGCACCGATGCACTGCAATTCACCTCTTGCCAATGCTGGCTTGAGAATGTTCGCAGCATCGATTGCGCCTTCTGCTGCGCCTGCACCAATTAGAGTATGTACCTCATCAATTACCAAAATCACGTTCCCCGCCGAACGGATTTCGTCCATGATTTTTTTCAGGCGTTCTTCAAATTCACCTCGATACTTCGTACCTGCTACTAACAAGCCGATATCAAGAGTAACTACGCGCTTTTCTTCTAGAATATCGGGAATATCTTTATTGGCAATCCGAGATGCTAGACCTTCAGCTATAGCTGTTTTACCTACACCTGGTTCGCCAATCAATACTGGGTTATTTTTTGTTCTGCGACCCAATATCTGAATTACCCGTTCGATTTCTTTAGCCCGACCGACTACTGGATCTAGCTTGCCATCTGCTGCCATTTGCGTCAGGTTCGAGCCAAATTCGTCCAATGTAGGCGTTTTTGTTCTTCCTGCTTGTCCGGCGGTTGTGACTTCAGCCGTTTCTCCTAGCATCCGAATTACTTGAGTGCGAACTTTCGATAAGTCAACGCCCAAGTTTTCCAATACTCTTGCTGCAACGCCTTCGCCTTCGCGAATTAGACCGAGTAGCAAGTGTTCCGTACCGATATAATTGTGTCCTAGTTGCCGCGCTTCCTCTAAAGAAAGCTCCAATACCCGTTTTGCCCTGGGGGTAAAAGGAATTTCTACGGCAACAAAACCCGATCCACGTCCGATGATCTTTTCGACTTCAATTCGGGCATCTTTGAGATTGACACCCATAGAACGAAGTACCTTAGCTGCTACGCCCGTACCTTCGCCAATCAGACCCAGGAGGATCTGTTCTGTACCTACGAAGTTGTGACCCAGGCGACGGGCTTCTTCCTGGGCCAGCATGATCACCTTAATGGCTTTTTCTGTGAAGCGTTCAAACATAGCGTTTTCGATTCCCCTGAGTCTTGCCAGTACGCTGATTTTAGCATAGGCTATATTTCTGGCTGTCTTATGATAATAGCTACAACCAGTACGGTTTACCCCCCTCTTGGGAAGAATTTTTTATTTTTTGTTGAATTTATCGCTGTTTTTAAGTAATTGTACTCATAAAATTAGTTTCAACCGCCATTAAATAAAGTTACCAGCGATCGCCTACTTACTACTAGCTTTTTAAGAGAAAATTCGCCTCAGCTTAAGCAGTCTAAAGTATACATGAGCAAGTCCAAATAAATCTAGCTATATTATCCAATTTATATACTTATTGCCCCTAATTACCAGGAAAAATATTGACTTTTCCTCCCCCTGCCTCCCCTGCTCCACGCCAGTCGCCTCAATGGGGGGAACCCCCACACGGCGCTGGCTCCCCTGCTCCCCACTCTGGCAAATCGAGTTGTAGTTGATAACCTGTAGATTGAAAAATGAGATCGCTAGTTTCCTGCTGCCAAGTTGCTAAAGTATTGGTAAATTCGGGTGCTTGCAAGTCACCCCGCCATAAAATTAGGGCATCTTCGCCTGTATCTTGGTAGTATTTCCGCCGCCGTCCGGCAGTTTTAAAGCCAAATTTTTGGTACAAAGCGATCGCACTTTCGTTAGAAGCACGAACTTCTAAACTGGCACGTTCTAAGCCGCGCTGATTAGCCGACCAAAGTAAAGCGACAAGTATAGCTTGTCCTAGTCCTTGGCGTTGATGTTCGGGGTGAACCGCCAAAATTGTAATATGCGCTTCATCAACAATCGACCACAAACAGCCAAATCCCACGAGTAAAGATGAAAATGGCAAAAATAAACCAAATAAGTCGCTATGAGAACTATCTACTTCTCTTTGGTAGCCTTCTAGCGTCCATAGACCGCCGAAACACAAACGATCTAGTTCTACTACAGCATTGAGCTTTTCTGCGGTTAAACGATTAAGAATTAATAAATTCACCTGATAAATCTGGGACGAGTGCTTAGTACACTAAAGAAATGAAATCTATTGCTACTTGTAAATTTTAGATTAAGGATTATTTTTCAAAGCTATGGTATCGACGTTTGACCCAGTAGAACAAGAAAATTCTGGTAAGCATTATTTACCTAAATTAGCAAATACTCCAGTAACTTCTTCCCCGAACCAACACCTTTTACCTCTTAGCGCCAAAGTCAACAGCCAAGATTGCTTAGAAATTGGTTGTTGCGATGTCAGCGAGTTAGTGCAGCAGTTTGGTTCGCCATTATATATATTAGACGAAGAAACGCTGCGTACAGCTTGCCGTCAGTATGTTGCAGCGATGCAGAAGTATTATCCTGGATCGTCACAGGTATTGTATGCTTCAAAAGCTTGGAATTGTTTGGCTGTTTGCGCGATCGCTTTTTCCGAAGGTTTGGGCATTGATGTAGTATCGGGGGGCGAACTCTACACTGCTTTAGAAGCAGGAGTAACAGCCGATAAGTTGTACTTGCATGGCAATAATAAGTCTAAAGATGAACTAAATTTGGCAATTTCTGCTAGTTGTACGATTGTTGTTGACAATTGGCAAGAACTGCACAATTTGGTTGTTATAGCAAGCATTAACGAGCTAACTAATCCCATTCGGATTATGTTGCGCCTAACTCCAGGAATTGAGTGTCATACGCACGAATATATCCGCACAGGGCATTTAGACAGCAAATTTGGTTTCGATCCCAACCAGTTAGACGATGTATTTGCTTATATTCAAAAGCAACCTAGTTTAAATTGCGTGGGATTGCACGCTCATATTGGTTCGCAGATTTTTGAACTGCAACCGCATCAAGATTTAGGTGCAGTTATTGTTGGGTGGTTGAAAAAAGCTAGCACCTACGGATTGCAAATTAGTGAATTAAACGTTGGTGGTGGCTTGGGTATTCGCTATACAGAATCAGACGATCCCCCAAGCATTGACGAGTGGGTAAAAACTGTGTGCTACAGCGTCAAAGATGCTTGCAGCGCCGAGAATATCCCATTACCTAAATTACTATGCGAACCAGGGCGATCGCTCATTGGTTCGGCTTGCGTCACTGCCTATACTATCGGTTCGACCAAAGAAATTCCCGAAATTCGCACTTATATTGCTGTAGATGGGGGAATGTCTGATAATCCTCGCCCGATTACTTATCAATCTCTATATCGCGCCGTAGTGGCAAACCGGATGTCTGCTCCTCAAAGTCAAAAAGTTACAGTTGCTGGAAAGCACTGCGAATCTGGAGACATTTTAATTAAAGATGCAACATTGCCTCAGACAAATGTAGGGGATATTCTCGTCGTCATGGCAACAGGTGCTTACAATTACAGCATGGCATCAAACTATAACCGTTTGCCGCGACCTGCGGCAGTATTAGTCAATGGAGGCGAAGCAAACTTAATTGTGCAGCGAGAAACTTATCAAGACTTGATTCGCCAAGATCGCTTGCCAGCAAGATTGAGTAATTAATCAGGTAGGGAAATAGCCATTTTGAGCGCAATGCTGCTATTTCTCGTTAACTATTGCTAGTAGAGGGCAAATTTCCTCAAATTTGCCGCTCAAGAGCAGGCGTTGCAGCGGAGGATAACTTCGCTGAAGCGATCGCGTTTACTCCTACTCACCATAAAAAAGGTTAATCCAAATCTGATGAGAGACTGGTGGAAGCAATGGCTGACAAACTTAGGCTGGACTCAGCCTTTGTTGCTTCACACCCTCGATTTGGGGTTGGTGTTGGCGCTTACATACATGGTGTTGGTGATTATTGGCGAACGGCGAACGCTGTGGATGGTACGCGGGTTTATTGTCTTGATGGTAGCCTCAGCTTTGAGCGGTTATTTGCGCCTGCAATTACTAAATTTTGTTTTAGAAAAGTTGGTAGTTGGTTCGGCGGTAGCAATGGCAGTAGTATTTCAACTAGAATTTAGGCGATTTTTGGAACAATTAGGACGTGGCGAATTTAGTCAATTGTTGCATCCTTCTAATAGTGCTATCCCCAAGCCTGATAGTGTAGTTGATGAAATTGTTGATGCTGTCAAAGAACTATCGCAAAATCGTATTGGTGCATTACTAATTTTGGAGACTGATAGCCCTATCGACGATCGCTATTTTTCTGTTCCTGGCGTAAAGCTAAATGCAGAAATTTCTAAGGAACTGATTCAAACAATTTTCCAGCCTAAGACGCTATTGCACGACGGAGCGACATTAATTCGCGGTTCGCGGATTATGGCATCAGGGATAATTTTGCCGCTGTCAGAGCGTACTGCATCGCGCCAGCTAGGTACGCGCCACCGCGCTGCAATGGGAGTCACCGAGCGGGTAGAAAATTGTGTTTGTGTCGTCGTATCTGAGGAAACAGGTTCAATATCTTTGGCAGAACGGGGAATACTAAATAGACCGTTAACCAGCAGTAAACTTAAAGAACTGTTGGAGACTAGGTTCTCGCCTACGGTAGAACGCGAAGCTGTTGCGCCAAGTTTGAGGAGCTTGGGCAATCAAATTAGCTCTAAGGGGTTAGCATTAAGTTCGCGTTTATTCGGTCTACCATCATTGCGCCAGCGAAAAAAGAAATGAAAACGCCAATTGTAATGCAAGATTTGCCGCCAGATTTAAAACCCGAACGACTGCCAAACCATGTGGCGGTGATTATGGATGGAAATGGTAGATGGGCTAAACGTCAAGGTATGCCCCGAATTATGGGTCATAAGCGGGGTGTAGATGCGCTTAAGGACTTGTTGCGTTGTTGTAAGGATTGGGGAGTCAAGGCGTTAACTGCTTACGCTTTTTCGACCGAAAATTGGAATAGACCGTTGGAAGAAGTTGATTTTTTGATGACTTTGTTCCAGCGGGTATTGCGTCAAGAACTGCGCGAAATGATGGAGGAAAACGTCCAAATTCATTTTGTCGGCAAGTTAGATGTACTACCGCGTTCTTTGCAGGCAGAAATCGAGCGCTCGATGGCGGAAACTCAGCACAATCAAGATATTCAGTTTACGGTAGCAACTAATTACGGCGGCAGACAAGAGATTTTGGAAGCGACACGAGCGATCGCGCATTTAGTTCAACAAGGTAAAATTCAACCAGAAGATATTGATGCAGCGTTGTTTGAAAGTCATCTTTACACCAAGAATACTTGCGATCCTGACTTAATTATTCGTACCAGCGGGGAAATGCGGATTAGTAACTTTCTGCTGTGGCAAATGGCGTATGCAGAAATCTATGTGACCGATACATTGTGGCCCGATTTTAATCGCTCGGAGTTTCACCGCGCTTTATCTTCGTATCAACAGCGCGATCGGCGTTTTGGTAAGGTTTAGAGCAAGACTGCTTTTCCTATTACTCGTTCAAACAATCTCACCGTAGCTCAATGTACTCAAGCAATTTTTATCTAGCGATCGCTCACTAATATAATGAAAAGCCAATCTTGAAAGATAATTTGAGTTGCTACCAAGTTTACAAGTCAAGGGAAGCAATCGCATCTTTAACAGTCACCATAAGAGTCATTGGCTCTACAGGTGAAACCGTAAAACCACATTTCTGATAAAACTTTTTCGCCTCTTCCGAGATAGCGTGGACAATAATTGCTCTTATTCCTGCGATTTCAGCAGCTTGCAGAATGCGAAGAATTGCATCTCGCAGCAAAGCACGTCCGATCCCGCTACCCTGCCAGTTGCGATCTACTGCCAGCCTGCCAATAACTATAACTGGAATTGGATCGGGCATATTGCGCCGAACTCGACCTGTAGCAACAGTTTGCCCTATTGCTCCATTGGCAAGACAATAGTAGGCAACAACAACTTCCCCAACGCAGAGAACATAAGTGCGTGAAGCCCCTTCGGACTCATTTTTCAGAGCGCGGCGTTTTAACCATTCATCTAGCTGAGTATTGCCAGAGTCAAATCGCTCAAATTGATGTGATGAATTGAGTTTTTCAGGGGGGCGAAGCTTGTCTCTATCTAGTCCCACGGAGACTTAGTTGTTAGTAGTACGTGCAATTTCTCGTTGCGTGTAGGCGGTGCATCAAGTAATTCTACAAACTGCTTAAATTTAGTTTTGTCTAGCCCAAAGAAACTGCGGTCTAGAAGAACATCTTGGGCTTTTTGATAAGCTGACTCAAGCATAAACTCTGAGCGGCTCTTGCCTTGCACTTCTGCTGCACGATCTATTAAATCCCGTTGAGTCTGTTTAGCTCGGATGTTAATTGTGACATCGCGGATCTGGTTAACCGACTCTTGATCTGTGGAGGGACACATAACACTTACTCTTTCTAAGACAGATAAAGGATGTGTTTCCTTTCAGCCTTACTTAAGCTTCTGACTGTAGGAAGCTATCCTAATTTAAAGTATTTGTCTACACAATGTCAATACACCTCAGCGCTTGGGCGATCGCTTACTAGCGACAACAAATTTGTTCTGATACGTTGTAACCAGATTTTGACAGTTTGGAGTTTCATCACGCTTTATCTTCGTATCAGCAGCGCGATCGGCGTTTTGGTAAAGTTTAGAGCAAGACTCGCCAACAAAGGTTATCGCACTGCAACAACACTATACCGTAGCACTTCTAAAACCTGAATCGGATCGCAACCATATAAACCTGCTCCCCACGCTGCATTTTGTTCTACTACTGCCCATCCACATCCGCGAACTACGCCTATATCAATAACTGTTGCTTGGGGGAGTTCGACTCGTTCATCAGATAGCACTGTTTCAATAAAAACTCGAACTTCACAATCTTCCTCGTCTGTGTGGGCAAAATCATTCTCTGACTGCAACTCCCCATCACGAAGATAAATAGAAAAGGTTTTCAAAGAACGATTTAAAATAAAGCAACGAAACTCTTTATCCCACTGCACAATTTCAGCAACTAAAACTAGCGTCTCACCAGGATAGTCAATCGGTAAGTCCGCTGCAGCGTACACACGGGCAGGAAAACTTTTATCATTTGGCGGTTTTATAAAAGCTGCGTGTTCTAAGTGCCTTGCTTTATCTAAATTAGTGAGATAAACCCAACGTTTTCGATATTCTTGGGGAAGATTAGGCAGCCAGTCACTTGCTGAATCAAGCAATCGTACTCCTATCTGTTCGGCGATTTCTTCCGCCATTAAAGCTTCCAGATATAAGACTGGTTCAGAAACAAGTTTTAGGTCATCAGGCAACCGCCAATTTACTAATCGCACCACTTTCCAACCCAGATGATTGGCTGTACGCCATAAAGATTGAGCATCTTCGCTATAGCGTGAAGTCAAAATTAGTGTTGGCATTTACAGTCTCTACCGACATTATTTACTTGTACCGTAAAGCAGCCTTTTTTAAACCATCATTAGGCTTAGGAGGATTAAGAAGTGCATCAGCAAACGCAACGCTATCTTCAACACTTAACTTGAGTGTTAGGTGTTGCTCAATGACTTTTTTTGCTTCTGGTTGAGCGCTTGTAGCCATAAAATCAGTATCAATAAAAAAGTTTTCCAAAGCTAATTTCCTACTAAGGACCGGAAAAAACAGCCTGTTCTATATCTTGCCTGCTGAGAGAATACTTAAAGGCGCGGTGAATGTCTTGCCCTTGTTCTCCAGCTTGCAAGTAACGAACTGTAATTTGATCGACATCTAGGCATACTTCCGCTTGCCACTGCGACTTAGAAATGTGCCAGCAATGCAGTTGCGTACTATCTTGCTGGCAACCTTGACTTACTAACCACTGCTCGATATTTGGTAGAGGATGATTGTATAGAGGCGTATCGGCACTAGGAAGAGGCATAGAAACTAAACATAAAAGTAAACTGTATTACTCTTTAAATAAGAGTTAATGTCATTGTAGACTGACAAACGCGATCGCCTGCGAGTACAAAAAGGTTGATATTGGTTGCCAAGCAGCATCGCCACGAATTAATCCCACAATTACAGCTAGCAGCAAGCAACCCAAAAAAGTCAAGCCAAGCAAACATAAAGCAAATAGTTCTCCGGCTGACAAAGGGCGATCGCTCGGATCGAGATACGCCGAACGCGAATGATAAGTTGTAGACTCAGACGATCGATCGCTATATGTTGGCGCTTGAATTACAGATAAACGCGAATAACCTATTTGCAGATCGTAATTGGCGCGTCGTTCTAAATGGCTGAGGGTAGCGTAAGCTTGGTTGAGTTCTTGAAACTTGGCTGTCGCGATCGCTTTAGGCAAGCTGGTAGTGTCGGGATGATATTGTTTGCTCAGTTCTCGATAAGCGCGACGAATCTCCATTGCTGAGGCAGAAGGGTGCAACCCCAGTAAGGTGTAATAACTACTTTGCTCGGAAGAAACCGCTTTAAAGTCTTGAGTCATTGCTAATTTGGCTGCTCTGCTCAAATATATTAGACAATTTGATAAATAAAGTTAAAACTTGCCCAAGTATTAACATTTAAATTATAAGTGTCAGCAGTGGTAGTAATAGGTTCGCTCTTGACAGCGCTAGCGTTGTGCAAATCTTGAAATACAGCTTGGGCAACTTCTAAGGGATTTGCTAATGTGCCGATATATCCCTGTTCGCCTCCAGAGCGCATACCATTTTGCAAAGCGGCTAGAGTTTGAGTAAAGCTTGCTGTACTAAAGATTAAATGAGTTTCAGCGATCGCTAGTGGTGGATGTACCAGCCATTGAAAATCAACAGCAGTTTGCGGCACAATCATTGTCTCGACAGGAGGTATAACTAAGTCTTGGAGCAGTGGTTTTGCTTCTTGGGTATTAGATTCTGGCGCTGTTTGTAATGGATAAAGAGCGATCGCGCTTTTAGTGCTATCCAAACCCACGAGGAGAAAATATACTGGGCGATCGCTGTAGTTTTGCAGGCGGTACTGAATGCGGCTACCTACAGGAATCGTGGGTAGTTGTAGCGATATATTCTGTAAAGACTTGCCTGGTGTAGGTAAAACTTGGGATCTGGCGGCGTATTGTTGCGTTACTATTATTTGTTCGGGGCTAACTATTTCTAAAGTTGCTTGCACTCCTAACCTAGAAGAACCCGAATTATTTGTCAACCGCCATAACTTTGCGGCTAGAAGCGATCGCAGTTTGGGAATTAACCGTTGCACCGCTACTTTGACAGCTTCTCCTGCTTCGCCCGCTGCAAGTGGGATGGGTTTACGATCGTCAAAAAATAATCCATAACGACTAGCTGGTGTAGTTACTTCTTTTGATTCTATTACTCGTCCGAATAGATAATCTACTGGCACATCGTTAGCTGTAACTAGGGATACGCGCGGCATAGCAGCAAAAGCACTGGTAGCATCTACTCGCTCAATTCGTTCCAAACTAGGATCTAAAGCAACATTAAGGCTGATATTACGTGGTAAAACTCGGATTGCTTCTTGCAGCAGTTGCCCGACTTGGAGAGAATTACTATTGTTACTAACAATTTGTGCTTTAGCTGTCAACCCAGTACGCGATCGCACTTGCAGTTGTAAAGCCGAATTAGTATCTAAATTTTCTGTCCACTGTTTTTTTGGCTCAACTACAGTTAGGCGAGAATTTACACCATAATATTCCAAAAGTGTTGCTGGCAGTCCTGCTAGCCACAGTTGGGCGCTTTTGCCATCATCTTCTATAGCTCTAACTACTCCATCCGCACCAGCAATTGTAGAGTCAGGCATTAGCAACAAAGAGCGAGTATCAACACTCTTATTTGAGAATTTTTGCTTGCTATGTGTTTGTTCGACTACTCCACCAACTTTACCAAGATTAATTTGAATAGAGTTTGGTGAGGTAAATTCCCACAAGTATTGAGTTAAGGCATAAGTAAAAAGCCCTGCAACTAAGCCAGTCCATTGCGCTTCTACCGCTACTTTATCTGTATCTGCTGCCCTCAATAGTGTTCCTGGCATTTGCAGATCGGTTAACTTGCCTTCAAGCATTTGTTTATCAATTAGTTGCTGTTGAAAGGCTAATTCTTCTGGAATTAGTTGCCATTGTTCTAGTTGAGGTAGAGAGCGAACGCGCAAATAGTTAGGAAGAACGTTAGGAAAATAGAAACTTGTATCGAGGACAGTTGTAACAGCAGAAGTAGAAAGCGATCGCAACATCAACGCCAAGGTATGTTCTGGCAAATCGTTATCTGTGCCACTATCTGCTGTAACTAAGCTATTTATGTCGATCCCCCTGTAGTCCCCCTTATCTCCTCCCTTCTGGCTCAATTGCAAGCGACGACCGCAGCCGCTAAAGTGAAATACAACCACATCACCAGGTTGTGCTTGCTCAATTAAACGATCGCTAAAAGCATCTTCAATTTGTCTTCTAGTAGCTTGGGCATTAGTCAGCGTGAGAATATCGCTGCTTTTAAACCCAAAACGGTGAATTAGTAATTCTTTTTGCAGTTCTACATCAGTTAGACAACCATTTAAGCTTGAATTACCTGGATATTGGTTAATACCTACTAATAAGGCTAACTTGCGGTTGAGTGGAGATGCGATCGCCTGATAGTAGCGATCGCCTAATCTCAACCAATCACTTTCGCTTATCCCTAGTGCTGCTAGTATCCAACCAGTAGCTTTGAAAAAATCCCGCCGTTTCATGCTATCAGCCTAAACAGTGACCAGTGAACAGTTACCAGTTACCAGTCATACAATATCAGTTACCAAGTGGCAGAGATACAGAAAAACACTGCCTTGTCTAGTAGATGATAACTGCATAAATAGTCTTTGTTAAATCAAAAACTGTTTTGCATATTAGCTAATAACTGGTAACTGCTTACTGTTAAAGAGTTATTAGTTAAGATAATTAATAGTAACTGGTCACTGGTCACTGTTAACTGGTCACTGTTAAAGGCGATCGCATTGCTCTTGCTAGTTCCGCTGCAACTTCTGGGCGCGAGAACTGGGGCGGTGGTAATTCGCCTCTACGCAGCATTTCCCGAACTTTTGTCCCTGATAAATGAACGCGCTCTGCTGGAGTGCTAGGACTTGTTTTAGTTGTCGCCATTGACTCAGTTCGAGTGCAGTAAAAAGCGTGTTCAAATTTCATTGGCACAATGCCTAATTCTGCTGACTCGAATTCATCAAAAATATGTTGAGCATCATAAGTCCCGTAATAGTCGCCGACACCAGCGTGATCGCGTCCGACTATGAAGTGAGTACAGCCGTAATTTTTGCGCACAATGGCGTGAAAAATTGCCTCGCGCGGTCCAGCATAGCGCATCGCCGCCGGATTAATTGCTAAAATTACTCGCTCTTGGGGATAATAATGTTCCAAGATAATTTCGTAGCAGCGCATCCTTACATCGGCAGGGATATCGTCGTCTTTAGTTGCTCCTACCAATGGATGCAAAAATAACCCGTCTACTGTCTCCATCGCGCACTTTTGGATGTATTCGTGGGCGCGGTGGATGGGATTGCGGGTTTGGAAGCCGACGATAGTTTTCCACCCTTTTTCCTTAAACATTTGCCGCGATTGGGCAGGGTCGATTTGATAGGCGGGAAACTGAGGATGAGCTTCGCGTTGCAATAACCAGATTGGACCTGCTAAATTGATTTCACCCTGGTTGTAGACTACTTGTACGCCTGGGTGTTTGGCATCGTCAGTCCGATAGACGTTAATTGCTTCAGTGGTTTTGTCGTAGCGGTATTTTTGAGTTAATTCTAAAACGCCGATAAATCTACCACTAGGATCGTCTAAGCGAATTAAACTACCTTCTGTGAGGGAAGATGCGATCGCCTCTTCTACCGATAGCGTAATCGGAATTGACCAAGGTAAACCGTTGGCTAGACGCATATCAGCTACTACGCGATCGTAGTCTGCTTGTGCCATAAAGCCAGTTAGCGGGCTAAATGCACCAATGGCAATCATCTCTAAGTCAGAAACAGCACGCTCGTCAAGCTGCACGCGCGGCAAGTCATCAGCTTTTGCCAAGAATTCTTGTCTTTGTTCGGGCGTGGCAATCCGATTAATCAACTGCATTCCGTGAGGAGCAATGCCGTCTCGATAACTCATAACTTTCTTTAATTTTTATTTAGATTCTTGCTGCCAGCATTATCGTATCAATTTATGGGTGTTCTGCGGGCATGGGGTGGTAGGGACGTAATGATGTAGGGGCGCAATGCCGCCGCGCCCCTACAGGGAAACATTTGGTTTTGGGTTAATTTTGTTTCTCAATGATGCCGCCACCTAAAACTATATCGCCTTCGTACCAAACTGCTGCTTGACCTGGGGTGATGCTAAATTGCGGCTCTTCAAAAACTAATTTGACGCGAGAATTTTTCAAAGGAATTACAGTTACACCTACACCCGCAGACCGATAGCGGACTTGAACTTGCGCCCGAATTGGTGCAGTTGGTTCGGTAATACTTACCCAATTGACACGTCCTACTGTACATTCTGACTTATCGGCACAATTGCGATCGCCAACAATTACTCGATTCATCACCGCATCCAATCCCACTACATACAACGGTTCGGGGGCAGCAATGCCTAAGCCTTTGCGCTGACCTATAGTATAGTGGTGTACGCCGTCGTGCTGACCTAATACTTGCCCTTGTTGGTCAACAATATCGCCTTTTTTCGGCGTAATGTATTTGTCTAAAAATGATTGCATCGAACCGTGACTTTCTACCAAGCACAAATCTTGGCTTTCTGGCTTATCTGCCGTTTTTAAGCCAAATTTTGTCGCTATTTGTCGCGTTTCGGCTTTGACGTATTCTCCCAATGGAAATACAGAAGCAGCTAGCAAGTCTTGCGTTAAGTCGTATAAAAAGTACGATTGATCTTTGTTGCGATCTACTGCCCGTCGCAACTGATAGCGCCCCGACTCTGCATCGTAAGTGATTTGGGCATAGTGACCTGTAGCAATTTTATCTATACCTAGCTGTTCGCGGGCATACTGAACCATCGGTCCAAATTTTACCGACTTATTGCACGCAGAACAAGGCAAAGGCGTAATTCCAGTGCTGTAACCTTCTACCAAATAGTTGATAATACTTGCCTCAAAGACTTCCCGACTATCAACAATATGATGCGGTACGCCTAGCTGTTCGCAAATAGCAGCCGCATCTACCATGCCTTCCGAACAGCACTGACCTTTCCCTTTCATTAACCATAGGGTTAAGCCCACGACTTCGTAGCCGCGATCGTGCAGTATAGCAGCGGCGGTGGAACTGTCAACGCCACCAGATAGACCGACTACAACTTTATGCATAAACTTGAGTGAACTAAAAAATTGCCCGGATACTTATTCTAAAGTAACATTCCTGCTATTGTGGCGAGGAGCGATAGGGCAATATGAATACTTTGTTAATTAGTTAATGGCAAACCGCACATTTACGGAATTTTCTCTACAGATCGGTAAATGTTTCCGCGAAATTGCGCTTGGATAGGCGGCAAAAGCAACTTAACGTTACTTTTTATAGTCTTTTTATTTAAGGGTGGCTTACTTGCGTTGTTTTTCCAGTAAATTCGGCAAGATGCAAGTCACCGCAGGTTTACTACATTAAATTTCTTATCGATGTCTGCTTATGAATCTGAAGACACATCTGACAGCAGTGCTCAATATGCGAATGCCGATTGCAATTTTGGCGATCGCCGGATGCTTTACTTTAACTAATGCTAGTTTTGCCCAAGTGGTAGTAGAAACACTGCCAGCCGAGAACTTGAGTAAATCTAGTCAACAGCCACCTGATGAGGTATTTGTACCGCGCGATCTTGATTTTCGCGTGCGATCGCAGCCACCTAGTTCGCCAAAAAGCGATCGCTATTTAGTTTACGTTAATAGTCCTAATTCAACTCAGTTAGAGCAAGTCAAGCAGCTAGAACCTGGCGCTTTTTTGCGTCAATATCAGGGCAAATCGGTAATTCAAGCTGGCGTTTTTAGCCAACAGCTAAATGCTACTAATATAGCCAAACAACTACAATCTCAAGGGATTGCTACGCACATCATTAATTTGAGTACGGGGCAAGAAGTAGCTTTACAAAGAGCAATCTCTAAATTTTATTTTGTAGTTATTCCTGCGGGTGCGGAAGATTTACCGATAATTGAACGTCAAGTCAAACAACTGCCCAACAAAGTGCCAGCTATCATTAGCCAAAGACAGGAACCGCGTGGCTCTCATTTACGGGTAGGTCCATTTACGGAAAGAGATAAGGCAGAAAGTTACAATCGCTACTTGATTAGTACGGGCTTAACCAAGGCGCGAGTTTATTATGGGCGTTGATGTCTAAACTAGGCACAAACTAGCTTGTAAAAACGGCTATTTCCAGATTAGAAACATAGTATCTGCCAGTTTAACTGTTAATAAAATTACAAAATGCTGCGAAAATTTAACTGAATAAAAATTGCTAATTATAAATGGTCTTAAGTAAAGCTTAATTAAGCTTTACAGTAACAAATGATTAGAGGTAAGATTCATATTAAGTGTAACTCTTGGAAAAGTGTCACTTAGGTAGCAGATAGTTTTGCTGGACTTGAGAGACAATTTTTCAGAGAAATGGTGTGAGGAGTAAGGAAAACTATGTCTAAGATATTGTGGAAATCTCTGCTTGTCTGTCCAGCAGTTTTAGGAGCAGCCTTAGCGATCGTCCAAAGCGCAGTAGCTAGTACAGGTGCAGCAGATTTAGTTATTGAAGATGAGCAAAAGCAAGCAAACGTAGAGCGACCAGTAGTTGTAGCTCAAGTTCAAGAAGGTGTAGCTAATCCAGCAGCAAATACATCTGCTGACGACACCATGAACCAAGTCAATACCTACAGCAATGAAGGTAAAGGCAGCAGCCCTACTGATGCTAATACAATTGCTCAAGTTACCTCAGTATCCCAGCTATCAGACGTTCAACCTACAGATTGGGCATTTCAAGCATTGCAATCATTGGTGGAACGCTACGGCTGTATTGCTGGTTATCCCGATGGTACGTACCGAGGAAATCGGGCAATGACTAGATACGAATTTGCGGCAGGTTTGAATGCTTGTTTAGATCGGGTGAACGAATTAATCGCGACAGCTACCGCAGATAAGGTAACGAAGGAAGATTTAGCAACACTGCAACGCCTGCAAGAAGAATTTGCGACCGAACTTGCTACTTTACGTGGTAGAGTAGACACCTTAGAAGTTGCTACCGCTGAATTAGAAGCAAATCAATTTTCAACTACTACTAAGTTAGTTGGTGAAGTTATTGGCGTAGTTACCGACGAGTTTGGCAATAACGGTGTCAACAACAACACAGTTTTGCAAAGTCGGGCGCGTTTAGATTTTCAAACTAGCTTTACGGGTAGAGACACGCTCCACACCCGTTTAAATATGGGTAATGGGAACTTATTTAACCTACCTGGCGGCAGAACGCTAGCTGATGGCACAGAGATACCTGGCACATTTGAAGGCACCCAAGTCTCTAATCAAGGTGACACTGACAACAGCGTGGTTTTGGATTGGGCAGCTTATCAATTCCCCTTATTCGGTAATGGACAAGTATATCTTGCGGCTGTAGGTGGACTTCACTCCGATTACGTACCTACAGTAAACCCTTACTTTGAAGGGTTTACTGGCGGTAGTGGAGCGCTATCTGCTTTTGCTGAACGCAGCCCAATTTATAACATTGGTGGCGGTGCTGGTGGTGGTATTAACTTTCCCTTAGGTAGCGGTGGTGGAATCCTCGGTAATAGCTCTTTATCGTTAGGATACTTGGCTGACAACCCTAACTTGCCCGATGACAGTCTTGGTTTTACCAATGGTGACTTTAGCGCTTTGGCACAGCTTAACTTTAATTTAGGCGATCGCTTTGCTGTAGCTGCAACCTACGTACGCGGTTATCATAACGCTGGAGATGGAATTTTTGACCTAGGTGGTTCAGCTTCTAGAAATCTTGGTAGCAATTTCCCGATTGAAGGTTCGGCTGAAGCTAACGATCCTAGTTTAGTAGATGGAGCACTTGGCTCTTCTCGGCTATCTACCGACTCCTACGGGTTGTCTGCGGCGCTCCGCCTCAGCGATAGAGTATCGATTAGCGGCTGGGTAATGAAATCTGATATCGAAATCATTGATGTTGGCGACGCTGATGTTTGGAGTTATGCATTAGGAGTTGCTTTCCCCGATTTGGGCAAGGAAGGCAGCGTATTGGGGATTATTGCTGGCGTACAACCTACTTTACGCTCTGTAGATGCTCCTGGCGCAGTTGACTTTGATAACGACTACGGCTACCACATTGAGGGCTTCTATAAGTATCAGTTGACAGACAATATCTCAATCACTCCTGGCGTAATCTGGTTGACATCTCCAGGTCAAAGTACGGCTGAGGCTAATGACTCAGTTATTGGTACTTTAAGAACGACATTCACTTTCTAAGTTATCTAAGTAATAGATTCTATTCGCTTAAACCTCGCTGTACAGCGGGGTTTTTTCATAGGCAATTAGCAACAATTTAATTAATAGTTGCACTGTATAGTAGTCACTGGTCGCTGATTACTGATCGCTGATAATTAGGCAAACCCCAGTGGAGAACTGGGGTATAATAAGAGTAAAGCCGATAACGATTTAAATTACCTTTCGTGCTTGCTTTTGCCTGTGGAACTTTCGTGTAAATCTGAATACGCCTTGCTTGCCCTATTAGAGTTGGCAACTCACTACAATAGTGGCGAACCACTGCAAATTCGCCAAATAGCCGCAGAACAAAATATTCCCGATCGCTACTTAGAACAGCTACTTGCAACTTTGCGGCGTGGGGGAATAGTCAAAAGCCAACGCGGTGCTAAGGGCGGCTATGTATTGGCAAGAGAACCTTGGAAAATTAATCTACTGGAGGTGGTGGGATGTTTAGAAGGCTCAAACTCTAATTTATCTGAGGAAGAAACTAAACCTAAAACTGTTGAAAGTACAGTAGTGCAAGAAATTTGGACTGAAGCTAGGCAGGCAGCTAACCTGGTTTTGCAAAATTATACGCTGCAAGATATTTGCGAACAACGTGCAGCGAGAAAACAGTTGAATATAATGTATTACATCTAAGCCTCAAGACAAGCGGCTAGAGTTAATGCATAAATTTAATCTATAAAATTGTGAGTTCTAGTTAGCATTTTTGACCAACTACAAACAACCATAGTTATGCGTATTGCTCAAGATATTACAGCATTGATCGGTCGTACTCCTTTAGTACAGCTAAATCATATTCCTCAAGCTGAAGGTTGTGTCGCGCGGATTGTCGTCAAACTAGAGAGCATGAATCCTTCTGCCTCAGTTAAAGACCGGATTGGCATCGCCATGATTAATGCTGCTGAAAAAGAAAATTTGATAAGTCCTGGCAAAACGCTCCTCGTAGAGCCAACTTCAGGAAATACAGGCATTGCCTTAGCGATGGCAGCAGCAGCTAAAGGCTATCGCTTAACCTTAACTATGCCAGATACAATGAGCAGCGAACGTAGAGCGATGCTGCGGGCTTATGGAGCCGAATTAGAACTAACACCAGGAATTGAAGGCATGAGCGGAGCAATTCGGCGGGCGCAAGCAATTGTGGATACAACGCCTCATGCTTATATGTTGCAGCAGTTTCGCAATCCAGCTAACGCTCAAATTCACCGCGATACTACCGCAATGGAAATTTGGGAAGATACCGACGGCGAAGTAGATATGATAGTGGCGGGAATTGGCACGGGAGGAACGCTGACGGGAGTTGCAGAAGTAATTAAACCAAGAAAACCGAGTTTTAAAGCGATCGCTGTCGAACCTGCTAACAGCCCTATTTTGTCAGGTGGCAATCCTGGACCGCATAAAATTCAAGGTATTGGGGCGGGTTTTGTTCCTCAAGTTTTGAACGTAGATGCGATCGATGAAGTAATTACTGTTAGTGATGAAGAAGCGATCGCCTACGGTCGTCGTTTAGCACGCGAAGAAGGCTTGCTTTCTGGTATTTCATCTGGTGCGGCTTTAAAGGCAGCAATTACTGTTGCTCAACGTCCAGAAAATGCCGGACGCTTAATTGTAATGGTGCAGCCGAGTTTTGGCGAACGTTATTTAAGTACGCCCTTATTCCAAGATTTGGAGCCGCGAGTACCCGCCTCTGTGTAGTTTTGAGCTTTAAATTTTAAGTTTTGAGTTGATAAAAACTTAAAATTTAACAATTAAATCTACCTTTCTCGGCACGCTAAAGTGGGGGAATGGTAAATGCTTCTTACACCCACTACGACACCTTACAGGTAAGTCCTGATGCTACGCCAGCGGAGATTAAGCAAGCTTATCGCCGCATGGTGAAACTGCACCATCCCGATAGCCATCAGGACGCAACCGACTTAGACCAAATTGTGCGGATTAATGCTGCTTACGAGATATTAAAAGATACAGCTAATCGGCGCTCTTACGATCGCACGTTAAATTCTGGTAAAACTCAAAATCATTACAGTTACGAGCCTACCACCCCCTCTAGGCAAACTACCCAAAAGCCCTTGCGCAAAACGGGTAGAAATGCCGACGAGCAGTTAGAAAAATGGTTGCAACAAGTCTACCAACCTGTTAACCGCCTGTTATGTCGCATTCTTAATTCCCTAGAAGACCAAATTGAAGAACTAGCAGCCGATCCTTTTGACGATGAATTGATTGAAGGATTTCAAGACTATCTCAAAACTTGCCGAGATATCCTCAAACAAGCTCAAGGAATTTTCCGCTCTATGCCTAATCCGCCCAGCGTAGCTGGTGCTGCGGTTCATCTCTACTATTGTTTGAATCATTTATCTGATGGATTGGATGAATTAGACTATTTTCCGCTCAACTACGACGATCGCTATTTGCACATCGGTCAAGAATTGTTCAGAATTGCGGCTGGTTTGCATTGCGAGGTGCAATTTTCGTTGGAAGCGATCGTTTGAATAGTTGGGGAACGCAGATGAACAAGGCAGTGCGTTGGGGAGACAGCGCTGTGAACGGGTTTCCCGACTTGAGGCGACTGTCGTCGGCTTTGCCGACTTGTAGCACCTGCCGCGCGGATGAACGCAGATGAATGCGGAGGTGTGCGATCTGGCTTATGCTGGAATAGAGTTAGATTAAGAAATTATATGTATTGCGGATAATGTCCTCATGCAATGTATCATCAACCGCCGCGCTCAGTTTTCGGCAAGTCATCGTTATTGGTTGCCAGAACTGAGCGAAGCTGAAAATTACCAGCGTTTCGATCTTTGCGCCCGCCATCCAGGACACGGACATAATTATGTCTTGTATGTATCTATTTTGGGGGAACTAGATCGATACGGGATGGTAATGAATTTGTCGGAAGTTAAGCAGGTAATTAAGCAAGAAGTTACAAGTCAATTAGACTTTTCTTACCTAAATGACGTTTGGGTTGAATTTCAACAAACTTTACCGACTACAGAAAATATTGCTAGGGTAATTTGGCAAAAGCTGGAGTCTCATTTACCTTTAGTTAACATTCAGCTATTTGAACATCCTCAACTTTGGGCAGATTATCAAGGAAACGGTATGGAAGCTTTTTTAACTGTTAGCACTCACTTTAGCGCGGCTCATCGTCTTGCCCATCCTGACTTAAGTTATGAGGAAAATGTAGAAATTTACGGTAAATGCGCTCGTCCTAACGGTCACGGTCATAACTATCATTTAGAAGTGACAGTCAAAGGCGAAATTGATGCGAAAACAGGGATGCTGGTCGATTTGGGCGCGTTGCAGCAAGTAATTGACGAGCAGGTGTTAGAGCCATTCGACCACACCTTTTTAAATAAAGATATTGCTTACTTTGCTGAAGTTGTCCCGACAGCAGAAAATATTGCCGTGCGGATTGGCGAATTATTGCGATCGCCCGTACAGCAATTAGGAGCAGAACTGCACAAAATTAAGCTGATTGAAAGCCCAAATAATTCCTGTGAAGTGTATTGCAGTCAGTTAGATGCAAATCAACTCAGTACAATTAGCCAACATCTAACTTCTGTGTAAATTTTCAGTGTAAGTGTGACAATAATTTACTTATAGGCTACACAAGATCGCTTCAGCCATTAGAATAGATACGGTAGTCGCGGTAATGCGGCTGTACCTGATGCTGCATTTTAGTGTTGCTCAAGGGAGGTGCAAGATATGCTAGAAACTTTAAGCATTTCCAAACAGGATATTGCTGCGATGTCCGCGATTGACGTGACCCAATTAGCCGCACGTCTAGAGCAAGATAATTACACTAATGCTTTTGACGGGTTGAATGATTGGCATTTACTCAGAGCGATCGCTTTTCAACGCCCTGAATTGGTAGAACCTTTTGTCTACTTGTTAGATTTAGAACCTTACGACGAATCGTAGATGCTCTCTGGTAGGCGCGTTTTAATAGGTGTAGGTGGCGGTATTGCTGCCTACAAAGTTTGTGAATTGGTTTCAACTTTATTCAAGGCTGGGGCTGAAGTTAAGGTAATTTTGACCGATTCAGCCCAACAATTTGTTACTCCTTTAGCTTTAGCTACTTTATCTCGCCATCCGGCTTATACAGATGCAGATTTTTGGCAGCCAACTCATAACCGTCCGTTGCATATAGACTTGGGGGAATGGGCGGAAGTTTTGGCAATCGCGCCTTTGACTGCTAATACTCTAGCTAAATTGGCTTGCGGTATGGCTGATAATTTGCTAACTAATACAGTATTAGCTTCCAACTGTCCGGTCTTGCTAGCGCCAGCTATGAATACTGAGATGTGGGAGCAAGTAGCAGTGCAGCGCAATTGGCAGCAGTTGTTACTAGATAAACGCTATCACCCAATGCAGACGAGTTACGGGTTGCTAGCTTGCGATCGCGTGGGTGCAGGGCGCATGGCGGAACCTGGGGAGATATTTACGCACGTGCGATCGCTTTTGCATACCAGAGGGCGGCGAGACTTGTTAGGGAAGCAAGTTTTAATTAGTGCCGGGGGAACGCGAGAATATTTAGATCCGGTACGATTTATTGGCAATCCCTCTACAGGCAAAATGGGTATAGCTTTAGCCCAAGCTGCATTGCATCGCGCGGCAAATGTGACGCTAGTTCATGCCCCAATTAGTGGGAATGTACCGTCAGGAGTAAAATCAGTTGCGGTTGTAAGTGCCAAAGATATGCGACAGGCGATGTTAGACAATTTCCCTACAGCCGATGTAATTGTCATGTCGGCGGCGGTGGCGGATGTCAAGCCAGCAAATTCTAGCGATCGCAAGTTACCCAAAAAATCGCTACCTACCGAACTACCTTTAGAATTTGTAGCCGATATTGTGGCAGAATTAGGAAGTTTAAAACAGCAGCATCAATATTTAATTGGTTTTGCGGCACAAACAGGCGATATCGTTTCCCCTGCTATGGAGAAGTTACGCACCAAAAAGTTAGATTGCATCGTAGCCAACCCGATCGATCTGCCTGATAGTGGTTTTGGTAGCGATTCTAACCGCGCTGTATTTATAGATAGCCAAGGAAGACAAGTAGACATTCCGCCTTGTAGTAAGTTGCAAATGGCTCATACTTTGTTTGACTTGGTTCAATTTTAACCATATTAAGCAGATTATCTATTAATTATTAAAGTCTAAGTATTTAACTGTGTTATATGTTTTAATGCTAAAGCTAATTATTTCGATCCCAGCTACAAATGTCTAAGTTTAGAAGTGCTATTTGCTTGTTGCTACTATTACCGTTTCTACTATCTGCTTGTGCAAATAAAGAGGCTGCTACTTCTGTGCAAGTGCAACCATTGGTAACAGGTGCAATTCCCGACCAAGATCCGCAAAAATTGCAACGTCAATATAGTAAATTAGGTGCTTATTTAGAAAAGGAATTAGGCGTACCAGTAGAATATAGACCTGTTGTTGACTATACAGCAGCAGTGACAGGGTTTAAAGTTGGCGATTTAGATTTAGTCTGGTTTGGCGGCTTAACTGGAGTACAAGCAAGGTTGCAAGTTAAAGGTGCAGAAGCGATCGCGCAACGAGATGTAGATGCTAAGTTTCATAGCGTATTTATTGCTAATAAAAATAGTGGCTTAAAGCAAATAAAAAATAATCCCGACTTCCAGGAATTAAAAGGGCATACTTTTACTTTTGGTAGCGAATCCTCTACGTCAGGGCGTTTGATGCCGCAATACTTTCTCCAACAAGCTGGTATTAAACTTAACGATTTTAAAGGTGAGGTGGGTTTTTCTGGCGATCACGATAAAACTATCAAGCTTGTGGAAGCTGGTAGTTACGATGTTGGGGCGGTAAATGAGAAAATTTGGCTCAAAAGGTTAGCTGCTAAGGAAGTGAATGTAAATAAGGTAGCTGTAATTTGGCGATCGCCTGCTTATTACGATTATCACTGGGTAATTAATCCTCAAGTCAAACAGCGCTATGGTGCAGATTTTGTAAGTAAGGTACAAACAGCTTTACTTAAGTTAGATCCCAACGTACCGGAACACAAAGAAATCCTCGATCTTTTAGATGCCAATAAGTTTGTTGCTACGCAAAACTCCAACTACTCTCAAATAGAGAAAGTAGGTAGAGAAATTGGCAAAATTAAATAATCTCCTGAAAAATTTTAGTTTAAATAACTTAGCTATTAAAGCTAGATATTTTTGCTCAAAACTATTGCTTTTTGCATGGTAATGCCATACTATAGTAAGTGTATTTCTCTAACTAAATGCTTGTTAAAGGTAGGTAGTTGGAGCGCAGAGGACAATGTCCTCTGCGCGGAAATTTTTAGATTTTAAAATAGTAGCAGGTGATGCAAAATCGAGGTAAAATTACTGCTGCTATAACTAATAACCAATATCCAATATTTGAGTGTAAAAACGTTACTAAGCAGTTTAATAATTTTCCAGTTATTCAAGAAATTACCTTACAGATTTTCCCTGGGCAAAAAGTTGCTTTAGTTGGTTCTAGCGGTGCGGGTAAAAGTACATTAATTAATTTGCTTAATGGCACAATTCGCCCGACTTACGGGCAGGTATGGGTGTTAGGTAGAGATTTATCTCAGTTAAAGCCCCAATCCGTCAGAAAACTGCAAAGTCAAATCGGTACTATTTACCAGCAATTTCATTTAGTTAATAATCTGCAAGTCATTCATAATGTTAATGCTGGGCATTTGGGGCGGTGGTCGTTTCTGCAAGCGGCGTTTTCATTGATGTTTCCTTTGGAAGTGGAAACTGCTGTTGGGGCTTTAAAGCGTGTGGGAATTGCCGAGAAAGTTTATCAGAGGTGCGATCGCCTTTCGGGAGGTCAGCAGCAACGAGTAGCGATCGCGCGGGTGTTGGTGCAAGATCCGGTGGTTATTTTGGCTGATGAACCTGTTGCTAGTTTAGACCCGGAACTTAGTCGAGAAATTATGCAGTTATTGGCGGAGTTGGGGAAAACTTTAGTTGTAAGTTTGCACGATTTTGAGTTGGCGCGGCGGTTTTGCGATCGGATTGTTGGTTTGCGCCAAGGAAGGGTTCTGTTTGATTGTGCTGCTGAGGCTGTGACTTTAGAGATGGTTGATGAGTTGTATAAGAGGGATAATTAAACCGCAAAGACGCAGAGATTGGAGGTTTGGGAGGGTCTTTGCGATTGTGTTGGGGGCGGTTGGTTGGTCGCTATATGCTGCTGGTGTGTTTCGAGGGGACTTGGTAAATGCTGGTGGGTGGGGTTTGGTGGGACAGTTTTTGGCTGCTGCTACTCGCCCTGAAGTTGGTGCTGAGTTTTTGCTGTTGACTTGCGATGCGGCGCTGAAGACTCTTGCTTTTGCTGCGGTTGGAACTTTTTTTAGTCTGATTGTGGGGTTGGTAGGGGGGATTTTTTGCTCTGAGGTTTGGTGGGAGTCGGTTTTAGGGGTTGGGTTTGGGGTTCCTTGGTTGGTTGTACGCGGGCTGTTGGCGATTCCTAGAGCAATTCATGAGTTGATTTGGGGTCTGTTTTTTATTAATATTTTTGGACTCAATCCGCTGGTTGCGGTGCTGGCGATCGCTATCCCTTTTGGGGCGATTACGGCTAAGGTGTTTGCGGAAATTTTGGATGAAACTCCCCGTCAACCAATGCTTGCTTTGCTAAGTAGTGGTGTTCCGCCTCTTAGTGCTTTTCTTTATGGTTTGATTCCTCTAGCTTTTCCTAATTGGCTTGCTTATGCTTTTTATCGCTTTGAATGCTCGATTCGGGCGGCTGCAGTGTTAGGAATTATTGGCGCTGGTGGTTTGGGTTATCAAATTTATCTCAGTCTGCAATCTCTGCGCTATGAGGAGATGTGGACGCTGTTGTTTGCTTTGGTGGTTTTGAGTGGTTGTACGGATTTGTGGAGTGGCTTGCTGCGGCTGCGGATTGGCGCACCTAGTCGGCTGGATTTGAATGTTTTACAGGTTAAGTCCGTGCAAGGTGGAAATAGCGATCGGGTGCTGTCAGGCGATCGCGCTATTCAGTTCTCGCTGTTTGCTGTTGCGGCTTTACTACTATTTTCTTTTTGGTACGTTCAAGCTGATTTTAGTAAACTCTGGATGCCGCGCACAGGTGAATTATTACTGGGAGTTGTAGAAGATGCTTTTCCACCAGATTTTAGCCAATTAGGTCAGCTTTTTATTCTTTGCAGTCAAACTTTGGCGATGTCTATTTTGGCGATCGCTTTTGCTGGCTGTGGGGGGATAATTTTTTCTTTCCTGGCGGCGAATAATTTGTTGCTAGCTGGGGGAATTTTAGCTGCTGGTAGGAATCATAATCGCTGGTGGGGAATTGGTATTTTAGTTTTGTCTAGATTTTTCTTATTGTTTACTCGCGCTATTCCTGCGCCGATTTGGGCGTTGATTTTTCTATTTGTGCTGTTTCCAGGAATATTACCAGGTGCGATCGCTCTTGGCGTTCATAATTTAGGAATTTTGGGGCGGTTGATGGCTGAAGTTACCGAAAATTTGGACGATCGCCCGTCTAAGTCGCTGACTGCTTTGGGTGCTAGTGGCGCTCAAGTCTTTTTGTATGGAGTTTTACCTGCTACTATGCCGAAATTTATTGCTTACATCCTCTACCGCTGGGAAACTTGCATCCGCGCTACTGTAATTGTGGGTTTGGTTGGTGCAGGTGGTTTGGGGCGCGTGCTAACAGAACAAATTAGTAGCTTTGACTATCCTAGTGTCGTTGCTACTTTGCTATGTTTTATTTGCCTAACTTTTGCTGTAGATATGGTGAGCGCTGCTTTGAGGCGAAGTCTGTTTTCAAGCTGATTTTAAAGCTCTGTGGCGCTGTTGTAGTTGGTGCATATGGTTAAACAAATTCCAGCAATATTGTTCTGGTAAGCCGCAAGTTACCGCACCGCGCAATACTACGTTGAAATACCAATCGTTGGGTGCTAGTTCTTCGGTTAGTTTATCGACAACTACATAAGTACGCACGTCTTTGTAGGTTTTACCGCGACTAGAAATTTCTACTTGTTCGTGCCTGTACCAATTGTGATGCACGCCTTCGCGATCGTCTAGGGCGTAGCTGAGACGTTGGGGTAGATAGTACAGTACGCCTTCAACGCAACTATTAGGATCTTCAATAATATCTAGTACGCCGCAGTTGCGAAAAGCTGAATAGCAGTAGAAACCTAGCCTGTAGCCTTTAAGCGTAGCTGGACCAAGTGCGTAGACATGGGTTTTTTCCCCTAGACTTCGCTTTAAATCCACCGGACACATACAAGAACCATAAGCAAAGTAGTAAAACATCGGCTCTTTCTGTTGCTGCTGGTGCATCCTCAAATTTCTGTTTGTTGAATTATAGGATGCCAAATAGTCTTGAATATGTCCAGTTTGAACGCTCATGTCACACTGTGTTTTTTCCTGTTGGGCAAATTCTAACAGAATATCTCATTTGAATCAACTAAATTCCGAGCGACAAACCGTAGATTATGATTGACGAGGAGAATAGAGTAGTTAGGCGATCGCTCAGTTATTATCAATTAGGGCTGAATCTATAGCAGTGCAATCTCCTAAAATGTTAGCTGCAACCAAACGGGCTGTACCGCGACTATTCCAGTAGTAACCATGACCGTCAGCTACTCCTATACCCATTGCTGCGTGAGCTTGACCAAAAGTACGCGCTCCTCTTTCTGCAGCATTAGCATCAGCCCAAATATATTTATCGCGAAAAAAGATAGTTGGGATTAAACTAGCATTCAAGCTGGCTTTGAGTGGATAAGCAATAATATCGGAAGAATGGATAATGTTGAGCCACCTAAGAGGTTGAGATTTATATGTTTCAGTAAAATCCTTAATTTTTATAGAGTTAACATTGAGCATCATATTAAAAAACAAAATAGGGGAACCCATTGTAGTGATGCTCTTCAAATATGTATGCTGCTCGTTCCTATCGATCGTTGCGCGAATTTCATAGGCTGGATCGTCAGGTGCAAACTTGTCAGAAAATAAAACATCCCACAAGACAACGCTACCAAGAGAGTGAGTAACAATATGTAGCTCTTCATCTGTGGGAAAGTTCTTTACAAAATCAGATAAGGCTTGAGCAATTAGTTCTCTAATCTTTCTACCTCGCTCTGTGTTGAAGTAAGTAAGAATATCACCAAAAAACTCAGAAATAAAATCTTGTCTAAATTCTTGATAGCGAAAAACGTCTCTTACATCAACGTTAGGGTGAGACTTTTTAAAGTCCTGCAAATCTTGATGAATCCAGTTCCAAATTTGACCTATTTGCTTCAAAACATTACCCCAGAAACTAGCGTAAAAATGAGGTAATATTTGCTCTTGTTTGATAAGCTCTTGTTTAATCAAAGATTCTAATTTTTTGGAATATCCTGCATCTTTAGTAGCAACACCATGTATAAAAAATACCAATGCCATAAATAAGCTCTAAATAACTATATGTAATATACAAGGTGAGTTATACAAAATTAAGCCATTCTTGAGTACGAATGATACCTTAGTTATCAATTGGCAATAGAGATATACAATGTTTTCAATTCATATGGTAAACAGTTTATTGTTTGGACTTTGTACTTATGAGCTTGGCAAGCCAGCGTTAAAGATTTCTTGTGCTGTTAAATTCAGTTCAGGGAATGTTAGTGATAGGATGCGATCGCTTTCCCTGAACTGACTGACTTGATATTCGCCTTCCACAAGTTGATAAATTGAAATTGTCGGCTGCTTGGGGTTGCCAATAAACCGCCTTCCACCCAACCCTAGATAATCGACAATCCAATATTCGGGAACACCCATTTTCTCATAATCGCCAGCTTTATTTAGGTAATCATCGCGCCAATTGGTACTTACAACTTCTACTACTAATGGAATTGATTCAGCATAACTAACTGTTGCTTGATTCTTCCATCGCGGTTCTGTAGCTAAATTAGGACGATTTAACAACAGGATATCTGGCGAGTATGCTGTTTCACTTTCAAGTGGTTTGATTAAAGCTGTTTTTGGTATTCGATAAGGTAAATTTAAACGGGTATATTCAGTGACTAATTTTTCCACTAAAAACCCAACAATATCTTCATGGTCGCCTAATGGTTGTGACATCTCAACAATTACCCCATTGTGTAGTTCATAGCAACCGTTGCTAGGTTTCCAATTTACAAATTCTTCAAAGCTTACTACTTTAGGTAAAGCTTGTGTCATATACACCTCAGATTTGATATCTGAACTCAAAATCAACTTTGTCTTTAAGTTTATTCGTCTAACTCTATAACTCTACAAAAAATCCCCCACCATTAGGCAGGGGATTTTATTTATTCAACTACCACTAAGTTAATTAACCAAACTTACCAGCAGTAGAAGCAATCAAGAACGCTGCGTAGGTCAAGACATAGCCAACCGTGAAGTGAGCTAGACCAATCAAGCGACCTTGAACGATAGACATAGCAACAGGCTTATCTTTCCAGCGAATTAGGTTAGCAAGCGGTGTACGCTCGTGCGCCCAAACTAGAGTTTCGATTAGCTCTTGCCAGTAACCTCTCCAGGAGATCAAGAACATGAATCCAGTTGCCCATACTAGGTGTCCGAATAAGAACATCCAAGACCAGACAGCCAAGTTATTCATGCCATACGGGTTGTAACCATTGATCAACTGCGCCGAGTACAACCAGAGATAATCGCGCAACCAACCCATCAGGTAAGTTGACGACTCGTTAAATTGAGCGACGTTACCTTGCCAAACACCTAAATGCTTCCAGTGCCAGTAGAACGTTACCCAACCAATAGTATTGAGCATCCAGAACATAGCAAGGTAGAACGCATCCCAAGCAGAGATATCGCAAGTACCGCCACGACCAGGACCATCGCAAGGGAAGGAGTAACCGAAGTCTTTTTTATCCGGCATCAGCTTAGAACCACGCGCATCCAAAGCACCCTTGACCAAAATCAAGACTGTGGTGTGAATACCCAAGGCAAAAGCGTGGTGGACTAAGAAGTCACCAGGTCCAATTGTCAAGAACAGCGAGTTAGTACCGTTATTAATGGCATCTAACCAACCAGGCAACCAAGCAGCGCCAGCAGTTGAAGCTACGCTATCAGGGTTAGAAAGCAACGTGTCGAAGCCGTACAGTACCTTACCATGAGCGCCTTGAACGAACTGAGCAAATACTGGCTCGATCAAGATTTGCTTTTCAGGAGTACCAAAAGCAACTACTACGTCGTTGTGGACGTACAAACCCAAAGTATGGAAACCCAAGAATAAGGAAACCCAACTCAGGTGCGAAATAATCGCTTCTTTGTGCTTAAGTACGCGGTCTAATACGTTGCCTTTATTTTGTTCGGAGTCATAGTCGCGCACCCAGAAAATACCAGCGTGGGCGAATGCTCCTACCATCAAGAAACCAGCAATGTACTGGTGATGGGTATATAAAGCAGCTTGTGTTGTGAAGTCCTGCCCTATAAATGCATAGGGAGGTAGGGCGTACATATGCTGCGCCACTAACGAGAGCGCTGTACCTAAAGCTGCCAAGTGAATAGACAACTGGAAGTGCAGCGAATTGTTATAGGTGTCGTACAAACCCTGGTGTGGTAAGTTGAACTGACCTTCTGTTTTAGCGCCAAAGAAGTTCTTGGCGTTCAGCATTTCTTTGATGCTGTGACCGATACCGAAGTTGGTACGGTACTGGTGTCCAGCAATAATAAAGATGACTGCGATCGCTAAATGGTGGTGCGCCATATCTGTCAGCCACAAAGATTGCGTCTGAGGATGGAAGCCACCTAAGAAGGTCAAAATCGCATCGCCTGAACCCGTAGCAGTTCCGAAGATATGATCTGCGGTATCTGGATTCTGGGCATACACGCCCCAGTCACCTGTAAAGAACGGGCGCAAACCAGCGGGGTGAGGCAATGTTGTTAAGAAGTTGTCCCAGCCTACGTGCTGTCCGCGCGATTCGGGGATAGCAACGTGGATTAGGTGTCCTGCCCATGCTAAAGAACTTACGCCAAACAATCCTGCCAAGTGGTGGTTCAAGCGTGGTTCTGCACTCTTAAACCATGACAAGCTGGGGCGGAATTTGGGTTGGAGGTGCAGCCAGCCAGCAAACAAGAATGTTGCTGCTAATAGCAATAAACCTACCGCACCTGTGTACAAATCGTTGTTTGTCCGCATCCCAATCGTGTACCACCAGTGGTATACACCAGAATAGGCAATATTTACTGGGTATGTTGCCCCTGCTTGTGTAAACGCTTCTACTGCTGCTTTACCGAAGTGCGGGTCCCAGATTGCATGAGCAATTGGACGGACGTTGAGCGGATCTTTAATCCATTGTTCAAAGTTGCCTTGCCAAGCTACGTGGAACAGGAGGCTCGATGTCCACAGGAAGATGATTGCTACGTGACCGAAGTGGGTGGCGAAAATCTTTTGGTAAAGATTCTCTTCTGTCATGCCATCGTGGCTTTCAAAGTCGTTTCCTGTAGCTATCCCGTACCACAGCCGACGCGTGGTCGGGTCTTGGGCAAGGTCCTGGCTAAATTTTGGAAATTTTGTTGCCATAGGTTTAGTGAATTTGCTTCCCAAAAAAGTTATCGGTAGCTAGCTAGTGCTGATTGGCTAGCTACCAACAACCGAACGCTAACCTACTGAAATTATTCGGGCTTCAAAGAATGCCCAAATAGTGACGATCGCTCCCAAGAGGTAGTGTGCCACTCCCACAGCCCGACCCTGAATAATACTCAGAGCGCGAGGCTGGATTGCTGGGGCAAAATTCAGCTTATTGTGCGCCCAAACAATCGACTCGATCAATTCTTGCCAGTAGCCGCGACCGCTGAACAAGAACATCAAACTAAATGCCCAAACAAAGTGAGCGCCCAAGAATAACAGCCCGTAAGCTGACAATGCCGTACCGTAGGACTGAATTACTTGTGCTGCTTGCGCCCACTGGTAGTCGCGCAACCAACCATTGATGTTGATCGCACTTTGGGCAAAGTTGCCTCCAGTGATATGCGCTATGTTGCCATCTGGATCTATAGTCCCCCATACATCCGACTGCATTTTCCAACTGAAGTGGTAAACAGCGATCGCAATTGTGTTGAACATCCAGAACAGACCTAAGAATACGTGGTCCCAACCGGATACTTGGCAAGTGCCGCCCCGTCCTGGACCGTCGCAAGGGAACCGGAAACCCAAGTTCGACTTGTCTGGAATCAAGCGGGAGTTACGGGCAAATAAGAAGCCCTTGAGCAAAATCAATACTGTGACGTGGATTTGGAATGCGTGGATGTGGTGGATCATAAAGTCCGCCGTACCCAACGCCATCGGCATCATGGCAATTTTGCCACCTACCGCGACAATTCCGCCGCCCCAGACGTAGCTGACAGGTTCTAGCTGGTTAGGAGCCGTTGTTCCTGGAGCTAAAGTTTGAATGTTTTGCACGAACTGAGCGAATACAGGCTGCAATTGAATTGCTGTATCCGAGAACATATCTTGAGGACGACCTAAAGCTTGCATCGTGTCGTTATGAATATACAACCCGAAGCTATGGAAGCCCAAGAACATACATACCCAGTTTAAGTGGGAGATAATCGCGTCGCGGTGACGTAGCACTCTATCTAGTACGTTGTTGCGGTTTACGACCGGATCGTAATCGCGCACCATAAAGATCGTAGCGTGGGCTGCTCCTCCAACGATGAAGAAAGCGCCAATCCACATATGGTGGGTGAACAACGATAGCTGAGTCGCGTAGTCTGTAGCCATGTACGGATACGGAGGCATCGCGTACATATGGTGCGCCACAATAATTGTCAAGGAGCCTAGCATTGCCAGGTTTGTCCCTAACTGCGCGTGCCAAGAGGTTGTCATGTTTTCATACAGACCTCTGTGACCGTCGCCAGTGAACGGACCTTTATGGTTTTCTAAAATTTCCCGAAGGCTGTGTCCGATGCCCCAGTTAGTCCGGTACATATGACCAGCAACTATGAACAACACAGCCAAAGCCAGGTGATGGTGTGCTGTATCTGTCAGCCATAAACCACCAGTTTGCGGGTTTAAACCGCCTTTGAAGGTAAGGAAGTCGGCATACTGACCCCAGTTCAACGTCCAGAAAGGTGTTAACCCTTTGGCGAAACTAGGATACAACTCAGCCATTAAACGACTATTCAAAATAAACTCGTGGGGCAAGGGAATGTCCCCAGGAGCTACGCCTGCATCTAATAGCTTGTTTGTTGGCAGCGCTACGTGGATTTGATGACCTGCCCAAGATAGGCATCCCAAACCAAGTAAGCCTGCTAGGTGGTGGTTCAGCATCGACTCCACGTTTTGGAACCATTCCAACTTAGGAGCGCGTTTGTGATAGTGGAACCAACCAGCAAATAGCATTAAAGCTGCTGCAACTAAACCGCCGATAGCAGTTACGTAAAGCTGAAATGTGCTTGTAAAACCAGCAGCCCGCCAAACATGGAATAAACCAGAGGTTATTTGAATTCCGTGGAAGCCGCCGCCAACATCAGCGTTTAAGATGTCTTGACCCACGATGGGCCACACAACTTGAGCGCTAGGTTTGATGTTTAACGGATCGCTCAACCACGCTTCATAATTTGAAAAGCGAGCGCCGTGAAACTCCATCCCGCTGATCCACAAGAAAACTACTGCCAAGTGACCGAAGTGGGCAGCGAAGACTTTGCGGGATATGTCTTCTAAATCGCTCGTATGAGTATCAAAATCATGGGCGAGGGCGTGGAGGTTCCAAATCCAAGTAGTGGTTTTTGGACCTCTAGATAAGGTGCGGTCAAAGTGACCCGGCTCTGCCCACTTCTCGAAAGAAGTAGGTACTGGATCTACATCGACTACAACCCTTGCCTTTTTCTCCTCTCGCTCAGGAGGACTTATCGTCATTCAGACTCTCCTCTCTAGACAAGGAACCAGGAATTGTTAACACCATTTGCCTTAGAGCTAACGCAATGCTACCGCAATATTGAGGCTTAAGCTTTGCTGCTTTGAAGGCAAGGAAGTGAACTTGCTTTCTGATGAATTATAGAGTCTTGACTGTAGGGGTATTAAGGGTTTGTTAACAATAATTCAAAGTTGCTTGCTGGCGGGGTTATTTAGGACTATAAGCGCAGCTAGACTTTAAAAAAAGTCAAGAGAGTTTATACACAAATTACAAAAATTTACATTATTTAAAGTAATTGTCGCGATTAGCGATCGCCATTACCGAGAAAATCTCTAGCTCCAGTTTGCGGGAAGTTTTCAGCAGCTAAGATAATTGAATGGTGTCCTGATGGGAGTTGGATCTAAGTGTTGGCTAAAAACTGGTGGCAGAAAATAACTAAAACTTGCAGTATTAGTCTAGTTGCGATCGCACTAACAGTAATTTTGACAAGTTGTGGCAGCACTAAAGCCACTACACTACTTGCGCCTAGCAATAGCAAAACTGCCCAAGCTGGAGACATAGCCGAAGTTTCCCCACCAGAAGCGATTCAAACTTTACGCCAATCATTAGAAATTTACCAACCACAAGTCAACATCCTCAGCCCCCAAGCTGATGAAGTGTTTCAAGATGACAAAGTAAACGTCCAGTTGCAAGTTCGGGATTTACCAATATTTAAAAATCCCGAACTAAAACTAGGTCCGCATTTGCACGTTATTGTCGATAATCAGCCATATATAGCGGTTTATGACGTAAATGAGCCACTAACAATTCCTGACTTAGCACCAGGTACGCATACTTTGCGCGTCTTCGCCTCGCGTCCTTGGCATGAAAGTTTTAAGAATGCTGGCGCTTATGCTCAAACCACATTCCATATATTTACAAAAACGCAAGACAATAACCCAGACCCAGCCCAGCCACTTTTAACATACAGTCGTCCTAAAGGTAGTTATGGGGCTGAACCAATATTATTAGATTTTTACCTCACAAATGCTCCCCTGCGGCTTGCTGCTAAGGACAATGTTGCTGATTGGCGGATTCGCTGCACAATTAACGGTAACAGCTTTGTTTTAGACCGCTGGCAACCAGTTTATCTCCAAGGCTTCAAACCAGGTAAAAACTGGGTGCAGCTAGAATTTATCGACGAAAAGGGCAATGCTGTTAAAAACGTCTTTAACAATACAGTCCGCATCATTACCTACGAACCTAAAGGTAAAGATACTTTATCTAAGTTAGTTCGAGGCGAACTATCAGCAGACGCAGCCAGGGGCATAGTCAATCAAAATTACACTGCTAAGACACCAACCCCAGAACCTTCCCCAATAGAAACACCTAGCCCTACACCTTCTAGCAGCACAACCCCAGAACCTTCACCAATTCCGACAGAAACACCCACAGCACCAGAAGAAGCAACGCAACAGCCTCAGAAATCAGGTGGCTACTTCAATCGCTTCCGTCGCCAAAATAACCAGCCCTCGCCTCTACCTGATATAACACCACCCATAGTCACACCTAGCCCTATACCTGTAGAACCAACACCTCCAGAAGCACCGTTAGAGGAGGATACAGCAGCCAAGGAAGAAGTAGAAACAGTACAACCAACTCAAAAACCTGGAGGCTATTTTAATCGCTTCCGCCGCCCAGTTCCTCAGCCCTCACCTGAGCCACCAACTTTACCAGAAATTATTGATACGCCAACAGTTGCGCCTAGTCCGATACCTGAAGAACCAGAAAACTTAGACGAATTGATAGAAGAAAAAGCAGTTAAGGAAAAGATAGAAACAACCCAACCATCTCAAAAACTTGGAGGCTATTTTAATCGCTTCCGCCGCCCAACTCCTAAACCATCGCCTGAGTTATCGCCAACTTTACCGGAAGTTACTGAGCAACCTGTGGAATCTGAACCTCAGTCCGATTTAGAACCGAAATTAGATATCAAAGAAATTCTGCTGCCATGAGCAAAAGTGCGGGGCGGTTATAAACTGCCTCTGCACAAATGAAGTCTGTCTAGGCGGACTAAGATAATTTCTTATTGTAATGAGGGATGCGATCGCATCTCTAATTTTTCAAGTAATATCGGCGCTACTCAACATAGCGTCTGGCGAGTAACAAATATTAGCTTGCTTAAAGCGTTGCAGAACTTCCGCCAAGCGATCGCATTCAGCAATTAAACTAATGCGTACATAGCCCTCGCCTGCACTACCAAAAGCATTTCCAGGTGTTACTACTACCCCTGTTTGCTGCAATACCGAAAGCGCGAAATCTGTAGAACCCATTCCCTCAGCACAAGGAACCCATAAATACATAGTTGCCTTAGTTTTAGGAATATTCCAACCTAATTCGCCCAACCCTTGAATCAAAAAGTCTCGACGGCGAATATAGCGATTTTGGACTTCGTGCAAATAAATATCTGGTAACTGCAGCGCCGTTTCTGCTGCTGATTGCAACGCGGCAAAAATGCCGTAGTCTAAATTAGTCTTTAAAGTCCTTAACCCTTGAATAATATGGCGGTTGCCTACAACAAACCCTACACGCCAACCAGCCATATTATAGGTTTTAGATAAAGTGTGAAACTCTACACTAATATCTTTCGCCCCAGGAATTTCTAATAAACTTGTCGGCTGATAACCATCAAAAGCTAACTCCGCATAACACAAGTCATGAACTAGGAGAATTTCGTACTTTTTGGCAAAAGCAACAATTTCCTCAAAAAACTCGCGCGGTGCAGTCGCCGCTGTCGGATTACTCGGATAGTTGAAGTAAAGAATCTTGGCTGCTTTAGCCACATCATCGGGAATTGCTGCTAAGTCGATTAACCAGTCGTTTTCTGGCTTGAGAATTAGACTGTGTATTTTACCACCAGCAATTAAAGGACCGCGAAAATGAGCCGGATAAGCAGGATTGGGGACTAAAACCAAATCTCCAGGGTTGATATATGCGATCGCTAAATGCGTTAATCCTTCTTTAGAACCAATTAACGGCAAAGCTTCACTGTCAGGATCTAGTTCGACATCATAGCGGCGATTGTACCAATTAGTAATCGCGCGGCGAAAACTAGCAGTGCCTTCAAACGGGGGATAACCATGATTTGATGAATTTTGCATTGCTGCAACAGCAGCCTCTACTACAGGCTGAGGCGTTGCGCCATCGGGGTTTCCCATCCCCAAATCGATTAAATCTAGCCCTTGCTCTCTGGCTTTAGCTTTTAATTCATCTAAACGCGCAAATACATAGGGGGGCAAAGCTTGAATGCGCTCTGCTGGACTAATCCAACTTAAACTCATTTTACTACCTCGTCTGTTTCTAGCTTAGAGACGCGGTTAACTGAGTCTTTACTATTATTAGGTGCTGTAGTTGAAACCATCGCCGCCATTAGTTGTTCAACGGTAACTTTAAATGGTAAACGATGTATGTCCGATTTTGGCGCTAAAGCAATTTCTGCTGCTTGTTCTAATTCTTTTAAAGTAATATCGCCTAAGCCCAAATCGCTTAACTTTTGCGCCAATCCCAGTTCGCTGTAGAACTTTAATAACTGTTGTCTTGCTGTAGCAGCTAACTGGTTTCCCTGTACCATTTCTTCTAAGCGCAACTGTACCAAAATTCCATAGGCAACTTTTTCCCCATGAATGCTGCTATGTATTGGTAAATGCGTTAAGCCATTATGAACGGCATGAGCGGCTACTGTGCGACATTGCGCTCCTCCTAAGCCGCCAATTACCCCAGCTAGTAAAACTGTTGCATCGACAACTTCCTTCCATGCGCTACCGCCAGGTTCTTTTAAAGCTGCTGCTGACTTTTGGAATAAGATATCGCGTAGTACCCTAGCTTGCTGCACTGCAGAGATAATTAAAGTTTGCTCCGAATCGCCGCTACTAACAGAAGCTTCGTACCATTTAGCGATCGCATCGCCAATTCCTGCAACTAATGTATATTGAGGTGCAGTTGCGACCAAATCGTAATCGAGGATGAGTAAGTCTGGGCAGCGATCTAAACTGACATCATATAGAAATGCCCCTTGCTCGGAATATACGTTAGAAAGCGCCGTCCACGCCGCGCAGGTAGCTGCTGAAGTAGGAATTGTTACTACTGGTAGCTGACACTGGTAAGCAAGTAACTTTGCTGCATCTAGCGCTTTTCCCCCACCTACACCAATAATTAAATCTGCTTGATGTGCTGTCACTCCTTGGCGCATTGAGGCTAAACTAGCTTCGCTGCAATCTGCGCCGTAGTTGGCAATGCTTACTTGTAGTTGCTGCGCGTCTAAAATCGGCTGCAAGCGCGGTAGCGTAACCGCTAAAGTGCGATCGCCACCCACAACAAGGGGACGAGTACCCAAACGCGGGATCGCACTTCCTGCTTGTTCTAGCACCTGGAAACCGCGTAATACTTGAGCAGGAGCGACACTAAGAGAAAGAATTGGGGAATAAGTAGGAGCTTGGTTCATCAATGAGTTGTTTATCTCAGAAATTAAACAGTAGGTTTGGGTAATTGAGCGAGTTTATCGGGAAAAATGTCAATTTGCATTTGCTCGTCATTGCGCTTAGTAAGCGATCGCTTTACTTGTCCTAAATATAAGGGTTTTGACATTCCTGGTTCGGGATGAATGATAGTTCTAGCGCGAATAGTTAGCTTATCTTCCTCTCTACCCAAGCGCCCATTGGAGTACATATCGCTGGCTGCTTGACGCAAAGTTGCTTCTAGTTCGTTTTCGGTAATTGTGGGCGGTACAGCAATTACTGCTATCTCTGCACCAGTATCGTACACTCTAGAAAACTTAACTGCGCCAGGAATAATCGTGCGTGTAATCGGTACTAACCCTAGCGCAAACAATCCGCCTGTCAGCACGCCAAAAAAGCCAGTCACGCCGACTAATTGGAATCTTGCACCCCATTTAAAAACAAAACCTAATATTGCTAGAACAGCACACAGTAATGTAATAATACCTGCCCAGCTAGAAAAAGTGAGAAATTCGTCAGTAGTTGGCATTAGGTTAATTTACTCGTTTTCGTTACTCACAAATTCATCTTCAGGGTCGCTAGCAGTTTCTAAGGCTGCTTTCAAAGTATGCCAAGTGAGGTTAGCACATTTTATTCTGACAGGAAATTGCGCTACACCTTGCATGACGTTCAGTTTCCGCAATTCTTTGGGAAACTCATCTTCACCCTTCATCATGCGTTGAAAGCGTTGTACCATTTGCAGAGCTTCGTCTACTGGTTTACCGCGTAGTGCATCTGCCATCAAGTCTGCTGAAGCCATTGCGATCGCGCAGCCTTCACCTTCAAACTTAACATCTTGGATAGTATCACCTGTCTCATTTAGCTGCACAGTTAATTCAATCGTATCGCCACAAGAAGGGTTATGTCCCTTCTGTTGCCTATGCACTGGGTCAGTTTTACCCTTATGACGTGGCTTTTTATAGTGTTCTAAAATTACTTGTTGATATAAGTCGCGGACGTTGCTTAAAGCCATGATTTATAACATCTAGACATTATTTTTACTTTCTTTTATCCTATCAGGCTCCTAAATTCGTAGCAGGCAATTTATTTGTTGTTCTGCTGGTTATAAATATGCTGGTTTTGGTAGCATAGGGCGATCGCTCGTGTAGCCAAACACCCTTTGCAACAGAACTGTCTACCAAATCGAGACAATCGTGAATTTATAGGTTAGATCCAGATAAGTTAGTAACGGAAAACTTTAGTGTTAAGTGGAAGAAGGGTTTTTAGTGGTTTATTGATCAGTCTTAGTATAATTGCGACTGCGCTACCTGTTTCTCAACCTATTCAAGCACAGACTCCAAATTTAAGTCATCAAGAAATAGAAAAACTGCAACAGCAAGCATTACAGCAAACGCGACAAGGGCAATCTCAACAAGCCCTCTATACACTTCAAAAACTTCTGAAACTGGCGCAACAACTCAAAAACAGAAAAATAGAATTAGGCGCACTTCTCGGTATTGGTCTTAACTACAAAAATATTGGACAAGTGCGACAGGCACTAAAGTATTACAATCAAGCTTTACTAATTTCAAGAGAAGTACGCTATCGATTGGGAGAGGCTGGGATACTCAATGATATTGGCGAACTGTACGCTAGCGTAGGGAAACCTCAAAAGGCATTGGAGTACCTTAATCAAGCTTTACCAATTTTCAGAGAAATACGTTACCGCTTAGGGGAAGCTATAACACTACATAATATCGGTTTAGTCTACAGCACTATCGGGCAACCGCAGAAGTCACTAAATTATTACGATCGAGTTTTAGCAATTAGCCGAGAAGTACGCGATCGCTCAAGAGAAGCTTGGACACTCAACAATATCAGTGAAATTTACAACACTATCGGGCAAACACGAAAGTCACTAGATTATTTTAATCAGGCTTTACAAATTTTTAGAGCAGTGGGTGACAAAGAAGGGGAAACTACAACGCTGAATAATATCAGTGCAGTCCACGATCCAATTAAGCCGCAGCAAAAGTCACTGAAATACTTTTACTAGACCCTATAGTTCTGTTCGGTCGCTAGCCATGTCTACTAATAAAAAGCTATAAAACAGCCATCAAATGCTGCATTTTAGCCTTGAAAATGCTGGGTATATTTAATTATCGTGTGCTTTGGTATGATAATTTTATCCTATTAACTCTGTTGTCTGATGAAACAAAAAATAGCTGTAACTTTAGATGAGCAACTGGTAGCATTTCTCGATGTGCAAGCTGGTGGTAATCGTAGCGAGTATTTAAACCAACTACTTGCCCAAGAACGCAAACGGACAATTGAAGCCCAAACAATTGCAGCGCTTCAGGAAGACTATGCTGACCCAGAGTATTTGGCGGAAGTTCAACTTTGGGATGCTGTAGTTGCTGATGGGTTAGACGATGCCGAAGGGTAGGCTCGAATATCGCCGAGGTGACATCTATTGGGTAACAATGGACCCCACTGTAGGAGCAGAAGTACAGAAGACCCGTTCCTGCTTAGTCCTGCAAAACAATCTCATGAACCAGTACGGCGACGTTACAATCATCTTGCCCTTTCGTCCTGGGAGCAAACAAGCTCCTTATGCTGTCAACGTCAAAGCTTCTCCAGTAAACGGACTAGATCGAGATCGGTTTTTAGATGTCGGTCAGATACGTGCAGTTAGTTATCAGCGATTACGTAATTTAGCAGGAACGCTAGAAGCCCAATATTGGCAGCAAATCCAGCAAGCCTTGAATATTGTTTTGGGCTTTGATTGACTCGCTAGTTTATGCAAGTTGCTACTTGTAGACAAGTCAAAGACTTAGCGATTAAGTTCTACCAAAATCTGAAAAAGGTTATGACTAAAGGAGAAGCACTGCGTCAGGCAAAACTAAGTTTAATTGACAAGCATCCTTTATATTAGTTGCCATTTATCTTAATTGGGGATGCGCGTTAGCTGAAGTGGGTAGAATTGAAGGAGATATTAACTAGGGCAGCAAACTATGCTCAAAACTATTGAAGGCATCTATCAGGATGGACAAATTGAACTTGTCGAGTCACCACAAGATGTCAGCAACAGATCCAAGGTTATTGTCACTTTTATTGACTCTAGCAAAATCGATCCCACTAAACTACGCCAATTAATAGAGCAGTTAGAGACAATTAAGGAGATTGGGCAAGGCTTTGAGGAACTCAACTCTGGTCAAACTCGCCCTATAGGTGATTTCGTGCAAGAAATGCAGCATAAGTATGGTATTTCAAGTTGAAATTACTCCAATTGCAGAAGCTCAGATTGAACAAGCCTATCGTTGGTATCGAGAAATCAATTCTGAGTTTGCTGACCGTTGGTTTCGAGGATTGATGAATGCTATTGCTACTCTGCAAGAAAAGCCCCAGCGCTGTGCCTTGGCTGTTGAGAATGAAATTTTTTCAGAAGAAGTACGACAACTGCTATTTGGAAAAACTAAAAATGCGTATAAAGTGCTTTTTACAATCCGAACTAGCACAGTTTATGTGTTGTACGTCCGCCATACTGCCCAAGCACCACTAACTATAAATGATATAGAAGAGTTAGAAAATGGCATCTAAATAAATTGCTCATATCTTTGCCCTTTATGTTCCCTAAACTGGCAGATCGGCACGAGGATTAAAAGTTTCGATTCTACGCAGTTGTTCGTACAGTTCCCTTTCTTGAGAACTGATGTTTCTGGGAATAACTATCTGAATTTCTACCAATTGATCGCCGCGTCTACCTTGTTCGTCAATATAACCCTTATTTGCAAGCCGTAACCGTTGCCCTGACCTGACTCCAGCAGGTAAATTCATCTTTACTAACCCATCTAAAGTCGGTACTTCGACGGGATTGCCTAAAACTGCTTCGCTAGGGGTAATTGGCAACCTGACAGCTATATCATTACCCTCGATTTGAAAGTAAGCATGAGGCTGTACGGTAATTTTCAAAAACAAGTCGCCGCCGCCTACACCTTGTTCCCTCAAACGAATAGTTTGCCCTGTAAACATCCCTGGTGGCATATTTACTTCTAAACTACGCCCATCTTCTAACCTGATTCTTTCTATGCCACCTTCGTAAGCTTTCTCTAGAGGTACAGTTAGCCTCGCTTCAATATTGCGCCGACTAGGACGAGAACTAACTGTAGTTGAATATTTTGTCGTACCTGGACGAAAAGGATCGGCAGTTTGAGTTGCGCCGACTCTACTTTCTTTAGTTTTGCGTCCCAATACTTGATCGACAAAGCTGTTGAAATCAGCATATTCGCCTAGATCGACATTATCGCCAGCGCGGTTATTACGACTACCTTTAGCAGATTTGCCGCGAAAGCCACGCTGCTTCCAAAATACGCTAAATTGATCGTATTGCGATCGCTTCCCAGGATCGGACAAAACTTCGTAAGCTTCGCCAATATCCTTAAATTTCTCCTCTGCTTCTTTATTGCCTGGATTTAAATCGGGGTGATACTGTCTTGCTAACCGCCGAAATACTCGTTTAATCTCATCATTGTCAGCCTCTTTAGGTACTCCTAAAATTTCGTAATAGTCTTTAAAATTCTGCAAGTTCTGCATTTGCTATTTATCGTTCTCTACAAGCGGTTAGTTTTGGATGGTGCTACTTCAGAAGCTAAGTAATATTTAGTTTCCTATTGCTGACATACTTGGTATCTGTTTTATCACACCATTATCTCTATAACCTCAAAAGCTGCTGTTTAGGCTACAGCCAGTTATCGTCATCGTCATCCCAATTATCTTGATAACTAGGGCGTTGGGGTCTGCGGGCGGGAGGATAGCTACCACCCCCACCGTTATCATAAGGACGATAAGTTCTCCGCGATGGCGGTTCAAAATCATCGTCATCATCAGTAAAAATCCGCTTAATTGAAGTGAACAAGCCTTCATCTTCGTCATCATCGCTGTAATACTGACGCACTTCGCGATTAAGTTCTGACAGTGCATCCTTAAGATCGGCGTATGATTGATCGATACCGCGATCGTTATCTTGACTGAGATATTCGCGCAGTTGGCGAATCAAAACTTCTATCCTTTGGCGGCGATTTCTAGCAAATTGCATCCCAAAATCTAACGCTACTTGCTTGAGTTCTCTTTCTGCTTCCAACGTCAAAGCTTCCGAACGAGTGCGCTTTTCTACTCTTTCCTTGCGCTGGCGGTCTGATTTAGCATATTGTTCTGCTTCTTGCACCATGCGGTTAACTTCGGCTTCGCTAAGAGTAGAAGCACCTTGAATTGTAATGCTTTGCTCTCTACCTGTAGTTCGATCCAAAGCTGTAACTAATAAAATGCCATTAGCATCAACATCAAAGGCTACCTGAATTTGCGGTACTCCACGCGGCGCTGGTGGAATCCCCGTCAGCTTAAATTTACCCAAAGATTTGTTGTCAGATGCCATTTCCCGTTCGCCTTGGAGGACATGAATTTCTACTAAAGTTTGGTTATTTTGACCTGTAGAAAAAATGTCCGATCGCCTAACAGGTATAGTTGTATTGCGAGGAATCAGTTTCTTCATTACCCCGCTTACAGTTTCCAACCCTACCGACAACGGCGTAACATCCAACAGCAATACATCTTTAAGTTCTCCTGCCAAAATACCAGCTTGAATTGCCGCACCAACAGCAACAACTTCATCAGGATTCACATTTTGATTAGGTTCTCGACCGATCAAACCGCGTACTAATTGCTGTACCATAGGCATCCGCGTACCGCCGCCTACTAATACAATTTCATCAATATCAGCAGGTCTGAGGTTAGCATCAGCTAGCGCTCTTTTGACTGGTTTTCTCAGCCGAGTTACTAAGTCGCCGCACAGTTCTTCAAATTGAGTGCGGTTAAAACGAGTTTCTAAGTGTTTGGGTCCGTCAGCAGTAGCGGTAATAAACGGTAAATTGATATCTGTGATGCTGACGCTAGATAGCTCAATTTTAGCTTTCTCTGCAGCTTCCGTGAGGCGTTGCAACGCTTGGCGATCGCGTCTTAAGTCTATCTCTTCTGCTTCCAAAAATTGCTCTGCTAGCCAATCGACAATTTTTTTGTCAAAATCATTACCACCTAACTGCGTATCGCCGCTTGTCGCTTTAACTTCAAATACGCCATCGCCGACTTCCAGAATCGATACGTCAAACGTACCGCCACCCAAGTCAAATACAAGGATCGTTTGACTTTCCTTACGATCCAAGCCATAAGCTAACGAAGCTGCGGTTGGTTCGTTAAGAATCCGCAATACTTCAAGCCCAGCAATTCTTCCAGCATCGCGCGTAGCTTGCCTTTGCGAGTCGTTAAAATAAGCAGGGACGGTAATTACTGCCTCTGTTACCTTTTCCCCTAGGTAACGGCTAGCATCGTCCGTTAACTTCTTCAACACCATCGCACTAATTTCTTCTGGTGCAAAGTCCTTTTCTAGACGCGGACACCTAATTTTGATATTGCCCATTTCATCGCGGCGAATAGTATAAGCTACACGCTTTGACTCTGGACTGAGTTCTGCATAATTGCGCCCAATAAACCGTTTAATTGCATAAAAGGTGTTTTGAGGGTTAGAGATGCTTTGTCTGCGTGCTAGCTGCCCGACAAGGCGCTCTCCGTCCTTGCTAAAACCTACTACCGAGGGAGTAGTTCGCATTCCTTCTGCATTGGCAATTACAACGGGTTTGCCGCCTTCCATCACGGCGATGACTGAGTTAGTTGTCCCCAAATCTATGCCAACTACTTTGCTCATGCGTAACCGTTCTCCTCGCGTATCTTGTCACTCAATAAAGCCACCGAACCAATCATTAAGATTATTGTATCTTGCTGTTGGGGGATGCATTCTTGCAGTGTTAGTTATTGTTTGCTGCGGCTGAAAAAAACAGCAGCCATAATAATTAAACCTAAAAGTGCCAACGGAACCCAAAGATTAGGCAAATCAGATGCAGTCACAAGCGATCGCTAAAATTTTTCTAGAATGCATAAAGATAAAGTAGCTCGAAAGGAGAATAGATGATTGCATCTCCAGATTTATTTGTATGGCTACAAGAACGCACAGCTTTAGGTAGTCTCTCCCCAACGGTACTAGAAGCGATTGCTCAAGTTATTGAAGAACAAACAGTACCGGCAAATAGTCGCTTAGTTGAAGAAGACTTGCCACCGACAGCGCTTTATATTTTAATTAGCGGGCAAGTTGAAAGCGAATGTAGCAACCAATCTAAGCAAGTAGCAGCTTATGGTCTTTTACCAGGAGCAGTTATCAATCTTCAAGAGCTATTATTAGATCGCCCAGCACAATGCGCGATCGCTACTTTAACAGAATGTCACTTATGGGCAGTTCCAGCAGCAAAATTTCAGGAACTCGTAGCTCAATACCCTGAAATTAGTCAAACCTTCTCTCGCCAACTTGCTGAGGAGTTAGTACAACTATCATCCGCCTTAAATTACGAGCAAGAGCGTTCTGTCGCCTTACGTCCTTACTTAGTTACAAAAGCACAACGAGGAATTGTTGGTGCTAGTCGTTATGCGGTACGCCTGCGCCAAGAAATTAGACAAGCAGCAAGCGATCGCAAATCTGTATTAATATTTGGGGAACCTGGTTTAGAAAAAGATAATGCCGCAGCACTAATTCATTTTGGTTCGCCGCAAAGACGAGAACCAATTATTAAGGTCAACTGCGGTATCTTGCAAACTAGCGGTGCAGACTTATTTGGACGCGCCAACGGCAAATCGGGTTTATTAGAATGGCTAGGAGAAGGAACGTTAATTCTCAACAACATTCAAGACTTACCCCCAGAATTATTACCAGCCTTAGCAAGCTTACTCAAAACAGGCAAATATACTCCTGTTAGTCGTGGGGAAGAATCGCCAGCACAAGAGCGCGTTTCTCATGCCCGTATTTTAATTGTTGCAGAATCCTCGCAGCCGCAAATTGCCCGTTGTATTGGTCACACAATTAAAGTACCTCCTTTACGGGTACGAAAAACTGATATTAAAGCTCAGGTAGATTACTATATCAGTCTCTACTGTCAAGCTAGAAGCTTGCGTAAACCCAAAGTTACACCAGAAGCATTGCGCCGCTTGCAGGCTTATGATTTCCCTGGCAACTTGAAAGAATTGCAAAATTTAGTCGAACGTGCGATCGTTCAATCTGGAGGCGCACCAGAACTTACAGAAGAAATCTTTTGGTCAGCCGAAGCCAAGAAAAAGCGCTTTCGCGTTAATTTATTGAATCTTTATCCTGGTTTACGGCGATTTCTCCGCAGCGATTGGTGGACAGATAGAATTAATTATGGTTTTACATTGACTGCATTTGCGATCGTTGTGGTCATGTTATTTATTGGTCCTCAACATCGCAGCGAAAATGTAGCTCTCAATCTATTTTGGGCTTGGTGGTGGCCCTTGGTACTGCTAGGCTTTCCTTTTGTTGGACGGGTATGGTGCGCTGTTTGTCCGTTTATGATTTACGGCGAAGTCACGCAAAAGCTTTCATTGTGGCTAATTCCCAGACAATTAAAAAGATGGCCCAGACAGCAAGCAGAACAATGGGGAGGATGGTTCCTATTTGGCTTATTTGCCCTAATTTTCTTGTGGGAAGAACTGTGGAATCTGGAAGATACAGCTTATCTTTCTGCTTGTTTGCTGCTTTTAATCACTGCTGGAGCAATGATTTTCTCAGCAATTTTTGAGCGGCGGTTTTGGTGTCGCTATTTGTGTCCAATTGGCGGGATGAACGGTTTATTTGCCAAGTTGTCGATGACTGAGTTGCGGGCGCAGCAAGGTACTTGTTCGGCTGAATGCACTACTTATCAATGCTACAAAGGCGGACCGCAAAAAGGTGAGGGGATGGAAACGGATGGATGTCCCTTATACTCTCATCCAGCGCAACTAGAAGATAACAGAGATTGCGTACTGTGCATGACTTGTCTGAAAGCTTGTCCGCATCGTTCTGTTGAATTTAACCTACGTCCGCCAGGAATTGAGCTATGGACGACGCACGTAGCTTACCACTATGAAGTAGCTTTATTATTTTTGCTATTAGGCGGCGTATTTTTGCACCGCTTACCTGAAATTCAAGCAATGAGTCTAGAAAATATAGATATTAAACCGTTTCTACCGCATTTAGGCGCATCTATACTAGCTTTAACTATTCCCATTATTGTGCCAATAGTTGCTTATAGCTTGATGCAAGTAATTTACAAACTCAAAAACACCAAACCGCGTAGTTTTGTGGAGTTAGCCTACGGCTACTTACCTTTAGTATTGGGTGCAAACTTAGCTCACTACTTGCGCTTGGGGTTAGGAGAAGCAGGGCGCATATTACCCGTAACTCTAGCAACTTTTGGTTACAGTGGTGCATCCATGCCCGTATTGGTAGCACATCCAGCAGTCACAGCATTTTTGCAAGGAGTAACGCTGATTTTTGCAGTTTTCTTGACAGTAGTATTAACACAGAAAATTGCTCGTCAACCGTTGCGAAGTCTTTTACCACAACATCTTGCAACTGTTAGCCTAGCTGCAAGCCTATGGATAATTATTGTCGGAAAGTAAAGTTTTCTATCATAAGTTGGAGCCAGAATTTATTAAGTGCTTGTAACGTAGCTGTGAAGAGGTAAATAGCAAGCTATGCAGATCCAAACCCCTGATTGGGTAAAACACGCAGTTTTCTATCAAATTTTTCCAGACCGTTTTGCCAAAAGTAAGCAACCGCACAAAAAAGTTTTACGCACTATACCTTGGGAAGCGTGGGATGATATGCCTACACTCCAAGGCTACAAGGGTGGAGATTTGTGGGGAGTTTTAGAACAATTAGACTACTTGCAGAATCTTGGCATCAATGCAATTTACTTCACGCCGATATTTCAATCAGCTAGCAATCACCGCTATCACACGCACGACTACTACCAAGTAGATCCGATGTTAGGTGGAAATGAAGCTTTTAGGCAATTGCTTGAGGCTTGCCATCAAAGAGACATGAAAGTTGTCTTAGATGGCGTATTTAATCATGCTAGTCGCGGCTTTTTCTTTTTCCATGACGTATTAGAAAACGGTCCTCATTCGCCTTGGGTAGATTGGTTCAAAATTCACGATTGGCCCTTATCTGCTTATAATGGCGACTTTCCAGCTAACTATGACGGCTGGGATGACAATCGGGCGCTACCAGTATTTAACCATGACAATCCTGAAGTTCGGGAATATATCATGGAAATTGCTGAATATTGGCTTAAATTTGGTATCGATGGCTGGCGCTTAGATGTGCCTTTTGAAGTCAAAACTCCTGGTTTTTGGCAAGAATTTCGCGATCGCGTCAAAGCCATAAATCCCGAAGCATACATTGTTGGCGAAGTCTGGGAAGACTCCAGCGAGTGGCTAGATGGCACGCAATTTGACGGCGTGATGAATTACCTATTTGCCGCGCCTACCATCGCTTTTACCACAGGCGATCGCGTGGATATGGAACAAGTTAAAGGTCGTTCCTACCATCCCTATCCACCTCTATTTGCCCATGAGTATGCGGAAAAAATCCAGCATTTACTCCAACTTTATCCTTGGGAAATCCAGCTTACCCAACTTAACTTATTAGCTAGCCACGATACGGCAAGGCTAATTTCGATTGCTGGGGGCGATCGCGCTAGCGTAGAGTTAGCAAATTTACTTCTACTTACTTTTCCTGGCGCTCCTAGTATCTACTACGGCGATGAAGTAGGTTTACCTGGAAAATTAGACCCTGATTCTCGACGCGGTTTCCCCCTAGAAGCGCACTGGGAACGCGAGGTGTTAGATTATCACCGCAAGTTGATTTATCTGCGTCACGACTACCCAGCACTGAGTACGGGTAGTTACGAAGTTTTACACGCTCAAGGAGCGTTGTATGTCTTTGCACGAATCCAAGACGCACAAGAATTGATTGTCGCTGTCAATGCAGGAACAGAGGAGGCAAAAGCTACATTTACAGTAGATAAGCTTAAATCTCAACCAAGTCAAATGCTTTATGGCAGTGGTGAAGCTGTTTGGAGCGATGATGCAGGCTTCCCACACTTAACTTTACACCTACCACCTCGCAGTGGTTGCATTCTTGCAGTGAGTTAAGTCAAATGATGTAGATGCACATTTCAAGTGCTTCTAAAAACAAAAATCATTCAGATAGCGCCATAGGTTTATATATATAAAAGTAAGAAGCTATCTATTGTTGGTAGCTTCTTACTTAATTGATCGTAGTTTTACGCTATTAGATTGAAATTGGAATATTTTCTGTTTCAGATACAAAATGTACCTAAGTAGAAAAATTGTTCTACGTACTTGGAGAATGTCCAGACTCTAGTTAGAGCGAACCACCAGCTTTAGTTAGCATTTCGCCTAACTGTTGCAGCTTAGTACCTGCATCGCCACCAGCACTTGCACCAGCGCTTGAAGCTTGGCTACCAAGTTTTGCTAATAATTGACCGACAGAAGAGCCAGACGCTCCGCCACCTGTCAAAGCACTCTTGAGTTCTTCAAGGGTACTTGCGACTTCCGGTGCTGCATCTTTTAGTTGCTGCTGCCAACTTTCGATATTTGCTACTGCTGCTTCAGGAGGAAGTGAAGTCAAACCACCTTGCAACGCAGAAATAGTTGTATCGAGATCTGCCTGTGCCATTATTTTGAAACAATTTACTTTTCAAGTTTAACAAGCTTTACAGGTTTGTATGTTGATTTTAAGTTAATTTAGATTTAAATTTTTGATTTTAAATATTTAATTTGCCGATAGTCAAGCGCCTTTTAATTAAACTTATATCTATTAATAGAGGCAGTTTTTTAAAAATAAACTTAGAAGGTCTAACATTAGATTATTTAACTACTTCGATAATGATTAATAGATAGAGCGTCTCAGTAATTGAGATTTACTCAGCAGCAACTACAGCAGGATTAATAAACTATTAATAATACGCATCACACCATTATCAGGTATAAGGTGCGATGCTCAGACATCGCACCTTACTACAGCTTGCTGTATTGTTTAGTTCAAAAAGTTACTAACTTTTAAATACAGACTCTACTGTTGATTTAATCGTGTCTTTTGCATCTTTAAGAGTTTGTGCAATGGGGTGCTGTGCTTGCAAAAATACCCGCGCGCAATTGCGCCCAGGTAAACCTGAAATAGAACCGCCAGGATGAGTTCCTGCACCTGTGAGAAATAGGTTATCGATAGGAGTTTTGTAATTAGCTATTTCTGGCAGAGGACGGAAACAAAGCATTTGGTCTAAAGTCATATCTATGTGGTAGTAATTGCCTTTATAAGAACCTAGCCTTTGTCCTAGTTCCGCTGGGCTTTCGACATGACGGGCAATTATAGAGTGATTGAGATTAGGCGAATACTGGGCTAGTTTTGCGATTACGCGGTCTGCTACTTTATTTTTAAGCTCGTCAGTCCAGCCCGTACCTTTTAACCCCGTACCTTCCGCACCAGCAATTTGATAAGGAGCAAAAAACTCAATCCACAGTGTATGTTTGCCTTCAGGAGCCATTGACGGATCGAGGGCAGTAGGCATAACTAGATACATTGACGGATCTTCGTCAGGTATTTTGCCAATTGTGCAATCGGTATGTGCTTTTTCTACATGATTGACAGAATCAGCAATTAATACCGAACCCATCAAGTATTCATTTCTATGTTCGTGATGTTCAAACTTCAGTGGTTCGGATAAAGCACAGTCGATTTTGAGGATAGTTTCATTGTTGTTGACGATGCGACGATCTAAGCGATCGCGCAAACTCGGATCTACATCGTTTTCATCTACAAGCTGCAAAAATAGCCGTTTAGCATCAATATTGGAAATTACACCCTTATTTGCGCGGTATTCCTTGCCTCCAGCTACTCTTACGCCTACAGCTTTACCATCATCAACTAAGACTTGCTCCACATCTTGCTCGGTTAAAATTACCCCACCCTTGCTTGTAACTAACTTAACCAAAGCATCCACCAATCCTCCAGAACCGCCGCGAGGTCTTGCCATACCTGGATTGTGACGCAGTACCATCATCATCGCCCCAAATGCCATCGCTTTTTGCGAAGGTGGCGAACTCAATTCCGCAGATATGCGTGCTAACGGTGCTTTGATAAATTCAGAATCAAAATACTCGTTGATATTATCTAAAGGGCTGCTCAAAATTGTCCGCAGCAAGTCTAAAGTAGGGTCTACACCACCAATAATTCCAAATAAGTCTTGCAACCTTTTTAAGTCGTAGTTGCCAGCAATATCAACTAATGACTTGGGTGGAGAGTTGAAAAAGGCAACAATTGAGTTGACAAAGCGCTGCCAGTATTCCACGTATTTAGCATATTGTTGGGCATCGCGATCGCTAAATCGAGCAATTTCCTGACAAGTCTTTTCTACAGAACGATGTGCTAAGAAATACTTACCATCGGGATGAGGACAAAATACTACTGGGTCGCAGTACAAATACTCTAATCCATATTTTGTCAATTCGAGTTCTTCTACTACTTGCCCTAGATGAATGAATATATGATTAATCGCACAAGGGTTAAATTTAAATCCTGGTGCTTCTTGGGGCATAATTTCTTCAGTTGTCGAACCACCACCAGGAATCGGACGTTTTTCGAGTAACAAGACGCTATAGCCAGCTTTAAGTAGATAGGCGGCACAAACTAAGCCGTTATGTCCAGCGCCAATAATGACGACATCATACGCTTGCATGGATATTATTTAGGATAAGGTCTCTACTTCTGATGTTAAGAAGCGCTTAACAAAGATAAATCATTCGTCAGTTATATAAATTCTGTGTATGCTTTACTACTTTGTCTAGCCTCTACTGCAAAACCGCTCGGTTGAAATATCTTGGCTATCAAGTGTATGAGCTAAAGCACCGCAGAATTTTCTTAAGTGAGACTTGTGTGATGGATAATTTTAAAAACAGTAGATACAACAATTTAATTCTCTCATTTTATAAGTTTTGAGAAAGTTACCTTTTGTCTTACAAATAGTAGAACTATTTCCATTTATATAAATACATATATATTCTAAAAACACTCAGATAAGCATGAATGTTTTTACAAGTGGTTAAGGTCTTACTGTTAACGGAACTGTTAAGAAGGTACTACCATAGCCAGCATAAATATTTCCGCTAGTAGTTGTACTTTCTTTGTATGTCCTAATATCAAATGATTGACTTACTTTTCCCTTCGGGATTACTACACAATATCCAGGATTAGCTGCATGAAAAGTGCTACCAACCATGATTGTAATACCTCCTGCTGGCGCTGGTGTAGATATCCTTACCTCTCCTTTGGGTTGAGTTCCGCTACTTACAGATGAAGGAGTAACTGATAAAAAATTTAATTTTATATTGGGGTTTTCTGTTTCTAAAACACAAACATTACCTCCTCCTGCTAGAGCTATAGGTGAGTTATAGTGTAAAGTTAAAGACGAACAAAATAATGTAGGAAGTGCAATAGTTAAAACTGGGCGAAGATAATTAAATAGCACGACTGAAGCCCCTTAATTTTACTAAGAAGTGAGTGGAAAAATAAATATTATGATTTTGATGTCTGCTTAGAGATTAAAACTTTACTTATTATTTATCTCGGCTAAAATATAATTTATCAATGCTTCAATTTAAGTAACACCGTAAAATTACTTAAATTGAAGCTGTTTTACATAACAAAGGTAAAAAACTCTGAGAAGACACCTACAAAACAGAATCTTTAGCAGATGAATCGAATGCAAATAATGTTAACTCTAAGTATATATTCACTGCTTACGCCCTAACTCCTAATAAAAAAGGGCAACCTTTTCAGATTGCCCTTTCCGCAAAAATAAGACACCTATTAAGCTATTACTTGAGCCAAACTTGGTGTAGATATCTGAGAACAACCAGGCGCGTAAACCTGCGTCACATAATCAGCAATCATCCGATCTGTGTTAAATAAAGGTGCATTCGTTTTAATCGAAGCCTTCATCATCGCAATCCAACCGTGAGGAACGCCATTAGCATCTTGGTTGTAGTACAAGGGTACGATTTCCTCTTCCAATAACTTGTATAGAGATTGAGAATCGATCCGATCTTGTACTTCCTGATCGCTAGTATGAGCATCTTCGCCGATCGCCCAACCATTAATTCCCTTACCATCAGCACCAGTTTTGTAGCCTTCGCACCACCAGCCGTCTAATACGCTGCAATTAATTCCGCCATTAAAACAAACCTTCTGTCCGCTAGTTCCAGAAGCTTCTAGAGGGCGACGGGGATTATTTAACCACACGTCTACACCTTGAACTAACTTCTGCCCAGTGTATATATCGTAGTCTTCAATCAACGCTACCCGCTTTTGAATAGCAGAATGCCTGCACCATTCCATCAAGCGCTGAATAATTCGCTTACCTTCCTCATCGGCTGGGTGCGCCTTACCTGCAAACACAATTTGTACGGGGCGATCGCTATTGCCAAATATCTTCAACGCCCGTTCTGCGTCGCGCAAAATCAAGTCGCCGCGCTTGTAAGGGCTAAACCGTCTGGCAAAACCAATTGTCAGTACGTGGGGATCTAATAGCGTTTTGGCTGCGTGAATGCGATCGCCATCTTCGCCTCTTTGCTCCCGCGCTTTTGTAACTTTATAGCGTGTATGAGCAATTAACCGCTCCTTTAGCACTTGATGTCGCCACCACAATTCCTCATTAGGAATTTGGTCTACTTTTTCCCACATTGCCGGATCGATAGCGCGAGTTTTCCAATCTGCGCCTAAATACTGCGCGTACAAATCAGATAACAAAGGAGCAGTCCACGTAGGCGCGTGAACGCCATTAGTAATGTAGCCAATTGGCACTTTATTTTCGGGACGTTCTGGATACATCACCGTCCACATTTTGCGGGAAACTTCACCGTGTAACTGACTTACACCATTAGCCGCACGACACATCCGCAATGCCAGTACAGTCATGCCAAATGGCTCCCAAGGATCGCCCAATCTCCTTGCACCCAAGGCTAAAAACTGTTCCCGCGATAGCCCTAAGCCCGACCAATAGTGGGCAAAGTAAGAATCCATCAAATCTGGCGAAAAGACATCGTGACCAGCAGGAACGGGTGTATGCGTGGTAAAAACGCAAGTCTGACGTACTTCTGCTTCTACGTCATAGAAAGATTTGCCAGTTTGCTCAATTTTTTGTTTGGCTACTTCCAAAGTACAGAAAGCCGCATGACCTTCATTGAGGTGATGGATAGAAGGCGCGATTCCCACAGCTTTAAGCGCTCTTACGCCGCCAATACCTAATACTACTTCCTGAGCAATCCGCGTTTCTTGGTTGCCCCCGTAGAGGTGTCCTGTGAGCCAGCGATCGATGGGATCGTTGTCGTGCCTATCTGTATCCAATAAGTACAAGCTGACGCGCCCAACATTTACTCGCCAAATTTGGACTTTGACAACACGCTGGCGAATTTCCAGTTCAATCGTCAAGGGTTCGCCATGCTGATTTTTCAGCAACTCCAAAGGCATTTGATGGAAGGGATTATCAAGATAGACTTCTTCTTGCCAACCACCGCGATTTAAACGCTGCCTAAAGTATCCTTGACGATAGAGCAAGCCTACACCTACTAGCGGTACGCCCAAATCTGAGGCAGATTTGAGGTGATCCCCAGCGAGGATACCTAAACCGCCAGAATAGACAGGTAAAGACTCGTGGATGCCAAATTCCGCACAAAAATATGCGATCGGCGCGTCTTTAGAAATTTGTGGCGCTACTTTGCTCACCCAAGTATCTTGCTGCGCCATGTAGGTATCAAAATCTGCAACCAAACTTTGCAATTGTTTGAGATACAAGGGATCGGTTGCAAGCTGAGTCAAACGCTCGTAAGAAGTAGATTCCAAAATTGCTACGGGGTTGTGTCCGCACTGTTCCCATGCTTGGGGATCGATGCTTTTAAATAGCGTAATCCGGTTATCTGTCCAACTCCACCAATAGTTATAAGCTAAGTCTGCCAAGCGTTTGAGTGGAAACGGTAATTTCTCACGCAAATTTTGCGCTGGGGTCATTGCACCATTATTCGCCATATACTTTAATGCTCTCGTGCTTTTTACTCTGTTTATTTGCAATCAAATTCAACTGCTGGTTCTTCAGGTGATAGCAGCGTTGTCGTGTCGTCTCCCGATCTTGGCGCATTTTGATGGCTTGGTTTAGACGACAATGCTCTCTACTATAACTGCTATATAGCTTGACAGCTAAGGGGCAATTCAGGCAATTTTTTCCAGAATTTACAACTTAAGGGAAAAATTCTCGCCTTTTAGCCTACAAGTATAAGTTTTGTAAAAATATTAGCGACTTTGCTACCAGCATAAGCATTTAGAATTGCTATTTAGAGTTTGAGCTAGATCGACTTAACTACCGAAAACAAACATAATAACTAGGATGCTTTTGCCAGGGACTATCTGTTAACTTAATTAATTAGCGAGATTTTACTGCTTATGAAACCTGCCCTTACTCAAATTGGTATGCAAATGTCTAACCTGACTGGTGTCAGGGCAATTATGAAAGACATTGTTGAAACGCTGCAAGCAGGTAACGGGCAAGAATTTATTAACTTAAGTGCGGGAAATCCGTTAATTTTGCCAGAAGTCGAGCAATTATGGCGCGATTGTACGCAAGAATTGTTAGATGGCTCTGAATATGGCGATGTAGTTTGTCGTTACGGTTCAAGCCAAGGTTATGGTTCGCTAATTAGCGCGATCGCAACAGACTTCAATCGCCGCTACAACCTCAACTTAACAAGTCGCAATATCCTGATTACTCCTGGCAGTCAATCATTATACTTTTATGCCGCTAATGCTTTTGGCGGTTACACGGCTAGCGGTAATCTCAAGCGGATCGTTCTACCGCTTAGTCCTGACTATACTGGCTACGGTGGTGTCAGCTTAGTTCCAGAATCGCTAATTGCTTACAAACCAACTTTAGATATTGATGCAGCTAGCCATCAGTTTAAATATCGCCCTGACTTTAGCCAACTAGAAATAACAGAAGATACAGGCTGCGTTATCTTTTCGCGTCCTTGCAATCCTACAGGTAACGTGATGACAGATGACGAAGTAAGAAAAATTGCTGCTTTGGCTGCACCTTACAATGTACCTGTACTAATTGATTCCGCCTACGGTCCGCCGTTTCCAGCTTTGAACTTTACCGAACTTACACCAGTATTTGGCGATAATATTCTGCATTGCATGAGCTTATCAAAAGCCGGATTACCAGGAGAAAGGATTGGAGTTGCGATTGGTGACGAGCAAATTATTCAGGTGCTAGAGTCATTCCAGACTAATATGTGCATCCACCCGTCGCGCTACGGACAAGCGATCGCATCTCGTGCGATTAATTCTGGTAAGCTTGCAGATATTTCTACTGCTGTTATTCGCCCATTTTACAAAGATAAATTTGCTGTTCTAGAATCTACCCTCAGCCAAGCGATGTCTAAAGATTTGCCTTGGTTGCTTCATCGCGGCGAAGGAGCAATTTTTGCTTGGTTGTGGTTGAAAGATTTACCAATTACTGATTGGGAATTTTACCAACAACTCAAACAAGTAGGTGTGATAGTTGTTCCTGGTTCAACATTTTTCCCTGGCTTGCAGGAAGAATGGACGCACAAACACCAATGTTTGCGTATTAGTTTAACTGCCAGCGATGATGAAATTGTTACAGGAATGCAAAGGTTAGCAAAACTTACCGAGCAAATATATCAATTAACTAGCGTTAAATCTTGAGTTATTTTAGTTTTTAATGAGTAAATCTAAGCCTAGCTCAAAACTCACTCTTCAAAACTCAAAACTACCCGCAGGTTGGTTGCAGATTGGTAAAATTGTTGCTCCTCAAGGCTTGCGCGGTGAAGTGCGCGTTTATCCTGATTCTGATTTTCCCGAACGGTTTGAGTCGCCTGGAACTCGCTGGCTGTGGCGCGGTGGAGAAGAACCACAACCGATTGAATTGGTCAGCGGTCGGTATATTGAAGGTAAGGGGTTATACGTACTAAAGTTGGCTGGTATTGATGATTGCGATCGCGCTGAAGCACTGCGGGGTTGGTTTTTGCTAGTTCCCGAAAGCGATCGCCCAACTTCTTTAAGCGAAGATGAATATCACGTTCTCGATTTAATTGGCTTAGAGGTATTTAACCAGCTAACGCAGACTGTTGTCGGTAAGGTTGTAGATATTATTCCTGCGGGTAACGATTTATTGGAAGTACAGTTAGATTCTCAGGCGAAAACTGTGCTAATTCCTTTCGTTCATGCGATCGCGCCTGTAGTCGATTTAGAAATAGGTCGGATCGAAATTGTTCCGCCTCCAGGCTTGTTAGAACTTGGTAAAGAATAAATAGAATTTGCCTTTTACTTTGACGTAAGTTTATTCAGCAGAATTACGTAGTTTCTTAAACTCATTACATTTATATCCGTAAAAATACGCAGCAACTTATCTATCTAAATGAGTAGTTTTTGCCTAGCTAGAAGCAATTTTGTATAACTTGCAACCAATAGAAATTATCTATGCTGACGCTGAAACTTTAATATAAAGCTAGCGACAAGAATTAACTAAAAACTAAATATCCTATGTTATACCAGGAACGATACAGTTATTTATAAATATCAACCTGGAAGCACCTCAATTTGATGCAACATTCTATACCTTTAGATATAAAAATATTTTGCAATTGATTCAAGTTTAACAAAATAGGTTGTTAGTAAAAATTTCATGAATATAGGTAGATTACTAAAAGTATTAAAACCAAAAGGTATATCATTACGTTCGTTACTTGTAGTGCCTTTCGTTTTACACATCTTTGTAGCAGTAGTTATTGTTGGCTATCTTTCTTTAAAAAACTGTCAAGATACAGTTGACCAACTTGCAAACCAATTGACAGATAAAGTTAGCCATGCTATTGAACGCCACCTAGATAGTTATGTAAAAACTCCTCTACAAATCAATCAGTTAAATAACGATGCGATCGCATCAGGTTCTTTAAATATAGATAATGCCGAGCATCAATTGTTGCAGCAGATGCAGATTTTTGATGCCAGCAAAATTAGTTACAAACTAACAACAGATGAATTTGTAGAAGTTAAACGTCTATCAACAGGAGAAATTACAGTTACAACAACCCAAGCCAATAACAAAAATAAATTTTATACATACAAAACAGACAGCCAAGGCAACAACCGTCAACTTATACAAGTAAATAAATACAAGCCCAATTTAGAAATAGATGCAGTTAAAAATAGTCAGCCTAACTGGAGCCAAATTTATCCTAGTAAAGAACTAGGAAATCCAAATATATTAGTCTCTGCCAATTCTCCTATCTACGATCGCAACCGCCAAATCGTCGGCGTAACCAGCAGCGAACTAGCACTGGAAAATATTAGTAAATTTCTCCGCGACTTAGAAATTAGCAAATCGGGAAAAGTATTCATCATCGAACGCGATGGCTCATTAGTTGCAAGTTCTAGTAACGAAAAGCTAATAACAAGCAGCCAGCGAATTAATGCCCTAAATAGTAGCGATCGCACTATCCAAGCAACAGCAGCATATATACATCAAAAATTTGGCGATTTTAGCGCAATTACAGCTAGCCAAAAAGTTGAATTTGAGCGCGAACATGACTTGCAAGTAGTACGTGTAGAACCTTGGCGCGATCGCTATGGCTTAGATTGGTTAGTTGTCGTTGTCGTGCCTGAAAATGACTTTATGGCACAAGTCCACGCCAATGCTCAAGTAATTATTGTTTTGGGTTTAGTAGCTTTATTTACCTCAACTAGCTTAGGTTTGACGATTTCGCGCTGGATTATTCGCCCTATCCATCGCCTTAGCGCAGCTAGTCAAGCGATCGCTAGTGGCAACTTAGACCAAAATGTGAAGGTTAAAAGCGTTAATGAGTTAGGAGTATTATCGCAGTCTTTTAACCGCATGGCATGGCAGTTAAAAGAGTCCTTCGAGCAATTAGAAACTAGAGTTGAGCAACGGACTATTGAACTTAACCAATCTAAGCAGCTTGCTGAAGCCGCTAATCGGGCAAAAAGTGAATTTTTAGCGAATATGAGTCACGAGTTGCGTACTCCTTTGAATGCGATTCTAGGCTTTGCTCAAATCATGAATCGCGACTCATCCTTTCCGCCACAGCAGCAAGAAAATTTAGGTATTATCAACCGCAGCGGCGAACATCTTTTGTCATTGATTAATGACGTTCTCGATATGTCCAAAATTGAGGCAGGACGGATCGTGCTAACTGAAAATGCCTTTGACTTATACGATCTGCTCAATACAATTTATGAGATGTTCAAGCTTAAAGCCGCCGCCAAAGGGCTACAACTTGAGATCGAGTGCGATGCAAACTTGCCTCAATATGTATATACAGACGAAAGCAAACTAAGGCAAATTCTTCTCAATCTACTAAGTAATGCGATTAAATTTACCGATGCAGGCAAAGTAAACTTGCACGTACAAGGGAAAAAAGGAAGCGATCGCCATTACACGTTATCTTTTGCTGTAGAAGATACAGGACATGGGATTGCCCAGCAAGAATTGACAAGTTTATTCGAGCCATTCGTGCAGACAGAAACAGGACGCAATTCCGGACAAGGTACGGGTTTAGGTCTACCTATTAGTCGCAAATTCGTCCAACTAATGGGTGGAGACATTACCGTTAGTAGTACGTTAGGTAAAGGCACAATCTTTCGCTTTGATACTCAGGTAGAAACTGTCCCAGCCATTGAATCAAAATCTACACCCACTCAACAGGTAATTGGTTTGGAACCTGGACAAAGCGAATATCGCATTTTAGTAGTAGACGATCGCTATGAAAACCGCCGCCTGCTAACAAAACTATTAACACCAATTGGCTTTCAAGTTCGCGAAGCCGAAAATGGTCGAGATGCGATCGCTCTCTGGCAAAGTTGGGAACCGCATCTAATTTGGATGGATATGCGGATGCCAGTAATGAACGGATACGAAGCAACTAAGCAGATTAAATCGCACCTGCAAGGACAAGCAACAGCGATTTTGGCGCTAACAGCCAGCATTTTAGAGGAAGAAAAAGCGATCGTTCTAGCCGCAGGTTGCGATGACTTTGTTCGCAAGCCATTTCGGGAAGAAGTAATTTGGGAAAAAATGGCTCAATATCTCGGAGTGCGTTACATCTACGCACAAAAAGCAGAAATTAGCACTCAACCTGTTTCGGAATTAATCCTCGAACCTTCAAGCTTAGAAGTCATGTCTAGTGAGTGGATAGAAAAACTCCACTATGCTGCCAACCAATTAGATGCCGAACAAATATTAGAACTAATTGCTCAAATTCCTAAAACATATAACACTTTGGCTGCGGCGCTGCGGCAAAAGGTTAATGACTTTGATTTCGACCAGATTGTACATCTTACTGCCTGCATTCCCTCAGTATGAATAGCTATCAATTTAATGCCGCCGAGCAAATTATCTTAATCGTTGACGACTTACCAGACAATTTGCGCGTTTTATCTAGCACGTTAACTAAGCAAGGCTATCAAGTACGGTGCGCTAAAAACGGAGCGATGGCGCTGCGGGGAGTGCAAGCTGCTGTCCCAGATTTAATTTTACTGGATATCAAGATGCCGGATATGGATGGCTATCAAGTTTGTCAGCACCTCAAAGCAATGCCTGCAAGTAGAGACATTCCAGTAATTTTTATGAGTGCTTTGGATGATGTTTTAGATAAAGTCAAAGCTTTTGAGGTGGGAGGGGTAGACTACATTACCAAACCCTTTCAAGTAGAAGAAGTTTTAGCTCGCGTCAAAAGTCAACTCGCTTTGCAAGCGGCGAACAAAGAAATTCATCAACTAAATGCAGCGCTTGAGTTGCGAATCCAACAACGTACAGCGCAACTAGCAACCGCTAACAAAGAATTGCAAAAAGAAGTAGCCGATCGCAAATTAGCAGAACATCTGTTGCAAGAAAGCGAAGAAAAGCTAGAAGGTATTTTAAGTTCTTTAGAAGAGGTAGTTTGGTCTATTTGTGCTACAACCAAGGAACTGCTTTATATTAACCCTGCGGCGCAAAGAGTTTACGGTCATCCGCCTACAGCATTTTTCAATAATCCTCACTTGTGGCTAGAATTAGTACATCCAGACGATCGCCAAAAATTTACCCTATTTCACCACAACTTACTAAATGTAGGGCAAACAAAATTAGAATACAGAATTTTACGCTCTGATGGCGAAGTGCGGTGGTTGAGTTTACGCAGTCATGTCACATATAACAAACAGGGTACAGCCAACCGCATAGACGGAATTATTGAAGATATCACCCAGCGCAAGCAAGTAGAAGCGCAATTGGTTCACGATGCTTTGCATGACGATTTGACAAATTTGCCCAATCGTACATTATTTATAGAACGAGTAGAACAAGCATTGCAAACAGCTAAAAAGTGCAGAGACTATTCATTTGCTGTGCTGTTTATCGATTTAGATCGCTTTAAGCTGATTAATGATAGCTTAGGACACGCAATGGGCGATCGCCTACTAATCGAAATTGCTCAAGTATTCCAGCAATGCCTGCGTCCAGGAGATACTATAGCGCGGTTAGGAGGGGATGAATTTACCGTTTTATTAGATGGCATCAAAAACATTCAAGATGCTCTTAGAGTTGCCCACAGGCTTCAAGAAGAACTCAAATCCACATTTGAGCTAGATAATTACCAAGTACATACTAGCGCCAGTATTGGGATTGTCTTTAGTTCTCCCCACTACCAGCAAGCCGCCGATTTACTCCGCGATGCTGACATTGCTATGTATCGCGCCAAAGAGCAAGGTAAAGCGCGTTACGCAATTTTTGATGCAGCAATGTACGAACAAACGCGCGAACTCCTGCAACTAGAAAGCGATTTACGCATAGCACTAGAACGCCAAGAGTTTTGTCTGCACTATCAACCAATAGTTTCGCTAGCAACTGGTAAATTAACTGGCTTTGAAGCATTAGTGCGTTGGTTGCATCCCCAGCATGGTTTGATTTCCCCTGCTAAATTTATTCCCGTTGCCGAAGATACAGGCTTAATTGTACCTTTGGGTGAATGGGTGCTACGCGAGGCTTGCCGTCAACTGCAAGCTTGGCAAACAAAGTTTCCAGCTTTTGCATCGTTAAATATCAGTGTCAATTTAGCTAGCAGGCAACTTCAAGAACCTAATTTAATTGCTCGAATTGAGCAGATTTTGACTGATACTGGCTTAGATGGCAGTTATCTAAAATTAGAACTTACTGAAAGTATGCTGATGGATCTGCCTAAAACTATTGATACGCTTTTGCAGCTTAAAGCTATGCGGATTAAGTTAAGTATTGATGATTTTGGCACGGGATATTCATCTTTAAGCTATTTACATCAATTCCCAATTGATACTTTAAAGATAGACCGCTCTTTTATCAATAAGATTGGTGCTGAACGCGAAGAATGTGCAGTAGTAAAAACAATTATTACCCTTGCCCATACTTTAGGAATGGAGGCGATCGCAGAAGGTGTAGAAAAGTCCGAACAATCAACCAAATTGTAATCTTGGGGGTGTGAATTTGGTCAAGGATACTTCTTCGCTAAACCCCTAAACTTCTCTGCTGTAGAGATGTTATTATCAGCTTAAATTGCCAAATGCGATCGCGCTTTTTTAACCTAAATCAATTACTTTCCTCCTTTTCTAAACGAAACGCTGAGTAAATTCGTACATTAAATCTACTCTTCCTTTACGCAAAATAGCTGGATCTAATCTTTCTGTAGTATTGCAAGTCATCAATACAACCAATCTTTGTTGAGCTTGAATCCCTGCCTGGTCAACTACGCTTTGATACAATGTGCCATCAAGTAAACTCAAAATATGCTCGGTCTTGTTATTAGACTAAGCAGCAATATTTGCTCGATTTTGAGCTAAGTTATCAGCCTCATTGATAATCAAACAAATCCGTTCTAAGTAACTAGGTGGCACAAAGTTTTCTACAGCGTCGTGGTCTAAAATAAAAATTACGTATCCAAGAGGTATCAAAACTTCTTTGGCTACCGCTTGCGTCCATGCAGTTTTACCAGTACCAGGATCGCCTTGAACTAATACAGCTACTCGATTTCGATCTAAAATTGCTTGCTGCACTACATCAGTAAAACTTTGAATATCACTAGGAAAAGTGCGAATATGAAATTCGCTAAAAATCTTACCGACACGGCTTTGATATCCACTAAGCATTACTGCCAAATTGTAAGTAGCTTTATTAACTATTTGCCCTAATTCTTTAGCAATTAAAGTATATCGGCGTTGAGTTAAGCTAGCATGATTAATTTGCAGCCAAATCTCATGTTTAGACCAATAAGCTAATACAGTCCCCACATTTTCAATTCGTTTCCAGTCAACAAAGCGTTCTACAGGGTAATAAAAATACCGATCTTGAAAGCATTGAGTAATAGAGTCAGGACGTCCTAAAATATCTAATACTTTAAGTACAGTAATTTCTTGCAAGCGATTGAGTACGTATTCAATCGGTATGCTGTCGCGGCTAACTTCTTGCTTGACAGGTGTTTCCGTACTCAATACATCTTTGTATTGATAGTCTGGTGCGTTGGGTTCGGGGGTAATGTAGTCCCAAAACTCATCTATATCCGATCGCGTATAATCAGAAAAAACGTTGAGTATATTCGCCCACCAGCTATAATCTTTACGAGTGAGTGCATCTGCAAGATCGCTAGCCAAATCTACAGCTTTGTGAGTAAGTTCGCCAGGATCGTTTTGCACGATATTGAAGAGATATCCCCAATCCAATTCTCGACGCTTAGGTTGCCAACCTGCACCTAGTAAATCGCTATCCTTGCGATCGCGGTATTGAGGATTACCCTGATAATTACTAAAATGTCTAATGCCCATAATTCTTCTATTATTGTAGTTCAGTACCGCCACTACGCAGCAAATAGCGATCGCTAATTAACTTCAGTACCACTCGACCAATTTCAGGATGAGTTCTTTCGCGCACAGGCTGAATGATGACACCCTCCATAATCGAGTTTTCATCTACAACACTACTCGCATTGTTAAACTGCGATATTACTTCCCGACTGTAAGCACCTCGATAAAGTAAAGGTACTTGAGGTAAAGAATAGCGAGCGCAAAATGCTACAAATTCGTCGTAGTCTAGAAAATTACCGTTATTTTTAACAGCAAATACAGCAATGCCTATTTTGCCGTTAGATAATCCATACTTAATATCTTGAACGCCATATATCTCTCCAAATACTTGAGTATTTATTGGTAAATTTTGCAAACAATTAAATTCGTTGTAGGCACGAACATAAACTAAGTTTTTGTTAATTACATTATTTTTCCAAAAGTAGTTATGACTACTGACATGAGTACCATTTTCATCAACTAAAATTGTAAAATTAGTCCCATGAATTTTTTCTGTAACTACTACTTCTTCCCCTATTTGTAAAACATCGGGGTAGCGCTTGAGATGTTCGGGACTAGGAAACTTGTATTGCCCAATATGAGATTCTACCTCACCACTCATATTTTGAGGTATAGGGTACTCGTATTTTTTTACGCCAAAATACTCTGTAAGGTCGTCTCCTACATTGCCGTTAAAATCTCCATCAACAGGAATAAGCAAACCTTCAGAAAACATACCTCTTAGTTTAGCAGCCCGTAACTTCTTGCTGTAGTAAGAACGGATACCAAATTTGTCTAAATAATCATCGGGAATAACACTATCAATAGGAAAGTAAAAAGCTAAGTCACTAACTTGAAAATTTCCTTTAGCAGTAATTACTTGATAAGCCATACCGTTAATAGTGACAATATCTAAGCGGTCGGCATTAGGGTGAGGATTGACACTATTAATTTGGACTACTTCTACTTTAAATATGCTCATTTATCTTGCTATTTTCAAACAGATATGATAAGGGCTTAAGATTTGGCTCGATCCAGTTACTACGAGCCACAAAAGACAACAATAAATTGCGACTGTAATATTCAAATACAAGTCCAGAATTTTTGTATGTATTGAGTAACTTATTAGCTATATCTACAAGCTCATAGACTTGAATTTCAGAAATAAGATAGTTGGAAATAACCCGCAGCCAAAATAAAGTTATTGTCTCGTGATAGCCGCTATTTTTTGTGTTTTCAACTCCGGTGGCAACGTTGTATTTACGAATGCGATCGCGCATACAGTTAATTGCTTGTTCCTCTGAAAAATGCGTAAGATACCATAAAGCAACAGTCAAATGAGCTTGATGAGTCCAACAGGAACGAGGCAGCACGCAATCTTCAAAAGCTCCAACTAGACTTTCAATTTCCGCTAATGTTTTGTAGGTCATAGACGAATAAGTAAAAGCGATCGCGCCTCTCAAATAAAATGGGCGGTAGAGGAGTCGAACCTCTCTAGTGCGAATTAAAAGTTCGCTGCACGAGCCGCTATGCCAACCACCCGATAAAATTAAATGGGGATAACAGGGATCGAACCTGCAACCATGAAATTAAGAGTTTCCTGCTCTACCAACTGAGCTATATCCCCAAAAAACATCATCTAAACTAACCCCTTGTCTAGGAATTGAACCTAGCTACTAATCTTTCGTAGAGATAAGTCTGCATCCAGCAGCCAAGGGAAAAAGGAGAGGACGGGACTCGAACCCGCATCGTACTGACAGCAACTTTTAGGAAACGCGCTTTCTTACAACCCGTAGGTTAATGGGAACTACCCCCATCTCGGACTATTAATTCCTTTCAGTGCTTCTGTAACCTGTCGCCAATTTGCCGTTTTTGGGGAACGTCGCGAAGCAACTTTATTACCCTACTTAACAAACTCAGCCGTCGTTTTAGGAGCCGCTTCACAACATTTTTGCGGTGCCATTCCACATTAGGCGACCTCCCCACAAGTATCCACCGAGGAGGTACTGCCCCTCCTACAACACAGTTATCGGCTGTGCGCGTCACTATTTCCGCCTTCAGTGGTCATAAGGAAGATGGAGGAATCGAACCCCTAGGTGTTACCCTACCCTGATTTTCAAGACCAGTTGCCGACCATTTAGCGGCATCTTCCGAGGGTGTCTGAGGAGACTTGAACTCCCTAATTACTTGTTCCACAAACAAGCGTCTCGACCGCTTTGACTTCAGACACCACAGTGGATACTGATGGGAATCGAACCCACATCTTTCTACTTGCAAGGTAGACGCTTTCCCAGTTAAGCTACAGACCCGTGTGATTTGGTGGCGGGGGTAGGAGTCGAACCTACTGATTTCCAGGGTATGAACCTGGCAAGCCGCCTTTGCTTCATCCCCGCATTATCACCAATACCCCTGACTGGACTTGAACCAGCAATATCTACGTTCTAAGCGCAGCGCCTCGTGCCAATTGGGCTACAGGGGTAAATTTGATACTCCCGACCAGATTTGAACTGGTACTAATTAGGCTCTCGACCTAACGCCTCTGCCTAGTTGGGCTACGGGAGTATGGCAAATCGGAGTGGTAGGATTTGAACCCACGACATTCTGCTCCCAAAGCAGGCGCTCTCCCCCTGAGCTACACCCCGTTGACAGTGACCAGTAACCAGTGACCAGCGACCAGTTAATACTCTTGAGTCCGTATGTAAAGTCCGATCGCTTGTATGCTCCTGAAGGGACTCGAACCCTTACATAAACAGATTTTAAGTCTGTCGCCTTCTTCCAATTGGGCTACAGGAGCCAAATTTGGTACTCCTGGTGGGAGTCGAACCCACACATGAACTGTTTTTGAGACAGTCGCCTACTACCAATTGGGCTACAGGAGTAGAATTTGACAGCCCCGCCAGGACTCGAACCTGGAGTCATCTGAGCCAAATTCAGATGTGTTGCCAATTACACCACAGGGCTATAGATGCCGAGACAGGGTTTGAACCTGTAATCTCATGGTTCAGAGCCATGCGACTTGCCATTCGTCCACTCGGCAATAAATGGCTGCCTCAGTAGGATTTGAACCTACAACATTCCCGTTAACAGCGGGACGCTCTGCCGTTGAGCTATGAGGCATCAAATTTGATTTGCGATCGCCCTAATTGCACGGAGAAGGGGGGATTTGAACCCCCGACGGGTTTTAAACCGTGTCTTCTTAGCAGGAAGATACTATAAGCCTCTCAGTCACTTCTCCACAATGGGTTGGGCTAGATTTGAACCAGCAAAGCAATTAAGCGGCGGTTTTACAGACCGCTACCCGCACCCATAGGTGAGCCAACCCAATACAGTAGCCCTAACGGGACTCGTAGGCGAAGCCTTCTCGTAGAGTACCCGTGTTCTCCGAAAGTCGGATGTCCTTGACCGCTAGACAATAGAGCCATATTAGGCACAGGTGACAGCAGTGGGATTTGCACCCGCATCGACCAAGTTATGAGCTTGGCGCTCTACTGTTAAGCTACGCTGCGATACCTTCGGTAAGCTTCGCTAACGCATTCAAGACTGAGGTGAGATTTGAACTCACGTATAGAAGGTTTGCAATCTTCCCCCTTGAGCCGCTTGGGTACTCAGTCTTTACCACGGTGACGAGACTCGAACTCGCAACTTTCCGGCAGACAACCGGACGCTCTAACCAATTGAGCTACACCGCGATTAATCGTGGAATTATTCAGTTTTCAAGGTTCCAATTGCTTGAGATCAAAGTTTTTAGCTCTTTGTCTCTTGCCTTACATTTATACTACAAAAATACTACAAAAATGTCAAGGGGTAGGAGAAAAGATTTTTAAAAATGCTACACCGTAGTAGCGTTAAACCACGTAAAGGCGCAATGCATTGCGCCCTTACCCATTGCGCCCATATATACGATCGCGCATTCCCAAAAAATAGGGGCGCTGATTGTGCCCCCACTACGCGCATCCGTACCTACTCGCTCAAAACAGAAGCGCTAACTTGAGAAGCTTGCCACAACTTGAGCAAGAAAAACTCAATTGAGTGAGACATCGCGGCGACAAACACGCCCTCATTGCTATCTGTATCAGAACTTACCCAAGTACCTTTGATACTGACTTCAACATACTCAGCATCGCAGAGACTCAAAGTAATAGCATCTGGCTCTTGCCGTCTGACTTCAACAGCCAATGTATCTAAACCTGGTAGATCCGCAGGGAGCAGAAAGGCAGCCGTACTAGGTTCGATGCACAAACACTCGCCAACCCTTAGCGCCAAAATTACTCGCCCTTGTACCCACTCCTCTAAGGATTTAGCTATGTATTCCAAATAAAAACCAGTCTCAATGTAAGTTAGTTTCAGCATTGTCCTTAATCCTCCTATTGGGAGCAGGCATTTTCGTTGTGCCAGAAGTTTTCGGCAAAAGCTACAGTGGGATGCATTGGCGCTTTTGGTTTGGTGTGTAGCGGCATATTAGCTTCACTAGGCGTGCGATCGCGTTTGCGCTGGTTGCACGGTTCGCAGGCTGTGACGACGTTATCCCATTTATGCTGACCGCCTTTTGATACCGGAATGACATGATCTAGCGTCAAATGTTTGTTGCTACCGCAGTATTGGCAACTGTGGTTATCCCTCTTCAAGACTTCGCGCCGATTTACTGGGGGTACTTTCCAAATCCGTTCGGTGCTGGCAATCGTTAGACGGATATGTTGCGGTACGGCAATTACCAAATTAGGCGATCGCACTAACCACGCCGTTTCGTCCGTCAAGTCTAGTGCTTCAGCTTTACCTGTAACCATCAGCGCGATCGCGCGTTTGATATTGACGCGGCTAATCGGCAAATAGTTCTTGGAAAATACCACTACAGAATGGTCTAACACTTGAGCCAAAGCGCTCGTCACAACTTTACTCCTTATAGAAAAACCCCCGCTTCTACTATTTAGAGGCGGGGGCTGACAATGACTAAATAAAAGTCTTTATTTTTATATTGGTACGGCGACTCTGTGCCTGTACCTCCCGCTTCTTTGCTTATTTGGCAGTGCTTGGTTTAGCGCACCGCTGCCGATATATGCCAAATTTTCATGATTTCCTGCTGCGATCTGTCGCCGACTGAGGCGATCGTCTGTAAATAGACACTCCACTCCCAAAGCTGCCAATTCCCAACTCAAATGCATTGAGCCGGAGGGCGACGGTTTGGAAATAGAGGTTTGAGGTTTCACAGAAAATTTCACTAAGTTAAAGAGCGACTTGAACATTCCTTTAAACATACTACACTTGTATTACTATCCTGTCCAGATATTGGAGAAATTAAAGATGCATACACTCACGCGCACCACTACGACAGAAATGGAAGTCACTAGCATCCGGCTAGAGAGGGAGTTGAAAGACAAACTTAAAGAACTTTCAGGCAATGTTGGATATCAAGCTCTAATTAGAGATATTTTGTGGAACTACGTGCAGCAGAAATCTGGCGATTACAAATCCCAATATTCCAGTGAGGATATTCGAGCGAGTTTTGCTGCTACAGCCCAAAAAGAGGAACGTTGCGTACTTTCAGGACAAATAATTCGACCGCAAGAATCAATGTTACTAGGACTTACCACTACTGGCGATTTGGTTCCTTTACGTACAGAAAGCTTACCTATGGCATAAAAATTACAAGGGCGTACTTAAATAGTACGCCCTTATTATTTGGGCAATTGCTAATCCAAATTAATGTAATTGGGAACAAAAGCTTACCTCAGTCACTATACGGAAATTGTTGAATCAAAGCTATGAGAATCGGTAATATTGCTGATTCTGTGCGTTTACTATCCAGGATAATCTGGAGCTATCAGTAACTGAAGTTATGTTGAGTCAAAAATCGCTCTATATTTGTCTAACTTCAGCGCTTAAGTCATAAAACTTTCATCAGTTTAGACATTGTCGGCGAATAGGAGGCAAATACAGGTGATAAAGCGCTTTCGCAAAAAATTGGTTGCCAATCGAGAAATTGCGACAATAAACTCAACTAGAGGTAAGACGCAGAGTGTGCCTGCAAAAAATGTAGGGGCATTATCGTCCAAAGTACAAACAATCAAAGAGCCTTCCCTAGCACCAACAGATTGCTTAAATCGAATAGAATCTTTGCAAACCCACCCAATCAGACTGATGCAGCATCAAGAAGAGTCCCTAGCTTTGGGTCAACAGATTAATCATATTATTCTGAATAGCTCTGATGCCAAATCAGTGTTACAGCAGATTGCTCAGGTATTAGGAGAAGCTTTTGCAGTAGATAGCTGCGCGATCGTCATTACCAATGAAGAAAAGCAGCAGTCTCAAGAGCAAATTGGTTATTGGAGCAATGAAGACATTGTTCAGGTTGTACCACCACAGCAAAAAAGCGGGGTGGAGGCACTAGCATCATTGTTAAAAGCTGACTTTGAGCCACTAGCAATCGATGACGTACAGGCAACTGCGAGGACAGGTAATTTAAGGCAATGGCAAGAACTATCGCTACCATTAAGGGCTGTTTTAAAAATTCCCACGTATTTTCAAGGCAGGCAAAATGGGGTAATTGCTTTAGGGCGATTTCAACGCCATCACTGGAGCGATTCTGAACGAGAAAGCGCCCAAATAGCTGCCGAATCAGTAGCAATTGCCATATTGCAAATAGTACAAACTCAAACGATCGCCTCTTTAGAACGTTACGTAGATAATTCCACTCAATACCAAAATGCGATCGATCGGTTAATTATGGCAAGCCGCACTTCCTCAGATTTAAATCATATTCTCCAGCTAGCGATTTCTGGAACTTCTCAAGCATTGCAGGTCGAGCGCGGCTTGATTATTACAATCAAATACACCGATCCTGTATTTAGACACCGCCCTACTCAAACTATTCCCAAAGCCAAAGTGACGGTAATCTCGGAATGGTTCGGCAACTCCCAGTTAGACGCGTCAACAGTGGAGGCAAGCGATTCTGCGATCGCAGCCAATATTAATAATTCTAGTGTTGTCAATCAATCATTTTGGTTGGCTGAATGCTCTTTATGTCAGCAAGCATTAACTACTTCTCACCCGCCGCTGATCGTCAATTCTGTTGCGGAACTAGGAGAGATCGATCCGCAAACTGATGTTGCGTCAATTTTTGATTTTGCTAACTTTCCCAATGTTTTGATGTTTCCTTTAGAAAGTCAAAATGCAATATTTGGGTTTATAGTGCTGCAACAAAATCATGCTCGCCTTTGGCAATCCGAAGATTTATCGTTATTAGAATTAGTCAGCGCCCAAGTTAGTACATCAATTATTCAAAATCAAACATTAAGGCAAGTTCAATCTTTAGTTGAGGAACGTACAGCGCAATTACAGCGAAGTCTAGATGTTCAGTCTAAGTTGTTTGAAAAAACTCGCCAGCAAATCGACCAACTGCGGCAGTTAAATCAATTAAAAGACGAATTTATTAATACTATTAGTCATGAGTTGCGGACACCTTTAACTAGCATGAATCTAGCGATTCGGATGTTGCGTCAACCAGGGATTCCAGCAGAACGTCAAGCAAAATATTTAGATATTTTAGAAGAACAATGCACCCAAGAAATTAATCTTATTAACGATTTATTGACTTTGCAAAAGTTGGAGTCTCACCAAGCTCCCCTAAATTTACAAACCATTCCAATCAATACAAAGCTAAATGAGCTAGCTCAGATGTTTGTCGAGCAATGGTCAGAGAAAGAAGTAGGCATGGTATTAGACTTACCAGAAAATTTATTGAGCCTGCAAACTGATAGCGATAGTTTCGATCGCATACTACACGAACTACTAACTAATGCTGGTAAATACGCTAATCCCGATACTGATGCGATCTTAAAAGCTAGCCAACAAGGTAGTCAAATCATCTTGAGCATTACTAATATTGGTCCGGCTATTCCCCCAGAGGATGCTAGCTATATATTTGATAAATTCCGTCGCGGACAGGGAGTTACCGATCAAGCGATTAAAGGTACAGGTTTGGGACTAGCACTGGTAAAAAGTTTGGTACAACATTTAAATGGCACTATTGAAGTTGTAAGTACGCCGATTGAAAATTCATCATCGGCTCAAGTCTGCTTTACTCTCACTTTGCCTCAATTGTCTGCTTCTAATTAAAAAAATCAAACTTATTAATTTTTGTGACTGAACAAAACAACCTCGATTTAGAACTTAATACCCTCGCCGAGTCAGAAGATATTGGCATCGATCCAGCTTTACTAGATACTGTAGAAGTACAAATTGAACCAATAGCCCAGAGGAAAAGACGGATATCTGCCAAACTATTAATTCCTCACCCAATTGAACCTATTTGGCGAGTGCTGACTAATTATGAAGCCTTGGCTGACTTTATTCCTAATCTTGCTATTAGTCGGCGGATAGAACATCCAACTGGAGGTATTCGCCTCGAACAAGTTGGAACGCAAAGGTTGCTACGCTTCAATTTCTCCGCCCGCGTAGTTTTGGATTTAGAAGAGAAATTTCCCCACGAAATTAATTTCAATTTGGTAGAGGGCGATTTAAAAGATTTTTCTGGCGCTTGGCGGTTAGAATCAGACGCACAATCAAACCAATTTGCAACTAATCTTTCCTATACAGTGTGCGTTCTCCCCAAACGGACTATGCCTGTGGCAATTATTGAGCGTCGCTTATCTAATGATTTGCGAATCAACCTTTTGGCTGTCCGCCAGCGAGTAAACGAGTTGTTTGCTGCAAGTTGAAGTCATCCTAATCTTCAACATCTGCTTCGGCGCTGCTACTTAAAAGTTATTTTTATATGATTATGGGCTGACATTTGCGGTATGCCAGCCATTTTAATATACCTATTGGTTGAAAGCGGAAAAGAGAATAACTTTTCTTTTCCTGTTTCCCTAATTTTCTATACCCCCAGGGGAATTCGAATCCCCGTCGCCTCCGTGAAAGGGAGGTGTCCTAGGCCTCTAGACGATGGGGGCATCTAAAGTCGCACTTTTACTAATATAGTGAATATATAAACTGGTGTCAATACCTGAGTTAGAGAAAATATAGTGCTGCCTGGGTTGATTGCCAGTATGTGTATACTTTATGCTAAGTCTGAGGAGTTCCGTAGGCGCATGAGTTGGCGGCGCATTTGCGGAGAAGCTTCTAAATCAGAAATTTCTTGAGTTTTGACGCAGCTTTGCAGAGGCTCTAGATATTCATCTGCACCGATTGTAAATGCTTCGAGCAACAAATCTAACAACTTATCGCGATCGCATAACACAGCTTTTTCTTCAATGAGACGAAACTTTAACTTGATTTCGCACTCGTAAACAGCAACTTCGACTTTTTTGGGTTGTGGTGATGCGGTGTCTGACTTCATTGCAAACGATCCTGATTTGGTAGAAAGTGGTAGGCGATATTTGCGACTTCAGCAAAAAAATTTGCTGTTTATTCATGGCTGTGGTAAAGGGAAGCAAGACACAATCTATTCCTGGTTAATAGCATTGCGCTCAAATTTGTAAACTTCTCCTCATCTTGTAAAAAGATCGACCAACTTTTGCCGCGCTTATTTATGTATATGACTTCTATTATTCAGCTTTTAAGAGCAGATATAGTAAAGTTTGTGTAAGGAGTTTGTAAGTCTTTCAAAAGGTTTTTTGAAAGACTTACTTTTACGGATACACCGAAGTTACAGTTATTACAAATATTTAGTTAATTTTTAGTATCTATTGATGCTGCGGATACTATAAGTATGCAAATTATCCACCTATTTCCAGCGCTACAGCAATACGTAATTTGCAATTTATCTATATTAATTGAGCCAGTATTTTATAAATACCCAGTACAATTAATAGTTATTAAAAACTAGCTGTAAATATACTAAAATCGCATCAATAGCTAAACCTAGCTGACAAATACAAGCAAAGGCTTGGTTAGAATCTTGTGACTTAACCGCAAGTTTTATAATTGTTCGCCAGTGTTTTTACGTAAATTAACAAGTGTTTTAAATTACTATAAGCTGCGATCGCCAACGTTCGCCAATCTAGAATGTTGTAGAATTTATAGCTGTAAGCTGTTTGATTTGATGAAGGTCGCTCCTAAAGATTAAAGTTCATCAAGGATAAACAGTTAATTTACTACATACTTAATTTGTTATTAAGTGAAATTTCTCATGAGCAATCTAATTCGCGGCACAATCTTTGTTGTTGATGATAATATCGATACCGATCAAATTATTCCGGCAGAGTATTTAACTTTAGTCCCCTCTAAACCGGATGAGTATGAAAAGTTAGGTAGCTATGCTTTAATTGGGCTACCCGATCGCTATGGTAAGTTTATCGCCCCAGGCGCAATGAAAACGAATTATCCGATTATCATTGCTGGCGAAAACTTTGGTTGTGGTTCATCGCGCGAACACGCCCCGATTGCGTTGGGTGCGGCAGGTGTAAAAGCAGTAGTCGCCCAGTCTTACGCGCGGATCTTCTTTCGCAATTGTACGGCAACTGGCGAACTTTATCCTTGGGAAACTCCAGAGCGCTTGTGCGATAAGTTTGAGACAGGACAAGAGGTAACAATAGACTTCGAGCAAAATCAGCTTACCAACCATACGTTAGGCAAAGTTTATCAATTGCAGTCACTAGGAGAAGTTAAGCCTGTAATTGATGCTGGGGGGATTTTTGCTTATGCTCGTGCGACTGGCATGATTGCTAAAGCCAAGTAATGGTTTAAGATAATTCAAAGTGCGATCTAGTTCAGCTAAATCTTTGATTCATGGAAGAGCAGTTACTCAAGTCTACAACTCGCCACATTCGGATCTTTTCTGCGGAAGTTAACAAGGAAGGGGAATTAGTTCCTAGCAGCCAAGTTTTAACTTTGGATGTCGATCCTGATAATGAATTTAGTTGGAGTGAAGACAGTTTACAAAAGGTGTACCGTAAATTTGACGAACTGGTAGAGGCTTATAGCGGAGCAGATTTAACCGACTATAACTTGCGCCGGATCGGTTCGGAGTTAGAACATTTGGTGCGGAATCTATTGCAAAGCGGTCAAATTGGCTACAATCTTAATGGGCGTGTAATCAATTACAGTATGGGCGTACCTCAAGTTGCTGTCGAATAGTAATTAGGTAGCACAAATGTATTTCGGCTTAAATATAAAGTTGATGGCAGCTTTTAAGGCTGCCACTTTTATTGATTTATTCTCGGAAAAGTTCAAGACTTTTGGACTAAATTACCAGATTCTTTCTCCATTCTCGTCTACTCTGGCTTGACGAATAACATCTGAGATTTCTTCTGCATCTCTAACGTGGTGCAAGGCTTTTTCTTCACCGTCTGGTTCTTCAACCATAACGTATGTATTGACAGTAATATGGTCGCCTGTAATATCAGGTGAGTCTACGGCAACTTGCTTTGACTTTTCTTCAACACTTTTAGATTCATCAATTACATCGCCAGGATTGACTGCACGATTAACTTCCGGTTCTTGATTATTATTCATAGGTTTCAGGCTTATTTCTTATCTACACGTAGATTAAAGAAATACAGATGCGATCGCATCTTTCCAATGGTGTAATTGCACTCAAGACAATTATCAGCTACAACCTGTGCTACGCAAGCTTTGTAGCTTTATTAAAACAATTATTACCTATAAATATAGACCAATTGGTATAGGCAACTTTATATTCACGGCAATTGCTAGGTTACCAATCTAAATATTTGGTTTAGCAGTAAGTGTCATCTCAGTCATTCCCCAAGTTTTGTAAAATTGGCGAAATAGTTCTTCACTTGCTTGGGTTAAGTCGCCATCAGCGTCAATTGTACCGCCTGGAATTAGCTTTCCTCGATCTGTTTGAAACACTAGAGTTTGCTGTCCATCTTCATTTGTTTGAATAATCAAACTTCCTCTAGCTAAAACTTGACCAGCACGACTAGAAATAGCACAGCGCATTGTCTTTGACTCCTAGGGTATTTATAGCGATCTACTCATATTTAGCTACAGCCATAACTGCATTTTGACCGCCAAAGCCAAAGCTAAAACACAGCGCTCGATTAATCTTACTGCAATCGCCCGTAGTAACTAAATTTATATCGAATTCCGAGCGTTCTAAGCCCACGCAAGGCGGTAATAATTGCTGCTGCAATGCTTTGAGACAAAATGCTGCCCCTAACGCCCCAGAAGCTCCTAAAGTATGCCCTGTAGCTCCTTTTGTCGAACTGACAGGAACTTGAGGAAATAAATAGCTAATTAACCCTGCTTCGTGGCGATCGCCTATTGGGGTGGCTGTACCGTGAGCGTGGATGTAGTCTATATCTGTGGGCGATAATTGGGCGCGATCCAAACATTGCTTGACAGCCGCGATCGCACTTTTGCCTTCAATATCTGGTTTAGTAGCATAATAAGCATCTGCGCTCAAGCCAAAACTAAGGATTTGACCGTAAATTCGCGCAGAGCGCTGTTTAGCTAATTCGGCAGATTCTAGTACCAATACAGATGCACCTTCCCCTAATACCAACCCTTGACGCTGGAGATCGAAAGGATAAGAGCCAGTTTGAGCTAAAGCGCCCATGCGCTCGAAGCCAGCAAGAGTAAGAGGGGTAACGGGGGCTTCGGCTGCGCCAGCGATCGCTCGCTGACATTGCCCAGTTTTAATTAATTCGTAGCCTTGAAAAAGCGCCCAAATTCCAGTCGCACAAGCCGCCATTGGAGCAAGAACTGGTACTAAGGAAGCGCCAATTTGCCTAGCTGAGGCGATCGCGTTCATGTGGGGCAATGTATTTAGCCATTCCTCACTCCTATCGTGCCTTCTTGCTAGCCGTTCCCAAGTTGCTTGCTGGCTACGACTTGAGCCAACGACTACGCCACAATCAGTCAGAGGTAGTTTTAGCCCTGCATCGGCAATAGCAGCACTGACAACCAGCCTAGTTAGGGCTTGTAAATAGACTGGTTGCTGCCCAATTAGCGCTAAAGGTAGTTGTTTTAGTTCGGCAAAAGGCTGCTGCAATCTAATTGCCGACTTGCCTGCTAATAGTTGCCGCCAGCTAGCCTCTAAGCTGTCACCTAAAGGGGAAACTAAACCGATACCAGTAACAACAACTTCTACCAAAGATTACTTACTACTTGCCGCCGTTTCTTAAGTTTTCAGCACCTTGGGTAACTTTGGCTGTCTCAATACGATCGCCTTGTTGAATTTTGTCAACTACATCCATGCCGTTAGTAACATAGCCAAAGACAGCATAACTACCATCTAAAAAGGCTAAATCTGTAAGGGTAAAGTAGAATTGTGACGAAGCAGAATCAGGAGATTGCGATCGCGCCATTGCCACCGCGCCACGAGTATGTCTTAGCTGTGGAGGGCTAGAAACTCCTTCGCTTTCAAATGTTTGGCTGTAGAGCGGCGTTTTTGCCCCTTCTGGCTTAATTTCTAGAGGAATAGTACGTTCTCTACCTGTTTTGGGGTCTTTAAAACCGCTTGTACCCAATAATTGCGGTGGAACTTTAGGATCTTTACTTTGGGGGTCGCCGCCTTGGACGACAAAAGGTTCGGGCGTGCGGACAACGCGGTGAAATACTAGACCATCATATACGCCTCTTTGTACTAGGTCGACAAAATTGCCAGCGGTGATCGGTGCATTTGTGCCATCAACTTCAATAGTAATTGGCGCACCATTTACGGTCATTACTACGGTGGCTTTGCCTTCTAATACTGGTAAATCTTTCATTTGCGGGCTACTTACCTCAGTAGGTACAGATGTTGTTTCGGTGACTGATGCGGGGGTAGAAGTTTCGGTTGCGGTTCCATTTGACGTACATCCCCCGACGATGAACGCTACTAAAAGCGCAAACGAGAGCAAACATTTTTTCAACTGCATTGTTAGTTTTGTGCGATCGCAGTCCATCATCATATTTTATAAACCTTCAAGTTGCACGCCCAAAAATCGAGCAAGTTCGGCAGCTTGATTTTCTAATTGTGTCAAAGATAAAGGTTGACCAACTCGCGTTAGGGGAATATCTCTGCGCCCTTTGACGCGCAGATACAGCGCTCTGCGGGGATTAATGCCTTCCTTAATATCTACGCGCACTGCTTGCACGTCTTGAGTTTTGCAGTTAATCTCAATGCGGCGATTTTTGCCTAAAAATCCCCAACGAAAAATTTTTACTTGTCCAGTTTGTTGATTAAATTCGTTGTAACCGCCACCGACATCCAAAGCGACAACGAACCATAGATAGGCAGCTAGGAGCAATCCAGCTACACCATAAAAGCCCATTGCTACGCCTTGAGGGACAAAAATTAATTCGGTGGGGTTAGCAAAAGGCAGTAAGTTGACTTTGAGGTAGCTAGATAGCGCTGCTAGTAAAAAACCGCTAGCTCCAACCGTGACAACTGTTGCCCACCAGTAATTGCTCAATCGCCGCGAGCCTAAAATTGGTTGATGGAGAATCGGCGAAGCTAATTTATCTCCTGATGGAGATTTGCCTTTATCGGCGGTTGATACGCTCATATAAACACCTTGTTTGCTAAAGCTAAAAAAAATTGTTGATTCATGTGGCGATCCAATGCAAGTTTAGCGGCTTAAGTTTGGCGATCGCGCTTTAACCTTGTGTCAAATTGTAAATTTTTCTGATATTTATTATATTAATAGACGCAATGCTCAAGTCCTGAAAACACAAGTGTGGAATCGGGACTTTAGCATGAAAAATGTGATAAGTTAACAAACATTAAGCAGCGATCGCTGGATTGCCAGCAAGTGGCAAGGGCGAGTTGACATACCCAGTGAGATAATTAGTTAGCGGCGATCGCTAGGAATTTTCTCATAAATCTCGAAAGCTTCGGCAACTAGAGGATGTCAAAGTGCTAATTCCTCAGAAACGTTGCAATTTTTAGTAAACGAGAGGATTTTGATTCAATGACAATTGCAGTTGGCAGCGCACCGAGTCGCGGCATATTTGATACCGTAGACGACTGGCTAAAGCGCGACAGATTCGTATTCGTAGGCTGGAGCGGCATATTGCTATTTCCCTGCGCATACCTAGCCTTGGGCGGATGGCTCACAGGGACAA